>NZ_WNKU01000100.1 GCF_009720735.1 Heliobacterium mobile
ATTAGCAGCCCTTTCGGGCTGTTATCCCCCACTCTCAGGCAGGTTATCCACGCGTTACTCACCCGTCCGCCACTAAGCACTTCCACCGAAGTATCCGTGCTCCGTTCGACTTGCATGTGTTAGGCATGCCGCCAGCGTTCGTCCTGAGCCAGGATCAAACTCTCCACAAATAATGTAGATAAGCTTGAGTCAAGCTCTATTGTTAAAGTTTCTTATCGAGTTAAGGCTTCTTGTAACAGAAGTCATTCACTCTCAAGAAAATGTCCGTCCCACTTTCGCGGGCCGAATTGACTTTGGTCTCGCACGCTTTTGCCTACAACTGTTTGATTTTCAAGGACCAGAATCGGTATAAGCATATCGCTTTTTGGCACTTTTCCGTCTCTTCAGCGACAGAAACATACTTTAACATATCAGTGCCCAACTTGCAACCGGGATATTTTAGAAATCATTGATAACCACAAATAACGATTGTCTAATGGCAGGGGAGACAGGACTTGAACCCGCAGCCTACGGTTTTGGAGACCGCCGCTCTACCAATTGAGCTACTCCCCTACGATAATGGTGCGCCCGGCAAGAATCGAACTTGCGCACCTGGTTCCGGAGACCAGTGCTCTATCCACTGAGCTACGGGCGCATCTTATTATATTAAATGGTCGGGGTGACACGATTTGAACGTGCGGCCTCCTGCTCCCAAGGCAGGCGCTCCACCAAACTGAGCTACACCCCGACATGGCGGAGAGAAAGGGATTCGAACCCTTGAGACAGGTTTGCCCGCCTACACGATTTCCAATCGTGCGCCTTCGACCAACTCGGCCATCTCTCCAATGGGTTTATGAAGTTTGGTAGCGGTGGTAGGATTTGAACCTACGACACTACGGGTATGAACCGTATGCTCTAGACCAACTGAGCTACACCGCCAGATTTGGTTGCGGGAGCAGGACTCGAACCTGCGACCTTCGGGTTATGAGCCCGACGAGCTACCAACTGCTCCACCCCGCGTCATTGGCTCCTCGAGTAGGATTCGAACC
>NZ_WNKU01000101.1 GCF_009720735.1 Heliobacterium mobile
GGAAACTTTTATTCTAGTGTGCCAGGCGAAGGGATAACAGGAGGCGTTACGCTGAGCGATGATCAACAGTGGCACATATATACGTTACCGTTTACCGCGTCTGAACAGAACACGGCTATCACTTTTTTGTTCCGAAACGATCCCGGTAATTATTTCCTAGACGACATTAGCGTAAAAAAACAAGGTGATCTGACGGAACTCTTGAAAAATGGCGGTTTTGAAGCAGGCGCTGTTGTTGGCACCGCAGACCCGGATGTACAGCCTAAACAGTGGGCGCTTGTCGGAACGCAAGGACTTACTGCGGCGGGGCACGTATTTTATGATTTAGATTCAAGTAATCAGCCGTATGCGAAGACAGGCCTTTATTACTGGATGGATGGGGCTATTGCAGGATTTGATGGTATCCAGCAAGTAGTTCCCACTACAATCGGTGAAACCTATACACTATCGTTTGCACTAAAACACGTAAATACTCCTTGGATGAACAAGGAGGCAAAATCAACTGCTCGAGATAATTCTCTTACTATACCTGTTCCTGCAGATAAGCAAGTTACGCAACTACTTATCTACGCCGGAGGTGTTCCAAGTGGCTTACAGGTTACGCCTGCGGTTCCCGATTTACTCTCTAGCGTAGCAGGTTGTACAGCCAGTAGTACCGGGGGTGGTGTGGGAACTTCGAAGGAAAGCGCAATCGCATGGACTATAAATGTGGATAACTCTAAAAATACCCTTTCACGAACAGACATCGTTGTATCAACTGGTTCAAGTTTCAAACTATACTCGGACATGTCATTTAACACAGAGGTTAGCGGATCGAGCTCTATCGCACTGATAGAAGGCGGTGCGACGTCGGTCTACATCAAAGTGACGGCCCCCGATGGAGTTTCAAATGAATACTACGCTGTGACGATCAACCGGGCGGGTCAAACGGACACGACCCCCCCGACCTGGGCAAGCGGCTATCCGCAGGCGGGAACAGTGACGAACACGAGCGCCCAGGTGC
>NZ_WNKU01000102.1 GCF_009720735.1 Heliobacterium mobile
AACTGTTTGATTTTGAGGGACTGGAGAAACTTACCGGTTGAAAAGCTCAACTGAGTGTAGTAAACTCTGAATTCCGGTGATGAACCGGACGGACCTCAGATTGTTCCTTGAAAACTGCACAGAGGTAAAGTAAAGCGCAAATAATGATGATCAAGCATCAAGCTTTCATACTCAACGGTGATGTCTTATTGCAGTATCGACACCATAGTCTTTTGACGAAGTGTCTCACTGCAATTATGATTCACCACGGTAAGTAAGATAGACGAAGCGATCATTCATTAGAAAATAAGGTCAAGTTAGTAAGGGCATACGGTGGATGCCTAGGCGCTGAGAGGCGAAGAAGGGCGCGGACAGCTGCGAAAAGCTACGGAGAGCCGCAAGCAGGCGTAGACCCGTAGATACCCGAATGGGGCAACCCGTCCGGAGTCATATCCGGACATCGCTGACTGAATCCATAGGTCAGCGAAGCCAACCCGGGGAACTGAAACATCTAAGTACCCGGAGGAAAAGAAATCAAGCGAGATTCCCCCAGTAGCGGCGAGCGAACGGGGAAAAGCCTAAACCGTCTCTTCGGAGGCGGGGTTGCGGGACCTTCATTATGAACGAATCATCCTAGTCGAAGCGGTCTGGAAAGGCCCGGCACAGCAGGTAACACCCCTGTAGGCGAAAGGACGAGCCATTCCGAAGGGATCCCAAGTACCGCGGGGCACGTGAAATCCCGTGGGAATCCGGGGGGACCACCCTCCAAGGCTAAATACTCCTCAGCGACCGATAGTGAACCAGTACCGTGAGGGAAAGGTGAAAAGCACCCCGGAAGGGGAGTGAAATAGAACCTGAACCCGTATGCTTACAAGCAGTCGGAGCCATTCGTGGTGACGGCGTGCCTTTTGTAGAATGAACCGGCGAGTTGCGGTCACGAGCAAGGTTAAGGCTTGAAGCCGAAGCCGAAGCGAAAGCGAGTCTGAATAGGGCG
>NZ_WNKU01000103.1 GCF_009720735.1 Heliobacterium mobile
GCCGGACACGACCCCCCCGACCTGGGCGAGCGGCTATCCGCAGGCGGGAACAGTGACGAACACGAGCGCCCAGGTGCTGGTGCAGACCAACGAAAGCGGAAAAGGCTATTATGTCGTGGTACCCCACGGGGCGACAGCTCCCACGGCGGCGCAAGTAAAAGCGGGACAAGATGCGAGCGGGTCGGATGCCGGAAGCGGGAAAAAAGGCTATGTGGATTTGATGGCCAACACGCCGGCGACGATCGATATCACGGGCTTGGCCCCGTCGACAGACTATGATGTCTACGTGGTAACGGAAGACGGCGTACCCAACTTGCAGGCGACGGCGGAGAAGGTGGACATCGCGACCAGCGCAGCGCCGGACACGACCCCCCCGACCTGGGCGAGCGGCTATCCGCAGGCGGGAACAGTGACGAACACGAGCGCCCAGGTGCTGGTGCAGACCAACGAAAGCGGAAAAGGCTATTATGTCGTGGTACCCCACGGGGCGACAGCTCCCACGGCGGCGCAAGTAAAAGCGGGACAAGATGCGAGCGGGTCGGATGCCGGAAGCGGGAAAAAAGGCTATGTAGACCTGACAGCCAACACGCCGGCGACGATCGATATCACGGGCTTGGCCCCGTCGACAGACTATGATGTCTACGTGGTAACGGAAGACGGCGTACCCAACTTGCAGGCGACGGCGGAGAAGGTGGACATCGCGACCAGCGCAGCGCCGGACACGACCCCCCCGACCTGGGCGAGCGGCTATCCGCAGGCGGGAACAGTGACGAACACGAGCGCCCAGGTGCGGGTACAGACCAACGAAAACGGAAAAGGCTATTATGTCGTGGTACCCCACGGAGCGACAGCCCCCACGGCGGCACAAGTAAAAGCGGGACAAGACGGGAGCGGGTCGGATGCCGGAAGCGGGAAAAAAGGCTATGTGGATTTGATGGCCAACACGCCGGCGACGATCGATATCA
>NZ_WNKU01000104.1 GCF_009720735.1 Heliobacterium mobile
CGATGTCCGGATATGACTCCGGACGGGTTGCCCCATTCGGGTATCCACGGGTCTATGCCTGCTTACGGCTCACCGTGGCTTTTCGCAGTTATCCGCGCCCTTCTTCGCCTCTCAGCGCCTAGGCATCCACCGTATGCCCTTACTAACTTGACCTTATAATTGCGCTTTACATTTACCTCTGTGTAGTTTTCAAGGAACAAAATGCCGCCGCAAAAGCAGCGGCATTATTTGCATATATGGTGGAGATGAGCGGGATCGAACCGCTGACCCCCTGCTTGCAAGGCAGGTGCTCTCCCAGCTGAGCTACACCCCCACATATGGTGGGCCTAGGTGGACTCGAACCACCGACCTTACGATTATCAGTCGTACGCTCTAGCCAGCTGAGCTATAGGCCCCTATGGACCTGACAAGGTTACCTTATCAGGATTTCGCCGGTTACCCGGTCGATCCGGCAGCGACCTACTCTCCCAGGGACCAACGTCCCAAGTACCATCGGCGCAGGAGGGCTTAACTGCCGTGTTCGGGATGGGAACGGGTGTGACCCCTCCGCCATTGCCACCAGATCAGTTTGTAGTTGTTGAGGTCCATCCGGTTCTTCACCAGAGTTTAGAGTTTACTATACCCGGTTGAGCTTTTCAACCGGTAAGTTTCTCCAGTCCCTCAAAATCAAACAGTTGTGTCGCGCTGCGTGCGTAACCTTTCCGTTCAGACCTGTCCCATCTAGTCGCTTGCGAGATTGCCTCGCTTGCACACCTTGTTGGGAGGTCTCCGTTCGGTTCGACCTCGACATCTCACTGCGTAGAGGTTTCGTCCCTTCACTAGAAGACTAGCAAGGTTCACCCTCTACCGTGACGAGTCTCCATAGAAAGGAGGTGATCCAGCCGCACCTTCCGATACGGCTACCTTGTTACGACTTCACCCCAATCATCGACCCCACCTTCGGCGGCTGGCTCC
>NZ_WNKU01000105.1 GCF_009720735.1 Heliobacterium mobile
CTAGTAATCGCGGGTCAGCATACCGCGGTGAATACGTTCCCGGGCCTTGTACACACCGCCCGTCACACCACGAAAGTCGGCAACACCCGAAGTCGGTGAGGTAACCTATATGGAGCCAGCCGCCGAAGGTGGGGTCGATGATTGGGGTGAAGTCGTAACAAGGTAGCCGTATCGGAAGGTGCGGCTGGATCACCTCCTTTCTATGGAGACTCGTCACGGTAGAGGATGAACCCTGCTAGTTTTTCTAGTGAAGGATGAACCCTCTACGCAGTGAGATGTCGAGGTCGAACCGGACGGAGACCTCCCAACAAGCTTCATGGATAAGCTGAACTGACCATTTAGTGTCCGTTCATGGTTTTTATGAAGCTCAATGGGACAGGTCCGGACGGAATGGTACGCACGCAATGCGACACAACTGTTTGATTTTGAGGGACTGGAGAAACTTACCGGTTGAAAAGCTCAACTAGGTATAGTAAACTCCTAACTCCGGTGATGAACCGGATGGACCTCAACAACTACAAACTGATCTGGTGGCAATGGCGGAGGGGCCACACCCGTTCCCATCCCGAACACGGTAGTTAAGCCCTCCTGCGCCGATGGTACTTGGGACGTTGGTCCCTGGGAGAGTAGGTCGTTGCCAGATTGTCCGGCGAAGCCGGCAAAACCGGATGCGTAAAGTATCCGGTTTATATGGGGCTATAGCTCAGCTGGGAGAGCGCTTGAATGGCATTCAAGAGGTCAGCGGTTCGATCCCGCTTAGCTCCACCAATTTTATCAAACCACTTGTCTCCGAACGGTGACAGGTTTGTTCCTTGAAAACTGCACAGAGGTAAAGTAAAGCGCAATTATAAGGTCAAGTTAGTAAGGGCATACGGTGGATGCCTAGGCGCTGAGAGGCGAAGAAGGGCGCGGATAACTGC
>NZ_WNKU01000106.1 GCF_009720735.1 Heliobacterium mobile
GTAGCTATGTCGGGAGCGGATAAGCGCTGAAAGCATCTAAGCGCGAAACCGACCCAAAGATGAGACTTCCCACTACGCAAGTAGGTAAGACCCCAGGAAGATGACCTGGTCGATCGGCTCGGGATGTACACGCCGTGAGGCGTTCAGTCGACGGGTACGAATCGGTCGAGGACTTGACCTTAAGCTTTACATCGTATATAATACGAACCTGTGCAGTTCTCAAGGGGCAAACCCTTAATGGACAAACCCTTTAAATAAAGGGCTCTTTTCCAGGAAAAACCCCTTGAAAAGCTGATGATTCTGTTATAAAATCTTTATTGTTCTTTGGAGAGATGGCCGAGTTGGTCGAAGGCGCACGATTGGAAATCGTGTAGGCGGGCAAAACCTGTCTCAAGGGTTCGAATCCCTTTCTCTCCGCCATATCGGGGTGTAGCTCAGTTTGGTAGAGCGCCTGCTTCGGGAGCAGGAGGCCGCACGTTCAAGTCGTGTCACTCCGACCATCTTAATCACAAGTAAAAATGCGGGTGTAGCTTAATGGTAAAGCCCTAGCCTTCCAAGCTAGTTACGTGGGTTCGATTCCCATCACCCGCTCCATCATGGCGGTTGTGGCGAAGTGGTTAACGCACCGGATTGTGGCTCCGGCACTCGTGGGTTCAAGTCCCATCAATCGCCCCATGGCGGCATCGCCAAGTGGTAAGGCAAAGGTCTGCAAAACCTTTATTCCCCAGTTCGAATCTGGGTGCCGCCTCCATAATTACTCGGGCGATTAGCTCAGATGGTTAGAGCGCTTGCTTGACATGCAAGAGGTCAGCGGTTCGATTCCGTTATCGCCCACCATGCCTCGGTAGCTCAGTCGGTAGAGCAGAGGACTGAAAATCCTCGTGTCGGTGGTTCGATTCCGCCCCGAGGCACCAT
>NZ_WNKU01000107.1 GCF_009720735.1 Heliobacterium mobile
TTACTAAAATAGTGTAAAATACAGATACTATTGGACAATGATTGCGAGGGATTGATATGAAAATAGCCGATGGAATAGAAATGTTAAGTATCTCGGCGATGGTTCTGGGAAGGGTTAACACAATATACCCCACATTACTTTATGATAATGAAACAGTTCTACTGGTAGATACAGGATTTCCGGGTCAACTGCCATTACTTCGGGAAGCTATCGAAAAAGCTGGGATACCTTATACCAAACTTAATAAAGTAATCATCACACATCAGGACATTGACCATATCGGAAATTTAGCGGCCATTCAGAATGAGTCACCTTATCAAATAGAAGTTTTTTCTAGCGAACAAGAAAAGCCCTTTATTCAGGGTGAGAAACGACTTGTAAAAATGATGAAGCCTGAAGCTATCGAAAAAGCTGTAGAGTCGTTACCTAAAGATTTACCGGAGGAAATGCGTAAAGCATTTAAGTACACTCTCGAAAATCCTCCGAAAGGTACAATTGACCGGGTTGTAGAGGATGGCCAAATACTGCCGTATTGCGGCGGGATTACAGTGATTTTAACCCCAGGACATACACCTGGGCATGTCTGTCTATATCACCAACCAAGCAAGACGCTAATCGCTGGTGACGCCATGAACTTGATTGATGGTCAATTAACAGGTCCTAACCCTCAATACACAAATAACGTGAATGAAGCCTTTGAGTCATTAAAAAAGCTTAATATGTTTGATATCGAGAGGGTAATCTCTTACCACGGAGGATTATTTCAAGGTAATGTAAATCAGTCTATTGAGGAAATCACTAAAAATAATATTTAGTTTTACTCTGGCCCATTGCGGTGCGGCGTACTGTTTATAACAAATCCAAATCAAGCCGCTCTCAATACCCTTTCACTCGCTGC
>NZ_WNKU01000108.1 GCF_009720735.1 Heliobacterium mobile
AATTTCACCTTTCCCACATAGTCAACGGCTGTTTTCTCCCGATTCACTTTCAGAAATAGCTTCTTTTCAATGAAGGGAAGGATGTTGTCTAACACTCTTTGGGCGCTTCTTCGGCTTTTGCAGAAGATCATCAGGTCGTCCGCATAGCGGACGAATCTGTGCCCCCTTTTCTCAAGCTCCTTGTCCAATTCATGGAGCATTATGTTGCTACGTATTGGACTGAGAGGGCCGCCTTGCGGTACTCCGATTGGTGTTTCTTCGAAACTGTTTTTGACCATGACTCCGGCTTTCAGGTATTTATGGATGAGCGATATGACTCGACCATCTTTGATGGTTCTGGATAATACTTCGACCAACTTACTTTGGTTCACGGTATCAAAGTATTTCTCCAAGTCCATGTCTACCACATATTTGTATCCTTCGTTGATGTTGTTTTGACATTTCCGAATGGCCTCATGCGCGCTTCTTCCCGGTCTAAACCCGTAGCTATTGTCCGAAAACTGCTTCTCATATATCGGTGTGAGTACTTGGCTGATGGCCTGTTGTACCACTCGGTCAACGACTGTGGGGATTCCTAATTTTCTTTTCTTCCCGTCCTCTTTCGGTATTTCTACCCTTCGGACGGGATTCGGACGGTGTTTACCGTCCAGGATTGACTGCCTGAGCTGGCTTCCGTTCTCTTTGAGATATTGTAGAAGTTCATCTACCTTCATCCCATCGATTCCGCGCGCCCCCTTGTTGGACTTCACTCTCTTGTACGCGTGGTTTAGATTGTTTCTGTCCACTATCTTCTCAAGCAGTCGTTCCTTCGATAAGTTTGCGTTGGTGGTGTTGTTTTCAGTTATCCTTGCAGAACTGTACGCTCCTGCATATCCGT
>NZ_WNKU01000010.1 GCF_009720735.1 Heliobacterium mobile
TCCGCCTGCACGCGCTTTACGCCCAGTCATTCCGGACAACGCTTGCCCCCTACGTATTACCGCGGCTGCTGGCACGTAGTTAGCCGGGGCTTCCTCCTCGGGTACCGTCATTCTTCTTCCCCGAAGACAAGGGTTTACAATCCGAAGACCTTCATCCCCCACGCGGCATTGCTCCGTCAGGCTTTCGCCCATTGCGGAAGATTCCCCACTGCTGCCTCCCGTAGGAGTCTGGGCCGTGTCTCAGTCCCAGTGTGGCCGTTCACCCTCTCAGGCCGGCTACCGATCGTCGCCTTGGTGAGCCCTTACCTCACCAACTAGCTAATCGGACGCGGACCCATCCAAGAGCGAATTGCTCCTTTGGTTGTCCGGGGATGTCCCCAGACAACGTTATGCGGTATTAGCAGCCCTTTCGGGCTGTTATCCCCCACTCTCAGGCAGGTTATCCACGCGTTACTCACCCGTCCGCCACTAAGCACTTCCACCGAAGTATCCGTGCTCCGTTCGACTTGCATGTGTTAGGCATGCCGCCAGCGTTCGTCCTGAGCCAGGATCAAACTCTCCACAAAAAATGTAGATAAGCTTGAGTCAAGCTCTTATTGATAAGGTTTCTTATCGAGTTAAGGCTTCTTGTAACAGAAGTCATCCACTCGTAAGAAGTTGTCCGTCCCGCTTGCGCGGGCCGAATTGACTTTGGTTTCGCACGCTTTTGCTTACAACTGTTTGATTTTCAAGGACCAGCGCTTTTCCTGCCCGTTTACCGAGCAGATGCTTATGATATCACGCTTTACTCGTTATATCAACCGGTATATTTAGGCAATTATCTGCTTTGCCTTATCCACCTTTTGACTACTAACCTATTGACTACAACACAACAATAATGTTCGTGTGTGAACTATTCCCGAATAAAACGCCCCGTCTTCGACAGGAACTGTAGTATATCATCTCACTTTGTGTATTTCAACTGGAAATATCCGTCTAGAATGAGTGGTTTAAATGATAAAAGGCCGAATAGGGTCAATTCCCTACTCGGCGCAATACTTTATATATGACCTTTTCGGAAAGACTTATATCACTGCTTTACTTCATGGAACCTTCTTTTACAAACTTGACATGCCAGGAGAGAGCTTTTTCCAGGTTGTGCGGCGTATGACCGCCTTTTTGGAGAGCTTCTTCATAATACTCCATAAGCATAGGTTTGTAATCCGGGTGGGCACAGTTTTCGATAATCCGTTTGGCCCGTTCCCGGGGGCTGAGGCCGCGAAGGTCGGCAAAGCCTTGTTCAGTGACGATCACGTCTACGTCGTGTTCAGTATGATCTACGTGAGAAACCATCGGTACGATACTGGAAATCTTGCCGCCTTTGGCTGTGGACATGGTGCAGAAGAAGGTCAGTCGGGCGTTACGGGCAAAGTCGCCGGAACCGCCGATACCGTTCATCATCTGGGTACCCATGATATGAGTGGAGTTTACGTTACCGTAGATATCGACTTCGATGGCCGTATTGATGGCGATCAGACCCAAGCGACGGGCAATTTCCGGGTTGTTGGAAAGTTCCTGAGGCCGCAGGACCAGGCGATCGCGGTATTTGTCCAGGTTTTCCAGCACTTCATCATGTTTAGCTGGGGAGATGGTCAGGGAGCAACCAGAAGCCATTTTGATTTTACCGGCATCGAGCAGATCGAAGACGGCATCTTGAAGCACTTCCGAATAGACTTGCAGATCGGAGAACTCCGAATCTAGGAAGCCATAGAAAACGGCGTTAGCCACGGAACCGACACCGGATTGCAAGGGAGCTAAGCTGGGACCGAGACGGCCGGCGGCCACTTCATCACGAAGGAAGTTGATCAAGTGATTAGCCATCGTCGCCGTTTCTTCGTCAGGAGGTGTCATCGCTGCATTCACATCAAGTTCGTTGGTCACCACAATGGCTTTAATTTTACCGGGCTCGACAGGAATCACCGTCGTGCCGATGCGATCACCTGGTTGCGTGAGAGGAATCGGTTCGCGAGATCCATGGGGATTAGGGATATAGATGTCGTGGAGACCTTCTAAGCCCAGCGGTTGAGCCAGGTTGAGCTCCACGATGACTGTTTCTGCTTGTTGGATAAAGATCGGTGTGTTGCCGACGCCGCAACCAGGGACAATGTAACCTTCTTCCGTGATCGCTACGGCTTCAACAATCGCTACATCGACAGCAGGAAGAGCACCGGAGCGCAAAAACTCCGCTGTGTGGGACAAGTGCTGGTCAATATAGTTAACTTCACCGGAATTGAGGTGTTTACGCATCCCTTTGTCCGACTGGTACGGAAGGCGTAAGTTGACGATACCGGCATCGGAAAGCAAGCTGTCCACTTTCGAACTGATGGACGCACCGGTAAAAAGATTGATTTTAAAAGGTTGTCCCTCTTTTTTTACCCGTTCAACCAGCGCAAAGGGTACAACCTTAACGTCCCCAGCCGGTGTAAAGCCGCTAAAACCGACGGTCATTCCATCCTCAATAAATCTTGATGCCTCTTCCGCCGACATGATTAATTCTTTAAGTGAATCGTTGCGCAATCGTTGCGAAAGCATTACTCCAAACCCCCCAGTAAGAATAATGATACAGTCATCGGTTTAATGATCAGACCACAAGTTCGATTTAACTCTAGCATAGGAGTTTGTGAAATTCAACACTTTTCGATTGCGCCGTAAAAAGTCAAATAAATGCGAAAAGACATCGATTCTCATTCGATGTCTTAGGGTGTTTTATTTATCTTTCGAGTCGCCACGGCCTTTCGATACCTAGCAATAGACGATACGACAGCCAATCCGGCAGCTATCGCAATGGCAATTAATCCAGCCTGAGTCGATTTAGCGATTCCTTGCGTGTACTCACCGCGAAGAAAATCCCCCATCGCTTCATATGTGGTTAGACCCGGAACGAGAGGAATAAAACTAGAGACGACATAGACACTGACAGGCACCTTCTGCCAACGCGCCATAATTTCCGCAAGTACGGCGATGACGACAGCCCCGAGAAAAGAGGCCATCGTCGGAGCTTGGCCGTTATAACTGCCGATCAAGAAGACGGCTCGTCCAGCCACACCGATGATCCCGGCAGATAGCAGTGTTTTGGGCGGAATTTGCTGAAGCAGACCGAAGGCAACCGTCACGATGAAGGAATAGATCAGATCACCGGTGATAGCCATGGTTAACTCCCTCCCCAAAAGGCGAGCACAAATCCACTGCCACCAGCGAGAGCACCAGCCACCAATAGTGCATCGATCCCTCGAACCACACCAGCCACGAGATCTCCCGAAATCAGGTCTCGGATGGCATTGGTCAAGGTCACACCGGGCACAAGCAAGTATAAGGTTCCTAAAATGATTTTATCAGGCTGAAAAAAGGCAACTTGTCCAGCAAACAGACCGATGAATTTTACCAGAATTAGCGCCAGTATTGCCGCAAAAGCCCCTCCGACAAACTCCTTGAGGAAGTGGGTGGTCTGCAACATCGTCAGCCGATGCAAGAAGGCCATCGTCGAGAAACCCACTATGGCTCCCAACGCTAAGTCCTGCACTCCACCGCCGAGGAGCATCGTCGATGCGGCCGCGCCGACGGCTGATGCAGCCAAGGTCCATCGTTCGTTATAGGTGACTTCTCTGCGGATTTCGGCGAGTTCCTCCGTCCCATCTTGGACAGTCATACGCCCTTGGGCAAAACGCCGGGAAAAATCGTTGACCCGTGCGATTTTATTCAGATCGATAGTGCGAACGGGAATTCGCCGAACCATCGATAGCGGCGGTTCGCCTTTGATGTCGTCAACGGTCAAAAAAATGCCCGTCGGGGTTACGAAGGCTTCTTCTCCCGTCAAACCGCCGGCCTTACAGATCCGTCGAATCGTATCCTCGACCCGGTATGTTTCTCCTCCATTGACCAGCATGATCTCACCGGCTGTCATGGCGAGGCGCAACACGTCATAACGTTCCATCTTCTCCCTCCGGGTATATTGTACTCTTTCTGACAAACAAATGCCAAGGCCGGATACCCGTTCATACGAGATCCGGCCCATGATCAAAAGGTTCCTGCTCATAGCTTGGATCGGGAGGTTCTTGATCTTCCGTCGCACGACCCATCTCTTGGCGAAATTTAGCCAAGTTTAGTTTCACCGTGGATTGACATGTTTGCCAGCGTTCATGAAATCCCAACAGCCATTGATTGTAGACGGAACGGGACTGTTCCCACTGGTAATAGGCGATGTTGGCTGCGTCTTGAAAGGATTGGCCTCGTTCAAACTCCATGTTTTTACTAGCCTTCTTGGCCGAATTCTGCAAGGCCTCCACGATCCGGCTGATGCAGCGCTCCATCCGTTCGTAATGCTCCCGAAGAGCAGTATTTTCCCGTTTTGCCCATAGATATAAGGCTTGATAAAAGTCACGGTTTCGTTTTTTTGTTTCCATCAGGATGTCAGGCGTGCTGTTGTTGGTATTTAACTCGGACATATGGATGGCCAAAAAAGGGTCTGATGGAGTCACCAGACCAGCATTAGATTCCAATAGGGGACCTAATTGAGCGATAAAAAGCTGCCAGCGCTTTTCTTGATTGATCAGCCACTGCTGGTAAATCTGTTTAGGTCTTTCCCAGCGTTGATAGACTTCGGTTAAAGCATCTTGAAAAGCACGAGCGCGGATATGTTCCCCGGACTGACGAGCGCTGTCCCACTGGCTCTTGAATTGCTCGACCACCTGCAACAGACAGTCATCCATCTGTTTATATAGAGAGGAGAGGGAACCATTCTCCTGCTGCAGCCAGTCGTATAAATCTCCGAGAACGATCGTCTCTTCCTCTACACGGGCCCTCACCTTCTCCAGGGCTTGATAGGTCCTGTCTTTTTGCCGAGCCAAAAATAAATCAAGGTCTTGCTGTCTGATGCGGTAATCCCCTTTTCCCTCGAGGTCAGTCGCCGACAGCATCCCCGCGAGGATCCATGTGAGTACCCGCTCCTTGGAGACCTTCATCCGGCCGACAATATCGTCGACGGTGTACCATTTGTCCATTTGTTTAAATCTGTCTGCCTTTAGGCGTTTCGAGGAACCATGATGGATTGGCCGGCTTCAATCGTGTCATTTGGGCCGAGTTTGTTCAAGGTGCGGATAGATTCTTCCGAAACACGATTACGCCGGGCGATGCTGCTAATTGTGTCACCAGGTTGAATTACAATGAATTTCCACTTTTTCTCAGGCCGCTTGCCCTTTTGTTTTTCTTGTTCTCCAACGTTTGCTCTTGAACCGGCAGTTCCAATGCCCCCCGCTATATCGAGATTTCTATTTTTCTCTAGTGCAGAGGGACGGGGAAACCGGCGGACTTCTGCAGGTTTGGGCTCAAAAATCTGAGGTGATTCAATGAACTCTGTTTTCGCTGCCGGAGTTGAAGCGGTTTGGGCCAAACGACGACCAGTGCGCGGTAATGGAGCCGGTATAGGCTCTACACGGGACGTCCGGGGAGAAGGTATACGGCGGGGGAAAGGACTTTCTTTAGATGGGGTCGGGGGAACTATGTCTTCGACTCGGGCGCGAGGTTCATTCTTCGTACTTCGACGGCCTTCCATGTTTATGAGAGGGCGCTCTCTTCCGAAGGGGAATTTTTGGACGGTCGGTGAGGTAAGATCATTACTCCCATCATTAGGATCATCTATCGAAGTTTCATCAACGAGTACGGCTTGTGTTGCAGCCAATTCTTCTTCAGCTGTTCGAATCTCATTTAAAACCGGAGCTATATCATCGGGAATAGATTTATCGCGGGAGAATACTGCTTCGTCATCGGTGATGATCATTTCTTCCCGGGCACGGCGAATTTCTTCTTCGGCAGCGGTTTGGGCGGCTACGTCTTCCATGATGACGTCTTTTGTCGACGCTTCTTTGGAGGAGAGTTCATCGAGAGAAGCTTCAGTAAGGGGAAGTTCTTTGGTGCATGCCACATCAGTCGTTACGTTATTTGCGGATACTTCATTTTCAGATATTTCAGCAGTGGATTCTACGTCAGTGAATGCTACATCGGTGGATTCTTCAGCAACGGATTCCTTGGATATAGATTCTTCAGCCATCGTTTCTACATCAATGGATTCTTCATTATCAGGTGATTGACTAGCGTAAGTTATGTCTTTTGTAACTGCTAAATCTTCTTTGAAAATCTCCTCAAAAGATCCTTCTTCAACTTGAGGGCTGGTTTGTGCAACTTCCACCTCACTTATGGCTCCATCGGCGACTTCTGCTGCATCTTTTATCTCCGATTCAGACTCTAGCTCTACCGTATCTTTACTCACCGGCACTTGAGCAGCCCTTTCGGAGGTTGTTTCATCTCTACTGGGAATATCACCGATTTCTGGCTGGATGGAGGCGGCGACTTCCGTCTGAGCCACTTTCCAGGGTTGGTTTGTTTGGATCCATTCTCCCTCTTCCGGAGGCCAAAGTTGAACTACCGGTCGCCAGGGTTGTTCTACAATCGGCCACATCTGACCGGCAGGTGACCATTGAGGTTCCAACGGGGGCCAGGCCTGCGCCGATTGTTCGAGAATCTCTGTGATCTCTTCATCTTGAATATCTCCGGAAGAGCGTACATCTTGATTTTCGTACTGAATGAGGGGGAAATGTTCATCGCTTTCTCCGGGTTCCGTTGACGCTGAGGTACTCGTCTCTTCTACAGAATTTTGGAAGTCGGCAGGATAATCGATGGCTTCTGGAGCAGGAGGCATCACCCGCATTTCTGGATAAAACATTGGGTTCGGATAACCAGGGTATCCTATATAATTCTCCGATTCAGCGGATGCAACGGATAGACCAGGAAGAATCGGTTCTTCGTAAGCCGTCACCGGCATCCCGGGACTAGCAAAGGTGGGCTGTTCTTCTAACAAATTAGGCTGTTCTTCTGAAAGAGCGAATTGTTCCTCAGAAACAGAGGACTGTTCTTCTAAGGCAGTAGCCTGCTCCTCAAACGAAGTCCCCGGTTCTTCATAAGCGTTTATTTTATTTCTTAGAGAACTTGCCGGATCAGCAAAGACTAGGGGCTGTGGATAAAAAAACCCCGGTGGTTCATAAAGAGATGCTGCTTGTTCATATAAACCGGCCTGGAATTCGTCGGCTGCAGCAGCCTCTTTGTTGAATTTGAGTTCCAGTCCTTTCACTGGTGGATATTCGGCTTCTTCACCTAAAATCGGCGGGGCCGGGTATTCGGCAGATTCGATATGATGAACTGGCGAGGGATATTCGGACCAAGTCGGCTCAAATTCTTCCACGGACTTGTTGAGTAACGGAACCTCACCAGTCATGACGGGAACGGTTACGGGAATGACGTCCATGTTCTCTGTTGCTGCCACCTCTTCAAAAGCGGTGGGCTCCGAGCCAAAACTACTTTGTGGGGACAAGAATGCATCTGCATAGGGCGAAGCAGGAAAAGGTTGCTGCAAAGCGGTTTCTTGCGTATATGACTCATGAGCGGTTAGCTCTTCCGTGGCGTCGCCTAGTAATACTTCATCTTGTACAGCTTCGTCTTTGATATCTTCCTCTTGTACAGTTGGCTCTTGAACAGCAACCTCTTGAGCGGCCGCCACTTGTGCGACTGCCTCTTCTAGGGCTGCCTCTCGCTTGGCAACCTCTTGCTTATCTTCACTTTGGTAAATAGCTTCTTGTAGAACGTCCTCTTGCCCAGGCGAGTCTTGTTGCACTGCTTCTTGGATCATCGTCTCTTGTAGAACTGTCTCTTCGATAGCTGCCCCTTGGGTCACCATCTCTTGCGTAACTTCCCCTTGTATGGCTTCCTCTTGCACAGTTATGTTTTGTGGTACCTCAAAGGGCAGAACCATCGCCGGTCCTACCAGTTCCCACTGTCCATCTTCTGAACTCCATTGGGGATCCCCTAGGAACACAGCACCGTATTCCACAATATGGACCGTCTCCAGCAGAGCCAAGGGATGCTCTTCCCCGATATCGACAATGGTCTGTCCACGCAGCTCTACAAACCCTTCCTGATCCGTCTTTTCGGCTCGCCAAGCAAAGGCGATCACTTCTCCCTGACTCGGAAAACCTTCTCCCGTCAAAGAGATATTTCTTTCCTCATAATCGTTCGTCTCACAATCGAAATCCCGCTCCTGTGGTACCCCCGTTGCAAGAACCACATCGATCTTCAGTTCTTCATCGACCCAATGGGGATGGACATGCAAGACCGATAAAGCTTCGCTCTCGCCCGCAGCGATCGCATCTTTTTGTTCGATTCTCTCAAAGGGAATCGGGATCATCAGCAGTTGTTCCTGATGCTGTATATCCGGCCCCGGCGGTATCGCCTGATCTAACAAAGATAGGGTAGATACAAGCTGATCCTGACTTTCAGAGTTTGCGTCATGGTCATGGCCTTCTGCCGAAGCATGCCCCGATTCTAGAACTGCCTTAACCAGTACTTGCACATTCAGATGCAATTCACGATCATCGGCCTGCAGCACTTCCAGCAGATGCACTTCCGCATCTGTAGATCCTACACGCTGCTGCTCGCGGTCCACTTTTCCCATATCAAAGGTGACGATATGCAAATCGAGGCCCTTCAGACCTGCTGGACCTCCCTCTTCCCATCGTCTCATCCATTGATTAGCCAATCTTTTTCCCTCCCTGCGAACATTATCGGGCATCGCCCACATTGTCCAATCTATCTCAAGCGCAAGAAAACATCTCGGGTCGTGAGGGCCGCCCGACGCCAACTGAAGCATCTCGCGCGCTGCAATCCTTTTCGACCTAGTTCAGCGGCTAGTTCCGGATCGGTTAAAACGGCATAGATCAGTTCGCTCAACTGCTCGGTTCGAATTGGAGAGAACAGAAGAGCTCCATCACCAGCCACCTCGGGGAGAGAGGACACATTAGATACCAGCGTCGGTGTGCCACAGGCCATGGCCTCTATCGGCGGCAAGCCAAATCCCTCATAGAGGGAGGGGTACACAAAGACACTCGCCCCGTTATAGATCCGTGGAAGTTCATCTACCTTGACGAAGCCCAGAAAACGGATATGTTCTTGCAGTCGCAGTGCTGCTACCATAGACTCTAAATCGTTATACTCTTTAGACTGCTTGCCCGGTATGATCAGGCAATACTCCTCCGGAAGATAGCGCCGGACTTGATGAAAGGCGTGAATCAACAAGCGAATGTTCTTTCGTGGAGAGAAACCGCCCACATAGAGCAAATAAGGTTTATCTACACTGAAACGCTCCTTCATAAACAGGCGCGCCCGCTCCCGATCCATCGGTTGATAGATCGGTTCGGCCGCCTCGTAAATGACGGTAATTTTATTCCGAGGCACCCCGGCGATCTGCTCCAAGTCTCGTGCTGTGCAATGAGAAGGAGCGATCACATGGTCTACCACCTCCAAGATCCGGGGCATCTCTTCCAAAAAAATTTTCAGATAGCCCTTGCCCACCGTCTCCGGGTAGATATAGGGAATTAAGTCGTGGATCGTGGCCACCAATGGGCATTCTTTCGGGTAGGGCAAACCGATGCCGTTTTGGGGAACGTGATAGAGATCGATGTTTTCTTTTTGAATCACCTGTGGGATGTGGATTTCCTCCCAGAATCGATCTTTGTTTTGCTCCACCTGGCGAAAGACATCATCTTGGGTGATATGGAGGTTACGAAACTCATCACCAGGCCAGAAAAAACGCAGTTCTTCCTGTTTACAGACATCGTAGAGATGCCTGCACAGTTGGTATGTGTACGTACCTATCCCTGTCCCCCGGTACCAAATCGCCGCACGGGCGTCGATTCCTATCTTCACAATCCACCTCCTCGACTGCCCGCTGGCTTTTTGCCATTGGGGACTTGATATATTACGCAGTACCTGTTGAAAATGTTACCGCGTCGTAGTTACCGCTAAATACCGAATTTCTACCTGCAGAACTTGTTCGGATTAGCAAAAAACGAACGGAATGGCTGAACCCTTTTTGCACGCAGAGGCTGTGACAGGGATTTGCCCATTTTTCGTATCGCTAAGAAGATACGCGACAAAACTTGTACCTATGCCCTAGAGCGAATCGCCAAACTCTCGCAAAAAACGGCGGCGGTATTTTTGCTGGCTGCAAAAACGCTTCAATCGTTTCGTGTGATACTCGGCAGGCTGTCGCAAATTCTCAAAGTAATAGGAAAAAGCATACTGCCAGAAGTCGTTCGGAAAAGCTAACAGGCAGTACATCACCTTTACGTGATCATCTGACAAAGGGTAAGCGATACTGTAAGCTTCCAAAATCTTATAGGCTTTCTCGATAGACCAGTGATCTCTCTTTAAGACCCGGATGATCAAGCTGGCCAGATCATGCAAGCGAGTATCCTGTATGGAATGATCAAAATCGATAAAGTAGGGATCTCCCATCTCATTGATGATCACATTATGGTGAGCCAAGTCATGATGGCAAAAACCGCCGGCCAGGGCTTCCTGTTTCATCAAGCTATGGTAAGGGGAAAATTCAAGGATTCGGCTAGCCTCCTTAGCTTCTTCCAAGACCCCCTCTAGGTGATTTAGAAAAAGCCGGTCAAAGTCGCCCTGTTCCGCTTTTCGCCGAGAGGCCAAGCGGCATTCTTCCAACTGCTTGATTTTGTTGTTGAAGATATCCGGCCACCGTCCCCATAAACTCCGGTTTCCATATTCCGGTGCAAAGAAGCCACGGCTTAGCCTGTGTAGTTCAGCGACTGCACCGGCTGTTGCTCCGAGATCCTTCCATCGGTCATAGTCGCATTCACGTCCTTCCATCCAGGCAGTCAATATCCAGTGATATTGTTCAAACTCCAAACTCAAGGCGCCCTGCGGTGTCAAGCAGATTGGGGAAAATCGGCGGTATCCCGATGCCAACAGATGTTGCTGCACCTTATAAATAAATTGCAGATCTTCGGCACAATGGGGAAACCGTTTTAACACCCAGGTCCCCCTGCTGTCTTCCACCCGAAAGGCACCACGCATCGGTTCAATACGGCGAGGTCTCAGATCAAAGGCCAGCAAAATTCGAGGATCCAGTTCGCCCATTGCTTCAGCGGCGCTCACCAGGACCACCTCAAGCCCAACTCAAATACACTACTGTGAGTTACTTTTCCCATGGATTCTTCTCCTCTACGGTAAAAGGCACAATGATGTCATGCTTACCTTGCTGAGATACTACGCTGTAAGAACAATCTCTATGCCAAAAGGAAAAACCCCTCGCCAATCCATAAGAGGAGTGCGAGGGGCTTTTGTTCCTGAGAGTCTACTATTCAAGGGTACTACTTGCCAAGTTCACTTTCGTTTTTTCCGGCATCCGGTACGAAGAGGGACTGGCCATATTTGCTGACACCGAAGTCTTTGATGATCGCCTGTCCTTCCGGGGAGACGATAAAGTCAGCAAAAGCTTTTGCGCCGTCTTTGTTCACTTTGGGGAATTTCTCCGGATTCACTTCCATCACATGGTAGATGTTCAGTAAAGCCGGTTCTTTCTCCAGAACGATGTCTAAGTCATTATTTTTCTTTTGGGCTAAGAAGGTAGCCCGGTCAGTCAAGGTGTAGCCTTTTTTCTCAGAAGCTACATTTAAGGTTTGGCCCATGCCAGCGCCTGTTTCTTGATACCACGTGCCAGTAGGTTGGATATTCGCTTTTTTCCAAAAGCTTTTCTCCATCTTGTCGGTGCCCGAATCATCGCCACGGGATATGAAGATTTGCTTCATTTCGGCAATCTTTTTCATGGCATCGATGCTGGTCTTGACCGACTTAATCCCGGCGGGGTCACTAGGGGGACCGACGAAGATAAAATCGTTGTGCATCACTAGACGACGATTGATGGCGGCGCCTTTCTCGACAACCTTCAATTCCGCATCAGGTGCATGGACGAGCAGGACATCGGCTTCTCCTTTTTCTCCCATAGCGAGGGCTTGCCCAGTGCCGACTGAGATGGGCTTCACTTTATAGCCACTCTTTTTTTCAAAGGCAGGTATGAGCACATCGAGCAATCCGCTGTCCATCGTGCTGGTGGTGGTAGCCAAGATGACATCGGGATTAGCGGGTACAGTTGTAGCTGTTTGGGCTGTCGGGGCGGAACCACAGGCAGCCAGCAAGAGCGATAGGGCAACTAGCATCGCAGCAAATACTTTGAATCGCGATAGTTTTCGATACACGACGATTACCTCCCTAAAATGTATAGTTTCATAATCGAGAATCAGATTAAGGTTCAGTCTATATCTAATTCCCTCCTCCCTTATCCTGTATCTAAAGGAAAGCGCTTTTTAGAGCACAAAAAGAAACAAGGTCGAGTAACCGAAATGGCCTTTCTATTTTTAGGGCTCCGATTCCTCGCCTCGCAGACAAAGGATATATGTTCCCTCATCGCCGGCTAGGGCAGGCAATTGAAAACGCCCCTTTGAGGTCACCACTTCTACTTTCCCGTCGCTTCGTGATCGGATGTGCCCGACGATGACAGGCCGCCCTCCGAAAAATTGGGCTACCTCATCGTTGACGGGGTTGTCCAAGAGTTCCTCCGGCGCTCCCGCTTGCAGGACTTGCCCTTGTGACAGCATCACTGCCCGGTCGGCAAGTAAAAAAACTTCTTCCATCATGTGAGTAACGATTACCGCCGTGATCCCTTCCGCTTTGATGACTTTTCGCAGGTCTCGGCACAAGGAATCCCGTGTAGGCGGATCGAGGGAAGCAAAAGGTTCGTCCAGCATTAAAAGTTCTGGCTTACAGGCCAGTGCCCGGGCTAAAGCAGCCCGCTGTTCCTCCCCGCCGGAGAGTTGTCGGGCCTGGCGGTCAAGCAGGTGTTCCACGCCAAAACGCTGAGCCCAGTGGCGGACGATAGGTTCGATCTCTCTCTTCGGGAACTTTCGAAACCGCAGACCGGCAGCAATATTTTCATAGACGGTCGTTTGAAAGAGGCAGGGGTTCTGAAAGACCATCGCCATACGCCGTCGAATGGCCATTACGTCCCTTCCGCCCACAGCTTGTCCACGAAAGTAAACCGTCCCGCCGTCAGGCTGTTCGAGTCCATGGAGGACCTTCAAGAGGGTACTCTTACCGGCCCCGTTCGGACCGACTAAGGCAGTGATTTTCCCATCGGGAAAATCTAGTTTATCGATCTGGAGAATCGGGCGGCGGTTTTTGATCACTTCGATGTTTTCCAAGGAAGCGCAGATCGAATCCATCATCCCCTTTGTCTCCCTTGCTGGACCAATGTAAGGATCAAGGTCACCCCATAGGCGAGGGTCAACAAAATGATGCTTAAGGCGATGGCCACATCAAAATTTCCCTTGGACACTTCCATCACAGTCGCCGTCGTTAACACCCGGGTCTGCCCTTTTACGTTTCCGCCAACCATCATCGAGGCACCGACCTCGGAGATGACACCGCCGAATCCGGCAATTACCGCCGCCAGGATAGAGAGACGCGCTTCCAAGACCAGTCGCCATACCGTCTGGAGTCGAGTGGCTCCCAGGGATAAGAGTTGGTAGCGTAAATTAGGATCCAATTGCTCAATCGCCGCAAAGGTCAATGCCGTAATGATCGGCGATGCGATGACGGCTTGGGCTAAGATCATCGCCGCTGGCGTGTATAGAAGGCCGAAGATCCCCAAAGGACCGCTCCGCCAGAGGAGGATCGTCACGAAAAGGCCGACAACCACTGGCGGCAAGCCCATACCGGTGTTGACCAAGCTGACCAGGAGGGATTTTCCGGGAAACCGGGACAGCGCCAGGAGAATTCCCATGGGAACTCCCATGAGGACACTGATGATCGTGGCGATCCCCGATACTTTTAAGGTGAGCCAGGTGACCGCCCAGACTTCTGGATCACCCTGAAATAATAAATGGAGTGCTTGCCCGATGCCAGAGAGAATTAACTCCACAAACTCACTGCCTTCCACCTCTGCTTGTAGGAGCATATCTGAATATTCGTCGAGCTCTGAAAAAATCCTCTCTTAACATGTGAAATGGAGGACGATTTAATCTTCGTCCTCCATTGTTATCGAGGGAATGTCCCCGACCAGTCCCTGCACATGCTTTGCAAACAAATCGTCGATGGCCTGCAACACTTCGCCGTTAAAGGCCTGGAACCGCTGTAGAAGTTGGCGTCCTTGTTCGGTCAACGCCGCTCCCTGTTCCTTATGGCCTGGGAAACGTTCCACTAAGTTTACGCCCAGCCGCTGCTCCGTGGTCGTCACTTTTCCCCAGGCAGCCCGGTAGGACATACCCATCTTAGCCGCCGCTTGGCTGATAGATCCGGTCTCATCAATCGCTTCTAAAAGGCGCATTCGCCCTTGGCTGAACAGGACATTGCCATCCACTTCGATCCATAGTTTCGCCTTTACCTGAACTGGTGCCGTTGTCTTCAGGTCCCTTTCGTCCATGACCGTCGACTCCCATCGTTCGGGAAATTTCATACCTCTTTATTCTGTCTCGGTAAAGAAATTTCCTGCCGGAGACAGCTCCGCTACAGGCAGCGTTTTCTTTAACCCTTTCCTATCTTCTTACGCTTATGACTCAGTCTCGAAACGGAAGCTCGATTTCACTGTGTGCCGCTAAGCGATAGGCGGCTACATAGGTCCGGTTGCACATCTCCACAGCCCGGCGAGCCCGTCGATACCCTTGATCCTGTAGTTTGCGATCTGGAATGATCTCGATCGTCTTGGATGGGGTCTGTTGTCTTTGCTCCAAGTATTCCCATAGGCTAAAGGGGAACAGCAAATGGCCTAGAAGAATCATCCAATCGGACTGCCTCAACTTCTCGGCCCATTCATAGCCTTCAATGACATTCAAAGCGTCTTTCCAGCCATCACGAGACCTGCGGGTCACAGCAGCGATAAATTCGGCTAAATCCAGGACAGGTACATCACTGCGACAATCATTGAATTGTTCGACCCAGAAGCCCTGATGGTTTTTTAGGAGTGCCTCCGTGCCGTAACGACCATGACAGAAAGCACCCTCCTCATCGACCTGCTTCCGTCTTGCCTGATAGACCTCCTCCACCCAAGCGAAGGCTTTTTCAGCCCGCTCGGTTAGTTTCGGCATGTCATCCCTGAGCAGACGATCAGCATCAGAGAAGAAGCGCTGACTCTGAACTTTTTCCAGCCACCTCTCGGCCGCTTCCTTCCCCTCCCTAAACCGGGATAAGCTAGAGTCTTCTTCTCTTAATCCGGGATAAAGACTTTGGAACCCCCGTCCGCTGCGATGGAGCAACCCTAAAGCACGGCCAGCTTCCCGAAAATCACGAGTACTTTCCAACTTCACCGTTCGGCCGGAAATCTTGGGGTAGATGTAATAGGCTCGATCCTCCCAGGGAATGACCGTTTCACCGTACTTGGAAAAGAGTGGATTCGGGCAATGGGGAAAGCCATTATCCTGAAGATGCCGCAAAGCATGGATGACATTTTGGATCTGGCGAAAGGCATGAGGACCGTTGACCGTTTCGATGACGATGGAACCTTGATCGGTCTCGATAATCCTCCGGTCCCCTTGGCGCAGGACGTTCTGCATCTTCATATCATGTTCCAGAAGCACCTGTTCGATCGCTTCCCGATCGGGAAGACGTTCCAGATCCTCCATGACCGTCACAGGTGCCTTCATGTTGGATACGCTTTGGTTCACTGACCGATTTGCCTCTATACCATTGAGTGGATCCGGAAAAAGGGGTATCACCGTATCATCTACGGATGTTGTCTCAGGCGGTGGCGCGGAAACAAGCGGTATTTCATCAGCTGACAGGGGATTTACAACTTCTATGGTTTCCGTTAGCGGCAAGGTGTCCTCACTGTTTTCGGGTTCAACTTCTTTAAGCCCTTCGCTTTTGTCGTATTGGTTTTCTTGGCTTGATCCCACCAAGGATCCTTCCTCTTTTGCCGTGGTTACGAGTTCCTGTGGCAAGGGTTCGCAACCCGGGATGGTTCGATCGAGAACCGGTTCTTTTAACAGGCGTTCAAAAGCCGCCTCATCAACATTCGGAATTCTCGGTTCTACCTGACGGGACCGTTCAACCTGATCGCGCCGTTCTGGGCGCTCTCTTCGTTCCTGACGTTCCATCGGTCTTGAGCGGTTTTTTTTCCGGGGCTGCCGGAATCGAGGATCGACGCCGACATAACGGCTCTGCATCCACATAGTCTTTCACCTCCACTCGCATCTACATCGTTCATCCCGGCGACAGGGAGCCTCGAAGTTCTGCTAAAAAGGTCTCCCGATGCTCTTCTTCGGTGATGCCTTCCCGGAGCCGGACCGTCATCTCCTCTCCATCTCGCTGGCCGCGAAAATAGTCCGAGACAGTACCCCAGAACTGCTGGGGAAAAGCGAGCAATCCGAGAAGAATCTTTTTCTCTTTTCCGCTGAGAGGACAAGTCTCTTCATATCGGGCGAGTATCTGCCGACCTAGATCCACCTCCCAGGATTTCCGGGCTGCCATCGCCCGTCGGATAAACTGGCTTAACTCCACTACAGGCAGATCGGCCCCGCAAGCGTCCCAGCCGATGACTGCCAACCGTTGTTCACCGTTAAAACGCAAATTTTCCTCCCGCCAATTCCGATGGCAGACGATCCCCGCTGATCGCACCTCATCGGCTACTCGTTCAATTCCTCCATCGGCCAACTCCTGAAGCGCCGTAGCAGCCTTCCTTTCGAATTCGTTGGCCCGTTCCAAAAAAAGTGCCTCAAATTCGTTGGGGGGCTTTTTGGCTTCAGCTAAACGGCGATACCACTGCAAGGATTCTCTGCGCTCGGCCAGCTTCCGATTCCACTGGTTTTCCTGGGACAAGGAAGTACCGCTGTTGACAGGGCTTCCCGCCCCTAGACGGTGGACTTCCGCCAATGTCTGAGTCGCCCGCTGTAAGTCTGATTCTTGGCTGAAGTCGGCTGGCCTGCCTGCTGCCCAATCGGTCAGGACGTAAGTGTAGGTCCCACGATACACGTAGGGCCAGCCATCGCGGGTACGGATGAATCTGTTGGTGCGCCGAAATCCTCGGGCTGCCAGGTGCTCTAACAGGGCATGCATCTGGGACACCTGTCCTGCCTTTTCTTCATACCGGTACAACGCTTTTAGACCACGGTCTGTGTCCAGCCGCCACGAGTTTCCCCGCTGCTCCGCCCCTACGATTTGGTAGGGGTATTCCTGGAGCACATCTAGCTCCCATTTGGAAAGTGCAAGGCTTTCCTGTCCCTTTACCATAGCATCTCTCTCCTTTCCGGACTGCCGGAGCAGGGATGCTGTATATTATGTAAAACCCTTGAAAGGGTGATAAAAAACCGCCCAGCACACTAAGAGGTGCAGGAGCGGTTTTTTATCGTGAGTTTTTTTCTTCCTTGGGGTGGTTCTTGGTAGTTTTAGCATTTCATGGTTTTGCACTTCTGGTGTTAGTTTCTCTTTGAGTTTACTTGAACAAGTTTGATTTTTCTTTCCTTATCGCTTCACTGTCCTGCTGTCTGCAACTGCGCCTCCGACGCCGCCTCGCTTCGAGCCACCGCAAGGGCATTTTCCCATTTTCCGCAGCGGTCTCCCCAACGGGCTAACAGTTGACCGGCTTCTTGTATTTCGATAACTTCACAAAGGTTTGGGCAGTCGCCGCACTCCCAAGAGTTAGCGGCGATCTTCTCTTCGGACATAGAGAATCCTTTAAACTGCGTTAATCCGCCAGCACGGTTGACCGTTTCCTGGGCCAGCAGCGCCGAACCGACTGCGCCCATGACCTTATGGTGCTCGGGGATGAATATCTCATGGCCTAATGCTTTTTCGAAGGCTTGACGCATGCCCACATTGGCCGCGACACCGCCTTGAAACACAATAGGGGCCTCCAATTTTTTGCCTTTCCCCAAGTTGTTTAGGAAGTTTCGCACCAGTGCTTCACAGAGGCCGGCAACGATATCCTCGAGGGAATGACCCATCTGCTGCTTATGAATCATGTCTGACTCAGCAAAGACGGAGCATCGCCCGGCAATACGTACAGCATGGTTTGCCTTGACGGCGAGTTCTCCAAATTCTTCAATCGATATTTGCAGCCGCGCAGCTTGCTGGTCTAGAAAGGATCCCGTCCCGGCCGCGCAGACCGTGTTCATGGAGAAGTCCGATACGACACCGTCTTTGAGGAGAATGAGTTTCGAATCCTGGCCGCCGATCTCCAGGATCGTTCGTACCCCTGGTACGAGACGGCTCGCAGCGACAGCATGGGCCGTGATCTCATTTTTTACTACATCAGCACCGAGGACGACCGAGGCGAGAGTACGAGCTGAGCCGGTCGTACCCACTCCGCCGATCTGGTGATCGTCATATCGCTCTGCCAGCTTGGCTAAACCGCGCTGAATCGTCTCCAGTGGACGTCCCTGTGTCCGCAGGTAAAGGGCCTCCTTGACATCGCCCCATTTATCGATTAAGACCAGGTTGGTCGAAACGGAACCTACGTCTACCCCGAGGTATAAGAGGTCTTTTACCATGGAACGTTCTCCTTCATACGAAATCTCGAACTAGCAAAGTAAAATGTAGTTCCTACCTATCCCTGCATTCCCGATTCGACCTGATTGCGTTTACGCCGTTCCAGCATGTCCACAAAGGCTTCCAGGCGAGTCAGCAGTCCCGCTTCACCGGTCTGTTCGTCTACATAGATGGTTAAAACAGGGATGTGAAAATCTTTTTCTACATTCGGCATGATGGACTGAGCCACAATCTCTGGCATACAAGTCAAAGGACCCACCTGGATGACGCCGTCATAGCCTTGCTGGGCATATTCGATGGTTGCACCGATCGATTCTTGACCGTGGCCGCCTACCATACAGCTTAAATAGGGCTGCGCTCGCTTGCGGGTGAGCTTGTGTCCCTTGACTGGCAACAACCCTTTGAGCAGATGTTCGTTTACCCATTCACTCAGATAAATAGACCGGCTCACTTCGGCTCCGAGGCGGCCTAAGTTCTTTTCCATAAAACCGTTAGAACTCGGTTCAAGCAGTGTATAGATCTCGCCGACGATACCGATGCGAATCGGACGTTTTTGATGATCCAGCGGCAGCGAACGCATTTTCGTCAAAAACTCATCGCGGCACTGCTCGATTTCCTTTGGGGTGGTAGTTTGGTCGATCGCTTCACATGCCTGAGCGTAGACCCGGTCCACATCGCCCCGTTGCAGTTCCCGGCAGCGTATGCGCGAGGCCGCTTTCTCCAGGTCATCGAGGGCTTCGCATTTGGCAAAGGCGAAGCGAATGGCTTTCACCAGTCGCCACCATGAGTTGGACCCAGTGAGCGCGCGTAGACGTTTGAGGAGTTCACCGATATGGTTATCGGGCGGCTCAAGAACGATCATATTCAAGTTCACACCGAGGTCGTTAAGTATTTCCCGCTGGACCTGATTGTAATAGCCGAAGCGGCAAGGTCCGATCCCACCGGCCATGAGAACCGTGTCGGCTCCCTTCTCAGCAGCTTCCAAAAAGTTGCCAATGTTCATTTTTAAGGGCAAGCAGGCCGACTCGGGGGCATGCTGAACTCCTAAGGAAAGGGTTCGTTTCGTGATCGGCGGTGGAGGTATGAATTCGATATTCAGCTCTTTTAATAGGGCTTTTACGACGATGGCCATATTGCCCATGTGGGGGAAGGTGACTTTCATATCGTTGCCTCAACCGTCCTTTAATCTGGATAGGCTTATCCTAATTGGGCTTTAGCCGACAGAAGATGCCCTTCCTTCCGCCGCGTGATCAAGTCCAAGAAAGCTTCAATTCTCGTCACCACACCGGCTTCGCCGGTATGTTCATCGATAGTCAGCAGTAGATAAGGGACTTGATCGAGACGGCGGGCATGGCGTTCGACCATCTCCCCGATCATGCTGTCTGGACCGCAACCGAAGGCCGCTACATAGATGAGGCCGTCGAGCGGTTCGTTCATTAGGTGAAGAGAACTTCCAAGCAACTTTTGGCCGAAGGACCAAAAAAGCCGTTTAGGGAGAAAACGAGTCGCTTGGCGGCACTTTTCATCATCCGTAGCCAGCGGCGTGATCACTCGAACACCTTTGGCTTTCAATCGGGCCAGTAGATTCATACTGGTAAAGGAATCGAAAAGCTGGTATGAATGGCCCATGACGGCGATGCGGGGACCACCGGAGGGGGCCGATTCCCGTCGCTTGGTGCTCCTCGGTAAAACCCCTTCCGGTTCAAGAACCCGTCCGCTTTTTTCCCAGATCGCTAGGGCTGATGGTGGGTACTCCCCCTGTATCAGGCGATGCTCGAAATCCTTTTGGGCTTTCCAGGCGATTTTTTGAGCCTCCCGAATCCGTAAACGGGAAAAACCGAGTTCTTCCGCCGCTTCCATTAAAGCCTTATCCCAGCCGCCTCCTGAGAGCCGACTGTTCACGTTAGCCACCAGCATCTGGGGATAGGTTGAATCAAAAGCGGCAGCACCTCGCAACATGTCGGGAAGGCCGAGAAATTTCGGGCATAGGTAGGTCTTCGATTGAACGCTGATCATGCGGGGCACGAAGACATAGTCCGTTTTCCCACTGAGAGCCTTCACGTGACCATAGTATAGTTTTACTGGGAGGCAGGCCTCGTCGACAGAAGCCCGCACCCCTTGATCCAAGATGGCTTTGTTCGTTACTGGTGATAGAACGACACTGCAGCCGAGGCATTCAAAGAAAGCTCTCCACAGTGGCAGGTACTCGTAGTAACCAAGGGCACGAGGGATTCCAATAATCGGTGGGCGCTCCGCTTCCACTTTGGTCGGACTTAAGGTGAGAACCGAGGTGATTTTCACCGTTTTTTGCCTCCCATTTTTGTCTTGAACCAAGTCCAGAGTCCTCGCCTTTGCTGGCGCCAACGAGGAGAGCCGGAACTTTTTTCATTATCCTGGCTTGGGGCCTCTATTTTCGAAGTTCCTATGATCGGGATGACTTTGGAATCATTTTTTTTTACCTTGTTGACTTTTTCCCGCTCTGTCTTGCTCGATTTTCGGCTCCCACCCTGTTGATTTTTTCGGGTCTGAGGGGTGCCTTGGGCTGCACCGCCGGCGGCTCCGGCGTAAGCATCGGGCAAGCGATCGGGATCAATGGGATCGAGCATCTGCGGCCGAAGGCGCTTCGCTGGTACAGGTGCACGCAACAGTGCCACAGGGATCATTTTGACGTTGATCGGTGCTAAGGGCCAGAAGTAAGGTTTTCCGAAGGACTTTGTCCGGATGACTAGAGCCAGAAAAGCCAAAACACCGATCAGCAATCCAATCCAACTGAAGGCAGCCGTCATCAGGATGAGAAATAGCCGGACAAGTCGATTGGCCTGTCCTAACTCATAAGAGGGGGTGGCGAAGGAGCCCACAGCGGCTACAGCCAAATACAAGATGATTTCGGGGTTGAAAAGTCCTACGTTGATGGCGACCTCACCGATCATGAAAGCCGCAATTAAACCGAGTGCTGTGGCCAGCGGCGTCGGTGTGTGGATCGCTGCCATCCTCAGCATATCTAAGCCGAATTCGGCGATAAGCACTTGTGCGAGAATCGGAACATTTCCCATTTTCTTAGGTCCGATGAAGGCCAGCCCCGGTGGTAACAATGTGGGATGTAAGGTGACGAGAACCCATAAGGGCAACACAAAGAGAGACGCGAAAATCGCCGCATAACGGACGATCCGCAAATAGATCCCTACCGGGGGGTTTTGGCGGTACTCTTCCGCATGTTCCAAATGGTGAAAAACCGTGACCGGTGCGATCATGACTGATGGCGACGTATCGCACATGACGAGCACATGGCCTTCTAGCAGATGCTGGGCCGCCACGTCCGGTCTTTCTGTATAGCGCACACGGGGATAGGGGTTCCAGTCGTTGCCGGTGATGAACTCTTCCAGCGTTTTTTCAGCCATCGGCAGTCCATCGATATCGATACTGTTGACGCGTTCCATGATTTCGTCAATCAGATGGGGGTCGGCGATGTCTTCGATGTAAGCGATACAAACGTCCGTTTGCGAACGACGGCCCACTTGTGTCAGCTTAAACCGAAGGCGGGGGTCACGGATCCGGCGGCGGATTAAGGCCGTGTTCGTAACGATCGTTTCCGTAAAGCCATCGCGGCTGCCTCGGACGACTCGCTCAATGTCCGGTTCTTCAGGCTGTCTCGCCGGCATCTGGCGGGCTTCGACGATGACGGCCTCTTTTTCGCCATCGAAAAGGATGGCGATCCGCCCAGATAAGATGTGGTAGTAAATTTGACGAATCTTGGCCTCTTTGGTCACCTGTAGATAAAAGAGGTACCGGTCCACCAGGTGGTCAATGCTAAATTGTTCTTTTTCTTTCGCGCCTTTTTCGAAATCGTCCAGACTGCGCATGATCTGGAGCATATCGAGATCTTTTGTAAAACCATTGACGTAGTACAAAGCCGCTTTCCGGCCGGCAATATCCATCTTTCGACAGCCTACATCAAAGCCCACATTGACACCCAGTTCCGAATCGATTTGCATCAAATTCGTCTGTAAGTCGTCAGTGATCTTGGCTTCAGAAAACTCCGGTTCTTTCACTTTGCGGGAAGCTCCGGCCCCTTGGGCCGTCTCTCTCTCATCCATGCTGTAACTCCTATTCCATGGATTCAGCCCTGCGCAGGATTTCCCGGAGGGCTTTTGTCGTTATCGGTGCGCCGAAGCGCACGTGATCGGCGCCTTGCATTTTTCCAATATCCCCTGTGCCGACGATGACCGGAACTGATAAGTTACTCAAGGTTTCCACGGTGTCCCCTTCTAAATAGCGGTGACCTTCCGGTTCGGGATAGCCGTTTTTATCGACAGGTCCGGACCAGACTCGGCCGTGACGGTCGATGGAAGCGTGAACCTCGACGCCTTCCGCACCGATCGTGTTGGAGGCGACAGCAACTGCACCGATCACCTGAATCCGGGGATCCTCCGTCAGTTCCTGCAAAGCCTGTTCTCCGGCACCCATGCCGACGACTCCGCGGTCGTCTACCATCACAACCACGGGATCATGAGGTGTCGATAAGATTTTTTTGGCGATTATTTTTCCGCTTAGCGGCGTCGGATTACCAGCTGAGAGGGATATACACCGCCCACCGATGTTTCGGGTAGCAATCTCGATGGCTTTCTTGGCTACGTGGTCGCCATCGGTGATCACGATGACCCGTCGTTTTTTGGATTTTCCCATCCTTCTCTCCTTATCATGTCAAACTGCTGCCGAGACCGCCCGCTCCTTCATGTATTATTGAATGATTCACTAGGCTTTTATACCAAAAAAGAAAGGCCACCCTCGTCTTTTCCGACTAGGGCGGTCTTTGCTTATTTTCTATCGAGAGATCTACTCATTTCTTGCCATCTATTGCTAGTAAGAATGCGTCTAAAAAGCTGCATAAAGGGTATATGAATATATGTCTGTACATCGAACCGTTTGAACCGTCTTTACCAATACAGATTCCTTCGGAGGTTTATCCTTTTGCCATAACCACCATAACCCCAGGCCACTTAGCGCAAGGAGCGTTATGATCCCCACGATCCATATGCGTTTTTTTGGGCGAATCATATGCATCACCATTTCGGGAGTATGCCAAGGAAATCAAATTCGAAGGGTTAACTTTCTGCTGTCTCTAAGCTAACCTATTTAGGTTCTGGCTATTCTCCCTAGATGTCTTACGCCTATCCTCCGCTGCCGTCCCCCGGGGGAGCCACATCTTCGGCATAGTCCAACATGTCACGAATCTTCTTTAAGGCTGCCCGCTCAATCCGTGAGATCTGGACTTGGGATAAGCCGATGAGATTCGCCACTTCCGTCTGGGTCTTGTCCTCAAAAAAACGCATCTGCAAAATCTCTCGCTCCCGCGGCGATAAGCGAGAAAGGACATCTTTGAGGGCCAAGTGGTCAAACCAGTTAGTCTCTTCGGCATTGTTTGAAGCGAGTTGATCGAGGAGAAAAATCGGATCGCCGTCGTCTTGATACAATGTTTCGTGGATCGAAGTCGGAGCCTGCACTGCTTCCAAGGCCTCGATCACATCTTCAACGGGGATATTCATGGCCAAGGCGATTTCAGGAACGGTAGGCTCACGTCCCAGAGTACCGTTTAACTCTTGACGGATCCGATGAACCCGCTGAGCTACTTCCTTGTAGGATCGGCTGACCTTGATCGGGCTGTCGTCTCGCAGAAAGCGCCGGATTTCACCGATGATCATCGGTACGGCATAGGTGCTGAAGCGAACATTATAGGATAAATCAAACTTGTCAATGGCCTTGATGAGACCGATCGTGCCGATCTGGAAGAGATCCTCCAGTTCATAACCTCGGTGTTGAAAGCGCTGGACAAGGTTGAAAACGAGGCGAAGATTACACTGGATCAAGCGCTCCCGTGCTTCGCTATCTCCATTCTGAGCAAGTTTAAGCAGGCAAGTCGTTTCCGCCTCGCCTAAGAGAGGGAATCGAGGAAGGTTCATCTCCGAAAGCCGTTGATTCATGGTGGTCCCCTTACTGGACGGCTCGCATCGCTTGCAGGGATGCTTTAAACATCCGCACCCGCGTTCCGCGGCCCACTTGAGAGTCTATTTCCAGTTTATCCATAAATGACTTCATAAAGACAAAACCCATGCCCATCCGTTCCGGAAGTGTCGAAAAAGCTGGTTCCAGAGCTTTTTCCACATCATGAATTCCTCGACCGTAGTCCTCTACGATGATCTCTAGCCCTTCTGGTTCCGCCGTGATGGTCAGATAAACCAATCCATTGGACCGATTTTGATAGCCATGGAGGACCGCATTGGAGACCGCTTCAGATACAGCAACTTTTACATCGTCCACATCGGTAAGGGTAAAATCCATGTTCGCCAACATGGTGCCGACGACAACGCGAGCAAGAGCCACATTATCGGGAATGCTGGGGAACTCCAGCTTGACCGTGTTTTTATGTTTCACACCTGCTTCCCTCCTTCCAGAGCCTTTAGCGCATCCGATTCGTTGGCGAAACCGCTCATCACTTTGTACATACCGGACAAATCCAGGATGCGATGAACGGACCGATTTGGTCCGGTCAAGGCTACCGTTCCGCCTTGAGCCTTTACCTTTTTGTACCTCCCCAAGATAAAACCGATACCAGAACTATCGATAAAGTCAACGCCCCGTAAATTGAATAGGAGATGTTTTACTCGCTGCCGGTCCAACTCTTTATCCAGACGAGGCCGCAAGTGATCGCTCACCCTTAGGTCGAGTTCACCATAGAGGCGAACGACCAATGTCTCACCGGACAAACTGGCATCTAAGTCCACTTAGGGTCACCGTCCTTTTTATGCGCAAAGATACCTTATATATCATTCCCTTCGACGATAATTTGGAAAATCCTTCCTACGAGCAGGTTGTAGGATAAAATTATAGGTACGGCATACGCCGTACCTGCAACGGGCCATATTCAACGTTAAGGCTATGATAGAGGACTATATCCCTCGAAAAACTCCGAAGTGTAACGAACGGAGGGAGTGATTTAGGCAGAAAGGTTGTCCTGACCGAAGGTTGCGAAGCTTATTGGAATCCATACATTTTCTGCATCATCTTGGTCATCATCGTAGAGAATTTACCTGAAGCTACCTCTTCTTTCGCGACGAGATCAACCCTGCGAATTTCATTGCCGCTTTGGAGGATGACCAGTTCGCCGATCTTCTGGCCTGCACTTACAGGCGCGTCCACATAAGGTTGCAGCTCAATGCGCGATTCGATACCTTTCTCTTTCCCTCGTTCCACTAAAATTCCCGGTGTTCCCCGCGGTATTGCAGAGACGGTTTCTTTCTCTCCCTTACCTACCGGAACGTTGCCGAGCACTTCACCGGCTTTGGCTACCGATCTATAGGTGTAGCGAGCAAAACCGTAGTTATACAGCTTCATCGATTCTTTGAAGTGTCCCCGTATTTCCGGTACACCAAAAACCGCGGCTACGAATCGCAAGCCCTCTCGTTCGACTGTAGACACGAGACAGTACTTTGCTTCACTCGTCCAACCAGTCTTAAAACCATCTGACCCGGGATACCACCAGAGGAGCTTGTTGTGGTTGTCTAACAGCATGGGCTTTGCGCTGTCAGGACGAATTTTATAGTGTTTGATGGAGAAAAATTCACGCACTTTTGGGTATTTCAAGGCTTCCCGGGCGACGGTAGCCATATCGTACGCCGAGGTGTAGTGGTTTTCTGCCGGCAACCCGTGTGGGTTCGCGAAATGGGTGTTCTGCAAACCCAGCGATTCGGCCTTTTTATTCATCTCTTCCACGAAAGCCTCATAGGAACCGCTCAAGTGTTCGGCCACAGCCACACAGGCATCATTGGCCGACTGGACGGCGATAGAAGCGAGGAGGTCCTTCATGGACATCTCTTCACCCGGTTCGAGGTAGATTTGGGAACCGCCCATTTCGTAAGCTCGTTGGCTGGTAACCACTCTGTCTTCTAAGCTGATTCGCCCTTGTTCCAAGGCTTCCACAGCGATCAACATGGTCATCAGCTTGGTCACACTAGCTGGGGCAACCCGTTTATGAGGATTCTTCTCAAAGAGTACCGTACCTGTCGTCGGATCCATGAGGACGGCCGAATCAGCCTCCGTCTGCAGCGGTGCCGGAGTTGGAGTAGGAGCCGCCCAGGCTCGCATGGGAAGTACATTAAAAAGAACAAGGAAGGCAACAAAGACCGGAAGCCCTTTCCAACATCGATGCAATGCCTATTCCCCCTCTATCTGTTTCCGTCTGCTGGTCAGTATCAGTATTTCCTGAGGGGGATAGGGTCATTCTGGCAGTCGCTTCGTATTCGTTTCCGATGACGTTGGTCTTTTCATCTTCTACCAGTTCTGGAATAGCTGCATCAGGGTTGGAAAGAAGCTCGACGACCGAAGCCGAGGCGGCTGTTGTCGGTGATCCATAGTTCTTGTGCGCTAAACTGGTATAGTTCGTTTTTTTGAAGGCTTTTGAGCAACCTCGGTTCTTGAAGAAACCTGGCGAAGAAGGAAAATCGCAGCCCGAACGCAGTCATTACCCGAGCACGGTCACCTCTGCCGGTGACTCGCTTGAGACACCCCTTCATTTGCAACCCCCGAATGTGTCTGTAATCGTCAGGGTCGTTGTAAATGGCGGCACTTGCCGGGACCGATTGGTCTTCCTCTGTAAGGGAGAGGACTGAGGCATGACGGGAGGCAGGATCGGAGAAAAAGTAAAAATGAAAATCCTTATGCACGTAGTAGACCGGTGCCAGCCAGGGAAATCCCTCGCCGTCGACAATCGCCAAAGTCATGGCGTTATGTTGATCGATGATGGCCTCGGCAAGCTGTCGGTGAGTCATTTCTTGCTCTTTCACTTCACTGCTCCGGCCGAACCTCACCAAGGATGAGCGGGAGTATAGGCACCTGAGCACTTCCTACGGAAATGGTATAGGCGCTACGAACTAGTTGCTTTGCTTCGTCACGGCCGCGGTCATTGGCAAAAATCTCGGCCAGCACGTCACCAGGCTCTATCGGATCACCGATACGCTTATGGATGACGACACCGACGGCGGGATCGACGGCATCTTCTTTTTTACTGCGCCCGGCACCGAGCAGTGCTGCCGCTTGGCCGATGATCAACCCGTCTAAGGATGTGACGACACCCGCTTTTTCGGCTCGTACCGGCTCTCGATAGGTGCTGCGCGGCAGGATTTCCTCCGGGTTTTCGGCGACTCGTCCGTCACCGCCTTGCGCCTCGACAAACAAACGGAACCGCGCTAGAGCTTCGCCGGAGCTCAGCTTCTCCTCCGCTAGTACCATCGCTTCCTCTACACTGCTCGCCTTACCAGCCATCCAGGCGAGACGGGCGGCCAGTTCCAGGGTAACCTTTTTTAATTCCGCTGAAACAGGTCCAAAGCCGCAATCGCTTTGATTAGCCAGAGTGGCTACCGCTTCGGCTACCTCTAGGGCATTGCCGACCGCGTTGCCTAAGGGCTGTTCCATCGATGTGAGCAAGGCCATCGTGCGACGGCCTAATCGACTGCCGATATCTACCATCGCCTGAGCCAGTTTTAAGGCCTCTTCTTTTGTCTTCATAAAAGCGGCTCGGCCGACTTTGACATCAAGCAGGATGGCATCGGCGCCCGAGGCCAGTTTTTTGCTCATGACACTGGAAGCGATGAGCGGTATCGATTCAACCGTTGCCGTGACGTCCCGTAAAGCGTAGAGCTTTTTATCAGCCGGTACCAGATTCGCCGTCTGCCCGGCTACGGCGATACCGATACGTTGTACCTGATCGATGAATTCATCCGTTGACAGGCCCACCTTCATGGCCGGGATACTTTCTAGTTTGTCCAGGGTTCCTCCCGTATGGCCGAGTCCACGCCCAGACATTTTAGCCACGGGAAGCGCCATCGCTGACAGGAGCGGAGCCAGGATCAAGGTGGTCGTATCACCGACACCGCCGGTGCTGTGCTTATCGACCTTCACACCGTCAATCGCCGACAAGTCCATCTGTTCTCCCGATGTGACCATCGCTTCGGTGAGAGCCGCCGTTTCTTGGACGTTCATGCCCTTTAGATAGACGGCCATAGACCAAGCTGCAGCTTGGTAGTCGGGAATATCTCCTTGGGCATAGCCATGGATGAAAGCACGGATCTCTTCCCCTGTCAGTGCCTGCCCATCCCGCTTTTTGGCGATGATATCATAAGCCCGCATGAACTTCCCCCATTCTATTTCAGCATCGATTCACCGACACCTAAACTGAGCAAGTCGAGCCAGGCGAGGGCCGTTTCCCCTACATCGGCAAAGGTATTGCGCACAGCCAGATCGGTGCCTGCCGGAACGGCAGAACCGGCCAGAATCACAGGCACATATTCTCGCGAATGATCCGTTGAGGGGGTCGTCGGATCGCAGCCGTGATCCGCGGTCAGAATCAGCAGATCCCCCTCTTGTAAAGCATTGAGAATCTCCGGGAGCCGCTGGTCAAAAGCTTCTAGCGCCTGGGCATATTTCTCAGTATCGTTCCGGTGACCGTAGAGCATGTCGAAGTCGACCAGATTCGTCACGATCATACCTTTGTCTATATCTCTCATAAAGGACAAGGTCTGGTCGATACCTTCCATATTGGACTTGGTCGTCACAGGCTTCGTTATACCCTGACCCGCGTATATATCATAGATTTTTCCCACAGCAGCTACATCCTGGCCAGCCTCTTTGACAACATCAAAGATAAGCCGGCCCGGTGGTTTCAAGGAGTAATCGTGACGATTTGTCGTCCGGGTAAAGCTTCCCGGACATCCTAAAAAGGGCCGAGCGATCACTCGCCCGACCGCATGGTCACCGGTGAGGATGTCCCGGGCGATTTGGCAGTAACGGTAGAGTTCTTGTAAAGGAATGACCTCTTCGTGGGCTGCGATTTGAAAGACCGAATCGGCCGATGTGTAGACGATAGGATAGCCTGTGCTCATATGTTCGGAGCCGAGACGTTCGATGATCTCTGTTCCCGATGCGGCTACATTGCCCAAGCATTTACGGCCGATGGCTTGCTCAAAGGCATCGAGCACTTCTCGAGGAAAGCCCTCCGGATAGGTGGGGAAGGGCTTGTCCAAGATGACCCCGGCCAATTCCCAGTGACCTGTCGTCGTGTCCTTCCCGGGAGCCCGTTCTGCCATCTTTCCAAAGGCCCCTGTTGGACGAACCTCTGGAGGCACTCCTTCGATGGGCGCAATCCGTCCCAAACCCAAACGGCCTAAATGAGGAAGCTTCAGTCCTCCGACAGCCCGGGCGATGTTCCCTAATGTATTACTCCCTTCATCACCATAACGACCCGCATCAGGCAGTTCCCCGATGCCCACGCTGTCCAACACGATGAGAATAACCCGTTTGTTGCGCATATAGAATCCCTTCTTCTGCTTTTCATTCATCGGGAATTGACGGGAGCCTCCTCTGCCCGCTTGTGCATACGGGCTCGAGGATGACTGCGGTCATAGACCTCCCGGATACGTCCAGTCGTAAGATGGGTGTAAATCTGAGTCGTCGATATATCGGCATGTCCCAACATTTCCTGAACTGCCCGCAAGTCGGCTCCGTTCGTCAGCAGGTGCGTCGCAAAGGAATGCCGCAGGGTGTGCGGGGTCACGTCCTTCAGGATCCCTGCTTGCTCGACATAGGCCTTTAAAATTTTCCAAAAACCTTGCCGTGTCAATGCTTTTCCTCGTTGGTTTACAAAGAGGTGTTTTTCCCCTGTCTGTCCCAGTAGCTTACCACGGCTTTTTTCCAGGTATTCCTCGATGGCTTGCCGGGCGTGACTGCCCAGGGGGACGATGCGCTCTTTAGCGCCTTTACCGACGACCCGGACGAATCCGATGTCCAGACGCACTTGGTCCAAGGTGAGTCCGACCAGTTCACTGACCCGCAGCCCGCAAGCGTACATCGTCTCCAGCATCGCCTTGTCCCGTAAACCGACGGTGGTGCGGGGGGGCGTTTCGAGCAAGGCGATGACTTCCTCCACATTGAGCACGTCCGGCAAGGGGCGATGCAGCCGTGGACCGTCGATGAGTTCAGTCGGATCTTCCTGTTGGAGGCCTTCTTCCAGCAGAAAGGCAAAAAAACCTTTGATCGCGGCCAGGCGGCGAGCCCGGGTAGCCGGGGACAACCCTCGCTTGTGGACGTGATAGAGATAGGCCACCAAATCGTTACGGTTGATTTCTTCCGAATCTTTGCTTCCCTGCGCACGCAAAAAAGCAGACAAGTCGTCCAGATCGCGACGATACGCTTCAATGGTGTTGACCGACAAGCCTCGCTCCACGGCCAAGTGGGTGAGAAATATATCTACATGCTGCAGGGCTTTCAGCCTCCTTGTCGAAAGATCTTCGACCTGATCTGCGGGGATTCCTTCCAGCCACAGCTTCTGTGGGGCAAAAGAAAAGGCCGCACTTTGTCCGTTGTGCAGCCTTTTTTCGCCTGAAGAGAACTATGATTCTCAAGGGTTGGGTCTGATCTGATGATCCCTTGTCCTGCCGATTTACCCTTTGATATACTCCCACACTTTTTCAAAAAATCGCCGTACGATGGCCACAAAAAAAGGCCAAAAACTGGGGAGAACGATGATGTCCGGCTTTCTAAAGCGACTGAGGGCAATCCTTTGGCCGATCTCTTGGGCGGTAATTCGGATCTTCAATCGGGCCTCTTCGGCGATGTCTGTCTTCAACTTGACGGTGATCACTCGGACATCCCTGTTCTTCAATCGTTTTCTAAGGCCGTCCAAGAAGTGGGCAAAGGCATTTTTCGCTGATCCATACAGATAATTGCTGACATTCCGATCACCGGCCCCTGACGTGACGCCGATGATAAAGCCTTTCCGTTCCTCAGACAGATAATTGGCTGCCGCCGTTAAGACCGAAACGATTCCCAGATAGTTGATTTCGATAATCCGTTTGGCCTCCAAAAAGCGTTCTACCGCTTCGCTATGGGAACCTCGTTCGTCGAGAGCCACGACAACCCCATCGATCCCATCCATTTCTTCGACTACGTTGGCAAAAAAGGCGGAGTGTTCATCGTATTCGGATGCATCGAAAGAGCCATAACGGACGAATGCGTTCATGCGAATCCAAAGGTCTGAAGCAATGCGGGAGATCTCCTCACTGTTCGTATCGGCCAGATACAAACTCGCTCCCTGCCGGGCGAACTCCGCTGCAGTAGCCCGGGCAATCGGTGATTGGGCGCCTAAAATCAATATTTTTTTTCTCATTGCTCCACCCCCGTTAGCTGCAGCCGCCGACCTAGGTGGGACATAAAGCGATTATCAGGGTCATACTTGTGTTTTATGCTTTTCCACAGGTAAACATCTGGGTACATCTCTTGGAACAACTCAGCGTTCATCCGGTTGTCATGGTTGAGGGAAGTCCGTCCACCGTTTTGGAGGACCCACTGGTCGAGTTCGTCTAATACCACGAGCAGCCCCGGTCGGACGGGGATATCGACGTTCAGTGCCACGCCCTTCATGGGAAAAGACAATAAACCAACCGGCTGACAGGGGCCGCAGACGTTCAGCTTGGCTAGACAAGATACCCTTTCAAGACGGCCGATCTTTTCTAACAGTTTTACGAGGGCATTACGGACGTGATCATGGGGAATGACACACTCGTATTGTACATAACCTTCTTTCCCGTAAAAGCGCTCTCTATGGCCGTGGCGATCGAGGCCATAAAAGAAACGATTGCAATCGACGAGGCGATTCGGATTTCTTCGGAACATGGACCCTAGGTAATAAAGACTGTTCACCAGTTTAACGCTTTTTCTGTGCCAAAGGAATTCAGGCAGAGAACAGGGAAAACAAGCGGCTTTTTCCGGTTCTAGAATCAAGGGAGTGTTTTTCATTTCCGGCGGAAGCTGTTCCACCACAGCATGACTGGCTTGGATAACGATCCCTCGACCCAAGTCGCTGCCTCCAGCCGTACAGTCAATCCAAGCTGTCACATATTCATCACTTTCATCGGCTTGAAGCAGACGGCCTAAGAGCTGATCTAAATCACGTGCTCTTTCGTAATTGACGCTCATATAGGCCGTAGGAACTTTTCGAAGACCTAGATCGATCGTGAGGATAATACCCGTCAACCCCATGCCGCCAACGGTAGCGCTGAAGAGATCGGCATTTTCCTCGCGGGAACAATAGACGATTTCCCCAGAAGCGACCATAACTTCAAGTCCTGTTACATATTCGGAGAGACATCCGCTCTTATGGTGGTTATTCCCGTGGGTATCGGCCGCGACCATACCGCCTAATGTCGCCTGTTTTGTATCTGCAGTGACGGGAAGAAACCAGCCTTGCGGCAAAAAGATGTCCATAATTTCTTTGATGGTTACGCCGGCTTCACATCGAAGCGTACCGGTCACTTTATTGAAATTCAGGAATCGATTCATCCGGTCCATAAGTACCAGTGTACCTTTGCTGTTCTGCCGGGCTTCTCCGTTGCGAAGGCTTGTCCCTCTGCCCAGGAGGGACCCATCGCCCTCCTGCAGCAATCGACTGATTTCGGCCTTAGTATCGGGCCGGCTCCATTGGCAAGAATCGGTTGTCATGGTTTCTTCTCCGTCCACTCCTTCCATTTGATTACAAATTGATCTAAAAGCTGCGGTTCTTCGACCCGCAACGGCTGTCCCGTGGGCCGTTCTTCTTTCGGTACGGCTGCATAGCGCTCGTTAATGGTAAACAAAGATGGGATCAAGAGAGCCAGGACGAGCAACACTACCAGCAGCCGTACAAATGTCCGGAGCCGACGCTGAACTTTGGTGATCATCACAAAGAGCAAGTCTCATCCCTCCCGACTAATAAAATTTTATGTAAACAAAAACCAGGCTAGAATATAATTCTATATTTTTCCAAATATTTTTTGCTTAGACCTTTTTTCTCTTGGTCAAACTAAGTCCGATTAATGTCGAAAGGAGGAATTTATGATGGCTCGTCGTCGTAATTATATCGTCGCCCGTTCCTTGTCAAATGCAAATGCGCTTAACGCCACTCCTGTCAACGCTACTCCTGTCCATACGACCGGAAATCAATTTTCGCAGAGTGTAGCCAATACTCTTCCCGACTATGGCGCCCCCAATATGCAATCCGGTGGGACCGGCCTATACGGCAGCATTCGCCCTTCTTATGAGATCTACCCTGGAGAATAAAATAGCGACTCCAAAAAAGAAACCACCGATAAGGAGAATTTTTCCCTTTCGGTGGTCTCTTTTTGTCCATATCGTTGTATGGAGGCCTCACAGAAACTGAGGGTACGTAACCTGTAACCCGCATTAACCCTATACCCTATTAACTATAAAAAATACGCAACAACCCCGGCGTTACGTACGCGTCAATCAATCCTGCCGCCGTTGCGAGCACCATCACGCCGGCACCAGCGCCGGCATAAAGGAGCAAGGCTTGGCTTAAGGAAACGGGGCTGCGCTGACGACCCTTAACCAGCCATAACGTGAAGGCCAGGGCCATGACGCCGGCGAAGATCAGCGCCGGAAGGAAGACTAAACTGGATGGAACAAGGGTGAGTAAAACCACAAAAATCCCGTCCGTTGGCCGAGTTAAGATCAGAAAGCCCACGGCAAAACCGAGAACAAAGCCACGGAAATAAAGAAAGGCCGCGATAAAAGGCAGTCCTAACACGGTTAACCCCAGAAAAAGTATGAGACCAATCGCTTTCAGGTTTTGCGTCACCGCAAGGGAAAGGAGTGAGGAATAGTCGACACCGGTCCTGGCACTTTGAAAGGCGCTGATCACACGGGTTTGCAACTCTTCAGCCTGTCCCGGCGGCAATATTTTTGAGGCTATGGCGCCTGAAGCAATCCCGACCGCGATAATGGCGATGACGACAATATACAAAGCCCAGTGACTATGTAAGTGCCGGCGTCCCGCCGACATGTACCCTCCTTGCAGCATAAGCACCACGAAACAGCCTTCCTTCCCCTTTAGAACTGGATACTTATGCATATGCAAAAGAAAAGGAGCCATTACAAAATTTGATTGCTTCAGGCCGATTTCTGCTTATCAGTGCATCTGTAAAAAAGATAGTTTTCGCTTGCACTTTTTCAATTAGCATGCTACCATTAAGTTACTCCCTATGGAACTGGAAGCACTTCCTACGCTTCCCCCCAAACAAACCTGTTTGGGGGATTTTTTTATGCCGTTTGTTTTTTGTAACTTAGAAAACACTCATAGGCGATAGGGCACTCTTGAGCAAGTAGCTGGTAAAAGACCTTTTCCAAAGAAGAATCAGAATCGTCTATGACGTCCAGGTAGTTGTCGATGACGTAATCGGGGAGATAACCGTTCATACTTGTCATGACTCCGAGAGAATAAACGGCTCGCTGTACATCTTCCAATCGAAACCACGCCATTTTCGTGCCTCCTCTGTTTCTCTCGTCTGATTGGTTCGACGGCGGGATGTTATTTCCTTCCATGATATATAAATAACTTAAGCGACCTCATTGAGAGGTCGCTTATTTCATCTGAACCCGCCCGTAACGGCCCCCGCCTCCATCGGTCCATGTCAATTCTCCGTGACGCTGTGCCAAGAGGGGTGCAGCTATTTTCGGCCCCATCAGCCCTAGGATCTCTTCATCGGTCACCCGGTGGAGCAGGTTCATTTCCGTACCGAAAGCTTCGAGAAGTTTTTGCCGCGCTTTTGGTCCAATCCCAGGGAGGAATTCCAGCGGAACCTGGTGAACATAGGGCGGCCGATCGACAGTCTCGTAGACATCGGCACTGTCTCGGACAGACCGGTTGCCGTGGTGAGATAACCATTCGATGCGGTCAAGCACCCCTGGCGTAAGCACTTGAGCGCCACAGCTCGGGCATGGACCAAAATCCGGCGGCTCTACGGTGGTGATGGTCTCACAACGGGGACAAGCACTGCGATGGTACTTGCCTAGCCTGGGATCAAGTCCATAGTTGGCGATGATACGACGCCCCTCTTGTCTGCGCAATGCTTTGACCCATTCGGAAAAAGTGGGCGACTCCAATTCCAGCGCATTGTATTCGCGGGCGATTTTTGGCAATGAGTGGGCATCGGAGTTGGACAGGTAGGTAAAACCCTTTAGGCCGGGAATGCGATCGGCCAAAGTCGTATCAGAAGAAAGCCCTAATTCTAACGCCCAAATGTGATCGAGTTCCCCTTCTGTAAAGGCTTCCACCAAGTCGTCGACACCTTGGCCAAATAGCCCTTTATGAGGAGTAAAGGCGTGGGCCGGAACAAAGACCCCTTCCAGTTCAACGACCCGGTTTAATACATCGGAGGCACGGCAGCGACAGTGCTGAGAACTTAAATTGGGATTGGTCACCCAATCGCACACGCTCCGGGAGAAGGCCTTCAAACTTTCTAAAGTTGGCAGGTAGGCGAGGAAATGGGCTGGGCCGCCTTTTTCCTCTGTTTCCACTTCCGCACCGGCGAGAAATGTCATCTCCTTCTGGTAACGAAAACCGCCGCCAGAGAGCTCCTCCAGCTCTCCCCGCTCGATCAGCCGTTCCAAATCAGAGATCACAGGCAGGCAAGCTGCATCAATGACTCCCAGGAGATCAAGTCCTTTGCGGTGCTTACCTTCCCAGAGGGCAGCTTCCAAGGTAAGGTTTTTGGCTGCTGTAATTTTAATGGGCCGCCCCGCGTCAGAGCGACCCAAGTGTACATGAAAATCGCCGAAATATGTTCCCATTAATCCTCTTCCCGTTGCAATATGCGAGCGGCTTCCAATAAGCCGATAATCGACTTGGCATCGGTGATCTCACCGGTCTCAATCATTTCCAAGGCCGCCTCCAAAGGAACGACCAGCGGCTCTACAAACTCATCATCATCGGGCTTCGCATCGGCGATGACCAGTTCACGGGCGATGTAGAGATGCATTTCTTCGTTGCAAAAGCCGGGACTTGCGTAGAAACTGAGCAGGTGCTGCCATTTCTTCGCGGCGAAACCGGTCTCTTCAGCTAGTTCCCGTTGAGCACAATCGAGAGGTTCTTCGTCGGGACTGAGCTTTCCCGCAGGGATTTCAATGGAAACCTTTTCGATAGAATAACGCCACTGTCGCACCAGAATTACCTCATTGCGCGACGTCAGCGGGACGATAGCAGCAGCACCGGGATGCTCAACGATTTCCCGGTAAGAGGAAGTACCGTCGGGCAGTGTAACCCGGTCTTTTCGGACACTGATAAACTTACCTTGGTAAATCTGTTCACTTTCCAAGGTCTTTTCTTTTAGGTGTTCCATTCGTTCTCCTTTCGGGATCTCTTTGCAAACCTTACTATGAAAGGGCGGGGTCCTTCACATACTGGCGAATAATCTCTAAAACATAGCGGCTATTCCGTTCCAGGTTATCTATCGTGATGAATTCCTCTTTGGTATGCACTTTTTCCATGGCTATCGCCAGATTCGCCGTAGGGAGACCGGCACCATTATAGATATTCGCATCGGATCCTCCCCCTATGGGCACCAGTTGCGAGGTAAAGTTGAGGCTTTGGGCCGCTTTCAACGCCAGGGCGACGACGGGATCTTTTTCTGTCAAAATGAATCCGGGGTATACCTGGTTCACCTTGACTTCGGCCCGCCCTCCTAAGTCCTGTGCAGCCTGTTGAAAGCATGCCGCCATATGTCTTGTCTGTTCTTCCAACTTTTCTTCTCGTAAACTACGGGCCTCACCGGTGATGATGACCCGTTCAGGAACAATATTCGTCGCTGAACCGCCGTTAATCGTCCCTATATTCGCTGTCGTCTCCTTGTCGATGCGGCCCAAGCGCATCCGGTGAACAGCTCGAGAAGCGATTTTAATCGCGCTAACACCTTCTTCAGGACAGATACCGGCATGGGCAGTCCGTCCATACAATACAGCTTCGATATGGTTTTGGAAAGGTGCACTGGTGATAATCGTGCCTGGCTCTCCAGAGGCATCGAGCACATAGCCCATCTTGGACTGAAGCCATCCGATATCGAAAACTTTGGCCCCTTTGAGGCCCCCCTCTTCCTGAACGGAAAAGATGATTTCGATGGTCGGCCGAGTCTCTCCCGTTGCCAACAATACCCGCAGTGCTTCCAAAATGGCCACAATGCCGGCTTTGTCGTCGGCACCTAAGATGGAAGTTCCATCGGAATAGATGGCTCCGTCCCGGATGACCGGTGTAACCTTATCACAAGGGACGACCGTATCCATGTGGGCGCTGAAAAAAATAGCCCCGCCGGAACCGTTTCCCTCGAGGCGGCCATAGAGGTTTCCGGCATTACCGGGGATTTTCGTACCGGCATCGTCTTCTTCGACTCGGAAGCCCATCTGTGTCAGCGTTGCGGTCAACCGATCAGCGATTTGACGCTCGCCGCCACCGGGCGAAGAGATCGCACATAGTTCAATGAATTCCTGAATGATTCTTTGTCGTTCGATCAAGCTCCCGCATCCTCCCTTTTTTCGCGTTGGGTCTGTATGCTCATATCGTCGAGTAGTCCTTCTTCAACGAGTTGAACAAAGATCTGTACGATCTGCGGATCAAACTGTACACCGCTGCAGCGGATGATTTCCGCGATAGCCACTTCTTTGGGCAGCGCTCTTCGGTATACCCGGTTTGCCGTCATCGCTTCAAAACAGTCGGCCACAGCGATGATCCGTGCACCTAAGGGAATCTCCTCCCCTTTCAGCCCGTCGGGGTAGCCTTTGCCGTTATACCACTCGTGGTGGGCACCGACAATCGGCGCCAGTTCGCGAAAATGGGCTACTTGAGAAATAATTTGCTCACCGATGGTCACATGCATTTTGATTTCTGCGTATTCTTCTTCTGTTAGCGCACCCGGTTTCTGCAGGATATTGCTGTTGATGCCAATTTTTCCGATATCATGTAAAATCGCAGCTGTGGCGATCTGTTGTGCTCTCTCTGCAGAAATCTCCAAACGCTCAAGCATTCGTGTTACATAGCGGTGAACATACTCCGAATGGCCTCGTGTATAAGAGTCCTTCGCATCGATGGCCGCCACGAAAGCCTGCACGATAGCCAAGTGAAGGTCCTGTTGTTGCTTATATAAGGTGGCGTTTTCAATGGCGTTACCAATTTGATTGGCTAAGATGTCCATCAACTGAACTTCATCGTCAGAAAAAGCGTGTGGTTCATCGGCGAATACAGTCAATACGCCCAGTGTGCGACTCCGGCTGACGAGCGGAACCGAAAGGGCACAACAAAAGCCTTCTCTCACCAATAAATCGCCACAGGATTCGTCGGGCTTTGATTCGGTTATGTATACGATGGGATTGCCTGTGTCGACCGCTTTTCCCATGAAACACTTTTGCATAGGGAGCAGTCGACCGCGAAGCGAGTGGAAGCCGAGTTCAGCCGCAAGCCGGAGTAAACCTGTCTCAGCTTCGCAAATATGAACGGTACAAGCCTTTACCTTCATGATAGAAGCTGATAACTCTACGATCGATGATAACACCTGGGGAAGTTCCAGGCTCGAGTTGATCGTGTGTAAGACTTCCGTTAACGCCGATAGTTCGCTGACTTTGCGTTCTAATTCTTTTCCTGTCTTTTGCACAGAGTCCGATAGATATCCGACTACTGCTGTAGTCACCAGCAACGTGGCTCCTCGTAAAACTAAATCACCCCAATAAACACCTTCTGGCAGGGGCATGTTGATCATGAGGTATAAGATCAATGACAGGCACGCCCAAATTAGACCTTTTTGCAGGCCAAAACAAGTACTGTATAGGGCATTAATGAGAATGTAGCCGAGAAAAAATTCGCTATTTACGCCTCCTGTTAGGGGGATAATTCGAGCTAGAAAAAGCAGATCAAGGATGAAAGCACACAGATAGATCTGTTTAGCTAGGTTTCTTTTTGCAAAGAGTAGGAGAGTTAAGCAGACACTATAGAGGATTAAAAAAGTGATTCCACTTGTAAAAGATTTGCCCTCGACCATATCTGGATAAAAGTAACTCCATAGCACCATAGCGATGACTGCGATGGTTCGAAACAACGCAAAAACTCGGTATTCTGGAATGAAGAAGTTCATATATTTTTCCTCCTGCCTCTTACGGTAACCACATGGTTGGTGGATTTTTAACCGCGGCAGCGCTCGCTCTAACAATGACCTTCGCCGTTAGAGACGTTTTTTCCTTTTCCAGTCCATCAGATTATCTTGTCATAACTATCGGGGGCTCTGGATTGCGGCTAGCTTTTGTCCGATCCTGCTCTGATTTTCTTTGATCTTTTGGAAGTTCTCCATGGCTTCGGCGTAGCCATCATCGCTCTTCTGAGCAAAGACCGATGAGAAATCGCGAATGGTAAATTCTAATCGATCCATTTGCACTTCTATCATCCGTCGCAGTTCCTTATCCTCTTGGGGATTATGTTCGTTACTCATCTGTTCCTTAAGCAACTGAACTTGTGGCAAAATCACATCAGAAAACCATTGGGACGTTTCTAAATGCCCATATCGATTGACATCTTTCTCCACACGATCGTTGATTTGCTCCACGATTTGCTGCATAAACCAGTATCCTTCTTGAATACGGGAGTTCGGATCGGTATTGACCGACTCCTTGCTGTCATCCTTTGGATCTGCCAAACCCTCTTGGCTTGAGGCAGTTGATACTTCGGAGGTCGTCGTCACTGGTTCTTGTGGCAGAGAGGCCGTTTTGGACGTGACAGCGCAACCAACGAGGACGATGGCCAGCGTACAGATTACCCCGATAAGTCCTTTGTTCAATGGGTTTCACTCCCACCAGTGTCAATTATTAAACTATTTTTTATTATAGCAGGAAAAAAACAAACCGGGAGACTAAACTCCCGGTGATCGCAGAACTTGATTAAAGGATCTTAAAGACATCTACGGTTTTCTTCAACTCCGTCACCATGGCGTTAGACTCTTCAGCGCTATGAGCGATAGTATCCATCGATGCTGACGTTTGTTCCGTCGAGGCAGCTACTTCCTGAGCATTTGCAGCCGTATTTTCCATGATTCGAGCGATTTCTTGAATCAACTCTAGGATTTTCCCGGAGGTATGAACCTCTTCTTCGGTGACCTGTCCGATTTCTTCGATATCCCGCACCGTATTGTCGACGGCGGTAAGAATTTTCTCTAAAACATCTCCTGCTTTGTTGACAACGACTACGCCCTGTTCAACCTCTGAACGGCTATGCTGCATAGCTAGGACGGCGGCAGCCGTGCTTTCGGCGATTTTTCGGACTAAAGCGGCCACTTCGGTGGCGCCTTGGTTGGATTGCTCCGCTAATTTACGAACCTCTTCGGCGACAACCGCAAAACCTCTGCCGGCTTCGCCAGCACGTGCCGCTTCGATCGCCGCATTGAGGGCGAGTAAGTTAGTCTGGTTGGCTAAGCTGGTGATCGTGTCTGTAATTAAACCGATCTGTTGGGAGTATTCACTTAGCGTAGAGATATGGTCCTCTGTTTCAGCTGCTTTTTCTTTGATTTTTTCCATCCGTACGACTGTTTCGGCGATGGTTCTTTTGCCTTCACCAGCCGCTTGCTCTGTCACCTTCGAATTGTCGGCCGCCGACAGGGCCTGCTGTTTGGCCTTTTGGATCATGTTCGAGAAATCATGGAGTACTTTCGTCGCTTCCATGATGGATTCGTTCCCAATAGATGCGTCCCTGGCCACATGTTGAATATTGCCGGCCACTTCCGATGCAGCTATGGATACCTGATCACTCGTGGCTGCCACTTGTTTTGATGAGTGAACTAACTCGTCGGCAGCCCGTCGAACCGTGCCGACCAGGTTCGACTGCTCTTCAATCATCTGGTTAAACCAGCGGGTTAATTCTCCGATTTCATCGGATTGGTTATGTTCGTCGACCCGAGTTGTCAAATCCCCTTGGGCCAATCCTTTGACCACGTTGACAATGCCATCAAGGGGCGTGCTGACATATTTTCGAACCATCATGTATATAACCATAACCGTCAACAGGAGTACAACGAGCGTGACGGACAGGTTAATCATGGCCACTTTCTCTTTCGACAGTCCTTCCAGTTGAGCGGTTACACTGATCGCTCCCCGGAGTTCACCGACTTTGTAGCCTTCTTTTTCATGCCCGAGAGGATCCAACTGGCCCTTTGGTTCGCCATGACAGGGAAGACAGGCTTGCTGGATATAGAGAGGCTTGGCAAAACGCAATACACGGTAACCGTTAGAACCGAGCACTTCTGAGTAATGGTCCAAGTTCTTATCCTTAGAAAGCCGTTCAATCATCTGCTTTTCCCAAGCATCAGGCGCGTCTTTCGGGTTGCGGTACTTGTCAGAAGTGTACTTAATGGTAAAAACGGGGTCTTCCGGACGTTGTCCCGTCACGTGCTTAGCCAAAAAAGTCTGTACGTCCGTCTGTTTTTCGGCTATCATTTTTGATTCCTGGATCCTGTTTTGTTCCGCAATCGTCACAAATAAATCGGGCAACCAGGTAATCGCGACGGCCATGATTACCAACAACGGAACGACTCCGAGAATAAATTTAGGCGCCAGTTTAAGTCGATTGTAAAAGCCCATAGGTCGACCTCCCTCACTGCTGCTTCCCTCATGGCACCACGACAGGTTTTATCGATAATTTGTTAAGCTTTTATTCGCCATTCGTTTAAGGTTCTCCTTCCCCAGAAAATAAAAAATCTTAATACAAACCCATACTTCTTATCTTTCATCTACTTTCTTCAATTGTTTTCTTTGAATTCAAATGGAAGTATCAGGAACTGCGAAAAAAATTATTTTTATACGATTGTATATTTCATGTTTAGGGTTGTTCTATAAAATAGCAAATACACCCAACCGTTAAAGCAGGGTGTATTGTAATCTATATTAAAGCTTACGTTTTAAATAGGTTTTTGTGGCAGTTTAACTATTTATTCAAATGAGTAATTATGACGGAATATATAAAACCTAAGAATTGATTAGACACCTATTCTATTTAGATTAAGAAAACATTCTTTGAGATTATCATCATATTATTTTCCTGGTGGAAATTCGAAAGAATAAAGTTTCTATACGGTCCCAAGTATTTCTGGATTTTCTTTGCGGAACTAACCCACTTTCTGTCCCAATCGAAGCTTGTCTGCCACCATCGCGATGAACTCGGAATTAGTCGGTTTTCCCCGCTCGAGATTGATCGTGTAGCCGAAGAACTTGGACATCATCTCGACATTTCCCCGATCCCAGGCTAACTCTATCGCATGTCGAATCGCTCGCTCCACCCGAGAAGGAGTCGTCATATACTTTGTCGCTATCATGGGATATAACTCTTTCGTTACGGCACCAAGCAGGCTGACCTCGCTGATAACCATAAGGATGGCATCACGCAAATACTGATAGCCTTTAATTATGAGCCGGGACGCCCATTTGATGGATGATATTGGTTACCTCCACATCCATGTTTCGAGGACGAGAAGGAGGTGCGATCACAGGAGGCGGCGTGACGACGGGGGTATTGTTGCTGCTTCCGGTAACGAGCTGGCGAATGCGGTTCCCCAAGATCTCCAAATCAAAGGGTTTGAGAATGTAATAATCAGCCCCCAATTGAACGGCCCGCTGTGTCATCGACTCCTGACCAAAAGCTGTTAAAATGATGGTCCTCGGACGATGTTGGAGGCTCAGTCCGATCATACACTCCAAAACGCCGATGCCATCTAAATGGGGCATGATAATATCGAGAATTATCAAATCGGGCTCTTCCTGTTGGATCAGTTTAATCGCATCTTGTCCGTTATTCGCTACTCCGACTAATTCCATGTCTTCTTGTTGACTTATGTAGTCTCGAAGAATATCACAGAATTCTTTGTTATCATCAGCAACAATCACTCGAATGTTATTTAACATTTTCTGTTCCGCCTCCCAGCTTTTTCACTGCACATAGCTTTTCGACAAGGCCTATGGATATCCTTCTTCAATCCTTGGAAAATCGTTCGTAAAAAAGCGCTTAGATGTGACAAATTTTTCCACAAACGCTGTCGCTTGCTGTTCTTTGTTAATTCTAATTGTTAATGTACCACAATTATGCGCAGAATTTTATATCCGTCGATTGAATACACTTTAAAGGACGAACCGACAAAAAATAAGGACTTCGCCAAAATGGCAAAGTCCCCACTTGTTGCATCCCTGCTTTCCAAAGTCCCGCTTCCTCAAGCATTTTCTCTATTAAGACGCCATAGCCTGTAGAAGGCTGATTGATAAAAACATGGGTCACGGCTCCGACGATTTTTCCATTTTGAATAATCGGACTTCCGCTCATACCTTGGATGATTCCACCAGTAATGTTGAGCAGACGAGGATCGGTCACACGGATGACAAGGCCCTTGCCGTCGGTACGATGAGGCATGATCCGATCGATGACGATTTGAAAACGCTCGAGCTTATCTCCTTCAACGACGGTGATGATCTCTGCCGGTCCTTCTTCGACTTGTGCCGATAAGGCGATCGGAAGTACATTCGGATAGTGAGGGTTCTCCAAATTCCCTTCTAATCGTCCGAAGATGCCCACAGTGGTGTTGTGCTGGATGTTTCCGGTATAGGCGGGGTTGTCTTCCTGAAAGGTTCCTACTTTCTCACCGGGGGCACCTCGTTTTCCCTGTTGGATCGACTTGACTAGAGCGGGGACGATTTTACCGTCAGCTACATCGATGCGCTGGTTCGTGTCGGCATCATTGATGACATGTCCTAAAGCTCCATAGGTTTTTGACTGCGGTTCATAGAAGGTCAACGTACCTACCCCGGATGCCCGGTCCCGAACGTATAAGCCGATGCGATGTCGTTTCGTTTCTCCGCAGCGTACGGGTTCGACGGTTGCCTGAAACATTTGACCATTGCGGGACAGTTCCATGTCCACTTTTTTTCCGCTTTGTCCCGCTTCATCGATAATCCGGGCCAATTCGGCGTCACTTTTGACCGGTTGTCCGCTAACCTTGAAAATGGTATCGCCCACTTGAATCCCGGCGTCCTTTCCAGGGTAATGCTTCTGGCCCTGTTCATCGATGATGGGCGCTTGCCCGACCACAATAACCCCTTGCGAGTGAAGCATGACTCCGATGGAATGGCCTCCGGGAAGAAGCTGCATCGGTGGCAGGACATCGACAACGATGTTTTTCATAGGGATAAGACCGAGAAACCGCAAGGTCAGATTCAGCCTTCCTGGCTCCTCTGTGGCATTCGCTGGTGATACGGCGGTAAATTGGTTCGCCGCTTCATCGGAGAGTGCTTGTGAGGAGGGATGAATGTTAGGAACGGCCGATCGCTGAACGTCCATGGTCACATGGCGCAAGACATTTTGGGAGAACATCCGTTGGATAGGGATTTCCTCTCCTACAGTTGTCCGCAGTTGAGAAGGCGAGAACCAAAGGCTTAAGGCTTCATCAGTCAGGCTGCCCGTAACCAACAGCAGAGCTAACAATATTCCCAGGACGTGTTTTACACGTTCTGTAGACATTCGCCACCTCCTTGGTCAAGCTTGGCTCGGGAACGGTCATTTAGCGGGGCGTCTCTAGCTTTTCCCGAGCGAGGCGCCATATCCCGCTAACCCGTGGTTATCCCGAAAAGCCCTGCCAGTCGAGCCAATAAGGCAGCCAATGAATAAAGCGACCCCGCTATTTCATGCAGGGTCGCTTTTTATACTGGAAATTTCCAAACTATAATCCAGCCATCTTTCCGAAACCATCATTTACGAATCAGAACCGCTATGTATCATCAATAACGTAACGTTCAGGGAAAAGTCACCGTCTTTAGATTGCCTCTGCTCATTAGGAGCTTTTCTTCGCCCGGGCAAACATTTCCTCGGCATGGCTATGGGTAAGCTGGCTCGCTCCGTCACCGCCGAGCATGCGGGCCAATTCTTTGACGCGAGCGCTTTCGTCAAGATTGACGATTTTGGTGATGGTTCGCTGACCTCGTAGAACCTTTTGAATCAAGAAATGGTTGTCCGCATAGGCTGCCAGTTGGGGCGCATGGGTCACGCAAATCACCTGCACATCTTCCGCCACTTGAGCCATCTTTTGGGCCACAGCCTGCAGAGCTTGTCCACCGATACCGGCATCGATTTCGTCGAAAATTAGGGAAGGTATCCCTTCCACTTTAGCCAGAAGCGTCTTGAAGGCTAAGAGTATACGTCCCATTTCGCCGCCGGAAGCAATCTTCGCTAATGGTTTGGGCGGTTCGCCAGGGTTTGGCGTAAACAAAAACTCCACGTCTTCAGCGCCTGTAGCAGAGGGTTCTGTGCGAGGATCTAAGCGCACCTCTAATTTAGCTCGGTTCATGCCGAGGAAGGCCAGTTCCTTATCGATGGACTTTTCCAACTGCTTGGCCATCTTTTGACGTAAGGACGATAGCTTTCGGGCCTCCTCGGCATATTTCTTCGTCCGTTGATCCCGTAAAGCCAACAACTCGGCCATCCGCTCGTCCCGGTTCTCCAACTCTTTTAATTCCTGCCGGGCCTGTTCCAGATAAGCCAGGATTTCTACGGTAGAACCACCATATTTTCGCTTCATCCGTCGCAACAGATCGAGGCGGTCGTCCACTTCCTCGAGCCGTCCCGGTTGAAACTCCAAATCCTCCCGGTAGTCTCGCATCCGCTGCGCCACATCTTCCACCTGATAATAGGCGGCTTCCAGATTTTGCGACAATTCGGCTAAAGCCTTATCGAAGGCAGCCGCTTCTTCGATAGCTGTGCGGGCTTTATCGAGCAAGTCCAAGACTCCGGCTCCCTGTCCCCCGAAAAGGGACTCATAAGCGCCATTGGCCTGAGCCATCAGTTTTTCCATGTTTTGCAGCCGTTTTCGCTCCTGCTCCAGCTCATCCTCTTCACCGTCCACAAGGGCCGCCGAGTCGATTTCTTCGACTTGGAAGGCGAGCATGTCTTGGCGCTGGATGCGATCCCGCTCATCTTTTTGAAGCCGTTTCAGTTCCTCCTCCACCTCTTCCAAGGCTCGGTAGGCCCCTTCGACGGCACGGAGAATTTTTTCCCCATCGACGCCAGACAGACGATCCAACAGAAGGCGGTGTTTGCGCGGGTTCATCAGGGATTGCTGCTCATGCTGCCCCTGCAGGTCCACAAGGCGTCCTCCCACTTCTCGAAAGAGCGATAAGGGCACACTGCGTCCGTTGATTCGGCAGACACTCTTGCCAGCTTTAGTGATTTCCCGCGTCAATAAGAGGCTGTCGTCATCGTCCACATCGACGCCGAGTTCCGCTACTTCCCGGCAAAGATCGCTCTCCCTCTCATCGATCCGGAAAAGTCCTTCGATCCGAGCTTTCTCAGCACCGCTGCGAACCACATCGGGCATCGAACGTCCACCGATGAGCAAACCGACGGCGTCAATGATCAAGGATTTCCCGGCACCGGTCTCCCCGGTCAGCAGATTCATCCCGGGAGACAGTTCTAATTCCGCTTCCTCGATGAGAGCGAAGTTTTCCACTCGAAGTCTTTCCAGCATAAGCTTCCCCCCTTACCGCTCCTCTTCTTCATTGAGCCAGCCTGTAATTTTATCGACGAGTCCTTCCACAGCTTCTACCGGTTTGACGACGATGAAGATGGTGTCGTCACCGGCTACGGTGCCGATGATTTCGGTCCACTGACTGTGATCGATCGCAGCCGCAACAGCATGGGCATGACCGGGAAGGGTACGGACGACGACGATGTTGAGGCTGTAATCGACATGGGTCACCGTATCTCGAAGCAGACGTCGCAAACGATCGGGAACAGGATGAGGGGCCGATTCTCCCGGGGCCGCGTAACGAGATTCATCCTTACTGACGGGGACTTTGAACAGTCCCAGTTCTTTGATGTCTCGAGAAACGGTCGCCTGGGTAACTTCTATCCCTCGATCACGCAGCCGTTGGGCTAATTCTTCCTGCGTGCTGATGATCTCACTGTTGATGACGTCAAGGATAGCCCGATGACGTTTACTCTTCAAGTTAGCGACACCCGCCTTTGAGTGGCTTTTTTTCCGCGACCAGCACATAAGGCGGTCGTCCGGTCCGGTTCGGGTATTGGATAGAGACGGTATCCCAAGCTTTCGGAGACAAGTTTCTCCACCAATTGTCGACGGCGGCAGCCTCCCCTTCGGCTCCTTCATGGCCTACATAGACTACAACGACGATTCTTCCCCCAAAAGCCAATTCCTCTGCGAGAGCCTCTAGCGCAGCCACCGTTGTCTCCGCTTGCGTCACCACTGTGTGATCGCCTCCAGGAAGGTAACCTAGATTAAAGATGGCACCTTTTAGGGGAGGATGATCCTTCGCTTTGAGCAAGGCAGCCAGTCGGCTGTGATCGCATCTAAAGAGGCATATTTCCGATGATGAGAGGCATCCATTCTCTGCCGTAGGTTCCATGACTTGTGCTGGTTGGTTCAGGGAACTTAGTTCCGCATCATCGCTTTCCAAGTTGTTCAACCAGAGGGCTGCCTCGTAGCCGGACTGCTTCAGCCGGGCGGCTGTGGCATCAATCGCCTTTTGCTGGATATCAAAGGCCCAAACTTTTCCCCCCGGCAAGACCTGTTCCGCGAGAAATAAGGTATCCTGTCCGTTTCCGGCTGTCCCGTCGATGACGAAGTCGCCAGGTTGGACTATCTCTGTTAAGAAACGCCGGGACCAAGCCACGGCTGATGTGAGGGAGTTCACAGTTTACCTCCCCTGCCGCATTTTTTCGCGTAATATTCGAAAGAAGCTCCGTTCAGCCAGACGGATGAGCCGGCAAGTGACGGGCGCTTTTTTGACGAGCACCTGATCTCCGCAAAGCATAGGCAATCCGGGCTGACCGTCCACGGTCACCACGGCATGACCATGGGCGTTCGTCACGGTCAGCCGAATCGTTTCGTCCTGTGGAACGACGAGCGGGCGAGCGTCCATGGCATGGGGACAGATGGGCGTCAAAATCATGGCATGAATTTCCGGCGAAACGATCGGTCCCCCTGCGGAGAGGTTATAGGCTGTCGATCCCGTCGGCGAAGCCACGATCAGTCCATCGGCGGCATAGTTGCCCACCACTTCGTTCCCGACGGCCGCTTCCATCTGAATCATGCGCGGGTGATCCCCTTTGGTGATGACGACATCGTTCAGGGCGTAGACGGGATCACTGAACTTGTCTTGATGAACTAACACAGCTTCCAGCATCATTCGCTCTTCAATCCGGTAATCGCCGGCAATCAAGCGCTGCAAGGCAGGAAAGAGATCGCCAATCTCGATTTCTGTCAAAAAGCCGAGACGTCCCAAGTTGACACCCAAGACCGGTATGCCGTAATGGGCCACCAGGCGTGCCGTATTGAGAAGTGTTCCATCTCCCCCTAGGACCACGACCCAGTCGAGCTGACGTAAACGGGAACGCAGTTCTTCGGAAGGGGACTGCACCAGTTCGGTCACCTTCGTCAAGGGAATTCCCATAGCTATGTTCCTGTCAGACAACCATGCGGCCATTTCTGCGGCTACTTCTTGGGCTTGCGGTTTTTCGTCGTTCAGGACCACTCCTACGGTAGGCACAGGCTCAGCCTCCTTTACGAAGCATATTCGAACTCGATTCGGTGGATCTTTTTCGCCGCCATATCAACGAGCAGCACTCCGTCTACTTGGTACACCAAAGAGTATTCGAGGAGTTGTCGCCGCGTGTCTCCATGAGTTGGCCGGGGCGCCCGGTCGCCTGTCTTGACCTCTGCGATAAAGGTTTTGCCTTTTCCGGTGACGAGATAGTCGGCACGAACAGAGATCTCCACCGGTCGGCCGTCGACACGCATAGTCATCCGCCCCGCTGGTTGAGCTTTGATCACAGAATAACCTTCTTGTTTTAATAGCTTGGCCGCTTGCTGTTCCCCTACACGACCGACTCGCATCCGCCAGTAGGTGATCCACTGAACATAGAGCCGTCGCAGAAAAGAGAAGACCATTGCGCCTACGATCAGGGCGATGAACAGCAGCATCGCAAACTGTGACGAATCCATATGTAACGTTTCCGGCACGGCAACCTCCATCATCAAAAGAGATATCACCGGTAACTATTCATTTTCTACACCGGTTGGATCTTGTCCTGCCGAATTCTCCGAATCGACAAGAAACCGCGAAAAAGAAAGGACCCCGTCGGGTCCATTTCGGGCGGTTTTGGCCCCTCTTTCCTGAGGCGGCCAAAACCGAAATTTGCGTTTATTGTTCCTTACCGCACCGCTTCATGGGCTTTGTTTACGATACCGGCGATTTCCTCGGTAGTTTTAAGGTGATCGGAAAAGAGGATCGGCCTCACCGGTTCGATTCCCGGCTTTTGCAGCAAAAGCAGGTATTCGATGTTGCCTTCAGGCCCTGTAATCGGTGAGAAGTCAAGGCCCAAGATGGACCACTGCCGTTCTCGCGTCCAACAGACGAGCCGTTCGATCACTTCCTGGTGTACCTTTGGGTCCCGGACGACCCCTTTTTTGCCGACCTTCTCTTTACCGGCTTCAAACTGGGGCTTGATCAAGGCCACCACATACCCGGGCTCCTCTATCAATTCAGCAACGGCCGGCAGCACCTTTTCCAGCGAAATGAAGGCCACATCTATCGTCGCAGCCTGGGCTTTTTCTCCCAACTGTTCTGCCGTCAAATAACGAATGTTCGTCCGCTCGAGACAGCGAACCCGGGGGTCGTTGCGCAGGGACCAGGCCAGTTGTCCGTAGCCCACGTCGACGGCGATCACCTTAGCAGCGCCGTTTTTCAAGGCTACATCCGTGAAGCCCCCTGTAGAGGCACCCACATCGAGAACGGAGTATCCCCTAAGATCGAGTTGAAAAGACTCGATCGCTTTGGCTAGTTTGAATCCGCCACGACTCACGTAGGGGCAAGCGTCGCCTGTAACCGTAATCGGTACGTCTTCCGGGAGCATGGTGCCTGCCTTATCAACCCGCCGTCCATCCACTTGGATCAGACCGGCCAGGACGGCTGCGCGGGCTTTTTCCCGCGTCGGCATGAGGCCCTTGTCCACGAGCAGTGTATCGAGCCGCTTTTTTTCTGCCATCTATCGTAATTCTCCAGGGCAAACGATTTTCATGGGCCCTCTTTTTCGGCTCAAGGAGACACCGTCCAGCATCTCCCGAGCCGTACGAGCCAAGTTGTCCACTGTCAGTCCATATGTTTCCCGGAGAATCGAAATCGAACCATGCTGAACGAATTCGTCAGGGATGCCGATCCGCTTGACCTTGCAATCGACATTCTTGGCCTCAAAGAGCTCTAGAATGGCGCTGCCGAATCCACCTGCCAGAATGTGCTCTTCTATGGTGATGATCTTCCCGATATCTCGGGCTAGCTTGAGAATCAGCTCTTCATCCAAGGGTTTGACAAAACGGGCGTTCACTACGGCAGCACGAATGCCCTGCTCTTCCAGCTGGTTCGCCGCCTCTTCGGCAATACTGACCATGTTGCCGATGGCGATGATGGCCACATCGGTGCCCTGACGAAGCACTTCTCCCTTCCCGATGGGCAGGAGGGTCAGCTCCTTGTCCAGGGAGGCGCCGACACCAGCACCACGGGGATATCGGATGGCGATGGGTCCATTATATTCGACAGCCGTATAGAGCATGTGCTGAAGCTCGTTTTCGTCTTTCGGAGACATGTGTACCAATTCGGGAATATGCCGTAAATAGGACATATCGAAGACACCATGATGGGTTTCGCCATCATCTCCCACCATACCGCCGCGATCGATCGCAAAGACAACAGGTGCCTTGTGCAAGCAAGCATCGTGGAACACCTGGTCATAAGCGCGTTGTAAAAAGGTGGAGTAAATAGCGACGACCGGTTTAAATCCTTGCAGCGCCATCGCCGATGACATGGTCACGGCGTGCTGTTCGGCGATCCCGACATCAATAAAACGGGAAGGGAAATTCCGGGCAAAAGCGCCTAAGCCGGTACCATCTGGCATGGCGGCAGTGATGGACAAGATGCGTTCATCCTGCCGGGCCAATCTCAGCAGTGTCTCACTGAAGACTTGCGTATAGCTCGGGGGACCGTCGCTCTTATGCACTTTGCCGGTGGCCCGATCAAAGGGGCCCACCCCATGAAAGAGGCTGGGATTGGATTCGGCCGGCCCGTATCCTTTCCCTTTTTTCGTCAACACATGAACAAGCACAGGACCTTTCAGCCGGCGGGCATTAGCCAAGACAGCACGCAGTTCTTGCAGGTTGTGACCGTCAATCGGCCCTAGATAGGAGTAACCTAGTTCTTCGAAAAGCACACCAGGCACCACCAAGTTCTTCAGGCCGTCTTTCATCTTCTCGAGTACCTTGAGCACATGGGGGCCGATGGAAGGTATGCGTTTTAAAACATCTTCCATCTCTTCTTTATTGCGGAAATATCTCGGATCGGTGCGGATGCGTGTCAGGTATGTAGACATGGCACCGACGTTATCGGCGATCGATTTTTCGTTATCGTTAAGGACCACGATCAGATCGGTCTGCACATGTCCAGCATGGTTTAATGCTTCAAGGGCCATCCCGCCGGTCAACGCGCCGTCGCCGATGACAGCGATCACAGAACTGTCTTCTTTTTGGAGGTCGCGCGCGCAGGCAAACCCCAGCGCGGCCGAGATAGATGTAGAACTGTGTCCCGTATTAAAAACATCGTGTTCGCTCTCAGAGCGCTTTGGAAAGCCAGCAAGGCCCCGGTGCCGTCGGAGCGTGGAAAATTCCTTGTAGCGACCTGTTAAGAGCTTGTGTACATAGGATTGGTGTCCCACGTCCCAAACGATTTTATCCTTTGGCGTCTTAAAGACCAGATGTAGGGCCAGCGTCAATTCGACGACACCCAGGTTTGGTGCCAGATGACCCCCGTTGTTCGATGTGGTCTCGATAATAACCTCGCGAATTTCTTTGGATAGCTGCTCTAACTCCGCTGAGGTCAGCTTGTGTAAGTCAGCAGGTTTGTGAATTTGGCTAAGAATCTGGGGCATGTTAACGGCCACCTTCTCTCCGAACTTTTTGTCCTTTTGGACGCCATCCCTACTGTGAATGACCGTCACCCGTTTCATCATACCTGTCCATGATTATATCATGAAAAATTCTGCCCTTCAAAGAATGTTGAACGTTTTTCCAGTCCGTCAGTGGAGGATATCGGGCAGTTCGTGTCGAAACGAGTGACCGTTTGGGACAGGAGGTTAGTATAAATTGCATACGTCGTCAAGGTTATTCCGGCAAATCATGGGTATCATGTTAGCATTTGTCCTTTTATGTCAAATGGGGTACCCAGAGATTGCTCACGCAGGGGAATCGTTCCCCTCCAACGTTTCCGGCGTCGATGTCACTAAGCCGGCTGTTGTTGAAGTCCAAGCGGGAGCCACAGCCACTTTCCGCTTCTCTGACCGAGCCTGGCCTATCGCCGTCGGCGGGGTTGCTTCCGGCTTGGTCGTCAATCCAGACGGAGTGATCGTCACTTCATCGCGCATCGTCGATCTGCTGAAAAAGGATCAGACCAGCATCCGGCAAGCTCTCGCGGACCGCTTTTTCGATGAAGTGCAAAAGCAAGTGGGACGCCGCCTTTCCGAGTCAGAACGATTGGGTATCGCCCAGAATACGACCCTGATGGAGGAAGTCAAAACGTACCAGCAGGTGCTCTTGTCGGACGGACAAAAGTACGATTTTCAACTGCTTTGGGCAGGAAGCCCGCCGCAGGAAGTTGTCCTTAACAACGCACCGGTAGTTTCTTATCGTCCAAAGGCATCTACCACAAAAACAGTGAAAGAAGAAGGCGTTGAACCCCGGCAAGATGAGGGTGTTTCTCCCGTTCCTACGCCTGCAGAAGAACCTGCCGAAGTGGAACAGCCCGTTCCGGTAACATCATACCCGAGCAACCGAGAGTTTGACGCGCTCCAAGAAGTGGCAGTCGTAAAAATTCAAGCCGAGAAAATGCCGTCCATGTTGCTGAGTCCCGCTGGCGAATCGGACTCGTCCAAAACGGCCACAGTCATCGGCTTCCCGGGCAATGCCGCTCCAACGGCCTTATTGACACCAGGAACAGTTACAGAAGTCGCTGAAAATCCCGGCACCATCGTCTCATCGAAGACGGGAAAAGGAAAAGAAGCCTACGGTTCTCTACTGGACATCGAAGCGACCTTAGCACCTGCCGCTGCCAGCGGACCTGTCGTCACCGATGATGGTCGTATCGTCGGATTAGCTGGGAAAACGGCAAAGGGGACCGGATTGTACCCCATGGTCAACAGCCAGGCTGTGCTGGAGGCCCTGCAGAAAGCAGGTCAATCGAACAAGGCCTCTGACACCACGTCGGTTTATGCCAAAGCCCTCTCCATGTATAACCAAGGGTATACGTCAAAAGCCATTTCCATTCTGGACGATGTGCTCGATATGTTTCCTCACCACGGCCCGGCAAAAGCAATGTTAGCCGACGCGAAAGCCCGTCTGGAAAACGGTGATGACCGGATTTACTGGCCTGACTTCATCCTGCATAGTGTGATCACCCTGCTCATAGCTGCCGTAGGTGGTACCTATCTCTGGATCAGGTACAAAAAAGGCCGACGGAAGCAATCTTCCGCTAAAGGAACCGTTTCCAGCAATTCTGAAGATATCACTTCATCGACTTCAGAACAAAAGGCTTCTTCATCCCCCATTTCGTTCTTAATTTCGAAAGAAGAAAAAAACTCTCCCAACAATGAATCGCCTATAGATAATAATATGGTCGTTTCCGCTTCAGAATTACCATCTCTTGGTACAGATAGCAGCGATTCTGGATCCATTCAGGATGCTTCCGTTGATAGGATGAGCAATTCAAAGGCATTCACAGAATCGGCTGCCACGGATGATTCTAACGGGAAAGGACAAGAGAAAATCCCCTCCCCTGTTGCATCGATAAAACAACAGAACGCTGTCATCCCGGTCATCGAATTTTTTTCGGGCATGTTAGCCGGACGTAAATACGTCATCCCTAAAAAAGGTCTCTTGATTGGACGAGATCCCTCTGCCTGCCAGATCGCCTTAAAAGACCCGGTCATCTCCAAGCAGCATCTCTTTATTGGACCTGATCCTTTCGATCGCAATTCGATCATCGTCACCGATAAAATGTCGACCAACGGAACCTTTATCAACTCCCCTGATGGAGAGAAACTTGTCGGGTCTCTCCCCTTAAAGGATGGCGATAAGGTGTTCCTCGGGAAGCAAAACGGGTTTGTGCTTCGTTTGACCGATGAAGAATAATCAGGCGCAGTAATCTTTAAAAAGACCTTAAAAATGAACAAATGGAAAAAGCCCTATGAAGCATGCGAATGTTTCATAGGGCTTTTTTTAATTCTAATTTTCTCGCACCAGTAAGTACTTGGCCAGCTCGCGCAATATGTCCGCCATTTCCCCAAACATCTGGAGGCTTTCTTGGGCCGCTTGAACGACCCGGCGGGCCTCTTCCTGGGCTTTTTCAATACCGAGGAGAGAGGGGTAGGTCGCTTTGTTGTTCTTTTCGTCGCTGCCCACTGGTTTACCGATCTTCTCTTGATCTCCTTGGATGTCGAGCAAGTCGTCGGTGATCTGAAAGGCGAGTCCCAGATAATCGCCGTATTCCGATAAGGCACGAATCTCTTCATCAGTGCCGCCGCCTAAAATGGCGCCGATGCGCAGGGATGAACGGATCAGCGCCCCTGTTTTGTGACGATGTATGTACTCCATGGTCGATAAATCGATCTGCCGGTTTTCCGACTCCATATCGACAACTTGTCCGCCAATCATGCCCATCGTTCCGGAGGCTTCCGCGAGTTCGGCGATCACTTGCAGGACCCGGGCCGGCTCATGGCCTTCCCGGAGGGCTTCCTCCGCGACGAGACCGAAAGCTCTTGTCAACAAGGCATCGCCAGCCAGGACAGCGGTAGCTTCTCCGAAGACTTTGTGATTCGTCGGCATACCCCGCCGCAGGTCGTCATCATCCATAGCCGGTAGGTCATCGTGGATCAACGAGTAGGTGTGGATCATCTCTAAGGCGCAAGCGGCCGACAGCACCTTTTCTTCATCGCCGCCGACGGCTCGGCAACCGGCCAGTACCAGGATCGGGCGAAGGCGTTTACCGCCCGCGAAAATGCTGTAGCGCATCGCTTTATGGATGACAGTTGGGTACGTCTCTTCCGATGGAAGGTAACGTCCGAGCGCCTCGTCTACCTGTTGAATCATCAGCTTCATTTCGGCTTTGAGATTCACAGCTTTATTCCCCCTCCTCCAATACAAATAGGCCTGCGACGGTGGTTTCGGCAGACGGCTGAGCCGGTTCTTCGATGATCGTTACACCCTTCGGTGACTCTATGAGCTTTTGTACTTTTGCCTCATAGGCATCCAACTGAAGGTGACAGTGACGGACCAGGCCGATTCCTTCTTGAAACAGTTTTAAGGAATCATCCAAGGGGACTTCGCCCGTTTCCAAGGCCCGCACCACTTCTTCCAAGCGAGCAATCGCTGCTTCGTAAGCTAGTCCAGGCTTTCCCTTTTGATTTGCCACCGACGATTCTCCCTTCTTTCTTCCACGCGGCAGGCCAGCTCGCCGCGATGTAAGACAATATCCACAGTGTCTCCCGGCGCGATCTCTTTCGCGTCACGGACGACTCGTCCATCTTGATCCATACAGAGGGAAAAGCCGCGATCCAAGACAGCGAGCGGGCTAAGCGCGTCCAAGAGGCTCGCTTGCAAAGCCAACTCTTTCCGTCTTTCCTGAAGTCCCTTTTGGGCGATCATCACCAGTTGACGTTGCAGCTCTTCCAGGCGTTGCCGCCGCGGTAGCAGCCGTTGAGGCGCTCCCATCGTACTGAGCCGCTTCTCCAGGTCTGTGATGCGGCCACGCATCATCGATAGCCGAGTCGGCGACAGGACTCTGCGCAATCGCTCCTCGAACTGATCGACTCGCTGGCGAGGGACACGGAGACGGTGAAGCGGCTGGGACAAGGAAGGCCGGTTTTCCAGCGAAGCCACATTTCGCCGGGCTCGCTCCAGCCGTGCGATCATCGTCCGTTGCAGTTGTATCGTTAATTCATTGACTCTGTCTTGCAAGGCGGCATAGAGCGGTACCGCCAGTTCAGCAGCGGCCGACGGCGTAGCTGCCCGGACATCGGCCACTAGATCGCTAAGCGAAACATCAGACTCATGGCCTACCGCCGAGATGACCGGAACGGGAAACGCAGCGATCGCGCGGCAAAGAGCTTCATCGTTGAAGGCCCAGAGATCTTCGCGAGAGCCTCCGCCCCGGCCGATGATGACTACATCCACATCCGGTAGTCCTTCGAGTCTCTGCAGCGCCCGGAGGAGGCTGGGGACTGCCTCCTCTCCTTGCACAATGGCTGGAGAGAAAAGGATATCCATCGCCGGGAAGCGCCGTTGAATGACCGCGAAAAGATCCCGGATGGCCGCACCTGTCGGAGCTGTCACGATGCCCACTTTGCGCGGCAAAGGGGGAAGGGGACGTTTGCGCTCCTGTGCAAAAAGCCCATCGGCCTCCAAGCGCCGTTTCGTTTGCTCCAGGGCGAGGAAGATGCCTCCCAGCCCGGCCGGCTCCATCTCATCAACGTAGATTTGATAGTTGCCGTCTCGTGCATATACAGACACCTGGCCGCGGATGATCACATTCAATCCGTTTTCCGGACGGAAGGAGAGAAAGCGGTTTTTGCCGCGAAACATCACCGCCCGGACCGTACTTTCCTTATCTTTTAGAGTAAAGTACATATGACCCGACGTATGGTGCTTGTAGTTAGAGATTTCCCCTTGTATCCATACGGCTGATAGCAGGGGTGCATTCTCCAAGAGTCCTTGGATATATTCATTGAGTTGGGTTACGGACCAGATTTTATCCATTGCCGGCCCCCTTGTATCGCAAAGCGGCCCGTAACGAGAACTCACCATTCCCTCCGGTACCGCTTTGACTCTAGTGGATATTAGATTGCCTTTTCCGCTGCTTTTGCCATCACGTATTCATCGATAGCCCGGGCTGACTTTTTCCCGGCGCCCATGGCCAAGATGACCGTCGCTGCACCGGTGACGATATCGCCGCCGGCGAACACACCGGGAATCGATGTACGACCATCTTCATCAGCTACGATATTTCCTTTGCGGTTCAGTTCCAGATCAGAGACAGACTTCGTCGCCAATGGGTTCGGACCGGTACCGATCGAGACGATGACCGTATCGATATCCATGATGTATTCCGAGCCGGGAATCGCCACGGGGGAACGGCGGCCTGAGGCGTCCGGTTCACCCAGTTCAAAGCGCACACACTTCATGGCTTTTACCCAGCCGTTCTCATCACCGATGATCTCCACAGGGCTCGTGAGCAGTTGAAACTGAACTCCTTCTTCATGGGCATGTTCAATCTCTTCGGCCCGGGCGGGCATCTCTTTCTCCGAGCGACGATAGATGATGTGAACTTCCTCAGCACCAAGCCGCAAGGCTGTCCTCGCGGCATCCATGGCGACGTTGCCGGCACCGAGTACGGCGACCTTACGGCCCACCTTGACGGGAGTTTGGAATTCAGGGAAACAGTAGCCCTTCATCAGGTTCGTCCGGGTCAAAAATTCATTGGCCGAAAAGACACCGCACAAATTTTCCCCTGGGATCCCCATGAAGTTAGGCAGACCGGCGCCGGTGCCCAGGAAAACAGCTTCATAGCCGTTCGCTAACAGTTCATGGACATTAGTCGCTTTTCCTACGACAGAGTTAAACTGCATCTCCACACCGAGCTTACGCAGGTTATCAATCTCCTGCTCCACAATGTCCTTGGGCAGCCGAAATTCTGGAATGCCATACATCAACACACCGCCGGCGGTGTGCAGCGCTTCAAAAATAGTCACTTCATAGCCCAACTTGGCCAAATCAGCGGCACAAGTCAATCCGGCCGGTCCGGCGCCAACAACAGCCACCTTTTTCCCTTTTCTCGGAGCCTGTTCCGGGCAAGGTGCGCCTTGACGCATCTCCCAATCGGCCACAAAACGTTCGAGGCGACCGATGGCCACCGGTTCTGACTTGATGCCGACGATGCACTTGGCTTCGCACTGGCTCTCCTGAGGACATACGCGCCCGCAGATGGCCGGAAGAGCGTTTTTCTCTTTCAATAGAACTGCCGCTTTGGCAAGATCTCCTTCGGCAACAGCCTGGATAAAATCAGGAATTAAAACTTCTACCGGGCAACCTTCGCGGCATTTCGGTTTTTTACATTGAAGGCAGCGGCCCGCCTCCTCCATCGCCTGTTCCTTAGTATATCCCAGAGCCACCTCTTGGAAATTATGGCGGCGGACTCGCGGATCCTGGCAGGGCATCCCTTGACGGTCAGCACGTTGCTTTAATGACATCCGCATCCACCTCCTTGATGTTGATGTTCCAGCGCAGCTAAAGCGCGTTTTTCCTCGTCTTTATAGATAGACAGGCGTTTCATAGCTAAGTCGAAGTCAACCAGGTGTCCGTCGAACTCAGGGCCGTCGACACAGGCAAACTTGGTCTCATTGCCCACTTGAACCCGGCAGGCGCCGCACATGCCCGTGCCATCCATCATTAGCGGGTTCATGCTGACAATCGTCTTTACGCTCCATGGACGGGTCACATTGGTGATGGCTCGCATCATTGGCATCGGTCCGATGGCCCAAACATGATTCAAATTCGAATTCGCTTCATAGACATCTTTCAGTGCGTCTGTGACAAAACCTTTGCGTCCATACGATCCGTCATCAGTACAGACGATGAGTTGACTGCTGACAGAGGCCATCTTCTCTTCCCAGAAAAGCAGTTCCTTGTTCCGAGCGCCGATGATAGCGAATACTTCGTTTCCGGCTGCTTTTAAAGCCCTGGCGATCGGATAGATAGGCGCAATGCCTACACCGCCGCCGACAATCGCTACCGGTCCGTCAAATCGTTCGATTTCTGAGGGCACGCCCAACGGTCCCACTACATCCAATATATTGTCGCCCACTTCCAGTTGACCGAGCCGCTTGGTACCGGCTCCCATCTCCTGAAATATGGCTGTAATCGTTCCCTCTTCCCGATCAAAATCGGCGATGGTGAGGGGAATCCGTTCCCCTTTTTCGTCGGCTCGGAGTATAAAAAACTGTCCAGCCTGGGCCTTTGCGGCGACGAGGGGTGCTTTTATATCAAAAAGCTTAACTGTCGGAGAAAAAATCTCTTTCCGCACGATGGGGTACATTCGCCTCTGCCTCCCTTATGTTTTTATTTTGTCTGCTGCCACATACCCATGAGCGGTTTGTTTCATGTTGCAAAAAAGATACAAGATGAACCAATTCGGGGTTAGAAAACAAGATCCTTTTTTTGCGAAGTACTTATGGCAGGACATTTTTTCTGTGTAATGAAAAATCGGCTCCCTTTTATCAAAGAGCCTATATGGCTCTAAGGGCTCGAATCGATTCGCATCGTGAATCCCGTATACATATTGGCAGACAGTAAAATCGCGTCAGAAAGAAAAATACCGCCCGTCGGCGGTACCACTGTGACAATTTACAGGCCTTGACCAACGCATTTTTCAGTCTACCATTTGCTATTTCTATGGTCAACGGGAACGGTTGGGATTTTTCAGAAAATGGTACCCCAGTGCGGCTACACCGACGGCGTTATCACCAGACAGTTCCGGTGTGGCAAAGTACAACTTGCCCCCGACGGCACGATGTTCCAGCCGTTCTTTTAATCGCTGGCGCAAAAACTGGTTTGCCGCCACCCCACCAACGATGAGCACGTCCTGAATCCCTGTTTCTTCGATAGCTTGTCGAAGCACCTTCTCTAAGGTCGATGCCAGGCACCGCTCAATCCCCCGTGCGATCGCCGGTCCTATCGGCACTGTCCTTTCACCTTGTCCATTCGTTTCGAGAACAACCTTGTCTTCAACGCCTTTTTGATTGGGCCTTGGATTCTCTTCATTCCGATTGTTGCCAGCCTGATAGGTGTATCTATCGATCAGGCGCAGCGCCTGCGCTTCAGTACCGGAAAAGCTGACGGCGTACTTTTTGACGGAAGCAGGAAAGGTCTCTCCGGGACCGTCACATTGAGCGGCCAGCCTCTCCAGATGGGGACCTGCTGGGAAGGGGAGTCCTAATGCGACGCCGACCCGGTCTACCAGTTGGCCCGCATGAAGGTCCATCGTCCCTCCCATTTTGTGAATTTCAAAGGCCGTTTTCTCTGCACAGGGTCGCACTTGAAGCAGTTCTGTCGTGCCGCCGGACAGGTGTACCGCCAGGAAATCCCGCTCCAGTAAAGCCGTTTTTATGTTTCTGTTTTCCAACGAAAAGAGACCGGCCATTAGGTGGCCTTCCTGATGGGACGTCGCAAAGAAGGGGATATTCATCGAAGCGGCTAGAGAACGCCCTACCGCCTCTCCAGCCCGGAATACAGGCAGATAAGAGCCTTCTTCCGGGCGAGGCCGAGTCGACACGGAGACTGCTTCCGTGCGAACCTCTTGACCACCTCTATACAACTCGGCAAAAAGATCTTCCATCAGTTCGGGAAGCTGCTGGCCATGTAAAAAAAAGGCGTCCCCCTGTCGGAGACCCCTTTCTCCCGGTTTCACCGGCAGTAACCGCCGACGCTGGGCTCGAAGCTGCCCTGTGTCATCGACAAAAGCTAACGATGTGGTGTAGCAGCTGGTGTCAAACCCAAGGATACCGCGCAACAGACTAGACAGCGGTTACACCTCTTTCTTATGACCGCTCTCCCGGAGTTCTCGGGCGAGCTGGCCTAAGATCCCGTTGATAAACTTCGCCGATTCTTCCCCGGAAAAGTGTTTGGCCAATTCAATCGCTTCGTTGATGGCTACGTTTAAGGGAACATCTTCTTGATAGAGCATCTCAAAGATGGCCATGCGCAGTAGGTTGCGGTCTACGTTCGCCATACGTTCTAAGTTCCATTCCTTTGCCAATCGACGGACAATCTCATCGATGGCTTCCCGGTTTGCCATGGCACCTTCGACGAGTCGCCGGGCAAATTCGGCCGTTTGTTCGTCTACGCCAAACTCTTTGCAGGTGTATTTTAGGGCAAAATCGGACTCCACCCGTCCTACATCAACTTGAAACAACGTTTGTAAGGCAGTTTCCCGCCCCAGGCGCCTGCTCAAATTCTCGCCTCCTCGAATATATTCAACGGACTCTGGCCCTTTTTTCCGCTTCGACTCGTTCAATCGTCACTTGAACATCATTACAGTCGATGTCTGCCAGTTTTAATGAATCTTGTACTGCTTGTTGCAATTTGTCACCCAGTCCGACCAAGCCCACATCCAGGTCGGAGGCTACCAAAAGGGTTACAGCGAGACTTCCTTTGACCGTTTGAAGCTGGACTCGCAAGCCTCGAATCCCAACGATCCCTTTCGCAGCGCCACGAATCAACGATTCGACAGCTGAACGGGTGATTTCGACCTTCCCCAGTGGAGAAGAAAGGAGAATCATCCGGTTCTGGTATCGGCGAGGCCAGGAATAAAGGTACTTTCCGAGGGCTAGGAGATAAAGGATTGCCCCGAACCCCAAGGTCCAACGCAAAGAGCCTCGCTCCCAAGCGGCCAGTAGCGGTGTCAATGGTTCTACGCCTGCACCGCCGAGAAAGACAGCCCAGATCAGATAGAAGGCAGCCAAAAGCGGCAGCAAAAGGACAGTGAGCAATAACAGACGGTTAGATGTCTCCAAGCCACATACCTCCCCCATAGGTTGCCCCGGTGAAGGGATAAAACGGGCAAAAACCCCCCTAAGATCTGTTCTCAGGGGGGCCTGGACTATTTTACTCGATCGTCCTCTTTCGGCTCCTGGGTGGGGAAATGTACTCCTTGGATATGCACGTTGACTTCCACGACAGCCAACCCGGTCATGCTCTCAATGGAGCGCTTTACGTTTTCCTGCACCCGTTTGGCCACTTCGGGAATACGGCTGCCGAAATCGACGACAATGTTCAGATCTACAGCGGCTTCTTTTTCGCCCACTTCAACTTTGACGCCTTTCGTCAAGTTTTTGCGGCCTAAAATTTCAGCGATTCCGCCGCCAATGCCGCCGCTCATGGCGGTGACCCCTGCGACTTCCGTAGCGGCCAATCCGGCGATGGTGGCCACGACTTCGTTAGAGATACGGACGTGACCGATTTCTTGTTTCGTATGGACATGATCCATGTACACGGGCACCCCCTAGGCATATGGTTTCCGATGGAGAGTGTCCATCAGTATTATTGTACCAAAGTGCGCCATTCTATACCAGATGGGGGATATTGTTTCTTCAAAGCTTGACATAAAACGGGGCAAGGATGAATAAACCCCCGACTCTTCGAATGAGAGCCGGGGGGATGTACGTAAGAGGACAATCAGAACGGTCTTCCCTATTCTCCCGTCATCCGGCGTTGGATGAAGTTGGTATAGACTTCACCCTTCTGGAAGAAAGCGTTTTCAAGAACCTTCAGCTGGAAGGGAATCGTCGTCTTCACACCTTCGATGACGAACTCGTCAAGGGCTCGTTGCATCCGGGCGATCGCTTCTTGACGATCCCGTCCCCAAACGATCAACTTGCCGATCATGGAATCGTAATAGGGCGGGATGGAATAACCAGCATAAGCGGCGCTGTCCAGACGAACGCCGAGTCCACCGGGAGGACGATATGTTTTGATCAAACCGGGGCTGGGCATGAAGTTTTTGTTCGGATCTTCCGCGTTGATGCGGCATTCGATAGCATGTCCATCGATTTTGATGTCCTCTTGGGTATAACCGAGAGGTTCACCGGCAGCGATGCGGATCTGTTCTTTGATCAGGTCGATACCGGTGATCAGTTCTGTGACAGGGTGTTCGACCTGGATACGGGTGTTCATTTCAATGAAATAGTACTGACCATGCTTGTCGAGGAGGAACTCGACGGTGCCGGCATTGCAATAGTTGACGGACTTGGCCGCAAGGACGGCTTGTTCGCCCATTTCTTTGCGCAGTTCCGGTGAAAGGGCAGGAGAAGGTGCTTCTTCAAGCAGTTTTTGATTTCGGCGCTGCACAGAGCAGTCCCGTTCTCCCAAATAGACCGTGTTGCCGAATTGGTCGGCCAAGATCTGAAACTCGATGTGGCGGGGCTCTTCCACATATTTTTCAATGTAGACGGCTTTGTTGGCAAAGGCCGCTTCCGCTTCCGTTTGAGCGGTATGCAGGGCATTGAGCAGATCTTTTTCCGTATGGGCGATCCGCATGCCCCGTCCGCCGCCGCCGGCAGAAGCCTTGATCATGACAGGGTAACCGATCTCTTCAGCGATCTGTTCCGCTTCTTCGTCGGAAGTGACGATGGAGTCGGAACCGGGAACGACGCGAACACCGGCCTTGATCATGGTCTCCCGAGCCACAGCCTTAGCACCCATCGATTCAATGGCCTTGGAGTTGGGACCGATGAATTTGATCTTGCAAGTTTCGCAGATCTCCGCGAAATAGGCGTTTTCCGAAAGGAAACCAAAACCAGGGTGGATCGCATCGGCACCGGATACAGCAGCGGCGCTGATGATGTTGGGGATGTTCAAATAGCTGCGGTTCGACGGCGCCGGTCCGACACAATAGGCTTCATCAGCCAGCTTGACGTGGAGGGCGTCTTTGTCCGCTTCCGAGTATACGGCAACCGTACCGATGCCTAGTTCTTTACAGGCACGGATAATCCGAACGGCGATTTCGCCGCGGTTGGCGATAAGAATCTTTTTAAATAGGGTGTGGTGTCCCATAAGCGCCCCCCTAGGCTTTTTCCACGAGGAACAGGGTCTGACCGTATTCCACGGGTTGGGCATTTTCTACACAGATTTCGACGATAGTGCCTTTGACTTCGGCTTCGATCTCATTCATCAGCTTCATCGCTTCGATGATGCAAACAGTGGTACCGGTGTCCACTTTGCTGCCTTTTTCCGCATAGGGACGAGCGTCAGGAGCTGGTGCACGATAGAAGGTACCGACCATGGGGGAGGTGATGGCGACCAGATTGGGGTTGCTGGCCGGATCGTTCGCAGCCGCTTTAGGGGCAGGCTGTTCAGCAGCCGGCGCTGTAGGTGCAGCAGCAGGGGCAGATACGACAACCGGTGCTGCAGCTGGTGCAGGGGCAGGAGCCACGACGACGCTCTGTGCGGAACCTTTCCGGATCAATACTTTGACTCCTTCAGTCTCCAACTGCACTTCCGAGATATCGGTTCCATTCATGACTTGAATCAGTTCTTTTACTTCTTGAACTTTCACCGTTAGCTCCTCCTTCTTCGCATTCCCATTGGGGACAATAGTTTTACGAACCCCTTCCGACGGTGCTTCCCTTCTCTCTTCTTGGGTTTTTACCGTAGGTGCGACCACATGGGCCTGGGGATTTTTGCGGTAATCGAAAAACTTCAAGGCCACTTGCGGGAAGAGCGCATACGACAGCACATCTTCTTCGCTGTGGGCTAGGGGCCCCAGTTCCCGGCGGCACCGATCCATGCTCGGCGGCAGAATGTCAGCAGGACGCCCTTGAATCGGTTCGTCGCCTTTGAGAATTTTGGTCATCACGTCCTGCCGAATGGGAGCCGGCGGCTGACCGTACAAGCCTTTTACATATGCTTTAACTTCACCGGGCACAAGTTTATAGCGTTCCCCGGTGAGGACGTTCAACACGGCTTGTGTGCCCACAATCTGGCTCGTCGGTGTGACAAGCGGAGGATAGCCCAAGTCGGCCCGGACTTTCGGCATTTCGTTAAGTACTTCGTCGAGTCGGTGGCGAGCTTTTTGCTCTTCCAACTGGGAGATCAGGTTGCTGATCATGCCGCCCGGCACTTGATGATCAAAGACCAGCATATCATTTAAACCGGTGACCCCGCGGGAATAGCCGAGGCGTTTGCGGAGGTCCTCGAAATATTGTGTTATCTCAAATATTCTGTGAATATCCAAACCTGGGTCGTAAGGCGTATCGGAGAACGCTCGTACCAGTGTTTCAATCGGAGGTTGCGATGCACCGAAGGCCAGTGGCAGTGCGGCAGCGTCGATCACATCGGCTCCAGCCTCTACACCTTTTAAGAGGGCACCGACGGCCATACCGCCGATGTAGTGGGTATGCAATTGCAGAGGCAGGTCGACCTTCTCTTTGATCATGGTGACCAGTTCCCGCGATTTAAAAGGAAGGAGCAAACCGGCCATATCTTTAATACAGAGGGAGTCAGCGCCCATTTCGGCAAGTTTCTGTGCCGTCTCTACATAGTGCTCCATGGTATGTACAGGGCTGATGGTGTATACGATCGCCGCCTGTACATGGGCACCAGCTTGTTTCGCGCTACGCATCGGTGCTTCCATGTTACGTATATCATTTAAGGCATCGAAAACGCGGATGATATCGATACCGTTTTCAACAGCTTTATGGACGAAAGCATCGACTACGTCATCGGGGTAATGGGTGTAGCCAACGAGAGATTGCCCACGCAGCAGCATCTGCAAGGGGGTCCGCCGGAAATAGCGCTTTAAAATGCGCAGCCGTTCCCAGGGGTCTTCGTTCAAGTAGCGCATGCACACGTCAAAAGTAGCGCCACCCCATACTTCGACAGAATGGTATCCGACTTTGTCCATCTTTTCGACGATAGGTAGCATATCTTCTAAGCGCATACGGGTCGCCCAGAGACTTTGATGTCCGTCCCGCAGTGTGGTCTCCGTAATCTTAACCCTACGTGGTTCCTGCATGTCGCTATCCCTCCGTCTCTCTCAAGCGGCTTATTTCTGTGGGAACAGCCAGCAACCGCGCTGTTTCGCCGCGTATAGGCAAAAGATAAACTCAGGCCGTTGTTGGAGCGACAACTCCTGAGTTATTTTCGTTCTAGCAAGCTGTATGCTAGACACCTAGATTACATTATATTGTGCCCAAGAATAAGACGCAAGTCATCCATACATTGTATACAGAATATCTGACAATTTTTCGAAGGACTTATTCTTTCGTCATGACGACGATATTGTTTGACTTGATCCCGATCGTTTTGGCAACCGCTTCCGTAAGGCCTGTCCTATCTTCCGTCGTCAGCTCTTTCGCAGCCACGACGACAGAGACCGAATCCGGTTGAACGATGACTACGGCGTCCTTATATCCCTTGGCAACGATCAGCTTCTCGGCCTCCATCTCCTTGTTCATGAGCGTCGTCATATCGATCAACTTTTTTTGAGCTTCTTTTCTCGTTTCACCCGATGACTGTGCGTTGTTGACGATCTCACGCAACAGCTCTATCTGCTGTCCCCGGGTACGCTCCCGCTCCATTCGGTAGTCCGCAAAAAAATTGTTCCCCCACTTGGCTTGTCCACCTCCCCCTTGAATGAGCCCCCCTTGAGGGAACGTAGGTGGACTGGAATTGTTTCCAAGGCTCTTTGACTGGCTATCAGTGGTGTTCTCGATGATGGCTGACGGCAGTTCTGGGCCGCTCAAGGGCAAAGCAGAAAGCTCGGTCTGATCCAAAGCCTTGGTGAAGACCATATCGCCAAATCGATAGAAAGCGAAAGCGGTGATAACCAGTGCGAAAACACCGGTCATCACGGCCACCTTTGTACCCGTTTTTTCCAGAGGGGCACCTGTCATCCAAGAGGGTTTTTTAATGATCTTTATCTTCATTTGATATCCTCCTTGGGAAAGACGCTCACCTTATGGGGAGGAATATCGAGCAGGGTGCAAACAGCACGGGCGACATTCTGCTTGATGTTCGGATCTTTCGCGCCTTCCGCTACGACCAACACGCCAGCCACTTGATAGCGCATCTCCCGGACCACCACAGGCAGCTCCTTGACGGCACCGCCCTCCTTCATCACAACGACGGAACGAGTGTCCGTCTTATCCGTCGTTACCCGTGTGCCCCCTTGTTTGTCTTTCTCTTCGACCTTCTTGTCATTGGCATTCGTGTTGATGGCGTATTCAGACTGCGTCCCCTGAGATAAGCTGACGACCACCTCGGTCGTGCCTACTCCAGAGATTTTAGAAAGAGCTGATGCCACCCGGTCACCGAGGATTTTTTCTTGGGCCGCCAATTCAGAGCCGCGGTTAACTTGCAGCCCCTCTGTTGATGTAGACGCCGTCGTTGGCGCCGCTTTCTTATCGGACCATAAGCTTTTCCCGTCATCCATCGACATCAATGCGATGCCAAAAAACAATGCTACCGCTAGTGCGGCCATCACTTTATCTTTCGGTTGTTTTAACAATTCCATCACCGATTCATCCCCTTTCCTGCCAAAAAGTTTTTACTCCCACTGAACTCGAACCCGTTCTGCGGGAACTCCGTATAGTCCAGATAGGGTACGGGCGATTTCCTGAGCCGTCTCCTGGCGCTTACTGTCATGGGACACTGGCTCACCCGTTGCCGTTCCGTTCTGTTCCGCCTTGTCAATCTTGACGGGATCAACCATGACGGGCGCCACTGCTTCGTCAGCATTGCCCCCGCCGCCGTCTGTCTGCAGAGTGACCGTGATCTGCCCAATGCCGGCCTTTTCACCCGCTTTCGCCTCCCATTCCACCTGCGCTGTTGCCTTATGTACGCCTGCTTTGAGTCCGGCCAGGGCTTCCACCTGCCGTTCGAGCCGGACTTTAGCTTCTTCCTTCGCTTGAGACATGCTCTGTTCCCGCAGTCGTTCCCCTTGACGGCGGATGTCGTCGTAACTAGTTCCATTTACAGCCAGTTCCTCTTCGGGCAGCCCTCGACCTAAAGTCTGAGCCCAATCACTCCGGGTCACCCAGCTCATGACGGGATTGAGGACGGCTACCATGATAAAGATGCCGACGACTAGCCGGATGAGCGATTGCATCCGTCCATTCGGCAGAAGCATGTCCAAGATGACACCGACGATGATGATGAGGATCACCTGTTGGATGATATCGCGGAGGATGTCCACCCTTTTTCCTCCCTTACCTGAGCATGACCGTCAAGTTGCCGGCACCGACGACGATGGTGAGCGCTAAAAAAAACATCAATCCGACGGAAGCGACAGCGCCGAAGACGAGGGTCAAGCTGCTGCCGATCGTCTCGAGGCTGTCGGCAACCGGGCTGTTTCCAGCCGGTTGGAGCAAGGCACCTGCGAGCCGGTAAATCAGCACGAGGGCTAATATCTTTAGAGAGGGCAGGACACACAAGACGGCGATGACGACGACACCGATCAATCCGATACCGTTTTTCAACAACATGGATGAACTGATCACCACTTCAAAGCTGTCGGCAACTAAACCGCCCACGACCGGCAGCAGCGCATCGGTGGCATACTTGGCCGTCCGTAAGGTCAGTCCGTCCGCGACGGCGCCGACGGCGCCATAGATACTGATGACACCGAGGAAGACCGTGATAAAAAGCCCCATAACCAGCTTATAGCCGTCTTTGACGAGCCCATGCAGATTTTTGACCTTAAACTGCGGGGAGACATGGTTGAGGATGCCTAAAGCAGCTGCAAAAAAAATGAGCGGAAAGATCCAGTTTTTAATCAAGGTGCTGATCAAGGTGATGGTACCGAAGATGACCGGATGAAAGAGTGCCCCCGATGCGAGTCCACCCATTGCCGTCAACAGCGTCAGTAAGATCGGCAAGATCACCTGCATAAACCGCACCATATCATCAATGGCGCCTCGTCCTGTCTGTACGGCTGTGTAGAAGCTGTGGATAGCGATCGTGATGAGGACCATGTAACCGACGGCAAAGGCGACCTTGGATACGGAACCTGATTCAAAAGATGCTTGCAAGTGGGTCAAGATGGCGACGACGACGGCCAAGACGATCAGTTCCCCGAGCAACACACCATTGACGAGTACTTCTTGAAACAGGTACGCTAACAGGCCTTGAAATACTTCACTAACCGATAAGCTCAGTTTTCCACTGCGAATGTCGTCAAAGAGGGTCTCTGGATTTAGAGAAGGTAAAAATCGGCCCTTATCTCTTTCCAGTTCCTCTAAAACCCTGCGCAGTTCCGACAGATCGACCGTCGGAGGTTCTATAGCCGGTGGGGAAGCCGCTGGAGAAGCAGTTGTCGATGTATCTTGTACCTGGCTTTGGGACAGGGCGCTTTCACCAGCCCTCCTTGGCTCCCCTTCTGCGCAGGCCCTATCGACGATTGGAAAAAGAAGCATGAATGAGAAGAGGAACACCAGAAGTAGCCTCGAGCAGTGCTGTTTTCTTTTCGTCATGAAGGTCCACCACCAGGCAACAAGGTCAAGAGCGAATCCATGAGTGCCATGATGATGGGCAAGGCGAGCACCATAACGAGGATTTTGGCCGCCAATTCCACTTTTGTAGCGATGGTTGATTCACCAGCGTCACGGCAAATCTGCGCGCCAAATTCGGCGATATAGGCGACACCGACGATCTTGAGCAGCGTCGTCAGATAGTAACGGTTGATCTGGGCTTTGTTGGCCAGGTCTTCCAATACCTGAATGACGGCAGAGATCTTCGTCAGTACGAACAAAAAGAGGATGATACCAGCGGCAATGCTCAGTTGAACAGCTAACTCCGGCCTCTGTTTACGTACGATGACCAGGAGAACCGTGGCGATGATGCCGACGCCTACGACTTGGAGAATCTCCATGGACTCAACTCCTCACCATCGCTCAGTACAAGGAAAAAACTGACCGAACTTCATTGAACAGATCACCGATGAGCCGGAGGACCATGAGCGTGACGAGAGCCACACCGCTGATAGCCAGGAGTTGGGCCAATTCCTCCCGTTTCGCTTCTTTCAGGATGGAATAAAAGATAGCCACGACGATACCGATCCCGGCGATCTGAAAAATCTGTAACATATTCATCTGTTATCGTCCTCCATATCACCAAATCACCAATACTATGACCGAACCGATGAGAGCCCCGCCGTAAGACCAGACTTTACCCATCCGCTCGACCAGCTCTCGGGCATCTCTCTCCTGGAGGGCAAGCCGGTTTTTTACTTCATGGATGCGAGCCAGTTGATCATCCCGCGGTGCCGTTCCCAATCCCAAGGCGAGTCTTCCCAACTCTTCCCCATCGCTCTTTTCCAAAGAGGTGCCTGGCAACCACTCGTCGAGACAGCTTCTCCAGACTTCGGCGGCCGAACGGCCCTGGGCTTCCCGGAGACGTTGTCCAGCGACGGTAAAAAGCCGGCTAGCCGGTCCCGAAGAACAACGACTGACCTGTATCATCGCTTCGGGCAAGGGAGTAGCCCCAAAGGCGATCTCCGTGGCTAGCACGCCAAGCGATGCTTGGAGCCCGGCTAATAGGCGAGGCCGGTTCCGCAAGTCCCTGGATCGCATCCACCCGGTTCCGGCACAAGCGCCGAGAATCAGGGTGGAGCCGAGGAGTTTTAACATAGCCGACCTCCTTCTTCAACAGCATTTCTATTCTCATCAAATATGCCTTCCACAGTACCCGGTCCCCGCCTTCGGCTGAGAACAACGAAACGTTGAAAGGCATTCATCCGCAGCATTTCCGCTAAACCTGGACGCCGGGCGATGTCTTCGAGGTCTTGACCGTGTGCGGTAGCTAATAGGGCGACTCCGCTGTGGATCGCTTCATCGACGGCACGAACATCTTCCATTCTCCCGATCTCATCGGTGGCGAGCACTTGGGGACCCATGGAACGGAGCATCCGCTGGAGTCCCTCTGACTTGGGACAGCCGTCGAGGACATCTGTCCGGGGACCTACGTCGTTTTGAGGGCTTCCCCGATAACAAGCGGCGATTTCCGATCGCTCGTCAACGAGACCCACAGTGACACCGGCCAGTCCCAGATCAGGCCGGCCGCTGCTTATCTGGCGGACGAGATCGCGCAGGAGCGTTGTCTTCCCTCCACCTGGGGGCGAAACGATCAATGTGGAAAAAAAAACTCCCCTTCCCATCGGCACTATTTGGGGCAAAAGCCAATCAGCCGCTCCTGGAAATTGGCGTGCGATACGGATGTTTAATGAAGAGACAGGGTGGATCGTCTTCACCTTCCCACCGTCTAGAACGGTACGACCGGCTAAGCCTACTCGATGGCCCCCGGGGAGGGTAAGAAAACCCTGCCGGAATTCCTCCTCGAAAGCGTATAGGGAGCACTGGGCGATCAGGTGTATCGTCTGCAGGAGTTCTTCATCGGTGACAGTCCGCAGGAGCCGGTCTCCTCGATAACCACAGAGTGCCAACGGGCGGCCGGCACGAAGGCGGATCTCCGTCGTTTCACTGAGCAAGTCAGGGAAATCGCTGTAGGTTTCATCGAACAGAGGACGGAGCGACGGCGGAAAGTAGGGCTGCAACTGGTCGAGCCACTTTTGTTCGGACCGGTTGGAGTCAGTTTTTTTGGGTACCCTATCGCCGCTCAGCAACCCTTTTTCCTGAACCCATCGCATCCTTGTCCCCCCTCTATCTATAACAAACATATGTCTTCGTTCCAGGATTATGCAAAAAGGGACGGCCCCTGCTTATCCAGCGGGACCGTCCCTCAGTGGTTATATGAGAGTATATGCGTTGAACCTTTGATACAGAAGCAACTATCGCTTACATCAATGATTGGGATCAATGTTGCCCTTCGCGATGATTAATGGGGCGACTCTTGCCACTGCACGCCCTGCGACTCGCATTCACAGCGGCCTCCAGCAGCAGTCTCATGCTCGAAGTCGGCTTCGTCCCCTTCTTGGATAAAGACCACCTGATCACAGTTGGGACAACTGACTTCCAGATAATCTTCATCGTCAAGCAAGTCCGCATCGAAGTAGACCCGCTCTTGACAAGAGGGGCACTCGATTTCGACCAAATCCTCATCTTCATCGATGTCGCAGTCACAGTCGTCCTCATAGACATCCTGCTCCAGTTGCAACAGGTCATCATCCATGCTGTCGATGATCTCTTCGAGTCGATCCTGGTCTTCCTTCAGTTGGCTGATGCTGTCGGTCATGTCTCCCATCAGGCTGAGCATTTCCGTCAGCAGCCGCCCTTCCCGGGAATTGGCTCCCACATTTAACCCTTCGGCCAATCCTTGAATGTACGAAAGGCGTTCTCGGAGCTCTTGCAAAGCAAAATCCCTCCTTTTGGGATCTTTCGGTATGCCCATAGGGCTTACTTTAGTATCCCCAGGAGGGATTTAATTTAGGCACGAGATACGTATGCACCGTTGCGGGTATCGATGATCAGTGTTTCACCTTCGTTGATGAAGAAGGGAACCTGGACGATGGCACCCGTTTCCAAGGTAGCCGGTTTGCTGCCGCCGGTAGCGGTGTCGCCACGTACACCAGGTTCGGTAGCAGCCACTTTCAGTTCTACCGTATTGGGCAGCTCTACACCCATCAGGTTACCATTCCAGGTGAGAACATGAACGTTCATGTTCTCTTTCAGGAAGCGGAGTTGTTCTTCGATCTGTTCCTGTTGCAAGGCGATCTGTTCGAAGTTCTCCACATCCATGAAGGTGTAGGCTTCGCCGTCATTGTAGAGGTACTGCATTTGGCGGCGCTCCAAGCGGGCTTTGGGCACTTTTTCGCCCGCACGGAAGGTGCGCTCGACGACTCCACCGGTTTTGATGTTTTTCAGTTTTGTGCGCACAAAGGCAGCGCCTTTGCCCGGTTTGACGTGCTGGAACTCGATGACTTGAAATGCATCGCCGTCCAGTTCAATCGTCGTACCGGTCCGGAAATCGTTGGAGGAAATCATGGACGAAAGAACCCCTTCCCGTTAATGAAATCTTTTTTGATATGAAAAGCTGCTTTCAACGCGGCGACGCATTGGAGAAGCAGACATTCACGACTAAAGGACACATAATTCCTTCGGTGACGACGTTAAATTCCGGCAACCGCCGTCCGTCACGATGACCAAGTCTTCAATGCGGACGCCTCCCCAGCCGGGGACATAGATGCCCGGCTCGACAGTCACAGCCTGTCCCGTTTCTAAAATATCTGAGGAAGAAGGTGACAGTCGAGGATTTTCATGGACGACGAGACCAACGCCATGACCCAAGCCGTGACCGAAGTGATCGCCGTAGCCGGCCTGCTCGATCACTTGTCGTGCCAGGCGGTCGATATCGCGGCCGTTTTTCCCGGCGGCAATGGCGGACAGCGCTTTTTCCTGAGCTTCGAGCACTATATCGTAGACTCGGCGCTGTTCTGTTGTAGGTTGACCGAAAAGGACCGTGCGAGTCATGTCAGAACAATACCCGTCCAGAATACACCCGAAATCGAGGGTGAGCAACTCACCTTTTTCGATGACCTTTTCCGAGGCCACCCCATGCGGTAAGGCCGACCGTTCCCCCGAGGCGACAATAAACTCAAAGGATGTCCCTTGAGCACCTTGGCGACGCAGAAAAAATTCTAGCTCTAGGGCCACGTCCCGCTCGGTCATGCCGGGACGCATGACCCCGAGAATGTGTTCAAATCCTCGATCAGCGAGCGAAGCCGATCGGGCGATCGCGTCCTGTTCTGCCGAGTCTTTACGGACCCGCAGCTGATCGATCTTGCCTGATTGATAAACCCAGTCGACAGTAGGAAAGGCTTTCTCCAGCTTTTCTTTTTGTTCGACGGTGACATAGGCCGCTTCGATGGCGATAGTTCTCCACCGTTGCTCCGCAGCCAATTCCTTCAGAGCCTCTGTCCAGGCACCCTGCTGTTGATGGAGGGTCCAATCGGTACTCTGCAGTCGTGCCTGTTCCCAATACCGGAAATCGGTGACGATCCACTTTTTTTCCGGGGAAACGATGAGAAATCCGGCGGAACCGGTAAACCCAGAGAGGTAGCGGCGGTTTTCCGGCTGCTGGATCAGATAAACGTCAACGCCGTCATCCCAAGCGGCGCGCAGGCGGTCGACTCGACTCAAACAGCGGACCTCCTCTGGAGATAATGGCGGGCAGCTTCCATAGCCAAACGGTACCCGTCGGCGCCAAAACCGCAGATCTGCCCGACAGCGATCGGCGCGATCAAGGACCGATGCCGGAACTCTTCCCGTGCATGAATATTGCTGAGATGTATTTCTATCACCGGGATCGCCACGCCTGTCAAGGCATCCCTCAGGGCGATCGAGGTATGGGTATAGGCACCGGGATTAAAAACGATCAGGTCCACTTGCCCAAAAGCATCATGGATGCGGTCGATGAGAGCCCCTTCATGATTCGATTGGAAGCATTCCACTTCCCAACCCCAACCTTGGCCGAGAGTTTGCACCATCTCTTCAATTTGCACTAAGGTGGTTGCGCCGTAGAGATGGGGTTCCCTGCGACCGAGCAAATTCAAATTAGGCCCGTTGAGCAGAAGAATACGCGCGTTCAGGTGATATCCCCCATTTCCTTCAGCATTTTACCACAAAAGCCCCCATGGGAACAGGTTCTAATTCCCGCTGATAGCCATTTCTTTAATCCGAACCGTCGGTGCCCCCTTGCCGATGAAGAATGTCAGGTCGTTGCCGATACCGTCGATCCTGTCGAGCCATTCTAGCAGGTTGCCGGCGATGGCGACACCTCGAACGGGCGTCGTGAGACGTCCTTTTTCGATGAGTATTCCAGCCGCCCCGACAGAAAAATCGCCTGAGATCGGGTTGGCCGTGTGCATGCCCATCACTTCTGTCACATAGAGCCCGGAGGAGATTTGGCCGATCAAATCATCGGGAGCTACGTCGCCTGCCTCCAGGTAAAAATTAGTCGTACCTACATCGGGCGTGCCCCGGAAGGAACCGCGGCTTCCGTTGCCGGTGGAGGCTGCGCCATCTTTGGCAGCCGTATAGGTGTTATAGAGAAATCCTTTGAGTTGGCCCTCTTCGATGAGGATCGTCCGGGAAGTCGGTACCCCTTCACCATCAAAGGGAGCCGACTGAATCCGACCAGGCAGAAGGCCGTCATCAATAATGCTTACTTTCCCTGAGGCGATACTCTGGCCCACTTTGCCGGCAAAGAGTGACTTGCCCTTCTGAACAGCTTCCGCAGTGAGGGCCGGCGCTACAATACCCAGGATCTGTGTCGTCACATAAGGATCGAAGACGACAGGCACCCGGCGAGAAGGCACTGATTTTGCTCCGAGCATGCGAACCGCTTTAGCTGCGGCTTCGCGTCCGATTTTCTTAGGGTCAATATCCTCAAAATGGAGCCCGTAGGAGAGAGAAAAGCCGGTCTGATTATCGCCCTTTTCCTCAGCCACCAGGTAGGCATAGGCGCCGCAGTAGGCCCCCCGGTAAGTCGCATCGATCCCTTGAGAGTTTACAACGGTGACGTTGTACTCGGCATCTTGGTAGGACGATCGCTCGGTGATCTTGACGCGAGGGTCTGTCGCCCGGGCCGTCGCTTCGATCTCTTTGGCCAGTTCGATCTTACGCTCGACACTCACTTGAGCGATAGCCGGATCATAGGTATCCACTTGGGGATACTGGTTCACTTTGTCCGGCAAGCGCCAGAAAGGATCTTCCCCGGTAAAGGCGGCGTTGGCTAGAGCCCGGTCGACGGTGGACTCGACGGCCGCCTCGGAAAGATCCGATGTATAGGCATAACCCATCTTACCGGCTTTGAAGACGCGGATGCCGATGCCCCGGTCTTCGGCCAGCTTCATCGTTTCGACAACACCTTTAGATACTTCAATCGTCAGATCTTTGGAATCAAGGCCATAAGCCTCAGACAATTGAGCCCCTTTCGACTGGGCCCGTTCCACCATTTGACGGGCGAGTTCACCCATTGCGAACACCCCGACACCTCCTGTCGTCAATCGGCCGTTTCCCGAAAAAGGCCATACCCTCTTTTTGAGCATGGCCCTATGATCTACGAAATTCCCCAACATAACTATAAAACTGTAAATCCTAATAAGCCAAGGTGTAATGACTCCGAACGAGAGCCCCGGCGGCTCTTCCGTCTGCTCCGCGAGTGTGCCAAACCTCAACGAGTCATCGTATTTTTTTTATAACCGGCGGATCCGTCCTTCTCCGCTCTGCAGCAATTCCCGCACCGAAATTCGACGCAGTTCGCCGGCCTGCCCGGTCGCTTCCGCATCATCAGTGCCGCTGCCACCGGCAGTGCCGCCAACGACGAGGGAGGCGATGCGCAAGGTCGGCTGTGCATCGGAGACCGGTACACCTTGCCCCTCTTTGCCGCAAGTGCCGATCGCATAGCCTAAGTCGTTGCCGACACGGTCGATCTGCTGGAGCACTTCCGGTCCGTTTCCAGTGAGCGTGGCACCCCGGACAGCATGCTTGATCTCTCCATTTTCGATGATGTACCCTTCGGCCACATCAAAGACAAAATCGCCGTTCGTCGTGTTCACTTGTCCTCCGCCCATCTTCTTGACGAAAAGGCCTTGCTGGGTGTCTTTGATGATCTTCTCAGGGTCTTCATCTCCGGCAGCGATCAGGGTATTTGTCATGCGCGGAACCGGCTTGTGCTGGTAAGACTCGCGGCGGCCGTTGCCGGTAGAGGCGCGGCCTTCCTTGCGGGCGGTGAAGCGATCATACATGAAACTAGTCAACCGGCCTTTGTCGATGAGCACATTCCGCTGGCCGGGAACACCTTCATCATCAAAGCGGATCGTACCGTATTTTCCAGAGATCGTCCCATCGTCGATGACCGTCACCAAAGGAGAGGCTACCTCTTCGCCTAGCTTTCCGGCGTACACGGAAAGGCCTTTTTGCACCAGATCTGCCTCGAGGCCGTGCCCGCAAGCTTCGTGCACCATGGTACCGCCGGCTTCCCCAGACATGACGACGGCCATGCGCCCCAACGGGGCCGGTTTGGCCGTCAACATGAGGAGCGCCCGGTCGACAGCATTTTGGGCAAGTTCCTCCGGTGTCTTCTCCCGGAAGATCTCGAAGCCCCGGACACCGCCTAAAGCCTCATATCCTGTCTGGATGACTGGACCGTCGGCAGCTACGGCGTGAACGACAAAGCGGGAACGGATCCGTTCGTCTTCCACATAGTCGCCGTCGGAGTTGGCGATCTGAACCTCCTGCACGATGTCGCCATAACCGACGGTTACCTGCTTGATGCGTTCGTCGAGGGAACGCGCATGCTTATTGGCAGCGAGTACTTTTTCTACCTTGTCTTCGATAGATACCTGATCAGGCCGTAATTCCACGTTGATTTCCACCGGCGAGAGGACTTCCCGCAGGTCAATGGACTGCACCGCCCCGCCGCCTTTGGCCGCATGGCTCGCCACCTCTGCGGCATGCATCAGTCCTTCTCTGCTTACGTCATTCGTATAAGCATAGGCGGTAGCCTCACCGGCGATCACGCGGATACCCGCTCCGATATCAATGCCGGTGGTGAGCCGTTCGATCTTGTTGTCTTCGCAGCCGATGCCGCTCATCATTTTCTTTTCGATAAAGATGTCCGCAAAGTCACCGCCCTGTTGCAAGGCCGCCTGCAGCACATCGCGAAGGTCCTCCTTTGAGGGCCGAAGATTCAAGCTTTCCACCATCCTAATTTGACTCTTTCCTTTTTGACCGGTAAGGGGTATCCCCCAAATAAAGTGCTCTGAACATATGCGCCTGGGGAATTTTTTCTCAGAACAGGTCTATGAGGACAGATTAGAGGGGTTCCCAAAGCTATTCTACGTAAACTGGTTCCTCCACAAGGGGCTTCGGACTCCTATGGCGCGGATTCTTCGCGACGACCATCATCCCGTTGGCAATCGCGCTGATCACGTCTACGCGGAACTGGCTGAGCAATACATTGACTTTAGAATAGACTTCCCCTTTTGAGGTCACTACATAACGGGCAGGCAGGCGATTGAGCGCTGCCGCCATGATATCGATCCGGCATTGGTCACAGGAACAGACTTCGGGATGTTGCGGCAGCAGTTCATCCAGTACGCTTAGGACTACGTCTTCCATCAAGTTGTGCAACATAGGTGTCCCTCCCCCATCCTATAGCATGCAGTTTTTCTCAGGGAATGTTACCACGAGGAATTATTTCTGTTTGAAATTCGACGAAGGGCTGGGAGTTCCTTCTGTGTCCTGCCTGTTTTATCCGGATTTGAATCGGCTTGACGGCAGAGTCGGCTTTAGAGCCAAATGTGATCTTAAACTGTTCGATACCGGAAGCGAGAGGCTTTATATCGAGGTTCTCTTTTCTTTGCAGCGTTCCGTCAGGGGTAAGATAGTAGGCAATGGTTTTCCAGCTATTGATGCCAGCTTCCTCGCAAACCATGATCTCACATTCCACTCGGTTTTCATTGATGATGCGTATATTTTTCCCGAAGCGCAAATCTCGACTGAGCCAATGGAGGGCCCACTGAATGCTGCTGTTTCCTTCCATCCCTTGCGTCTGTTCGTTCAAGTGAACCATGGCCGAGTTTAAAAATCCGATTCCCATGGTACTCACGATTCCGAAAATCGCCATCACCAGCATCACTTCCACTAGCGTCATACCTGCGGAATTTTGAACCCTCTTCAGTTCTCTTCTCATGAGTCAATACCGCCTGACGGTAACACCGTATCGATACGGACACGACCGTTACGGGAAACGATGATGAAACGCTGCTGATTCGTATCGCTTGTCAGCATGACGGTGCCACCCATAGGCGGTCTTCCGGACCTTCCATCCAGTGCAAACACCAGTGTATTCGGCCGTTCCGAATAAATCGGGAGTGTGGTCAACTTGATTTGGATTCCCTCCGGAAGAACCCTGGCCCGTTTCTTGCCGTCATCCAGTGAAAAGATTTCGTAAGACCTATCGTTGCTGTAAAAGGTTAACCCGTAATGACGCCGCTCTTTCACGGTTTGGTCCCGCGCCTCAAGGATATCCATCTGAACTTGCCGGGCAGCAGAGTTTAACAAGAGAAGGTTATACCATTTGGACAGGATGGGGCCACTTATCGCCATCACGATCCCTAAGATACATAGGACAGTGGTCATCTCAATTAATGTAAAACCAAGCTGGTTGGGGACGTTTTGAACCATAGGGGAGTTACTCACCTTCGGATTCATCCTTTTCACCTCAGGAAGCCTCATCGTCGCCGAATACTGTGGCATGATCAATCGATGCTATGTAAAAGGCTCCATCGCCGGTTTGTTCCCAAGTGACTATGGCGAAGTGAACGTACTCGCATTCCTCCTGCCGCGCCCTGGCACGGATATAGACACGATTTGATTTCAGAGAACTTGTATCATAGGTCAAGGCGACCTGAATTTTTGCGACTGTTAAAGACGGTATTTTCTCTTGCAGAAAGGCAACGAGGACATGATTATCTACCGCTTCTGATGTTTGCAAAAAATCTTCAATAGCGGCGATCGATGCTTCGACACCGGCCTCAGCGCCATAAACAGTCTGTTCCATCTTGATTTGATCCCCTGTGGCTGTCATAGCGTGCATGGTCATCTGTGCCATCGTCGCCGCTATCAGTCCCAGAGCCGTGATGAGAAAAATCACATACATAAGGCTTCCGCCTCGTTGGTAAAATGTTGCCGGCGGACGGGCGATCAAGGACTTGTTCTGCGGGCAACCATCGTGGTCAGTTCGCATGGATCCGGTACGTCGGGGATCCATATTCGTACTGCCACCTCCTTTACATCCAAAGGCGCCAACTGCACAGCCTCTTCTATCGCGATTCGGGCACTAAACCCGGTCGGCAGGCCAACACCGGCCGGAACGTCGTTATCTGTATTTGTCCAGTCTACCTTTAGCTGTGCGATTTTACGTTCTAAGATGTCCTGGGCGAGCAGCAACGCTTGCGTCGCCCGTTCACTTCGCCGTTCTAACCGTTCTGCAGCAACGACAGTGCCGAAAAGGGGCACGAGAACGATCGTGAGAAGAGTTACCGCAATCAGGACTTCAATCAAGGTGAATCCATTTTGTTGATTCCTTAGCTTACGTTTCACGAAAGGTACCTCGCTACGATTTCTAGAAGGAGGTAAAGGGGTTTCTGCGGATTTTTTCAAGTTCCTCTCCTGCTAAAGGAGCTTTACCCATAGGAATGACGTCAACGCTTCGGTGAGTGTAATAGGATATTTCAATCGCTGCCACCAGTCGTTTCCCTTTTTGTTGTTCCCTCTTATGTTCCGGTTCTTGCCCCGGTTCTAGTTCCTCTTCCTCTTTATTCGGAATGGCTCCTTGGATTATATTTTCCAGTCTGTCATCACGTTGAACCCTTTCGTTCTTGCTTCCGACTTCAGCAGCCTTATGTTCTCGTTCTTCACTTTTTATCAGGCAGGAACGCAGAGAAAGGCTGTTATTTTTTTGTTCAAGCTCTTGCAAAAAGCCCATAATTCCGTCATAGCTTCCTTCCAGGACGATGAGATAGTGCCTTTCTCTGATACTTCCATCATTCTCTCTGGTTTCGCCAGCCTTTTCTTCGTTTACAGGTAACAGGTTTTTACTCGGCACCTCTTCACTTTGCATCTTTTTTCGTTGTCCCTTTTCCGGTTCATCTGTCCTGTCCGGGAGCATGCGAAAGATGAGTACTTCGTTATTTTGCGCCGCTTCCCCAAGCTTGCTGATCAGTCCTCCATGACGACTATCGACAGGCAACTGACTGATCCGTTTGTTCCGCTCGATCGATTGTTCTTCTTGATCGCGCCGTTGTTCCGCAAGAATCTCCTCTTGCTGCTGAAGTTCTCGAAACTGCCTTTGGGCCGCTTCCAATTGGTGAGATAGCTTTTGGTACCGCTCCCAGCGAGGTTCCAAAAGGTGAACATAGAGAAAAGCACCGAGCAGGACTGTCATTGTCCACTTACAAAGACTCTTTTCCCTAGCTGTACGATTTTGCCACCAAGAAATAACTTCTACCATGTAGGCCACCGTCTTCGTATTTCGTTCGTCTCTCCATTCAGTTGTCCGATAACCGACAACTGATTTTGAAATGTACCCCCTGCGGTTCTTCTACCTCTGAATCAGCTTTCACCAGATAACTGTCTTCTAGGGATACTTCGGCGATCTGTCCGAGTTGGTTGAGGCTGTCCATAAATTCGCCTACCGCCTTCATATCTTCGCTTTTCCCGCTAATGGACAAAGAGCCGCTTTTTTCCAGGTCGCTTGCTTCGACGTTTTTAAAGGTGATTTTCTCTGGCGTCATCGCCCCGATCCGTTGAAGCAGATCGGTGATCCCCCGCCTCTCCTTCCCCAGTACTGTTGCCAACGCTGCCGCTTCTCGCTGCGACTCTTCGTCCACTACCGGTGCATTGTTAAGCTGTCCATGTAAATCAGCTACCTTTTGCTCCATCTCACTCACTTGTCGTTGCAACAAGAATAACCCATATTCAGAGAGACCATAGACCAAACAGGGCAACAACAGTGCCGCTAGGGTTGTTAGAAGTAACTGTCGTAAAAAAGCTTTGCGTTCTACGCGAAGTTCCGCTGGCAACAAGTTGATTTCACTCATCAATTCCACCTCAGATTCGGTTCATCCGGTTAGAAACCCTGAGTCGTAGTTACTAATCTTCCGTCGAGAATCGTGATCGTCAACTGAAGATCGTCCTTACCAATGTTTCCGTCCATGCCTTGAGAAGTGATTTTCACGGTAGTGATGGAAGATCTCGGGGAAGCAGGTTCATAGGAGTAAGGCTTCCCCCAGGGATCGATCCAGGGCGTCGTCGGAACTGGATAGGTGCCTTCCAAATCCTTGTCCAGCAGTTTGCTGTTTTTCAAATCTGCCGCCGAAGGCAAGACCCCTTTATCGACAAAATAGGAGCGGACCGCCAACTCTACCGTCTGAAAATCACTTAAAACGGCAGCCATCTTGGCCCGGTTTGGCGCTGCACTGATCTTCGGCGTAAGGACGAGAAAGAGCACAGATAGGATGGTCAAAACGAGAAGCAGTTCCAGCAAGGTGAATCCTTGTTCATTCATCCATTTTCTTTTCATGGGAAGATCAACGCGACCATCAAAGGTCCCCCCATCAGATCTTGCTAATGGCTTCGAACATAGGCAATAACATGGAGACGGCCAAAAAACCGACGACCATCGCCAGGAAAATTAACAACAAGGGTTCTAAGAGTGCCATCGTTCGGCGAGTATTGTAATCGACTTCCGTCTCGTAGTAATCAGCCGCTTTCGCCAACAATCCGTCCATATTTCCGCTCTCTTCCCCCACAAAGATCATCTGGAGCAACAGAGGCGGAAATAATCCGGAAATCTGCATCATTTCGGTCAATGTCTGTCCTTTTCGTACCCCTTCTTCGATGAACTGCACCGCTTGCGCCATCACCGGATTTCCTGAAACCTGCCGGACGATGTGCAGCGATTGCATGAGATGCATCCCATTTGATAAAAGCATGCTCAACATCCTGCTCATACGAGCCACCACCGCTTGCCGGCGTAATTCACCGATCAGGGGAAGACCAAAGATAAACTTTTCCGCCTCTATCTCCCATCGAGGATTTTTAGAGGCCTTTCTCACGACAATGAAAGCGGCCACAGGGAGCATCACCCATAGAAAGCCGTATTTCTTTACAACCTCCACAGTGGTTAATGTCAACCTGGTCATTTCCGGCAAGGGGATCCCGAGACTCGTTAGGACTTTCGCGAAGGAAGGGAGTGCGAAGAAAAGGAAAAAAAGAATCGAACCCAAGGCGAGCACGAAAACCAACAAGGGGTATAACATAGCCATCCGGACTTTCCGTTGTGTCTCATATTCCTTGTCGTAATAGGTCGCCAGTCTCGATAGAACGTCGTCCAGTACGCCTCCCAGTTCTCCCGCTTCCACCATATGTACAAAGAGCTTTGGAAAAAACTTCGGATGGCCTTTCATCGCCGCCGACAAACTCATTCCCTCATGTATTTTTTGGGCCACTTGAAACAATGTCTGTTGAAGCAGCGGATGGTTACCCTGGTTTGCCAACAGGATCAAACCGCTATAAAGAGGGACGCCCGCATCGACGAGTGTAGATAACTGTCGACAAAAGAAAGCCATCTGTTTCGAAGTGATTTTTTGTTTTCCACTAAAATTCTTAGACATCCGCAGCCAAAGCTGGGCGATCCTTTGCGATTTTTTAATCTTGACGATATAAAAGCCCTGTTTCTGCAGTATGATGGCGGCATCCCGTGCAGTCTCCGCTTCGACGAGACCCTCAAAAAAGAGACCCTTCGCATCCCAAACCCGATAAGCGTATGCAGCCATGCCATCTCCCCCTGCGGCATCTAGCCATTTGACATGTAGGCTACGCGCATGTATTCCTCTATTGTCGTCTCCCCGGCGAGGATCTTACGAATCGCGGCTATTTGTAGGTTTTCCATCCCGTTGTCGATGGCGGTCTTGCGGATCTCTTCCGCATTTGCCTTCACCATGATCAATTCTCGCAATCGGGAATTGACAGGCATAACCTCTTGAATAATTGTGCGGCCTATAGCCTGTAAAATTGCAGTATTTACAGCCTTTTCCCTTAGAAAGGGCCGCTTTGATGCCGAATTCCTTGCTGAGAAACTCTTGTTCCTCTGAACCCTTTGCAGGTATGTACTCGGTCTTACAGCGAGAACATATTTTCCTTACCAGACGCTGGGCCACGACACCCTTGACGGCCGATGCCACCTGAAACGGCTCTACCCCCATATCCAGCAACCGGCCAATCGCCTCAGCAGCATCCCCTGTATGCAACGTCGATAAGACGAGATGTCCTGTTATGGCTGCCTGGACAGCGATATGGGCAGTCTCTCCATCGCGAATTTCGCCAATTAAGATGATGTCGGGATCTTGACGTAAGATGGATCGCAATCCATTGGCAAAGTCCAATCCTGCTTTAGGACATACCTGCACCTGATTAACCCCGGGGAGGACGTATTCTATCGGATCTTCGATGGTGACAATATTCCTTTCTCCCCGATTGAGAGATTTTACCGTCGCATAAAGGGTTGTTGTCTTCCCTGCTCCGGTAGGACCGGTTAACAGGATCATGCCACCTGTGTTTTGGGTTAAGGTACGGTATTGGGCCATAGCGTCTCTGCAAAAGCCCAAATCTTCTAAACCGAGCAGCATTTGATGTTTATCTAACAAACGAATGGTGCATTTCTCACCGTATAAGGTAGGGATGGTGGATACACGCAAATCGACGGTTTTGTCTTTGCTGGCATATTGAATCCGCCCGTCTTGGGGAACCTTCCGCTTCGCGATATCCAAACCTGCCATGACTTTAATTCGGGAAATTAAGGAGGCATGCATCGTAACGGGGAGTTCCAGAACGTCTCGTAAAAGTCCATCGGTACGGAACCGAATCCGCATCATCTCTTCTTGCACATCGATATGAATGTCCGTAGCTCCTTCCGTCATCGCCTGATCGAAGATGCTATTTACCGTATGTACGACAGGTTCTTCTACAGTTTCAGCTACGATTTCGTCGGTACTCTCTGAAAGCTGCCTGGTGGTTCGATTCCAAAAGCTATCCGTTGGGAATTGGGGCTCTTTTATCTCACCCTTGATAATGTCCATCGGTGTCCGCATGCGAGTGATCGGAGTGGCAAACGACATAATTCACCCACCTCTCCTATAATATCTGGAATTTTATTACATTTCTTTCTTCTACGTGTTTTCTGGGATTCCTCTAATTTCTGGTAATTTTTTATAATTCCTAAAAAAATACGCCTCCTTTCGGCATGTTTTGCGAAAGGAAGCGTTCATCCTTCTGATTTCTTTTACCCAACGGGTCATGGACGTTTTATTTCACGCATGGCTAAGCCTAGGGCGATCGACATATCAGAAGTTAACCGGTCTATCCCATTTACTTGAACTGGCAAAGTCAGCTTGGATAATCTCAATGGGATGGTGCGAAACGGAACAGCACTCGATAAACAGCTTTGGATGTATTCGGTGATTGCCGGCGTCCCGTTTAAATATAGTCGGCTAAAAGAATAGTCCTGGGATTGACTTATGTACGATTGGATGATGGAGTTTACACTTTGTAAGAAGGCATCAACGGTCTGATCCGGGCTATCTGCCAAATTGGTGCTCCCTATAGACAAATAACGGAGGAACCGAATTTTAGATTCCTTGATGATTCCCACCAAGGTACCTTTGTAGCCGATGTCTAAAAAACCATAGCTCTGTACATCCATCTCTATCAGATGGTTTAGAAGTCTACCTAATGCTGTACAAGATGTTTCAACGGCTTGCACCTGAAATCCCAACTCGACGAGAGCATCATAAACAGTCAGTACTTCCTTTTTCGGTAAAGCAATGAGCAATAGGGGTACCGTTTTTTCCGATCGGTTCCTGCTGCTTGCGACCATATAATCATAGACATAATCTGTCACTGGATGCGGTAAGTACTTTTCGACTTCCCACTGTAGGGCCGAACGCAACTCCTGTTCAGCGATGTTCGGCATACGTATGTGACGGAGTAGAAGGTGATCAGAGGGAAAGCTGACGACGACGGGCTTACCCTTGCCTTCAATCTCTAGAACACACTCCTGTAAGAGTGCCCTATTCATCTCTAGCCTTCGCTTTTCCTCTCCTCGCACCTCCGGTGGAAGAGATTTTTGAATCACTCCTGTGATTTCGTAGTGATTCTCTCGCTGAGTTAACTCGACAAGTCGAATCCCTGTTCGCCCCATGTCTAGACCAACTATTTGCTTTTGACGTTTCATAACTCTGTACAACACGGTTACGGCAAATTGGAATAGGTTGTTTCGAGCAAACCGTTTGCGTTTTTTGTAATCGTCATCGCAATATCGTCCGTATCTGAAGTACTGGTCGTTCCATTCGGACCGTAGGAAGTGATCTTCACCTTGCCTGCCTCTCCTTCATAGGTATATTTATGTTCCCAAGGGTCGATCGTACTGACGGGAGACTTATCGATGTACTTCCCCGTAACCAAAAGGGAAGATGTATCTTTTTCTTCGTCCGTAGAGGGAAATTTACTTTTTTCCATGTAGTACTGCCTTAGGGCAGTATCAAAGGCGCGAAAGTCATTCTTGACTCCCGATAGCTTTGCTTTTTCTGTAGCTTGACCTAGGCGTGGGACGATGACAGCAAATAAAATACTGATGATCGCTAAGACCAGCAGCAGTTCGACGAGAGTAAATCCCTTCGAGTTGATTCGCGGATCTCTACGAACAAAAGACCGAATCATCGACACTCCCTCCCAACGTTTCGAAATAACATTAGCCAGTATCTTATTCTTCGATCAAATATTAACTTCAAAGTATATATTTGTAAATATTCAACAATAACTTTTCCGAAAATAAAAAGGGCATGATCCGTTGGGACCGTCTACCATGAAATGGGTTTTACAATAAAAACAGCCTGCTATCTGGCAGGCTGTTTCAATTCAATGTTTAAATCGTCAAATCGTCAGCGTCTCAATCGACTCCAAAGCAACTGACAGCGAAACTTCCGGGGTGATGCAATACTCTCCGATCGAAGTGGGTACCACAAAGACCACACCGGAATCGGTGTTTTTCTTATCCATCATCAATGCTTCTTTCCACTTTTCCACCGGGAAATCAGGGAACCTTGTCGGCAGCCCTGCTGCCTCGACGAGCTTTCTCACTCTCTCCGTAGTATCGGGCGAAAGGCCGGTGACTTTCTCAGCCAGGTTGCAGGCAGCGATAAGTCCAACGGCCACAGCTTCACCATGCTTGTAGACTTTATACTCCGTCAACGTTTCGATGGCATGACCGAAAGTATGTCCCAGGTTTAAGATCGCCCGAAGGCCTGACTCCCGCTCGTCAGCGGCCACCACTTTCGCTTTCACCCAGCAACAGGCAGCGATGACGTAGCGTAGTGCATCAGCTTCCTGTTCGACGACGGCCTGGGCATTTTTTTCGAGGTATGCAAAGAGGTCCCTGTCTCCCAGGATGGCCGTCTTCAACACTTCGCCGTAACCGGCAGCCACTTCTCGTTTCGGGAGCGTGGACAAACTGTTCGTGTCGATGATGACGATCTTCGGTTGATAGAAGGCGCCGATCATGTTTTTCCCGTGTCGGTGGTTTACAGCCACTTTTCCGCCGACGCTGGAGTCCACTTGGGCAAGCAGCGTCGTCGGAACCTGGACAAAATCGATCCCGCGCATGTAGGTGGCAGCCAGATAGCCGGCCACATCACCCGTGATACCGCCGCCTAAGGCCACGATGGCCGAGGAACGGTTCAGTTTGGCCTCTACACAAGCATCATACAGTTTCGATAAGGTTTCCAGGTTCTTATATTCTTCGCCGTCAGCCATTTCTGCCGTCGCCACCGTATATCCGGCAGCGATCAACGAGCGGCGCAGTTTGTCTCCCCAGAGTCGATTGACCTCTTTGTTCGTGACGATCAATATCTTCTTCCCGGAAAGACGCCCGGCCAGCAGTTCGCCGGCCTGGTCGATCATGGCGGGACCGATTTCGATGGGGTATGTGCGGTCACCCAGTTCGACTATCACTGTCGTCCGTGCTATCGGCGGGTTTTCTGTCATCAGCGTTTTCGTCATTCACCTTTCCCTCCTCGGTCTCTTCCGGCAGGGGACGCCAGTCCTCGCCTTCCCGCCGGTTCAGGAAGTCCAGGATGTATTCCACGATCTCCGGCACGGTCCGTTCCGATGTGTCCACATCCAGATCGGCACAGCCGTAGTAGGGCTCGCGGACAGCCATCATGTGTTCGATATCTTCCGGGGTGATGTCCTTTTTAATCAAAGGCCGATGGGTCCGCCGGGCTACCCGGGACCAGATCACTTCCGGGCGGGCGTTAAGCCGGATGAGGATCCCTGTCGACCCCAAGGCTTCCAAGTTAGCCCGATTCAAGACGATCCCGCCGCCGGTGGAGACGATAGTTCGCTCCATGGCCGCCACTTTCTGGGCTACGAGGGACTCTTCGGAACGAAAGCGCACCTCACCAAAGCGATCGAAGATCTGGGGGATCGTCAGCCCGGTCACCCGTTCGACCTCAGCGTCCGTATCCAAGTAAGCGCAACGGAGCCGAGCGGCCAGTTTCTTGCCTACGGTGGACTTGCCCGTTCCCATGAAGCCGATGAGGACGATATTATGTTTATTTTCCCTTTTGTCGTTCATATCTTTCCCCGCCTTAAAAGCGTTCGGCTTGTTCTCGCATGGCGGCCACACGGATTTTGACCTGTTCGAGAGTGTCTCCGCCTGTCGTCTCTAGTAGGCTGTCGGCAATCGTCAGGGCTAGTACCGCTTCAGCGACGACGGCCGCTGCCGGTACAGCACAGACGTCGGAACGTTCCACCGTCGCTTCCACAACCTGATGGGTGTCGATATCGACGGTTTTTAAAGGGCTGTACAGCGTCGGAATCGGCTTCATAGCAATGCGCACGACGAGGGGTTCGCTGTTGGTGATGCCCCCTTCGATACCGCCGGCCCGGTTCGTGCTATGCCGATATCCTTCACCGTCCCGGTAGACGATTTCGTCGTGAACTTTCGAACCGGGCAAATCGGCGGACCGGAAACCGATACCGATTTCGACGCCTTTGATGGCTTGAATGGACATCATGTCACCAGCGATCCGTCCGTCGAGCCGCCGGTCACCGTGAACGTGACTGCCGATGCCATAGGGAAGCCCGGTGACGGCCAGTTCGATAACACCGCCGAGGCTGTCGCCTTTTTCCTTGGCCCGGTCAATAGCCACCATCATCAGCGCTTCAGCCTCGCTGTCGGCGCAGCGGACCGGCGAATTTTCGGCCCGTTCAGCGATGTGTAACCATTCGCTGTCTGATCGTTCACTGCACATCTTCAGCCCGGCGCTGTAGACGCCGCCGATGGATAAGACGTGGGAACAAACTTGAATACCCAGTTCAGCCAGAAAGCGGCGGGCCACGGCCCCAGCAGCTACTTTTGCCGCTGTTTCACGAGCGCTGGATCTCTCTAAGATATTTCGCATGTCCCGGTGGTTGTATTTGATGGCCCCAGGTAGGTCAGCGTGGCCCGGACGAGGGTAGCTGACGCGCCGTTCGTTCAGGGCGGCATGAATATGGGGGGCCATGATCTTTGTCCAGTTCTTCCAATCCCGGTTTTCGACCTGCAGGCAAATGGGGCTGCCCAAGGTGAGGCCACCGCGCAGGCCGGACTGGATGGCCACATGATCTTTCTCGATAGTCATTCGACCGCCCCGGCCGTGCCCTTTTTGCCGTCTGGCCAGTTCTTTATCGATATCGTCGGCCTCGATGGGAAGACCGGCCACCATGCCTTCCATGATCACTGTCAAGGCCGGGCCGTGTGATTCACCGGCTGTAAGGTACCGCAATACTGTCATCTTCTCTATATCCTTTCTCCGGTGGGGAAATTTATGGTCAGCATCGATACGCATAAACTGTCAATCTTCGCCTAATTCCACGTCTAGACGAAAAATTCCTGCCTCCATGACCTTTTCCTCTGTTCATGCTGTTTTGTCTACCCTTGAAGTCCTACGGCTGAGCCATTTTCGCTTTTAGCACCTGCTGCATTACTTCCACCGGCGCTTCACGGCCCGTCCAAAGTTCGAAAGCTCGCACCCCCTGATACAGGAGCATCGGTAACCCGTTTTGGCCCCGCATCCCTCGGTCCCGACCGGTTTTGAGCAATATTGTGTCCACAGGGTTATAGACAAGATCGGCGATAAAAGGCCTTCCCGTCAGCCACTTCTCTATCGCGATGGGATAAGGTTCAATCCGGCCCCCCTTGACCATCCCTAATGAGGTGGCGTTGATCAGCAGGTCCGCTTCTTCAAGGTGATGCCGAAGCTCTTCGACTTCCCATGGACAGACAGCATACTCTATCCTCTTCGAAGGGAATTCACCATCGGAATCGCTCCCGGTGGCAGTGACCACTGCTTTTAGAAGCGCTTCCGCCTTGTCGGCAGAGCGATTCACAACGGTGAGACGACGAACACCCGCATCAGCTAGGGCAAAGATGACGGCCCGTGCCGCTCCGCCGGCACCTAGTATGACGGCCGATTTACCAGCGACAGTGACGCCCTCTTCAGCAAGCCCCCGCATAAATCCGCTGCCGTCCGTGTTGTAACCAGTTCTTTTTCCCTCCGAAAAGACAATCGTATTGACAGCGCCCAGGCGCAGTGCCGCCGGATCAACGGCGTCAAGATGTTCCATGACAGCTTCTTTATGGGGAACAGTGACGTTGGCGCCGCGAAAGCCGAGAGCCGCCAAGCCTCGAATGGCTTCTCCCAGTTTTTCTGTGGCAACGGCAAAAGCTCCGTAACGCCAGTTCATTTCCAGGTAGGAAAAGGCCGCATTGTGCATGGCCGGGGAAAAGGAATGTTTCACAGGTTGGCCAAGCAGGGCCACCCATTGTGTGGCCCCATCGATAAAGACATTTGTCGCGGTCGGTAAGGCATTCATCCGATTCACCTCAATTTTTCTTACCCTAAGGTTGGTATGCAGTTAAACAGGGTATACTACTTTTATCTGTAAGAATAGCTCTAAAGGAGGTTTTCTTCGATGGAAGATAAAAAACTGCCTTTCGCCAATCTGAGTTCCGAGCAGATGAATATTCTTTCCCAAGCGGAAAAGCAGCTCAACGGCCAGTTGGGCGGAAACGGGGAGATCATCGTTTTGGCTTACAAAAACGAGCACAAATAGGAAGAAAAGAGGGTCAACCGGTTATGGCTGACCCTCCCTCCTTTTAAACACAAAAAACTTTTTTCGTTCTGAGCGAGGTTTCTTTTCTCGCAAGACTATCCGCTCAATACGGCGGACCATGCGGGTACCGAAAAACTCCCGTCGGCTGATCGGATTGACGAGAACCGTATGGATGCCTGAACGGTTACCGCCGAGGACATCGGTGAAGATTTGATCGCCGATCACGATCGTGTTTTCCGGTGTTGTCCCCATGATCTGCATAGCCCGAATAAAACCTTTGCGCCGCGGCTTGCGAGCGCCGGAGATGTAGTAGGGTATGCGGCATCCGGCGGCGAAGGGTTGCACACGTTTTTCCTTGTTATTAGACAGGATGCAAACTTTTATGCCTTGAACTTCCAAGTCGGAAAGCCACTGGTGCACTTTTGGACAAAGGTGATATTCATTCCACTCGGTCAAGGTGTTGTCCAAGTCGATGATGATCCCCTGGATGCCCCGAGCGGTCAATTCGCTGACGTTCAGTTCATGAACGGCTTCCACCCGCTGAGCCGGCTTTAATAACCTCACCATGATCCCCCTTCCGGATCACCGACACTTGTATTATAAGCTAGAACTGCCTCAGAGGCAAAGCTAGGTGCGGCTTCCCGGTTTAATGGCAGGAATTCCTTCCTTGCACAAGGGGCATTCTTCCGGCTCCCAGGAGATGACCTCCATGGACAGAGCACTTTGGAAGGGGACGCCAAAATCTACTACGCCATTGGAGCGGTCGATGAGGGAAGCGACAGCGAGAACTTCACCGCCGGCCTTGCGGACCACTTCCATCACTTCTTTTACAGAACCGCCAGTTGTGACGACGTCTTCACAGACGACGACTTTTTCACCGGGCTTGACGGCGAAGCTCCGCCGCAAGGTCATGGCGCCGTTCTCCCGTTCCGTGAAAATCGAGCGGACGCCGAGCTCTCGTCCCACTTCGTAGGCAACAAGAATGCCGCCCATCGCCGGTCCCACGACCAAATCAGGTGTGCCAACGGCTTCACGAACTCGTTCCGCCAGGAACGCGGCCAGTTGTCCCGTGTAGGCAGGGTATTGGAGAACTTGAGCGCATTGTACATAGCGGTTGCTGTGCCGGCCTGAGGTAAGACGAAAATGCCCTTCTAAAAGCGCGTCACTTCTAAGAAATATGTCCAAGACTTGTTCTTTCGTCATCGATGCCATGGATAGAAACTTCCTTTCTATTTATCGCTGCTGTTCTAACGTCGATTATGAGAACGACGTGCCAGGCCCTCGGCCATCTCTTCCACGATCCGCTGCGCTGCCGCCGCCTGATCCGGTGCGGCTGTGATCGGCCTGCCTACCACCAAATAGGAGGCGCCGGCTGCTATCGCTTCTGCCGGTGTCATGACACGAGCTTGGTCGTCCCCACCGGCCCAGACGGGACGAACTCCTGGGGTGACGATGACAAAGTCGTTCCCACAGGCTTGCCGAATCGGTTCGATCTCCCGAGGGGAGGCCACGACACCGGTGACACCGGCTTGTTGAGCCAACCGGGCAAATCGAACTACATGGTCTTCTACGGGACCAGCGAGTCCGATTTCATCGTTGAGCACTTGTTGGGAGACGGAAGTGAGTACCGTTACAGCCAGGACAACGGGCGAATTCCCCGAACTATTCGCCCCCTGAACAGCTTTGCACAGCATGTCCGCCCCGCCGGAGGCGTGAACCGTAAACATTTTGACACCTCGGCGACTGACGACAGAAGCCGCCTTACCGACGGTATTGGGAATGTCATGAAATTTTAGGTCGAGAAAGACCGGATAGCCCATCGCCATGATTTCCTCAGTTACGGAAAATCCGGCGTTGTTGTGCAGTTGCATCCCTACTTTAAACAGACCGCAGTAGTCCCCTACGGCCCGGACGATTTCTATCGCTTCTTCCCGGGTGTCCACGTCCAAAGCAACGATGAGTCTGTCTTTTGCTTGCAAGATTGTACCCCCTTCCGGGTGATCTGTGGATGATATGTGCTGTCATATTCTACCCGTTTTTCTTCGCCCTCGACGAGCCTTTTTCCTTTTTTCTTCCTTGAAAAAGAAAAAGAGCCCACCGGATTCCACAGTCCAGCAGACTCACTTTATTTCAGATCTACCGAGGAGACGTCGTGTCCAAGGGTACACGACCGTTAAAGGGGTAAGAGTAAGCGATAGGCTCGTCAAAGGTGACATAATCGACATTGATCATCTTTAGAAGGTACCGCCGGCCTGTTCGGGGATCGCTGAGGATGAGGTGATCCCGCCCGGCCGCTTCGATCACTCCACGGAAGATTTTTGCGTTCCATTGTTCGTTATTCTCAAAGGTCATATAGACGGTAGCCACACGACCTCTGTTCAAGCGCAGGATGTTTTCGATATAGGATTGTTCAACAGGGAGCATACCAGGCATTTCTCCCATCCCTGGTTGGGTCATACCGGGAATTCTACCACCGCTGGGCGGGGCCGGGACGGTGGGTACTTGTGTTTCCGGTCCTGTAACAGGGGACGGTACAGGAGCAGGTGCTGGTGTCATCGGTTGACCGGGGACTATCGGCGTCATATCCATCGGTCCTGGCATCGATGGCATCGGCGCAGGAATCGACGGCATAGGCATCATCGGCGCCTGTTCCATTGGCTGCTGTGGGCATACTTGATGGGCTGTGTAAGGGTACGAGAGGTCGTAGGAATGCATTTCTGGCATATAGCTCTCCGGATGCCCGCAGGGACCGTAGGACATGGGGGATTCATAAGGCATATGAGGCATACCTGCCATGGGGCATTCAAAAGGCATCTCAGGCATACGAGCTATGGGGGATACGAAAGGTCTTCGCGGACTGCACTCGGTCGGTGATTCGTATTGGGCCGGCGATTCATAGCTCATCGGTGGTGTATAGGGGCGGTGAGCTTCCATCGGCTGTCTGCGGTCCGGTTCACAACCGCAAGAGGCGTTGCTGACGACCACCTGTGTGTCGTAGGCTGCACTTGCCTCTTGAACGAGTTCTTCGCTAAGGCGTTCTTTATCTGCCATTAGGCCACTCCCTTTCTCATCGACTCAAAAGACTCGGGGGCAATCTTCCCCCGTCGGTGCAAAGAAACAATGGGCTTTATAGCGCCCCGTATTTCTTTGGTTAAACCACTCACCAGGACAACCACCTTCAGGTCGAAAAAACCACAAAGCATTACTGGCTGGCCATGTCCTCTCTCCGCCGATCACACGTCGGGCCAAGCGTATGTCCTGTTCCCGGGCACGTTGGTAGAAGTAGGGCTTTTCTACGGCTTCGAAGCCGCCCGGCGACTGGTATATCATCTGGGTGAGGTTCCGAATATCTCGAAAGTCCAAGCAATTCGACAATACCCGGTTTACGCCCACATTGCCGACCATGAGCATGCCTAAGTCACCTTCGCCTTCAGCTTCGGCACGCATCAGTTGAGCCAATAATCGAACCTCATTCTCCGGCGCTCTGATGACGGCCATTTTCTCACCCCTTTTCTCACCGGATGCGTTGCATTATATTCGTCGTTGATTTCAAGTGTGCTTGTCACTGTGTTTGTTATCTGGGAGCAGTAATTTTTACAATGAAAGAGAGTGGACGCCCAAATTCGCATTGGATGTCCACTCTCTTTATTCCTCTATCGACATAGTTCTTTCTTCGAATTGAATAACTACTTCTTGAATAGCTGCATCATAAAATCTGGTTGAATCTGGTTTACCGTTTATTTTGCAGGTTTTTTCACAATTACTCCAGTTTAAACTTACTGACCATACTGTTCATCCGTTCAGCCAAAGCCAACTGAGCAGACGCCGATTCAGCAATCTCGTTGAGGGATCGACCAGCTAAGTCGATCTCTTTGGCGATACCGGTGGCACCGATGGTCGATTGGGAGACCATCGTAGAGACCGTATCGAAAGCCTTGGTGACTTCATCAACCATCTGGAGGACGTGTTGGCTCAGTTCACCCGTCTCCTGGGCGACGGCCAGGAACAGATCAGCATCTTCTTTATAGTGATGACCAACTTGGGCGAAGAGGTCATAGTCTTGACCGACTTTTTCGTTGATAAACCGGAGCATCGCATTCGCGTTAGTGACCAGTGAATCAATGGCATGACGCACTTGAGCAATGACCGCTTGAATATTGCCTACCGTCTCGGCTGAGTCAGCAGCTAACTTACGCACCTCTTCGGCGACGACAGCGAAGCCTCTTCCCTGTTCGCCGGCGCGTGCCGCTTCGATCGCAGCGTTTAGGGCCAGCAGATTGGTTTGGGAAGCGATTCCGGCAATGGAATCGGCTAGTGTAGCGATATTCTCTACCACTTTAGCTTCTGCGATCGCCTCTTTCATGTGGCTGTTGATGCTGCTGGACAGTTCCCGGGCCGATTTTTGGGCTCGGTCGGCGTTTTCGAGCAGATGAAGGGCTCTGTCCCCAACCTCCCTGGCCTTTCGAAAAGATTTTTCCGCTTCTCGGTTTAATTGAGCCAGGGAACTGGCCATCTCTTCGGCCGCTGCGGTCACCTCTTCCGAAGTAGCCGAAACGTTTTCGATGCCGGCGGTAATCTCCTCCGTCGAAGCAGTCACTTCTTGCATGTTCGCTGAAACGGACTGGGAAGCCCCTGACAATTCGTGCCCCGATGCGAGGATCCTATGGGCCTCTTCCGTAATTTGCCCGATCGTCTGGCGCATGTTCTGGTTCATCTGGTCCATCGCCCTTGCCATCTGGCCAATTTCATCTTTGCGGTTGAGGAATTCAGGCCGTACGTCCGTAGAAAAGTCATTATCAGCGGCGCGAACGAGGCGGGCTGCGGCGATTCTGATGGGTTTACTGATCTGCCGAGCGATGATCCAGATGACGGCAGCCAGCAGTACCATGCCTCCAGTACCGGCCATGACCTGCAACATCATCAACTGTTTTGATTGGGCATAGATCTCATCGACCGGAACAAGGGTGCTTAGCGACCAGGGTGTTTCCGTATTCCCTACCCGAATGGGCACGCTGACCCGGTAAACCTCTTCGTTCATAAGCGGCGAAAAGGCGTTTTTTGAATATATTTGACCACTCTTGATGGACTGGTAGATGCCTGCTCCGTCGGCTTCACTGCTCTCTTGAATTCGTTTTCCTATGTTCGCGGGGTCTTTATGGGTGACAAAAATTCCGCTGTTGGAAAGGAGTTGTAGTCCACCAGACTGATAGAGCTTGACTTGAGAGATATCCTCCTGGATGTTCCCTAAGGCCATGTCAATTCCCGTAACGCCGACAAATTTTCCGTCGATGATGATGGGACTGACCAGAGAGGTGATGTGGACTATCTTTCCATCGACAGGATAGTCGTAAGGCTCAATAATTTGCTCTTTACCGCTTTTTTTGGCCAAGAGATAGTAATCGCCTGGCCCAGGGGTTTCATATTCTACCAGCGGCTCCAAGTTAATCTTTCCATTAAGCCGAGAAAAATAGGGTACGTAACGTCCCGACGGGTCATGACCAGCTTGGTTGATAAACTTCGCGTCCTGACCATCAAAGGCGTTCGGTTCCCAACAGGTCCATACAGCCAGGATTCCCGGGGTGTTTATGAGGACCTCTCGAAGCATGGCGTTCGCCCGTTCCCGGTCAGTAAAACCTGTTTTTTTCATTCCTGCCAGCGAGTCTGCCAATGTGCGGGTGACCACGAGTGGTCTCTCTAATTGGGCCTTAACCATACTTCCTTGTTCTTTGGCTAGGAGAACCGCATTTTCCTGGGCGTCGGCCATGACGAGCTCCCGCGTTTTGAACACGCTAAGACCGATGACCGTTGTAAAAACGAGCAACACCACTAACATGATCGATAGTTGCATGCGGGTTTGAATGTTCATATCGGACTCACTCCCTCTCTAGCTCTGTTACACTGACACTATCGACACAAGGATTGGCAAAAACAAAAAATCTCAAAGGCGAGGGGCCAACCAAAAGGTTGCCTTGATCTCACCCTTGAGATTTCTTTACCTGTGGTGTGTTGTAAACCTTTGTCAAAATAAATGATACCGAAAGATCGCTTACCGGTCAAGATTCTCTATGAATTTTTTGGTTATCCAGTAATTCAACGAGCACTAGGAAGTTTTACCTTTAGAGAACATATTTGAGATTGTTTATTGAATAAGCCGTTTTTCCATCATCCGGATCGGTAACCACGCTAAGAGGGATGACAATGCTATCAGTATGATCACATGAATCAAAAGGACAGGCTCGAGTCGCCCTAAGCCTAGCTTGCGGACCACTTCGACGCTATGAAAGAGCGGATTGAGCCAAGCAAACCATTGGGCCCACGCCGGGAGGGTATTCAGCGGAAAGAAGATCCCTGAGAAAAGAAACATCGGCGTGGAAAAAAGGGTGATGTAATAGTTGAAATAGTCGATGTGTTTGCACCAACTGGTAAAGGTGAGGGCCACGGTGGCAAAAAAGAAACCGTGGATCAGCATAAAGGGAAGGATAAGCAGCGCCCAGAAGGAGTGAACAAGCCCTAGGCCTGTTACGACGAAAAGAATAACCATCCCGAAAATCAAGCTTTTCAAAGCGGCAAAGAGCAAGTCGCCCAAGACGATGTCTGCCACAGTGGCCGGTGTGGCCAGCATGGCATGATAGGTCTTTTGATAGTGAAGTCGGACAAAGCTGCCGTAGGTAGCTTCAAAGGTGGCTGCCCACATGGCAGACGAAGCGATCATGCCGAGGCCGATGAACTGAAGATAGCTGACGCCGTCCACTTCCTGAACCAAGTTCCCGAGACCAAAACCCATGGCGAGTAGGTACAGGAAAGGTTCAATAAAATTAAACATGAGGTTGTTCAACCAGGTTTTTTTGAGCACGTTCAGGTGGCGCCGAAAGACGCGCCAGGCGTTTACAGTCATTGGCCCAGGTTCCCTCCCGTCAACGTGAGATAAACATCTTCCAGATTGCTGGGCCGGTGAATACATGAACGCGGGTTAAGTCCCAACGAAGGAAGTTGTTCCCACAGCCGATCTCCGGCAGGAGTGAATAGAAAGGTCATTTCCGGGAGGATGACAGGGTGAGCCTTCCATTTTTTCACTTGCTCGGCCAATCCGGTCGGCAGGCTCGTTGAGGGCAGGTTCACCTGGATGACTTCCGGCGGAATCAATGTCTGGACTAGCCAGGCTGGGGAGCCTTCGGCCAGGATCTTTCCCTGGCTGATGATGACAAGGCGGTCGCAGAGTTGACTGGCTTCCTCCATGTAGTGGGTCGTGAGAAGAAGGCTGATCCCCCGCTCTTTGAGTTGACGAAGCTTCTGCCAGACCAGGTGACGGGCTGCCGGGTCGAGGCCTGTCGTCGGTTCGTCGAGAATGACGATTTTGGGCTCGTTGATGAGTGCCCGGGCGATCACCAAGCGTCGTTTGAGACCGCCCGACAAACTTTCTACGTCATCATCTGATTTGACATCGAGACCCATGAATTCAAGTAGTTCTTTGGCTCTCGCCTCAGCCTCGCCAGAGGGAATACCGTAGAAACGAGCATGGGCCAAAAGATTTTCCATGACGGTCAGATCCGGGTCTAGGTTATCCTCTTGGGGGACGATGCCGAGTTGGGCCTTAACCGCCGGGGGAGTGAGGCTGATTTTTTCTCCTAAGATCGTCAGTTCTCCTGCGTCGACCCGGGATAGGCCGTAGATCATGCGCATGGTCGTACTCTTTCCTGCACCGTTAGGACCGAGAAAGCCGAAGCATTCGCCTTCGTCAATGCAAAAGTCGACACCGTTGACGGCCGTAAAGTCGTTGTACCGTTTTATTAGATTCTTTGCTTCAATGATTGCCTGCATAAGAACTACCCCTTTATCTTCCCATTAACAACCGTTTTTCCTTCTAAATCTAAGTTCTACATATACCTATTGAAACCACTAGGCTAATTGGGTTCCATATAGATATTTACCGTTTGTGTGGATTGCATCCATTCAACGGTTCCACCGAATTTTTCAACAACCCATCGCGCCGGTAACATAACTCTACCTGGTTCTACAATTTCAGGGGAAGTATCCATGAATACTTCTGAACCATTTACAAGTAAAATCGGTTCGCCAACTTTCAATTCAATGGATTTATTTCCCTTATATAAAGTAAGTCTTTGTTCAATACTGTTCCAATGTATGTCAGATTTATCAAGACCTATGGCTTCACAGATATAAACTAAAGGGAGAAAAACCCTTCCATTCTTGACATATGGAGCAACATCCATCGTCCGATCATTCGAGTTTAACGAGTAATAATATTTTCCCACTTGGAATTTCGATACATTCCTGTTAAGCATAGAATACAAATCAACTTTACCAACCACTTCGGATAAATTTCTCGAATTATTGAAGCTCATCACGACGTTCCCATCAGGCACGGCACGGTTCACCTTAAGTCGTAAGTTACTTATCCGTAATGCAGACGGTTCCGTACTTTCTGATTTCACAATAATGCTTATATAAGAGCCGTGGTCAGAAACAGAACCTTTTTCTATGTCTAAGTCTCCTTCAGTGACCGTTACGCTAGGAGTACAGGAATACTCTACGCCTGGAGTAAGATAAATCCGCAACTCTTGGCCTTCCCTAAAAGCAGCAGGAGTTCCCTCAAAAAAAACAACGTCTTGAACAGGTTGATTATCGACACCTATTTTTAATATCGTCGTTTCTGAGGTTGATAACGCAAGTGCCGGAGGGATATTTACAAGAGTGACGATCATAATAAAAACAGATACTGTAAGCACTAACTTTGTTTTATTCATTTTCTTAAAACCCTTTCGCCACAAGCCTTTATACAATCATTCATGCAAAATAACTTTATCTTTCACCTAAAAGATTTTCAGTCTCCACTTGGCTTCCTACAAATTGGGTAGAAACAATGCCAACGAAGAACGCACCGCTTCCACTATGTAGTGATTTAAAAATAAATATACCTTCTCCAGCATGTTTAAGACTGGTAAAATGGTGATAGGGACACTTTACTCAGCAAGAAAACCAATAAACTCGAAAAGAGTTTTACTGTCTCGTGAAAAGGAGGGTTCTTCATGTGTCTAAAGTTACTAAAATCGGAGAATGGGATTGCCATGGTTTTTGCTCTGTTAATTACGCTTATTATCACCGCCGCCGGGTTTACACTTTGGCATGTGAGCAATAGTGACGCCCTTCAAGTTGAACGTAGCGCCGATAATGCCCAGGCCTATTATTATGCGAAATCAGGTGTAGAATTAGCTATTGGTCAAATTAAAAAGAACATTATTTCTAATCCCGATTACCAACCTAGCCCCAACACTTACTACGGAAGCCTCGGTAATACATCCTTTACAACCGCTCCGACAAACCCTCCGACTCATTCAATAGAGTATAAGATTACTAGAAGCGGAAATGATTTCACCATTGACTCGAAGGGTATCGTTCGGAAAGGAAACTCATCGGGAGCTGAAGCTTCGTCAGATGCCGTGAGTTTTACTATCAGTTTAGAACAACTTAGAAATAGTATGCAACCCGGAGGACCTGGAAACGGAGATGGCCCGCCATGGGCACTATTTGCTATGGGAGTTAGTACTGCTTCCAATCAAAATGATATTTCATTATCCAGAACGCCCTCTATCTCTGGATATGTAGGAACAAACTCAACGAGACAAGGCGGCGTATACTTTAACCCTAACGGAACCCAAATTAAGGGCAAGTTGTATGTAGGATATAATGCAACTGATCCTGAATCGGTCGTTTCACATCCATCCTACACAACTCTTGCAAGTCATATTATGCAATTGCCGGTACTAAAACTCTCGTCCTATTATGACTATCCTCTACCTCTTTTCCCAAACTTCCCAAACAATTTAGATTCTAAAGGAAACATTACCACCGATCCTGGCGTTATCTCTGGTTCTGTCCGGGATAGTAATAACAATGGAATCGGTGACGTAACTATCTATTTAAGTCCCGCAAAACCTAATAGCACCGCTAAAACAAGCGTGACTACCGTAAATAACCCTGGATGGACCTCAGGACATGGAACTTGGACTGCCTATACAACTGGAACTCCTCAAGGCTCTCAAGAACTCCAACAAGGAACAGTTATAGTAACACCGAGAAAAGACGGATTTACTTTTACTCCACAATCTGTTGAAGTAACTGGACCAGCAACAAACATTAATTTCATAGGAACTCCCACTATTGCAGTCAATACTTCAATGCCAATAAACAATTCCCAAACCTGGAGTTGGAAAATCGGTCAAGATGGCTATTATGACACAATTTCTGTAACCAGTGGTCGTAAGCTCTGTATCGACTTGGGCGGTGGTGATAGAATTCTTCGAATCAAAAATTTGAATGTGAGCCAAGGAGAAATTTTTCTTACAAATACAGGTCAAAACGGACGCTTAATCCTATACATTGATAATTCTTTTACTCTTGGTGGAAGTAGTCAAGTAAACATTGGTGGAGATCCTAACAAGTTGATTATGTTCTACAGAGGAAGTAATAATATTAACATTGGCGGAAGTCAAGCATTTGTAGGTTCAATTTTCATTGGTAATAATGATACGACAAAAACTCCCTCTGATATTACTCTTGGAGGAAGTTGTTCCTTTAAAGGAACCCTAGTCTCCAGTGGTAACAACATTATTGTAGAAGGTGGCAGTGCCAACGCGGTTAAGGGATTGATTTATGCCCCTAAAGCATACGTTCAAATTAGTGCGAGTGCAGTTGTAACTGGCTCTGTTATTTCCAATATCTGCAGTCTTAGTGGCGGAAACATCGACTTAATTGTTGGTGACAATCTCCTTGATACCACTACATTTAACTCATTGAATTGGGGTTCAAGTGGACCTCCTTCCCTTCTTGCTTATAAAAGAGACGTTAGCGACGATTCTTCTAACCGGAACTGGAGAGTGAAAGGAAAATGGATAAATCAGCTCGCACAATAACTCAGCACTCTAATAAGGGAATGACTTTAATCGAAGTTCTTGTTGCCATAACCATTCTAACTATTTTAATAGTATCCTTTTCCTCAATGTTAAGTATAAACTTTAGTAATATATTTATCTTCGGTGAACAAAGTAAAGCAATTGCGAAAGCTAAAGAAAAAACAGATGAGTTATATTCCATCGTATGGAGTGCAAACAATCCAGCTACTGCAAGTGCGGCTTTAACAAATCCAAGCATTGGTTGGAAAAGAGATTATGATAGTCTATTTGAAAGTCCTACAACTGCTTATTATTTTGAAACAAAGACAAAAACAGTAGATGGAACACCGATTCAGGGTTATGAAGTTTCTGTTGTCGTTCCTTATGAGGAAGGAAAATACCACGTAGAGTTGAAATCATTTATTGAAGATGTTAACTGAATGTGGGTTTTGATTAATGAAATATGACTTAATAAAACTATTTTCTAGAAGAAGTGGATTTACGCTCATTGAATTAATGATTACTCTCAGTCTACTTTCTATCGTTATTGGATTGGCATATAATTTCTATTTTTATTTTATTCGTTCTAATGATATAGCATTGAAGCAATCTACTGTCCAACAAAATGTTCGTTTAACTAAAGATATAATCGAGAGTAACATTAGATATGCAAGTAATGTAACGATCGGCAATTCGACATCAGTTGTGCCCAATAATTACACAAAGATATATGTAAATAATGCCGGAGAAATTATGAAATACGATGCCATAAATGGAGATAAAAAGCTTTTGGGGATGACTTCTAGTACTACAGATATGACTCTGTTATTCGAAAAAAGTACAAAAGATTCATTTATAAAAGTCACTGTTACCGGCGATATTGACGGGAACAATGTATATTTTATTACTTCCGAAGTATTACTTTACGGAGGAGCTATCTCCGGGAACAATAGTGGTGATATGTTATATTTTTTACCCTAAAACCCTTTGTAGCGGCTCACTCTCATTTTCGGTAATGTAATTACCGCGATTGACGGTGAGCTTTCATATTTAATTTACTGTCAGTGACGGAGAGCGGTTAGGTCGGGGTTCCGTCACTGACAGTTGGCATTTAGGAGAGAATCAAATCGGCTGGCGGTCTAGACCAGCCATTTGGAGATGGTGCAACACATAGGGTCCCACTTCCTCTTCGGCCAGGTCGATAGTTGGTAAAATATGAAAATTCGCTGACGAATGCACTCGAGCACCTGCGGTTGAAGCGTCTCCCAAAATTGGGTTGATCAAGAAGGATAATGGCCAGCGGAGAGTAAGAATCGACCTGGTAGTTGAGGGCGAAGCGCAATTCGGAGATCATGGGAAACATCTAACTCATGGCTTCATGAATCACAATCACCGTTTTGACCCCTTTTTGGCCCCATTCCATCAGGGCTTGGGTCAGGAGGCGTTTCTTCTCGGCATCCCCCGCTTCGGGGCGACATTGACGAGTTGCAAGACGAGCTTGTAAAACTCTTTGGAGGTTAATCCCGAATGAGCCAGGTAAATAAAGCGGTACCGAGACGCAAAGAGCTTGTCCGGCGGCAGATTCGCAGTAAAAGGTTTGCGGGTAAAGTGAAGGATTGCATTAGCCATGGGCCTCAACGATGGCCTTCATGGCTCCATCGAGAGAGTCAGCGGCACGATGTTGTCGCTTTTCCACCCGTTTTTCCGCAAACCGTTTCATTTGGTAAGGTTTCGCTTCACCGCAAAAGGCGCCTTGTCATAGACGAGAATTCGGCGTAAGTCATAGGGATTGTAGCGGAGTTCTACTTTATTTCCCAACATTCAGACAAATCTCCTGTTGTTCTTTCCGGATCAAGATCATAACTCCATTCACTTCTTATGATGGAGTTATTCACACATGCTTTCGGCGTACTCGCCAATGGACCGGAAGATTAAACGCTAATATTCATTCTCATGGCTATCTCCTTTTATAAATAGAAAAAGCCCCGTAGCCTTACCTTGATGGTAATAACAACGGGGTTATTTATTTGCTCTATCCGTACTTAATTATTACGGTTATTTAATAACACTTGTTGTGACAGTTGCAGCTGTTGAAGTAGATGTAGTTTTTATCGTTACACCTGAAGCCGAAGCATATGCAAAAGTAGTAGTCGTTGGTAAAACATTCCCTTTAATGAATGGAGTTATATCGGCTGCGTCTGTAGGCAGGGCACCGGAATGACCGGCTTGATACATTTGAACAGCCCCGACTACTACATTATGATCTGCAAGTGCAGCTTTGTCTCTTGCATCATCAGTGACATTCCCAAACATCGGAACAGCAACAGCGGCCAGGATACCGATTATAGCCACAACCACCATTAATTCCACCAAAGTAAAGCCTTTTTTGTTCTTTAAGGCTTTATTAACTGCGTTAAACATTAATTCCACCTCCCCCTGTTAGTAATGACCTTCTTTTAAGATATCTCTTTAATAAAGTTATACCATCAAACCATAAAGTTAGACAATCCAACCATTATTTATTTTCTTTATTGCTATCTTGACTAGAATCCTTATCAACCACATCTTTAAGCAAATCTTTAATCAACTGAATCCGGTCTGGAGTCTCTTCTACCCACAAGATATACTTACTGTTCTGTTCATCTGATCGTGGCTTAAGATTATTGGAAATGTGAAAACTACCTAGGGAAACTCCAGACATCTCGCTGGCCAAATCACGGGCTTCATTCAGCGTCTGAGAAGAGTTCGAATAAGCTACTGGTGCTTTCACCTTAGTTAGGGAAACATCGAGCCCAGATAGGATATTTCGAACTTGTGTTTCCGCATAGGGTGGGCAGACGATAATCACGTCACGGGCAAATTGCTCACTGTTCGGAATAACAACTTTTACATCTTTAATTCCAACCTGATCCAGGCGACCTTTTGCATCTTTGGCCACGATATTTCGCAACTGATATACGAATGTCTTTTGCTCTTTACCATCTTGATTATCGAACTGTTGCAAAACTGTGCTGATTTGCTCCCATTGGCTAAAGAGATTGCTATCAAACACCAAGATGCGGCGATCCAAGATGACATAGTGTTTGAGTGTAATACCGATCTTGTCCAACAATTCCACTGCCCGTTGCGGGGGAATTTGAGCTACTTCCAGTGTTCGATAGTCAAGTTCCAAGGAGGTACGCCCTTCAACATCGACACTTTCAATCAGCTCTTTTGCCTTTTTCAGTCCTTGAACCGTTCCTTGCAGCCAGACCTTATTCGGTTGTCCTTCCACTGAAAAGACTTTGACTGGGATACCTAGTTGACCGATAAGAGCAACCAGCTTGTCGCTAGTTACATAATTGGTGTCAATGCGTGTAAGGATCATTTCATTATAAAACCCGCTCTGGAGAGTCTCCGGCTTTCCAATGACGATCATTCCATCGTACTGAACATAATTTAAACCGTAGCTTTGCATGATCTGTTCTAACGCCTTGACGACAGGTACATTTTTTAAATTGATATTCACTTCGGTCGGTGCTGTATCGACGAGCACCATGTTCATTCCCATCTTTAGTGCCAAGGCAGAGAGAACATCTCGCAAATCAGCCCCGCGGATATCTAAAGTAATAAGAGTAGAGCTATGTACACCTAGTTCCATTTGATCTAAAGAGGCAGAACCGGATTGATTACCATCGACAACCAGATCGGAAGCACTCGCTTTTACGGCGCTGAAAGGTATTTCATTATGTCCAGATACGAAAGGAGGAGTCGCCGTGGTAATGAAGCAGCACATTGACACCAACGCAGTACAAAGAATCCGTTTCATTTGCATTACTGACTACCCACTCCCTTCTGGGTAGAATTTACCGAAGCACCTGTAGTACCGCTGATTTTTGACTTACTGTCACTCGTTTCGTCTGTGCCCTTCTTCTCGGTCACTTGGCGGCCGCTGAAGTTTAATGTTAGCTCTTTATTCACACTTTTCAAGCGTACTCCATCAGCCCAGATATCTTCTATGGTCCAGCTATCACCGATTTTCATTCCTGGTGATACAATAAAGATAGTTTTACTCAATTCAATGATCGCTTGGTTGCTTCCGCCTCCGCCGACGATAACCCCTTTAAGGATCATCGAACCGATAAAAGGATCACGCGGATTTGGCTCGTCATTATCCTCTTCCGAAGACGCATTGCTAGACCGTTCCGTCTTTGGTAAAAAATCTAACGTTTTTGCATTGTTACGCTCTTGCTCGCTTAGACCTGCCGGAGCCGACTTCGTTTTTAAGTAAGCAGTCCCGTATACGGTAGCGAATATTAGCGCTATCGAAAGCCCGCAGACACTTAGGACAAGCGGGCGATTCTTGGGATCGTTAATATACTGGCGCAATTCCGCTAGGTTCTTTGGGATGTTCTTCGGAAGGTATTTCTTCCAATTCATATCTTTCAGCGCCATATTGTTGCCCTCTTTTCAAATCTCCATCTATATTATTTTTTTGAGGCATAAAAGGCTGCCGCCATCATCTCCACCCTAAGTACGGGCGATTCCGGAGTCAATTTACTAACTTTCAAACTATCGATCCGAAGGGCACGACCTAACAGAGTCATCCCTTTGAGACACGCAATGAGTTCCGAGTATCTTCCTTCGCAAACGATCGAAATAGGCATCTCTATGTACCCCTCTTTATCGATGCGGTTGCCGAAACGGATCTCTTTACATGTTAAGCCCGAAGTATCTACTCTGAATTGTACTTCTCTGATTAATTGGTCTTCCTTGGGTAGATTGGGTATTAATCGTTCATACCAACGCTTTTCGGCTTGCTTTTGTTCGGTCTGTTCTTTGACTTGAACTAAATCAGTGATTTGTTGTTTTACCTGTGTCAAGGCCTCCTTCTCTCTTGTTACATCTTCCCGCGCCTTCCGCAGTTCACCGTACTGGTAGAAAATTATAAAGGTCATCGCAATGAGCACAACGGAGCTTAGAAGAATTATCAACCTTCGGTTCATCTTTTGGTCTATTTTAACCATTAGTCACGCTCCCCGCCATCGGTACCGGTGGTCTCACTTTCGGTCCAGGGAGAATGTTCCCTTGAATTTCAAAGCGAACTTGCCGTTGCGATTCTGTGGTCTCATCAGTAGAGAACTGACAACGAACATCAGATAAACTGCTCACTTGCCGTATTTCCGATAACCAATCAGCTACGGCGTAATTGCTAAGAGCTACACCTTGAATGGAAATTTGATGCTCTTGAGAGACATTGCTTCCTCTTCCGGTATTCTCTTGACTTGTTACGTTATTGATCGCTTTCTCTAACATGTTTCCTTGTTGATTTCCATCGGCTTTCATATTGTCCTTTATTTGTTGACCGGAATTTCCATTGTATATCGCATGCATGTCTGTAATCCAAACGTCATCAGGAATATTGATACCAATATCTATGAGCAACTTGGACCAATTGGGGGGCGTTCCCAAAGCTCTGTCGGCTATCCCCTGAATCGCTTGTATTTCTTGCAATGCTTTTGTATATGGTTCATACAATTGAACACGTTGGTCTAACTGGATACGCTCATTGTGTATTTGTTCTAATTCTGTCTGGGTGCGTTGCGTCAAAATGAATAATGTACCGTAAGAACAAATAAATATCACTGCTAAAATCCCTAAGATCATTAGGATTTTTCTTTTTTCTTGTTTATTCTTCTGTAATGCCACGATTTCCGGCGGCAACAGATTAATTCGTATATTCATTCTTCCTTAGCCCTCCATTCCCCGAAGAGCTAATCCGACAGCAACGGCGAACTCACTTTCTTCGTGAACGCTGATGGAACCGATAGAAGAGTCTAGTTTCAGCCGTCGAAATGGTGTCAAAATCTCTACAGGAAGCTCCAAATCCTCTGAAATAATTTCCGGAATCCCTTGAATCCGTGAGCCCAAGCCACTGAGATAGACTTTTTGAATTGCCCTTGCACCAGGTTGCACAGAGTAATAGCTTAGCGTAGTCCGCAACTCATTGGCCAAAATCAGCGCCCATTCATCCACAGCAGTTTCATTGCCTGTAGACGGTGAAATGCTTTGAGCATCAGAAGTGTCTAACGTAGAGTTTGACGAGAGAACTCGGTCCAGGGTTTGTCCAGAGTCCCCGATATAGGTTAAAACACCATGGGGAATTACACGGCATATCTTGGGGATTTCCCCATCGACGAGCAAAAAACAGGCCACTCCGTAAGCGATATCTACCACGATATAGGATGCTGTCTCCTGAGGAACTAGGCGCGTCAGAGACAATACGGATAAATCAACCACAGCTGGGTATAATCCCGCGTCGGTAACAGCCTGAATCGATTTATTCAATTCCTCTCGGCGGGCTGCGACCAGAAGAACATGATGCATGGCTCCCCGTTCTCCTGTCGTCTCGCCAATGACAGTAAAGTCGAGTACTAATTGAGCCAGTGGGATAGGAAAAAAGTCTTCTGATTGATAGCGTATCACTTTCGCCAGTTTATCCATGGGGAGCTTTGGAAAAGAAGCGGTTCGGATTCGTACTCCGTTATTGGCCAGGCCAATGACGATGTTCTCTGTAGACAAATTTTTATCTTCCCAGTAATCGTGTAACACCTCTGCCACCATAGGCACATTATGGATGACCCCTTCTCGAACGGCGTCGGTCGGTAGCGGGATGCGCCCAATATGAGATATAACCGGGCTCGATGAACTTCCTTGGAGGGCAACCACTCGAATAAGATTTGAATCAATATCTAAACCGATTGTACCAGCTTTTTTCCAAAACGGCATTCCACTCATCCCTATTCACTGGTCATTCGTTTGGCTAATAGGTCTAGGCTTCTTTGCAAAATCCGTGAGACCTTTCTCTGACTAATTCCCAACAACTCAGCTGTCTCGGTTTGGGTCAAGCTTCGGTAAAAAAGCATGTCGATGACCTTTCGCTGGAGGTCGCTGAGTGTCGCTAACACCTGTTGGAGAGCGATTTTGTCCTCGATAGGCAATTCAAAACTCCGATATTCCCTATGGCGGACTTTCCGGATGTCCAATTCGTCGAGCGGTACCCAACCTGCCCGTTGGGCTTCCATAATCCCTTCCACTTGAATGTTTAGCTTTTCAGCAATCCGCTCGATGGAAAGGGTTTCTCCTGTTTCCCGAATTGTCCTCTCAATGGTCTCATTTATCTTTTCTTGCATCTTCACAGCCCATATGGGTCGGCAGTAGGCTGCTTCTTTTCGGAGGTAATGCCGTATTTCTCCGATGATACAATGGCTGGCATAGGTACAAAAGGCTGTTCCTCGTTGAGGATCGTAGCGGTATGCCGCCTTTAAAAGCCCTTCCAAACCGCATTGGATCAGATCTTCTGTTATTCCTCCCGGTCCATAGAGTTTAGCAAAATGACGAACCAAACGTTGCCCAGACTCAATAACTTGATGTAAATGCTGTTCGTCTCGGTGTTGTATATATTGTAGCATCGCTTCCTCAAGTATGTTGGTTTGAGTGCTATGTTTATTTTCGATTCCCAAACACAGCCCCTCCTTGTTATTTCACCCCTTGTGTAATACTTGTAAAAATCGGCAAGTAAACAGCGAGGATAATTGCACCCACAATCAAACCGATGGAGATAACCAAAATAGGTTCTAACATAGCCGTTAAACCTTTAGAAAGAATGGCCACCTCATCTTCGTAAAACTCAGCTACTCGGTTCAATAGACTCGACAGTTGTCCCGTCTCTTCTCCAACGGCGATCATATCGATAACCATGGGTGGAAAAAATCCACTCTCCCGCAGGGGCCTCGCGATGCTTTTTCCTTCTTGAATGCTTCCAGACGCCTCTTTAACTGCTGCAGCTACCTGCATACTGCCCGTTGCTGGTCCAGCAGCATCGAGCGCTTGCAATACTGGTATGCCCCCGGCGAGCAGTGTCGATAATGTTCTAGCAAAACGAGCGATTGTCGCCTTTAATAAAAGTCCCCCAAAAACAGGAAGCCGAAATTTCAGCCGTTCCCATACTTTTTTACCGCTTTCGCTGGAAGCAAAACTTCGGAACGCAAAAGGAATTAGGATTAACACCACAATATAGACATACCAAAAGCTCCGTAGAGAATGGCTAGCTGAGAAAACGATTTGTGTAGGCAGGGGGAAATCGGTATTTTTTGGGAGAAATCCTTGGAAAATAGGGACAACAAATAGCAATAATGCAAGTACGATGATAAAAGAAAACACCAATATGACTGACGGATACAGCATGGCCGACTTCAAACTGTCTCGCAAGCTCTTATCTTTCTCTAATTGAATCGCTAACCGGTTCAACATTTCTTCAATCACTCCACCCATCTCGCCGGCCCGAACCATATCGACATACATCGACGAGAACGTTTCCGGATATGCGCGAAGAGATTCGGAAAAACTCATCCCCCCTTCCACATTTCGAGCCACCTCGTTAAGTACCTGGGATAGTAGTGGATTCTCCGCTTGAGCACTTAATGTGTATAATGAGCGGGTTAAAGGAATTCCAGCGTCAAGCATAGCCCCTAACTGCCGGTTAAATAGGAGTAAATCACCGATTTTGATCTTTTTCCCGCTTTGAAATATTCCTTCCCATAATGATTTTTGAATTTCTTCGATTTCCAACACAGAGTGACCCATTTTTCGCAACCGTGCTAAGGCCGCCAGCTCGTCTTCTGCTTCCATCTTCCCGCTTAAGAGCGTACCTGATTTGTCAAGTACCTCATATTGAAATAAAGGCATAGTAGCACCTCCACCTTAGCGCCTTGGGGGCCTAAAAGTCGAAAGCAGACTTACGCAGTGCACGCTCTAGCTCGGCTTGATCGACACAATATTCCATAGCTGCCTCCCGGGATATGAGTCCTTTGGCAAACAGATCGGCCAAAGCCTGGTCCATCGTCTGCATTCCTGCAGCACGGCCTGTTTGCATCACCGAGTAAAGCTGGTGCTCTTTTCCTTCCCGAATCAAGTTGCGAACAGCCGGTGTGCTAAGAAGGATCTCAACCGCAGCTACACGCCCTTTCCCATCTTTACGCGAAATCAGTTGCTGCGCAACAATCCCCTGCAAGGAGCCGGCTAACTGCTGGCAAATCTGATTTCGCATATGACTGGGAAAGACATCGATAATGCGGTTTACGGCTAAGGCCGCGGTCTGCGTATGGAGCGTTGAAAAGACCAAGTGGCCTGTCTCGGCGGCGGTGATGGCGATTTGAATGCTTTCTAAATCTCGCATCTCCCCGACTAAAATCACATCGGGATCATGACGAAGGGCGTGCCGAAGGGCACTAGCGAAGGAGAGCGTATCCCCGCCAACTTCCCGCTGCTTGATCATCGACTTTTTGTGGGAATGCAGATATTCAATGGGGTCTTCAATAGTGATGATGTTTAAGCGGTTCTCTTCATTAATTTGAGAGATGAGAGCAGCCAATGTTGTTGACTTTCCGCTTCCCGTCGGTCCAGTGACAAGTACTAAGCCGCGGGGTAGTCGTCCCAACTCTGCTACCGCCGGCGGTAGGTTCAGATCAGTGAGGCGCGGAATGTTCATCGCCACGGTTCTGAAATTGACGGCCATAGAACTACGCTGCCACATGATATTGCCCCGGAAGCGGCTCACCTTTGGCAAGGAGTAGGAAAAATCCAATTCTAGGTTATGTTCTAGTTTTTCCCTTTGGCTTGGTGAAAGAATAGGAATGATCAAGTCTTCAATATCTTGCGGCATAAGGCGAGGCATGCCCTCCATATCGATGAGGTTGCCGAAAACCCGAACCACAGGCACTAAGCCAGCTGCCAAGTGTAGATCAGAGGCATTCATTTCTACGGTTCTTCGTAAGATCTCATCAATATCTAATCCTGGGTTCATCCTATCACCCTCATTATTTCTTCGATCGATGTGATACCTGCTTTCACTTTATACATACCATTAATCTTCAAGGATTGCATTCCCTCTTGTATTGCCTTCAGACGAATATCCTGTGTTGAACAGTGCGTTAATACCATATGCTGGATTTCCTCGCTCATAATGAGCATTTCATAAATCCCTGTACGTCCGCGATATCCCGTGTTGTTGCAGCGGATGCATCCTTTCGGCCTGTACAATGTGACCGACACTTCTCCCGGTTCCCAAGGGAAATCGGGTAGGTTTTGAAGTTCCATTCGGCTCAATTGGTTCGGTTCTTTACAGTGCGAGCAAAGAACCCGGGCTAGCCGCTGAGCGAGAACACAGATGAGCGAAGATGTCGTTAAGAATGGTTCTATTCCCATATCGGCGAGCCGACTAATCGCTCCGGCAGCATCATTTGTATGTAGTGTGGAAAAGACGAGATGACCTGTAAGGGCCGATTCAATAACCATTTGGGCTGTCTCTTTATCCCGAACTTCCCCAACCATAATGATGTCAGGATCGCTTCGGAGGATCGACCGTAGTCCGGAAGCAAAGGTCAGCCCTGCTTTAGGATTGATCTGAATTTGATTGATCCCATCGAATACATATTCGACAGGGTCTTCCACTGTAATCACATTTTTCTCATGACGGTCAACATCTGCTAATGTTGCATAAAGTGTCGTGCTTTTTCCACTACCTGTCGGTCCGGTGACCAGTATACAACCATAGGGGGCCTTGATTATTTCTTTGAATTTAGCTAAGGTGTTTTCTTTAATGCCAAGATCCTCAAGGGTGATCATCTTACTGGAGCGATCAAGAATCCGGAGCGTTAATCGTTCTCCATAGGCCCCCGGAAGGGAGGCCACGCGAATATCAATCGATTTGCCGTTGATTTTTAGGGACATGCGGCCATCTTGGGGCAATCGCCGATCGGCGATGTTCATGTTAGCCATGACTTTTATACGCGATACGAGTGCTCCATGTAGGCGAAGGGGTGGTTGCATCATCTCATGCAACACCCCGTCGATGCGAAAGCGGATTCGTAATCGTTTCTCATAGGGTTCAATATGAATATCACTAGCTCTGACGTTGATACCTTGGGCGATGATGGCATTGGCTAATTGTACTGCCGGTCGATCGTCATCTTGAACATCACCCATGTCGATTTCGGTTGAATTCTCTTCTTCTTCCTCCACCGTGCGAAATTCATCATTGCGTCCATATTTTTCAAGTGCAACCTCTAGTTCCGTATCAGGAATAACCACAGGCGTGATATCGAAGCCGGAAATTGCCCTTAGGTCATCGATAGCCATGATATCGCCAGGTCGCTGCATGGCCACAATTAGTTTTTCGTCTTTAAAATCAACTGGTAAAGCCCGATATCTTTTGATCACATCTGGTGGAATGGTAGCCAAAGCAGCCACATTGACTGGGTTCGTTTCGAGAGAAAGATAGGAAACTCCAGCCCGATGAGCGATCACTTTGGCAATATCTTCTTCCTTGCAATACCCCAGTGATACAAGTGACTTCCCTAGAGGTTCCTTTTCTCCTTTTGAGATTGTTTGGCTATTCAGAGCATCATCTAGTTGTTCCGGCGAGATGATCCCCTCTTTAACCAACCAGTAGCCCAATAGGTTTCTCGACCGTTCCGGTTTCATTTTCCCTTCCACCATTCATTCCATTCTCGTCTATCTCTTTTTTACCTATTAGAGCATCAACAATTAGTAATACATCAGACCGTACCAATATAGGATACTGTTTCCCCAAAACATAGAAATATAGGCGGCCATCGCTAGAAAAGGGCCAAAAGGAATCATATCTTTCATGGTTTTTCTTTTCATAATCATCAAGGTGATTCCTACAACTGAACCCATCAAAAAGGAAAGAAAGAGAATTAGAAGAATCTGATGACTTCCAAGGAAAAGTCCGAGTACACCGGCTAGTTTAATATCGCCACCACCCATACCGCCCTTGGACAAGACGGCGATGGTCAGTAAAATTCCGCCTCCAATCACCATCCCAATGATCCCTTCGACAAAAACAGACCAAGTCTGAGAAGCTGTGAGCAATATCCCTGTCAAAAGGCCGAACAACATAAGGTTATCGGGGATGATCATACTATCCAGGTCTATAAAGACAACCGCTAGCAAGATGGAGAATAGTACCATTAGGGAAAGACTAGATAGGGAAAACCCCCTATGTAAGAAAATACCTAGATACCCTAATCCATTAACCAATTCTATAAGTGGATAACGAATCCCGATGGATGAGCCACAATTCCGGCATCTTCCTAATAGTAGAAGATAGCTAAACAGAGGGATTAAGTCACGCCACTGGAGTCTGAATCCACAAGAGGGACAATGTGACGGGGGACTGACGATAGATTCACCCCGTGGCATCCGTCTAATAACCACATTGAGAAAACTTCCAATGAGCGTTCCCACACTAAAGCAAATGAACTGGACAAACCAATCTTCCATGGCACTTCCTCGCTTTATTTAGCAAACTTAATTTTTGCCACATAAGCTTGTTCTTGTTTATTTAGCCAATACCTATATCCTGGCTTATCCACCACATACCCTGTGACGATGTAGGCCCCCTTGTCAACAGCAGTTACCGCAAACGGTTTCGACCATTGTTCATTATTGATTAAATCTGTGGATGAGATAACACCTGTTTCATCGGTAAGAATACGGACAAAATCATAACCCGTACCTGATTCGAGCCACCCAGTCAATTCGATCCCTTTATCAGTAGGAACAATCGTTTCGATCAACGTACACACATACGCCGGCATCACTTGTTGCCACAATAAATTCCCTTCACTATTCACTTTTGCTAGATATCCACTGAAGAGTCCATCATTACCGGATGAAGATTGTCCTCCAATGAGATAACCGCCATCACTCGTTGGTGCGGTTACTGTAGATATATCCCATCCTTTTCCGCCAAGGCTTTTCGACCATTCTACCTTGCCATGGGAATCGGTTTTACTAAGATAAATATCATATCCAGTTTCACTGGATAATGCTCCATAACCGACGATTAAATAACCGCCATCCGGGGTATCTTGAAGGGAAACGGCTTTTTCATCCTCTCTACCACCTATGGTCTTACGCCATTCCACGCCTCCCTGTCCATTCACTTTAATTAAAAAGATATCTCCACCTATTGTATCAGTAGATTTTTTATTTCCCAAAATGGTATATCCATCTGCCTCTTCACGGATGTAGATAATTTCATCATCGTTCAATCCCTCTGATGTTAGATTTGGTTCGGCCGGGTATTCTTTTTTCCACTGCAATTTTCCCTCGGCAGATATCTTCACAAGTAACATATTTCGATTATCATTCCAATTGGAACGGCTACTTCCTCCGATGATATAACCCCCATCCGAGGTGGCCCGCACAAAGGTGCCGATATCATCGCCGTAGCCTCCATAATACTTCTCCCACGTCTCTAATCCGGTTGCATTCATCTTCACAACATAGATATCTTTTTTTCCGTTTCCTTTTAAATACTCTGATTCTGCTTCACCGACGAGCAAAAACCCCCCGTCTACCGCCGGAATAGTAACGGTACCTGTCTCCACTTTCTTACCGCCAAATTCCGCTTTCCACTCCAAGTTTAAGGAACTGGAGAAAGCAGCAGATGGAATTAGACAGGTAAAACATAGCGGCAAGACAAAACTCGATAGTACCTTTATCAATGTACATTTGTTAAAATCCATGATGACTCCCTCTTTGTCTCAACACTTAACTTTTCTGTCGAAGCACAGACTTTTATCAATCGTTCTATGGGGCAGATTGTAAACCCTATTTTAATGAAACTATTTCTTTCTTTCTAAATCACTTTCCTTTATCTCATATAATTTTCTCACAAATTATTGCTACCTTCAATGTAGTTAGATTCCAGAGTAGGATTATTTAAGTATGAAAATTCCATCAATCTGCCTTATTGTTAGAATATGGGATAATAATTAATACAAAGGAAATAGGAGGAAATTTGCGATCATTGTTGAATTAACTATAGAGGATACCTACATATTAATGTACCTAAAATCTATGATACCTTTGTAATACCGTTCTAGGTTTAGTTTTCTTGAAAGGAGGCCACCCTGCGACATTCCCATAACCAACCACCAAATCGAAATCTATTAACTTTAGGAAGGGAGTAATCTTCTTGAGAAAAAAATTCTTCGCCTCACTATTTCTCTGTTTTTTCCTGTTAAGCATCGTCACCCCTACCTGGGCATCTTCGTTGAAGGACGAATATAAAAACTATTTAAACCAACAGTATGATTACAAGACGATAGACAACGTATCTTTTAAGGGCACCCTCAATATCGATACCTTTGCACTCAAGCATAAGGAAGTTAACCCGGAACTAGATCTTTTTCTAAAAGCATTAAACAAAGCCACTTTAGACTACGATATTGCTATGGATTTTAAAAACCACAATGCTAAATTCCTCTTGGCGTTTAAGAACGATATGTACAACCTGCCTCTTAATTTCTTCATTACACAAGATCAGGTACTTATAGATATCGATTCAATCAAAAAAATTGTCAACAGCTTTGACCCTGTCACAGCAGATAAGTTTTCTAAGATTCCCTCCGCGAAGAAATATTTGATTCTACTCGACAAGAACAGTCCCGAGGTCTCCAGCTTATGGGAGAACATTGAAAAGGCGCTTAAAGAAGCACAACCAAAACCGAGCGCAATTGAAGCGGCGAAGGAATTGAATACTCTCTTCATCGATTCGTTGCCTGAAGGCATCGTGAAAAAATTCGATGACCAGATGATTGGCCTGGAAATCAAACAAGAAAATCTAATTCCCATCCTTTCTTCCTTGATCCAGATTGTTAAAGAAAACCCTGAAAAAGTGAAACAATATGTGGAAGCAATGGGCGGAGATCCGACCAAAGATTTCGCCATCGAAAAGAAAGAAGATCTTTCGCCAGAAAAAATCGCGGTAGAACTACAAAAATTGTCCGAAGAGATGAATAAGACCTTTTATCTGAATTCATTGCAAATGGGCGGAAAATACATCGATAAGAATCATGCCAAAGGCTTCTTTACAATCGATCTCAACATACTGGAAGATAAGAACAGAGACTTTTCCGGACTCTTCCGCATCAAATCGGAAAACTTCACTCAATGGAACACTTCTGATAAGCTAGATTTACCTCAAGCCACAGATTCGAACAGCATTACCTCCAAAGAATTGGATCGTCTAGTTTCACCATAATAAAACTCTTTCTGTGGATTGGCTTTCTTAAGATGGGCTATCGAAAAGCTATCCGAGCGTCTATATAGGCAACTTTTCGCAGGATGATACATACATTGTAGTAAAAGGAGGAGGTGCTATGACGTATACTGTTCAGATAGGAAAGCAACGGATTGACTTACGACTTGAACAAGGATACGTAACCACTCCTGACGGAGAAAAAATATATTGGACGAAAATACCCTACTATTACAATGTCTTACGAATATCTGCTTAAACGAATCCCCGGCTTCCGATCTTTCGGCCAGCCGGGGACTTTTTATCTCTTCCATTATTCGTAATAACGTTGGATCTGTTCTTTAAGCCGCACGACTTCAAGTGAGAGCTTGGAAAAATCCGTTTGAATCTTTTCCATGTTCCCTTCTTTCGCCGCCAGTTCCAACTGGTAAGCCAGTTCACGGACTTGTTCCATCCGTAAATTGGACGCTGACCCTTTCAAGTCGTGAACCAATTCTCCCAACATGGCGAAATCGCCGTTGCGAATGGCAGGTTCGCATCGCTCCAGAGTCTCTGCCGCTTCCGCAAAGAAAGCCTCAAAGATATCCTGCAGGTCTTCCGGGGCAAGTGTCAATGCGGCAGCGGCTTCCTCAATTGAATATCCCATATACGATCCGTCCTTTTATAAGCTTCTTCACTGAAATTCCGTCCCGTACGTAAGACAGCGTCCCGAGTTCTGATATCATTCTCCATGACTACCTTCCCGGCCGTTCCATCGAAGAAGTATCTCCTTCAATTTTTCTGGTGAAATCGGCTTACTGATATAATCGTCCATGCCGGCATTTATGCACCGTTCCCGATCGCCTTGCATGGCGTTGGCCGTCATGGCTATGATCGGCGTGTGCTTATTCGCTGCGAGTTCGGCCATACGGATAAGGCGAGTCGCTTCAAAACCATCCATTTCCGGCATTTGGCAATCCATTAGTACTAGCCCATAGTCGCCATCAGCACAAGCTTCCACGGCGGCACGGCCATTGCTCACCGCCGTGGCCGCATAGCCCATTTTTTTCAACAGCATAAGCGCCAACTTCTGATTTGCCTTATTATCTTCGGCCAGCAGAATTCCTTTACCTGGTTTCTGTACTTCACCCAAATGTTCCACAGGAGCGCTTGTTTTCGTTTCACTGAATCGCTCACTGCGCGGCTCTTCCCGGAAAAAGGGTTCCCCCTTTGTCGAGCCCAATTTTTCTTCAGCACCTCCCGTTCCTTCCGGCAATGCTGTATTATCATCCGGAAGCACCAGATTGGCAATGCAGTCCATCAATTGAGACTGCTTTAGCGGCTTCGTCAGATAGCCGTGGAAACCATTATGGTTGGCTTGATCTCCCGTTTCGCGGCTGTTAAAACCTGTCAATAAAATCAGTTTCATCTTGGCAACGTCTAACCGGCTTAGAGAACTTTCCAAAGAACTTCCAGGTTGTTGTGAAGTCGGATCCAATCGTCCAAGATCATCTTGTGAGGAACGAGTCTCCTGGGATAATTGCCATTGATTGACTAGCGAGATGTAATCTGCGCCAAGCTGACTCCATTCCACGATGGCTACATCATAGGCTATCTGCTTCTTCGCAGCATGACTCAAGTGTCGAAGCGCTTCGTCTAAATGATTAGCGATATCGTTGTTGATGCCCCATGCTTGCAAATACTGCCGGATCGTATTACAGGTGCTATCATTTGAACTGACGATCAAGACTCGCAGTTGTCGAAGTTCATTTGCGCGTGACGCCGGCCTCTCTGGCGGAATCTCTTTGGCCAAGGGGATCTCAGCCCAAAAGGTGGAGCCTCTTCCCATCTCGCTCTCTACACCGATCGTCCCATTCATTATCTCAACCAATCGCTTCGAGATGGAAAGACCTAGGCCGGTGCCGCCGTATTTTCGCGTCGTTGAACCATCGGCTTGGGTAAAGGGTTGAAAGAGTCGCACCCGTGCTTCCGGTGAAAGACCAATCCCCGTATCGGAGACCTCAAAACGGATGTTTGCCTTTTCTTCCGTTTGCGAAACCAGGTGTACCCGTAAGGCCACATCCCCACGATCGGTAAATTTAAGGGCGTTGCCCATTAAATTAAGCAGAATTTGACGAAGTCGAACCGGATCCCCCAAAAGGAGGATCGGTACCTGTGGATCGACAAAAGTGACAAGGTTTAATTTTTTCTCATCCGCTTTCGATGCCAGCATTTCACCAATGCCTTCGACGATAGTCATGACATTGATCTGCGTCAGTTCCAGTTCCATCTTCCCCGCTTCCATCTTGGAAAAATCCAAGATGTCATTGATGATGGTCAACAATGAATGGGAAGAATCTTTGACCACAACGGCTAATTCCCGCTGTTGATCACTTAAAGCTGTTTCCAAAAGAAGCCCCGTCATCCCGATGATCGCGTTCATGGGTGTGCGGATCTCATGACTCATATTGGCTACAAATTCTGACTTGAGTTGATTCGATCGTTCAGCTTCCTCTTTGGCCACCACCAATTCCCGATTCAAATTCTCCAAATGAGCCGTCAATCGGGTTTGCTGTTCCATCGAGCGAAGTAATTCTTCTTCTGTTCGTTTCTTCTCGGCCAAGCTATCCAAGAACGTATTGAACCAACGAATCAGTTCCCCGATTTCATCTCGTGCGCCTTCAGGCAGACGGACTTGAAAGTCGATCGTCCCTTCGCGGATTTCTTTGAATAAATGGGTGATGTGTTTAATCGGGGTTACATTCTGCTTGCTAAATCGATATGCAAAAAACACAGAAAAGGCGATGGACAGCACCAACACAAACAGGGTGTTGTTCCAAATATCGCTCGTTTTGGCGGTCAATTTTGCAATGGGAATGAAGCTCATGAGCGTCCAGCCTTGTTTTTCTGAACGGCTATAGGTGATAAACATATCCTTTCCGTCAATATTTTCTGTGAAAGAACGTCTGTTTTCCGAGGTTACGTCGAGCAAACTCCGGTTAATTTGACTGCCGATCTTATCTTTTTCCGGATGAAAGAGAATCCGGTCTTTGCTATCGGCAATAATCATAAAGGCGCCTTCGCCAAAATCGGTCTGGATAAAATGATCATAAAAAGTGTCTACGCTGTAATTGATGAGCAGCAAGCCGATCGGCATTTCCCGCATCGTTTCTCTATTGAATGTTTTCAGCACCTTGGCAGCTGTGATGACCTTCTTTTGTTTTGAATTGGCATTGACGTTATCTTCGATCCCTGTCCAGAGGACGGACTTGTCCGATTCTAGTGCCTGCTGATAAATTTTATCTTTGATGTCGTTGCGAATCGTCTGCACATTCAAAGTATCGCCCACATGATAATGGGCGCCGCCTAAGGAAAAGATATCGATGGAGACTAAACCTTTCAAATTGGTATAGCCGCTTAATATGTATCCGATCTTCGCTTGTGTGGCTAAACTTGCATAATCATCTGGTGATTGGTGGCGATCATCCACCACCGCTTTGATGTCTTCAATGCTCGAGATGTTAGCAATCAGGCTCTCCACCTCATCGAGCATCCGTTCCATGTAATCGCGCTGGTTATTCATCAGTTCATGGGTATAGTTGCTGACCTCTTCTTGGATAATCGTCTTGGATATGCTGTAAGAGGTCACACCTACCCCCACGAGAGGGATGATGCTGGTCAGCAAGAGATAGAGTATAAATTTTTGAGTAATGTTGAGACTCGGTAATCTCATTCTCTTCATCCGCCCCTGGCTTACGAATTATTCCAGGTTACCAGCACGAATCACCTTTACGTCGATCATCGTTTCCAAAGGATTTTTCTCACCTTGCATCGCTTTATAGGCATACTGGATGCCCGTATATCCCTGGACGTCTGCCTGCTGGTCGATGGTCGCAGTCAGTTTGCCTGCTTGAATCGCTTTTTTCGCTTCGTCCAAAGCATCATACCCTGCGACGAGAACGTCTTTCTTCTCCGCCTTTTCCAGATATTGAATCGCACCTAATGCCATCATATCATTGGCACAGAAAATCGCCCGAATGTTCGGGTGGCTTTGAAACAGCTTGGCTGTAACGTCATAGGCTTCATCGATTTTCCAATTGGCCGTTTGGGATGCGACCACATGGATGTTTTTGTTCTCTCCAAAAGCCCGAAGGGCACCCCGTTTCCGTTGTTCTCCATTGTCCGTACCTTCTATGCCTTCCAAAATAATCGCTTCCGTCGGGGAATTGATCTTATTGCCGATTACCTTAGCCGACAAATAAGCTCCTTGTTCATTATTAACGCTGATAAAGGGAACATCGATCAGCCCTAGCTCTTTACAGAGTTTCGGCTCGAGCCGGTTGTCGATGTTGACGATGGGAATTTTCGCCTCTTGGGCTTTTTTCAGAACGGGTATCAGTTCTGTAGAGCTTCCCGGAGCGATGACGATCGCATCGACTTTCTCACGGATCAACTCATCGACGATGGCGATCTGTTGTTCGATAGAGGTCTCTTTGGCACCGACTTTGACGATGAGATCGATACCTAATTCATTCTCCGCTCGACGTGCTCCCTTTTCCATTTCCACAAAAAACGGATTGGTTAACGTTTTCATCACGAGGGCAATCTTCTTTTTGTCCGTTGGGTCTTTGCCTTCTTTTCGTTCATGGCTCTCATCACTCGATACAATCAGCGAATTTGTTCCCTTATTGGATGAGTTGCCGCAAGCCACAAGCAGTAGGGAAATTAAGATCAATAATACAGAGAACACTTTTCCCTTCATTGTTCCCATCCCCTTTTCTGGCCCCAAAATAAGTAGAGTATTTATTCAACAGGTGCTACGCAAATACCTTCATCATTGGGGTTTTAGCTTCCTATAATCGAATGTTCTTCCGATATGTTCCGTGATCGGGCAGGACAAGTAACCGCAACGCTATTTCGCTGCGGTTACTTGTCCTTTTGGTATATGTCAAGACAATATTTTCATCAGGACGATATTTTCATCCAATATCTGTTCAAAGGTAATAATAGATCAGGAACATTGTTGCCGTGGTAACCACTGAGGTAATCATGCTACCGACAACGTAACAGCAACCCTCGCTAAGTTTATGATGCCGTAGACTCTTTTTAATCCTATATAGATGCGGAAAAGCGACCACTTGAGTGTAGTTGGGAAAATAACCGTACCGGACAAGAGAAATTCTTTTTGCTAACATTTGAATCGCCCCTCCCCTTAATTTAAAAATGTCTGTAAGTTCGAAGGTCAAATCCTTTCTTTAGAGAATGTTCCCCAGTTTAGCATGGACCGTACCCTTTTTTACGAATCGGTATGTACCAGACTCGTATGTTCGATTGTTCAAACAATATCCTCTGTTAATATTATCGATTACTTATGTGATTTTCTTTAGCGATTAATAGATTTTTAAAAATATTTTTTCTACAATGTTTTTTGTCACCTGGGATTTTATTCTACATGCCGAATGGGGGATGTTAGATATGTCAAAAACCGCAGTGTTTCACTGCGGTTTTTCGTCGGTTATGTGATTGTTAGACAATACCGTACTACGCCCCATCAACAGTTCCCAGATCCTTCATCAGCTTTTGAACGGCCCTCTTTTCAATCCGGCTTACATAGCTGCGGGAAATCCCTAAGTTTCGGGCGATCTCCCGCTGTGTCTGCCGGCAGCCACTCAAGAGCCCATAACGAAGTTCAATCACATAGCGTTCTCGCTTGCTCAGGCGCTTCAGCTTGCTGAGTAAGCGGGCCTGTTCCATAGCGTTTTCCACTACATCAGACACCGTTTCCGGATCGGTACCGAGGATGTCGATCAGGGTGATTTCATTCCCCTCTTTATCTACGCCAATGGGGTCGTACAGAGAGACTTCCCCGCGAGTTTTTTTCATAGCCCGCAGGTGCATGAGGATTTCATTCTCAATGCACCGTGCTGCATACGTAGCCAGTTTCGTCCCTTTGTCGGCGTTATAGGTGTTGATCGCTTTAATCAGGCCGATCGTACCGATGGAAATGAGGTCGTCATTGTTTTCCCCAGTGCCGTCGAACTTCTTCACCAAATGGGCTACGAGGCGTAAGTTATGTTCGATCAATTTATTACGGGCCTGTTCATCGCCCTCTTGCAACCGCACGAGACAGTCGGCCTCCTCTGGTTCAGAGAGCGGTTGGGGAAAAGCATTATTAGAGATATAACTCAATAGAGCAGTGATTCCTTTGATAAAGGGAATGAGCAAGGCCCCCACGATCGTAGGTATCATCACGCCACCTCCGGTCAGAATGCTGTCTTACATTGTATGGAGGTGACTTTGGTACGGTGCCTGTCTTCTAGCTAATAACTAATTTTACCTCATAGAAATTTCATACCGTCTGCCTTTCCATCCTAAGATTGCTATCGATTCCTTCACTTATCAATATATAATGGAAAAGCCTGAGGCATCTATTGTACCTCAGGCTTTTGCCAATTCCGCTATATTCAGTTACACTAACTGGTTCAAGCTAAAATCCCAACTCTTA
>NZ_WNKU01000109.1 GCF_009720735.1 Heliobacterium mobile
CGATGTCCGGATATAACTCCGGACGGGTTGCCCCATTCGGGTATCTACGGGTCTACGCCTGCTTGCGGCTCTCCGTAGCTTTTCGCAGCTGTCCGCGCCCTTCTTCGCCTCTCAGCGCCTAGGCATCCACCGTATGCCCTTACTAACTTGACCTTGTTTTGATCATGACTTCTGCCTGCGACTTGCGTCGCCTGGCATTCGCCATGTATCGCTTGCGCTTTACTTTTTACCTCTGTGCAGTTTTCAAGGAACAAACTTCTGCTTGCGCAGAAAAATGATGGTGGGCCTAGGTGGACTCGAACCACCGACCTTACGATTATCAGTCGTACGCTCTAGCCAGCTGAGCTATAGGCCCATATTCGCCTGACAAGGTTTATCTTGTCAGGTTTTCGCCGGTTACCCGGTCAATCTGGCAACGACCTACTCTCCCAGGGACCAACGTCCCAAGTACCATCGGCGCAGGAGGGCTTAACTGCCGTGTTCGGGATGGGAACGGGTGTGACCCCTCCGCCATTGCCACCAGATCAGTTTGTAGTTGTTGAGGTCCATCCGGTTCGTCACCGGAGTTAAGAGTTTACTATACCCGGTTAAGCTTTTCAACCGGTAAGTTTCTCCAGTCCCTCAAAATCAAACAGTTGTGTAGCGCTGCGTGCTAACCTTTCCGTTCGTACCTCTCCCATCTAGTCGCTTACGAGATTACCTCGCTTGCACTGTAGGGAGGTCTCCGTCCGGTTCGACCTCGACATCTCACTGCATAGAGGATACATCCCCTTCACTAGAAAACTAGCAAGGTTCATCCTCTACCGTGACGAGTCTCCATAGAAAGGAGGTGATCCAGCCGCACCTTCCGATACGGCTACCTTGTTACGACTTC
>NZ_WNKU01000110.1 GCF_009720735.1 Heliobacterium mobile
ACCTCCCTCAATAAATTAATCATTTCTCCGTAATACTCGCTTTTTCACTGTTTTTCGATACAACCTAAAGCTAACCCTGATGACATTAATAAGGAACTAAGACATTTTTCTAAAAAAGGGTATAGCAAAGCAAAGGTCTGACTTGCATTACCACATTATGGTGGCATAGTAAGCTCCACAAATACCCTTGCGGTGTACCCTCCCATGTCTCACGGGGTCCACCTATAGTGGCCCTTACATTCCTTCGTTCTACCTATCAAGGGGTGGAGGCCAGGTAAGCTCCTTTGCAGGGTCTAAGCCCGTATGGTGATTATTCATCCCGGCTCAATGCTCCTGTTGTCTTGAAAGAGGAGATGTAAAGCAAGCTCGAGAAATTGACCAGTTCGTAGGCGTTTCTCTGTTATGAAAAGTTGGCGCTGAATTCTTGTTTTTAAAAGGTTCGCTACGCTAAAAGTCGGCACTTTCAAATCATGACGCACACTACCTGGAACATCGCCTATTAGCAGGATCCCTGTCACTGGCAAGCGGCTGTCAATGGGCCGCAACGCGGCGGCTGAAAGCCCTTGCCGTTGACAGTTGCTTGTCGGTGACAGACAATCGGTTAGGCGGTGTTCCGGGCTAGACAACGAGTTGAATTTGCATCAATCTCTCTTTACCGAGTAGCTTTTGTGGGTCGTAATCCACGGATTTTCTGCCAATCGTAAACAAGACGCGAATCAGTTTTCCACATAAAGCAATAATCGATTGTTTTTTGCGCAGTGGATTGTCTTTTCGGTTGATGTAGTATTGATGCAACTGCTTGAACTGCTGGTTTTTGGATACAAGGACGAGCATGCTCCGAAACAACAAAGCCCTTATTCGTGGGCGCCC
>NZ_WNKU01000111.1 GCF_009720735.1 Heliobacterium mobile
GAGAGTAGGTCGCTGCCAGATTGACCGGGTTTTATTACCCGGCAGACCTGACAAACGTCAGGTTTTCATATGACCGCTCCTATGTAGCGGTGTTGTTCCTTGAAAACTGCACAGAGGTAAAGTAAAGCGCAAAGCAATGATGATCTATGCGTCAAGCTTTCATACTCAACGGTGAAGTCCTATTACAGTATCGACACCATAGTCTTTGGACGAAGTGTCTCGCTGCAATTATGATTCACCACGGTAAGTAAGATAGACGAAGCGATCATTCATTGAAAATAAGGTCAAGTTAGTAAGGGCATACGGTGGATGCCTAGGCGCTGAGAGGCGAAGAAGGGCGCGGATAACTGCGAAAAGCCACGGTGAGCCGTAAGCAGGCATAGACCCGTGGATACCCGAATGGGGCAACCCGTCCGGAGTCATATCCGGACATCGCTGACTGAATCCATAGGTCAGCGAAGCCAACCCGGGGAACTGAAACATCTAAGTACCCGGAGGAAAAGAAATCAAGCGAGATTCCCCCAGTAGCGGCGAGCGAACGGGGAAGAGCCTAAACCGTTTCTTCGGAAGCGGGGTTGCGGGACCTTCATCCCGAATGAATCATCCTAGTCGAAGCGGTCTGGAAAGGCCTGGCACAGCAGGTAACACCCCTGTAGGCGAAAGGACGAGCCATTCCGAAGGGATCCCAAGTACCGCGGGGCACGTGAAATCCCGTGGGAATCCGGGGGGACCACCCTCCAAGGCTAAATACTCCTCAGCGACCGATAGTGAACCAGTACCGTGAGGGAAAGGTGAAAAGCACCCCGGAAGGGGAGTGAAAGAGAACCTGAACCCGTATGCTTACAAGCAGTCGGAGC
>NZ_WNKU01000112.1 GCF_009720735.1 Heliobacterium mobile
GGAGCCAGCCGCCGAAGGTGGGGTCGATGATTGGGGTGAAGTCGTAACAAGGTAGCCGTATCGGAAGGTGCGGCTGGATCACCTCCTTTCTATGGAGACTCGTCACGGTAGAGGATGAACCTTGCTAGTTTACTGGCGAAGGGATATCACCTCTATGCAGTGAGATGTCGAGGTCGAACCGGACGGAGACCTCCCAACAAGGTGTGCAAGCGAGGTAATCTCGCAAGCTACCAGGTGGGACAGGTCCGAACGGGAAAGGTTAGCACGCAGCGCAAGACAACTGTTTGATTTTGAGGGACTGGAGAAACTTACCGGTTGAAAACATCAACCGGGTGTAGTAAAATTCTAAATCCGGTGATGAACCGGATAACCTCAACAATTACAAACTGATCTGGTGGCAATGGCGGAGGGGTCACACCCGTTCCCATCCCGAACACGGCAGTTAAGCCCTCCTGCGCCGATGGTACTTGGGACGTTGGTCCCTGGGAGAGTAGGTCGTTGCCAGATCGACCGGCGAAGCCGGCAAAACCGGATACGAAACTTATCCGGTTTATATGGGGCTATAGCTCAGCTGGGAGAGCGCTTGAATGGCATTCAAGAGGTCAGCGGTTCGATCCCGCTTAGCTCCACCAATTTTATCAAACCACTTGTCGCCAAACGGCGACAGGTTTGTTCCTTGAAAACTGCACAGAGGTAAAGTAAAGCGCGAGCGATTTATGGCCAATGCCGGATAACGTAAGTTAAAGGTAGAAGTCATCATCAAAAAAAGGTCAAGTTAGTAAGGGCATACGGTGGATGCCTAGGCGCTGAGAGGCGAAGAAGGGCGCGGACAGCTGCGAAAAG
>NZ_WNKU01000113.1 GCF_009720735.1 Heliobacterium mobile
GCTATAGCTCAGCTGGGAGAGCGCTTGAATGGCATTCAAGAGGTCAGCGGTTCGATCCCGCTTAGCTCCACCAAATTCATCAAACCACCTGTCGCCTAACGGCGACAGGTTTGTTCCTTGAAAACTGCACAGAGGTAAAAGTAAAGCGCAAGTAATGATAATGCGACGTTGATGTTTTGGGTTCCTTGGTATTTCATTACCGAGGGAACAAAACGGAACGGAGCAATCATTCATTGAAAATAAGGTCAAGTTAGTAAGGGCATACGGTGGATGCCTAGGCGCTGAGAGGCGAAGAAGGGCGCGGACAGCTGCGAAAAGCTACGGAGAGCCGCAAGCAGGCGTAGACCCGTAGATACCCGAATGGGGCAACCCGTCCGGAGTCATATCCGGACATCGCTGACTGAATCCATAGGTCAGTGAAGCCAACCCGGGGAACTGAAACATCTAAGTACCCGGAGGAAAAGAAATCAAGCGAGATTCCCCCAGTAGCGGCGAGCGAACGGGGAAAAGCCTAAACCGTCTCTTCGGAGGCGGGGTTGCGGGACCTTCATCCCGAATGAATCATCCTAGTCGAAGCGGTCTGGAAAGGCCCGGCACAGCAGGTAACACCCCTGTAGGCGAAAGGACGAGCCATTCCGAAGGGATCCCAAGTACCGCGGGGCACGTGAAATCCCGTGGGAATCCGGGGGGACCACCCTCCAAGGCTAAATACTCCTCAGCGACCGATAGTGAACCAGTACCGTGAGGGAAAGGTGAAAAGCACCCCGGAAGGGGAGTGAAAGAGAACCTGAACCCGTATGCTTACAAGCAGTCGGAGC
>NZ_WNKU01000114.1 GCF_009720735.1 Heliobacterium mobile
TTCTTGTTGCAGTTTTTAACGACATCATCAATAATCGACCAAAGTTGTTGAAGAGCCACCGCCCATTCCAAATCATTTACCTCATCACAGCATTCGTAGAAGATACCGCCAAGGGTACGGGGATCGGTACTGGTACGGTGCTGCCAAGATAGCATGATATAACGGGAAAAAACGATGGTTGTATGACTAATCAAGGCGTCATAGGAACGGCCCTGGAATTCCTTAGCCAATCGGAGAAACGATTTCGAGCACTTAAAGAAGGTTTCGATCTCCCAACGCATGCCATAGATTCGGACGATTTCCTGCTCGTTCAGGGTGTGCTCTGTGGAGAGTATCGCTAGCCATTCGTTTCGTTTGTTACGGTTCGTGACAAAGACGATTTTCGCTTTTAATCCGGGTGTAAGCTCTACGATAATACTGCGAAGGATCTCAGAATGTCCGCGAACAACCGTTGCTTGGACATATAGTTCGGCTAACGTATATCGCTTTCCCTGATAGGAATACCGTTGTTTTAAAGGTTTCACCATACCAATCACATCAATACCTAAGCCAACCAATTGCTGAATTAACGGCAATTGAGTAAACCAAGAATCCATAAGAACGTACGAAGCGGCGACTCCGGAATCGAAAGCGGCTTTTATCATCGCCACCACCCGTTCGGGGGCAGACTGTAACGCTTCCATACGCCGTTTATATCCATGGGTTCGTTTGTCGATGGCATCATTCATTTTACCAATTCGGTTGGTTACTTTTTGGGAACTTAACAGGGAAAAATCAATGGGAAGAAAGCTATGCCCATCACTCCAACC
>NZ_WNKU01000115.1 GCF_009720735.1 Heliobacterium mobile
ATCGTTTGACCGATGGGGGGACACAGGAGGATAAGTGAACCGTGCGACTGGTCGTGCACGGCTAAGGACGGTAGCGGAGCGACAGGCAAATCCGGAACACGATACGCGAAGGTCTGATGGGGAGCGAAAATAAGTAGCGAAGTCACTGATTCCATACTGTCAAGAAAAGCCTCTAGGGAGACGAAACGTGCCCGTACCGCAAACCGACACAGGTAGGCGAGGAGAGAATCCTCAGGCGCGCGAGCAAACCCTCGTTAAGGAACTCGGCAAAATGACCCCGTAACTTCGGGAGAAGGGGTACTCCGGGCAACCGGAGTCGCAGTGAAGAGGCCCAGGCGACTGTTTAGCAAAAACACAGGTCCCTGCCAAACCGAAAGGTGACGTATAGGGGCTGACGCCTGCCCGGTGCTGGAAGGTTAAGGGGAGGAGTGAGAGCTCTGAACCGAAGCCCCAGTAAACGGCGGCCGTAACTATAACGGTCCTAAGGTAGCGAAATTCCTTGTCGGGTAAGTTCCGACCCGCACGAAAGGCGTAACGATCTGGGCACTGTCTCAACGAGGGACTCGGTGAAATTGATATACCCGTGAAGAAGCGGGTTACTTGCGATAGGACAGAAAGACCCCGTAGAGCTTTACTGTAGCCTGACATTGGATTTTGGTGTGTTTTGTACAGGATAGGTGGGAGACGTGGAACCCAGGCCGCCAGGTTTGGGGGAGTCGATGGTGGGATACCACTCTGAATGCACTGAAGTTCTAACTTGGCACCCTGAATCGGGTGTAAGGACCGTGTCAGGTGGGC
>NZ_WNKU01000116.1 GCF_009720735.1 Heliobacterium mobile
TCGACACAGAGTGCTAAAAATCCTTATTTCCCATATACTCCATTTTTGGTTACTCTGGGGTTAACCGAACACTAATGCCCATATTGAATAATCTATGGTCGATGAAGATATCCTATCAATTTCACTCTGCCAAGCGTTAGCTACCCTTTGGATATTGTCCGCAACTTCTTTTTCTTCAAGTTTCAGATAGCCTCTTCCCCAAAATTCTTTTTCTATTATAAATATTGTGCCTATGAACAATATAATTAAACCTATGTAAAAAATTAAAATCTTACGAGATAACGACATATAATTGCTCCTTCATTGATTGTACAAACAATTATAACATAAATCCCCTTGGAAATTACTTAGAAATTTATCTCTCACCGTTGACTTCTTCCCCATCTAGAGCGATGATGTCACTGCGGCAACCGCCCACCAAGGAGGAATGAATATCGAGGAATGACTGGCCCCAATAAAAATTAAAAATTAAATTCCGCAAATGATTTTTTACCGTCTTAAATCTAACGACACGCATTTGATTCATATATCTCAATAATGGCCCACTGCATGACGGGCCAGCAGCGGGGAGGAATGAGTATCGAGGAATGACCGGTTCCAACAAAATTAAAAAAATTAATTCCGCAATGATTATTTACCGTCGAATCAACACGACACGCATATGTCTTCATATCTAATATCGGTCCAGTGCATGATGGGCCGGATTATAAGGAGCATTCCTGTAATGAATAAATTGGCGCTTTGAAAATGAAAGCACCCCCTGATAACATACGAGGTGTTCCAAAG
>NZ_WNKU01000118.1 GCF_009720735.1 Heliobacterium mobile
GGGCCTATAGCTCAGCTGGCTAGAGCGTACGACTGATAATCGTAAGGTCGGTGGTTCGAGTCCACCTAGGCCCACCATCATCTTTCTGCGTAAGCGGAAGTTTGTTCCTTGAAAACTGCACAGAGGTAAATGTAAAGCGCAAGCAATGATGATTGTGGCATTGATGCTTTGGTACATTGGTATTTCTAGTACCAAGGGAACAAAACAGAACGAAGCAATCCATCATTACAATAAGGTCAAGTTAGTAAGGGCATACGGTGGATGCCTAGGCGCTGAGAGGCGAAGAAGGGCGCGGATAACTGCGAAAAGCCACGGTGAGCCGTAAGCAGGCATAGACCCGTGGATACCCGAATGGGGCAACCCGTCCGGAGTCATATCCGGACATCGCTGACTGAATCCATAGGTCAGTGAAGCCAACCCGGGGAACTGAAACATCTAAGTACCCGGAGGAAAAGAAATCAACTGAGATTCCCCCAGTAGCGGCGAGCGAACGGGGAAAAGCCTAAACCGTCTCTTCGGAGGCGGGGTTGCGGGACCTTCATCCCGAATGAATCATCCTAGTCGAAGCGGTCTGGAAAGGCCCGGCACAGCAGGTAACACCCCTGTAGGCGAAAGGACGAGCCATTCCGAAGGGATCCCAAGTACCGCGGGGCACGTGAAATCCCGTGGGAATCCGGGGGGACCACCCTCCAAGGCTAAATACTCCTCAGCGACCGATAGTGAACCAGTACCGTGAGGGAAAGGTGAAAAGCACCCCGGAAGGGGAGTGAAA
>NZ_WNKU01000011.1 GCF_009720735.1 Heliobacterium mobile
GCAACTTGTAAACATTCAACATTAAACCTAAATTCATTTGGGTTTATCTTGAAAATATGGTTAACCGATCACGAATGCTTGAACTTATATTGCGTGCTTACTCTACGGCAGGGAATACCATCATTCTTTTCTTAATCCAGATGTGTATTGTGTCCTTGCTAACACCAAGATTCTCAGCAATCTCCTCAAGATTTGACCATCTTTCTGGTTCGTTCGTCATTTATTGTTCCTCCTGAGCCTGTCGACGAATGTTTTTTGAAGCCAAAAATAGTCCGCATTTAGATGATTGGTTGCTAATGCATTTATATAGGGTTCGGCAAAGCAGAGGTTTGAGTTAATCGTCAGGTTCTACAACGGATCACTTGGTAAAGTTCTGTAAAATGAGCCGTTCTCCTGCTTCAACTGTGATATGTCTCCTCGGCTCAGCACTTTTTATAATTTTGATACGATAGCTTCTTGTTCTTCCTACCTTTATGTTCAGCGATTTACTTTACCCGACACAATAATCCTTGGCTATTCCATCCTTTATATTTTAGCCAGCAAAAGAAAAGCCGTCTCATGCTACTGAATGTAGATAGGAGACGGCTTTTTCCGAGTCTAGCGGTCTAGGGGGAGGGGGCGTACCCGCGAACATTAAATCGCCTGGAACACCTCGTATCCGCTCGCCGCGATCTCCCCATTTGTTTATCATGGGTTCCCTCTCGATGTAAAGGAGATTCCGGAGAGGGTTCTGGAGAAATGCTTTACGTTTCCAGCATGTATTTTGCGTACGCTTGCAAAATGACCTCCATGTCTTTGATAATCTGCTCATCTTTAGGAACGTTCCCATTGCCATATAACTTGTAGGCAATGGTCAAGTCTTCATAATGGAACAATTATCGGAAGTGAGGGAATACGTAGAACAGTGATTCTGCGTATTCGGGTAATTAAAAATAACTGAAATCTTATTGATCTGGTCAATAAAAAAGACCTGGTCGGGGATGAGTCCAGAACCAGGTCAAATATATTTTTTGGAACTTATCCTGCCTTACGAATTTAGCCTTTTTTGAAATAATTGCCTTGCAATTTCCTGAAAAGCTTGAGTATCATTTGTAGCTTGAACGTATCCGATTCGGGTAGCACTTCGCCGGAGGACGCTGATTGATTTTTCATACATCTTATGGCATAAGTACCTTACATTGAAGAAAACAGCATCAGCATGCTCTAAAATGGACACATCGAAATTTGATTGGTCAACGCCGATAAATCGCCAGTGGGAAAGGTGGGTTTTCAATCGTTGTTGCCAGCGGTCATGCCCACCGATGACAATACCGCGAACGGAAGATAAATCGGGACGTTCGTTGCTTTCAGGTTCATCTGCACCTTGCTCCAATCGGAATACAAATTCCCGAAGGGCACGCAGTTCTTTTTGGTTTTTCTCCACAAGTTCTTTCAGTTCATCCCGTTCTTTCTGGAGTTTTTGTAACTCCGAACGGTATTCGCTAACCGCACGATTGTATTCGTTCTTGACCTCTGCCTCCAGTTTCCTCACTGTGATTCGCAGTTTTTCATTTGTTTGGGTTTGCTCGGTAAGCCTTACCTCCAGTTCCTTTACCTTTGTTTGTAGTGTATCCATCTCCAAATACAAGGTTTCTTTATTGTTTTGGAAAAAAGATTCCTTTACCGAGCGATAGGCTTTTAATAGACCCTTGAGCATGATCGCTGAATAGAAAAACTTTGCCGCATCGTCCCTGTTCTGGTTTTTGAATTTTCTTATGTATACTGCAAAAATATCCTCAAAATCATCGACTGTAATTTCTTCTTCAATAATCGACCACGATAATCCTTCGATATTGAACAACTCAACAAAACAAAGAAATATTCCCTTTAAGAACTCATCGTTAGTTCCTACCAATGAGAAGACCGGAAAACCGGTTAGTTTGTATTTGAGAAAAACCCGTTGTTTCAAATCGCAAGCTTTTCGTTGTACATCCTCTGCTTTAAACGAAAAACGTCTTGCAGAGTCGAATTCACATATCGGTGAAAGCATGGCGGTAAAAATCTCTTTATAAAATTCGTTTTCTTCAATTGGTTTTTTTAGTAAATCGGCCGTGAACATGATGATAAAGCACAATCCGAGAAATTCATCGTCCGTCATCTCGGCAGTATCTTTGATATATCTTATGTGCGCCTTGACGATAGCTTCCATATCAATTAATTGCGATGCCGTAGAAACTTTAGAATAAATCAGCGGCCAACCCTGTTTAACCAAACTCGTTATTTCATCATTTTTTCCAGCAATTATAATTCCTAACATTCTTTTTGCGTAGATTTCCTTTTCGAGTTTCTGCCGAACTAACAATGGATGTGTATACGCCTTGTGCTGTGAGGCTTTCTGATAATAAAGGAGTTTGTTTTTTTCATATAATTTATCAATATATGGGTACAGCGATGGATCAGACGCAAAAGCTTCACAGTAAAGCGCAAGAAAAGCATCCCGATATGTATCTCCTATCATTACCCCCACCTTTGCATCTTTTTATAAATTTTACACATTTTACCTTAATTTTGTCTACCCATAATAACTCAAGTTTCATACACCGCTTTATAAAGTGGAAGAGTATTTTGAGAAAATGGACACAGAAGCATTATTTGGTCCCGGTGTCGGTTCTGAAGAGTTTAACGACGATACCCTTGGACGAATGTTGGATTTACCGTATGAGGCGAATCTCGATCATCTGTAAGTGCTGTTATGCTTGCAGCTTGGAAAGTACATTGATTTGATCGAACGGCATTTCATGCCGACACGACGCGCATTCTGTGGCGGGTGATATGCGGAAACTTCCGCAAATTCCTTAGAGATTACGCACGGATATAACGCACAAGGAATTCGAGATGCCAAACAATTTTCCGTCGGTGCCGTCGTGTACCGTGAAGGAGTTCCCGTTATGGGGAGTATCCATGACGGGAATCAAAGTGATACACATGGAACACGAATTTGCTCCACCACTATCTTCAAATGGTTCACGCGCTCGGACAATCAGATGCCATCTATATTGCAGACAGCAAGCTGGTAACGCCAACAAACCTTCACCTCATACGAAAAAGTGCGATTCGTTTTATCAGTCGACTTTCGAATACGTATCAATTCACCAAACGGTTAAAACCGTGGGCCGATGAACGGAATACTTGGGGGGAGCCTGTCGCATTCAGTTCCTGTAACGGGGCATCCGTCTATCGCACACAGGAAATGACGGCACACGTTTTATGGATCATCGGTACCGGTTTAGTATCGTATTCCCGTCCAAAATGTATGAACGTCAGGTCAAAGCATTGGAAAAAGAAGCCCAAGTAGAGAAAAGAGCGATTGAGCAAGCTTGTCATGCCTTGGCAAAGAGAACCTTTGCCTGCGAAGCCGATGCGCAAGCAGAATGCCTCCTCTTTTCCCAGAAGCATCGCGGTCATTCTATCCCATTGACCTTACCATTGTTTCTCAAACAAAAGTGCTTCGAAAGCCTGGTCGCCGAAAACAGGAATGGTCTGTCCCCAAGGAAACAGTCTACCGTGTAGAAACCACGGTCGGTGCCGAGATGTACAGGCTTGGGAAAAAGCCTTTCAAGAAGCATCTTCCTTTGTCTTAACTTCTTCCCTCAAACAAACTGTGGCTCATGAGGCTGCGGATGTACTGCGACTGTATAAGGAGCAAAAAACGGTAGAAATGCGCTTTCGTTTTCTAAAGAATCCCGCTGTACTCGATGGCGTGTTTCTGAAGAAACCAGAGCGTATTAAAGCCCTAGGGTATTTGTTATCCCTTGTTCCGCAAGTTCCCTCATAGCATCCATGAATTAAAAGCACAGTTAACTTAAAGGGAATTAATTACAAATCCCCTTGGTGTAAATATTCTTATCAAAACCAGCCCACCGAATCATTTTAATGGCTTCCTTATCGACGTTATCGGGAATAACTCATTCTCCATTCACAGATACCACAACGATCATTTTCAGATATTCTAAAATGGTGGCGATGGAAGGAACTTGCGTTTTCTTATTTCCGGGAAGAGTCAACGATTCTTGATTCTCGTTTAAGCTTTTACGAACCCTATACTCGAGATAAGACGAGACCATAAGCGCGAGGATAAACACATGACCAAGCGCATGGATTCGCTTTTTGCTCTTTAGAAATACAGGTCCTAGAATCAGTGGGCTTTTCAAGAAGCGAAACCTGTTTTCAATGGAGTATTGTTGCTTATATTCCACCAATATTTCTTCTGCTGTCATGGTTTTGCTGACCTTATGAATGAGTACAAACGTCGATTCCAGGTAATGCAGATAGTATCGGACTTCAGAACGAAAGTCACCCATCGTATGGTACGTTTTTGTTTCAATGGACACATCGCCTTCTTTGGGGCGACCACGGCGAGTCCGTTTTGTTTCCGTTTTTTCTAGAACGGTTCCAGTGGCGATAAAGCCGAGTTTTCCTGTGTTCGCTAAAAACTCATTTCAGGCTTTTTCGGCATCGGCCGCGCAGACAAAGGCTTTTTGGGCCAGTTCTTTCGCATCTTTCGTTAACTTTTTTTCTTGGGTGAAAATGCGTTTATCTACGGTTTTTTCTTTTTTGGCGTCTAACGCAGAGGAATGGACAACCACGAAATCATAGAATCGGCCTTCGATCTCTCCCTGGGTGGCGTAGGTTTTATATATCGTCTTTTCCTTCTTGTCCGAACAAGCCAGTTCACCGTGATGACTCCATTGGTTCGCCTCTAAGGCTTCTTTTTTCAGCGTTTCGGCAAGGTTGAATGTCTCGGGAAGACGGGAAATAAACTGGATCTCTTGTTTGGCCAGTTTTTCTAATCCTTCTGTAGACACAAGCGCACAGTCGGCGACATAGATGACATCTTTTTAGCCTTCGCGGGCAAAAAAATCATGCATTTTTACCGCTGCATCGGGATTCCAGGCTACGTCCAATTTGTTTCCTGAGAGCACTTCCCCGGGAATCAATACGCCGTTTTCTTGTACGGCAGCGCCAATTTTAAATTGCTTCAGATCCGGTCGAAGGTCTTTGCTGAAGCCTCTGTTGATATCAAACCCTTCCGGCCCTTCTCCTTCATAAACGCCTTACACCGCCTTTGACGTTGTGTCAAAGTGAATCGTGCAAATGTCAATGGCATGGGCGCGAAGCAGGGTAAGGCTTACGATGTTTACGATTTGTTCCATTTTAACTTCGGCGAGCTTATCCAGCACATGACCGAACGCATCATCATTCAACGGCTCAAGGGTGACTTCTTCCTCGAAAAGCAATCTCAAATCTTGCTGAGCCCAGAATTGATGGACTTTCCAAAGGGGTCTGCGGCCACAAAGAATCGAGATCACTAACATTTCGATCAAAAGACCTGGTGATATCTTGGCGATGTTTTCTTTCCACGAGACGATATGATTAACGGTTTCTTTTATGGCAGCAATCTGGCAAAGCTTTGTGATGATTGGGACGGCACCGGTTTGGGTAACTTTTAAGTTAAACGACGGTTGAGTCATCGTTTTCATCCTCCAAAAATGGTTTGGAGGCAGAATCCTTTAAATGGATCTCGTTTCCATTTGTATTTTGTTTATTATGCAATTGCATAATTCTTTTGATTTTTTGTCCGACTCGCGGAATGCGGGAAAAAACAACGTGCAGTTAGAATCTCTTACCGACTACACAAACAAAAAATCCCACTGTATCAGCATACTTCTGCACAGTGGGATTTTTTCTGTAAAAAACGATTACTTTAACCCAGACTTCTGCTCCATCAACGCCCGCACCTTCATCGGCAGACCGAACAGGTTGATGAACCCTTCCGCATCCTTCTGATTGTACACTTCATCCCGACCGAAGGTCGAGAACTCTTCATTGTACAAGGAGTAAGGCGACTTCGCACCTGCTGGGGTGACGCTGCCTTTGAACAGCTTCATACGCACCAGGCCGGTGACCGTTTCTTGCGTCACATCCACAAAGGCGTCAATCGCTTTGCGCAGCGGATGGTACCAGACGCCATCGTAAACCAGTTCCGCGTAGCGAAGAGCGACCATCTCTTTATAATGCATGGTGGCCCGATCAAGGCAGAGGTACTCAAGTTCACGGTGAGCCGCGTAGAGGACTGTTCCTGCCGGCGTCTCATAAACACCACGGGACTTCATGCCGACAAGGCGGTTTTCCACCATATCACAGATGCCCACGCCATGAGCAGCGGCGATCGCGTTTAGTTTCTCGATCATTTCGACCGGACCGAGGGCTTCTCCGTTCAGTTTTACGGGGATGCCCTTTTCAAATTCAATCTCCACATACTCCGGCTTATCCGGTGCTTGTTCCGGCGGCGTGCAAATCATAAACAGATCATTTTGCGGCTCATTCCAGGGGCTTTCCAGGTCGGCTCCTTCGTGGCTTAAGTGCCAGAGGTTCCGGTCCATCGAGTATGGACGGTCTTTCTTAACCGGCACAGGAATGTTCCGAGCTTGAGCGTAGTCGATCGCATCTTCCCGGGAGCGGATGTCCCATTCCCGCCAGGGAGCGACGATTTTGAGATCCGGAGCCAGGGCTTTGACAGTCAGTTCAAAGCGAACCTGGTCGTTACCTTTACCGGTGGCACCGTGAGCGATCGCTTCGGCCCCTTCTTTGCGGGCGATTTCGACGAGGCGCTTCGCGATAAGGGGACGAGCGAAGGAAGTACCGAGCAGGTATTTACCTTCATAGACGGCACCCGCTTTCAGCGTCGGCCAGATGAATTCGGTGACGAACTCTTCTTTCACATCTTCAATGTAGATCTTGGTCGCACCCGTGTTAATGGCTTTCTCGTTCAGGGGCTCTAATTCTTCCCCTTGGCCCAAGTCGGCGGCCATCGCGATAACTTCATAGCCGTAGTTTTCTTTCAGCCAGGGAATGATGATGGACGTGTCCAATCCGCCAGAGTAAGCCAGAACAACTTTCTTAGACATTCCAAGTGCTCCTTTCAATTCTGAAACGATACCATCGATTATCTTATTAAAGCCGATTTGCCATTATGGAATCAGCAGATGGACCAATAAAAACGGTCTTAAAATAACGTTATTAAAGAGTCCATTAAGGTTCAAAAAACGTCACGTGCTACACCAAGCTGGGGTGCATTGGCGCAGCGAGCGTTTTGGGCGTAGCGGCGTCGTGAGCGACGGTTGCTAAGCGGAAAAGCGCGCCACGGTTCACATGCAGAAAAGCCCAGAGGTTTGGCGCGCCCGCGAAGCAACCAAGCGAACAGCCGCGGAGCCCTTAGCGAACAGAGCCAATGCACCCCCGCTTTCAGCACAATGTAATGGACAACCGCTACATCACAACCGCCATAATCGCCTTCTGCGCATGGAGCCGGTTCTCCGCTTCGTCAAAGACAACCGAGTTCGGCCCTTCGATCACTTCATCGGTAATCTCCTCGCCCCGGTGCGCCGGCAGGCAATGCAGGACGATCGTATCGGGCTTGGCTACCTTCATGATTGTACCATTGATCTGAAAACCTTGGAAGGCATTGGCCCGTACATTGGCCTCCCCTTCTTGACCCATGGAAGCCCAAACGTCCGTATAGAGCACGTCGGCGTCTTTCGATGCTTCCACAGGGTCGTTCATCAGCGTGATCGAGCCGCCGTTCGCTTTCGCATCTTCCGTCGCCAGGCGAACCACTTCGGCGTCCGGCTCGTAGCCTTCCGGTGTGCAGATGACCACATGCATGCCGGCTTTGGCGCCGCCGTACATGAGCTCATGGGCCATGTTGTTGCCATCACCGATGTAGGTCATCTTCAGGCCGTCCGTCTTGCCTTTATGTTCTACGATCGTCAATAGATCGGCCAGCACCTGGCAGGGGTGCAGCAGGTCCGTCAGGCCGTTGATGACAGGGATATCGGCGTACTTGGCCAGTTCAACCACATCTTCATGGGCAAAGGTACGGATCATAATGCCGTCCACATAGCGCGAGAGCACCCGGGCCGTATCCTTGATCGGTTCACCCCGGCCCAACTGGATGTCAGCGGAGCTCAAAAAGAGCGCCGAGCCTCCGAGCTGGTACATACCCACTTCAAAGGAGACGCGGGTCCGGGTGGAGCTTTTCGTAAAGATCATACCGAGCGTCTTACCTTCGAGCAGGCGGTGCGGCTTACCCGCTTTTTGCAGGGCTTTCAATTCCTTCGCCACGTCGAGCAGGTAAAAGATCTCGTCACGGGTGAAATCGTGGAGGGAAAGAAAATCCCGCCCCCGCATCCGTTCATCCAGTTCAACCAGGTTGGTTTCCGTTGTCATTGGTAAAAAACCCTCTTTCTTTTTTGCAGTGTCGATATGTTCGATGGCAAGGGTTCTAAAAACAGCCGGGGCAATATTGGGGGTATCCCCTGCCCCGGCGATTATGCGGAATCGACGATGATTTTCCCGGTTGGAATACTTCGCCTCTTACCCAGCCAGTTCCTTTAGCTTATCCCACCAGGCCGCTGAATTTCCGTCCTGGTAGCTTCCCATTGCCTGGTAGCTCGGTGGGTTGCCGTCACGAATCATACGGATGGCCTCTAAGAGCGCCCCAGCTGTGTCGAGGGAAGTCAAGCAGGGCACGCGGTATTCCGAAGCGGCCCGGCGGATGCGGAAGCCGGGACGTCCAGCCACCTTGCCCCGGGTCGGCGTGTTGATGACCAGTTGAATGGCGCCGTCTTTGATCTGATCCAGGAGCAGTTGCAGCGAGTGGTCTGCCGTATTGACAGTGGTGACGGTGATGCCCGCCCGTTTCAAGGCTGATGCGGTCTGCTTCGTGGCGACGATCTTGAAGCCGAGATCCGCATAGTCCCGGATGAGGCCGGCCACTTCTTCCTTATCGCGTTCGGCGACGGAGACGAGCAGCGTGCCGCTCGTGGGGATCTTCATGCCGGCACCGGTCATGGCTTTGTACAGGGCCGACGACAGTTCGAAGTCGACGCCCATCACCTCACCGGTGGACTTCATTTCCGGTCCTAAGGAGATATCTACGTCGGTCAGCTTTTCAAAGGAGAAGACCGGTGCTTTGACGATCGTGTAGGCTGTTTCGGGCCAGAGGCCGGTGCTGTAGCCTAGTTCGGCCAGGCTCTTGCCGAGCATGATCTGCACGGCCACTTTGATCATCGGTACGCCGGTGACCTTCGAAAGGATGGGCACCGTCCGGGAAGCCCGGGGGTTTACTTCCAGCACGTACACTTTACCCTGGTTGTCCACGACGTACTGGATGTTTAAGAGGCCCACCACCTGCAAGGCCTTGGCGATGCGCAAGGTGTAGTCGACGATGGTCTCCCGCTCGGCCGTCGTGAGCGTCTGCGGCGGGTAAACAGCCATGGAGTCACCCGAGTGGACGCCGGCCCGCTCGATGTGTTCGAAGATGCCGGGGATGAGGGTGTCCGTGCCGTCGCTGATGGCGTCCACTTCCACCTCTTTGCCCCGGATGTACTTGTCGACTAAGATGGGGTGTTTCGGGCTGATGCGGACAGCCGTCTCCATGTAGGACTCTAAGTCTTTGACGTTTTCCACGACTTCCATGGCCCGGCCGCCGATGACATAGCTCGGGCGGACGAGGACCGGGAAGCCCAGTTCTTCGGCGATGGCTTTCGCTTCAGCGGCGCTCGTCGCCGTTTTTCCTTCCGACTGGGGAATGCCTAGGCTTTTTAAGAGCGCTTCAAACTTCTTGCGGTCTTCGGCCGCGTCGATGCCTTCTAAGGACGTGCCTAGGATCTTCACGCCGTGCTCGCTAAGGCCTGCCGCCAGGTTGATGGCCGTCTGACCGCCGAACTGAACGACAACGCCTTCGGGTTTTTCCTTCTCGACGATGTTCAAGACGTCTTCCAATGCCAGCGGCTCGAAGAAGAGCTTGTCGGCCGTATCGAAGTCGGTCGAGACCGTCTCGGGGTTGTTGTTGATGATGATCGATTCGACACCGCAGTCGCGCAGGGCCCAGGCGGCGTGAACGGAGCAGTAGTCAAACTCGATGCCCTGGCCGATACGGATCGGGCCGGAGCCAAGGACGATGACTTTTTGGCCCTCCGTTTGGCGAACCTCGTCTTCTTCCTCGTAGGTGGAATAGTAATAAGGGGTAGCCGCTTCAAACTCGGCGGCGCAGGTGTCGACCATCTTGTAGGTCGGCAGGATGTCATAGCTCTTCCGGGCTTCCCGGACGACTTGCGTGGAGATGTTGGCGATTTTGGCGATCTGGTAGTCGGAGAAGCCGAGCACCTTCGCCTCGTGGAGCACCTCTTCGTCGACAGGCCACTGTTCGAGCTGCGCTTCGAAGTCGACGAGGCCTTTTATCTTGACCAAGAACCAGGGGTCGATCTGGGAGATCTGGTGAATCTCCCGGACGGACCAGTCCCGGCGGAACGCTTGGGCGACAGCAAAGAGGCGCTCGTCGTCGGCTTTTTTCAGCTTGTTTTCGATCTCGATATCGGTCCAGGTAGCGGCACCGGGCAGGCGCAGGCCGTAGACGCCCGTCTCTAGGGAGCGGACCGCTTTTTGCAGCGCCCCTTCGAAGGTGCGGTCGATAGCCATGACCTCGCCCGTCGCTTTCATCTGGGTCGTCAGCGTCCGGTCGGCCGTGACGAACTTGTCAAAGGGCCAGCGGGGGATTTTGACGACACAGTAGTCCAAGGTGGGCTCAAAGCAGGCCGTCGTCTTGCCGGTGACGGGGTTGGTGATCTCATCGAGGGTGAGGCCGATGGCGATCTTGGCGGCCATCTTGGCGATGGGGTAGCCTGTCGCCTTGGAGGCCAGCGCCGATGAGCGGCTTACCCGGGGGTTGACCTCGATGACGATGTATTCACATTTGAAGGGATGGAGGGCGAACTGGACGTTGCAGCCCCCTTCCACTTTCAGTTCCCGGATGATCTTTAAAGCGGCTGTCCGCAGCATCTGGTACTCTTTGTCGGTGAGTGTCTGTGACGGTGCCACGACGATGGAGTCGCCTGTATGGATGCCGACAGGGTCGAAGTTTTCCATGTTACAGATGGTGATGCAGTTGTTATTAGCGTCACGCATCACTTCGTATTCGATCTCTTTCCAGCCGGCGACGCTCTGCTCTAAGAGAACCTGGCCGATCATGGACTTCTTGAGGCCCATGTCGCAGATGGTGAGCAGTTCTGTTTCGTTGTGGGCGATGCCGCCGCCGGTGCCGCCTAAGGTGTAGGCAGGGCGGATGATCAAGGGATAGCCGGTCTTGTTAGCGAAGGCGACCGCCTGGTCTAAGCTGGAGACGATGTCCGAGAGCGGGATCGGCTCGTTGAGGTCCTGCATCGTCTGCTTGAACAGTTCCCGGTCTTCGGCCTTCTTGATGGCTTCGATGGAGGTGCCCAAGAGGCGCACCTGGTATTTTTCCAAAACGCCCGCTTGGCTTAAGGCCACCGCCAGGTTCAGGCCGGTCTGGCCGCCGAGGGTGGGCAGCAGGCCGTCGGGACGCTCTTGGTCGATGATGCGGGTCAGCGAGGGCACGTTGAGCGGTTCAATATAGACATGATCGGCGATGTTCGCATCGGTCATGATGGTCGCCGGGTTGGAGTTGACGAGAACGACTTCCAGGCCTTCTTCTTTCAAGGCTTTGCAAGCCTGGGTGCCGGCATAGTCGAATTCCGCCGCCTGCCCGATGATGATGGGTCCCGACCCGATGACGAGGACTTTTTTCAGTGTAGGGTCTTTCGGCAAGGGGTGTTCCTCCTCTTTCGTTACGCCAGGGCCTTCTGGGTGCGCTGGGCCATGTTGGCGATAAATTCGTCAAACAAGTAGGCCGAGTCTTCCGGGCCCGGGGCCGCTTCGGGGTGGTACTGCACCGAGTAGACAGGCAGATGGATGTGGCGCAAGCCTTCGACGGTGCCGTCGTTGGCGTTGCGGTGGCTGACGACGAGTTCTTTCGGTAAGGATGCCTCGTCGATGGCATAGCCGTGGTTCTGGGACGTGATGAAGACCCGGCCCGTGCGCAGGTCCTTGACAGGGTGGTTGGCACCCCGGTGGCCGAACTTGAGCTTGTAGGCGTCAGCACCAGCGGCGAGGGCGGTGAGCTGGTGGCCGAGGCAGATGCCGAAGATGGGCAGCGGCGCGGTCGTACCGTTTAAGAAAGCCCGGACAGTTTTGATCGCATCGGGCACGTCTTTCGGGTCTCCCGGGCCGTTGCTTAAAAAGAGGCCCTCCGGAGCGGCGCTGGCGATCTCTTCAGCCGGTGTGTCGGCCGGGAAGACCATCAGGTGGCAGTCGAGCGCTTTGAGCATGCGCAAGATGTTTTCTTTGATGCCGAAGTCGAGGACGGCGACGCGGTAGCCGTCGCCGGGGATGACGTAGGCTTGCGGCGTCGTAACAGAGCGGACCAGGTGGGGACCGGCGACGAGGAGCTTTTGGACCGATTTTAGTTGTTCCATCCAGTACTCCTGGGCAGGCGCTTCCATCTGTTCCTGCAGTTCCAAAAGATTCACCCGGCCGCCGCGGCGGAGCGTTTGCAGGGCTTCCCCTTCCCAGCCTTCCTCGTGGGCGGCTTGGTTGATGATGGCTCCCCGCAAAGTGCCGTACTCACGGATGCGGCGGGTCAAGGACCGGGTATCGATGCCGGCGATGCCGGGGATCCCATACTGGGCTAAGTAATGGTCCAGCGTTTTTTCGGACCGGTAGTTCGACGGGCGGGCGCAAGCTTCCCGGACGATAAAGCCTCGTACTTGCGGGCGGACCGATTCGGCATCGCCCGAGTTGATGCCGTAGTTGCCGATGAGGGGATAGGTCATGGTGACGATCTGTCCGGCGTAGGAGGGGTCCGTGAGGACCTCCTGGTAGCCGGTCATGCCTGTATTGAAGACGACTTCGCCGGAGTTGCTGCCGCCCCGGTAGCCAAAGGGAAGTCCTTTGTACAAGGTGCCGTCTTCGAGCAGTAGGTAGGCGGCGGGACCTTTGCCTTTCGTTCCGACGCCATGGGTCATGCCGGGGTCCCTCCTGCATTGGCCTCAACGGAAGCGAGGACTTCTTCTAAGATGGCCACCGCATGGTCGATATCCTCTTTGGTGATGATCAGCGGTGGCAGGAAGCGCAGCACGTTGACAGCGGTGCAGTTGATGATCAAGCCTTTTTCCAGGCAGGCGGCGACAATGTCGGCACCGGGACGGTCGAGCTCACAGGCTAGGATAAGGCCGAGGCCGCGCACTTCCTGGATGAAGGTGTATTTTTCAGCGAGGCGGTTTAAGTGCCCTCTGAAGTAGGCGCCCATTTCGAGGCAGTGTGCCAGGAGGCCGCCCTGGACGAGCACATCCATCGTGGCTACACCGGCTGCGGTGACGAGGGGGTTGCCGCCAAAGGTGGAGGCGTGGTCTCCCGGCTCGAAGGCGCTGGCTACTTCGTCCGTAGCCAGCAAGGCACCGATGGGGGTGCCGCCGCCGAGGGCTTTGGCCAAGGTCATGATGTGGGGCGTGATGCCGTAGTGTTCGTGGGCGAAGAGTTTGCCCGTCCGGCCGAGGCCTGACTGGACTTCGTCAAAGATGAGGAGCAGGTTCTGCTCTTTCGCTAGTTTGGCGAGTCCTTCCCAGAAGGCTGGTTCGGCTAGGTTAACGCCGCCTTCGCCCTGCACCGGTTCGACCATGATGGCGCAGGTGTGCGGGCCGATCGCTTTTTCCAAGGCTTTCAAATCGCCGAAGGGGACATAGCGGAAGCCTTCCGGCAGGGGGGTAAAGGCTTTTTGGTATTTCGGCTGGGCCGTAGCGGTCACCGTCGCCAAGGTGCGGCCATGGAAGGATTTTTCCATGGTGATGATCTCGTATTTATCGGGGCCCATGTGCAGTTTGGCGTACTTGCGGGCCAGTTTGATGGCGCCTTCGTTCGCTTCGGCGCCGGAGTTGCAGAAGAAGACTTTGTCGGCAAAGCTGTTTTCGACGAGGCTCTGGGCCAATTCGATCTGGGGCTCGATCCAGTAGAGGTTGGACACGTGGATCAGTTGATCGACTTGGGCTTTGACGGCTTCCGTCACTTTGGGATGGCAGTGTCCCAGGGAGTTGACGGCCAGACCAGCCAGGAAGTCCAGGTATTCCCGTCCGTCGGCGTCCCAGACTTTGGCCCCTTCCCCTTTGACCAGGGCGATTGGGAGCCGGCCGTAGGTGTTCATTACATATTTCTTGCCCAGTTTGACCAGTTGGGCGTTGCTTTTTTTGGTCATGGCTCGTTCCTCCCATATGGATTATTTTATCTCTTTCGCAAAAAGGGAATCTGAATTTAGATCGAAATCTAGGGTGGAATAACAGAATGATCGATTTGGGCGAAGTGGCGGAACTACTTAACGACCATAGTCCCAACGCCCTTGTCCGTGAAGACTTCCAAGAGCAGCGAGTGGGGGATGCGCCCGTCGATGATGTGGGTCTGTCCCACACCGCCTTGGAGGGCGTCGACACAGCACTGCACTTTGGGGATCATGCCGCCGGCGATGACGCCCGATTCGACGAGGTTGGGCACTTCGTCGATCTGCAGCGATGAGATGATGCTCGATTTATCGTGAAAATCTTTGAGAATGCCTTCCACATCAGTGAGCAGGACCAGTTTGTCGGCTTCTAAAGCTTGAGCCAGTTCGCCGGCAGCCGTATCGGCGTTGATGTTGTAGGCTTCGCCTTTTTCTCCGGCGCCGATAGGGGCGATGACGGGGATGTAGCCTTGGTCGGACAGCTCCCGCACCAGTTCCGGGTTGATCTTGACGACGTCGCCCACAAAGCCGATGTCGGTGGGAACCCGTTCGCCGGCCTCGTTTTTGACGAGCTCAAAGCGCTTTTTCGCTTGCATAAGGCCGCCGTCTTTGCCGCAGAGGCCGACGGCGCGGCCGCCGAAGCGCTGGATCAGGGCGACGATCTCTTTATTGAGTTTACCGGCGAGAACCATTTCGACGATCTCCATGGTCGCTTCGTCGGTGACACGCAAGCCCTGGATGAAGTGGGACTGGATGCCGAGGCGCTTGAGCATGTTGTTGATCTCCGGTCCGCCGCCGTGAACCAGGACGGGATGGATGCCGACGAATTTCATCAAGATGACATCCATGATGACTGCTTCTTTGAGCTGGTCGTTGACCATGGCGGCGCCGCCGTATTTGATGACAACGGTCTTGCCGTTGAATTTTTTGATGTAGGGCAGGGCTTCGACGAGGATGCCCGCTTTTTCCAGGGCCTTTAGCAAGTGGCTCTCTCCTTTGATTTCTCTAACTCCGGTAGTCGGCGTTGATCTTTACATAATCATAGGTCAGGTCGCAGCCCCAGGCGGCGGCGGAGAAGTCGCCATCGTGCAGTTGGACTGTGACGACCACTTCTTTTTGCTTCAGCGCTTCCGTCGCTTCCGCTTCGGAGAAGTTCAGGGCCATGCCCTGCTTCGCCGTCTGTACGGAACCGAGGTAGACGTCCACTTTGTTCGGGTCGAAATTGGCCCCCGAATAGCCGATGGCGCACATGACCCGGCCCCAGTTGGCATCGTTGCCGAAGACGGCCGACTTAAAGAGGCTCGATTTGACGACAGCCATAGCCGCTTTTTTCGCATCCGCTTCGGTGGCGGCACCTTCGACGCGCACTTCGATGAGCTTCGTCGCCCCTTCGCCGTCCCGGGCGATGGCTTTCGCCAGCTCGATGGAGAGAGCCGTTAAGGCGGCCGTGAAGGCTTCATAGTCGGCGCCTTCGCTGTCGATGGACGGTGCGCCGGCGCAGCCGTTGGCCAGGATGAGGGCCATGTCGTTGGTGGAGGTGTCGCCGTCGACAGAGATCATGTTATAAGAAACCTGGACCGAGCGGGTCAAGGCTTTTTGCAGCAGTTCCGGAGCGATGGCGGCGTCGGTCGTGTAGAAGGCCAGCATGGTGGCCATGTTGGGATGGATCATGCCGGAGCCTTTGGCCATGCCGCCGATGGTGACGGTTTTGCCGCCGATGACCACTTCCACCTTCCCTGTCTTCGGAACGAGGTCTGTCGTCATGATGGCCCGGGAGGCCACTTCGCCGCCGTCCGGCGACAGGGCGCAGCCGAGGCTGTCGATGCCGGCCAGAATCTTTTCCATAGGCATGGGCTGGCCGATGACACCGGTCGAGGCGACGGCGACGGCTTGAGCATCGATGCCGAGGACTTCGGCCGTCTTGACGGTCATCTGGCGGGCGTCGACGAGGCCCCGCTCGCCGTTACAGGCGTTGGCGTTGCCAGCGTTGACGACGACCGCTTTTAATGGGCCGGCGGCGATATGTTCTTTCGTCACTTGCAGCGGCGCCGCCTGGACTTTGTTCGTCGTATAGACGGCCGCGGCGGCGGCAGGCACTTCGCTGACGATGAGGGCCATATCGAGGATGCCGGGCTTTTTGATGCCGGCGGCGATGCCGGCCCCTTGAAATCCCGCAGGGGATGTGACGTTGCCTTGCACTACAGGCGGAAGTTGCATCGGGGTTCGCTCCTATCTATCGGTTCAATGAAGTTGGTTGCATGGCTGAATGGGTAACGGAGTGACTCGGTTTCTTGTTTTCTGACTGCCTTTTCGGGAAGGGAAGTTCCCTGTCGCGGAACTTCCCGCCTTAGGGGAACATCCCGGGAGCTTCAATGGCCGTCTTTTCAGGCAGTCCGAAGAGGATGTTCATATTCTGAATGGCCTGGCCGGAGGCGCCTTTAACCAGGTTGTCGATGGCGGTGGAGACGATGATGCGGCCCGTGCGCTCTTCGACGGTGACGCCGATAAAGGCGTGGTTCGAGCCGTAGCTCCATTTGGTGTGGGGCCAGACGCCTTCCTTCATCACGTGGACGAAGAATTCGCCGGCGTAAAATTCCTGGTACATTTGCCGCAGTTCGTCGGTGGTGATCTTGACCCCTGCTTGGATATCGGCATAGACCGTGGCCAAGATGCCCCGGGTCATGGGGGTCAGGTGCGGTGTGAAGGAGATAGCCATTTGGTCGGCCTGCAGGCCGGCCCGCTCAGCGATCTCTTGCTCGATCTCGGGGATGTGGCGGTGTTTGCCCACGTTGTAGGCGTTGATATTTTCATTCGCTTCAGCGTAAAGGGAAGGCGTGTTCAATTTCCGTCCCGCCCCCGATACGCCCGATTTGGCGTCGATGATGAGGCGGCGTTCGTTGATGATGCCTTTGCCAAGGATCGGCGCTACACTCAGGACGGACGCCGTCGGGTAACACCCGGGGTTGGCGACGACGCGGGCTTTCGCCACGGCTTCCCGTTTCAGCTCCGGTAAGCCGTAGACGGCTTCGACCAACAGTTCCGGTGCGTCATGGTGCGTGCTGTACCACTTTTCATAGACATCGGCCCGGCGGAAGCGGAAGTCGGCACCTAAATCGATCACCTTTTTGCCTTGGCGCAGGCTTTCGACGACCCAGGGAACAGACAAGCCGTGCGGGACGGCTAAAAAGAGCACATCGGCGTCAGCGACGATTTCCTCGATATGTTGAGGGCTGCAATGTAAATCGACCTGATCGGCAAAGTGATGAAAGACGCTTTCATAGGGTTGACCGGCATATTGCTGGGAGGTCAAGCCGACAAGCTTTACTTCCGGATGCCGGGAGAGCAGGCGGACCAGTTCGGCCCCTGTATACCCGGTCGCGCCAACGATGGCTGCACGTATCATATCTGCTAGACCTCCTCATACTTCTGTATAACGATAGAATAATTATACGTTATACTGTATATTCATTCAATCATTTTTTAGTTCCATTCCGCTTTTTCCTAAAGCCCCTGTTCTCCTTCGAAAAGGGCTTCTCTTTCGGCTGGCTCCGCCTTTTCCTCCTGGCTTCCGACGAGTTCGGCCGTGACGATACCGGCCAGCACGAGGAAGCAGCCGATGCCGCCGCGAATCGTCAGCATTTCACCAGCCAAGATGATGGCAAAGATGAGTGAAAAGACGGGCTCGGTGGCAAAAATCAGGGCTGTTCGCGTCGCCGTCGTGTACTTTTGCAGATGCATCTGCGCTAAGAAGGCCAGCGACGTAGCCGGGATGGCCGTCAGCGCCAGGGCCAGCCAGACATCATATTGGAAGTTTCCCGCCGCCAGGGGTGGCTCCCAGACGGAGGAAAAGACAGAACAGGCGATGGCGACGACGACGAGCTGGCTTACAGTGAGCAAGATCGGATCATGGCGGCGGGTCACTTGGCCTGCCAGGTAAATATGTAGTCCAAAACAGACGGAACAGCCCAGGACGAGCAAGTCGCCGGGGTTGATCTGCAGGGTATCGGTGAGGGTGAGAAAACCGAGTCCGGCGATGGATAGGGCCACCCCGGCGAGCACCCCGCTCCGCGGTCTTTCTTTTAAGATCACCCAGGTGATGAGCGGGACCATGACCACAGACAAGCCGGTGATAAAACCGGCGTTAGAAGAGGTCGTGTACTGTAAGCCGATCGTCTGCAGGGCATAGCCGCCAAAGAGGCAACCGCCTAAGAGAAATCCGTCCCGGCCGGTAGCCCGGGTCATCCGGGACCACCGGCCAGCCGTAAAGACTGCGAGAAAGAGGGCGGCGATGAAAAAGCGAATGGCTAAAAAAGCGTAGGGCGGGATGACGGCGATAGCATTTTTCACAGCCACGAAAGTTCCGCCCCAGATCGCCGCCACGGAGAGTAATACAACGTCAGCGGCAAGGGGAGAGATTCGCCAAGATTTCTGGTGCATTTAGATTTTCTGTCCTTTCAACGGGTCCTGGTTCAGTTACTGGTTCGATTCATGATTTACTGTTCTATTTCGAGTTCGTGTTTACATTTGCTTGGTTCGAGTTCATGGCTGCTGTCCGTCCTGGTATCTATGGATTAGTCAGCCCTAGATAATATTCCTAGTCTACGGTAAAGGGCAATTGAAGTTCAAGGGAAAAGCTCAAGTGTATGCTCTTTAGATATTGCCCAAGTAGACATGGTCCAGCCGTTCCCGTGCCAGCTCCCCGGCCCGCAGCATCGTCTCGCGCGGTGTCGGCTGTTCCTTGAATTTGTACTGTGGGAAATAGCGGCTCAGGTGAATCGGTGTGTCCCTACCCAGTTCCCGGGCAACCCAGTCGAAGAGTTCCACCAGTTCTTCTTCCCGGTCGTTGTGTCCGGGTACGACGAGGGTCGTCACTTCCAGGTGGCAAGCTGACTTGTATAGCTTGGCCGCCGTCAGCACTGGTTCTAGGCGGCCTTTGCACACGCCATGGTAGTAGTCCTCGGTGAAGCCTTTAATATCCAAGTTGACAGCATCGATATAGGGAAGCATGTCCTTGATCGGTTCGGCCTCCAGGTAACCGTTCGTCACGAGGACGTTCTTCATCCCCGCCTCGTGAATGAGGGGAGCCGTATCGATGATGTATTCATACCATACACTCGGTTCCGAATAGGTGTAGGCGATACCGATATTCCCGTAGACTTTCGTCTCCTCGGCGAGCCGAAGGGCTTCCTCCGGTGGAATTAGCCGAAACTCGGCGTCATCGCGGTGGGCGATATGATAGTTCTGGCAGAATCCGCAGTCGAAGTTACAGCCGAGGCTGCCGAAAGAGAGGATCTGGCTGCCTGGATGAAAACGCCGGAGCGGTTTTTTCTCGATCGGATCGATACTGAGGCCGGTCACTTTGCCGTAGTTCAGGCTGAAGAGGGTCCCCTTCTCGTTCATCCGTACCCGGCAGACGCCCACCTTCCCTTCCGGGATATGGCAGTGCCAGGGACAGAGACGACAGTGCACCTTCGGCGGATCGGGGTCATAGAACAGGGCTTCCCGTAAGGGACCCGCTTCCTCCATGACCAAACTCATTCCCCCTTTGGACGTATTTCGACAGTTCTGTGTCGACGGCATTCGACACCTCTATCCTATTGATACCTTTTCCATCTAAAATATGCAACCTTTTTGGCAAAAAAAGAACCCGGTTTTGACCGGGCACTATGGAATGTCTGTTGAACTTATGAGCAAGGGCCTTAGTGATGGCGAATCACTTCAAAGCGAGACAGTTTAATCGGAGCACCCTCGGCGATACCGGCCTTCTGCCGGGCGATGTCCACCTGCTCTTCCACCGTGTCGACGCCATCGAGCATAGGGAGTAGCAATCCTTGGCGTCCCTGGAACCGGACGATGACCCCATAGCGCTGCGGATCGAGGGCATCCATGCTGTCGATCGGTTCTTCCGGCGAGAGCACATCGACCGAGTAGACCAGATCGTCGAGCTCTTCCGCCTCGACCGGGAAGAAACGGGGATCGTTGGCACCGGCGCTGATGGCGTTGTGGCGGATCTCTTCGCCTACATTATCCTGCGTCGGAGCGATCGTACCGATGCAGCCCCGCAGTTGGCCTTTTTTCTTGATGGAGACAAAGGCGCCGGCCGGGGCCGATGCGCTCAGTTCAGCCGGGATGGGCGGCAGCTCTTCCTCTCGGACGTAGGCTTCTAAAGTCTGCCGAGCGAACCGGACATAGATCGATTCGTTCTGACGGACTTGTTCGAGCTGACTCTGCAACTGGCGGCGGTATTTGGTCAACCGGTCTTCCGACGGGGGCTGTTTCTCCCCCTCGCCGGTGATGGAGGCGACCATGTACCCGACACCGAAGGGGCCTTCATAGCTGTATACACGGCTTTTTACACCAGCGTTGTCAAAGGCACCGGCGAGCATGAGCAGCGGCCGAAAGCCGCATTCTCCTGCCGTTTCACAGAGGTTCTCATCCATGTTCAACATGGCTTCGATATCCCACTGGGCAAAGGCCTGCTCCACAGCCGCGTCAAATTCCCGTCCTAAAGGATTGTATCCTGCCGGCGCATCGGGGCTCAGCCGGTGAGACAAATCTCCCGACGCCACCAGCGCGACAGCCTGTTCCACTTTCGCCATGGCATCGCGAAGAGCCATGCCAAAGGCGTAGAGCTGTTCGCGAGGGAGGAGACCCATGGCGATGGGCAGCACTTTTCCTTGAAAGCCAGCTTCGCTGAGAAAGTACAGCGGTACCATGGTGCCGTGATCGAGGGTCAGGGGAATATCGAACTCTTTCGCCAGTTCCTTGTCGAGAACGCCGATGCTGATGTCCCGCCGCCGGGCCTCGTCGGCGATCGCCTGGACGAGGGACAGGTCGTTTTCCCTATCGATACGGACATCGGGTGCGCCGAAACTGCTCAAGCTTCCCGAAATGCGCGGAAAAGCGGTGATCATGATGGCATCCTGAAAGACTGGTCCGTGCGGACTGATGATGACGATGGTATCGGGCTTATTGGCCAGGCACTCCTGGGCCCAGGCCCGCATCCCTTCTACGGTGTTCTTCGCTTTAGCCAGGTTGTTTTTGCCGACAGCCGGCACGATAATCGGGGGATGGGGAACGAATCCACCAAATACGACGCCCATAGACGACCTCCAACCATTCGAAACTATATTCCATCGAGTTCCTTTATATTTTCAGCCGTGATCATAGAGTTCGATGCACTTCGCTAACGGGAGTTATTTCCGCTTTCCCCTTGTCTCCATTTTAAAGGCAGCGAATGGTCCAAACAACTGGATTTAGTGCGGAAAACCAGGGGTACTGGGAAAAATACCACTACATACCGTTCAAGATGAATTACACTAAAAAAAATCGCTAGTTGCTTTCATTTATCTTATCACCTATCCCCGTGATTTAAGTACTACCTGGCAAATAAAGACCTTAACTATCCCTCATTTAAAGCAAAAATCTGGATGTAATGACCTGGTGAGCCCTTCGCGAGCGGAGTCATTACATCCAGATTTGAGACCAAGATACCTATCAAGTTATGCTACATCCTATTACGTCCTATATTTCTAGCCGCGGCTTAATCACTCGGCTCCATCACCCGGCTCCGTCAGGAGGTACTACTGCAGACTACTGCGGACTCTCCGACTCGATCTTATAGATCTTCCACTCCCCTCCCTGCATCCGAAGAGAGTATAGGAGGGTGCCGTCGACAAGGTTCTTTTTCTCCACGTTCGGGGCCGTCACTGTGATTTCATAGGTGAAGGTATAGCGCACTTGAGCCGTTCGCTGTCGTTTTTGTAACGCAAGGGCCTTCTGTGTTTTCGGAACGATGTTCAATCGGGCGCCGCTCGCTCCATAGGCCGCCAGATCGTCGGCTTGGCTGATGGTCATCGCCCGGGCTTGACCGATCGTGTACTGCAACGATTTCGTCATGCTGTAGTCTTGATGGTTCATCTCGTCGATCCCGGCCCCTTCCGAGGCGATCACTTGGCCGGTCAACTGTTGATCATCGGGCTGCTTTTCGGGAACCTGCATGGCATCTAAGGCGCGCAGCATGACGACAGCCGCTTCCGCCCGGTTTGCCTGTTTATCCGGATAAAAACGCCCGTCGGCATATCCACCGACGATGCCGGACTGAAGGGCCAGTCGTACCGGTTCGGTCATCCATCCGTCAGGCACATCAGGGAAAGTGGAGCCCGCCTGTAGTGGAGACAAATCCTGCCGGGCCGCTCGAACGACCATGGCTACCATTTCGGCCCGGCTGACACCCTTAGTAGGGCGAAAGGTGCCATCGGGATATCCTCCGGCAATCCCCGCCTTTTGCGCCGCCTCTAGTTCCGGCAAGAACCAGTCTCCCTTTTTCACGTCGGGAAAGGTCACTTCCTCTGTCCCCGCTGGGATGTCAAACGCACGGACCACCAGTGCCAGGAATTCGGCGCGGCTGATGGTCGCATTTGGCCGGTAGGTGCCGTCGGGATTTCCCCGGACGATAGCCATATCGACACACTCCTGAATGGACGGTTCGGCCCAGTGACCTTGGATGTCGGTCATCGGTACATACGGTGTCTCTGCGGCCATGACTTGTCCGGCAAAGAGGAAGAAAGAAATCAAACACAAGGCAGGCAGGAACCTCAGCCATAGAGGGCTCTTTTTCTTTCGGAGTCCAGTTGGGACTTTCCTCTTTGTGAAGTTAGCTTGAGGTTCCCAGTCTTTCCGTGGGGCGTTATTTTTATGCGGGTCATTATTTATACGTGAATGACTATTTTTACGTGAGTCGTTATCTTTACTCGGAAAATTCTCTTCCTGTGGAAACTGATTATGTCGAAAAGAACTATATTCCTCTATAGTCAATGACGGCTGTGAAAGACGTCCTTGCAAAGGGTTGCTGCGAAAAAAGCTGCGTTTTAGTGGCATGTCGATAGGACACTCCCCCGCGTTTTCTTTCTATCGTACCAGAAAGTGCAAAAGAGCGTCTATCGACAATATTTTACTCGACCCTCTGCGGAGCATCCGCCTTCTCCTCTGTCGTTTCAGCAGGGTTCATGCCGGGAACTTTTCCATTTTGTTGCGGCGCTGCTTCCGGCTTTGTTTTCCCCTTGTCACCGGGTGCCGGTTCTCCGGCCATGTAACGGACGAGCCCGACGTAGATCCCATCGGCCACTTTCTCCTGATAGTCTTCCGTCTTCAGCAGCGCTTCTTCGGCGGCGTTAGAGAGAAATCCGACTTCCACCATCACTGCCGGACAGGCTGTCGTGCGCATGACAAAATAATCTTCCGCCTTCGCCTGCCGCCCGTCTCGATTCCCAAGCCGCGTGTCCAACTCATGCTGAATATGGAGGGCCATCCGCTTTCCTTCCTCAGAACTGTACTGGTAAAAGGTTTGATGCCCTACTGACGGTGCGTAGGGGAAACTGTTGGCGTGAATCGATACGTAAGCCTGGGCCTTCGCCTCTTTCGCCAGTTCAACCCGTTTCGACAGTTCCGCTCGCTGGCTCCATTCGCCTTCATAGATGTTTTGGTCTGTCTCCCGGGTGAGCACCACTTTGGCACCCACTCTTCGCAGGCGTTCCGTCACTTTTTTGGCGATCTGCAGGTTGATCTCTTTCTCTAGGGTCCCCCGGACACCGACAGCGCCGCCGTCTTCTCCGCCATGGCCCGGATCGATGGCGATCACTTTTTCATGCATCGTCGATGCGGCCATGGATAAGACAGCTCTTTCCTCCAAAAGGTCTTGTACACCGGTGTAGATCAATCCCAACGTGGCCAGGACGAACATACTCATCCAGATCCGATGCTGTTTGCCGAAGACAAAAACAAATGAACGCAAACCCTATCCCCCCTCCTGCCAAATCCTATGCAGGAAGGGTGAAAAAAAGAGGCTGCTGACGTCGATATGTCAGCAGCCTCTTTTCACTTTTTGCTTGAAGCGTTCTAGGGGCAGTGGGCTTACATGCCCATGTCCATGCCGCCCATGCCAGGCATTCCGCCGGGCATTCCGGGAGCTTCTTTTTTCTCGGGCTTGTCGGCCACGATCGCTTCGGTCGTCAACAGCATCGCTGCGATGGAAGCCGCGTTTTGCAGCGCCGAACGAGTCACTTTCGCAGGGTCGACGATACCGGCAGCTATCATGTCTTCGTAGACTTCGGTGGCAGCGTTGAAGCCTTGGCCTTTCGGCAGGTTCTTCACTTTTTCTACGACGACAGAGCCTTCGTAGCCGGCGTTGTTGGCGATTTGACGTAGCGGCTCTTCCAGGGACCGTTTGATGATAGCCACACCGGTGGCTTCGTCACCAGCAGGAACTTCCACTTCGTCGAGGGCTTTCTGAATGCTGACGAGAGCGGTGCCGCCGCCAGGAACGATACCTTCTTCCACAGCAGCGCGGGTAGCGTTCAGAGCGTCTTCGATGCGCAGTTTCTTCTCTTTGAGTTCGGTTTCGGTGGCAGCACCGACTTGAATAACGGCTACACCGCCAGCCAGTTTGGCCAGGCGCTCTTGCAGTTTTTCTTTGTCGAACTCAGAGGTGGATTCTTCGTATTGACGACGGATTTGAGCGATCCGTGCTTTGATGTCATCTTGGGAACCAGCACCGTCGACGATGATGGTTTCTTCTTTGCTGATGCGGACTTGACGGGCACGGCCCAGCATATCCATGGTGGCGTTTTCGAGCTTGAGGCCCACTTCTTCGGAGACGACACGGCCGCCGGTGAGGATGGCGATGTCTTCCAGCATGGCTTTGCGACGGTCGCCGAAGCCAGGAGCTTTTACGCCGACGCAAGTGAAGGTGCCGCGCAGCTTGTTGACAACGAGGGTCGCCAGAGCTTCGCCTTCGATGTCTTCGGAGATGATCATCAGCTGCTTGCCGCTTTGCACGATGCGCTCGAGGACAGGCAGGATGTCTTTGATGGCGGAGATTTTCTTATCGGTGATCAAGATGTAAGGATCGTTGAGGACGGCTTCCATCTTGTCAGGGTCGGTGATCATGTAGGGGGAGATGTAACCACGGTCGAAGTTCATACCTTCGACAACTTCCAGGTCGGTGGAGAAGCCTTTGGACTCTTCGACGGTGATGACGCCGTCTTTGCCGACTTTCTCCATTGCTTCGGCAATCAGGCTGCCGATGGTGGCATCAGCGGCAGAGATGGAAGCGACTTGAGCGATCGCTTCTTTGCTTTCGACAGGCTTGGAGAGGTTTTTGATTTCCTCAACGCAAGTGGCGACAGCTTTTTCGATACCGCGCTTGATCACCATGGGGTTGGCGCCGGCAGCGACGTTTTTCATGCCTTCGCGGATGATCGCTTGAGCCAGGATGGTGGCGGTGGTGGTACCGTCGCCAGCGACATCGTTGGTCTTGGTCGCGACTTCTTTGACGAGTTGGGCGCCCATGTTTTCAATGGGGTTTTCCAGCTCGATTTCTTTGGCGATGGTGACACCGTCGTTGGTGATCAGGGGAGAACCGAATTTCTTTTCCAGAACAACGTTACGGCCTTTGGGGCCTAAGGTCACACGAACGGCTTCCGCCAGGGTGTTAACGCCTTTTTCCAGGGCACGGCGGGCTTCTTCGTTAAACACGGTCATTTTAGCCATAAGGTATGGAATACCTCCTTACATCTTCCTAAGGTCAACTTCCTAAGGTTCCTTCCCTCTCGAAACCGTTATGTTTGAAGCCGAAAGGATTCACATCACAGTCCGGGAAGGATTGATATATAAGTAGGGATGCTATCTAGGGATAAATCTTGCCGACGGGTTCGGCTTAGAGTTTCGCCAGGATGTCCCGTTCGTTCAGGATCAGGTATTCGCTTCCATCCAGTTTGATCTCGGTGCCGGAGTATTTGCTGTAGATGATTTTGTCACCGACAGCGACTTCCATGGCAGCGCGCTCGCCGTTGTCGAGCAGGCGGCCAATGCCGACAGCAACGACTTCACCTTGTTGGGGTTTTTCTTTGGCGGTATCCGGTACGATGATACCGCTAGCGGTTTTGGCTTCCGCTTCGATGGGCTTCACGACGATCCGATCAGCTAGAGGTTTGATGTTCATACGAAACGGTACCCTCCTTAAAGTATTTTGTTTTTTACTTATATTCGCTTGGATGTTTGTTAGCACTCACTATGATTGAGTGCTAACACCCAAGTAATATAATAGGGAGCGGCCCAATAGGATGCAACCGCCTTCTCGGTCGTTCTCGGCCGATTATCTCCCGAAAATAAATATTTCCCGTATTTCTTGCCAATATACACCTTTAAACATTTTTTTTGGGCGCAATTCCATCCTTGTCACCCGAGAAATTTGAAATTGCCTCCGTCGATGAGTATACGAATTCAAGAACTGCTTTTTACTATCCAGGAACTGTTTTTAACTTGCTCTTCTATTTCTGAAGGATTCGACGTACAAGGGAAGAAATTAGAAGATAAAGTACAGAGGATCCTTTGACCAATCGGAGGGAACGGGATGGAGACAGAACTTTTTCCACAGTTTGATTCGGTAAAAAACTGCCAGCCTTACTGCAACGTGTTCTTTGATCTCGTCGACTCGGCACTGCTGAAAAAACAGCTAGGGGCGATGGAAGGTGTGTCAGTCGCCTTACGTCACAATGAACTCTGTGCACGTGTCGTTCAGAAATACGGCGGCCAGGTGGTAAAGCATATCGGCGATGCCATCTACGCGGTCTTTCCCAACCCGCTTCCTGGAGCCTTAGCTGCGTTGGAAGTCAAGCACATGATCCACAAACAAAAATTGTCCTACCGGACAAAAATCGGCATCTGTTTTGGCCTCGTCATTCCGGTCTGGACGCCGGCGGCAGACTATTTAGGTGCGTCGGTGGACTTGGCGGCACGGCTTTGCGGTTATGCCGGCCCCTCCCAGATCGTGCTGGATGAAGCCACCTTTTCGATCCTAAAACCCCTGTTTAAAAGCTTTGATAATATCATCTACCAGTTTCTCGGACTCCGAGAACTAAAAGGCTTTTCGACGATGGCTCTTTACGAGCTTTCTCTCAGCGCTCTCGGTTTCGCTGACGAGTTGCCTTCTGAATCGCCGCAGAAATCGCCGTCCCCTTCGCTCCCTTCGATCTCTCCCATCGCCCTGTCACCGTTGGTCAAGACTTATCTCGAACCGATGCAGTCGTCAGATGAACTCTTTGAGCGCTTTCTCCGCCGTATCGCCTTAAAGTCCGAAGAAGTAGAGAAAAACTACGCCACGCTGCAGAACGTCTCCAATGCGTTGCAAGATACCTATGATTTCCCCTTTAAACGGGTTACCTTTAGCGGTTCTTTCGCCCGTGGGACCATGATCCGCCCACAAAAGGCCATCGATATTCTGCTCTTCATCCCAGGAGAAGAGCCCAAAGTCCCTCCGGTGACCGATTTGCTGTTAAAGGTGCAAAACGCGCTGGCGGAAACGGGCTTTAAGGAACTGCAGATGCACCGTTTGTACCTCTCCATCGGTGCGGAAGAAGAGTACCGGATCCACCCTGTGTTGATATCGACAGTCGACGATCGCGACAGCTATTACGTTCCCATTGGACCGGATATGTGGGTGCCGCGAGATCCGACCGCCCCCGATAAGTGGATGGAAGGGGCGTTGCAGCGGAACGGCAGCAGCTTTTTGGCCCTGATCCGGCTCTTAAAGTCTTGGCAGCGAACGAACTGCCGGATCCTTCACGCCCCCCACCTGGAAATGCTGACCGATCTGCTGCTGCGAAAAGTCCAGTTGGAGCCGACCCCGGAAGGGGTGTATACCTGGTTTCGGTATGTCCATCAGATCTTCAGTCAGCATAAAAAACCTTTTATTCCCGATCCGGGCGATCCCGTCTCCTACTTAGACGGCTACCTCTGGACGAATCCGACCTCCTTCAATCAGTTCGGACGGTTGCTCACATCATCGCTGCAAACAGCCACCGAGGCGGTGACGCTAGCCCAGCAAAGCCAGCCCTTTCAGGCTAAAGCTAAATGGCGGGCTCTGCTCGGTACGAGTTTTGGCAACTAGTTTTCTTCTGTCTATCTATCCTGAAAGCGTCATTTTATTGCCCTGTGCCGTTTTAGCGGCATGGGAGTCCGTATCGGTGAAAATCCTAATCTCATTCCCGGTAAAAGCCCCAGTCTTCTCGCTCGGCCCGCCGACAGTTCAAGACAGTGCTCGCAACCATCCCGTGGGAGGCCCCATTTACCCGGTTCCACGGGGGTGTCCATGTCGAGAATGTAGCCTTCCGAGCTAAGATAGATGACATCGATGGGAAAGGCCATACCAACGGTGTGGATCTGACTGCAGGGGGTAAGCAACAGTCCCCGTTCCGGAGGAAGAACAGAATCTCCCAACAGCCCCTTTTGCCGCTCCCCTAATGAAGTGGCGTGAGTGACCCACAGATCGAGTTCTCCGTAGCCGTTGTTCCCGAGTAGGACGGCGGCACGGTAGGTTAGTCCCATAAGGATTCCCCCCAATTTATTAGTGAAGGTTGTTTTGAGGACCATAGCAATGTTAAGAACACATGCGTAACTGCATCCAATCTACGTTTTCAATCGCTCAATTGTATAAGAAAAAAGCATGCCCCTCGGCATGCTTTTTTCTTATGCTTAGACCCTGTATTTTGCTGCTGCAGACTGCAAATCGGTAGCCAACTGGGCCATCGACTGAATCGCGCTGGCCGTCTCCTGGGCACCGGCCGAGGACTGCTCGGCGATGGCGGCCACATTTTGGACAGCCCGGGAGGCCTGGTCTGTCGTCGCCGCTTGTTCTTCGGAGGCGGCAGCGATTTCGCCGACTTCCACGGCCGTCCGTTTGACCTGATCCTCAATTCGCTGGAACGCCTCTCCGGCGGCACCGGTCAATTCCCGGCCGCTGTTGGCCGCATCGACGGCTTTCGTGGTGACAGCCTGGATCGTCTTGATCAACGCGGCAATCTCTTTGGTCGCCGTGCCGGATCGTTCGGCCAATTTGCGCACTTCATCGGCGACGACGGCGAACCCTTTGCCGGCGTCACCGGCCCGGGCCGCTTCGATCGCTGCGTTGAGGGCTAAGAGATTCGTCTGGGCGGCGATATCATCGATCATCTCAACGATTTCGCCGATCTTTTCGGAGTTTTGACCGAGCAGCAAGACGTTATCAGAGATCTGATCCATTCCTTTTACGGTCTGTTCGATGATCTTACCACCGTCTAAGGTGGCCTGGGCAGCTCCTTCCGACGACTGGGCCGCTTTTTGCGCCGAATTAGCCACCTGTGTGGCCGCTCCAGACATGTCGTTCATCATGGCGGTCAGAGACTGGGCTTCCTGGGCTTGGGCCTGAGCGCCGCTGGCCACTTCCTGAGACGATGCGGAGATCTGCTGGCTGGAAGCGGCGACCGTTTCGGCACCCTGTTGTACATGGCGGACGAAAGCCCGCAGGTTTTCAGCCATCTGTTGGATCGACCGGGACAGGGAGGAGATCTCGTCGGAACCGTCTCGTTTTGCTACCTCGTTCGTCAGATCGCCTTTGGCAATTTGACTGGCCACATGCTCCAATTCACCGAGGGGACGCGATAAGCTGCGAGACAGAAGGACTCCGATTCCCAGGGAGAGGGCGAAGGCGGCCAGAATGACTACAATCGTTGTCGTTCGTGCCGACGCATATTGTTCTTCCGTTGCTTTTTTTGTCTTGTCAGCGAGTTTTATTTGAAAGTCGACGAGTTGTTCCACTTTTTCATCTAAGGCGAGTGCTTTCATTCGTCCTTCGTTACGGGCTAAGGAGAGCGCCTGAGCGTTAGCTTCAGATGTACCGACAAAACTGATCTGAAATATGCGTTCTGTAACTTCTATGTAGGACGCCCAAGTGCTGTTCACCTCATTGAGCATCCGCTTTTCGTCATCAGTCAAATCGGTCTTACCGTAAGCAGCCAGGTTAGTTTCCACGTTTTTGGAGTACTGTTTCGAGCGGGCATACCAATCGTCCATGTCCCGCTTGTCAGTGGAGATGATGTGGTTGTAGACGGATACACGGAACTGCTGGATGCTGGATTTCGCTTCCCCTAAATATCGAACCGGCAACAGGGAGTTGGCATACATATCATTGAGTTCATCGTTGATTTTCCCGAGATTTGAAAGTCCATAGGCGCCGACAGCCATCGTAATGAAACAGACAAAAACGATGACACTGAGAATCCGCGTTCCTACCTTCATGCGTGAAAGGGCGTTCATACGCTTACCCCCCCTGATGATTTGTTCCGGTACTATGCTTTTTCGACTAACCTCGCCGTTGCCTCTTCCTCCGAATCGACGAGGGGAAGCAATTTATCGAGTCGGGTGATCTCCAACACTTGGCGTACCGATTGGGAAAGGTTGCAGAGTACCATCTTCCCCCCTTTTTCTCGATAGCGCTTATAGATGTATATGAGATGACCAATCGCCTCACTGGTGATAAAGCTGACACCCAGATTGATCACCAATTGTGTATTTCCCACCGGAAGCTGAAAGAGCGCTTCTTTAATCCGGTGAGCATCACCGACACCGATACTGCCAAAAAACCGGATAACCTGCACAGAACCGCGTTCTTTGATCTCATACTCTAACATTCATCAATCACCCCGATCATTTCGTACGTCCTGACTATATTCAACTCGTACTGCTGATCTTTCAACGAAATAGGCTGCCGATATTCAAAATCAGACTCACCCGTCCATCTCCAAGAATCGTCGCTCCGGCGAACTTATCGAGATTGAGCCAAGGGGCATGAATGGCCTTGATGACGATTTCTTTTTTCCCTAGCAATGCGTCCACTTCTAGCCCGAGGCGCCGTTCCGCCAAGCCGACCATGACGACCGACCGGTATTTTCGCCGCATTTTCTCACTATCGCGCGGTATCTGCATAGCCGACTGGAGGCGAAGGAGCGGCACTACGCGGCCTCGAACCGTAAAGACCTCCTTACCGCCGATCGACTCCACTTCGCCTTCACGCAATTGAAAGCTTTCCAGCACATTGTCGAGAGGGATAATCATCGTCTCCCCTTCCACTTTCACCAGTAAGCCTTGGATGATGGCTAAGGTGATTGGAAGTTGCAGGGAGAAGGTCGTCCCTTGCCCTATTTCCGATTGGGTCTCAATGATGCCGTTCAGCCCCGATATGGCCCGCTTGACCACATCCATGCCGACACCGCGGCCCGATACATCGGTCACTTTTTCGGCCGTGCTAAAACCGGGTGCGAAGAGCAGATCGAAGATCTCTTGGCGGGAAAGCGATTGGTCCTCCCGGACCAGTCCCAGCTTGCGCGCTTTGGCCAGAACTTTTTGTTCATCAATCCCTTTGCCGTCGTCGGCGACTTGGATCACGATGCGGCTTCCTTCATGGGTGGCTCGCAGCCGGACGGTACCTTCCTCCGGCTTTCCGACCTGAATGCGCTCCTCCGGTGTTTCAATCCCATGATCGACAGCGTTGCGGATGAGGTGCATCAGGGGATCACCGATCAGGTCGAGGACCGACTTGTCCATCTCCGTATCTTGACCTTCCATGACCAGGGTGATCTTTTTGTTCTCCTTTTTCGCCAGATCTCGAACGATGCGCGGATAGCGGCTGAAGACGCCGCCGATGGGCATCATGCGGGCTTTCATCAAGCCGTCCTGAAGCTGTGTCGTCACCCGGCTAAGTTGGTGCGTCTCTTCGGCCATTTCAATCGCAAAAGGCGTGTGCCCATGCTCCTCAACATAAGTCTCCTGCAGGCGAGAAAAGCGGGCCTGGCTGATGAGCAGTTCTCCGATGAGGTTCATCAGAAGGTCTAATCGCTTGGCCTCGATCTTTATGTACTCAGCGCCCTTCGCTTCGGCCGTCTCTGGGTGATGTGCCTGAACCGGAGTAGACTCCGGGCGATGGGCCTGCTGTCGTTCTGTCTGAGGCTGTCGTTCTTGGGCATGGTCCTGTTCTTGGGCGGGTTGCCCTTCTGAATGGGACTCTTCGGGAACTGACTGTGATACTGCTTTTTGAATGGTCACCGTTTGGATATCGGTGATGTTGAGGGCTCGTTCCAGTTCGTCCCGGCTGCCCCGCTGCCATTCGAAAAAGATGATGACCTCGCCGTAGGCGGCTTCATTCTGTTCAAGCTCTTGCCACGTCGGCACCGTTTCAAGAACTTCCCCAAATTCTTTGAGGTTGTTCGTAACGAGAAAAGCCCGCACTGATTTCATAAAGCAGTCCGGCGTAAAAACCGCTCGGATTTCTGTCACGTTTTGTGAAAGCGAGCTTATCCGTTGACGAGCTTCCTTGATCCGCTCCGTCGTATCGGGAACGACCGGTTGTTCTGCGGGCTGCTTCATCGCTGTTTCCAGCGCTGCCGACAGCTCCGCCATTTTGGCCGGATCAATTCCGTCGGGCTCGAAGATGGATGTTTGAATGAAATCGAGGGCGCTAAAAATCGTATCGATGTCTTTTGCGCCGAGAACTCGCTCCCCTTCTCGGACTTTCCCCAGCAGATCCTCTACTTTGTGGGTGATCTCCGTGACGTTGTTCAAACCCACCATCGCGCTGGCACCTTTTAAGGTATGGGCGGCTCGAAACATCTCGTGGATCATTTCCTGGTTCGATGATCCCGATTCGATCGACAAGAGATCTCTCGATAGAATATCCAATTGTTCCTTAGCTTCGGTATAGAACAAGTCCATGTACTCGTTCATAAAGTTATCGCCGCTCAACAGATCCTCCCCCCCAACAACGGTCAACTTATCCGGCTTTTGGATAGACCATGGCCTGTAGATTGAGAAGCACAGTCAAGCGCTGATCCGTTTTTATGACCCTATTGATAAATCCATCATCGGTTTCACAGAGCATATCGGGAGTGTCTGTCAACATATCCTCCTGGACCGTCATCACAGAGGAGACCGAATCAACCATCATGCCGACGACTACCCCCTCGATCTCGACGACGATGATCCGGTTGTTTTTCGCCTCTCCTTCCGGCGTGATATGGAGTCGAAGACGAAGGTCGATAACCGGTATGACATTGCCCCGCAAGTTTAGCAGGCCTAGCACATATGGGGGAGTATGTGGGATGAGCGTGATCGGCGTAGGGCGAATGATTTCGCGAACTCGTTCGATCGGTATGCCGTAGGATTCCCTACCGAGAGAAAAAGTGACGATTTGAAAGGGATCCAATGGGTTTCCTCCTTCCAACAGGCGTTTTTTATCCGACCAGTCGCTGGAGTACGGCTTTGACTCTTTCTTCTTCAAATGGTTTGATCACATAATCTTTCGCTCCAGCTCGGATCGCATCCATCACATAGGCCTCTTGCCCCATGGCCGTAACCATCACCACGGAAGCGGTCGAATCGGAGGTGCGTATGGTTTTTAATGCCGCGATACCATCCATGTCCGGCATAGTAATGTCCATTAGGACGAGGTCGGGGCGGAGGTTCAGATACTGCTCCACCGCATCCCGACCGTTGGCTGCCTCTCCAACGACCTGGTATCCTAATCCTTCTACAATCCTTTTTAGCTTCATTCGCATGAATAAGGCATCATCGGCAATGAGCACACGCTTAGCCAAAGTGTACTCCCCCTATGTCAAAGATATCGTTAATTCCAAGAAACAACAAGATCTAACTGTTCAGCTTTTTTCTTGTACTTTTTTCTATCTACTCTTCTAAACCGAGGCGAACTTCAACTGTTCCAAAAGAGGTCGCAATTTCCGTCATAAGCACGTTGTCCGATCCGGCCATGATGGCCAGCTTGCTGCCCGTGATCAGCGTCGGCGGTGTAATGTCGGCGGTGAGTCCGGGCAGGTTGCAGACGGAGGAACCGGCACACATGTTACCCAATTCACAGACAGCGCTTTTCACCATCTCGTCGAGACCGGGAAGGGACATTCCTCCCATCATCTGACCGGCTAGGGCCAGCGCCGTCTCGGTATCCATGCTGTAGACGACAGATCCGCGCAGATCCCGCGCCAACCCGACGATGATCGCCAGGTCATAGCGGCTAAAAAAGGAATCGGGCGGCGCTAAGGGAGCCTGATGGACCGCCTGCACGCCTAAACTCGCGAAGACATCGCTCGATGCTTTGGCAAACACTTGCAGGTGTTCTCGGATCATAGAGCGGCGCCTCCTTCCAGGCTCAGGTGTATGTAGATAAGGCCGCCTTCCCAGAAGACAGAGGCCGTCTCCAGATGGGCTCGTTCCCCGAATATCTCCAAGCCTTCGCCGACGAGAATGTTGGGCGGTGTGAGTCGGAGACCGGGACGACGAGGGCCGTTGTTGATCTGCGTGATCGCAGCACCGCAGAAGATATTGCTCAACTCCGATAGCGCATAAAAAATCATCTTGTCGAAGGGCCCTAGCTCCTCTTGGTTTAAGGCCTCCCCAATTTTTTGCGCTGTTTCAATATCCATCTCCATGACGACGCGACCCTTCTCTGCACCGGTGAAACCGAGCAGAGATACGACGGTGACCCCTTCGGTGATCGCCGGCAGTTGAGGCGCCTTTTCACTCCATTCACAGGTCAAACCGGCCATTTTATCCATCACGGTCACCAAGCTGTCCGCCAGATTGGCTAGGTATTCCCCTCCCATGATTCCGTTCCCCCTTGTGATATTGTTGTTTTACGTTGTGGTTTACTTGGTTAAATAATCGCTCACCGCAGCTAAGAGCTCATCGTTGGCAAAAGGTTTTGTCATGAAGCCGAGGGCCCCTGCTTCTTTCGCCTCTGCAAGGATGTCTTCATCGCCCATGGCGCTCAACATGGCGATTTTCGCGCCGGGGTAGCGCGCCGTGATTTCCCGGGCCGCTTGGACTCCGTCCATGACCGGCATGGTGATATCCATGATCAACAGATCGGGAAGCAGATTTCCGTACGCCTCTACCGCCTGCAGGCCGTTGCGGAAGGTCCCACAGATTTCGTATCCCGCCGGAACTAAGGCCTTGGAGAGCGCTTTATGGATGAATGGGGAATCGTCCACCAGCATGATCCGTTTTTGTGTTTGATTTTCAGCCATCATTTTCGTCACCTTTCAGTATGTTTTTATGGATGGTTCCGGTCGCCATCTTGATCAGCTCGATGGGATTCATGACCAAAGCGACTCGGCCGTCACCCATGATGGTGCCACCGCCCATGCCGGGGAGCGACGACAGGTAATCGGGGAGAGGCTTGACCAGCACATCTTGTTCGCCGATCAACCGGTTCACGATCAATCCCACTTTCATATGTCCGTCGGTCACGATGACAACGGGCGTCCGTTCGGTCAACTCTTCCTGCCCCATCCCGATAACCTCGGCTAAAGAAACGACGCCAAGGACTTCTCCCCGGTGATGAAGCAATTTACGACCTCGATACATCAGTAGGCGTTCGCCGGGCACTTTTAAGGTTTCCAGTACATTGTCTAAAGGCAAAATGAGCATTTGACTGGCGACTTCCACCATGAGGCCTCGCGATACGACCAATGTCAAAGGAAGCTGCATGACCAATTTCGTCCCTTTTCCCAGTTGGCTCGATATGGAGATGGTTCCCCGTAGTGCGGTGATGTTGTTGCGGACGACATCCATACCGACGCCGCGGCCCGAAATCTCTGAAACGGCCTTGGCAGTGCTGAACCCGGGAAGGAAAATGAGCTGATAGGCTTGGGTCTCGTTCATGTCCTCAGCTTGTGCTGCCGTGATGAATCCCTTTTCGACGGCTTTTTCTTTTAAGGCCTGCGGATTCAGTCCTTTGCCGTCGTCTTCGATCTCAATAAAGACGTATTTTCCACGGCTGTAGGCTCGCAACCAGACCCGCCCTTGCGGGTCTTTGCCCTTGGCGATGCGCTCTGCCTCGGGCTCAATGCCATGGTCGGCAGCGTTCCGGACCAGATGCATGAGAGGGTCGCCGATCTGATCGATGATGGTCTTATCGAGCTCCGTGTCTTCCCCTTCCATCATCAGGCTGATGCGCTTGCCTGTCTGTAAGGCGATATCCCTGATCACGCGGGGGAACTTCTGAAAGACGGTGCGAACTTCTGTCATCCGCATCGCCATGATCGCGTCTTCCAGTTCGGCCGATATGCGGCTCACCCATTGACCAGCGTCTTTGACTTCCCGGGAAATGACGGGCAGGTTATGCTCCATCATCAGCTTGCGCGCGATCTGGCTGAAGGCGTTCTTGGTGACGGCCAGTTCGGCGATGGCGTTCATGAGGCGATTGATTTTTTCTTCACTCACCCGGATGGAATGACCGGTCGTGCCGTGGATGCTATCGGAACCAGTCCGTTTTGAAGGACAGCTCAAAGAACCGCCCTTGGCATTGTTTCTGTCGCTGCTGTCCCCTTGCGTTTTTTCTGCAGCACGATTGCTCTTATCTCCACCGAAATTGCTGTTTAGGTCCTTATCACGATGCTTTTGTGCGGATGCTTCTTCCGATGTGGATTCGTCCTTTTTCGGCTCCCTTATGTTCGTCCTTGCCAGCGATGGGTCTTCCTGACCCTTCTGACTCGAGGTGATAGGCTCTCCCGCTGTCGCCGACACGGACGAATTCGGCAACGGGACTGTCGACGTTTCTGCGTCAAGACGATCTCGGGCAGCCACCAGTTCTTTTAGCAAGGGCGGGTTAGCCGGGTCTTTTTCCATCTGACCGCTTCGCATCATCGTCATCAACCGTTGTAACGCATCCATACAGGCAAAGCAGATGTCGGTGACCCAAACCGGGACAGGGAGACGGAGGGTGCGAATCTTCTCTAGCAATTCTTCCATGCGTTGGAACACTTCCATTGTTTCTTTTGCTGCCGCCCGCAAGGGAGCATCGGGCCCTTGAAAACTGAGCAATAAGCCTAAGTTTCCCTTGAGGGTATGTACTCGTCGGAATAGATCGGCCAGGGCCGCCATGTCACCAGGGTTACCGTCTAAGTCGATCAGCAGCTTGCCGCAAATGATCTCCGAATGTTCGTCGGCATCGGTGAGAAAGTTCTCTGCTGCCGCTGCGCTCGCCTGGCCCTTCACCAGCGCCATGAGTTCCCGATCTATATGGGTGTCTTGGTTCACGGTCACGTGGTTCCTATCGGAAGCGACTGGAAGATCTGATCCTTCTTGTACCACCGCTACATTCGGAGCATTGGGAGCATTGGGAGCATTAAATGCTTGTCCCACTGACGCTTCCGTTTCCGTCCCTTTATCTTCGCTCTCACAATCAGAGGGCGTTCCCCCCACAGGTTCTAGGGAATCCTGAACCGTTGTGGAGGCCATTGTTCCACCGGAGGCGGAAGGTTTCGGCGGTATGATCGACTCTAAATCTTGGATCAGCTTCTCCACGTCTTGACTGCAGGTCAATTCGATCTCCAAGACGGTGCCGGCATTCCATTTTTCGCAGGATTCCTGCAGCAAGCGGATCATTTCTCCTAAAGCATCGCCGGCGTTCAGCAGTAGTTCCACGATGGAACTGTTCAGTTGAATCCGGTCTGACCGCAATGCGTCGAGTACATATTCGGCCTGGTGGCTGAGTCGAGTGATCTCGGCAAAACCAAAAAAGGATGCCAGCCCTTTGAGCGTATGAATCTGGCGGAATATATCGTTAAGTACCCCCGGTGTCCCATCGGACACTTCCAATTTCAGCAGTTCTTCTTCCACACGCTGCAGGTATTCGCCCGCTTCTTCGATAAAGGCTTGCAGCATTTCTACGTCATCCGCGCTAAAGCGATACTGCATCGTCTAGGCCTCCTTTCCGGACTTCCCATCCAGCAGGCGTCGAACCGAATCGACCAACTTTTCCGGTTCTGTCGGTTTGATGAAATAGACGTTTGCTCCCACTTTTACCCCACGATCGGCATCTTCTTGATGGTCTTGGGTGGTCACAATGATGACGGGTGTTTCCCGGTAAGCGGGCATGCTCCGGATCTCTGCGATAAACTGAAACCCGTCCATACGGGGCATGTTGATGTCTGTGATGATCAGGTCTAAGGACTCTTTCAACATCGTTTCCAGAGCCAAACAGCCGTCTTCCGACTGGAAAACCTCGAATCCTAAAGAAGTGAGGACAAAAGCATGGTATTTTCTGACCATCGCTGAATCGTCCACCACAAGTATTCGCGCCACATCGTCACCCCCTACGGTTTGTAGTAAACGATGTTCCCATCGATACGCCGCATCTTAAAGGCTTCTGTGATTCGACCAACAGACTCCGAATGTCCTAAGTAGACATATCCCCCGCTGCGAAGGGAGCGGTAATAACTCTCCAGCACTTTCAGCCGTGATTCATTGCTGAAGTAGATGAGGACATTGCGGCAAAATATAAAATCAAACCCCACCTGGTCCTTCATCTCCTTTTGGTCCATGAGATTCAGGTATTTGAAGTTCACCATGCTCCGCACATTGAGGTTGAGCAGATACATGTCCAGGCGACGGGTGAAATATCGTTCCAGGTATTCCGGTGGCACATCTTTGACAGAACGGGAATTGTAGTAGCCTCGCCTTGCTGCCGCGAGGACCCGCGTATTGATATCGGTCGCTTGGATCTCAATCTTCCATTCATTCGGTTCTGGCAGCATCTCCAGCAAAATGATGGCCAGTGTGTACGGTTCTTCTCCGGTGGAGCAACCGGCGCTCCAGATCTTCAGCTTTTTTTCACCGGAGGCAAGTTTTTCTCTTACCATCAGGGGCAGCACCGCTTCGGCAAATCCAGCCAGTTGGGGAAAGTCACGAAAAAAGTAGGTTTCGTTGACGGTGATCCGGTTGATCAGCAGTTCCATCTCCGCCGGGTCGTTCGAGAACTTAAGAAATTGATAGTAATCGCGGTAACAGGTCATATTCAATTCTTCCATCCGCTCGCTGAGCCGCTTTTCGACATAATAGAGCTTATGGTTTTCAAACCACATTCCCGTCTTTTTGTAGATTAACTCTACATAGCGCCCATAAAGCTCAGCTGTTAGCGTCAAGGGTATAACCCCCGTTTCTATCCAATTCCTGTCCGATGATTTGTTTCAATTCCTCATCATCATTCGGCAGTGAATCAAGGAACGCTTCTAAATAGTCCCGTCCTGCTGCCCCCATTTTCGTCATGCCGCGGACGGCAGCCAGTTGCAGCAATCGATCCGGTTGTTCCAGATTCTCTACCAGCCAGTCGAAGGTCTCTCGATGACGGTAGATCTCGGAACAGGTGAAGATGTAGTAGCGGTGGCTGGTACAAGGATCGTGTTCGTAGAGGTAGGCCAAGATCCGGTAGACCCCGTCACCGCTCCGGGCGGCCAGACTGGTGATGGCCATGCGGCGCACTTCTGGCTCGGGATCATTGGCCAGGGTCTCCATGACCGATAAAAAGGCATCGTCCCTGCGGATGAGCCGGCAAATGCGGGCGACCTGGGAGCGGATTTCCCGGTCTGCAACCAAAGAGGCCCGTAAAAAGGCTTCCGCCAGGGGCGCTTCTTCTTGCGCCGTCATCACTTCCAAGATGTCCGGCCAGAACTTTTCGGGGCAATGATCCATTCGTCGCTTCAGTTCGTGATGTAAACCCGGCGTCCCGATCATCGTCAGCGTATCGATGGCTTGGCGCCGGATCCGGCTGTCGGAGTGTTCCAAAGCTTTCAGCAACAAGGGGTTCGATTTTTCACCGCCGAGCAAGCCCAGACCGGATAAGGCTGATAAAACCGTTTCGGGATCCCGATGGTGCGTCATTTCAGCCAGAAATTCCTCAGCTTCGCTGCCGCAGCGCCAAGCCTGCGCGACCGCTAACCGGACGATGGACAAGTCGGAATCTCCCGCATAGGCTCTGAGCCGTTCTAGAGGAAGAATCAGCATCGACCTCTCCGCCACAGACAGGAGCAGTCGTTTCATCGACGAGTCTGCTCCGTCGAGCAGGGCCGTCACCCGGGATGCCGAAGGTCCTGCCTTCAACAGCGGAACAATCAGCTCATTGAGACCCTCTTCTTCTTTCCCGATACGCTCGCTTAACAGGGGTAAGTGTATGTACAACAGATGGGGGAGGTTCTGCGCAGCCAAGTGAGCCGCTGCGAGGCTTTCCTCTCGCCCGCCTTGTTCCAACTGCTGGGCGATAAGCGTCTCCATAGGCCCGTGGGACGGTCCCACATCGATCCCTCGCTGTTGCCATTGAGACATCAGCATGATCATCTCCCGGGAGGTCAATTCCCCGCTGAGATACAACTCCCAGGCTTGCGGCAATTGCTCCCGAAAGCCCAATTTTCCGGCAGCAACCGCCCAAATCCCCGCTAAGGCGGCCCGCTCACGACTCGTACCGCCGCTCTGCCGCAGATAGCGATCGATATCTTCCATGGCTGCTGCGTCCCCTAACTGGGTCAGCGCTTCAATGACAGCAAAGGCCAGCCAGGCACTGATGCTTCTTTGGAGCAACGCTCGCAGGTATGGAACGGCTCGTCCATCGCCATGGCGTCCCAAAGACTCAACAGCGCCAGCCGCTACATTCGGATCGTCATCGCGCAGGGCCGTCACCAGCAACGGAAAGGCTTCTTCGCAGGCAATCGCCCCTAAGGCCTCGACAGCCATCTTCCGTAGATCCCGCGATTCCTCTGTCATCAATTCCGCCAGGACCGGCAGTGCCACCTTTTGCAAGGAACAGAGAATTTCTAATGCGCCGTTGCGTACCGCCGCTTCCGATGAGGACAGTAAACGACTCACCATCAACGCCGTCCGGTGGTTTCGCATTTCTCCCAGGATGCGAATGATTCTGCGGCGCACATAGGCCGATGTTTCCCGCTCTAGCTGCTGCGCCAGCAGTTCAGTCCCGCTGACATGTCCGATTTGAGACAGCAGTTCTACGGCTTCACAGCGTTCCGATTCCCGCTCACTCTTGAGCCGCCGTTTCGCTTCTCGGATCACATGAACCACCCCATCCCTAGGCAAAGTTTCCCCGCATGCTTTCCCACCAGCGCCGCAGCTTCGCTTCGGACAACCGAACCGCTTCCATCACCCGGTCTAAGTCGGGGAAGGGTTTAAGCAGGTAATCATTCGCCCCTTTTTCAAGGCAGCGAACAGTCTTATCCATGGTGGAATAGCCCGTCATCATGATGACCTGAACAAGCGGATCATAGGCCTTCAGGGCCGCCAGCAATTCAATTCCGTCCATCTCCGGCATGACGATATCGGCCAATACGATGTGGTATTTTTTTTCTTTAATCTTCTCAATCGCGGTCAAGGGCGAGGTGGTGTAATCTGCCGAATAGCCTTCCAATTGGAGTATCCGTTGCAAACTCAGGACTAACTCTTCTTCATCGTCCACCAATAGGATTTGAATCTCTGGATACATTCTGAACCCTCCTTACCGTTTCACCGTCTTTCCGGGCTGCAGCAAGCTTCATAGGGATGTTTGAACAGTCGCAGTCCCTCAGCCAGTTCACCGGCAGCATCGAGAATGTTGTTATGGCGAGAGGAATACAGGCCTTGGGAAAGAAGGACCATTTGCCCGCCTCGTTCGACAATCTGCCCCTGAAGCTGACGGAGCCAGTGAATATCCTTTCCTTCCAGGACTTCCTTCTCACTGATGTCTACGATGACCCGGCGCATCGTCCCCTCGTCGATCTGCCGGCAGACGTCATCGGCGATACCCTCTACGAGGGTCCCCGTCTCCACCGGCAGGCTGTAGAAATACCTTTGATTACAAAGTGCACCATATAGGCCGTCCCATAGGGTCTTTAAGTTGTTCCGGGCCATTCGGCAAAAACGCTCCCGGTTTTTATCGGTCAATTCCACGGGGATCGTGTCCATCAACAGGTAAAGGCGAATTTTCCACTGCCGTTCCCCGCCTGGGTACCACTCATCGCCCTGAGAAAATCCATCCCACTGAGAAAGCCGGCCTATATCCTCCCGAAACCGGCTGGCCGTTCCATCCGTCCGGGTAAGTTCTCGCCCCGCTTCCATCATCCAATGAACGAGTTGATCGATATGCTCCAGCGATGGGTAGGGGGTGACCGCAGCAAGTTGTTCATTGAGTTCGGTCAAATAAATTTCCAGCACATCTCCCACATCACAGGCTTTGCGGATGTCATCGCGATGAGCCTTCGTTTGGATGAGGACCGACAAGGGGATCTCCCCATGGAAGCCCTCTTCCGAGTGTTTGGGATCGGGATGGCAGTGCAAGATGGCACCTAATTCCTTCAACCGTTCCACGATCAGGTAGTGGCGAACCTGTGGCATCGGTGTCTCTGTATCCACTTTCACCTGCAGGTAGAATAAAGGACCGCCGTCTACGATGCCTTCCGGGAGTTTACTTGGCGGTATTTCCTCTCCTCGGCTCAAAATGGCCACATCGACCGTCACCTTATGGGTGCCCCATGCCCTTGTCGGCTTGACCGCTTCCAGCCGTGGCAGTCCCGATAAGAATTGCCTCTGTCGTTCCGCTACTGTGTCCCAGGAGCCACCGTGCTGATAGATATCCAGGTACGATTCCATTAAATCAGTTGCTTGTAAGACCCCGTTGACCATGGTGGTATCGGCATCGCCGATTCCCTGCCGGACCGGTTCCAGCCAATCTTCCATGCGATGAGCCAGTTCGGCCATTTGGGTCATCTCCAGCGATTGGGCACCGCCTTTGATGCTGTGAAAAGCTCGAAACAAGGCCGGTACGGCCTGAACAGGAGCCCCTGTTTTTTCGGCAGCCAACAGTTGATCGACCGCATCGACCAACATCTCACGGGTCTCGGCAAAAAATACTTCGATGAACTCCGCTTCTCCTGGAGGCAAGTTCACGGTGAATCCCCCTCAGCCAGTCTTCCTGCTGGCAATTGAATCGTAAAGGTCGTACCGCTGTCCCCATCGCTGGAGACGGTGATCGTCCCCCCATGTTCCGTGATAATGCCCTGCACGATGGACAGCCCTAAGCCGGTTCCTTTATTGTCGTTGGTGTAAAAGGGCTCAAACACTTTCGACAGTTCGGCTGCACTGATACCGCAGCCGTTATCGCAGACTTCTATGATTACCCGGTCCTTCCGGTCTTGGTCATAACCGGCTCTTACGGTCAGTTCTCCCGATCTTTGTTCTCCCCGCTGAATCGCTTTCAGGCTGTTATGCATCAGATTGATCAGCACTTGCTCTAACTGCTGGGCGTTTCCCCGAACGATGAGATCATCGGGGATATCCCCAAACAGTCGAGCATGCTTGGAAAGGGAACTATCACTGGATACAAGCATCCACGCATCCTGTAAGCACGAGACCAATCGGACAGGCCCTTTTTCGCCTCGCTCTTGGCGGGAAAAATATTTTAAGCCGCTCACGATAGCGGCGATGCGATCTACACCTCGAAAGATGGCCTGGTTGGCCCGAAGAATTTCCTCTTCCAAGGGATCTCCTGTGCGTTGTTTGGCTAGATACCGACGCAGTAATTCCGAGTTGACCTTGATGAAGGTCAGGGGATTGTTGATCTCATGAGCTACACCGGCCACCAGGCGACCGATCGTGGCGAGACGGTCGGCCTGCTGTAAGGCCTTTTCTTTTTCCTGGAGCCGTCGCACCAGTTCCTTATTCGCTTTTACTCGCTCTTCTAAAGTAGAACCGTCGGGGTTGCACTGCATCTCTTGCACCAGTGCGATCACTCCCTGGCTGGTGAGCAACAGTTCTTGCGTTAAGTCGGCCACTTCTTTTTGCATCTGGTTCATGCGGCCGATCATCTGCTGCAGCACATCGACGATAATCGGCCACCCTTCCGATTCGCTTTTTTCTTCCCTGATCAGATTCCGGCTGTCCTCAGTCCCTAGGGAGATCTGCAGCTCCCAACTCCCTGTTTCGACGATGGAAGTGACTCCATTGGGACAACATCTGTCGAATATCGGCGCTGACAGAGGCGGAAGGGAGCCCCTTTCCATATCGACGCGGCTCGTTAACAACAGCCGGTGATGATCTTTGCTGATTCTTCCTTGCCATGGCTCTTGCTTTTTTACCCCGGCCATGCTGAGTTGCCACAATACGATGACCGAACAGCGAAAGATCACCTCTGCCTCTATGCCGGAGTGCTGCAGCTGTTTCACCAGTTCGGGCATCACATCGCCGGCCTGGGCAGGCATTTTCAGATCCATACTGGTCATCATCGTTCATCCCGGGCGATCAATATGGTCGCCTCATCATCATCTCGGCCCCACCGTTCCACCCATTGACGGCATAGCTGCCCTGGCTTGCCCCCTTTGATCGACCTATAGTGAAGCTGCTCCCAATCGACCACCGCCCCTGCTGTGGTAACAGCCAAAATGGACTCAGCCGTCCACCTTTCCTGGTCGAGAGTCAGCGAGGACACATCCAGTCCCTTCCATCTTGCCGTTCGCTTCAGGGGTACGTACCCTTCTGGGATCAGCAATTGCGCCTGGATCGGCCCCACCCCCACATAATTCAGGGTTTCCTGCCTGTAATCCACCTGGGCGAGGAAGAGTGCCCTCTCCGCTTCCCCCGTCATTTGCCGGTGCGTCTCCCCCATGATCTCCAGCAAGGAAAGGCCTTGCAGGTCCCACAGGGTTCGTTCCATCCGCAGCCTGTTCTGGTAAGCAATCGTGCCGCGACCGCTCGCATCAAAAAGGGCTATCGTCGGCCGGTGGGCATCTTGCCGGACGAAAAATCCCTCCCCGCTGACGCCGTACTCCGGGTGGGGTCGAGAATAGACACCTACAGTCAGCCGCTGCGTGGGGATTGCTTCGACCCACTTTTTCACCGTGACCACCGTTCCCGATGGTTCGCTTTGGAGTGAAAAGAAGTCTGACAGACGGCGCATAGCGCCCAGGCCGCCGCCTAAACTAGCGGTTGACGGTGTCCCATCGAGAAGGGCCAGCGAAACATCAGGAATTCCCGGTCCCTGATCGATCGATTGCAGGATCAACCCTTTTCGATCGCCGATCGTTTCTACGCGAATGACCCCGCCGCCAGAGGCATGTTTGGCTAAGTTGGTCGCTAATTCGGTCACGATGATGGCGAGTTGCCCGAGTTCCTGCATGGTAAAGGGTAAAGAGCGGCAGTACTCGAGCAATTGGCGCCGGGCTGTGCCGACATCATCGGCACCGTGAACCCTAATCTCCGGCATCGTCCCCTCACCCCAGTTCGTTGTTTTACCCCAGCCATTTGACGATCCGAATGGTCGTTCCCTCGCCCAGGCGGGATTGAATCTCGAATTCGTTCATGAGACGTTGGCTGCCGCTCAGTCCCATGCCCAACCCGCCGCCGCTGGTGTAGCCCACCGTCATGGCCAGATCGATGTCAGCGATGCCAGGACCTTCATCTTGAAAAAGAAACTCCAGTCCTTTCCGATCGCTGCGAGCGACATGCCGGTACTCCATCCAACCACGCCCGGCATAGAGAAAGATATTGCGGGCGAGTTCACTAACGGCGGTGGTAATCCGGGTCTGATCGACCAGCGAGTAGCCCATTTCGATCGCCGCTCGCCGGGCCGCTTGGCGAGCCAGGACCACATCTGGCTCCCTCTGAATATCTACCCGGTTGGTCATCAACCATCCCTCCCCAAGGATGGAGCAGCGGCTCGTCCCCCCTTGAGTACCTCCAGCGCATCCTCCAGATTGAGTGCTGTTTTGACCCCTTCTATACTTAAACCCATCTCGACGATGGTGATCGCCACCATCGGGCGGAGTCCCGCCAACAAGGTTTCCGCTCCCATCAGCCGGATCATCCGGGCCGTGTCCGACAGGATTCGTCCCATATATGAATCGACAAGCTCTAATTGAGAGACTTCGATGACGACTCCACTCACTTGGTGGTGAATGACCGATTGAAGGATTTCCTGCTGTAATTCCTGTGCGGAGTGATCGTCAATATCTCCTTGCAGGGTCACGATGAGCACGTTTTGAATTTTTACAATCGATGTTTTTTCCACGTTACCCTCCTGCCGGCTCACCCCGCTGTGCTGTGGCTTTTCAGAACGATTTCCTTATCCAGCATGTCGAGCGCTAGGGCAATCCCGTCTTGCATTATCGACCGAGTGATGACGGAGCTTAAATCGACCCCCATATAGACCATCGTCTGGGCGATGGCAGGACTGATGCCGGTGATGATCAGGCTTCCGCCGAGCAGGCGTACCGCTGCCGCTGTTTTCAAAATGTGATTGGCTACCATGGTATCTACGGTCGGTACACCGGTGATATCGAGGATGGTGACACGGGCACTTGTATCGACAATCATATTAAGAAGTTTTTCCATGATCTGCTGGGTCCGCTTGCTGTCCATGGTGCCGATGAGGGGAACGGCCAAAATCCCATCCCAGAGGCGGATGACCGGTGTGGAAAGTTCCAGTAGGTCTTGGCGCTGGTTGAGGATGACTTCTTCCCGGCTCTTTAAATACACTTCAAAAACGTACACGCCGGCTTCGTCGAGCAGGGTCATTAACAGGTTGTCGCCTTGACCACGAACCATATCCTTGACATAGGGGCGCATGGAAAAAACGAACTGGGCGGTTTCTGTGGGCGTCAAATGATTGCGGCTTCCCATCACCGAGATTTCTTGCAGCGTTTTTTGCAGCACTTCTGGGAGACAGCCTGTGGAGGCGGCCAGGAACATCCCTTCCCAAAGAGCGCGACCCAACCGTTCCGTCTCTTCAATAGAGACCACACCCCGGGTGACCCAAGGGGTTTTTTGGACTGTCGATAACCAAGGGGTAAAGGCTTCTTGGCCTTTTACGCTCATCAATTTGCCTCCTAAATTCGGTTTACAGCTTTGACAATCTCTTTGGCGATGTTGTAGGAAGGGGCGACGATTTCCGCTCCTCCCCGCTCAATCGCTTCGCGGGGCATACCAAAGACGACAGCCGTAGAACGATCCTCGGCGATGGTAATCCCACCGGCCTGCCGGATCCGAACCATCGCCTCGGCGCCGTCGGAGCCCATGCCAGTCAGCAGCACGCCGACGGTGCGCCGGCCAAAGAGATCCAAGACAGAGTTCATGGTCACATCGACCGACGGGATAAAGAGGCTCTTTTCTGGCTGAGATGTGAGCCGGACCATGACATCATCGCGCAAGGCATTTTTTTTGAGGACGAGATGGTAGCCCCCCGGGGCTACCATCCCCTCTCCTCGCGCTAGCTTGTCCCCCGCCTTGGCCTCCCGAAAGGACAAGGGGCAGTAATCATCAAGTCGTTTGGCGAAGGAAGCCGTAAAGGTGGGCGGCATATGCTGGACGACGATGAGGGCGGCGTCTAAGTTCGCCGGAAGCTGTGGCAGGATTTCCATCAACGTACCCGGTCCCCCCGTCGAAACGCCGATGACGACGACTTTCCGAAAGGATGTTTCCCGATTTTCGCCGATAGGTACCGATTTTTTCACTGCCGGAGCAGGTCGGGTCGATCCTGGAGCCGTTCGCCGCCGTCTGCGCTTCTGTTGCGCTGCTCCCTTTACCTTGGCGATTAGTTCCCGGCCTACTACGTGAAGGTTCGATGATACGGTGCCGGACGGTTTGGCCACGTAATCGAATGCCCCCAGTTCCATCGCTTCAAAGGTCGTGATCGCCCCCTCTTGGGTCAGAGAACTGACCATGACCACTTGCACCTCGGGGTGCTGTTCGAGAAGAAGCGTTAACGAGGTGAGTCCGTCCATGACAGGCATGTTGATATCTAAGGTGATTACATCGGGGTGCAGTTCCTGGTCCTTGCGCAGGGCGTCCTCCCCGTCCCGGGCCGTTCCGATCACTTCAATATCGGGATCTGTCTCTAAGATTTGCCGGACTGCTTTGCGCATCATGGCTGAGTCGTCTACTACGAGAACTTTTATTCTATTCACTGTTCATCCCTGCCGCTGATCAATTCTCCAGTTGCAGCACCCGATCCAGTTCCAGAATCATGACCATGCGCTTGCCGTCATTGAGTTTCGCCACGCCGCGGATATACTCTGTATCAATCGCTTCGGAAAGGATGCGAGGCGTTGTCTCTACAAGGCTTCGATCAAAGCGCAGCACTTCTGAAACGGAATCGACGATGATCCCTGTTTTCCGGTTGTTGACGTCGACGATGACGATCCGTGAAGCGTCATCGCGGGTTCGCTCTTCCATATGGAATCGACGCCGAAGATTGAGGGCGGGAATGATGTTTCCCCGCAGATTGACGAGACCTTCGATATAGTGAGGAGCTCCCGGCATTTGGGTCACCTGGGTCATCCGGTTGATCTCTTGAACGTCTGTAATTTGAATCGCAAACTCTTCGTTTCCCAGGCGAAACGCCACCAACTGCTCTTCTTCAATCGCTCTGGCGAGGTTGCCCGCTTCGACGACTTCCCTGGCTTCTTCGCTGTCTTCCATCAGTTCTCTGACCATATCTGTCGATAAAAGGTTTGACGCGTTAAGGCACATCAACAGGCGAGTCCCCTTGTTCAGCTTGGCCACACCGCGAATTTGTTCGGCTTCTCCGCTGAGGAAGATCGGCGGCGGCGGTTCGATGATGCTCCGGGGAACGCGAATGACTTCTTGCACCCGGTCCACCCGAAAGCCTGCCGTCAGGTGACCTAGATCGACGATGATGACCCTCGATTGATCCGTCAGCGCTTTATCCTGCATATGAAAAAAGCTCCGCATGTTGACGATGGGCAGGAGTTGGTTGCGAATCGATACGACTCCTTCCAGGTAAGGGGTCACATTCGGCACTGCCGTGATCTCAGGCACACGGATGATCTCCTTGACATGCATGATGTCAAAGGCGTACTCTTCCCGACCGAGCAGGAATGTGACCAGTTGGTCTTCTTCCAGTTCGGCTTTGATTCCAGTGCCACCGACCGCTTCGGCCGAGGCCGCAGCATGAGCTTCTTCAATGAGCTCGTCGGCTTGTTCCACCGTGAGCACTTGTTCTAAGTTCAAAGCCATGATCAGCCGTTTACCTTGATTGAGTTTGACGACACCGTCTAAGTATTTTACGGCTTCACTGCGAATCACCGGCGGAGGCGGTTCAATATCGGAAGCGGCTACCCGAAGAACTTCTGATACTCGATCGACGACGATCCCTGTGACGCGACCGCTCACATCGACAACGAGTACTCGTGTGTTTTCGTCGCGCTGCCGCTTGTCCATGCCAAAGCGGCAACGCCCGTCAATGATGGGAAGAATGGTGCCCCGTAAGTTGCAGACGCCTTCCACGTAATCAGGGGCTTGCGGGATTTTCGTCACTTCGGTGAAGCGGATGATCTCCCGGACATTCATGATGTCGGCCCCGAATTCTTCATGGCCTAGATGGAAGGTGACTAACTGCCGCTCCGATAGGCCTCCTGCCCTCGTGGTATCGGCGATGGTCATTGCTTTGTGCTCCTTCCCTCCAGTTACATCGTTTGCAATTCGTCGGCGAGACCGGAGATCTCTTCGATGGCTTCGGCCAGTTCTTGCATGCCTTTGGCTTGTTCCTGGGCGGCTAGAGACGCTTCCCCGCTCGCCTTCTCTGCTTCTTGCGCAGCCGCGGCGATTTGCTCGACACCTTTTCTCGCTTGTTCCAAGGCGATAAGCGATTCTTCCGCACCCTTGAGTACTTCGCGAACACCGCCGAGGATAACGAGCATAGCTTCTTCCATCTCATTTAAGTTGTGAGTGGACTTTTTCGCTTTTTCCACCTCTTGCGTTGCTTTTTTGGCAGACAGTTCGATATCCTCGGTGACTTTTTGGATTTGTCCTTGAATATTACGAACAAGGTCTTTAATTTTGTCGGCATTTTCGGCGGACTCATTGGCCAGGGTACGAATGTCACCGGCAACCACTGAGAAGCCTCGACCATACTCACCGGCCCGTGCTGCTTCGATAGAGCCGTTCACAGCCAGCATGTTGGTCTGAATGGTGACGTTGACGATAGCGTCGACGATCTTGTCGATTTTTCGGGTCGTCTCTTCGAGAATTTTAATATTTCGGGCTGATGTTAAGCTAGCTTCCGAAGCGTTGGCGATCCCTATGATCAGGCCATCGATGCCTTTTTTGTTCCCATCGAGCACTTTGCGCAGCTCGTCAACTTTTTCATCCGATTCAGAACTGCGTCTACGCATCTGATTGGCGGCGACAACAAGTTGCTCAGCGACGGCGGCGCCCTTCTGAGTTAACTCTCCCTGCGCCCGGGACCCTTGAGACAATTGTTCCATGGCCGTCATGATTTGGCGGGAAGCGCTGTTCGCTTCTTCTACGTTTGCCGACAGCTCTTCTGCTGCAGAAGCTAGTTCTTCTGACGATTTCTGGGCATCGGTAGATACTTTCAAGGTTTCGGCCAATTGGGCCAGTTCATTGGCGGCCATGCCCATTTCATTGAAGGCTTTGTTTTGTTCCGCTACAGCCCGATTCACTTCTTCGGCAGCGCTGCTTTGTTCTTCAGCGGCTGCGGCAATCTGTTCCGCCATGGTGAGAAACTCACCGGCCCCTTTATTGGATTCCCGGGCACTTTGTGAGACCTCTGTAACGCCTGCTTGTACGGAGACCATATCCCGTTCGATCCTTAATAAGTCCTCCGTGATTTTTTTGGCTTTATCGACTTCTGCATTGGCGGCTACACCAGCTTCTTCCACGTCTTTGACGACGACCTTGACGTTTTCTTGAATTTCAGAGACAAGGTTGCGGATGTCTCGGGCCGACTTTTCTGAGATTTCCGCCAGATTGCGAACTTCGTCGGCCACTACGGCAAACCCGCGTCCATGTTCTCCTGCCCGGGCCGCTTCAATGGCTGCGTTTAAGGCCAGTAAGTTGGTCTGGTCGGCGATGCGAACGACGGCTTCGACGATATTACCGATCTCGATAGACTGCGTTTCCAACTCGTTGACTAGCTTGCTTGATTCCATATTGGTATTAGCCGTTTCCTTGATTCCGTCTATCAACTGGTCAATATCTGCAGTCGTAGTCCGGACTAATATTTGAGTGGCATTAACTTTCTCCAGGGATTCCTTGGCCCGGCTCTCTGCGATGACTGATGCTTTATCAATTTGGTTGATGGCGGCTCTGGACTGCTCGGCGGCAGAAGCAGCCTCGTCAGCGCCGGTAGCGATTTGAGCCATCGTCGATCCCAGCTCTATGGCGGCGTTGCTGGCTTGTTCAATACCGGAGGCAAGTTGTTCCGTTGCGGTGGCGATCCGTTCGGCCAGTTGTTGCTGTTTGGCCAGGGTGCGAGCACGGACTTTCTCCATCGCTTTTCGTTTGGCTAAGTCCCGTTTCTGAGCGATATCTTCGGCCGTACCGGAATGATCATATTTGCTGTTGGCAACAGCGGCGCCGTTTTTCGGTTCGGCAGAGGGCCGAGCCAGCTTCTTTTCCAAAGTAGTCTCCTCCTTTAATCTTCACGCAGGTGAGTTCCGCTTTTGACCGACGAGGACTTTGGTCCTACGCCAGGTAACTAATGCAATATCCATGCCAACAGGCTCTGCTCAATGTGGTTATGCAAAGGTTAAGCATCGATTTTCATATTTTTCAACAGTACTTGCAAGTGTGGATACCCTGTACTTCTGCGTACAGGGCGATTTGGGGAGACTGGATATGTGTACGTTTCCGTACACGAAGAGGTACAAGGTGCGTTTTAGAGTTATAGGTAGCAAAATGTAACACGTGGTAGTAAGTGGTAGCGAGTAGTAGTGGGTGGAATCAAGTTGTAGTCAAGATACGGACATGTTTGGCTACACAAAGCCTGCTGTGATGAGCTTTGTGTAAAAAAAATAAAGCAGAGCGTACCAAGGGCGGTACACTCCGCTTTTTAAAATACTTGAGATGGCTTTATTTCGTTTCGTCCTTCCCTCGGATACGTTCCAAGCGGCAGTAGAGTGAGCGGCGGGAAATGCCCAGATAGCGGGCTGTTTCTGTCTTATTGCCCTTATGCATCGTCAATGCCTGTAACACAATATTGTCTACGTATTCTTCCAGCATGATGCCTTTTTCCGGTAAGGTGAAGTGTTCTGGGCTGATCAGATTGACGGAACTTGGAGCGGTATGACTGGAATCAACGGAACTGCCGAGATCGCTGACAATGGTAGGATTGTTGGGAGTGCTGGGATTAACGAGATCGACGGGATTGCCGTGATTACTGAATTTGCTGATATTGCCGGGCTTTCGAGGCTGACTTGTTCTGACGGTTGTGATGGTCTTTTCGAGATGATCGGTTTTTTCAGGAATGGAGATATGCAACAGATGCTCTGGCTGCAGCTCTGCATCGTCATACATGAAAGCCACCCATTCCATGGTGTTCTGCAGTTCCCGTACGTTGCCTGGCCAGGCGTATTGTATTAAGATCCGAGCCGCTTCTTCTGTAATGCCTTGGAATCGCTTTTTCTTCTGTTTGGCTGCCCGTTGCAGCAGCATCCGGGCGAGGGGAACGACATCTTCGGTTCGCTGTCGCAACGGAGGCAACAATAAGCTTCCGACTTTCAAGCGGTAGTATAGATCTTTGCGAAACTTTCCCGCGACCACCCGTTCGTCCAAGTTCACGTTTGTCGCACCGATGATGCGAATGTCCGTGTGAATTTTTTTTAATCCGCCTACACGGTAATATTCCTTCTCTTGCAGCACCCGCAGAAGTTTACTTTGAAGTTCCAGAGGAAGTTCGCCCACTTCATCTAAAAACAGCGTCCCGCCTTGAGCCAGATCTAATTTCCCCTTCTGTCCTTTGGTCAAGCCGCCCGTAAAGGCTCCACCTTCATAACCAAAAAGTTCACTTTCGAAAAGACTCGGCGTCAGTGCGGCACAGTTGATATCAATAAAGGGCGCCGACTCTTCGATGCTTCCGAAGTGAATAAGCCGTGCAAGCATCTCTTTTCCGGTGCCTGTCTCTCCTTCGATCAGCACAGGAATAGTCCGGTCCGTATGGAATTTGAGGGCCGACTGAACGATTGTGCGCATGCTCTCGGAGAAAACACCGATGCCGCTGATCGCTGCAGAATGAACGGTCATGCGGTGATTCGTGGAGTGATCGCTCCCCGTCTCGATGGCTTCCTTAACGGTTTGATCGGAGTCGTCCTCGAAAGCCCGCCTTCCCTTCGGATTGCCTCGTTTTGAGGCAATCCGTTCTGTAATGGCAGCTAGTTGTTCTATATCGATCGGTTTTAACAAGTAATCGCTGGCTCCGGCTCGCAGTGCGGCTATGGCTGTTTCCATGTCACCGTTTCCGGTGAAGAGGATGATATCGGTATTTCTGCGAACATCGGACTGGGACATGATCGACTGGAGGAGATCGATTCCCGATAATTTGGGCATACAGATATCCGATAATACCATCGAATAGTTCCCTCGAAAAAAGAGTGTGATGGCGTCCTGCCCATTACCACATTCGTCGACTTCGTGTCCCAATTCCCGTAAAAACTCTCCGACACAAGTTCGGCTGTCGCTGTCATCGTCGACGAGCAGAATGTTCATCGGTCAAGCACCACCGTTTCCTCCATAGACGGAAATATCACCGTAAAGGTAGCTCCGTTCTCATCGTTCGTTTTCACCTGAATATGTCCCTGGAAAGAAGTGACGATGGAATGAGCTATAGACAGGCCAAGCCCCATACCCTCACCGGCAGGTTTTGTCGTAAAAAAGGGTTCAAAAACTCTCCCATGGAGTTCCTCGGGGATACCGCTGCCGTTATCACTGATCTCTAGTTCGACCGTATTCCTTTTCGTTTCGCCGTCTCTCAACGTCGCCCCAGCACGCGTAGAGATCCGGACCATCTTGCTTTTTTGGTCGCTCACATCTAGGGCATGCATGGCATTGACCAGCAGGTTGATGATCAGTTCCTCCAGGCGGTTCGCTACCGCCTGGAGGGGCGGAAGTTGCGGGGCGGACACAATCTGCACATCGATGCCGTGAGAAGAGAGTTGACTGCCCAGAAGGCTCAAGGCTCCCTCGACGGCCCCGTTGAGATCGCAAGCAACGAGTTGTTCTTTTTGCTCTGAATGTACGAAGGAACGGATGTGGGTGATAATTTCATTAATCCGTCCTGCTTGCGAAGATATCTTTTGAATGTTATCGATCAGTTTGCTGACTTCAACTGTTTTCCCTTTCTTGTGCCAATAAAGCATGCTGTCAGCGGTCACTTTTAAAGAGTTGAGCGGCTGGTTGATCTCATGGGCGATCCCTGCTGCCATCGTTCCCAGAGAAGCCATTCGTTCGGCCCGGCTGGCTCGTTCCCGTGCTTCGACCATTCGAGCGTCCGCCTGTTTTCGCTCGGTCAGATCTCGAACGACACTAAAGACCATCTTTTCCTCACCGATGATGGCGCTGACTGTATTCACTTCCACCGGAAACAGGCTGCCATCTTTTCGGCGGTGAATGGTCTCGAATAAGCATCCCTTTGCCATGGCCTCTTCTAATTGTCTCTGAATCAGTTCATGCTCACCGGGTTGCCGCAGTTGATGTATGTACAGTTCTAAAAATTCACTTCTATCGTATCCGTAGGCTTTTTCGGCGGCACGGTTTACGTCAATGATTTTCCCGTCACTGTTCACAAACAACAGGATATCCCTTGCCCGTTCTGATAGTAGTTGATATCGCTGTAACACGACTTCGGCCTCTTTGCGCTCCGTGATATCAAAACAATACCCGATGTACCCGGCAAATTGACCATCAAAATCGCAGAAGGGCCTTCCAATATCAACGATCCATCGATACTGACCGTCATGGCCGCGAAGGCGGTATTCCATCTGAAAAGCTTCACGGCGCTCAAAGGCGGAGAGGTACGTTTGTATGCACCGATCCCGGTCTTCCGAATAAATCCCTTCGGACCACCCGTCCCCTTTTTCTTGTTCCACGGTCCGGCCGGTAAACTGCAGCCACCCCCGATTGAAGTAATCGCTTTTCCCATCGGTGCCGGAACGCCAGATCATAGCCGGGAACTCATCAAAGAGGCGGATGCAAAAATCAAAAGCTTGATCGAGAACTCCCCGGAGCCATTTCCGTTCTGACACATCACGAATCGTACAGATGAAATGGTTCTTTTCTTCCGGAAGGACAGCGAGAGTGAATTCAATCGCTATCTCTGACTCATCGCCACGTCTCCCCATCGCTTCGATAGTGTTACCGAAATACTCGGAATCGCCCATTTTCAAAAGATAATCTATGTATTTCTTTAATTGCTGTTGATAAGGTTCACTTAAAAGACAAGATACATCTTTTCCGCAGAGTACTTCCGGATTATGTTGGAACATCTTTCCCGCAGCCCTGTTCACCGATAAGATTCGTCCTCCTTCGTCGAAGAGAACTATCCCATCGGGCGAATACTCAAAAACCTTCCCCCCCAATGAAGTGTTGTCGCTTGGCTTCATCCTCTTGCTGTCCACGCTATTTCTGTCCCCCAACACAACAAGTTTCTTATGTCATTGGCGATTTTATCTGTCCCTTAAAGAATAATTCATCCATGTGGTAGTCTCATCAAGTACTTATTTATTCGTCATTTATCTATCCAATTCCTTTTCTCCCTTCCACCGTACCCACGAAACACCTTTTTCCAAAAGGTGTCGCAGAAAAGAAAAGGACGATCCTTGAACCCAAGGATCGTCCTTTTGCATGTGCAAATATTAGCGTTTGGAGAACTGAGGTGCGCGACGGGCGGCTTTGAGGCCGTACTTTTTCCGTTCCTTCATCCGCGGATCGCGGGTCAGGAAGCCGGCACGCTTGAGTACGGGACGCAGGCCGATGTCAGCTTTCAGCAGAGCCCGGGCGATGCCCAGACGGATAGCTCCGGCTTGTCCAGTGGTACCGCCGCCATGAACGTTGCAGATCACGTCGAAACGGCCTTCACTCTTGGTCAGGTCCATAGGCTGGCGGACGATCATTTCGAGGGTCCGCTTACCGAAGTATTCCATCAACGAACGGTTGTTCACCAGGAATTTACCTTCACCGGGTACGAGACGAACGCGGGCGACAGACTTTTTCCGACGGCCGGTTCCCCAATATTGTACTTGAGCCATTGGTTACTACCTCCTTCCCTATTCGCCGAAGTTCCAAACTTCCGGTTGTTGTGCTTGATGAGGATGTTCGGAACCTTGATATACTTTCAGTTTGCGATACATTTGAGCGCCCAGACGGTTTTTGGGCAACATGCCTTTGATGGCTTTTTCCATCGCCCGCTCCGGATTGGTCCGCAGCAAGGTGGCATAGTTGACGAGCTTCATGCCGCCGGGATACCGGGAATGATGGTAGTAGAGTTTTTGGGTCATTTTTTTACCGGTCAACACGATTTTCTCCGCGTTGAGAATGATGACATGGTCACCGGTGTCCACGTGGGGGGTAAAAATGGGTTTATGCTTTCCGCGCAGCAAGCGGGCCGCTTCCGAGGCTACCCGACCCAGGGGCTTGCCGGCCGCATCGATGATGTACCATTTGCGGTCGACTTCATTGGCCTTAGCCATAAAGGTGCTCATCGAATTCCCTCCTCAGGTGATTTCGTTCGTTCTATTCCTATTTCGAGGCGGTCCCGTCATCTTTGGTCTGGTCGTAACCTCCGATGCCGATTCCTGCCCATCCACTCCGCCTGGCGTATCCCTTTAAAAGAACGGCCTCACGGGGGTTTTTGTTCATATTCTCAAGTTCTTCATTCGCATACCTTCGGGGCTAGGGAAGGTTTATGCAAAAAACTCACTGTACTATTTTATGGGAGATTGAAAGGAAAGTCAAGCGGATTATACCAGACTTCTAGCAAAGCGAGTCCCTGCGGGGGAGCTGTCGTCCCTGCTTGGGTACGATCGCGGGAAGCGATGATTTGGGGGATACTTTCGGGGGCGATTTTTCCTTTTCCCACATCGACCAGCGTGCCTGTGATGATACGAACCATGTTGTAGAGAAAGCCGTCACCCATCACGTCCATGAGCAGCAGATTCTCCTCGGTCACGGTCAACGTACAATGCCAGATCGTGCGGACGAAGTCTTTCACAGGACTTCCGGTCGCGCAAAATCCACGAAAGTCGTGGGTTCCCACGAAGTACCCTGCCGCTTCCTGCATGGCTGCCACATGGAGGGGCGGATAGACTTGATAGGAGTAGCGATGGTGAAAGGGAGAATGGATGCGGTGATTATAGATGCTGTAGCGGTAATGCTTGCCTAAAGCGCCAAAACGGGAGTGAAAATCTTCGGCCACCGTCTCTGCCTTTACAACGGCAATGTCTTTCGGCAGCAGCGAGTTCATCGCCAAGGGAAACTTCTCGTCGGGGATGCGGGAAGTCGTCAAAAAGTCGACCACCTGACCTCGCGCATGGACACCAGCATCGGTGCGACCGGCACAGGTGATCTTTACTTCCTCACCAGTAAGCACCTGAATGGCCCGCATCAGTTCATCTTGAATAGTGGGCAAGTTTGTTGGGTCTTCTTGCGTCTGAAAACCATGGTAGCTCGTGCCGTCATAGGACACGATAAATTTGACCCGTCGCTTCTCGGTCATATTCCCTATCTCCAAACCAATAGAAGTATAAAGGCGAGCCCAGCAACCCCTAATAGGGCATAGTCGCTTTGCCTCATCACCAAAGGCCGAAAGCGAGTGCGACCCTCGCCGCCACGGTAGCAGCGGGCTTCCATGGCCATGGCCAGTTCATCAGCTCGACGAAAAGCGGAGAGTAGCAAAGGAACCATCAGCGGAACCATGCTCTTCGCCCGGCGGAAGATGTTGCCGCTGTCAAAGTCAGCGCCACGGGACGATTGGGCTTTCATGATCTTTTCCGTCTCTTCAATCAGTGTCGGAATAAAGCGAAGGGCGATGGAGGTCATCATGGCAAACTCATGGGCCGGCAATCCGACCCGTTTCGCTGGTGTCAACAGTTGTTCCATACCGTCGGTCAAAGCGATCGGTGATGTGGTCAACGTCAACAGCGTCGCTCCGGCATAGAGCCAGATCAAGCGCAATGTGACCGTCAGACCTTGAATCACCCCTTCCTGGGTGACCTCGAAGGGACCGAGACAGTAAAGAACCTCTCCCGGTGTGCTCAAAAAGTGCATGACGAGGGTAAAAACGATAAAAATCCACAGCGGCTTCAGTCCGCGAAAGATATAATGCCAAGGCAGTTTCGACAACAGGATGATGGCAATGATCGGTACGCCCGCTAAGGAAACGCTCGTCAGGCTCGAGAGTAAAAACAAGGCAATCGTATACAGCAAGGTGATGATCACCTTCGTGCGCGGATCGAGGCGGTGTACCGGCGATTCAAGATGGACGTATTGGCCTAAGGTGATGTCCTTCAGCATGATGCCTGTCCCTCCGGCCCGTTCCTGCTGTTCCGACTCCACTCGTTGTCTTTACCTGCTGGCAGCACACGAAGGATTTCCTCGACAATGGCCTCGTTCTCAAAGATGCCCAAATTCACCGGCCATCCCGCTTCCTGCAGCTGGTGCATCAGTTTCACGGAAAAAGGAATGTCCATACCTAATAGGGTTATTTTCTCCTTCTGGGCAAAGACTTCCTCCGGCCTTCCCTGCAAGGCCACCTTGCCCCGATCGAGGAGAACTAGACGATTCGCCAACCGGGCCACTTCGTCCATGTGATGGCTCACCATGACTACTGTCAGATTCCACTCTCGGTGCAGCCTCCGGATCAACTGGAGCAGTTGTTCCCGTCCTCTCGGATCCAGCCCAGCCGTCGGTTCATCGAGTATCAGTTTTCGAGGGCGCATGGCTAACACACCGGCGAGAGCAACGCGACGCTTCTGGCCGCCGCTCAAATGCAGCGGCGATCGCTGAGCGACCTTCTCCACGTCGAGTCCGACCATATCCATGGCCTGTAGAACCCGTTCCTTCGTCTCGGTTGCCATCAAGCCCAGATTGCGCGGTCCGTAGGCGATATCGTCATAGACCGTTTCTTCAAACAATTGATGTTCCGGGTATTGAAAGACAATGCCGACACGCTCTCTCAGTATTTGAAACTTGGAACGTACTTCCCGGTTCACTTTACCTGCCATAGTGCCTTGGACGACGATCTCATCGACGATTATCGTCCCCGAGGTGGGGGCCAACAGCCCGTTGAGATGCTGTATCAGAGTGGACTTTCCTGACCCGGTCCGTCCGATGATGCCAACCAATTCTCCATCGGCGATCTGCAGATCGATATCGAAGAGGGCCTGGCTCGCCAAAGGGGTATCCGGTTTGTATACGTAATTCAGTTTAGCGATTTCAATCGGCATAGGACTTTCACCAGCTTATCCAAAGTCAGTACATTCGGCTCAATGGGGAGGCCCTTATCCTGCAGGCGTCTAGCGATATTCAAAGCCGGCGGTACGTCTAACCCTGCCTGTGTAAGCAGTTGATTTTTTTTAAATACCTCTACCGGCGAGCCCTCCAAGAGCACACTTCCTTGATCCATGACGATGATCCGGTGAGCCAAGGCCGCTTCATCCATGTCGTGGGTGATGGTAACGACCGTCATGCCCTGATTTTCATGCAGGTGTCGCACCGTCTCGAGCACCTCCCTGCGACTGACAGGATCGAGCATCGATGTGGCTTCATCCAAGACAAGGTATTCGGGACCTAATGCCAATACGCCAGCGATAGCCACCCGTTGCTTCTGTCCACCGGAGAGGTCATGAGGGGGACGAGTGCGCATCCCTTCGAGACCGACATCTTGCAAAGCTCTTTCGACACGTTCCACGATCTCCGCTGGGGCTAATCCTAAATTCTCCGGGCCAAAGGCGATATCTTCCTCAACGGTCGTAGCGACGAGCTGGTTATCGGGATTCTGAAAGACCATGCCTACTGTACGGCGGATATCAAACCAGTTCTCTTTGTCCGACGTGTCAAGTCCGTTGACAGATACACGTCCCTCCTTAGGGACTAAGAGCGCGTTCAAGTGCTTCGCCAAGGTGGACTTCCCTGAGCCATTGGCCCCCAAGATCGCCACCCACTCACCAGGACAAATCGTTAAAGAGACACTCTTTAATGCCGGAATCGGCTGCCCAGAGGGATCCGGATAGCTATAGCTGACATTTTCGACGGTAATCAGAGCCATCCCCCGTTTCTCTAAAACCGTTCTCTCTACAGATAGCCGTAATTAGAAGCCCATAACGAAAGCAACTAGTGCACTCGGCCCGAAAGCACTTATTCCGCTTGTAAAGCCTAGGGGTGCATTGGCGCAGTGAGCGTTTTGGGCGAAACGGCGTCGTGAGCGCAGGTTGTGAAGCGGTTAAGCGCGCTATGGTTCACATGCAGAATAGCCCAGAGGTTTGGCGCGCCCGCGAAACAACCAAGCGAACAGCCGTGGAGCCCTTAGCGAATGGAGCCAGTGCACCCCGGCCCCCAAGCACATAGTCCGCCTTAATACATTAACATTGAGGAACGCTTGTCAACAGTCTAGGGGTGCATTGGCGCAGTGAGCGTTTTGGGCGAAACGGCGTCGTGAGCGCAGGTTGTGAAGCGGTTAAGCGCGCTATGGTTCACATGCAGAACAGCCCAGAGGTTTGGCGCGCCCGCGGAACAACCAAGCGAACAGCCGTGGAGCCCTTAGCGAATGGAGCCAGTGCACCCCGGCCCTCAGCAAGCAGGTTATCGACTTGAAGATTGCGGCGCATAAAAGGAAAGCCAGGAACCCTTGATCCATCGGATCATTGGCCCTGACCTGCTTTCATGCCACAGCGTCGACAGCAACCACAAAGGGGAACTGCACAACCCATATGGCTTATTCCTGACCCTAAAAGGGCCTCAAAAAATCTAGGCTTTAAAAACCGGGAATGCCCCGGTCACGCCTTAAACCAGTTCGACGATGCACATGGGGGCGGCATCGCCACGACGGAAACCGGCTTTCATGACCCGGGTGTATCCGCCTTGCCGGTTGGCATATTTAGGGGCAATCTCACTAAACAGTTGAGTGACGACTCCCTCTTCCTGCAGGTAGGCCAGCGCTTGACGGCGGGCATGCAGGTCACCTTGTTTGCCAAGGGTGATCATTTTGTCCGCGATCCGGCGAAGTTCCTTTGCCTTAGGCTCGGTCGTCGTAATTTTTCCATGCTTGAGCAAGGATGTAGTGATATTACGGAGCAGCGCCCGGCGGTGACCGGTGGGACGGCTGAATTTACGGTAAGGCACGTGTTTCCCTCCTTTGCGGTAGGGTAGTATCAGTCTTCAGACTTACGGAGCGACAAGCCAAGAGCATTGAGTTTGGCGTCCACTTCTTCGAGGGACTTGCGACCCAGATTGCGAACCTTGATCATGTCTTCTTCGGTCTTCAAAGTTAGATCCCGGACCGAGTTGATCCCCGCCCGTTTCAGGCAGTTGTAGGAACGCACCGAAAGATCCAGCTCTTCAATCGTCATATCTAAGACTTTATCTTGCGGACGTTCTTCTTTTTCGACCATGATTTCCACGTTTTCCGTGCTTTCGGTCAAACCGACAAACAGTTTTAGGTGGTCATTCATGATCTTTGCCGATAAACTGATGGCTTCCTCAGGGGTCAAACTCCCATTGGACCACACCTCAAGAATCAGCCGATCGTAGTTGGTAATTTGCCCAACACGGGTGTCTTCGACCCGGTAGTTTACCTTACGGACCGGCGAGAAGTTGGCGTCTACCGGGATGACCCCGATGACATGTTCCGACTTCTTATGTTTGGTCGCTGTCATGTAACCGCGGTCTTTCTCCACAGTCAACTCCATAAACAGGCGACCGCCTTTATCTAAGGTGGCAATGGGCTGATCCGGGTTGAGGATTTCCACATCGGCATCACAGATGATATCTTTCCCTGTGACGACCCCTTCTCCTTCGGCTTCCACACGGATGATCCGAGGTTCGTCGGTATACATCTTGATGGATAAGAGCTTCAGGTTCAGGATGATATCCGTTGTGTCCTCTACCACTCCAGGGATGGTGGAGAACTCGTGAAGAACACCTTCGATCTTCACCGAAGTAACGGCCGCCCCGGGCAGGGAGGACAGAAGGATGCGACGTAGGGAGTTGCCCAGGGTCACCCCGTAACCGCGCTCCAGAGGTTCGACCACAAACTTCCCGTATGTGGCATCTTCACTCCGGTCGACACATTCAATCTTCGGTTTTTCGATTTCCAGCATGAACTGCTGAACCCTCCCTTGGCGAGAATCGGAGAACCCTAATTACTACCGGGAGTACAATTCGACGATGAGGTGTTCTTGGACCGTGGTGTCAATGTCTTCCCGATTGGGTAGAGCGACAACCCGACCGGAAAGGTTGTTGACATCGAGTTCAAGCCAAGCCGGAGGAGTTTTCTGCCCGAGGCTCGCAACAATTTCTTTAAAGAGCGGGGTATCTTTGCTCTTTTCTTTCAGTTGGATCACATCGCCGACCCGCAGTTGGATGGAAGCGATGTTTACTTTGTGTCCGTTCAGGGTAAAGTGGTTGTGCAGAACGAATTGACGAGCTTCGTTCCGGGAGCGGGCAAAGCCGAGTCGGAATACGACGTTGTCGAGACGGCGCTCGAGCAAGCGAAGTAAGTTATGACCGGTAATCCCTTGCTGGCGATCGGCTTTGGAGAAGTACGTCCGGAATTGACCTTCCAGAATACCATAGATGCGGCGAGCTTTTTGTTTTTCTCGCAGCTGCAGACCGTATTCGGAGATCTTTTTCCGTCCTTGACCGTGCTGTCCGGGCGCGTAGGTCCGGCGGTCGACGGCGCACTTTCCGGTGTAGCAGCGATCACCTTTGAGGTATAATTTAGCCCCTTCCCGACGGCACAGGCGGCATACAGGGCCGGTGTATCGAGCCATTCTGCGAATGCACCTCCTAAGTGAGTATTATACGCGGCGGCGTTTGGGCGGCCGGCAACCGTTATGCGGAATGGGAGTGACGTCTTTGATCATGCTGACTTCCAGGCCGGCAGCTTGCAGAGAGCGGATAGCCGCTTCCCGTCCGGAGCCAGGGCCCTTCACTAAGCATTCGACTTCCCGCAGGCCGTGTTCCATGGCTTCTTTGGCAGCCGATTCGGCAGCCATTTGGGCCGCAAATGGGGTGGATTTTCTCGAACCTTTGAATCCGAGAACACCCGCAGATGCCCAGGACAGGGTGTTGCCTGTGGTGTCGGTGATCGTAACGATGGTATTGTTGAAGGTGGACTTGATATGGGCGATGCCCCGGTCCACATGTTTGCGTTCTTTCCGTTTGGTACGGGTTACGCGACGTGCAGCCATTACCTAGCTTCGCCCCCTTACTTCTTCTTCTTACCAGCAACGGTCCGAGCAGGACCTTTACGGGTACGAGCGTTGGTTTTGGTGCGCTGACCACGGACAGGCAGGCCACGACGGTGGCGCAGACCGCGGTAGCAGCCGATTTCCATGAGCCGTTTGATGTTCAGGGAAGTTTCGCGGCGCAGATCCCCTTCGACGGTGATGTTTTTATCGATGTATTCCCGCAGACGGGCTACTTCGTCATCCGTCAAGTCCCGGGTCCGGGTGTCAGGGTTGACACCGGCTGAGGCCAGGATCTGTTGGGCAGTTGGGCGACCAATCCCAAAAATGTAGGTCAGCGCGATTTCAATCCGCTTATCCCGGGGAAGGTCGATGCCGGCGATACGTGCCATATGGGTGAATGCACCTCCCGGTTGTTAACCTTGTTTTTGTTTGTGTTTCGGGTTTTCGCAAATGACCATGACTTTGCCTTTGCGTTTAATGATCTTACATTTGTCGCAGATCGTTTTCACGGAAGGCCGTACTTTCATGTCAATTCCCTCCTCTGGGGGGGCTGTTACTTAAAGCGGTATGTGATTCGTCCCCGCGATAGGTCGTACGGTGAAAGTTCCACCGTCACCCGGTCGCCGGGGAGGATTCGAATAAAGTTCATCCGGATCTTGCCTGATACATGGGCAAGAACTTGGTGCCCGTTTTCCAGCTCTACAGTGAACATGGCATTTGGCAGAGGCTCGACGACTCGGCCCTCAACTTCGATAACGTCCGTCTTGGACATAAGGATTTCCAGCCTCCTTGATTTTACAGACCAACCTCCACCGTCTCCAGCAGTTGGCGAATGGCGCTGTCGACTTGGGTATTGGTAGGAGTTTTACCCTGTTGAAGCATTTCGCCGATTTCCGCGACCACCAACTCGGTCAACTGGAGGTGTTTCACCTTCTTCTTCTTCGGGGTGTCTACTTTACGATAGCGCCCATCTGCAATCAGAAGGTAATCGGGGTCGAGAATCTTCAACACCAGAAAATACCGGTTCTGATCCCTTCCGTTCCGGGAGAGAACCAGTTGGCCCGGAGTGATTTGCCGCGAGGCCATGGATTAAGCTCCACGGGTGCGGGTGAGAATTTCCGGTCCATCATCGGTAATGGCGATGGTATGCTCAAAATGGGCGGACGGTTTCATGTCTTTCGTGACCACCGTCCACTGGTCCTCCTTGGTCTCGACCTCCCAGGTACCGGCATTGACCATCGGTTCGATGGCGAGGGTCATGCCTGCCTGAAGTCTCGGTCCCCGGCCCGCCGGACCGTAATTGGGCACTTGGGGTTCTTCATGCATCTTTTTACCGATGCCGTGCCCGACGAATTGGCGAACAACGGAGAACCGATTATCTTCCACGTATTCTTGAATGGCATGGGAAATATCAAAAAGCCGATTACCGATGCGGGCTTGCTCGATGCCAACGTACAACGACTGGCGCGTTACGTCCAGCAGCCGCTGCAGTTCTGCATCGATTTCACCGACGGGGACGGTAATTGCTGCATCTCCGTGGTAATCATTTACAGACGCACCGACGTCAATACTGATAATATCCCCATTTTCAAGTTTACGTAAACCTGGAATGCCATGGACAACTTGTTCGTTGATGGAAGAGCAAATCGTCGCCGGAAAGCCTTGATATCCTTTAAAGGAAGGCTTTGCCCCTTGTTGACGGATGTAGTCTTCCGCTTTCGCATCTAACTCCGCCGTCGTGACACCCGGCTGCGCTGCTTTTTCCATCTCTTGTAGAGTTTCGGCCACAATCCGCCCGGCGTCCCGCATATAGGCGAGTTCCCGGGCGGTTTTCAAGACGATCATCTAAGCGTCTCTCCCCAGGGCCGCACAGATATCTTGGAATACTGCCGGCATCTCCTGTTCACCATTGATCCGCTTGTACAGGCCTTTGGCCTGATAGTAGTCAATCAGGGGTTGGGTCTGTTTGTTGTACACATCGAGGCGGTTTTCCGCAGTTTCCCGGGAATCATCGCTGCGCTGGTACAACTCTCCGCCGCATTTGTCGCACTTGCTTTCGGCAGCAGGCGGGTTGAAGACCACGTGATAGGTCGCTCCGCACTGGCGGCAGATTCGCCGTCCCGTCAACCGTTCAATCAGTTTTTCATGGCTAACCTGAATGTCGATGATGGCATCCAGATTCATGGTCAGTTGATTGAGGGTTTCATCCAGGGCGTCTGCTTGGGGCACAGTCCGGGGAAATCCGTCCAGAAGGAACCCTTGTTGACAATCATCTTGGGCCAGTCGCTCCCGAACAATTCCAATGGTCACTTCGTCAGGAACCAGTTGACCGGCATCCATGTATGCTTTGGCTTTCTGACCGAGTTCGGTACCGTTTTTAATGGCGGCCCGAAACATGTCACCGGTGGAAATGTGGGGTATGGCAAAATGCTTAACCAACAATTCCGCCTGCGTTCCTTTACCGGCACCTGGCGGTCCCATCAGCAGTACTTTCACGGCTATATCCCTCCATGATACTCCCCAGCCAAGCGGCTAGGGCCAATTTGTACGGGCACGTCCGGAAAGTCTTTTGCGAGGGTACGAAAGATGACGCTCCGGCTTGGGACATGCCCACATTTTATCTTCTATTTCATAAATCCTTGGTAGTTCCGCATCAACATGTTGGATTCCATTTGTTTCATCGTATCCAAGGCAACACCGACAACGATCAGCAACGCTGTACCGCCGAAGTAGATGTTCGATATGCCTGTGAACTTGATGATAAATGTTGGCAGCAGCGAGATGACCGCCAAGAAAAGACCACCAACGAGTGTAATGCGTCCCATGACTTTACCGAAATAATCGGCTGTCGGTTTCCCAGGCCGAATACCCGGTATGAATCCGCCGTACTTCTTCAAGTTGTCGGCCACTTCAACAGGGTTGAAGGTGATCGCCGTGTAGAAGTAGGCGAAGAAGAGAATCAATACTGCATAGAAGACACTATGCAAGAAGGAGCCAAAGGCAAAATAGCTTTGGAACCATTGCCCAATCGGTGATCCGGGGAAGAAAGCAGCAATCGTCGTGGGGAAGGCCAAGATGGAGGAGGCAAAGATGACCGGGATGACCCCTGCCATATTTACACGCATGGGTATGTGCGTGTTCTGCCCACCATAGACTCGACGTCCCACTTGACGCTTCGCATAGTTGACCGGGATCCGCCGCTGACCTTCGTTGATGTAAATGATGCCGGCAATGGTTGCGGCGGCGATGAGCACAAACAACGCAGCGTTCAAGATGTTTGTGGTGCCGACACGAACATATTCGACCATGGTCATGATCCCAGAAGGCAGACGAGATACGATCCCGGCAAAGATGATGAGGGAGATACCGTTGCCAATGCCGTTTTCTGTGATCCGCTCACCGATCCACATGAGGAAGGCCGTGCCTGCCGTCAAGGTGAGGGCGATAAGCAGGTAACTCCAGATACTTGGGTTGGAGACGGCGCCTGTCAGACCGTAGGACAAGCCAATGGCCTGAATAAAGGCGAGGACGATGGTAAAGTAACGGGTGTATTCGGTGATTTTTCTCCGACCGTCTTCCCCTTCTTTGGCCAGTTGTTCCAAACGAGGAATAACGACGGTTAGAAGCTGCATGATAATCGATGCGTTGATGTAAGGTGTGATGCTCATCGCGAAGACGGAGAATTTCCGGAAAGAGCCACCGGAGATTACATCGAAAAACCCGAAGAGCGATCCCGTGTTCATCAACTGCTCAATCGCTGCACGGTTAATGCCTGGCACCGGAATATGGGCGCCGATACGGAAGATGAGGAACATCACCAGCGTATAGGCGATTTTGGTCCGCAGATCCGAGATCTTCCAGGCATTTTGGAGGGTGCCCACGAGTGTGGACATGATTTACATCACCTCAACTTGGCCGCCCGCAGCTTTAATCTTTTCAGCGGCAGCCTCACTCACCCCGTGGAGTTTGACCGTCAGAGCTTTGTCGATCTCTCCGTTGGCCAAGAGCTTTACGCCGTCTTTGATTTTTTTGATGATTTTACATTCAAGCAGCAGTTCCGGTGTGACGACGGTACCAGCATCAAAGACCGCTAGGTCCTGAATGTTGACAACAGCGTATTCTTTTTTGAACGGATAGTTGGAGAATCCGCGCTTAGGAATCCGACGTTGCAACGGTTGCTGGCCGCCTTCAAAACCAGGACGGACACCGCCGCCGGAACGGGCGTTTTGACCTTTATGGCCTTTACCGGCCGTTTTGCCATTGCCCGAACCGATGCCTTGGCCTTTCCGCCAGGGCTTTTGGCGAGAACCCGCTGCAGGTTTCAGTTCATGGAGTTGCAAAGGGTACACCTCCTTGCCTTAGGCTTCCATTTCTTCCACGGTCACCAGGTGCGAAACCGTTTTAATCATGCCGCGGATGGCAGGGGTATCGTCATGGATGACAGTGTTATTGAGCTTTTTCAGTCCCAGGGTGGCCACGGTGAGTTTCTGGTTTTTGGGGTAACCGATGGCACTTTTCACCCAGGTGATTTTCAGTTTGTTCGCCACGGATGCCCCTCCTTAACCAGTAATCTCTTCGACCGTTTTACCACGCAGCTTGGCGACATCTTCAGCTCGTTTCAGACTGCGCAATCCTTCAAAGGTCGCACGGACCATGTTATTGGCGTTGTTTGAACCGAGGGATTTGGTCAGGATGTCATGAATCCCGGCCAATTCCAGCACGGCACGGACAGGGCCGCCGGCGATAACACCGGTACCTTTGGAAGCCGGCTTGAGCAATACCTGTCCGGCACCAAAACGTCCATTGATGGGATGTGGAATCGTCGTTCCAACGATAGGAACTAAGATAAGGTTTTTCTTCGCGTCTTCCACGCCCTTGCGGATCGCTTCAGGCACTTCACCAGCTTTTCCTAATCCGAACCCGACGTGGCCTTTGCCGTCACCGACGACCACCAGGGCACTAAAGGAGAAGCGGCGACCGCCTTTGACCACTTTGGCGACGCGGTTGATATAGACGACTTTTTCGGTAAGTTCCAGTCCAGTCGCGTCTATTCTTGCCATTCTTTTCCCTCCTTTATGCGAAGCTTAGAATTGCAGCCCCGCTTCCCGGGCAGCCTCGGCTAAGGCAGCAACCCGGCCGTGGTAGATGTATCCACCCCGGTCAAAGACCACCTTGTCAATGCCTTTCTCCAGGGCTTTTTTGGCGACGAGTTCGCCGACCTTTTGGGCCCCTTCGATGTTGCCGCCGGAGAGGTTGGCCTCCTTGAACTCGTTATCAAGGCTGGAGGCGGCCACCAGAGTTTGACCGGTGGTATCGTTGATGACTTGCGCGTAGATATGATTCAGACTGCGAAACACGGACAGGCGAGGACGTTCTTGGTTGCCTACAACCCGTCTGCGGATCCGCATATGCTTTTTCTGACGAGCGGCATCGCGGTCAATTCTTTTGATCACTTCGGGCTCACTCCCTTCGACCTGGGGTTAGGGCTATTTTTTGCCTTTTTTACCGCCGGTCTTACCAACTTTGCGACGGATTACTTCGGTATCGTACTTGATACCTTTGCCTTTATAGGGCTCAGGCTCACGTACGGAGCGAATGTTGGCGGCGAGAGCGCCAACCTTTTCTTTATCAATGCCCTTGACGATGATTTTCGTCGGGGCAGGAACTTCAACTTCCAGTCCTTCACCGGGATCGATTTCAACGGGATGGCTGTAACCGACGGTGAGAACCAGTTTTTTGCCTTGTTTGGCGGCCCGGTAACCGACACCGACGAGGTCGAGGTTTTTGCTAAAACCTTGGGTTACCCCTTCGACCATATTGGCGACGAGGGTACGAGAGAGGCCGTGCAGGGCGCGGTGGTTCTTTTCGTCGCTCGGACGAGTCACCTTAATGGTGCTCTCTTCCACCGTAACGGTCATATCTTTATGCAGTTCCCGGCTGAGCTGGCCTTTGGGGCCTTTTACAGCTACGACGTTTCCGTCGATCGTGACGGTAACACCGGCCGGAATCGGCACGGGCTTCCTGCCAATCCGTGACATGGTCACACCTCCTGCTGTGTGTGCTTCGTTAATCCTTGGTTGATTACCAGATGTAGCAGAGAACTTCTCCGCCAAGTCCGGCTTTGCGGGCGTCCTTATCCGTCATGATGCCATGCGAGGTGGAGATGACGGCAGTTCCCAGTCCGCCAAGGACTTTCGGGATTTCTTCTTTCCGGCAGTAGACACGCAGACCCGGTTTGGAGATGCGCTTTACGCCGGTGATGACTTTCTCACGGTTGGGGCCGTATTTGAGGTAAAGGCGCAGCAGGCCTTGTTTATTATCTTCGATGTATTCTACATCTTTGATGAAGCCCTCGTTTTTGAAGATCTCAGCGACGGCGCGTTTGACCTTGGACGAAGGAACTTCTATTTTGTCATGGTAAACCATGTTGGCATTGCGGATGCGAGTCAGAAAATCCGCGATCGGATCAGTCATGACCATTGGGCTGGAACCCCCTTCCGTGTATCTTTACCAACTGGCCTTGGTCACGCCGGGGAGTTCCCCTTTGTAGGCCAGGTTTCGGAAGCAAATCCGGCACATCCCAAATTTCCGCATGTAGCCATGAGGGCGTCCGCAAATCTTGCAACGATTGTGCGCACGAACTGAAAATTTGGGGTCACGGCTTTGTTTCACTTTCATGGATGTCTTTGCCACGAGTTTCCCTCCTGTACTTGCCTTATTCGGCGCGGAATGGCATTCCGATCAGCCGAAGGAATTCACGGGCCTCTTCGTCGGTCTTGGCGGTTGTGACGAAGGTGACGTCCATCCCGCGCAGACGATCGATTTTATCGTACTCAATTTCAGGGAAAATCAGTTGTTCTTTGAGACCCAGGGTGTAGTTCCCACGGCCGTCAAAGGATTTCGGGCTTACGCCGCGGAAATCGCGGACCCGGGGAAGGGATACGCTGACCAGTTTGTCAACGAAGTCAAACATGCGATCCCCACGGAGGGTCACTTTGCAACCGATTTTCATACCTTCCCGAAGCTTGAAGCCGGCGATGGATTTTTTGGCCGTAGTTACAACCGGTTTTTGACCAGTGATCTTGGTCAGGTCGCCGACAGCGGCATCGAGGGCTTTCGGGTTCGCAATCGATTCACCGAGACCCATGTTGATGACCACTTTTTCCAGCTTGGGAATTTGCATGACGTTTTTATATCCAAACTTCTGCATCAAGGCAGCGTTAACGTCGTTTTGGATTTTATCTCTCAGTCGGGCCAAACTGCTGACCTCCTCTCTGACGAGGCTTACTTATCTGTATCAAGTACTTCTCCGCAGATGCGGCAGATGCGTACTTTTTCGCCGTTTTCGAGAAACTTCTTAGCAATCCGAACGGGCCGATCGCATTTGGAGCAGAAGATCATCACGTTGGAGGCATCCAGGGGAGCCTCTTTTTCGATGATGCCGCCTTGCGGGTTGGCTTGAGTCGGTTTGGTATGCCGCTTGACGATGTTGATTTTTTCAACAACGACGCGATGTTTATCAGGAATCACTTGGAGGACTTTGCCCTTTTTCCCAGCGTCTTTACCGCTGATGACTTGGACGAGGTCTCCTTTTTTGACGTGCACTTTCACCTTCGGGTTGGCCACGGTGCATTTCACCTCCGCCCTACAGTACTTCCGGGGCCAGGGAGATAATCTTCATAAAGTCGCGGTCCCGGAGTTCACGGGCTACAGGCCCGAAAATACGGGTGCCCCGTGGGTTCTTTTGATCATTGATGATAACTGCGGCGTTTTCGCTGAAGCGAATGTAGGAGCCGTCAGGCCGTTTGATCGGTTTGCGGGTCCGCACAACCACGGCTTTGACGACATCCCCTTTTTTAACCACGCCGCCGGGCGTTGCTTCTTTAACGGAAGCGATAATGATATCGCCCACGGAAGCATATCTCCGGAAGGAGCCGCCCATTACACGGATGCATAACAACTCTTTCGCGCCAGTGTTGTCACCCACGCGGAGTCGAGTTTCCTGCTGGATCACGAGGATCTCCTCCTATGCCGTGGTCTTACACGATAACTGCTTTCTCTACGATTCGGACGACCCGCCAGCACTTCTCTTTGGACAGGGGACGGGTTTCCATGATCTCTACGATATCGCCCATTTTGCACTCGTTGTTCTCATCATGGGCTTTGAATTTCTTGGTTTGCTTCACGGTTTTGCCGTAGAGCGGGTGTTGGATGCGGCTCTCAACAGCAACGACAACGGTTTTTTCCATTTTGTCGCTGGTGACTTTACCGATACGAGTCTTGCGTTCTGCGCGTTCGGACACTGCATTTACCTCCTTACCAACCACGGCTAGGCCTTAATGGCTTGAAGTTCACGTTGACGGAGGACAGTTTGAGTCCGGGCGATGTTCTTGCGAACTTCGCGAATGCGCATCGGATTCTCCAACTGTTGGGTAGCAAGTTGAAAGCGGAGGCGGAAGAGTTCATCTTTGAAGTCAACAAGCTTCTTGTTGAGTTCTTCCGTGCTCAAATCTTGAAGTTCTTTAGCTTTCATTAGCTTCACCACCCACTTCCTCGCGTTTTACGAACTTGCATTTGATGGGCAGCTTGTGCATTGCCAAGCGAAGGGCTTCCCGAGCGATGTCTTCCGGTACGCCAGCCAGTTCGAACATAATGCGACCAGGCTTGACAACGGCGACCCAGTATTCAGGAGAGCCTTTACCGGAGCCCATCCGTGTTTCCGCCGGTTTCGCCGTAATCGGCTTGTCGGGGAAAATCTTGATCCATACTTTGCCGCCCCGTTTGATGTAACGGGTCATTGCGATACGAGCGGCCTCAATCTGACGGCTGGTGATCCATGCGGGTTCCAGGGCCTGCAGACCGTATTCACCGAAAGCTACGGCATTGCCGCCCTTGGATTTGCCTTTCAGGCGTCCCCGATGGACACGGCGCCATTTCACACGTTTCGGCAGTAGCATGGTCTATTTCCCTCCTTCCGCAGCGGCGTTGGCAGGAGCCCGACGGTCGCCGCGATTCCGGCGGTCACGACGGTCGTGACGTTCGGGACGTTCGGCAGTTTCTGGGGCTTCCGCGGCTTTATTTTTGGCACCAGGCAGAATTTCGCCTTTGTAGATCCACACTTTGACACCGATGATGCCATAGGTGGTTTTTGCTTCGGCAAAACCGTAGTCGATGTCGGCGCGCAGGGTGTGCAAGGGCACTTTCCCTTCGTTATACCATTCGGTACGAGCGATTTCCGCACCGCCCAGACGACCAGAGACCATGATTTTGATCCCTTCGGCGCCGAGGCGCATGGTCCGTCCGACAGACTGCTTCATGGCACGACGGAAAGATACGCGCTTTTCCAATTGGGCAGCCACGTTTTCCGAAACCAGTTGAGCGTCCATTTCGGGTTTTTTGATTTCTGCGATGTTAATATTGACTGCACGACCAGTCATTTTTTCCAACTCTTTGCGCAGGACTTCCACTTCTGCGCCGCCCCGACCGATGACGATACCGGGTTTGGCAGTGTGGATGGTCACTTTTACACGGTTGGCGGCCCGTTCGATTTCGATCCGGGCGATACCGGCAGCGTACAGTTTTTTCTTGACGTACTTCCGGATTTTCAGGTCTTCATGGAGCAGTTCGACGTAGTTCTTTTGAGAGAACCACCGGGCATCCCAGTCTTTAATGACGCCGATCCGAAAACCTTTGGGATTGACCTTTTGACCCACTGGTTATCCCTCCTTTGTGCCGGCGTTAGCTTTCTTAGCGGCAACAGGCTTGGCGGGCTTTTCAGCCACAACGATGGTGATGTGGCTCATCCGTTTTTTGATGACGTCCGCCCGACCTTGCGCGCGGGGGCTGATACGTTTCATGCTGGGACCTTGATCGACGTAGCAGGTTTGTACGTAGAGGTCCGCAACATTCATTTCAAAGTTGTGTTCGGCGTTGGCGACGGCAGATTTCAGCACTTTGCTGACGTCTGCGGCGCTTTTTACCGGTGTGAATTTCAAGATGGCAAATGCGTCAGCGACAGCCTTGCCCCGAATGAGGTCAACCACTTTGCGGACCTTCCGGGGAGAGGTGCGGACGTACTTGGCCACTGCTTGGGCGGTTTTGCTTTCCATTGGCCTTCCTCCTCTTCTCCGTTGGCCTAGCGCAGACGGCTGGATTTCTCCGAACCGGCATGGCCTTTGAAGGTCCGGGTCGGGGCGAATTCACCGAGCTTGTGTCCGACCATGTCTTCGGTCACATAGACGGGGATGTGTTTCCGTCCGTCATGAACTGCGAAGGTATGACCGACAAATTGCGGAAATATGGTCGACCGTCTGGACCAGGTCTTGATGACCTTTTTCTCGCCTTTTTGAGTTAATTCTTCAACCTTTTTCAACAGGTAGCTGTCAGCAAAAGGTCCTTTTTTCAGAGAACGGCTCATGCGCGATCCTCCCTTCTGGTCTCAGGTGTAGTTGTGAAGCCATGAATTGTCTTCACGAACACACCTTACTTACGGCGTTTAACGATGAGTTTATCGGAAGCTTTTTTCTTCTTGCGAGTCTTGCCGCCGATAGCCACTTTACCCCAGGGGGTAACAGGTGCTTTGCGTCCAATCGGTGAACGGCCTTCGCCACCACCATGGGGGTGATCGACGGGGTTCATGACGACACCGCGAACGGTCGGGCGAATGCCCATCCAGCGTTTCCGGCCGGCTTTACCGATGGTGATGTTTTCATGTTCCAGGTGACCCATCTGACCGACGGTAGCACGGCATTCGACGAGCACTTTGCGCATTTCGCCGGAAGGCAAGCGCAATGTGGCGTAGTCGCCTTCTTTGGCCATCAGCTGAGCAGCAGCACCGGCGGAACGGCAGATTTGACCGCCTTTGCCAGGGCGCATTTCGATGTTATGGACCAAAGTACCGACGGGGATGTTTTTCAAAGGCAGGCAGTTGCCTGTTTTGATATCTGCATCAGGACCAGAGACGATGGTGTCGCCCACTTTCAATCCGTTGGGAGCGATAATGTAGCGCTTTTCACCATCGGCATAATGGAGCAGTGCGATACGGCCGGAGCGGTTCGGATCGTATTCGATAGCGGCCACTTTGGCAGGGATGCTGTCTTTGGTCCGCTTGAAATCGATGATCCGGTACATGCGTTTGTGGCCGCCGCCTTGGTGACGAACCGTCAGTTTGCCTTGGTTGTTACGACCGGCATTCTTCTTAAGGGGTTCGACCAAGGACTTCTCCGGTTGGGTCTTGGTGATCTCGTTAAAGTTCGCAACCGTCATCTGGCGGACACCAGGCGAGGTCGGCTTGAACTTTTTAACAGCCATTGGATTTCCCTCCTTCAGTCCGGCCGAGCTTAGACGCCTTCGAAGATTTCGATCTTATCGCCATCGGCCAGCGTGACGATGGCTTTTTTCTTGTCGGAAGTCCGCCCGGCGTATTTGCCCATGCGCTTCGGTTTACCTTTGACGTTCATGGTGCGGACATCGAGGACTTTGACGTTGAAGAGCTTTTCCACCGCATATTTGATCTCGATTTTATTCGAGTTAGGGTCAACGACGAAGGTGTACTTGTTCTCGCCAGCCAAGTCCATGGAACGTTCGGTGATCACCGGTTTTTTCACCACATCATATGGGCTGCGCATTAAGCGAACACCTCCTCCACTTTGGCTACGGCATCCTTGGTGATGACTAATTTGTCATGGTTGAGAATGTCATAGACGTTGATTCCCACTGCTTCGACAGGAGAGACGCCAGGTATGTTGCGGGCAGACTTGAAGATGGTTTCATCGATGTCTGCAGTCACCAACAGGGCCTTGCGTTCCACGTTCAGCTTGTCGAGGATACCTGCCATGGCTTTCGTTTTCGGAGCTTCCATGGCCAGTGTGTCCACAACGATCAGGTTGCCGCTTTTGACCTTGTCCGACAGGGCCGATTTCAGGGCCAGGCGGCGGGCTTTCTTCGGCATGGAAATGGTATAGTCGCGAGGCTGGGGTCCAAAGATGATGGCACCGCCACGCCACAGGGGGGAACGGCTGGTACCGGCACGAGCACGGCCAGTTCCTTTTTGTCTCCAGGGCTTTTTACCGCCCCCGGAGACTTCGCCACGGGACTTGACTTTGTGGGTACCCCGCCGCCAGGCGGCCAGTTGGGTCACCACAGCCTGATGCATCACATGTTCGTTCGGTTCAATACCAAAAATCTCGTCATTCAAGTCGAGTTCGCCGACTTGATTGCCTTCGACGTTATAAACGGCTACTTTCGGCATTTCAGGTCCTCCTTTCTCCGGGGGATGGTTACTTGGCTTTTACGGAACTCTTGATCATGACAAGTCCCCGTTTCGGACCGGGAATCGCACCTTTGATCAAGAGCAAGTTGCGTTCTGCGTCAACGCGAACGACTTGCAGTTTTTGAACGGTAACCCGTTCATGTCCCATACGGCCAGGCATTTTGCGTCCTTTAAAGATCCGAGCCGGTCCTTTTGCACCGGCAGAACCAGGACGACGGTGGTATTTGGAACCGTGGGCCATAGGTCCGCGGTTGAAGTTGTGCCGTTTGATGCCGCCAGCGAAACCTTTACCCTTGGAGGTTCCGACGACGTCAACCAGTTCGCCAGCGGCGAAGAGGTCGGCTTTCAGTTCTTGTCCAACCGTGTATTGATCAATGCTGTCGACCTTGAATTCGCGCAGAGTCCGCACGAGGCGTACGCCTGCTTTTTTCAGGTGACCTTTTTTCGGTTTGTTCAGGAGTTTCTCACGAACGTCACCGAATCCGAGTTGGATGGCTTCGTAGCCGTCCTTCTCCATGGTCTTTTTCGTTACGACGACGCAGGGGCCAGCTTCGATAACAGTTACAGGAACCGCCACCCCATTGTCGGCAAAAACATGCGTCATGCCAATTTTCCGGCCGAGAAGTCCTTTTTTAGGCAACGATGACACCTCCCATCTCTAGACAAGCCATTAGAGTTTAATTTCAATATCCACGCCTGCCGGCAAGTCCAGGCGCATGAGCGCATCGACAGTTTTCGAGTTCGGCTCGAGGATGTCGATGAGGCGCTTGTGGGTGCGCATTTCGAACTGCTCACGCGAGTCCTTGTTGACGTGGGGAGAGCGCAAGATGGTGTAGATGCTCTTCTCCGTCGGCAGCGGAATCGGACCGGACACGGCTGCGCCTGTCCGCTTGGCAGTTTCAACGATCTTTTCGGAAGACTGGTCTAAAATCCGATGATCGAATGCCTTGAGGCGAATCCGAATTTTTTGTTTACCCATTTAGGTAAGTCCCTCCTTTAGTCGCCCGATTAATACGGACCTTCTCCACGAAAATTACCCCAACAACGCCCTCGGGTGTGTCCTATTCAAATGACACAAAGGTAGTAGAGCCCATCTATCCTAGGGTTAGTTGGGCAACCTTTCGCTTCATCGCAAAGCCAACCCACAATATGAAAGTCTATCATCGATCGTTCTAAAATGCAAGGGTTTATAAAATATTTTTAGAGAAAATCGAATTTTAGACGTAAATAAACGACCGGGGCCTGGTGACAGGGTACCCGGTCGTTTTGAGAAGCCTATCGATTACTCGATGATACCGGTGACAACGCCAGCGCCAACGGTCCGGCCGCCTTCGCGGATAGCGAAACGGAGACCTTCTTCGATAGCGATGGTTTTTTGCAGTTCAATAATCATTTTGATGTTGTCGCCAGGCATGCACATTTCAACGCCTTCAGGCAGTTGAACAAAACCGGTGACGTCGGTCGTCCGGAAGTAGAACTGGGGCCGATAGCCGTTGAAGAACGGAGTGTGGCGGCCGCCTTCTTCTTTGGAGAGGACGTACACTTCGGAGGTGAACTTGGTGTGAGGTTTGATGGAACCGGGCTTAGCCAGAACTTGGCCGCGCTCGATGTCCTTACGGTCTACACCGCGGAGCAGGGCGCCGATGTTGTCGCCAGCTTGAGCAAAGTCGAGGAGCTTGCGGAACATTTCAACACCGGTGACAACAGTTTTACGGGTGGCTTCAGCAAGACCGACCAGTTCAACTTCTTCACCGACTTTGATTTGACCCCGTTCAACCCGACCGGTAGCAACGGTACCACGACCGGTGATGGTGAAGACGTCTTCAACAGGCATCAAGAAGGGCTTGTCGGTAGCACGTTCCGGAGTGGGGATGTACTTGTCGACTTCGTCCATCAGAGACCAGACTTTGCCGCACCATTCGCAGGAGCGTTGACCGCAACCGCATTCGAGGGCTTTCAGGCCGGAACCAGCAACAATGGGGATATCGTCGCCAGGGAATTCGTAGGAGGAGAGGAGTTCGCGAACTTCCATCTCGACCAGTTCCATCAGTTCAGCGTCGTCCACCATGTCAGCTTTGTTCAGCCAAACAACGATGTAGGGAACGCCAACCTGACGAGCCAGGAGGATGTGTTCACGAGTTTGGGGCATGGGGCCGTCAGCAGCGGAGACAACCAGGATAGCGCCGTCCATCTGTGCAGCACCGGTGATCATGTTTTTAATGTAGTCAGCGTGACCAGGGCAGTCCACGTGAGCATAGTGGCGGGTTTCGGTTTCGTACTCGACGTGAGCGGTGTTGATGGTAATACCGCGCTCACGTTCTTCCGGAGCAGCATCGATTTCGTCATACTTCTTGAAAGAAGCTCCACCGACTTTGGAGAGAACCAGGGTGATGGCAGCGGTGGTGGTGGTTTTGCCATGGTCAACGTGACCGATGGTACCAATGTTTACGTGCGGCTTAGTGCGCTCAAATTTAGCTTTTGCCATTTTGCACTCATCCTTCCTTTTCAGGATTTCAGTGATGTGGGGTGGCTGAGCCACCCTCTATCTGGCGAAAACCACCCGCAGGCGGTTTAGCCTTGCCGTTTTGCGATAATGCCTTCGGCGATGTTCCGGGGTACTTCTTCGTAATGGCTGATCTGCATGATATACTGACCGCGGCCTTGTGTCCGGGAACGGAGGTCGGTCGCGTAGCCAAACATTTCAGACAGCGGTACAAAGCCCTTTACGATTTGAGTATTGCCCCGGGCTTCCATACCTTCGATGCGGCCACGGCGAGAGTTGATGTCGCCGATGACGTCGCCCATGTATTCTTCAGGAACAGTGACATCCACTTTCATGACAGGTTCAAGGATAACCGGTTTTGCCTTTTGGGCAGCTTCTTTGAAAGCCATGGAACCAGCGATCTTAAAGGCCATTTCAGAGGAGTCCACATCGTGGTAGGAGCCGAATACCAGAGTGACACGGAAGTCGATGGTCGGATATCCTGCGAGGACGCCTGTTAAAGCAGCTTCACGGATACCGTTATCGATCGGGGCGATGTATTCACGAGGAATGACGCCACCGACGATTTTATTGACAAATTCGTAACCTTGACCGGCTTCGAGCGGTTCGATCTCGATAACGGCGTGACCGTATTGACCACGACCACCGGACTGGCGGACGAACTTGCCTTCGGCCTTCGTTTTGCCACGGACGGTTTCTTTGTATGCAACTTGAGGGCGGCCGACGTTCGCGTCCACTTTGAACTCCCGTTGCATCCGGTCTACGATGATCTCCAGGTGAAGTTCACCCATACCGGAGATGATCGTTTGGCCGGTTTCATGATCCGTGTGCATTTTGAAGGTCGGATCTTCTTCCGATAGACGTTGCAGGGCGATACCCATTTTATCTTGGTCTGCTTTCGTCTTAGGCTCAATCGCCACAGAGATAACAGGTTCCGGGAAGTCCATCGATTCAAGGATGATGGGAGATTTTTCGTCACAGAGCGTATCGCCGGTGGTCGTATCTTTTAGACCGACCGCTGCGGCGATGTCGCCGGTGTAGACTTCAGCAATCTCTTCCCGGTGGTTGGCGTGCATTTGAAGAATACGGCCAATCCGTTCCTTTTTACCCTTAGTGGAGTTGAATACATAGGAACCAGCAGCTAATTTACCGGAGTATACCCGGAAGAATGCCAGTTTACCTACGTAAGGGTCAGCCATGATTTTGAAAGCCAGGGCCGAGAAGGGCACGTCGTCTGATACATCGCGATGATCTTCTTCCCCAGAGTCAGGGTTGACCCCTTTCACCGCAGGGATATCGATCGGTGCAGGCAGGTATTCGACGACGGCGTCAAGCAGCGGCTGAACGCCTTTGTTTTTGAAGGAAGAACCGCAAAGAACAGGCGTGAACTTAACAGAGAGAGTCCCTTGGCGCAGGCCGTTACGAATCTCTTCTTCCGTCAACTCTTCCCCTTCGAGGTACTTCATCATCAATTCTTCATCGCTCTCGGCAACGGCTTCTACCATCTTTTCACGGTATTCGTTGGCGATGTCGAGAAGATCTGCAGGGATTTCCGAGACGTCACTGGTTTTACCCAGGTCGTCTACGTAAATCATGGCTTTCATGGTGACCAGGTCGATGATGCCTTTGAACTGATCTTCTGAGCCGATGGGCAGTTGAATCGGTACCGCATTCGCTCCGAGGCGATCCTTGATCATGGATACGCCGCGGAAGAAGTCGGCTCCGGTCCGGTCCATCTTGTTGATATAGGCAATACGGGGTACACCGTATTTGTCAGCTTGTCGCCACACGGTTTCCGACTGAGGTTCTACGCCGCCGACTGAACAGAATACGGCGACGGCCCCGTCCAATACCCGCAGGGAACGTTCGACTTCTACAGTAAAGTCCACGTGGCCGGGCGTATCAATGATGTTAATCCGATGCCCGCGCCATTGGCAGGTGGTTGCCGCAGAGGTGATGGTGATGCCGCGTTCTTGCTCTTGCACCATCCAGTCCATGGTAGCAGCGCCATCATGAACTTCACCAATCTTGTGCACCCTGCCGGTATAAAACAGAATCCGTTCGGTAGTGGTTGTCTTACCGGCATCGATGTGAGCCATGATACCGATGTTACGAGTTTTGTCTAAAGGAAACTGCCTTGGCACGTTCGTTCCCCCTTTCTATAGGACTTCAGGTCCTGGCGGGACGTTATCTTTTCTTACCAGCGATAATGGGCAAAAGCTTTGTTGGCTTCAGCCATTTTATGTGTGTCTTCTTTTTTCTTCACGGCACCGCCGGTGCTGTTGGCGGCATCCATGATTTCGGCAGCCATTTTATCGGTCATGGTCTTGCCAGCCCGTTCACGGGCATATTTGACGAGCCAACGGATGGCCAGGGTCTGACGACGGTCAGGACGAACTTCGATCGGAACCTGGTAGTTGGCACCGCCAACCCGACGAGCTTTCACTTCCAGAAGCGGCATGATGTTTTTCATTGCGGCTTCAAGGACTTCCATCGGGTTTTTGTTGGTTTTTTGTTGAATTACGTCGAAAGCGCCATACAGGATTTGCTCCGCAGTGCTTTTCTTCCCATCAAACATAACCTGATTGGCCAGTTTGGTGACCAATTTCGATTTGTAGATAGGATCGGGGAGCACTTCGCGCCTTGCGACAGAACCTCTACGCGGCATTCAGTTTTCCCCCTCTTACTTTTTACCTTTAGCTGCGGTGGCAGCACCTTTTTTGGGACGTTTCGTTCCATATTTCGAACGGGCCTGGTTGCGGTTTTGGGTACCGGCTGTATCCAGAGCGCCACGAACGATGTGATAACGGACACCCGGAAGGTCTTTTACCCGACCACCGCGGACCAGAACAACGGAGTGTTCTTGAAGGTTGTGCCCGATACCGGGAATATAGGCGGTGACTTCCACCCCGTTGGTTAAACGGACCCGGGCTACTTTACGAAGAGCAGAGTTCGGCTTCTTCGGCGTCGTGGTGTAAACACGGGTGCAAACCCCGCGTTTTTGGGGGCACTCTTTTAACGCCGGTGCAGTCGATTTCTCTACGAGAACTTCTCTGCCTTTCCGAACGAGCTGGCTGATTGTCGGCATGAACATGCACCTCCTTCCCGGAATTCTTACAACTCACCCATGCGTATCGTCAGTGAAGAAATTTGTCTTATTCAGCCATGATGGCAGCAGAGGCACAACCGACTTTGATATGACAAGCCTGGCCTAGAGCCTCCATCGTATCTACATTGACGACAGGGATCGCTTTTTCTTCACAAAGCTTCATTAAAGGATTTATCACATAAGGGTCAGCATCGACGGCAACAAACACCTGCTTTGCTTGCCCTTTCTCTACGGCCTTCAGGGTTTGCTTGGTCCCGACGGTTCGCTGCCGTGCCGATTTCAAGCGCTCTAAAGGCATAGTTATCCTCCTTTAACGAATCACACACTAGCATATAGTATCACTTCTGAGTGGGCGTGTCAACAAAAAACCTGTTAACATCGCTTTTGTACAAGCATGGGGGAAGAACTTCTCATTTAGGCAATCATGAGTGTATCGGTTGTTGCTGCTCACCTTAAAAGCAAGCGGCGAACAACCAATACACCCTAATTCTTAATGCTAGAGTCACCTTTTGCGCGCTCACGACACACTCAGAAGCTGCCAATGGAGCTATTAGGCAGGATATTCGTCCGTTTCCACTTCGTCGTTTTCCAACAAGTCTTCCTCACCGGTGACAACTTGAATATTGCGGTAGCGAGACATGCCCGTACCGGCCGGGATCAGTTTGCCGATGATGACGTTTTCCTTGAGACCGAGCAGCGGATCGACTTTGCCTTTGATGGCCGCTTCCGTCAACACCCGCGTGGTCTCTTGGAAGGACGCCGCGGAGAGGAACGAGTCCGTCGCCAAAGAGGCTTTGGTGATCCCCAGCAGGATCGGCCGAGCCGTCGCGGGCTCTTTGCCGACCTCGATAGCTTTGACGTTTTCCGCTTCGAAATCGGCGATGTCGATGAGTCCGCCGGGCAGCAGTTCTGTATCGCCCGATTCCTCCACTTTGACTTTGCGCATCATCTGACGGACCATGACTTCAATGTGTTTATCATTGATGTCGACGCCTTGCAGACGGTACACGCGCTGGACTTCCCGCAGCAAGTACGTTTGCACGCCTTGAATACCGCGCACCCGCAGCATGTCGTGGGGGTTGACAGAGCCCTCGGTCATCTCCGTACCGGCCGGTACCCGTTGCCCGTCTTCCACTTTTAAGCGGGAATTGTACGGAATCCCGTAATGATGGGTTTCTCCGTCATCCGATTGGATATCGATGTCTTTTCGTCCTTTGTTATCGACGATTTTGACGATACCGTCCGTTTCGGCGATGATGGCTAAGCCTTTCGGTTTCCGGGCTTCGAAAAGTTCTTCAACCCGTGGCAAACCTTGCGTGATGTCATCACCGGCAACACCGCCGGTGTGGAAGGTACGCATCGTCAGCTGGGTTCCCGGTTCACCGATAGACTGAGCGGCGATGATACCGACGGCTTCACCGATCTCAACGGTGCGTCCCGTCGCCAAGTTGCGTCCATAACATTTCCGACAGACACCGTAACGGGTTTTACAGGTGAGGACAGAGCGAATATATACAGAATTGTGGGGGAGTTTTTCCTGTTTGATCAGTTGTTCAATCCGGTCAGCCTGATCTTGAGACATTTCTTCGCCGATCTGGGCCAGTTGTTCACCGGTCTCGGGATCGATGATGTCTTCCATCGCATAACGACCGGCTAAGCGGTCTGATAGGCGTTCGATCACTTGCTTGCCGTCGACGATCGCCTCGACAGGAATACCCTCATGGGTGCCACAATCGACTTCCCGGACGATGACGTCTTGAGATACGTCGACGAGACGGCGAGTCAGATATCCCGAGTCAGCCGTCCGCAAGGCCGTATCGGCGAGACCTTTCCGGGCGCCGTGGGTGGAGATGAAGTATTCCAACACGGTGAGTCCTTCCCGGAAGTTCGCTTTAATGGGCAAGTCGATGATTCGACCGGAGGGGTCGGCCATCAAACCGCGCATCCCGGCGAGCTGTCGGATCTGCTGGATGTTACCGCGAGCACCAGAGGTCGCCATCATGTAGACGGGATTGAATTTGCTCAACGTGTTGAGCAGCGCCTGGGTTACATCATCGGTCGTCCGGTTCCAGATGTCGATGACTTTCTGGTACCGTTCTTCTTCGGTGATCAAACCGCGGCGATACTGTCCTTCGACTCTCTCCACGTTGGCTTCGGCCTCTTTGAGGAGCCGTTTCTTTTCTTCAGGCACGTCGACGTCGGTGATGCCGACGGTGACCCCGGCCCGTGTCGAGTACTGATAGCCGAGCTTTTTGATGCCGTCGAGCATCTTGGCCGTCTCGCCGATGCCCAACTTGTCGTAACAACGGGCCACGATGACACCCAGTTGCTTCTTGCCGACGACTTCGTTGACATAGCCGACTCGAGGCGGGATGACGTTATTGAAGATGATCCGGCCCACAGTTGTGGTAAAGCGGTCCCGTTCATCGACAGTCCGCGCTTCCGGCTTTGCGTATTCCAGGGCTTCCCGGATACGATCGTTGAGGCGGATGCGGATTTTCGCTTGCAGATGGACCGATTTAGACTCATACGCAGCGATCGCTTCATCCACGGAAGCAAAGACCATGCCTTCGCCCCGGGCGCCTTCCCGTTCTAACGTCAGGTAGTAGGAACCGATAACCATGTCCTGCGTCGGGGTGACGACAGGGCGGCCGTCTTTCGGGTTCAGGATGTTTTGAGCTGACAGCATCAGGTTTCGCGCTTCTGCCTGGGCTTCCGCCGACAGAGGGACGTGAACGGCCATCTGGTCACCGTCGAAGTCGGCGTTATAGGCCGTACAGACGAGGGGGTGAATCTGCAGCGCTCGACCTTCGACGAGGACCGGCTCGAAGGCTTGAATGCCCAAACGGTGCAAGGTTGGGGCACGGTTCAAGAGAACGGGATGCTCGGCGATGACGTCCTCCAGGACATCCCAGACTTCATTCTTGACGCGCTCCACCATCCGTTTGGCACTCTTGATATTATGGGCATGGCCGTCTTCGACCAGCTTCTTCATGACAAAAGGCTTGAATAATTCCAACGCCATTTCTTTTGGCAAGCCGCACTGGTGGAGATTCAAGTCAGGACCAACGACGATAACGGAACGACCGGAGTAGTCGACCCGTTTCCCCAGCAGGTTCTGACGGAAACGTCCTTGCTTTCCTTTGAGCATGTCGGACAGGGACTTTAATGGGCGGTTCCCCGGTCCGGTGACAGGTCGGCCGCGCCGTCCGTTATCGATGAGCGCATCAACCGCTTCTTGCAGCATCCGCTTTTCGTTGCGGACGATGATATCAGGGGCGCCCAAATCGAGAAGGCGCTTCAAGCGGTTGTTCCGGTTGATCACGCGCCGGTACAGGTCGTTTAAGTCCGATGTGGCAAAACGGCCGCCATCGAGCTGAACCATCGGGCGCAGTTCCGGTGGGATGACAGGCACTACATCCATGATCATCCAATCAGGGCGGTTGCCGGAGTTTTTGAAGGCTTCGACCACTTCCAGGCGGCGTATAGCCCGTACCTTGCGCTGGCCGGTCACTTCTTTCAGTTCCTGGCGTAGCTCTTCACAGAGCTGGTCCAGGTCCATCTCACTGAGCAGATTTTTGATCGCTTCGGCGCCCATACCGGCTTTGAAACGGCTGCCGTATTTTTCCCGGTGTTCCCGGTACTCCGTTTCCGTCAGCAGTTGTTTCTTCATCAGCGGTGTGTCACCGGCATCGATGACGATGTAGGCGACAAAATAGAGCACCTTTTCCAGAGACCGTGGGGACATGTCTAAAAGCAGCCCCATGCGGCTGGGAATACCTTTGAAATACCAAATGTGAGACACCGGTGCAGCCAGATCAATATGACCGAGCCGTTCGCGGCGTACTTTCGAACGGGTTACTTCAACACCGCAGCGATCACAGACGATACCTTTGTAACGGACCCGTTTATACTTGCCGCAATGACATTCCCAGTCCCGGGTCGGCCCGAAAATCCGTTCACAGAACAGGCCGTCCCGTTCCGGTTTGAGAGTCCGGTAGTTGATCGTCTCCGGTTTTTTAACTTCTCCACTCGACCATTGCTTGATCAGCTCCGGTGAGGCCAGACCGATACGCATACGGTCAAAATTATTGACGTCGAGCAACGGTTTCTCTCCCTTCCGGTTCGTCACCCGTGGGCTTACTCTTCCTCCAACTCATCCAAGGCGTCTTGCAGGAAGCCAGCCGCAAAATCCAAGTCTTCCTCGTCGTCCGATTCCTCAGCGACCGGACTAGGTACGTTGTCAGCCTCTGGTCTCTCTTCACCTTGAATGTCGATGCCCAGTTCTTTGGCTGTCTCCGCTACGTCTTCTTCCACTTCTTTGATCTCGATCTCCCGCTCGTCTTCAGACAGGATTTTCACATCCAACCCGAGGCTCTGCAGTTCTTTGATCAAGACCTTGAAGGATTCAGGCACTCCCGGTTCGGGGATGTTTTCACCCTTCACGATGGCTTCGTACGTTTTCACCCGACCGACCACGTCGTCAGACTTGACCGTGAGGATTTCTTGCAGGGTATAGGCGGCACCATAGGCTTCCAAGGCCCAAACTTCCATCTCACCGAAACGCTGTCCGCCGAACTGGGCTTTACCGCCGAGAGGCTGCTGCGTGACCAGCGAGTAGGGACCGGTGGAACGGGCATGGATCTTGTCGTCGACAAGGTGAGCCAGTTTCAACACATACATGTATCCGACCGTAATGGGGTTATCGAAAGGCTCCCCTGTACGACCGTCAAAAAGAATGGTTTTGCCCAGCGGAATGGACGGGAAGATCTCCCGCATGTGTTCGGTCCGCGCATCGGACATGGCCGTTTCAGCCAATTCCGGCAGACGGGCTTGCGTCAGGAATTCGTAAATATCTTCTTCGGTGGCCCCATCGAAAACGGGAGTGGCAACACGGATGCCTCGTTCTCCACTGGGCTCGCCGTCGGCCAGCAAGCCACGATCGATGTTTTTCGAAGCCCAGCCGAGGTGGCACTCCAGGACCTGCCCGATGTTCATCCGGGAAGGAACCCCAAGCGGGTTTAAGACGATCTCGACCGGTGTGCCATCGGGGAGATAGGGCATCTCGGCTTCAGCCATGATGCGGGAGATAACCCCTTTGTTTCCGTGTCGACCGGCCATCTTGTCGCCTTGGGAAATCTTCCGTTTTTGGGCGATGTAGCAGCGCACCAGTTGGTTGACCCCAGGTGCCAGTTCATCACCGTTTTCCCGGGAGAATACTTTCACGTCGACAATCTTACCGGCTTCGCCGTGAGGAACACGTAAGGACGTATCGCGGACTTCGCGAGCTTTTTCACCGAAGATGGCCCGCAAGAGCCTCTCTTCTGCCGTCAGTTCCGTTTCGCCTTTGGGCGTCACTTTACCGACGAGGATATCGCCCGGCCGCACTTCGGCACCGACGCGGATAATCCCGCGATCGTCCAAGTCTTTGAGGACTTCTTCACCGACGTTCGGAATGTCACGGGTGATTTCTTCCGGCCCGAGCTTGGTATCACGAGAATCGCACTCATACTCTTCGATATGAATAGAAGTAAAGTAATCTTCTCTGACGAGCTTTTCGTTGACCAAGATGGCGTCTTCGTAGTTGTACCCTTCCCAGGTCATGAAGGCAACGAGTACGTTACGGCCGAGGGCTAGTTCGCCCTGGTCCGTGGAAGGTCCGTCGGCGATGATGTCGCCGGCTTCCACCCGCTGTCCTTTGTGACAGATGGGCTTCTGGTTGATGCATGTGCCTTGGTTGGAACGTAAAAACTTGAGCAGCTTATGCTGTTCCAGCGTACCGTCGTCGGAGCGGATGATGATTTCGTCACCACTCACCCGTTCAATGACACCGGGTTTTTTGGCAATGGCTACGACGCCAGAATCTTTCGCTGCTTTGTATTCCATACCGGTACCCACATAGGGCGCATCGGTGCGCAGCAAGGGCACGGCCTGACGTTGCATGTTGGCGCCCATGAGGGCCCGGTTCGCGTCGTCGTGTTCCAAGAAGGGAATCAATGCCGTGGCGATCGATACAACCTGTTTTGGCGACACGTCCATATAGTCAACCATTTCCATGGGGACCACGAGGATGTCATGACCATGGCGGGCGTTGACCTTTTTTTGAATGAAGCGTCCTTCTTCATCCAAAGGCGCGTTCGCCTGAGCGACGATGAACTTATCTTCTTCGTCAGCGGTCAGGTAATCGATCTGCTCGGTCACTGCGCCTCGTTCTTTATCGACCTTCCGGTAGGGAGTTTCGATGAAGCCGAATTCATTGATCCGCGCAAAGGTGGACAAGGAGCCGATCAGGCCGATGTTCGGACCTTCCGGCGTCTCAATGGGGCACATCCGTCCGTAGTGGGAGTGGTGAACGTCCCGCACTTCGAAACCGGCCCGTTCCCGAGAAAGACCGCCGGGACCGAGAGCCGAGAGACGGCGTTTGTGAGTCAGTTCAGCAAGGGGGTTCGTCTGATCCATAAACTGCGAGAGCTGTGAAGATCCGAAGAATTCCTTGATCGCCGCCACAACAGGACGAATATTGATGAGCACCTGCGGAGTGATCACTTCTACATCTTGAATGGTCATCCGTTCCCGGACGACCCGTTCCATCCGAGACAGGCCGATGCGGAACTGGTTTTGCAGCAATTCGCCGACAGAACGTAAGCGCCGGTTGCCCAAGTGATCGATATCATCGGCATGGCCTTCGCCCTGCATCAGCTTGAGCATTTCACGGACAGTGGCGATGATATCATCTTTGGTGAGATGGCGAATCTCTTTTTCTATTTGCAAGCCGAGGCGTTTATTGATTTTATAACGGCCCACTTTGGCCAGATCATATCGTTTCGGGTCAAAGAACAGCGTATCCAGCAAGGAACGGGCGCTGTCCACCGTGGGCGGTTCGCCAGGTCGGAGTCGCTTGTAGATCTCGACGAGCGCTTCTTCGGTATTTTCCGTGTTGTCCCGCTCTAAGGTGATGCGGATGCGCTCGTCACCGTCGAAGAGCTCATGAACTTGCACGTTGTTCGAATAGCCCAGCGCCCGGATCAAGACGGTGGCCGGCAGCTTCCGAGTCCGGTCGATACGCACATAGACGTTGTCATTCGCGTCAGACTCAAACTCCAGCCAAGCACCGCGGTTGGGGATCATGGTCGCCCCATAGACCTTCTTGCCGCTCGTCGGGTCCGTCGTTTCGTTAAAATAGACACCAGGCGAACGGACCAATTGGCTGACGATTACCCGCTCGGCACCATTGATGATGAAGGTGCCTTTTTCGGTCATCAGTGGGAAGTCGCCCATGAAAACTTCCTGTTCCTTGACCTCGCCCGTCTCTTTATTGATCAGACGGACTTTGACGCGAAGCGGAGCGGCGAAAGTGACATCCCGCTCTTTACACTCTTCCACGCTATACTTGGGTTCCCCCAGGGAATAGTCGATGAACTCCAGGATCAGGTTTCCGGTGAAGTCCTGAATGGGCGAGATATCGCGAAACATCTCGCGCAAGCCCTCGTCAAGAAACCAGCGATACGAATTTTGTTGGATTTCTATCAGGTTGGGCATGTCCATGACTTCCTGGATGCGGGCGAAGCTCCAACGCTCTCGTGGCCCACATTGCACAGGATATACCATCCGTATTCACCTCTTGATTCGTGATAGCAAAACAAAAGAAACACCAGCGAGAGGGTCTAGTCCCTACCCTCTAGTCGAACTGGGTTTCTTCTTTAACATGCGGCAACAGACTCCCTCCCCGGCGAGTCCCAATCGGCATACCCTTAGGTTCCCCCTCATATCCGGGTATTCTAACCTGTCAACCATTAAAATATTCCAAATTATGTACTTGCTGTTGGGAAAGGTCGCCCAAATCACAAGTACGATCGCAAGATATAATTTTAGCACAAGAGGTACCATTTGTCAACCAAGGGAAAGCTTTGGCGAGGTAAAAAAAGCAGGACGGTTGGGTCCGCCCTGCTTTTCCTGTTTGTCTATGATGCTAAAATTACTTAACTTCGACGGAAGCGCCGGCTTCTTCAAGTTTCTTCTTGATGCTTTCGGCTTCTTCTTTAGCGATTTTTTCTTTAACGGCTTTGGGAGCGCCATCGACGAGGTCTTTGGCTTCTTTCAGTCCGAGGCCGGTGATTTCACGAACGACTTTGATGACGTTAACTTTTTTGTCGCCAGCGGCTTTGAGGATAACGTCGAATTCGGTTTGCTCTTCAGCAGCAGGAGCAGCAGCAGCAGCAACAGGCATAGCAGCCATAGCTACAGGGGCAGCGGCGCTTACGCCAAATTCTTCTTCGAAAGCTTTGACCAGTTCGGCCAGTTCGAGGACGGTCAGGCCTTTGACCGCTTCGATGATTTCAGCGATTTTACTCATGGTAATGAATTCCTCCATTTGATAATATCAAAATTTTTATGAACTATGTTGACGGTAACCCGTCAGGCAGCTAGGCGATTTCTTTTTGCTTGCGCAGGTCTTCCAAGGCGTAACCCAGCTTGCGAATCGGACCTTGGAGCACGTTGACCAGGCCGACCAAGGGACCTTGAATTCCGGCCAGGACTTGAGCCAGCAGAACTTCCCGCGAAGGAAGATCGGCCAGGGCTTTGACTCCATTGGCATCGATGACTTTGCCGTCAACGACACCGCCTTTTACGGCGAAGTTTTTGTTTTTCGTGGTTTTGGCGAACTCAGTCAGGACTTTGGCCGGAGCAACAGCATCGGTCAATCCGAAGGCAATTGCGGTGGGGCCAGCCAGATATACATCCAGTCCTTGAATTCCCAGTTCAGCAGCAGCGATGCTTGTCAGTGTGTTTTTGCAGACTTTGAAGTCAACACCAGCTTCGCGGCATTTGTTACGCAGATCCGTAGCTTCTTTCACTGTCATGCCCCGGAAGTCGACCAGTACACAAGACTGGGCTTGACCGAGTTTTTCTTTGATTTCCACCAAGGACTCTGCTTTCACAGCTTTTGTGGTCATACGGGCTATTTCACCCCCTTTTTCGGGAAAAGCGGAAAAGCCTCCGCTTTCAACAGCAGAGGCTTCGACATGACAAATCAATCCCAACTGAGAAATAGAATATCTCTCACCGGTTTATCTCGGTCAAATCACCTCGGCAGGCGCTTGCGCCTTAAGCCGTAAGATTACGGCACCTGCTGTCTACAGCGAATCTTTTCAATTTCAAATTATCAGCACTATCTATCCTAATCAGTAGTCATCCACTTGTCAAGTTTAAAAACTACTGAGCTTGTACGGCATGGGGTTTGAGCGGGTTGATCCGCACACCAGGGCTCATGGTGGAAGACAAGGTAATGCTCTTGATGTACTGGCCTTTGGCAGCAGCCGGTTTCGCTTTGATCAGGGTGTCGAGCAGCACCTGATAGTTTTCCAGCAATTTCTCCGCATCAAAGGAAGCCTTTCCAATGGGAGCATGGATGATACCCGTCTTGTCAACGCGGTACTCGATCTTACCGGCTTTGATCTCTTGAATGGCGCGAGCCACGTCAAAAGTAACGGTGCCGGTTTTCGGGTTGGGCATAAGGCCTTTGGGACCGAGCACACGACCCAGTTTACCGACCATACCCATGACATCAGGAGTCGCGACGGCTACGTCGAAATCAAACCAGCCGCCTTGAATCTTTTCGACGAGGTCTTCCGCACCGACAAAATCAGCGCCAGCAGCCTCAGCTTCTTTGGCTTTGTCGCCTTTGGCGAAGACAGCCACTTTGCGGGTTTTACCGGTACCGTGGGGAAGGACAACAGCGCCGCGGATCATTTGATCGGCATGGCGGGGGTCAACACCCAGACGGAAAGCGGCTTCGATGGTTTCGTCAAACTTGGCCGTAGCCATTTTCTTGACGACTTCCACTGCTTCCGGAGCTTCTACAACCGTATCCCGGTCCACCATTTTGGCGTTTTCCAGGTACTTCTTACCGTGTTTTGGCATGATTTTTCCTCCTTGTGGTTATGGCGGATCCTAATGGCTCCTCCCACAATCTTTTCGACGGACCGACAGTGCGCTTAGATGATTTCGATACCCATGCTGCGAGCAGTGCCCTCAACCATGCGCATCGCTGCTTCTACGCTAGCTGCGTTCAGGTCTTTCATTTTCAGTTCAGCGATTTCTTTGACTTTGTCTTTCGATACTTTACCCACTTTTTTCTTGTTGGGGGTACCGGAAGCTGTCTCAACACCGGCGGCTTTTTTCAGCAGAACTGCTGCCGGAGGAGTCTTCGTGACAAAAGTGAAAGAACGGTCTTCGTAAACGGTGATCTCAACGGGAATGATCAGGCCTGCTTGGGAGGCCGTAGCTTCGTTGTACTGTTTACAGAAGGCCATAATATTAACCCCGTGCTGACCGAGAGCCGGACCAACTGGGGGAGCAGGGTTAGCTTTACCTGCAGGACATTGCAGTTTTACGACTGCGACAACTTTTTTTGCCATTGTATAATGCCACCTCCTTAACTTGATCTGTAGTAGTTTTATTGATTATGATAATTTTTCAACCTGTGCAAAATCAAGTTCCACAGGGGTTTCCCTGCCGAACATGGAAACAAGCACTTTTAGCTTGCCTTTTTCCGGTTGAATATCTTCGATAATCCCAATAAAATCTTGAAAGGGACCGGAGATGACGCGTACATTCTGCTTGACTTCAAAGTCGTGGCGTGTTTTCGCGTCTTCGAGACCCATCGATTTTAAGATGTAGGCCATCTCACCGGGTTGCAAGGGGATCGGCTTCGTTCCGGGGCCGACAAACCCTGTTACCCCTGGTGTATTCCGCACTACATACCAGGAATCATCGGTCATAATCATCTCAACGAGGACATAACCTGGAAATACTTTGCGCTTGGTGACTTTGCGCTTGCCGTTTTTGATCTCGACTTCATCTTCCATGGGAACAAGGATGCGAAAGATCTTGTCCTCCATGTTCATCGATTCTACCCGGCGTTCCAGGTTGGCTTTCACTTTGTTCTCGTAGCCGGAGTAGGTGTGTATTACATACCACTGTTTGTCCATGCTACTTGATCAACTGCCCTAAGGCGAGTCCCAATGCTTCATCCACCAAGAAAATCACGACACCGACGATGACGACAGATGCGATAACTACCCCGGTGTATGAGATTACCTGCTGGCGGGTAGGCCAATGAACTTTTTTCAGTTCATTTGCAACACCCTTGGCAAAGTCCTGGGATCGAGCCGACGAACTTTGAGCCGCTGCCGGCTTCTTGGCAGGTTCCTTGGTCGAGGCTCCTTTTGTCACCTTTTCGCTTTTCTCGACCTTTTCAGGCTTCTCCAGTTTCTTTGTTTCGCCCACAGGAACTCCCTTCCTTTTGACCGATTACCATCAAGGGCACCGCGGTCAACATATCGTCATCCACGGTCTGACTCTTGAGGGACAAAAACACCGTCAGAAGGTCTGTACTGCTTCAGTTAAGTAAAAACTACTTCGTTTCTTTATGAACCGTTTGGCTTTTGCACCACTTGCAGTATTTCTTCAGTTCAATCCGATCGGGATCGTTCTTTTTGTTTTTGTTGGTCATGTAATTACGGCGCTTGCATTCGGTGCAGGCCAGAGCAACTCCGACACGCATCTGCGACACCTCCCCTGCTTGATTAACAAAACCACCCAGTCGGGTGGTCCGAATTTACCCATTACCCAAATTACTTTAGCATAAGCAAATACGGAAGTCAACAACGTTCCCTGGTGCTTCTGCAACTTCCTGATTATGGGCGGAGAGGTATTCCTACACATTATGTCCCGGTTCCCCCGGAGATATAAGGGCAGCAGAAAAAAAACCACCCTGTACAGGGTGGTTTTACTTCGTCACATCGACGATTTCTTTGCTTAAAAAGCGAACGTCACGGTTCGGACTTTTTTCCTTAGCTCCGTTCGCCGCAGCGGCTCGTTCTTCATCGCGGTTTTCGAGGTACTTTTCCAGTTTGCGTTTGACCCGCTGCAGTGCATTATCGATGGATTTGACATGCCGCTTCAGATCGACAGCGATCTCCTGGTATGACTTGCCCTCCAGGTAAGACATCAAAACTTTCCATTCGAGCGAACTTAAGATTTCACCCATTTTTTCTTCAATATCATCAAACTCTTCCCGGCTGATGATCAATTCTTCGGGGTCAGTGATTTTCGTTCCCGAGATGACATCAAGCAGGGTGCGATCGGAATCTTCGTCGTATATGGGCTTATTCAGCGATACATAGGAGTTCAGGGGTATGTGCTTTTGCCGTGTCGCCGTCTTGATGGCCGTGATGATTTGACGAGTGATGCACAGTTCGGCAAAGGCGCGAAACGAAGAAAGTTTATCACACCGGAAGTCTCGAATCGCTTTGTAGAGTCCGATCATGCCTTCCTGGATGATATCTTCCCGGTCAGCCCCGATTAAAAAGTAGGAACGGGCTTTGGCACGAACGAAGTTCTTATATTTATTGATCAAGTATTCCAGGGCTTCTTCGTCGCCCTCTTTGGCCAGTTCTACGACTTCTTCGTCCACGAGTTGCTCAAAGTCGTCCAACAATTCTCTCTGGGCATTCACACTCACGCCTATCGCCCCCACCTATAGAGTTTCCCCGTAATATCACCGGTTGGTGTGAAGCCCTGTCCCACCTGGAACGGGTTGTCCCTTCGGAACATCCTCATTATACCCGAAGGAGTTTTTGACCGTCAAGGACTCGCCCCGGATCTAGCCACTTTTAGGACAAAAGACCCCGTCGCATCCGTTCCAGCTTCTGCCGAACATCTTCACTGATGCGGCTGTCTAAACTATTGTCCCCTTTGCTGTTCTCCGCCGCCGAGTCGGTCATTCGCCGCCGCTCACGGGTAGCTGTTTCCACTTGATGATATAGTTCTCGAACAGGCAAACGGCAGGCGCCTCTTCCTAAGGCCATGAACTGTTCCACGGCGTCACCCGTCGCCACCCATATGTTGGCTCTTTTGAGTCGCCCCAGCACTCGCTCTATGTACCGATCGGCCGTTTCATCCTCCCGGGTATAGACGACCTGAATCCCGGGCCTTTGTTCGACCCGTTCTACCCCTCCTTTGACGAGGTGGGCGTCAAAAACGATGATCACTTCCATCCCTTTTAACGCCCCATACTCGGCCAATGCATCGATCAAACGGTCGCGGGCGTGTTCAAAATTATGGGTACGCAGGCCGGCCAGGTTCGGCCATGCGTTGAGGGCGTTGTACCCGTCCACGATCAGGATGTCTTTCATAGAGCTATGCCCCTTATTGGGGAGTGCCGGTGCTCACCTGTTTCTGGCGTACCCGTTCGTACATCAGCAATGCCCCAGCCACGGAAGCGTTGAGAGAGCCCACCTGACCGCCCATGGGGATGGAGACCAGGAAGTCGCATGTATCGGCGAGCAGGCGGCTGATGCCTTTTCCCTCACTGCCGACGATCAATCCGATGGGTCCAGAGAAGTCCTGCATATAGAAGGGTTGGGGAGCCGATCCGTCACTGCCGACGATCCACAGACCGGCTTTCTTCAATTGGTCCACCGTCTGCACGAGGTTCGTCACCCGAGCGATAGACACATGTTCAACAGCGCCAGCGGACGCTTTGGCCACGGTGCTCGTAATCGGAACACCGCGCCGCTTCGGAATAATGACGCCGTGTACACCGGCGCTTTCCGCCGTCCTTAGCAGGGCGCCTACATTATGGGGATCTTCCAATCCGTCGAGGATCAAGATGAAAGGCGCTTCGCCGTTGGCTTTGGCCTTTTCCAGCATATCCTCAACGTCCACATATTTGATGGGAGCTACATGGGCGATTACACCCTGGTGATGACGAGCTTCCCGATCCAAAACAAGCCGTTCCACTTCGACGATAGGGATCTTCCGCTCTCGGGCGAGGGCGATGATCTCCCGGATGGAGCCTTCTCGCGTCCCTTTAGCGACGACGAGCTTGTTGATAGCACGGCCCGACTTCAATGCTTCCAATATGGGTTGCCGTCCGGCTAGCAGATCCTCCCGTTCTTCCACAGGAGGGAACTTCTTGTCTCCGTCTCTATTCATTCTACTTCGGTCCCACTTTCTTCATGCCCAGAGATTTTAATTTCCCGCAAGACATGGCCCCTTCCGGGCAAATTCCCTTCACCTCACAGGGAGCTCCAGCGCCGGCGAAGAGCCTCGGTGCCACCCGTCGGACTTCTTCGAGCATTTTTTCGGCCACCTGGCGAATCTCCCACTGGGCCCGCCGGCAGAGCCGGTGCTCGAAAAAATTGTATAAGCTACGCGTGTTGAAGGTGCATACGATGGCGGTCGTGCAGGCATTGGGCAGCACATAGCGGGCATCTTCCGGCGGGACGAGCGCCGTCAGTTCGGCGTAGGCGTCGGCGATCGTCTGCATCAGCCGGTCAAACTTGTCCCGCGCTTCCGGTTGCCGGGCGACGGACGGGGGCATGACGTAGTCAAAGTCATTTTCTCGAACATAGCGCTGTGACCGTTGGCTGTAACTGGCGATGCGGTGCCGGACCAACTGGTGGCTCATGGCACGGGAAATACCGCTGACCGAGAAGGTGAAACTGGCATGCTCTAGCGGCGACAGATGACCCATTGCCACTAGTTTGTCCAGTAAGGCCAACGCTCTTGCTTCGTTCATGCCTTCAAGCAGCGCCTGGGGATCATCGGGCGAGTAGCAGAGCCGGGCCGCCGCGGCAACGGTTCGCTCCGGTTCTGGGGTATGGGCGATGAGGCTGACTTCCATAAATTAATTGCTCCGTCCAAGTTGGTTTTCGTTGGTCGCTAAACCACTATTTATAATGCAAACTATTGTGCCTAACCGTGGGGGTGCATTGACTCCGCTCGCTAAGAGCTACGCGGCTGTTCGCTGAGTTGCTCCGCTAGCGCGCCAAAACCTCTGGGCATTTCTGCATGTGAACCGTGACGCGCTAAACCGCTTCGCAACCTGCGCTCACGACGCCGCTTCGCTCAAAACGCTCGCTCTGTCAACGCACCCCTAGGTTGTTCTATCTAGTTGCGTTTTTAGAGTTTGAGTTAAGCCATAACTATAGAAAATTAAACAAATTACGTCTTAACTAAATATTACCATTGACCAGGCACTTTTGCCACACTTATTGCCGATTATTCCCGAGCCGAGACTCGAAATATGTCTGGAGCAGTTCGAGCTTGTCCGGGCAGGTGAGGGTCCAGTAGCCGATCAAACACTCAAAGCCAGTGGCCAGTCGATAGGTGGCCACGTCGGTCGATTTGGGACAGCGGTTGGAGTTGGCGTTGCGGCCACGACGGACCCATTCCATCTCTTCTTCGGACAGTTGGGGCTCCAGCCAGCGCAGTAGTTCGACTTGGGAAGGAGCCCGGACGAGCTCAACAGCGAGCCGGTGCAGATCTTTGACTTTGACGAGGCCAGCGTCGATGAGAAAGCGGCGCACCCATAGCTCATAGGCGGCATCACCTAAGTAGGCCAGCGCCAAAGGAGAGGGTAGTTCAGCGGGGAGACGGTTTGTCCAGTCTTTATGGATGCCGCTCAACTTCAGCCCTTCTTCCAACGGGCCCCTTGGGGCGTGTCTTCGATGATGATCGCCAGCTCTTTTAAGCCGTCTCGAATCTTGTCGGCTGTGGCCCAGTCTTTTTTCTTGCGAGCTTCAGCACGAAGGCTGATCAACAAGTCCATCAGTCCGTCGACGAGGGAGTCATCGGCTGCTTCTGCCGTCTCTGACAGTTCAATTCCCATCACGCCGGATAGTTGATCAAACGTTTCCGCCACATGGCGGAGCAGTTGAAGATCCTCGGCCCCCAGGCCTTCCCCGCCGTGGAGAAAAGCGTTCGTCTCCCGGGCTAAGTCAAAGAGCAGCGATAGGGCGAGAGCCGTGTTGAAATCGTCGTCCATAGCTTCTCGGAAATCATTTTTCGTCTTTGTCCACTGGTCGGCCAGTTTCTCCCGCTGCGCTGCGGGACGATTATTGCCGCTTTGGCGAGCCGAGTCTTTCAGCGCCTCTTCCAGCAGGCGACGGCCCGTGCGCAAGCGTTGCAGGCCTTTTTGAGCGGCTTCGAGTTTGGTATCGTCAAAATCCAGGGGGCTGCGGTAATGGGTCGAGAGCAGGTAGAAACGAACCACGTCGCCGGAGAATTTTTTTAGGATTTGGCGAAGGGTGAAAAAGTTCCCTAAGGACTTGGACATCTTTTCCTGGTTGACGGTGATGAAGCCGTTGTGCAGCCAGTAGCGGGCCATCGGTGCGGTACTGGTGCAAGCTTCTGATTGAGCGATTTCGTTTTCGTGGTGGGGGAAGATGAGATCCTGCCCGCCGCCATGGATGTCGAAGGTGTCACCCAAATACTTCTGCGACATGGCCGAGCACTCGATATGCCAGCCGGGACGGCCTTTGCCCCAGGGACTGTCCCAGGAAGGTTCGCCAGGCTTCACTTTTTTCCAAAGGGCGAAATCCATGGGATGGCGTTTGCGTTCGTCCACTTCCACGCGGGCACCGGCCTGCATATCTTCTTGGGAACGGCCGGACAGCTTCCCATAGTCTTTGAAACTAGGGATGGAGAAGTAGACATCGCCTTCCATTTCATAGGCATGACCTTTTTCCTCGAGCCTGCGAATCATGGCGATGATATCGCCCATATGGGTGCTCACCTTGGGGTGAACCGTAGCCGGCCGCACGTTCAGTGCTTTGGCGTCTTGAAAATACTCTTCCACGAAGCGGGCTGCCAGTTGTATCGGATCTTCCCCGACCTCATTGGCCCGATTGATGATCTTGTCATCGATATCGGTAAAGTTTTGAATATAGTCGACTTCATACCCTGTATACTCCAGGTAGCGGCGAACCGTATCGAAAACGACTAGGGGCCGGGCATTGCCTAGGTGGATATAATCGTAGGTCGTCGGTCCGCACACATACATGCCGACCTTGCCCGCTTTAAGCGGAACAAACGTTTCTTTCTCCCGCTTCAACGTGTTGTACACTTTGAGAGTCACTCGTATTTCCCTCCAATTGAGCGATGCGTTCCTCCAGATGGGAGATCTTCCGCTGCATACAGAAGAGCATCTCCGCAACTGGGTCAGGCAGATGATTATGGTCTAGATCGATAGGGTTGCGGTCTTTCACGTTGACACCGTCACGGATGACGATTCGTCCCGGCACACCGACGACAGTGCAGTTCGGCGGGACCGGTTTGAGCACGACTGAACCGGCACCGATTTTCACATTGTCACCGATGGTCATGGAGCCCAAAACCTTGGCGCCCGACGATACGACCACGTTGTTGCCGATGGTGGGGTGGCGCTTGCCTTTTTCCTTCCCCGTTCCACCTAAGGTCACGCCTTGATAGATGGTGACATTATCGCCCACTTCCGCCGTCTCCCCAATGACGACACCGGTGCCGTGATCGATGAACAGCCCTTCTCCGATCTTCGCACCGGGGTGAATCTCGATACCCGTGACAAAGCGGCTAACCTGCGAGATGAACCGGGCCAATACAGGCCATTTTTTCTTATAGAGCCAGTGTGCGACGCGGTGGATTAAAATCGCGTGAAATCCCGGATAACAGAGGATGACCTCCCATACGGATTTTACTGCGGGATCTCGCTCAAATACCACCTGAATGTCTCTGCGGATACGACCCAGCATGTGTCAGTCCCCCCTGTCAATCTTGAAAAATATAAAAACCCTCCACCTCTGTCTTAGGACAGAGGCGAAGGGTCTTTCGCGGTTCCACTCTGCTTGACGCACAAGCGCCAACTCGTCCGGCGCGCCCCGTTACAGGCGTTCCGAAGGCGGATAACGGGGCCAATCCGGCCGGATTTACACATGGTCGTCACCATGGTTCAATCGGGCGATTCCCGGGCGCACAGACACCGCTGTTCACCCCGGTCGCTTCCAGCCAACGGCGACCTTCTCTGGTGGGGATCTACGATGGTTCCTCCCGATCTTCATCGGTATCTTTGTTCAGTTATCTCGATTATGGCCTATTATACGTTTTTTCCGAAAGCGGTGTCAATGTGACTTGTCACAGCGACAAGTCCAACTGGGCCGCCGAATGGCGAACCCGGGCGACGACCGATTCCCGGCCGAGCGCGGCAATGATGTAGTTGAGATCAGGACCATGCTGTTGGCCCGTCAAAGCGATACGAATGGGCATAAAGACTTTCTTTCCGCCTTGCTTCGTCTCCTTGGTGACTTCCTTCAGCAGCGCTTTTACCGAATCAGGCTCAATCGCCCGGCCATCGGTGATTTTCTGCAAAAAGGCGTTCAACACCAGAGGTACCTGCTCTTCTGCCAAGACCGCCTTGGCTTCATCGCTCTCGAAGGTCACTTCATCCCCGAAGAAGAGCGGAGCAAAATCGGCGACTTGCGCCATGTAGGATATTTTCTCCTGAACGGCCTGCATCATCCACCGGACTTTTTGCTTCTGCCCATCATCAAGCGCCTCCGCCAGATAACCCGCTTCCCGAAGGTGCGGCAGAGCTAATTCGATCAAGCGGTCGATCTCTGCTTTGCGGATGTAGACGCCATTGATGTAGTTTAGTTTATCCGAATCAAAGACAGCGGGGTTTTTCGCCACCCGGTCGAGGGAAAAGCGGCTGATCAACTCATCCAAGGTGAAGATCTCTTCTTCCCCTTCCGGAGACCACCCTAGCAGCACGAGGAAGTTCACCAGTGCCTCAGGAAGATACCCTTGAGACTGGTAAGCCACGACGGAGGTGGAACCGTGGCGCTTGCTCATCTTGGTGCGGTCTTTGCCGAGGATCAACGATACATGGGCGAATTTCGGACGGGACAATCCCAGCGCATCATAAATTAAAAGCTGCCGAGGTGTATTGGAGAGATGCTCCTCGCCCCGGATAACATGGGTGATATCCATCGATGCATCGTCGAGGACGACGGCGAAGTTATAGGTCGGAATACCGTCCGACTTGACGATGATAAAGTCACCGATACCGGCACAGTCGAAGCTGACTTGACCGCGTACCAGGTCATCGACGGTGACAGCACCTTCATCAGGCACTCGGAAACGAATGACGGGCTTCCGTCCTTCCGCTTGATAGCGGGCTTCATCTTCCGGGCTGAGGCAGCGGCAATTACCAGCGTAGCGAGGCATCTCCCCTTTATCGATAAACGCCTGCCGCTGGGCTTCCAGTTCTTCTTCCGAACAATAGCAGCGATACGCTTGTCCCGATGCCAGCAGCTTCTCGGCCGCCTCTGTGTAGATGGAAAGACGTTCCGTCTGCCGGTATGGGGCATGAGGTCCGCCGACGCGGATGCCTTCATCCCAGGTGATGCCGAGCCACTCTAAAGAGTCAAGAATGTTCTTCTCGCTCTCTAGGCTCGAGCGTTCTAGGTCGGTATCTTCAATCCGGACGATGAACTGTCCGCCAAAGCGGCGAGCCAGCAAAAAGTTAAACAGGGCTGAACGGGCACCGCCGATATGCAGCGGACCTGTGGGGCTGGGGGCGAAACGAACGCGGACGTTTTGCACGAGGTCATGCTCCTTTTCTCTGTTTATGTAAAAACTCGTCCACAGAACAAGCGAAAGTACCTAGTTTTTGACTACGGTAGCCACGGCATAAGTTGCGATCCCTTCACCGGTGCCGGTAAAACCAAGCCCCTCTGTCGTGGTAGCTTTCACATTGATCCGATCCACCGGGATACCTAAAGCCTGACTGATCTTTTGTTGCATGGCCGGAATGAACGGCGCCAGCTTGGGGCGCTGAGCCACGATGGTCGCATCGATGTTGACGACGGTCCAGCCCCGCTCTTTGAGCTTACCATCGACGGCTTCTAAAAGCAGGATGCTGGAAATCCCTTTGTAGGTCGGATCGTTATCGGGGAAATGACGGCCGATATCGCCCATGGAGGCGGCGCCAAGCAGGGCATCCTTGATCGCATGGAGTAGCACATCGGCATCGGAGTGACCGAGCAGCCCTTTTTCATAGGGCACGTCGACACCACCGAGGATGAGTTTCCGTCCTTCTACCAGCTTATGCACATCATATCCCATACCGGTACACACCCGAAGCAGCCATTGCAGCGGATCCGATGAAAGCTCCATCGCCCGTTCCTGGGCTGCCGCAGCTTCGCCAACCGCAGCGTCCGATTGCTTTTGCCTCCGCTTGATGATGGCTTCCGCCAGCACCATGTCTTCGGGCGTGGTCAACTTGACGTTTTCGTACTCCCCTTCGACGAGATAGACGGGATAGCCGGCCATCTCCATGACCATGGCATCATCGGTGGGAATGCCGCGATAGCCCCGGGAACGAGACTCCTTTAGATGGTCATAAGCATGAAGGAGATCTTTTACGGCGAAGACTTGCGGTGTTTGGACAGCGTACATACCGGAACGTTCCGGTGTTTCGATCACTTTGCCGTCGGCTGATACTTTTTTGATCGTATCCTTGACCGGCACAGCGACGACAGCGGATCGGCAAGCCGCTACCTTTTGGATACATCTGGTAAGCAAGGCGGGCGTGAAAAGGGGCCGTGCGCCATCATGCACGGCCACCCATTTACATGCTTTCTCACCCAAAGCTTTAAGCCCTTGCTGTACCGAATCCATTCGCTCTTCGCCGCCCTCGACGACCCGGATGCGTTCCGCCCAGCCGTTCCCTTCCACCAACCCCTGCATGTAGGCTATGTCCTCTCGGCTGGTCACCAAGAGGATCGGCTGAAAGTGAGCCGGATGGTTCACAAAACCCTGCAGCGTCCACCAGATGATCGGTTTGCCTGCCAAGGGTAAGAGAACTTTGTTCTTGTCGGCACCCATGCGCTTGCCGCGCCCGGCGGCGACGATAATGGCTGCACAGCACCCATTAGACAATTGCATTCACCTCATTCAAGGTCGGAGAAGGCGAAGACGTGGTCGCCTTTTTTCCATCACCAGCTTTGGGTTTGGCAAAGATCATACGGCCTGCCGCCGTTTGCAGCACCGACGTCACCAAGACGGTAATCATCTGACCGATAAAGCGTTTGCCACCATCGACGACGATCATCGTGCCGTCATCCAGGTAGGCTACACCTTGGCCTAATTCCTTCCCATCCTTGATCACCTGTACGGTCATCTCTTCGCCCGGCAGAACGACCGGCTTGACGGCGTTGGCCAATTCGTTGATATTGAGAACCTTGACCCCCTGCAGTTCGGCCACTTTGTTTAAGTTATAATCGTTCGTGACGATCTGTCCGCCCACTTCCCGGCAGAGCCGGACCAGTTTGGAGTCGACTTCGGCCAAGTCATCATAGTCGCGCTGGTCAATCTGGACGACGACATCCAATTCCTTGCGGATCTTATTGAGTATATCCAAGCCCCGCCGACCGCGGTTGCGTTTCAGCAAATCTGACGAATCGGCAATATGCTGCAATTCCTCGAGCACAAAGGCCGGAATGACCAACGTACCGTCAATAAAACCGCTTTTGCAGATATCGGCAATCCGTCCGTCGATGATGACGCTCGTATCAAGGACCTTGAGAGAGGGGTTTTTCGGGGGATCCCCTTTCGGTTGGCTTCGTTCCTTCCCACCGAGCCGGGGAATGACACTCAATACTTCCTCACGCTTTTTGACACCGACACGCATACCGACATATCCTAAGATAGCCGCCACAAAAATGGAGATATAACGACCCAAACCAGGAATCTCAGAAATGGGAGACACCAACAGGTTGGCAATGAAAAGGCCAACGATAAGTCCAAAGGCCCCGCCGATCAATTCTTGCGTGGGAGTTCGTTGCAGTCTGTTTTCCAACCAACCGGTCAGAACGACGACTCGCTTCATCAATGGGGGGGCAATAAAAAAGCCAAACAAACCGGGAAGCATCGTAACTATGGCCAAGAAGGAATGCTTCGCTGGGTAAGAGGAAAGGTCAAAAACGCGGTTCGCCCCGGAAATTAACGAATACCCAAAGGAAAAGCCTGCAGCGGCAAAAGCCAGCGCAATGGCGTATCTCATGATATTCCTAAGCATCCAATCACCTCCTTTTCTAATATTTTTGCTAAGTTTCATTAACATTATACGGGAAAAACATATGTCCTGGCAAGAAGATGGGTTTTTTTAGAACTTTTTTCGTTAAATTTCCTTAAACAATGTAAAAAGCCCGCATGACCTGTCTATTTTAGGCCAGTACCCGGGCCAAAAGATCTTCAATCTGCGCCGGTTGAGAGTCGAAGGCCAGGACGAGCTCACTGATCAGGATCTGTTTCGCATTTTCCAGCATTCGCCGTTCACCGGTGGACAAGCCTTTATCTTGGTTGCGGTGAACCAGGTTGCGTACTACCTCAGCGACTGCCAAGATGTCGCCACTCTTCATTTTATCGAGATTGGCCCGGTAGCGGTGATGCCAGTTGTTCGAGGCGGTGCTTCGTTTCTGCTGCAAGACTTCCATCACCTGGGAGATCCCCTCTTCGTCAGCCACCTGCCGCAACCCGATATCGTCGGTATTGCCGATGGGGACCATGATCCGCATATCGCCGATGGAAAGCTTCATCACGTAATACTTCCGTTTCTTGCCTAGGACCTCTTTCTCTTCAATCGCCTCGATGACACCTGCACCGTGCATGGGATAGACCACTTTATCGCCGATGGAAAACACGGGATCCCTCCTTTGCCATCAAACCCAAAATTCGAATTTTATCCGACATTAGGTTGGCTTAAGTGCCATCTTTCCCCATCCCCCTTTGATTGACAATCGCTGGCGGACCCCGCTATAATGGGGGCAAACATCCGGTTGGGAAAGGACGGGAGCATTGGAGCATGAAAGACTTGGCGTGCGAACAGTTTCAGGATACGGTATCCCAATTTTTAATCCGTCATCAAAGTATCTTGGACATACTCTCCAAGTCTCAGGAATCCAATGCCCGGGTAAACCGGGCGGTCGTAAAAGCCGTGACCAATTGCGGCTGTGTGAAGATAAAAGCGGAAAAGCATGATATTCCACCTGAGGCTACCCTTGCAGATCTGAAAACCCTGTTGAGCACTCATTTGGAAGGCGAACTTTGCCCCAACTGCCGCGATATCATCGTCGGTGAGATGGGAAAATCGCTCTTCTATATGACAGCCCTATGCCATAGCTTAGGTTTAAACTTGTCAGATGTACTGCAACAGGAAAACGAGAAGGTATCCACGTTAAGAGTATTCAATTTCACTTGACCTCATGACTTGCACGCGGTCGGCTCATTGCCGGTCGCTTTTTTATTGCCTTTTTAGGGCTTTAGGGAAATCGAATGAAGTGACTGGCACCCGCGCAAACTGAAACCATCATACTGCCCAAGGAAGGGATTTAGCTTGCAAACAGACCAGTCATCATCAGGCAACCAACCGGGCATTCCCATAGGGGCTGCACCCGTCATGATCTATCCCCCCATGACGGATCCGGCCTATTGGGCAAAGCCGTCACCACCGACAGGCTTTCAAAGCTCTGCCCCATCGTCATCCCAACAAAGGCAACCGCAGAATCAAGGGCAGAGTCATCAAGGTCAACAAGGGAGCGGCAACCGGCAGCAGAATTCTGGACCGAATTCAAGGCAAGGCTCAAGTCAAAAGCAGAATGCCAAACAAAAGGACAATCCCCAAGGACAAAGTCAAGGACAAGGGCAACCGGATTCGGAAAACAACTCCGGTGGAAACCAAAATCAACAGAACGCTTCCCAGGACGGGGGACAACAGCAACAGGGGCAATTGGGAGCGACGGCACCTCCCGGCTATTACGGCTATCCCTACATGCGACCAGCTTCGCCCTATCCCTCTTATCCACCACCGATGTACGGCGCACCGCCAGCCATGCTTCCGCAAGTCAACCTGGCCGTTCCGCCGATGACAGACAAGGACTTATTGCTCATCGTTGACCTGATGGCTCATGAAATGAACGTCGCTAAAAAGAGCCGTTCCTTCGCTCAGACCTGTGGCAACAGTCAAGTCAAATCGGCACTGGAGAGAATCAGCCAGATGCACCAGCGCCATTGTAAGATGCTGCTTCAGCACTGCCAATCGGGCGGGATTCCGACAACCATGTGGTCATAAAGGAGGCACTCACAATGGCCGGCGCCATGAAAATGCGCAAAACCGCCCGGCAGCAAGGCGGCCGCGACAACCCATCGCCGTCGAATCAAGATGGTCAACCTTCTGGCGGTAACCAGCAGGATTCGTCAAGTTTTCTGAGTGATCAAGAGATGCTCTGGGACATCATCAATACGGAAAAACATTTGGCCCATATGTACAACGTAGCCGCCTTGGAAGCGGGCCAAGTGACACTCTATCAGGACCTGATGGTCTGTTTGAATGAAACGCAAGCCAGCCAGCGCGAACTCTTTCATATCATGCTGCAACAGGGCTGGTATCACCTGCACCCCGCCGACAGTTGGCAGCTTCAACAGGTTTATCAACAGTTTCACGGCATGATGGAGCAACTTTCATCGCCCTCACCATCGGGCTCCGAGTCGTCCGGCGGCGGTTCAAACAGCGGAGCAAATAATAACGGAGGCGACTCTGCCGGGAGCAACAGCTGAACTATAAATGCCCGTCCAGCAACACCTGCTCCCGCATCCGGCGAAGGCCTTCCCTGATCGCCCGCGCCCGCACCTCACCGATCCCTTCCACTTCATCGAGTTCTTCGATGGTCGCGCGGTTGATGTTCTGCAAGCTGCCAAAGGTGGCTACGAGGTTTTCCACGACCGCATAGGGAAGACGGGGAATTTGGGACAGGATCCGGTAGCCCCGGGGGGAAATAGACATATCGAGTACGCCTAAGCCGCTTCCGTAGCCTAAAATCTTGGCGATGGGGATCAAATCGGGCGTATCATGACAAGAATGGCGAATTTCCTCCCGGATTTGGCTAACGGCACGGTTTTCCGTGGTCCGGTAATCTTCAATGACCATCCGTCCCCGTTCTTCTACATTGTCCACCAGTTCAGCCAACTGCATGCTGACGAGCCGGCCTTCGTTACCCAGTTCGCAGATGTACTGCTGCATCTCCAAGTACATACGGGAGAACATCTCGATCCGCTGTAGGATTTTCGCCACATCGAAAACAGTCACCAACTCTTGAAACTCCAGTGCCGTCAGCGTGACGAGCGCTTTGTCGATGACCACCTTGTATTTTTCTAAAGTCTGCAGACCTTGATTGGCTTTCGTCAAAATCGTGGCGATGTCCCGCAAGCTGTAGCGGATCATCCCCTGATAGATCGTAATGATTCCCCGGCGCTGCGAGATGGAGATGACGATTTCTCCTGTCTGGCGGGCCACCCGCTCGGCTGTCCGGTGGCGAATGCCCGTTTCACTCGAGGGAATCGACGCATCCGGCACGAGTTGCGTGTTGGCGTATAAGATCCGGGTAGCGTCATGATTGAGGACGATGGCCCCGTCCATCTTGGCAAGTTCATAGAGAGCCGCCGATGAGTAAGGGCAGTTGATCAAAAATCCTCCTTCGACGAGATCCAGCACCTGAGGGCTGTCACCGATGACGATGAGCCCCCCTGTCTTCGCCCGCAGGATGTTCTCCATCCCCTCCCGCAGGGGCGTGCCGGGTGCAAGAAACCGCAAGGCTCGAAATAATTTTTCATCGGTTTCTTTAACCATCTTTATCCTCCCAACACGGCAGCAAGGGCTTCATCGACCGTCTCTACCGCGATCACTTCCATACCCGTTTCTTCTCTCAAGTATTTCCTGTTTTGTTTCGGACAAACACACCGGGAAAAGCCTAATTTGACCGATTCATTGATTCGTTTTTCCAGATGAGTGACAGCCCGCACCTCTCCGGTCAAACCGACTTCTCCGATGACGACCACTTCCGGGTCGGCGGGCCGGTTGCGCCAACTGGAGGCGATGGCCGTCACCACCGCCAAGTCAGAGGCCGGCTCAGCCAGCTTCAACCCGCCCGCTACATTCACATAGATATCCTGTTGACCTAAGTGAAGTCCCACTTTTTTATCCAACACGGCCGCCAAGAGCACGGTCCGGTTGTAATCCATCCCTGTGGCCATGCGGCGAGGCTGGCCGAAGGTGGTTGGCGTCACGAGGGCCTGCACCTCGACGAGGACGGGGCGAGTCCCCTCCATACAAGGAACGACGACAGAACCGGACACCCCTTGGGTCCGTTCGGCCAGGAAAAAGGCCGACGGGTTCGGCACTTCTACCATGCCTTGACCGAGCATCTCGAAGATCCCCAGTTCGTTCGTGGAGCCAAAGCGGTTTTTCACCCCCCGCAGCACCCGGTAAAGGTAGTGTCGCTCCCCTTCCAGGTAGAGGACGGCGTCCACCATATGTTCCAACAGGCGGGGACCGGCGATGGCGCCGTCTTTGGTCACATGACCAACCAGAGTCATCGCCACCGGCAAATCCTTGGCCAATCGGAGCAGTTGGCCCGTACACTCCCGAACCTGAGCCACATTCCCGGGAGCTGAACCGATTTCATCCCAGTACATGGTCTGAATCGAATCGATGATCACCCAAACCGGTTTGCACTCCCGGATCGAATCACAAATCGTCTGGATGTTTGTCTCTGCCAGGAGGTAGAGTTCCACCCCTTGCACCCCGAGCCGGGCGGCTCGAAGCTTGATCTGCTGCACCGATTCTTCGCCGGACACGTATAGGACCCTGCCGCCGTTGTCGGCGATTTTCTGGGCCGCCTGCAACAACAGCGTCGATTTTCCGATCCCCGGATCACCGGCCAGCAGTGTTAAGGAACCGGCCACGAGCCCTCCGCCGAGGACCCGATCCAATTCGGAGATGCCCGTCGATAACCGGATGTTCTCTGTGACCTCTGCTTTATCCACATGAACCACAGCACCGTTGGCCGCAGCGCCATATCGCTGGCTCAGCGCACCATCGCCGCTCGACTTCGCTATCCGCTCTTCCACTAAGCTGTTCCAAGCACCACAGCCAGAACAGCGCCCCATCCACTTTAACGACTCTTGACCACATTCGCTGCAAAAGAATCGCGTTTTGGCTTTTGCCATGGACAACGTACCTTTCCTACAAAGATGATGATTCTTCCGCGCAAATACATCGGAGTTAAATCTAATTTCGGGAATTCTCCGTCAATACCTGCTCTCTGATCAAAAAAAGAGGTTACAGTCCTATCGTTCTCAGGACGTAACCTCTTCTTTCATTTGAAAAGTTTATTTGGACTTCAAGGTAATCTTTCCGTCGACAGCATCGACAACGACCCGATCGCCCGCTTTAAAGTCGCCTCGCAGCATGCCTTCGGAGAACTGATCTTCCACGAGCCGCTGAATAGAGCGACGCAAGGGGCGGGCGCCAAAATTCTCGTCGTAGCCTTCTTTGGCGAGGAATTCTTCGGCCCCATCGGTCACTTCCATGGAAATCCCTGTCTCCATGAGGCGCTTGTTCAGTTCCTTCAGCATCAGGCTGACGATCTTGCGAATGTCTTCCGTCGACAAGGTATGGAAGACGATGGTCTCGTCGATCCGGTTGAGGAATTCGGGGCGGAAGCTTTTCTTCAACTCCTCCATCACGCGGGATTTCATGCCCTCATATTGAGCTTCCCGAGCCTTGATCCCTTCCGCATCGCCTGTCTTGAAGCCCATAACGCCGGAGCGCTTGATCGTCGATGCGCCTACGTTCGAGGTCATGATGATCACCGTGTTGCGGAAGTCTACCGTCCGGCCTTTCGTATCAGTGAGACGACCGTCTTCCAGCACTTGCAGCAGAATGTTAAAGACTTCCGGATGGGCTTTTTCGATCTCATCGAGCAGGATCACACAGTAAGGCTTGCGGCGGACGGCCTCGGTCAACTGGCCGCCTTCATCGTGGCCGATGTATCCGGGCGGGGCTCCCACGAGACGGGAGACGGTGTGTTTCTCCATGTACTCAGACATGTCGATGCGAATCATGGCGTCTTCCTGCCCAAAGAGTGCCTCCGCCAAGGCTCTCGCCAGCTCCGTCTTCCCAACACCAGTGGGCCCCAAGAAGATGAAGGAACCGATGGGGCGCTTGGGGTCTTTGAGTCCCGCCCGGGCTCGCCGTACAGCCCGGGACACAGCCGCTACAGCTTCCTGCTGACCGATGACCCGTTGGTGGAGCACTTCCTCGAGCTTTAACAAGCGGGCGCTCTCATCTTCGGCCAGCTTTTTCACGGGGATGCCGGTCCAACTGGCGATGATATGGGCGATATCCTCTTCACTGACGACCGAATTGGCGATGCCTCGCTTTTGGCTCCAGGCGTCCTTCTCTTTTTCCAACTGGTCTTTCATCTGCATCTCTTGATCCCGGAAGGCCGCCGCTTTTTCAAACTCTTGAGACAGAACGGCTGCTTCTTTTTCCTTGCGCACCTCTTCCAGCTTCGCTTCTAATTCCTTCAAATCTGGCGGTGCTGTATAAGCCTGCAGACGGACGCGAGAAGCGGCCTCATCAATGAGGTCGATCGCTTTATCGGGCAGGTGCCGGTCCGAGATGTAACGGTCCGATAACTTGACAGCAGTCGCGATCGCCTCATCGGTGATTTTCACCCGGTGATGAGCTTCGTAGCGATCACGCAGCCCATGAAGGATGGCGATCGCTTCTTCCACTTTCGGTTCGCCGACGGTGATCGGTTGGAAGCGGCGCTCCAGCGCCGGATCGCGCTCAATATGCTTGCGGTACTCATCAAGGGTCGTTGCACCGATGCACTGCAGTTCACCTCGAGCCAAAGCAGGCTTCAGGATGTTGGCGGCGTCAATGGCGCCTTCGGCAGCACCAGCGCCGATGAGGGTATGCAGTTCATCGATGAACAAGACGATATTCCCGGCTTGGCGAATCTCATCCATCACCTTTTTCAGCCGTTCTTCGAACTCACCGCGGTATTTCGAGCCAGCTACCACAGAGGACAAGTCCAGCGTCACGACCCGTTTGCCGACGAGCGTTTCGGGCACTTTTCCTTCCACAATCCGTTGGGCCAAACCCTCGGCGATGGCCGTTTTCCCAACACCCGGTTCGCCGATTAAGACAGGGTTATTTTTGGTCCGGCGAGATAAGATCTGGACGACCCGCTCGATTTCCGGTTCCCTTCCGATGACCGGGTCTAACTTGCCGTCCCGGGCCGAGACGGTCAGGTCACGGCCAAACTCATTCAGCGTCGGCGTGTTCTGCCCCATATCGGCCGTCGAACCACCGCCGGATACACCGGAATGGACTGGTCCGCCTCCGAGCAGAACCATGACCTGCTTGCGCACTTTATCCAGGTTCAAGCCGAGGTCGGTGAGCACTCGCGCGGCCACACCTTCGCCTTCGCGGATGAGGCCGAGTAGGATGTGTTCGGTACCTACATAGTTGACCCCTTGGCGGCGGCCTTCATCATTGGCCAGTTCCAAGGCTCTTTTGGCGCGCGGTGTAAAGCCGATTTCCGCCGGTACACCGTCACCCTCTCCGACCAGTTTGATCACTTGCTGCCGGACCTGTTCTAAGTCAATATTTAAGCTCATCAACGCTTTCGCCGCGATGCCTTCCCCTTCCCGGATGAGACCGAGCAACAAGTGCTCTGTTCCCACAGCGGGATGTTTTAAGGCATGGGCCTCCTCTTTGGCCAAGAGGAGAACTTTTTGCGCTTTTTCGGTAAAACGTCCTAACATGCTTAGTCCTCCTCTACTCTTCCATCCGGAAGCGCTCCCGGATCAGGGAGGCTCGTTGCACATCCCGCTCGAAAGCGCTCAACTCTCGCCCAGCCATCTTCTGCAGGAAGGCAGGCCGTGTCAGGACGAGCATTTCATTCAACACTCGTGGCGATATTCCTTTGATGATCCCCAGATCGATGCCTAACCGTACGTTCGAAAGCAAGGTCATGGCTTCGTTGGTCGTCATGATGCGAGCATGGGCCAGTGTGCCAAAGGCGCGGCAGACGCGATCTTCCAGCTGGTCCTTCGTTTCCTTCAGTAGAACTTGGCGGGCCATCCGTTCATGGTCGATCAACTGCGTTGCGATGACCATGAGGTTGGAGATGATCTCTTCTTCGGAGCGTCCCAGGGTTACCTGGTTGGAGATCTGAAAGAGATTGCCCGTCGCTTCGGTACCTTCTCCATAAAGGCCCCGGACGGTCATCCCCAGTTGAGAGAGGGAAGCGAGCGCCCGAGTCGCTTGGTTGGTCAGCACCAGCGCCGGCAGGTGCATCATCACCGATGCCCGCAGGCCCGTACCGACATTGGTCGGACAGGCGGTGAGATAGCCGAGTTTTTCGTCAAAGGCGAAATCGAGCTTCGATTCGAGCACATCGTCAATGCGACTGGCTAGAGCCCAGGCCTCTTCCAACTGTAGGCCCGGGAAGATGCACTGGACCCGCAGATGGTCTTCTTCGTTGATCAACACCGATACGGCCTCGTCAGGGCTCAACACCAGGCCCTTGCCTCGCGTTTCCTCGGCGTGCTGCGGGCTGATCAGGTGTTTATCGACGAGAACGGCCCGATCTAAGGGATTTAAATCTTGCAGATCGACCGAGACCAACCCAGCGGAAGCCTGTTGAACCTGGGGATCATTGATAGCTTGCTCTACTTCACGGACGACGCCTTGCAACTGTTCTTCTTTGGCCCCATGGGGAAAGGGCACGGCACAGAGGTTGCGGGCGAGGCGTACCCGGGAACTGATGACGATATCTGATTCTTTTCCGGTGCCCTCCATCCATTTGGTCCGGGCTTGATTGACAAAACGCTCTTGCATCAGGCACACCCCCTATTCCGACAACTCTTTTTCCAGGTCCCGAATCCGGTCCCGGACGCGAGCGGCCTGCTCAAATTCTTCCAAGGCCACATGCTGCTGCAGCTTTGCCCGAAGCTGTTGAATTTCTCGCTGCACGCGAATCGTGCCGCCGGTGCGCTGGGGCACTTTGCCCGTGTGACGGTTGGACCCTTGAACACGCCGGAGAAGCGGCTCCATCTTATCCTTAAACTGAATAAAGCAATGGTTGCAACCGAGTCGTCCGGTCTGGCTGATCTGGTTGTAGGTAGCGCCGCAGTTCTCACATTTTTCTGGCGGCGCAAAGCCGAAATTCACCTGTTTGGCCTGCTGTTGATGGGCGTCAAAGCCGAGCAGTCCCGCTAGGAATTTGTTGATCGGAAAGTCATCGTCAAAGGCCATGCTCCACTCTTTATGCTGCGCCCGAGCACATTCTTCGCATAAATTGACTTCTGATTTTTCCCCGTTGATGATCTTCGTCAGATGAACCGTAGCCGGTCGTTTTTTGCATTCATCGCAATACACCGGAAAGCCCCCTTTACCCCAGTATAGGGTCATTCAATTTCACTCAGTCGTCGGCTGACTCTTTTTCCTGATCTTGCCGCATGAGATTATAGAGCATGGCTTTCACCAACCGGGCTCGCAGCGCGTCCCGTTGGGGATAGGCTCCCTGCAACACATCCCGTTGGACGGCGGCCTGCATCAGTAGTCCCTCTCGTGCCGTCAGCATCTGGTCATCGACTAGGCGGGAGATGAACCGTTTCGCCTGATCTTCTGAAATCAAATCGCCTAGTTGTGTCGATAAAAAATCCCATAGATCGTCACCCTCTTCGATCGACAGTTTGACGATGCGAACGAAACCGCCGCCGCCACGGCGGCTCTCGATGACATATCCCTGTTCCGTGGCGAAGCGGGTCGTCAACACATAGTTGATCTGCGACGGAACACAGCCGAAAAGAGCGGCCAACTGCTGCCGTTGAACCTCGATGGCGCTCTCCCGACTCTGCTCCAGCAGTTCTTTAATGTAACGTTCGATCTGGTCGGCTAGATTGGCCATGTTGTCTCACCACCGCTATGGTTTTTTGTGCTACATCACAAGCCGTCCCTCGTGGACATCAAAGCGAATCGTCCCGCCATTCGATACGGTCCCGGCGATGAGCGCCCGGGCAACCGGGGTCTCCACATGACGCTGCAAATACCGCTTCAAGGGCCGGGCACCGTAAACGGGATCGAAGCCTTCCCGGGCGATCTGCTCTTTCGCCGCCTCGGTCAGTTCCAGGCGGATAAATCGCTGTTGCAACCGTTCTTGCAGTTCAGACGTCATTATATCGATAATCGCCGTGATCTCCTTGAGTGTGAGCGGCTTGAAGAGGACCACATCGTCCACACGGTTCAAAAACTCCGGCCGGAAATGGCTCCGCAAACTGCGCATCACCTGGTCGCGAGCGGTCGGACGGATCTCGCCATCGTCGGTCACCCCATCCAGCAAATACTGCGATCCGATATTGGAGGTCATGATGATCACCGTGTTCTTAAAGTCCACCGTCCGTCCCTGAGCGTCCGTCACCCGGCCGTCATCGAGGATCTGCAGCAGCACGTTAAACACGTCGGGGTGTGCTTTTTCAATCTCATCGAAGAGAATGACTGAATAAGGTTTGCGCCGGACCGCTTCGGTCAGTTGTCCGCCTTCCTCATACCCCACATATCCCGGCGGGGCACCGATGAGCCGGGCTACCGTTTGCTTTTCCATGTACTCGGACATATCGATCCGGATCATGTTCTCTTCACTGTCAAAAAGCGCCCGGGCCAGCGTCTTGGCCAGTTCCGTCTTCCCGACACCAGTCGGGCCGAGGAAGATGAAAGAACCGATCGGGCGGCGGGGATCCTTGATGCCTGCTCGAGCCCGGAGAACGGCATCTGTCACTAAGTCGACAGCTTCCTCTTGACCGATGACCCGTTCATGAAGGATGTCGCTCAACCGGAGTAATTTTTCCCGTTCCCCTTCCACTAATCGCGTGACCGGGATCCCGGTCCAACGGGCGACGATATCGGCGATCTCTTCTTCGGTCACTTCTTCCCGCAGCAGCCGGTTTTCACCGGACTTCCGGGCCAGTTCGGCTTCTTCTTGTTGCAGTTGCTGCTCTAGCTGCGGCAGCCGGCCGTATTTGAGTTCGGCCAGCCGGTTGAGGTCATAATGGTATCCCCGCTCTGCCTCGTCGACATCGCGGCGGACTTTATCGATCTCTTCGCGCAAGGACTGCACCTTGCGGATCGCTTCTTTTTCCAAGTCCCAACGGGCACGCATCTGGTCTTCTTTTTCCTTGAGATCGGCCAGTTCTTTGCGCAGCGCCTCCAACCGTTCGAGACTAGCCTTATCTTTTTCCTTTGCTAGCGCGGCCTCTTCCACTTCGAGTTGCATGCGCCGCCGGCTCACTTCATCGAGTTCTGTCGGTAAAGAGTCGATCTCTGTGCGGATCATGGCGCAAGCCTCATCGACGAGGTCGATGGCCTTATCGGGCAAGAAACGGTCGCTGATATAGCGGTTGGATAAAGTCGCTGCAGCCACTAGAGCATTATCGTGGATTTTCACGCCGTGGTGGACTTCAAAGCGCTCTTTTAAGCCCCGAAGGATAGAGATGGTATCCTCCACGTCGGGAGCCTCGACGATGACCGGTTGGAAGCGCCGTTCTAAAGCCGCATCTTTTTCAATGTACTTACGATATTCGTCCAAGGTGGTCGCGCCGATACAGTGGAGTTCCCCCCGGGCCAGCATCGGCTTGAGCATATTGCCGGCATCCATGGCCCCCTCGGCCTTACCGGCACCGACGATGGTGTGCAGTTCGTCGATGAAGAGCAGGATCCGGCCGTCGCTTTTCTTGATCTCCTGCAGCACCGCTTTGAGCCGTTCTTCAAACTCGCCGCGGTATTTGGCGCCAGCGACCAGGGCGCCCAAGTCGAGAGCGAAGATGGCCTTATCTTTTAATCCTTCCGGAACATCGCCCCGGACGATCCGGAGGGCCAAGCCCTCGACGATGGCCGTCTTACCGACGCCAGGTTCGCCGATGAGGACAGGGTTGTTCTTCGTCTTTCGCGATAGGATCCGGACGACCCGGCGAATTTCGGCGTCACGGCCGATGACTGGATCGAGACGTCCCCTTCGAGCTTCCTGGACCAACTCACGGCCGTACTTTTCCAGCACCTCATAGGTCACTTCCGGGTTGGCGCTTGTGACACGCTGGTGGCCGCGAATGGCCGTCAACGCTTGCAGAAGGCTCTCCCGGTTCAACTTGAACTCATTGAAAATACGCTTCAGCGGCATATCGAGAGCCGGATCCAAAAAAGCCAGCAACAGGTGTTCTACGGAAATATATTCGTCTTTTAGGCCCCGTGCCTCTTCTTCGGCTTTCACCATGAGACGCTGCATCCGGGGCGTAATATATACCTTTCCATGTTCCATACCCGGTCCGGTCACTCGGGGCTTTCGCTCCATTTCCCGCCGGACCTGGCTGCGGAAGACTTCACTGTCTATTCCCATCTTGTCCAGGAGTCGACGAGTCAACCCTTCTTCCTGGTCGACAAGGGCCATCAAGAGGTGTTCCCCATCGACTTCCGGATTTCCCTGCTGTACCGCCAGCGATTGGGCCGCCATAAAGGCTTCTTGACTATTTTGGGTCAGCTTGTTGAAATCCATGATCCCACCTCCGAAAATCCGTAGTAGTTTTTTCCTCTGTCATTGACTAACTTTGACCTTTGTGAGCTTATTATATCACCATTTTGCTAAGTTTATTCAAGAAGCACTTTTGTGAAGCAATCGTCAATAAGTTCGATGAGTAGGGATTAGGTTTGATTATCTACCAAATCCTCTAATTTTCAAGATCATACGCTATCGTATGAATTGTCCTACTCCGGTAGTTGACAACATCAACTCTCGGTGTAAAATTACACTACAGAGTGAAATTTTACACTTAACTTCAGAGGAGGGATGCCGGTGAAGCGGGAAGACGCCGGTGTGCTGACACAGGAAACTTTTGACCAATTGGTTTCCGCAAAGCTGCGGCTCATTCGTACGGATGCTGATTTGACGCAGGATAAAATGGCTGAAATCATCGGCATATCGAAAAAAACATTAGTCGATGTGGAAAAGGGCCGAAAGACCTTAGGCTTTACAGCGGCGTCACTGACAGCTATATTGTTTCGCCGAGGTGAGCCTGTTCAGTCCCTCTTTGGCGACATGACTATCGATGTCGTTGAATTCGTCTCCACCCGAGCGAAGTCTCGTGCCTGGTACAAAACCTTGGGAGGCCCCGTATGGTGGACCGAAGAAAGTCGGCAGGGGCCTTTCATCGTCCAAAAACACCGCTTCACCCCCTATTACCGGATCATCGACAGCGACCATTACCTCCATTATTACAGCCTCAACCGGGAAGAGACCTTCCAGCGATTGGCTGAACTCACCACGGGTACTATCGCTGAAGAGCCAAACCGATAAGAATGTCCGCGAGAGGCTACTCTGCTGTCAAGCAGGTCGGAATCTTGACCAGCGATTCCCAGCGAGCCCTAAACAGCTTCGTCTCGTCTTTAAAGTTGATTCATCTATAGACTTGTTTCATCTATAACGTTGCCCCTGACCTCTAACTGTCTCTACGGAGTTCTAGAAAGGACGGTGATCGTCGATGATGCTTCGGCACAAGTGGTTACGCGGTGAAATCGACCAGTGGTACACAGAGGGCCTGATTACAGCCGAGCAGAGGGAACGGCTGCAAGAGCGTTATGTCCCTTCGGAATGGCGTTCGTCTCAAATCATTCTGTGGCTCGCCGGATTGCTCGTCGGTCTGGGGATCATCTTGATGGTCGCCTCTAACTGGGACGAGATCAGCCGGTCGATCCGGCTGGGCCTGATCTGCAGCGTCATCATCGCCGCCTACACCACTGGGTATGTTCTCGCTTATGGCAAGGGCAACTACCCTCGTGTCGGCTCAGCCTTTTTGTTGCTGGGCTTGTTCGCCTACGGGGCCGGGATCTGGCTCGTCGGTCAGATGTATCATATCAGTTCCTATGATGCCACCGGCCTGGGGTTATGGTTTCTCGGGGCCATCGCTGTCGCTTACCTGACCGGTCATCCTCTCTTTTACCTTTCAGCGTTGGTTCTTCTGACCGCCGCCAATCTTAGCGATGCCGCCGATCATACCATGTCTCTTGTCACCGGCCCCTGGTTCTACGGCGCCTTCATTGGGCTCGTTCTCCCTTTTCTCTGGCGGAACAACCGGCCTGTCCATCGCTATGGAGCCACCATCGCCTTCTTCTTCTGCATCCTTGCTCAATTGCTGGAATCGGAACAGAGTCTCATCTGGTTCTCCCTGTTCCCACTATGGGGGCTGATCTACGACCGCGTCGCGGAAAAAAGCAATCGTCCCTTGCCACCGCTGCTGTCCACACCGTTGCTCCTCTGGGGCGCCTTCTTGGTAGAGATCCTATTTCTTATGAACCCGCCGCCTCTTGCACCCTTTTGGCCTTGGCTTACCGCTTTTTGGCTATTGTCGGCCGTGGCCATTCTATGGTTGGGTGCTCGAAAGCAAACCTCGCTCGAATCACTGGCCATGATTGCCTTGACCGCCCCCCTTCCCTTTGTCGCTAAGTACATTGAACCGGGAAAAGAACTGATCGGCAACGGGAGCCCCATAGGAATCAGCACGTTCTTGATGACCTATACGGAAGTTGCTGCCTTGTTGATTCTCTTTGTGGGGGCCATACTGCTGATCCAAAGCGGGAGCCGGCTCCGTGAAGAATGGCAGATCAACAGCGGAACCCTCTTTTTCCTGGTCTGTGTTCTTTACGCCTATGGTCGATACGCCTGGGGACTCTTTGACAAGTCGCTTTTCTTTATCGGTGGAGGCCTGGTCCTCTTTGTTCTCGGCTATTCCTTGGAACGCAAACGGCGTCATCTTGTGGACGCCAGTCGCAAGGAGGTGTAATTCATGCGCCGCTTTGCCTTTATCGCTGTAGTGGCCCTGCAGGTGATCGTCTTGCTCCTGATGGCAGGCAGCCGGGCCGTCATCGTTTCATCCGGTCAAGAAATCCTCTTGAAAGCGGAGCCTGACGACCCCCGCCATCCCTTCATGGGCGATTATGTCCGCTTGAGCTACAACATTTCCAATATCGATGTACGTCTCGTTTCTACCGATATCGCCGAAGAAAACATCGACTATGGAAGCAAGGTGTACGTCGTCGTCGAAGACCAGCAAGGGCTGTACCACGCAGTTGGCCTTTATCAAAAGGAACCTGCAGCCGCTACGGGACAGGTCGTCTTACAAGGACGTTACGACGGTTTTCACTATCAGGAACCCTCTGCTCGCGTTCCTCTTGCCGCTCCCCTTGAAAAAGATCCCGACCGTGATGGCAGACCGAAATTCGCTCGAATTGAATATGGCTTGGAAGAGTACTACCTGCCAGAGGGAAAGGGCCTTGAGTTGGAGCAAACTCTTCGCGAGCAAAAGAATCTCTACGCCCGCGTGAAAGTATGGCGAGGGGACAGCGTGCTCACGGGCCTAGTGCAGGCGGAATCCTTCTAGGCGGAGAGGAGGAGTAATCAATGGCTTCCTTCTGGCGTCAATGGGGTCATTATGCTCGCTTTGCCCTTCCCTTCTTACTTGGTCAGCAAGATGTTCCACTGATCTTAGGCCTTGTCGTCACCGACCGCTGTAACCTGGCCTGCAAGGATTGCCGGGTAGCGAATACGGGCCGCTCCGATATGACTTTTACACAGATACAAGAAAAACTGCTTTCCTGTTATCAACGGGGCTTTCGAGAGCTGTACATCGAAGGCGGCGAACCTTTTTTATGGCGGGATCATGACTACCGGTTGGATGATGTCGTGGAAGAGGCACGGCGAATCGGCTTCTTTCACGTCCACATCTATACAAACGGTCACTTCCCCCTGCAGAGCCGGGCTGATCTGCTTTGGGTCAGCGTCGACGGCTTACGGGACTATTACGCCCGGATCCGTGGAGATCACTTTGAAAAAGTTCGAGCCAACATGTTTGCCGCACCGATGCAAAAAAAGGCGGTCGTCTATACGGTCAATCAACTCAATCGCGATCATATTGAAGCATTTCTCCAGACCGTACACCTTGAAAAATGGCCAGTAGCCGGTGTGATGTTCTATTTTCATACCCCCTATTACGGCATCGACGAGTTGTTCATCCCGGCGAAAGAACGATCGTCGATCATCGACGAACTCATTCAGCATAAGCAGGTGGGCCTTCCGGTCTACAATTCCATATCCGGTCTCCGCCTGCTGCAAAGCGGCAACTGGCGAAGACCGAGCCGTACTTATGCCATTATCGATCAAGACGGAGAATACCTATGCTGCCGCTATAACAGCCCCGAGCTCTGCCGCGAATGCGGGTACGGCGCTTGTACAGAGGTAGCTGCCGCTCAGCAGTGGCATGTTGACGCCTGGCGTAACTTAGCGGGCTTTCTCTAAGCTTCTTCGATAAGGAGGATGGTCATGGTTCCCTCGTCAAGTCCTTGGTGGACTCGTTGGCTGCGTCGATACCTTGTCGGCGCCGAGCAAGACTTCACCTTTCATCCGGTCCGCGATGTCCAGTTGCCTCAAATAAAGTCTGCCGGTTTGTACCTGCATGTTCCTTTTTGTAAAAGTCTATGTCCCTACTGCCCTTATAACAAGATCGCCTACGCTGATTCCTGGGTAGAACCGTATGTGCAGGCGGTGCTCCGTGAAATCGAAGAAGTCTATCGGCGATTGGGTTCGATCGATATTACCTCTATCTATATCGGCGGCGGAACACCGACCCATATCGCCGACAAGTTAGGGACCATTCTGGAATATACCGCTTATCGCTTTCGTCTCACCGGTCCCGTCTGTATTGAGACAAATCCCATGGATCTCGAAAGCGGTTTTGTTACAGCAGAGCAATTGAAGTCGATGGGCATAAAGCGGATCAGTTTAGGCGTTCAAAGTTTTGACGAACGATGTTTATCCCTCTTAGGCCGCAAGTACTCGGCGCAAATCCTGCCTCCGACTTTACGCTCCCTGGTCCAGGCCGGTTTCGAAACGGTCAATGTCGATTTAATGTTTGCCCTGCCTGATCAAAAGGAGGAGGATGTACTGACTGATATTGCGAAAGCCATATCTCTCGGCGTAGATCAAGTCACCCTGTATCCCTTATTCACCTTTCCCTATACGACAGTGGGGAAATACCGAGACATTAAAAAAGTAAAAATGCCGGACCTTACTGTCCGGCGGCGCATGTATAAACATATCCATGATTACTTCTTGCAAAAAGGTTGGCAACGGGTATCGGTCTGGGGCTTTGCCAGAGAGCAAGCACCGCGTTATTCCTCCGTGACTAGAGACGAATATATCGGATTAGGTCCAGGTGCCGGCTCTCACTTACCAGGTTTGTTTTACATAAACACTTTTTCTGTAGAAGCATATATTCAAGCTATGAAACAAAAGGATCGGTTACCGGTCGCGATGTCGCTACGACTGAACGACTCCCTGAGCTTTTATCACTGGTTGTATTGGCGGTTATATGATACGGCGATACCCATGGCCCCCTTAGAGAAGCAGCGAGAAAAGGGAGACCGAAAACCGTTGGACCTCGTTCGTTTCCTTCAGTGGGTAAAATGGGCCGAGGTAAAAGAGGATTTCGCTATCTTAACGGAACCGGGAGCCTTCTGGCTGCACTTGATGCAAAATTATTTTGCTCTCGACTATGTAAACCGGATCTGGTCGACAGCAGGAGAAACACCATGGCCTGAAGCAGTAAACATCTGATACTCTTCTAAAAAGCAAAAACCTCAGACGTTTTCGTCTGAGGTTAACTCTCTTTTTGGCTCCTCGAGTAGGATTCGAACCTACAACCTACCGGTTAACAGCCGGTTGCTCTACCGTTGAGCTATCGAGGAACGGTATTCAGGACATTGATTTGTCCCTTGAAAACTACACAGGGGGTAGATTTTATTTGATTCCGCTACGGACGGTTCCCACGTCGTTATCGGCGGCAAAGCCGCCGACGACTGAGGTCACCCAGTCCCGCTGCATCAAATAAAATCCTCCAGATAGTAAAGCGTCAATGTAAGGTCAAGTCCTCGACCGATTCGTACCCGTCGACTAAACGCCTCACGGCGTGTACATCTCGGGCCGATCGACCAGGTCATCTTCCTGGGGTCTTACCTACTTGCGTAGTGGGAAGTCTCATCTTTGGGTCGGTTTCGCGCTTAGATGCTTTCAGCGCTTATCCGCTCCCGACATAGCTAC
>NZ_WNKU01000119.1 GCF_009720735.1 Heliobacterium mobile
GGGTTAGCTTTAGGTTGTATCGAAAAACAGTGAAAAAGCGAGTATTACGGAGAAATGATTAATTTATTGAGGGAGGTAAAAAATATGGGTGCATGCGTGACTACTGGTGGAGGCTATATCGGCAATAGCATAGTTGCACTAGCTATTTTGATTATTATTATTGCTATTTTAGGAACCGGTTTCGGATTAGGATTTGGTGCTTACTAAGCGATTAACTTTCTTTAAGCGTGCGGCGGTGGAAACTGCCCACGTTTTTATTATTTTTCTCATCTTGCATAAGGAAAGTAAATAAAACACCAGCTACTTTCGTTGTTGGTAAATAAGATGTGAATTCCATTGGATTGCTTCTTTTAGCTAGTCTCGGCATCTTTCCAGGAATCGTTAATAGGACGCCGGCTTAATCTGATTATTTGCTTCCATTAGAGAGAGATTTGTGAAGCTAATTTGAAGTCACGGTTGAAGTTACCTAAAAAACAGTTAAGGTTTTATTACCACTTTATCATACTGCTTACAATTTCAAACCTGGCGAGATTCGTTTTGTTAGCTGTGATAAAGCGACAGTTCTCAGCAAAGGGTGTTAAAGCAGGCATTTGATAAGCCCTGTTCTTCAACCAGCTACAAGGCCGCTAGATCCTACTAAAAAAGATTCATTCGTGTTCGGTTAACTAGTAATCACATGGTAACAAATGTTATTTAAAGGTTTTTTCATAATTATGTCGAAAGTATAAGTAGAATAATGCTTATGTTGGAGGCATCAATAA
>NZ_WNKU01000120.1 GCF_009720735.1 Heliobacterium mobile
GCCGGACACGACCCCCCCGACCTGGGCGAGCGGCTATCCGCAGGCGGGAACAGTGACGAACACGAGCGCCCAGGTGCTGGTGCAGACCAACGAAAGCGGAAAAGGCTATTATGTCGTGGTACCCCACGGGGCGACAGCTCCCACGGCGGCGCAAGTAAAAGCGGGACAAGACGGGAGCGGGTCGGATGCCGGAAGCGGGAAAAAAGGCTATGTGGATTTGACAGCCAACACGCCGGCGACGATCGATATCACGGGCTTGGCCCCGTCGACAGACTATGATGTCTACGTGGTAACGGAAGACGGCGTACCCAACTTGCAGGCGACGGCGGCGAAGGTGGACATCGCGACCAGCGCAGCGCCGGACACGACCCCCCCGACCTGGGCGAGCGGCTATCCGCAGGCGGGAACAGTGACGAACACGAGCGCCCAGGTGCGGGTACAGACCAACGAAAACGGAAAAGGCTATTATGTCGTGGTACCCCACGGGGCGACAGCTCCCACGGCGGCGCAAGTAAAAGCGGGACAAGATGCGAGCGGGTCGGATGCCGGAAGCGGGAAAAAAGGCTATGTAGACCTGACAGCCAACACGCCGGCGACGATCGATATCACGGGCTTGGCCCCGTCGACAGACTATGATGTCTACGTGGTAACGGAAGACGGCGTACCCAACTTGCAGGCTACGGCGGAGAAGGTGGACATCGCGACCAGCGCAGCGCCGGACACGACCCCCCCGACCTGGGCGAGCGGCTATCCGCA
>NZ_WNKU01000121.1 GCF_009720735.1 Heliobacterium mobile
TCGGTGGCAGCACTGAAGACGACGGTGTATTTGGTGATCGTTCCGACGGTAATCGCTCCGTCGGGCCCGACGGTCACGGCGATGGTGGCTTGGTGGTTAGACGCATCTTCCACCGTAATGGTCGCCGTACCGGCACTGACAGAGGTGATGTCGATCTTGCCGGTGCCGGAATTAACGGCTGCCGTCGCAACGGAAGGCGTATCCGATGCTGCCGTGGTTCCGACTAGGCCTAAGGTGGACAGATCATTGGCGGTGGTGCTGTCGGTGGCGGCGCTGAAGACGACGGTGTATTTGGTGATGGTTCCGACGGTAATCGCTCCGTCGGGCCCGACGGTCACGGCGATGGTGGCCTGGTGGTTCGACGCATCTTCCACCGTAATGGTTGCCGTACCGACACTGACAGAGGTGATGTCGATCTTGCCGGTGCCTGAATTGACGGCTGCGGTGGCGACGGAAGGCGTACCCGACGTTGCCGTGGTTCCGACCAAGCCTAAGGTGGACATATCATTGGCGGTGGTGCTGTCGGTGGCGGCGCTGAATACGACAGAGTATTTGGTGATGGTTCCGACGGTAATCGCTCCGTCGGGCCCGACGGTCACGGCGATGGTGGCCTGGTGGTTCGATGCATCTTCTACCGTAATGGTCGCTGTACCGGCACTGACGGAGGTGATATCGATCTTGCCGGTGCCGGAATTGACGGCTGCGGTGGCGACGGAGGGCGTACCCGAAGTTGCCGTGGTTCCGACTAG
>NZ_WNKU01000122.1 GCF_009720735.1 Heliobacterium mobile
GATACGGAAGCCCGAATTTGCTGGAATCCTTCCTCAAAGCCGGGAGCGAGTTTGCCAATCAAGCCCACCACCGGGCTGAGGGCGTTCAGCACTGAATCCAAGACGGAATAAACAAATCTCCGAAACTGGTTAAAGCCGATTTCGGCATGGGTGAGCATCGCGGTGATATAGGCAGAAATCAGGTTGACCACCGAATAGGTCTTTTCCCGAATCCCGCCCCAATCTTCTGTCCATGCTTGATAAAGTACATAACAGGCCGCCACGACTACAGCGATGATGCCTGCGGTTAGATACAACAGGCCGTTTGTGGTGGCCAGAATGGCGTTTACGATTCCTTGAGCCTCCATTACGGTGACAACCACCGCTTTATAAGCACCCCATAAGGCAGTGACGAACGAAAGAATTCGAAAGGCGGCAAACCCGGTGGTCACAGCGAGAATGATCGTACTGATGAGTCCCCAATGATCGGCAATTTCTTTGGCGAGCGAAAGCATGACGCCCCCAAACCAAAGTAGCGTTTCGTAAGCCCTGTCAATTCCGCTTTGAATTTTCTGTACCCACGCATCCAAGCTACCCTCTTTTTTCAGTTGCTGAATGGTTTTCAGGAGGTTATCCAAGGCGTCGGTTAGCTTGGTAAACAGCGGTTTCGTCAGTTCCCCGAGGGTTGACGAAATAAAATCTTTCAGGGTTGACGTCATTCCGGTGAAGGACTTGCCTAACTTATC
>NZ_WNKU01000123.1 GCF_009720735.1 Heliobacterium mobile
CATATCGACAGATACTGCGAATCTCTCACAGCAGCCTTCCTGGGACCATTGACTAGAGTTCAACTAATCCAAGTTTCACCATATACGGCCTAGTTCGCCAGTCGTACTGGCTTTTCCGGCATGCTATTGTCCCCGTAGACTTTCGACTGAAGGTTAGCCGGATACTTTACTACGCATTGTAGGAGCGCATATCTCTTATGAGATTCATTTAAATCGTTAACGTGCGCACAATCTGAAGGAAGCGTGATGAGCAAAGTCCTGACCCGAGGAACACGAATCGTATCAGGCATCCGAAGTGGGATGAGTCTGCAAAACAAGACAAAATCCAATAAACTGCGCGGACACGGGGATGTAAATACGGCGGGTATATGGGATGAAAGTTACGTGTCTTACCGTGGGAGGTCTCATGGACGTGAGGAAATCCATTTGAATCACGGTTGAAACAAGATTTATCATGAGAAGTCAGCAGAGACCATAGTACCCGATGAAGTCGACGTCATCGGGGAAGGGTTGAACCGCAGGAGGTGGTAGTCAATGAATGTTACCAAAACAGAAGCGAAGTGCAGCCAACTTCCAGAAGACAAGAGTCCAAAGGAAGGCTCACTGCAAAAGAATAGTGCGGAACACGACGGATATGCAGGAGCGTACAGTTCTGCAAGGATAACTGAAAACAACACCACCAACGCAAACTTATCGAAGGAACGA
>NZ_WNKU01000124.1 GCF_009720735.1 Heliobacterium mobile
TCCGCCGTCGCCTGCAAGTTGGGTACGCCGTCTTCCGTTACCACGTAGACATCATAGTCTGTCGACGGGGCCAAGCCCGTGATATCGATCGTCGCCGGCGTGTTGGCCATCAAATCCACATAGCCTTTTTTCCCGCTTCCGGCATCCGACCCGCTCCCGTCTTGTCCCGCTTTTACTTGTGCCGCCGTGGGAGCTGTCGCCCCGTGGGGTACCACGACATAATAGCCTTTTCCGCTTTCGTTGGTCTGCACCCGCACCTGGGCGCTCGTGTTCGTCACTGTTCCCGCCTGCGGATAGCCGCTCGCCCAGGTCGGGGGGATCGTGTCCGGCGCTGCGCTGGTCGCGATGTCCACCTTCTCCGCCGTCGCCTGCAAGTTGGGTACGCCGTCTTCCGTTACCACGTAGACATCATAGTCTGTCGACGGGGCCAAGCCTGTGATATCGATCGTCGCCGGCGTGTTGGCTGTCAAATCCACATAGCCTTTTTTCCCGCTTCCGGCATCCGACCCGCTCGCATCTTGTCCCGCTTTTACTTGCGCCGCCGTGGGGGCTGTCGCTCCGTGGGGTACCAAGACATAATAGCCTTTTCCGCGTTCGTTGGTCTGCACCAACACCTGGGCGCTCGTGTTCGTCACTGTTCCCGCCTGCGGATAGCCGCTTGCCCAGGTCGGGGGGGTCGTGTCCGTT
>NZ_WNKU01000125.1 GCF_009720735.1 Heliobacterium mobile
AATCGGATAGGAGGTCACCCATTATTTGAGTGACCGACCTTCCACACCACCGTGCGTACCGTTCGGTACACGGCGGTTCCCCAGTTTACGCCGTGACTTGTCGATAGTAATCCGAAAAGAATAGGAATCCAAACCCCCTAATGACATTGTTTGTCAGGGATTTGGATAGGATTGGGCTATTGGATGTTCTCCAATAGTTCTTTCTTGTGTTTGCGTATTCCCATGCTTTCTGTTCGTAGATTCCGAGTGATGTAAGCATTTTGTACTTTGTCCTCACTCGTTTCCACTGTTTCCAGTAAATCATGCGAATGCGTCTTCTCATCCATTCATCGGTCTGTTGGAGTAGCGTTTTCATATCTGCTACTTTAAAGTAGTTTATCCACCCCATGATGTAGCGTCTGAGACTCGCTGCTCTGTTTTCATTGCTCACTCCGTTGCTTCTGGAAGTAAGCTCTTTCACTTTCTTCCTCATCTTTGCCACCGATTTTGGATGGATTCTGATTCTCGTCCTGCCTTTGTATTGGTAAAACGAAAACCCAAGAAATTTCACCTTTCCCACATAGTCAACGGCTGTTTTCTCCCGATTCACTTTCAGAAATAGCTTCTTTTCAATGAAGGG
>NZ_WNKU01000126.1 GCF_009720735.1 Heliobacterium mobile
AAACCTGACGTTTGTCAGGTCTGCCGGGTAATAAAACCCGGTCAATCTGGCAGCGACCTACTCTCCCAGGGACCAACGTCCCAAGTACCATTGGCGCAGGAGGGCTTAACTTCCGTGTTCGGGATGGGAACGGGTGTGACCCCTCCGCCATTGCCACCAGATCAATATTTCAGTTGCTTTTGTCTGTTAAATCGTCGTGACCACTTTTGCTCACTGACCATCTAACTTCAGAGGAGGTCCTTCCGGTTCATCACCGGATTTAGAAGTATACTACACTCGGTTGTGTAATTCAACCGGTAAGTTTCTCCAGTCCCTCAAAATCAAACAGTTGCGTAGCGCTGCGTGCTAACCTTTCCGTTCGGACCTGTCCCACCTGGTCGCTTGCGAGATGGTCTCGCTTGCAGCCTGTTGGGAGGTCTCCGTCCGGTTCGACCTCGACATCTCACTGCGTAGAGGGTTCATCCCTTCACTAGAAAAACCAGCAAGGTTCATCCTCTACCGTGACGAGTCTCCATAGAAAGGAGGTGATCCAGCCGCACCTTCCGATACGGCTACCTTGTTACGACTTCACCCCAATCATCGACCCCACCTTCGGCGGCTGGCTCCT
>NZ_WNKU01000127.1 GCF_009720735.1 Heliobacterium mobile
GTAGCTATGTCGGGAGCGGATAAGCGCTGAAAGCATCTAAGCGCGAAACCGACCCAAAGATGAGACTTCCCACTACGCAAGTAGGTAAGACCCCAGGAAGATGACCTGGTCGATCGGCCCGAGATGTACACGCCGTGAGGCGTTCAGTTGACGGGTACGAATCGGTCGAGGACTTGACCTTAACAATATGCGCAAGTACTATGTTTCTGGAAATTTATTTTGATGCAGCGGGACTGGGAGACCCCAGTCGTCGGCGGCTTTGCCGCCGGTAACGACGTGGGAACCATCCGTAGCGGAAGCAAAATAAAATTTCCCCCTCTGTGTAGTTTTGAGGGACCATAAAGTGGTCATCTCTTACGGGCGATTAGCTCAGATGGTTAGAGCGCTTGCTTGACATGCAAGAGGTCAGCGGTTCGATTCCGTTATCGCCCACCATCTGCCTCGGTAGCTCAGTCGGTAGAGCAGAGGACTGAAAATCCTCGTGTCGGTGGTTCGATTCCGCCCCGAGGCACCATCCATCGGAGGGATTCCCGAGTGGCCAAAGGGAGCAGACTGTAAATCTGCCGGCTCTGCCTTCGAAGGTTCGAATCCTTCTC
>NZ_WNKU01000128.1 GCF_009720735.1 Heliobacterium mobile
ACTCGGGTGGAGACGATGGAACGCGGTGTGGACTTGGCGGTGATCTCGTCTCATAACGCCAAAGACGCTTGTCGGTCATTCGAGGGAATGGTGATTTCCCTGCATGGGTTAACCGCTGGCTATTTGACTTATGATCAAGTCCGAGCAACTGGCAAGATATTTCATCCCAACTGCCAACATCATGTGAGTCCGGTGAGAGATATCAATCTGTTACCCGAAAAGCTGCGTCAAAAACACGATCAAAAGATGAAAGCACTCCGTATGTAACGCGAGTGCTTTTAATTATCTTCCGACCTATCAGCGTTATGTCGTAAAACTGGCCGCCCCAATCATCCCCACGCGGACGCGACCGCGAAATCAAGCGTAGGGTAAGGAGGACATGATTTTGGCAGAAGAAACGCAAGTGCAAGAGCCGCAGCAAACTCAAGTGGAGAATACTCCGGTAAAAGCAGACCCTACGCCCCAGGAACATCTTATTCCAAAATCTCGATTCGATGAAGTCAACACCAAATATAAAGAAGTCCAGGGCCAACTGGACCAGCTGTTGGCCGAGCGCGAACAGCAAGAAAAACAAGC
>NZ_WNKU01000012.1 GCF_009720735.1 Heliobacterium mobile
GTAGCTATGTCGGGAGCGGATAAGCGCTGAAAGCATCTAAGCGCGAAACCGACCCAAAGATGAGACTTCCCACTACGATAAGTAGGTAAGACCCCAGGAAGATGACCTGGTCGATCGGCCCGAGATGTACACGCCGTGAGGCGTTCAGTCGACGGGTACGAATCGGTCGAGGACTTGACCTTAATCATGCGCAATGACTATAGTCCAGAAAGTTTAATTTGATGCAGCGGGACTGGGCGACCCCAGTCGTCGGCGGCTCTGCCGTCGGTAACGACGTGGGAACCGTCCGTAGCGGAAGCAAATCAAATTTTCTCCTCTGTGTAGTTTTTAAGGAACGAAGAAAGTTCATGGCAATAGCTATGGACTTTTTGATTTTTAAATCTAAAAAAGGAAAAAGACTGAAAGCGGCGGAGAAATCTTCACTTAGATGCTTAAAATACCTACATAACTGTTTCTCGAACGAGACAACTTACTTACGGGATAGTCCACAGGTATACACCATGAAAGCCTCAGGAATGCTTGTGGATAATCTCCGAACTCGTTACGCTCGTTACTCGTTAGAAGTTAATCTAGCTTAAAATGGAGGGTGATGTGGGTATGACAGTCGGTTCGCAAGTCAAACAAACGGTGGCTGGTTTGAAAAGTGCTGTTGGCAGCTTGGAAAACTTCGCTATCCAGACCCAAAACCAAAACGCAAAACAGGTGTACAGCCAAGCAGCTCAACAAACCCAGAATATCGTCAATCAACTAGAATCGCGGGTAAAAGAGATCGAAAAAGAAGAACCCCAATACAAAGGTTTCTAATAGGGGATACTTTTTAACACCGATATAGGCCGGATCGAAGGATCCGGTCTTCACTATATTCGGATACAAAATATTGGCAAAACGTTACCTTAACCATGTGTTTAGGTAAGCATGTGTTTAGATAACTATGTCATTAGATTAGTTTCACTCGAGGGGAAGGAATATTATGACGGTTGCAAGTCAAGTGAAAGGAACGATAGCTAGCCTTAAGGGAGCGAGAGCCACCCTGGAAACCTTTACAATCATAGAAGAAAATCAAGAAGCGAAAGATAGATATGGTCGTAATTTAAACCGTTTAGACCGAGTGATTGGAGACATGGAAAAACGGCTTCAAGTGCTGGAATTTGAAGAGCCGCAATACAAGGGCTTTTAAGGACATTCTGAGGTAAGGAGTTTTTTCCATGCCGGAATGGTTGATGATTCTGATTCGATCAGTCCTCTTATTCGGATTGACGCTGGTGGGTGCTCGCCTGCTTGGCAAGCGCCAGTCTGGGCAGCTAACCTTTTTCGATGTGGTGACCGGAATCGCCATCGGTGTCATTGTGGCCCTTTTATCGCTGAATCTGATGAGGAACATGCTTGGTGGGATTATAGCCTTGGTGGTCTGGGCTGGTTTTCCGATTGCCCTTCATTACCTATCGATGAAGTCCAAAACAGTCCGAGATTTTGTGCTAGGGAAAGAAACGATCCTCATTAATCACGGGAAGGTCCTTGACGATAAACTGATGGAGGTCCGACTTACTCCCGAAGATTTACTGAGCCAACTTCGCCGGAAGAATGTTTTCAGTTTCGCTGATGTGGAATTCGCCGTAATGGAGCCTACGGGCGACATCAGTGTGTTGCTCAATAAAGAAAAACAACCCATCACCCCGAAAACCCTGGAGCTGGATGTAGGGCGAGAAAGCGTCCCTCAGACTGTGATCCTGGATGGCGTCATGATGGATGAAGCATTAACGGCGATGGGATTCAACCGGGGATGGTTACACACAGAGTTAGAAAAAGTCGGCGTCGCACCAGAAAACGTTTTTATCGCTCAAGTAGATTCAACAGGCCAACTTTACCTGGATTTGTTTGATGATGCGATCATACTTCCTAAACCGAAGACAAAAGAACTGCTTTACGCAACCTTGAAAAAAAGTCAGGCCGACTGTGAACTCTTTGCGTTAAGCACACAACAACCCCGTGCCAAGCAAATGTACTCCGATTCGTCGCAGATATTGAACGAAGTGGTTCAAGACCTCGAACCATTGCTGAAACGATAACTAGTCCGTTGAAATTATTATCGTTGTGACGGTTAGCATTGACGGGTAAGGGGAGCAAAGATGTCCAACAAAAAGAAGAAAAAAATGACGCCTGTCCAACAGGAATACCACGATTTCTCTAAAGTACGGGAACCCAAACGACCGGTTCTTCGCAACTGCCTATGGGCCTTTTTTGTGGGCGGCTTTATTTGTTTGCTCGGCCAGTTTATTCAGGACTTTTTTCTCTGGAACTTCGAGTTCACCGAGAAAACAGCGGGAAACCCAACGGTGGCGATTATGGTCCTTCTGTCCACCTTGCTGACCGGTATTGGTGTCTATGATCACATCGCCCAACATGCAGGTGCCGGGACAGCCGTACCGGTAACTGGCTTTGCTAACTCCGTTGCCTCGGCTGCCATCGAACACCGTACCGAAGGCTATGTGCTGGGGGTTGGGGGAAATATGTTTAAACTCGCCGGTTCTGTGATCGTTTTTGGTACCTTTGCCGCTTTTGTCGTCGCGCTGGTTCGAACGACACTGGCGCTTCTGGGAGGGAGCTGACATGCTGCAAGGTCATCAGAGTTGGGTTTTTCCCAACCGTCCGGTAATCCGAAGTGTCGCAACCGTTGGCGGTCCATTTGAGGCGCAGGGACCTTTGGCGGAGGATTTTGATCTGCTGCACGGTGATCTGTGGCTCGGTCAAGATAGTTTTGAAAAAGCCGGTAAGAAGATGATGGAGGAAGCTTGTGAAATCGCCGTTCAGAAAGCCGGCCTTCAAAAGCAGGATATACAATTTTTTTTAGCCGGCGATTTGTTGAACCAAATCACACCCAGCAGTTTTGCTGCTCGCACACTGGCTATCCCCTACTTCGGTCTGTACGGAGCTTGTTCCACGGCTATGGAAAGCCTGGCTTTAGCCGCCCTGTTTGTGGACAGTAAATCGGCACAGTATGTGCTGGCCGGTACCAGCAGTCATAATGCGGCCGTAGAAAAACAGTTTCGCTATCCCACCGAGTACGGCGGTCAAAAGCCGCCAACGGCACAGTGGACAGTGACTGGCGCTGGCGTAGCCATAGTATCGGATAAAGGGGAAGGGCCGGTTATCACCAGGGCTACCATCGGACGGATCGTCGACATGGGCATTTCCGATCCCTTCAACATGGGGGCTGCGATGGCACCGGCAGCGGCAGATACGATCACAGCTCACTTTCGGGATTTTGATGTGGGCCATCAAGAATACGACCTTATCGCCACCGGGGATTTAGGCAAAGTTGGCTACCGCATTTGTGTCGATCTGATGCAAAAGCATGGTGTCGAACTTCCTGAAGATAAGTATACCGACTGCGGCTTGCTGATCTACGATATGGAGAGACAAAAGGATGTCCTGGCTGGCGGCAGTGGCTGTGGCTGCTCGGCCACAGTGACCTACGGACATATTCTAAACCGGTTGAAACGCGGTGAGTTGAATAAGGTGCTTATCGTGGCTACAGGCGCCTTGCTTTCTCCCTTGTCGTTTCAGCAGAAGGAATCCATTCCCTGTATTGCTCATGCGGTAGCCATTGAGAATGTGCAATAGGAGGGACCGTCGTTGCAAGTATATTTATGGGCTTTTGTCGTCGGCGGCCTGATCTGTGTCATCGGACAATTGATGCTGGATGTGGGTAAACTTACGCCAGCCCATACGATGAGTACGCTCGTTGTCGCCGGTGCCGTTCTTTCAGGTTTAGGCCTCTACCAGCCGCTCATCGATTTTGCCGGTGCGGGGGCGACTGTTCCGATCACCAGCTTTGGAAATGCGCTCGTCCATGGCGCGATGGTGGAAGCAAACGCTGTAGGGATTATCGGTATCTTAACAGGTATCTTTGAGGTGACGAGCGCCGGCATTTCGTCGGCCATCATCTTTGGCTTCCTCGCGTCACTTTTATTTAAACCTAAGGGATAAGGAGATCAAGATTGAGTATAGTTCCGGGTATTGATACTCGTTTGGTGGTTGAAATGAGGTTAACATCGTGCGAATATCTGAACGTCTGACAACAGTCAGGATAAGGATGTGCCTTTCGCTAGTCATTTTTGTAATGGCCGTAACAGTCGGTTGTGCCCCGCAGCAACAACGGCTGCTTACGCCGCCATCCATCTCGAGTCAGAAGCCGATGATATATCCCGCTGTGGCGGCGGAAATCAAAGAGGCTGTGAAAACCGTGGATGGTGTGGAGGATAGCACAGCCGTTGTCATTGATAAGGACATATCGACAGCCCTTAAGGTTACCGGCTTTGACCGGTTACGCTTAAAGACAATCCGTGGAAGCATCGAAAAAAAGCTGAAGGAATCCTATCCGGGGTATGAAGTCCACGTCACAACAGACAAAAAAATGTTCAAGCAATTGCAGCAGATAGAAAAGCAGGAAGGCGGCTCTCCGAAAGAAGTGCCGCCGGAGATCATCGAGAATTACAAAAAGATTTTGAAAGAGATGGCTGTACCATAGATGACTACCATAGGGTAAGCCCAAATCAGGCGAGAGCCTTGAGGCTTCTAAAATGAAAAACTCCCCAGACTTCAAAAGTCTGGGGAGTATGTTAGCTGTACGAATAAGTTCAATTACCAGTTGCTGCGACGGGAAGAGAAGCAATCGCGGCAGTATACAGGCTTGTCACCACGGGGTTGGAAAGGAACGGTGGTTTCAACGCCGCAGGAAGCGCAAGTAGCGGGGTACATTTGACGCTCTTGACGACCATAACCGCTGTTGTTGCTGCTACCACCCATACGGGCTTTGCGGGCAGCGCGGCACTCGGGGCAACGGCCAGGTTCGTTGGTGAAACCTTTTTCAGCGTAGAATTCTTGCTCGGAAGCAGTGAATTCGAATTCACGACCGCATTCTTTGCAGGCTAATACTTTGTCTTGAAACATGAGAAATCCTCCTCGATATTCTTTCGCCCGTGCTAAGGAAGTGACCAGACCTAAACTTCCCTTAGCCACTGGGCAATCGAGAAGGGTTGTCGTTCCGTAAGCAAAACCGAGCCATGTATAAGTATAACCGAATCATTGGAAAATAGCAAAGAGAAAATGTAACGAAAGTTACGAAATAAACGATAAAAAGGCTAGACTCTAAAGCGGTCCACTTCTTGCTGCATGCTTCCTGCCATTTGGCTTAAATTATCCGCGTAGGTAGCGGCCTGTTGCGTCGATGACAGTTGTTTGTGCATGACTGTAACGGCTTGTTGCGCGCCTATGGACGTTTCTTCAGCGCTCGCTGCCATCGTGGAAAAGATATCGAGAATATTGTCTTTCTCTAACTTCATTTTAGTAAAATCCTGTTGTACCTCTTCGGTTTTCTGGATTACGGCAGCGATAGCCGGAAGGACATCGTGAAAGAGTGTTTCTGTTTCCTGCACCGTTTTTGTCTGAACCGTATTGACGGAATAAGCCTGCTGGAGAGCTTCATCCATGGCTTCCACGGCCAGTTTGGACTGATTTTGCACGTTTCCAATCAACACTTTGATATCGTTCGCCGCTTTGACCGATTCTTCGGCAAGCTTTCGCACTTCTTCGGCGACGACGGCAAATCCTCGGCCATGTTCGCCGGCTCGAGCAGCCTCGATGGAGGCGTTCAGGGCAAGCAAATTCGTTTGGCTTGCGATCTGTGTAATCGTTTCTGTGATCGAACCGATCTCGCGGGACATGGCGTTCATGGCGCCGATCACGTTAGAGACACGATGACCGGAACGAGTCCTGTCTTCTGAACGGGCCGTCAATGTCCGCACTGTATCCAACACCTGATTGCCGAGATGGTGCATGGTAACGGCTACCTCGCTCATCTGATGAGTATATTCCCAAACAACGTCAATCGTCTTCGAGAGGTCGCCCAGTCGAATGACACCTGTTTCTAAGTCTTTGGCTTGTGTATCTGCATTCGCCGCGATGGAATGGATCGTTTCGGTGGTTTCATTCACATTATCGCTTGTATCGGCGGTAATCTGGGCGAGTGCTGTAGATGATTCGAAGACCGTTAAAGAGGCTTGTTTAATTTGCTCCACCAGCGCTTTTACACCGGCTTGCATCGTCATCACGGCATGGGCTAATTTGCCGATTTCGTCTTTTCGCGTGAACAGGTGCGCAGGGAGCTTTTGTGTAAAATCACCGGAACCGATTCGTTCCATTTGTTCCATGACGAGCACGAGGGGACGGCTGAACTGGGTGGCCACAGTGACGGCAAGGGCTAACGCGAGGAGCGAAAATCCGAGAACCACCGTTGTGATCGTGGTTTGCATGGACGTGGCGCTATGAAGCAATTCATCTTTTTCAATCACGGCAATATATCTCCAGCCCAAATCGGGTGTAGTCTGTATGTTAGCGATGAAAGTCTTGCCGTCTTGATTAAATTCGAAGTGCCGGTTATCGGTGCGGTCCGGTAAATCAATGAACGCCTCGACGTTCATTTCCGTGATCGGTTTAAAATTTAGCTCCGGTTTTTTAGGATGGGCCAGAATGGTCCCTTTTTTATCGGTCAGAATCACATAGCCTGTTTCTTTGACTTTTATGTTTTTTACAATATCGGTAAGCCCCTTCAAACTTACGTCTAAGCCTACAACACCCCTAGCATTATGGTGGTCATCCTGTAAGGCAGTGACGATGCTGAAAACCACATCTTCTCCTGTGGAAAGTAGGTATGGATCGGTGACTACTACTTTACCCTTATTCTCCATCGCCTTTTTGTACCAGGAACGACTGCGGGCATCGTAACCAGCTTTGCGGTTGGATGGAGGCCATTGCACATAGCCGCCATTCGCTTCACTGCCCAGGTAGGCGGCCGTTGTCTTGGGATGAGATTTGGCGAATTGCTCGAGAAGGCGATATATCATCGCCTCTAAAGGATCATTTTCGAGGGGGTTCATTTTCACCAAGCCGTTGGCATCGCCTTGTTTATCGATGTAACTGGTGATGCGCTGCTCGGTCTGCTTAAGCAGGGGATCCGTCGAGAGGAAGTATGTATCATCTTTGATGCTGTCAATAAAGAGATTGACGGCATTTTCAACTTGCTGCATTTCCCCTGATGTAGCCGCAAGGAATTCTTCTTCCACCTGCTTCGTCAATGTACTTTTCACGATATAACCTACGGAGAAGAGGGGGGTGAGAGTGACGAGGAGAAAGGCGACGATCAGTTTGGTTCGAATCCCCCAGGACGGACGCTGAATTTCCACCATAAAACCTCCTTTACCAGCCCTTGTTTATTCTCACCCTTGACACAATCCTATTGGCAAATGCGTATATTGCACCGAATAATCCTGAGGGACGGTGCATGCATGAAGGCGACTCAAGGTAACTTGGAATCAGTCATCCGCATTGGCATGAAAGCGCCAGACTTTACGGCGGTAACAACCTTCGGAACGCTTCGATTTTCTGACCTTGCAGGTAAATGGGTGGTCTTCTTCTCCCATCCCGGCGATTTCACACCTGTCTGTACGACGGAATTTATCGCTTTTGCCAAGTACAGTCCCTATTTCAGCCAGAGAAATGTACAGCTTTTAGGGTTGAGCATCGATAGCAATCCAGCCCATCTGGCTTGGGTACACAACATCTACCAAAACACAGGTGTTCAAATTCCCTTCCCCGTCATCGCTGATCGTTCCGGTGAGATCGCCCGGCTCTATGGGATGATTGCGCCGGATGTGAGCGCTACGGAGACGGTACGGAATACGTTTATCATCGACGATCGCCAAAACATTCGAGCCAATCTGGCTTACCCTCTTACCAACGGCCGAAACATTCCGGAAATCCTCCGCCTTGTCGATGCCTTGCAGACAAGCGATCGCGAGGGAATAGTTACACCGGCGAACTGGGTACCCGGACAGTCGGCACTGGTACCGCCGCCCCGAACCTATAGGGAACTGTCGGAAAGAGAGAAAGGTTCCCCAGGGTTGCAGTGTGTGGATTGGTACTGGTGTTACAGGCAACCGGCTTCCCATCCAGTTCCTTGCGCAGAGAGGGACCGAGCAGATAGTTCATTAAAGAAGGAAGGGTAATAGTCAAGCACCATTGCCTTGAAAAATCCACTCATATAAACTGGATTGGCGGCAAGAAAGTGTTCTTAGGAGGTTCCTACGGGCCTCACAAGGACATTTTCTTTTTGGTTACAGTGAATTCGGATTTCATGGACAACCTGTTCCACGAGAAGGGGTAAGGCGGCTGCTACCGGCGGGGATAGCCCGATGCTTGGGTGGCAATCAAGGGGCTCCGCACCGATGATGGTCACTTGGGAGGGAAAGCCCGTATGTGAACGGGCTAGTGCGATGACATCGGAAAGGGCGATGCCGTGGGCTGTGCGAAAACTATCGGTGCCTTCGGATATGTCATCCAAGTCTATACGATATAAGCTACCCGGTGGTTCGTTTCCTAAGAGCGCATCGATGACCAGTAAACGGCGGGACCGGCTGATCTGTTCCAGGTAGAACAGGAGGGAGGTGCCTCCATCGACGATGTCGATTTTCGGTGGATGGCGAAAAGGGAGCAGCTTTTCTGCGGCGTAAACGCCCAATCCGTCATCGCCCATCAAGAGATTTCCTAGGCCGAGAATCAATAACTCACTTTCCGGCGCTGGCTGACATCTTCTGCTCATGGCTTCACTCCCGTCCCTATCGAAATCGCAGTATCGTTTCCCGCCATGCACCGCCGAGTGGTGAGACTCCCCTAGCCGAATTGTCTTGGTATTTTTATATACGATCCAAACATAAAAATACCGAGAGCCCGGAAAAAAGGGAGTGCGATGATGGGATGCGAAAAGAAGAATTCGTCCACTTATGCCGTAACTGGCCTGTTCAAGGCGGCTATTCGCTGGCCGGAGCTGTAGTTCCCTTGGTTCGGACGTACCTGTTCGGAAACCACCGGCGAAAACTGCCCGTGATCTGGCTGGAGATGAACGACAGCGGTGACAATAACATCTCTTTTTTGAATGCCACTTCGCCCTACGTGGGACAAGTTTTTACATATATGATCGACCTCTTATACAGCAACCCCTTTATGGCTGCTCAAGGACCGGACGCTCTACAACTGCTCACGAATGCAGCGCGAGAATACAGCGGAAAATTCACCCTTGTTGTGGAAGGAGCCGTGCCGACCAAAGCGGACGGCTTATATACAGTCATCGCCAGGACGCCGGAACGGCCCCTCACTGCCTGGGAGATCCTGCGATGGTTGGGCCCATTGGCGGAATACGTCCTCGCTGTCGGTACCTGTGCCAGCTTCGGCGGCCCCTCGGCCGCCCGGCCCAACTTGACCGGAAGCCGGCCGATCCAGGATGTGCTGCAGCGGCCAGTCATCCGGGTGAGCGGTTGCCCCGTCAACTCTGATTGGTTCGTGGGAACCTTGGCCCACTTGATCCTCTACGGTATGCCTGAAGTAGATGACCAGGGGAGACCGACGTTGTTTTATAGGGATACAGTTCACCGCCATTGCCAGCGCCGTTCTTACTTTGGCCAAAAAGTCTTCGCGGAAAAATTGGGCGATAAGGAATGCATGTATTCCGTCGGCTGCATGGGACCGGCCACATTGGCCGATTGTCCCTACCGGCAATGGGTCGATCATGTGAGTTGGCCTGTCAAAGCGAATACCCCTTGTATCGGCTGTACAAATCGAGACTTTCCTGATGGCTCAACTCCCTTTTACCAGTCCTTGGCCCAAAAACGTCCCAAAGAAGGAGGGCGCTCATGAGCCGGCAGCGCATCATGTTTAGTCCTGTCACCCGTTTAAGCGGTTTGCTCTCGGTGGAAGTTTTTTTAGAGGGAAGATGGGTCGCTGAGGCCAATGCCAGCGCTACCTTGTTTCGGGGATTCGAGTGGATCATGCGCGAACGCCATGTGACCGATGCAGTCTACCTGACCCAACGGGTCTGTGGGATCTGCTCGACCTCCCATGGGGCGGTGGCCAGTTACTTGCTTGACGATCTGTTAGACAACAGCATCCCTGAGCAGGGACAGTATTTACGCAATATCATGTTCGGTGCCGACTTCCTGCAGAACCACATTCGGCATTTTTATCTCTTCAGCTTGCCAGACTTTGTTCGCATGCCCGACCACCCTCCGTTTCAACAGCAAAACCTGGCAGACGCCCGTTTTGACAGTGTGACCACTCGACAAATGGTGGCCCATTACTTCGAGGGGATCAAAGCGTCCCAGAAATGCCATCAGATCCTGGCCCTCTTCGGCGGTAAGGCACCTCATCAACACAGCTTTGTTCACGGCGGCGTGTCCGTAGCCCCCACGGCCGATAAGGTGGCGACCGCCTTAGCGTTGCTTCAAGAAGTGAACGACTTTGTACAAGGCTGCATGGTTCCAGATACGGAACGAATCGCCCAGACTTATGGCGATTACTTTCACATCGGGGAAACGCCCCGGCGGATGCTATCCTTCGGGCTCTTTCGCTTCGGTGAAAAAAATGAACAGGTGCTCTGGCGCAGCGGCCTGATCAAGGAACAGCAAGTAACCGTTCCCCAGATCCCCTTCATCAAAGAAGAGGTCACGCATAGTTGGTATAACCGCAGTCCTGAGGTCAGCCACACGCCGGAAGTCTACTCAGTACCTCAAAGCTCGGAAAACAACGGCAGTTCTGAAACGCATGAGATGATCCCGGATCCTTATAAAGGGCAGGCCTATTCCTTTGTCAAATCGGTGCAGTACGCCGGCGAGACTTATCAAGTAGGACCGCTGGCGAGGATGCTCATCAACGGATTCTATCGCGGTGGGACGTCCACGATGGACCGCATATATGCCCGTACGCTGGAAACGGTCTTAATCGTCGAACAGATGAAAGAGTGGTTAGGCCGCCTTATACCAGGACCCCCGCCCATCCAGCAGAATCGAGAGCCTGTGAAAAAAGAAGTGGTGGCGGTGACCGATGCCATGCGGGGCGCCTTGCTCCATCGTGCTCAGGTGAAGGGCGAGCAAGTGAGCCGCTATGACATCATCACGCCGACCGTATGGAACTTTTCCCCGAAAGATGGGCGGGGCCAACGAGGGCCTGTGGAAAGCGCTCTTGTTGGTACCGAAATTCCCCGGCCCGATATGTTATTTACGGTGTTAGGGCGGATCGTTCGATCCTTTGATCCCTGTTTGAACTGTGCCACCCATGTCATGGACATAAAAAATGGATCCCCTTTCATTAGGGAATCCAAGATGGTTGAAATGTTCCGTTAGTAGGGTCATGGGCTTACTGCAGAGAGCGTTTTCGACTCGGAGCGAAAAAGTGCTCTTTTTTCTTGGCGGTAACATGGAAAAACAGGTACAATGAGACTAGATCCAATAAGGAGGTGAATTCCCCGATTTTCCGTGTGAATTGGGGAGAAAATGCGCTTATTGACCCGTTCGGATTTTGACGGTTTGGCTTGTGCTGCGCTGTTGATTGAACTCGGAATGGTAGACTCCTTTAAGTTTGTTCATCCGAAAGATGTTCAAGACGGCTTGGTTGAGGCGAATGAAAATGACATCGTAGCCAATGTGCCCTATGCGCCCGGCTGCGGCCTCTGGTTTGATCACCACGCCTCCGAAGAAGAGCGCGGTAGCTTACAACAACAATACAAAGGGATGTCTCGTCCGGCTCCCTCCTGTGCCCGGGTCATCTATGATTACTACGGCGGTCGGGACAAGTTTGGCCCCGATTTTGACGCTCTCATGGCGGCGGTGGACAAGGCCGATTCGGCTCAGTTCGCCATCGACGAAGTGCTCGATCCTTCTGGATGGGTTCTCCTTTCTTTCATCATGGATCCCCGAACCGGTCTCGGTCGTTTTCGCAACTTCACCATCAGCAACTATCAGTTGATGGAGAAACTGGCCCATGATATCCGGCATAAAACCATCGAAGAGATTATCGAAGATCCGGATGTGCAGGAACGGATCGGCTTGTACTTTGAGCAGACCGAACTGTTCAAGAATATGGTGACGGCACACTCCAAGGTACATAAGAATGTGCTCGTGACCGACCTGCGTAACGCCGATCCGATCTATTCCGGCAACCGTTTTATTCCGTACGCATTGTTCCCGGAGGCCAACATCAGCGTTTGGATCGTCAACGGAAAGCTCGGCAACTGCGTCTTTACCTGCGGGAAGTCGATCTTCGACAAGTCTTCGCCGGTGAACATCGGTTCGATCATGTTGAAATACGGCGGCGGAGGCCATTTCAACGTCGGTACCTGTCAGGTGCAGAATGAAGAGGCCGAAGAGACGCTAACGAACATCATGGAACTGTTTTCGGACCGGTAAAAAGCTAGGTGGTAAAAAATCTAGTACACAAAATAGCCTCTTGATGAGTGCCTATGCTCATCAAGGGGCTATTTTTTATCGATGTTGCCATAGCCATGCGGTTTCGACAATCGTAGACAAATCAGTAAACTTGGGCTTCCAGCCGAGTTCGGCGACGGCCTTAGCGTTAGAGGCGACCAAAACGGCGGGATCTCCAGGACGACGGGGTTCTATACGTACGGGAATAGGATGCCCAGTGACGCGGCGAGCGCTTTCTATGACAGACAGAACGGAAAAGCCCTGGCCATTACCGAGGTTACAGACGCCAGAGGGTTTCCCGGAGAATAGCGCTTCGATAGCCAGCACATGGGCATCGGCCAGATCGGATACGTGGATATAGTCGCGGATACAAGTGCCGTCTTCGGTAGGATAGTCATTTCCAAAGACGGATACAAAGTCCCGATGACCTTGAGCGACTTTTAGGATGTTTGGAATGAGATGCGTTTCCGGGTCGTGACTCTCACCGCTTCGTCCTTGCGGATCAGCCCCGGCTACATTGAAATAACGTAGGGCCATCCACTTCATCCTGTGGACCTTTTCAAACCAAGGCAGCATCTGCTCGATAAGATGTTTGGACAAGCCGTACGGATTGGTGGGCCGGATCGGATGCGATTCCGGGATCGGCACATCTTGAGGTTCGCCGTAAACGGCCGCCGTCGATGATAACACGAAATAGGGGATCTTATGTTTCGCCATCGCAGATAGCAGGACCGCCGACTGACTGGTGTTGGCCAAGAAGTATTTCCCCGGATCTTGCATCGACTCGCCGACGAGGCTTTTTGCAGCAAAATGCAACACGCCGTCGATGGGATAGTCATGAAAAATCTTTTCGAGCAATGAGGAATCTCCTACGTCTCCCTGATAAAAGGGAACTCCATCAGGAACCAGATAAGCATGACCTGTCGTCAGGTTGTCCAAAATGACGACGTCATGGCCTGCGGCTTGTAAAGCGAGGACCGTATGGCTGCCGATGTAGCCGGCACCGCCGGTAACGAGAAAACGCATAAAAAACCCCCACTATAATTCAGATGGATGATCGTTCACCATCATTATTGCTTATTTCACACATCATAAAAAGTAATTTTACAGCCTTCGCTCAAAGGGGATAGGATAAACCCAAAGAACGGAGGTAGTTTTACATGAATCAAAGTCGATTTATCGGCGGTCTGCTTTTGACCGCCTTGCTTGCCGCCGCCGCGCAGATGATGGCCCGTCTCCCTTTGCTCAGCATCTTCGGGGTCATGGTGACAGCCATCCTCCTTGGATTAGCTCTGCGGGCGATCGGCGAAGCCGTGGTCACACCGCTTAGCCCCGGAATTTCTTTCTCCGCCAAGTATGTGCTTCGAGTGGGCATCATCCTGATGGGGGTACGGCTCAACATCGGCGACATCGTGGCAGCAGGTTGGAAGACCATCGTACTCGATGTGATGGTCATCTTGTTCGCGATTTCAGTCATCCTTTACCTAGGCCGGAAGATGTGCCTGGAACCGAAATTGACCGCTCTCATCGCTGCAGGGACAGGCGTTTGTGGCGCCGCAGCCATTGGTGCTGTTGGGCCGGTGATCAAAGCCAAAGACGAAGAAGTGGCCCTTTCTGTAGCCATCATCGCACTGCTCGGTACACTATTTACCGTGATTTATACGGCTCTGCTGCCCATTTTAAACTGGTCGCCTCATGAGTATGGCCTATTCGCCGGAGCGACCTTGCATGAAATCGCCCATGTGGTGGCGGCGTCAGCCCCGGGCGGCCCCGTGAGCAGTGACACGGCCTTATTGGTCAAGTTAGGGAGGGTTGTCCTCCTGGCGCCGGTGGTGATGGTTATGGACTGGCTGTACAACAAGCGCTCCCAGAACCCCAGCCTTGCGAATCCAGGCAAACGGGTGATACCCTGGTTCGTCCTCGGCTTTCTCGGCATGGCTCTGTTAAACACCTATCATGTATTCACTGCGGACACGGCCCAAAAGATCATCTCAACGAGTGTCTTCTTGCTGGCCATGGCCATGGCCGGCATGGGACTGAATGTGCATATCGCCGATATTCGACGAGTGGGCCTGATGCCGATGGTCGTGGGGATAACGGGCTCAGTCTTACTCAGCCTTTTTGGACGAGGGCTCATCGTCCTCCTCGGCTTGTAAACGAGCGGGATGAAGGGATGGCGGGGGCGATAGCTTTTCAGCGACGAAAGCGAGGAAGCGGTCGACGGCGAGGGTCGTAAACTTTTCCTTGTGGTAGAACATGGTGAAGGACCGTAGAATGGGGCCTTCTTGGACAGGCAGGAGTTGGAGATCTCCCCGGCATACTTCATCAGTCACTGCCAATTTAGAAATGACCGAAATCCCCAGGCCTGCCTTGACGGCTTCCTTGACCGCTTGGGTGCTGCCGAGTTCCATGACCACATCCAGCGTTGCCCGAGAGTGCCCGTGCATTTCTAAGAACTGTTCAAAAAAACGACGTGTACCCGACAGGGGTTCTCGCAGGACCCACCGGGCCCGCAGTAGTTCGGCCAAAGAAATGGCTTTGTCCCCTGACTGCTCGCCCCCGGCGGGAGCGATGACGACCAGTTCATCGCCGCTGCAAGGTAGACTGACGAGCAGCCCGGGTAGTGGGTCCGGTCCCTCGATAAAGCCGATATCCAACTGACCTGCCATAACCATGGCAGTAATCTGTTCGGAATTATAGACGTCCATAGCGATGTTCACTTTGGGATAGGCCTGGCGAAACTGCACGAGCAGTGCTGGGAGAACGTATTCGCCGATCGTTAAACTGGCACCGACACGTAAACGGCCGCTCACTTCGCCGGTCAGGTCTTGCATGGTATGGTTTACTTTTGTATAGAGCTGGTCCAACTCGACGGCGAAGGGATATAAAACCTTTCCCGCGGTAGTGGCCATGATGCGGCGGTGAAGCCGGTCAAAGAGCTTAACATCGAAGTGGGCTTCCAGATTTTGAATCTGCTGGCTGACGGCCGACTGGGTCATATGCAGTTCCTGGGCAGCGCTGGATATACTGTTTTTCTCCATCACTGTCTTGAAGATAAAAAGTTGCGTGTCGAGCACGGTCATTTCCTCCCTACGGTAAAACCAAAAGACCGGAAACTAATGAATCTTCGTAAAATCGTTTGCCAAATCGAGCTTGCCCCCAAAAGGGATCGGTAAGCTTTGATATTTTCGACATAGGTCGACAACAAATCTTTACTTGCAGTAAAGAACAACGTATCATCAAACCAAAACGGCTTTTTCTAGCAGAAGGCGCCTGGCAGAAGGGCGATGGAGGCCGATGGGTTTGAAGGCGAATCTCTCATGGGGGCAGTTTCTCCCCCAACAGATCACGAAACGTATTTTATATTCCATGGTCGTTTTAGTAGTCCTGCACACCGTGATTTTAACAGGCATCGTCCATTTAGGTTTTTTGAAAAAAGAACGCTTCGAACGGATGAAAGACCTGCAAACGGTGACGGCTGAACTGGATCAACGCCTTTCTGAACAGGTGATCCACCCGGAAAGCATAAGAGGAGATTGGGAAGAACGCTCCTTAATTCTTGAAAAAACACTGCGGCCAGAAACGGAAGCGCTTTCGCAAATGTACCCGGGATTAGTTATTGGATACTATTCCAATGCGCTAGGGCGAACCGTAGCGTATAGCGAACGTCATGAGTATCATATCCGCGTCATCGATTACACCTTGGGTTTACATCCCTTATCTTTTTTAAACAATTTGAGGATGGTGAGGGAACTGCCCGGCTTTGACCTGGAAACGGTCAAACCGGATATACCTGTATTTGATAATTGGCGTAACGATCCGATGATCTACATCTCCCATTCCGTATACCGGGAGGGCTGGCTGGTCGGCTACTGTTGGGCAGTCGTGAAGCCTGATGATTTTCATACGGCCGTGCTGCTGCGGACTGCCGAGATCATCTCCATTGAATTGGTACTGGCGATATTGTTGATTTTTGAAGCCTGGCGGTTCTTTACCCGTTTTAAAGGGGAAATCGAAGGGTTCGGTCAAGCGGTAGTTCTAGATACGCAAAAGCTGCCGCGAGAGTTGCTTCCTGAGCTAAACCCGCTCTTGGAAAAACTAGAATCGGATACACGCAGCATAAAACTGGTTCAATCAAGTTTATCCAAGGAGATCGCTAAGCGTGTCCGTGCGGAGAAAGAGTTAAACCGTTTCTTCGACGTTTCTGTCGATATTCTCATCCTCATAGACCTCTCTGGTCATCTGCGCCGGTGGAATCCCGCCTTGGAGCATCGTTTCGGATATAGCGAAGAAGAGTTGGCCGACGTCCCCTTCACTGATTTTGTCCATCCCGATGACATAGAGGCCGTAGAAACGGAATTTCGCTGGCTCTTATCGGGTGAGCCAACGGTGGGAGAGGAGATCCGTTTTCGCAGTAAAGACGGCAACTATCGTTGGATGGCATGGAACGCCGTCCCGGATCTGGTTGACGGAACGATCTACGCCGTCGGACGGGATATGACCGCCCGGAGACAATCGGTAGAAGATCTGCGCGTCTCAGAGGAGCGTTTTTCCAAGGCCTTCTACGCCAATCCAAACCCGATGTACATTTACTGTATAGACAAGGATTGTCTCTTTGAAGTGAATGAGAGCTTCCTGCGGATCACTGGATGGAGACGGGAAGAGGTGATCGGCCGAAGCCTTCAAGAACTGCATCTATCGAAACCATCACCCCGGGAAAAAGTCATCCGAAACCGGGAGACATACTTTAATACGCAAAACGGGGAAAAACGTATATGGCTCCTGTCGGCCGAACAGATTGAACTGGGAAGCCGTCCTTGTTATCTTTATGCGATCAACGATATCACCGAATTGCGGTGGCTGGAAAAGGAAATGGCTCGGTTGGATCGCCTCAATCTGGTGGCCCAGATGGCCGCCGGTATCGGCCACGAGATCCGTAACCCCATGACGACGGTTCGTGGTTTTCTGCAAATTCTCGCTGCAAAAGATGAAAGTATACATAATAAAAACTACTACGACTTGATGATCGAGGAATTGGATCGAGCCAATTCGATCATCACTGAATTTCTCTCTCTGGCCAAAAGCAAGGTTGACGACCCGAAAATACAAAGTCTGAATCAAATCATTAAGACACTATACCCGATGATGGAAGCGAACGCCTCTTTGGGTAAGCAGTTCTTGCGGTTAGAATTGGGTCAAATCCCCGATCTCCTTCTCGGTGAAAAGGAAATAAGGCAGCTGCTGTTGAATTTAGTCCGCAACGGGTTGGAAGCGATGACGGCCGGACAAACATTGACCATCAAAACATACCTTGACAGTGACAGTGTCGTACTGGCCGTTCAAGATGAAGGCCCAGGTATTGAATCGTCCTTGCTGGAAAAGCTCGGTACCCCCTTTTTTACCACCAAAGATCAAGGAACCGGTCTTGGCTTGGCGATTTGCCACAATATCGCCGCACGGCACCAGGCCGTCATTATTGTGGAGTCGGGGAACCAAGGGACCACGTTCTATGTCCGGTTTCCCTTCACCCCGTCGACAGAAACGAAGGGTTACCCGAAAAAAGAGACGGAATAAGCAGGTATTGATGGAGATGGAGGAAAGATGGCACGGATTATTATCGGGGAGGACAATGAGGCCAACTGTGAACTCTTAAAAAAGATATTGAGTCGGAACGGCCATCGAGTCTTTGTGGCCCACAACGGGCGGGATGTCGTAGAAATGGCCAAACGATTGCAACCACAGACGGAGATCATCCTGCTAGATATCATGATGCCGATCATGGATGGCTTTCAAACGATCGCAGAACTGCAGCGGGACTGGCGGACCCAGTCCATTCCTGTCATCATGATCACCGGCAGCAACGATCTGAAAAATGTGCTTCGTTCCAAATCAGCCGGTGTAGTTGGCTATGTGCTTAAACCTTTTGAACCAGCCGATCTGCTGGAACGCATCGATCGGGCCTTAGGCAAAGAAATTGCGCCCAAAGACCAACCCCTGGTCAAAATCTTTTCGGCAGGGGAGTTGTCCTCGAAGGCGGCGCTTGGCACCGGCGATGAAAATCAGTCGGAGTAAACTTCACCCTGGCCATTCGTAAAGGGGAAGCCTCGAACATAAGAAAGCCCGTTTCCCCATGATGTAAGGGGAAACGGGCTTTAACACGTACCTACTTTAATGGATAAAGGCGCCGATCTTATAGCGGTTCCCGAACGATGACCGACCAGGCTTTTCCCCGATAGGCGTTATAGCCGCGCGTATGGGCATAACCGAAAATCTGCATCTTCCCAGAGTTGTCCTTCTCCAGGGTATAACCGTAGGCTTCACCAGAGGTAGCCTTTTTCACCGCCTGAAGATGGTTGAGGTTTTTCTCCAAGATGCCTGAGCGGTCTCGGGAGCCGATAACAACCCCGGCTTTGTTCACCACAAAGATGTCGCCGGTGCTGCCAATGCGAGCGTTATCGATAATATCATAAATAAAGTTCCAGTTAAACCGGGTCGTAAAAACGCCGAGGACCGTTCCGTCTTCGGCACGAACGGGACAAGAATAGGCGATAGTGTGACCGCCAACCGCTGCAGAGTAATACATGTCCGTGACATAGACATCATTTTTGGCAACGGTTTCTTTAAACCACTCGCGGTCAGACATGTCTTGCCCCACCAAGTTTTGGTGTACCGCCGTTGCGACGATTTTTCCTTGCCGGTCCGTCAGGTAGAGGTCGAAGTATACTTCATAAATATCCACGATTTTCTTCATGAGTGCCGTCGCTTGTTCCTTGGTATGGCTGTTCCCATTGACCAGACAAGCACGGATTTTATCGAAGGTAGCCCAAGCTTGTACGTCGCAATTTCGTTCGAAGAGGTTGCGGTCAATCTTGTCAATCGTATCGTAAGCTACATCAGCCGTCCGAACGGCGATGACGTCATTGGCTTTCGACTGGATGTTGTTGATAAGTTCCTGACTCTCTTTCGTGGCCGAAAAACTGCGATCGGCCAGTTTTTTTATCTCATCGGCCACAACCCGGAAACCTCGGCCGGCTTCCCCTGCCCGAGCGGCTTCAATGGCGGAGTTCAGGGCCAAAAGGTTGGTCTGTTTGGTGATATGATCGATCGTCTTGACCACTTGACCCATTTGGCTGTTCGCTTGTTTTAACTGATGGAGCAATACGGAGACATCCAACGTATCTGCTTGCTCGTTCGCCATTTACACCATTCCTCTCTTCCTCAAACCATACACTTTTTATTATGCCATAATCCGAAAAGCCCGGGAATAAGAAAAATCGCGAAAAAAAACCACCACCGATGATTCTTGACACTATGGCAATAGGAATTAGATAATCATGCTGTTATAATAAAAATAATACTTTGGCATGGGGAGACTGAGGATGGAGATAAAATCAATTAAAAAGCTGAAACTGTACGGGTTTAACAATCTGACGAAAACCCTCAGTTTCAACATGTACGACATTTGTTATGCGAAGACGCCGGAACACCGAAAAGCCTACATCGAATATATCGACGAAGAATACAATTCGGATCGACTGACGAGCATCTTGACGGAAGTCTCAAACATCATCGGCGCTAACATCCTCAATATTGCTAAGCAAGACTACGATCCCCAGGGCGCCAGCGTCACCATCCTGATCTCTGAGGGCAAGATCGAATCGGAACCCGCCGATGAGAATGACGGAAACGAAGGTACCAGTGAAGTCGACAATGATAATGATATCGAGATGTACAACCTCGGACCGGACGCTGTCGTCGCCCATCTCGATAAGAGCCACATTACCGTACACACTTATCCCGAAAGCCACCCTGACAAAGGGATCAGCACCTTCCGGGCCGACATCGACGTATCCACATGCGGTCAGATTTCACCTTTAAAAGCGCTCAACTACCTCATTAACAGCTTCAGTCCGGACATTGTCATCGCCGACTACCGGGTGCGAGGTTTTACCCGGGACGTAAATGGGAAGAAATATTATATTGATCATAAAATCAACTCCATCCAAAACTATATCGCCAAGGATATCCGTGAACTCTATCAGATGATCGATGTGAACGTCTATCAGGACAACATCTTTCACACGAAAATGCTGCTGAAAGAGTTTGATTTAGACAATTACCTCTTCGGGACGGCCAAGAAAGATCTCCTGCCTGGTGAGAAGAAAAAGATCAAACAACGGGTCAAAAAAGAAATGACGGAAATTTTCCACGGCCGGAACATTCCGAAAGTGTAAATCCCTTTCACCCAAGGATGGTCTCTCCGATAGAAGGAGGCGGTAGACATGGGCAAGTGGGAACGCCTCAAGTCGGTGGGAGTCTTCACAGTACTCAACGAGGAAATCCTACAGTCCCTGGCCCCCCTGATCAGCGAACGGACCCTGAAAAAACGGCAGCCCCTCTTGCAGGAAGGGGAACCGGTCGAAGATGTCTACTTTCTGCATCAGGGAAAAGTCCGTTTAGCGAAAATGAACGCCGATGGACAGGAAAAAGTGGTGTCCATCGTCAATCCCGGTGAGATCTTCGGCGAGATTGCAGCTTTTGACAATGGGCCAAGCCCCTATACGGCAGAAACCATGGAAGAGGTCACCGTGAGCCGGATGGGACTCGACGATTTTCGAGCCCTCGTCAGAGCCCATCCGTCCTTAGCCATGGCTTGCCTGCAGGTAGAAGCCCGACGGCTGCGCCAAGCGTACCGGCACATGAAAAACTTAGCCCTCTTAGATACGTACGGACGAGTCTCCGCTCGCCTGTACAAACTGACTAAGGACTATGGGGTTCCCGAAAAAGGGGGGACCCGCATCGACTGCAGTCTCACCCGCCAGGAGCTTGCCCAACTGGTCGGCACATCCCGGGAGACCGTATCGCGCATCCTGGCGGAGTTCGAACGGCTCGGTATCGTTGAAGTGGACCGGCATACGATCACCGTCAAAAACCTGGAAGAATTAAAACAGTGGGCCACCGGATCAAGGGAAAGGGACGGATCTTCATAGTCCGGCCCTTTTAATGTTCTTAAAATCACAACAATAGGGGAAAAATGGTCTTAGGAAGGAAGGAAACGGAGGTTCATTCACGAATTGTTAAGGCATCTTCATAGGAAAGAGGGCGTTTCGGGATGAAGAAAGACGTTCTGGTTTCGGTCCTCGGCACACAGACGAACGACGTCGGCGAAAAAGATACGATCCATCTCATCACCGAAGGAAAGATGTTCAAAAAGCCCACCTCCTATTATATTGTGTATAACGAATCAGAAATCTCCGGAATGGAAGGGACGACCACCACGCTGAAGGTGGAACCTCACCGGGTGACCTTAAACCGCATGGGAAGTTCCGAATTCAAACAAACCTTTGAAGAAGGGGTACTCCATCAAGGCGTTTACCACACCCCCTTCGGGAGCATGCACTTAGGTGTCATCCCTTCGAAAGTGGATGTGGCCTTGGATGATCAGGGAGGTTCCATCAACCTGATCTACGAACTCCAAGCCGATCAGCGCAAGCTGAGCGATAACTCCTTGTTGATTACCGTAAAGGAGGAAAAAAGATTCCAGTGAACTTTGTTGAAAACATTCGCCGCCACATCACCGGTGCTATCGGAGCAGCCCTCGAAGCGGCCCGCAACACCGGCGAGATAAATTTTGAACACCTGCCTACGGTCGCTTTAGAAGTGCCTCGAGAAAAACAACATGGTGATTTTGCGACCAACGTGGCTATGACCATGGCCAAACAAGCCCGCATGAACCCGCGTCAACTGGCCGAAAAGATCGTCGCCCACATCGACCGGGGAGACTGGCTGAAAGATGTGCAGATCGCCGGTCCCGGCTTTATCAACTTCACCTTGCACCATCACTGGCTCTACCCGGTGCTGCCGGCCGTTCAACAGACCGACGACCGCTACGGCGCCTCGCAAGCGGGTGCCGGAAAACGGGTGCAAGTGGAATTCGTCAGTGCCAACCCGACCGGGTTGCTCCATATGGGCAACGCCCGCGGCGCCGCCCTCGGCGACACCTTGGCCAACCTGCTTCGCTTGGCCGGCTTTGATGTGACCAAAGAATTTTACATCAACGATGCCGGCAACCAGATCGAGAACTTCGCCAAGTCCCTCGAAGCCCGCTACCTGCAACTGCTTGGCCAAGATGTCCCCTTCCCGGAAGAAGGCTATCACGGGGAAGACGTGGCTGAGACGATGCGCGGCCTTATCGCCAAAGACGGCGACAAGTATGTGCCCATGGAGACGACCCTCCGCCGGGAGCTGCTCGTCAAATATGCCTTGCAAGAAAAACTGAGTGGTATTCGGGAATCGCTGGCGCGCTTTGGCGTCGACTATGACATCTGGTTCTCCGAGCAGTCCCTCCACGACTCCGGAGCCATCCGGGAGACCTTGGAGACCCTCCGGGCCAACGGCTACATCTATGAAAACGAAGGTGCGCTCTGGTTCAAAGCGACATCCTTGGGCGAAGAGAAGGACGAAGTCCTTGTCCGTTCCAACGGCATTCCCACCTACTTTGCCGCCGACATCGCCTATCACAAAAACAAGTTTGACCGCGGTTTTGATTGGGTGATCAACATCTGGGGCGCTGACCACCATGGCCACGTGTCCCGGATCAAAAACGCTGTCAAAGCTGTCGGATATAACTCGGAAAACCTGGACGTCATCCTCATGCAGTTGGTGCGCCTCTTCAAAGGCGGCGAAATCGTCCGCATGTCCAAGCGAACCGGCCAGTACATCACCCTCGACGAGTTGGTCGAAGAAGTCGGCAAAGACGCGGCCCGGTTCTTCTTCGTCATGCGCGGTGCCGACTCGCACCTCGATTTTGACCTTGACCTGGCTAAAAGCCAATCCTCGGAAAACCCCGTCTACTACGTCCAGTACGCTCACGCCCGCATCTGTTCGATTTTGCGCACGGCCAAAGACGCTGGTTACGAAGTGCCTTCCGTAGACGGAGTGGACTACAGCGTCCTCGACCATCCTGCCGAACTGTCCCTGATTCGCAAAATCGCCGACCTGCCCGATGAAATCGCCCGGGCCGCCACCCAAATGGAACCGCACCGCATGGCCCGCTACGCGATGGATCTGGCCGCCCTCTTCCACAGCTTCTATACCCATTGCCGTGTGTTGACCGACGAAAAAGCCTTGCGCGATGCTCGCCTCGTCCTCGTCGACGATTCCCGCATCGTCCTGCGCAATGTTCTTTCCAGCATGGGTTTGACAGCACCGGAGCGGATGTAGTATAATTTCGTTTTGAAATATGTGGTAGCCGTGAACACAAGGAGTGTATGTAGTGTCGCCGACAACCACCCCGACAACAGGGCGAAAAGCCTCGGAAATTGAAGTCCTTCATCAGCTTCTGCGGGAAAAAGGTGAAAACACCTTTTACAAAGATCTGATTGTGCAAGTCCTCAGCCGGATGGGATACGAAGATCCGGAAGACGCCAAAGCCATCGCCGCTGTGTACACCCAGATGAATCTCGACATGCGTTTCATCCATTTTGGCAACGGCATGTGGGGCCTTCGCAACTGGGCGCCAGCGAAATCGACCCGCCGCATCCCCACCATCTCTCTATTGAACAAAACCGTTGAATACGAAGATGGCGAAGGCGGAGACGACGACGATTATGATGATCGGGACCACGATTATGGTCGCGGTCGTGACGACGACTGGGAGCGAGCCGAATAGGCTCGCTTTTTCACGTTCATCATGCGGCCCGGGTGCTTTCCGTTTTCCTTGATCCTCACCCGGAGTTTGGGTAGAATAGAAAAAGTATTAGAGTGGACGAGCCATCAATATTATCAAAGAACTGGAGTTAATGGTCTTGAAGAAAGCAGGCATCGATATGCAAACTAAGTTCATTTTCGTTACTGGCGGCGTCGTGTCGTCTCTGGGTAAAGGCATCACCGCCGCTTCCCTCGGCCGCCTGCTCAAAAGCCGCGGCCTCAAAGTGGCCATTCAAAAATTCGACCCCTACATCAATATCGACCCGGGAACGATGAGCCCCTACCAGCATGGCGAGGTCTTCGTCACCGACGACGGCGCCGAAACGGACCTGGACTTGGGTCACTACGAACGCTTTGTCGACGTCAACTTGTCCAAGGCGTCCAACGTCACCACCGGTAAGATCTACTGGTCGGTCATCTCCAAAGAGAGAAAAGGCGAATACCTGGGCGGCACCGTACAGGTCATCCCGCACATCACCAACGAGATCAAAGAACGGGTGCTCCGTGTCGCTCGTGAATCGAGCCCGGATGTGGTCATCACCGAGATCGGCGGTACCGTCGGCGATATCGAATCCCTGCCGTTCCTGGAAGCCATCCGGCAGATGAAGTCCGATGTGGGCCGAGATCGGGTCATCTACATCCATGTCACCTTGATGCCTTTCATCTCCGCCGCCGGAGAACTGAAGACGAAACCGACCCAGCACTCGGTGAAGGAACTGCGCAGCATCGGCATCCAGCCGGACATCATCGTCTGCCGTACCGAAAAAGCCTTCCCGCAAGAGCTGGAAGAAAAAATTGCCCTCTTCTGCGACATCGACCCTGCGGCCGTCATCCAGATGGTCGATGCCGAGACGATCTATGAAGTACCTTTGCTCCTCAAAAAAGAGGAACTGGACGATATCGTCATTGAAAAGCTGAAACTGACCTGTGGCGAACCGGATCTGAAAGATTGGGAAGCCTTAGTTCATAAGATAAAAAACCCGAAACAGCAGGTGACCATCGGCCTCGTCGGCAAATATGTCGCCTTGCCGGACGCCTACATGAGTGTCGCCGAATCCCTACGCCATGCTGGCATTCATCACAATGCCTCTGTGAAAATCAAGTGGATCTATTCGGCAGACCTCGAAGGCGCCCCGCCGGAAGATTTTCTCTCCGACGTGGACGGCATTCTCGTTCCCGGCGGATTCGGTGACCGGGGGATCGAAGGAAAGATCTCGGCCTTGCGTTACGCCCGGGAAAACAAAATTCCTCTCTTGGGAATTTGTCTGGGCATGCAGCTGGCCGTGGTGGAATACGGCCGCAACGTCCTCGGTTGGGAAGATGCCAACTCGAGCGAATTCTCCGAGACGACGACGCATCCCGTCATCGATCTGCTTCCAGAACAAAAAGACGTGGAAGAAAAAGGTGGCACCATGCGCCTGGGCATCTGGGCCTGTCGGGTCAACAAAGGCACGAAGACCTGGGACGCTTATCAAGACGAAGTCATCTACGAGCGTCATCGCCACCGCTATGAGTTCAACAACAATTACCGCGAAGCGATCGAAAAAGCGGGCATGATCATTTCCGGTACGTCACCCGATGGACGACTCGTCGAAGTGGTAGAACTCCGTGACCACCCCTGGTTTGTCGCTTCCCAGTTCCACCCGGAATTCAAATCCCGACCGAACCGTCCCCATCCGCTGTTCCGGGATTTTGTCGGTGCGAGCTTGAATAGGGTTAAAGGCGAGAACTAGAAAACAGATCTTAAATCAAGGTGTATTGGCGGAGTGAGCGTTTTGGGCGTAGCGGCGTCGTGAACGAAAGTTGCGTAGCGGATAGGCGCGCCATGGTTTACATGCAGGAGAGCCCAGAGGTTTGGCGTGCCCGCGAAGCAACCGAGTGAACAGCCGCGAAGCCCTTAGCGAACGGCGCCAATACACCCGATTAGCGTTTTTCTAGTTGAACATCAGCCAGAATAGACCTTTCCCGCAAACGGAGAGGTCTTTCTTGGTTTATCGGCGGTTATGCTTTATTTATGGGGAACTGAAAGGGGGAGGCCGTCCGTGGAAACACGGGAATTGACGATAAATGATAAGGAGCGGTTCAATCGCTTCTTAGCGGAGCATCCTAAGGGACATGTCCTGCAATCTTGGGAATGGGGAGATATCAAAGCGAAAACGGGATGGCAGCCCCATCGCCTCATGATCGAGGACAAGGGGACGCCGGTAGCGGCTATCTCTATCCTCAAGCGCCGCATCCCGGGCATCGGCAAACATATCTTCTATGCGCCTCGGGGGCCTGTGTTTGACCCGGCCCAGCCAGAGATCGCCGATCGTCTCCTCCAGGCTGTCGAAGACTTGGCACGACGTGAGAATGCTGTTTTTCTAAAAATCGATCCCGATATCCATGCACCTTCTCCCCTTTGGAGCGATTATTTAGCGACTCGCGGCTTTCGGCTGGTCGATAAAGGGGAGGGCTTTGAAGGTGTGCAGCCCCGCCATGTGTTTCGCCTGGACATATCCGATGACCTGGACAAGGTCTTCGGCCGATTTCACCAAAAGACCCGCTACAACATACGGCTGGCGGAGCGAAAAGGCGTCGTCATCGATGAAAGCTGCACCAAAGCCGATCTACCCGTCTTTTACGAAGTCCTTAAGGAGACGACGGAGCGGGATAATTTCCTCGTCCGGGCTTACTCCTATTTTGAGGACATGTACGACTATCTCGTACCGGCTGGCTTAGCCAAACTTTTTGTCGCCCGCTACGAAGGAGAAGTCATCGCCGGTACCTTGGCCCTTATTCTCGGGAACAAGGCCTGGTATCTCTATGGTGCCTCATCGAACCGCCATCGCAACGTCATGCCCAACTACCTGATCCAATGGAAGATGATCTGTTGGGCGAAAGCCAACGGCTGTACCCTTTATGATTTCCGGGGTGTACCGGGGGATGTCGGGGAAGATCACCCGCTCTACGGGCTGGTTCGCTTCAAACGCGGTTTTAACGGGGACTATGTTCACTTCATCGGCGAATATGATCGAGTGTATCAGCCCTTTTTCTATAATTTCTGGAACGTGGCAGAACCACTGTATCAAAACACGGTCCGCAAACTCCTGGCATCGCGCAAGCGGTCCTGATGGAACGAGGAGGGTTGAGGACCGATGGACCAACTACATCTACCGGAAATTCTTACACCTCGAAGTCGATTGGATGAAGCTACCGGTGGCTTAGGCTGTTGGGTTCAGGTGGATTTGGATGCGCTCGCCCATAACGCCCGTGCTATCCGTAAGACTCTCGGTCATGAGTTGATCATCTATGGGGTGGTCAAAGCGAATGCCTATGGCTGCGGCGCTGTCGAGTCAGCCCGCTGTCTGATGGAAAACGGTGTCGACCGGCTGGCCGTGACCCATGTGTCGGAGGGAATTCAACTCCGGCAGAACGGTATCAAGGCGCCTATCCTGGTCATGGGACCGGCTTTTCCGGAAGAAATCGCTGCCTTGATTCACCACAAACTGACACCTGCGGTAGCCACCGTCGAGTTGGCTCAACGCATCGCTGATGAAGCGGGACGCTCCGGAAAGAGCAGCTATCCCATCCACGTGAAGATAGAAACAGGCCTCGGCCGCACCGGCGTATTTGCCGCTGCTGCCCCCGAACTGGCCGCTGCGATCGCCAGCCGGCCGGAATTGCAGCTTGAAGGTGCCTTTACACACCTGGCTACGGCGGCGACGGGCGATCGGCGGTTTGTTCATGACCAAGTGGCGAGATTCCAGGCGGCTGTGGCGGCCATGGAATCGGGGATCGGATCTCCGATCCCCATCAAACATGCCGCCAACTCGGCGGCTGCCCTCGCTTTTCCGCAGTACCGTTTTGATGCCGTCCGTCTTGGCACGGTCCTCTACGGTCAACCTCCCCTCTCCGCCGGGGAGCGGCTCGACTTGCGGGAAGTATGGGGACTGAAAGCCCGGATCGCCCATGTGTCCCTCTTGCCGGCGGACCATGGCGTCGGCTATGGTCGTGCCTTCATCACTCGCCGGCCGACGAAAGTAGCTGTTCTTCCCGTGGGGTATGTAGACGGATTTCAACTGGAGCCGGCCAGTGTGCCTACGGGCTTATGGGACTTGACGAAGGTGCTCATCAAAACGGCGGCAGCGTACTTCGGTGTCGGACCTTCATCGCGGTTTATCCGTATCGGAAAAGCAAAAGCGCCGGTCCTCGGCAAAGTGGCCATGCAGTTTACCATGGTCGATGTGACAGCGATACCGGATGTTCAGCCCGGCCACATCGCCGAAGTGCCTGCTCGGCGTACGGTGGTGGCCTTGAACGTACCGAGGGTCTATATCAGCGCCGATGAGCAGGAACGGCTCAATCAAGAGGTATCCTTAGCCAATTAGGCTACACGTTTAAACGTCAATGGTGAGCGCGTTTCGCATGCGAGTCTATAACCCCGTCGTACGGCGGGATAATCTCTAACTGGAAAACTCCTGGTATACGAAGGAGGGTTAAAGTTGGCGAAAGCGAAGAATTGGGTCATCGGCACCATTATCGGCCTCGTGATCCTTTCCCTGCTGGTCGTCGTCATCCGCGTCGGTGCTCACCGTCCAGAGGGCGGCATGAAGACGGGCGCGGGAGCCAACCGGGTGGCTGTCGTTCGACTCGAAGGGACGATCATGGACTCGGGAAGCTCCGGCGGATTGCTGGGAGGTAAAGGCGGGAGTGCTGATTTACTGGAGACGCTGCGGGAGATCCAGGAGGACAAAGAGCTGAAAGCGGTTGTTCTGCGAATCAACTCCCCTGGTGGCACATCGGCGGCGTCCCAGGAAATCGGGCAAGAGATACAGCGCGTACGGGAATCGGGTAAAGTGGTCGTCACCTCCATGGGCGATGTGGCTGCATCGGGAGGCTACTGGATCGCAGCGAAGTCTGATAAGATCGTAGCCAACCCAGCGACAACGACCGGCTCGATCGGAGTCATCATGGATCTGGCCAACTTGAAGGAATTGTACGATAAAATCGGCTATCGTCCGGAAGTGATCAAAAGCGGACCCCATAAAGATATCGCCTCATCGTCACGGGAAATGACACCGGAAGAGCGGCAAATCCTGCAGACGATGGTCAACGATATTTACGATCAGTTCGTCGATGTCGTAGCGGAAGGGCGGAAGCTGCCGAAGGAAACCGTTCGAACCTTGGCAGACGGCCGGGTCTATACGGGGCGGCAGGCGAAAGATCTAGGTCTCGTCGACGAGCTGGGCAACTTCTATGACGCCGTTCAACTCGCCGCCACCATGGCCGGCATGCAAGAAAAACCGGAGATCGTCGAATACGGACGACGGAGCCCCTTAGACGAAATCCTGGGCATGGAAAGTCGCTGGAAGGGAGCATCCGTAAGGGATACACTGTCGGGACTATCGGCAGAAGACTTGGTTCGCTTAATGGAACTTCTCAAAGGGAAACAGCCCTTGCCCTAGGGAGCACTCTTGCCGTCGGGGATACATTTGAAAGCACCCTTATAAGCCTGTGCGATTTCAATCCCTCGGACTGTATGTGCCCATTTTGCCAACCTGAAAATACCCCTGTAACCCGAGGCGGATACCTAAAAAGGAGGGCTTTCATGAGCGAAGAGAAACTCTCCGGAACTGAATTGACGGAAGGCCAATCGTCTGACCTTCAAGTCCCAGCACAAGGGGTGGCCACCGAGCCTGCTCAACCGAAACCGACGGTCGGACCCCAGCTTGCTCCTCTTCCTGAGAGCGAAGGCTACGCAGCTCCCTTGTCGAGCGGAGAAGACGTATACGCCGGGTGGAACCCCCAAACTGGTGAATACAGACCGAACGGGGGAACAGATCACCCCGATAAGGAAAGAGTAAGGCGCGATTGGTCCGTCACAGACTACCTCTATCAAGTGCTGGTCAATCCCAGTTTAGCCTTTTCCGCTGCCGCAGAACGTAAGCCGCTCGGGCTGGCCCTTTCCGTCGTCCTCGGAACATCGGTTATCAACTTGATCGTCAACATGAGTTTGGCCGATCGTACCGCTCTCTTTCACCCGCCTGGGGTCGCCAACGACGTGTTCGGCAACATCGTCGCCGGCATGAGCCTCTTTGCCGTCTTGATCGGCATCATCATGTGGTTTGTCATGGCCGGCTTCTTCAACCTCGTCGGTGAACTTTTGGGCGGGCGAGGGAATGCCAAAGGTCTGTTGACGGCCTTAGGATTGGCCTATTGGCCCTCGATTCTGCTCGCCCCTGTGAACCTGGCCGGTCAATACCTGCCGGGAGGGAAAGTCATTCAATCGCTCGGTCTGCTTGGCGTGACTTTATGGGGGTTTGTACTGCAAGTGTTGGCGATCCGCGAGAGTCTTGGCCTCTCGACAGGCCGGTCCCTGTTGGTCATCTTTTTCCCCCTCATCGTCATCATTTTGTTCATCGCCCTGATGGCGGGGGTGATGATATCCTTAATTCCCTTCGCGAACCACTTTCCGGTCATGTAAAAGCACTTCTAAAACGTCACAGCAAAAGCAAGAATGTTAAGAATTAGCAAAAAAATCCTGTTTCATAAAAAATGAGGCAGGATTTTCTTTTTTTGCTTCGAAATAAATATGAATCATTTTTGAATCGGTAAACGGATTAATCCGACAGGAGAACAAGGAAGGAATGACATCAGTGTGTGAACGTGTTCTAGTCGTGGACGACCAAAAGGGCGTTCGGCAATTGCTGCGGGAAGCATTGCGCATCGTAGACGTAACGGCGGAACTGGCTTCCGATGGACAACAAGCACTGGACCGTCTCAGCCAAGAAAGCTTCGGGCTCGTTCTTCTGGATATGAAAATGCCCGGCATGTCGGGACTGGAAGTGCTCACGGAAATGCGAAAACGAGGTGATCCGACCCCCGTCTGGATGATGACCGCTTATGAAGAAGTAAAACTGTACGAGGAGGCCCAGCGGCTCGGTGCCGAACAGTACGTGATCAAACCGTTCGACGTGATGGACCTAGCCCAAAAGATCAATATGTGGCTAAGATCCCCTGTGTAATCTGGGTGCGCAAAAAAGGATTTTGCTTTTCGGTGTGGAATATTGGGGGTAGAAAGGGGGTTCTTCCACATGATCTTGTCCACCATGACGGTCATCGCTCTCCGTTGTCCCGCCTGTGGTCGCATGGATTTTCATGCCTTGTCTCTCTTTTCCTTTGCGGGACGAAAAGTGAAAAAAATCCAATGTTCCTGCGGAGCGGCGTTAATGACGGTGGGCAGCAAGGACCGGAAACGCTTCTGGATTCAGACTCACTGTATCATGTGCGAAACCCAACACCTGCAATGGTTCACCCGAGAGCGCCTTTGGTCGCAACAACTGACGGAACTACGATGCACAGAGACGATGGTCGAAGTAGGGTTTATCGGACCTCGCGAAAAAGTGAAGACAGCCATACTCAGTCAAGACAAGTCTCTCTATGAGATGGCCGAAAACTTAGGACTCGCCGATTACTTTGAAAACCCTGAAGTCATGTACGCGATTTTGGAACGCCTGCACAAACTGGCTGAAGAGGGATCCCTTTCTTGTGAGTGCGGCAGTTTTCAAATTAATGTAGAAGTATATCCCGATCGGGTGGAACTTCGCTGTGAGCTCTGCGACAGTACCTATGTATGTTACGCTGAGTCAGACAATGACCTGCAATCCCTGTCGCGGTGTGCAGAGTTGCAAATCCAAGGATCTTCCCCCATAGCTCCTGAAAGCCGAAGAGCCCGTCGGCGTCGTACCAAAAAAAGCACATAATCGGTAAACAATCCGCCGCGGCGTTCCGAAAAACCGGTTCCGCGGTCTTTTCCTGTTTGTCTATCAAAGTGGGGCATAATAACCGGAAGGGAATATCGCCGACATGGCGAACCTTTACAGATGGACACATATCAAGGAGGAGATGTTTCACATGCCTTTGGTTTCAATGGCCCCCCTGTTGGCAAAAGCCGAAGAGGGCAAATACGCCGTCGGCGCATTCAATTGCAACAACATGGAGATTGTCCAAGCGATCATCGCCGCTGCGGAAGCGGAGCGATCGCCCGTCATCATCCAGGCTTCGCAAGGGGCTATTAAGTATGCTGGTATCGACTACATCGTCGCCCTAACGAAAATTGCTGCCGAAAACACCTTCGTCCCGGTGGCCTTGCACCTCGACCATGGCACCAGCTTTGACCAGTGCATGCAATGCATTCGCAGCGGCTTTTCCTCGGTCATGATCGACGGTTCTAAATATGCTTTGGAAGAAAACATCGCCATCACCAACCGTGTCCTCGCGGTGGCACGGGCCGTCGGTGTATCGGTGGAAGCGGAACTCGGAAAAATCGGCGGAACGGAAGACGACATCCACGTTGATGAGCGCGACGCCCTGTTCACCGACCCGAACGATGCCAAACGGTTCGTGGAAGAAACAGGCGTAGATGCCTTAGCTATCGCCATCGGAACGGCTCATGGGCAATACAAAGGCCGTCCGGAGCTGGACTTCGAACGCCTGAAAAAAATCAAATCCCTCGTCGACATGCCCATTGTCCTACATGGATCGTCCGGTGTACCGGAAGAAGATATCCGCAAAGCCATCGATCTGGGCGTCCGCAAGGTGAACATCGACACGAACCTGCGGGAAGCCTTTGTCGAAGGCGTCAAAGAAGCCATCGCCAAGAACCCAAATGAGATCGATCCGCGCAAACTCTTAGGCCCGGCCAAGACGAAAATGAGCGAAGTCATCCGGGAGAAAATCCGTATTTTCGGGTCTAACGGTAAAGTATAAGAAGAGTTAACGTATGGATGAGGAATATTTCTTTGAGGTGAGTTGGAACGATGAGGTTTTTTCTGGACAGCGCCAACATCGATGAAATCCGGGAAGCGAATGCCCTCGGTGTCATCAGTGGCGTAACGACCAACCCGTCACTCATTGCCAAGGAAGGCCGTAACTTCCGTCAGGTCGTGGAAGAAATCGTGGCGATTGTCGACGGGCCCATCTCGGCAGAAGTGATCAGCACCGATGCAGAGGGCATGGTCGCCGAAGCCCGAGAGCTGGCCCAGATCCACAAGAACATCGTCATTAAGATTCCCATGTGCGCCGAAGGATTAAAAGCCACCTCCCGCCTGTCCCGAGAAAAGATTCGCACCAACGTAACACTCATCTTTTCGGCGAACCAAGGCCTGCTGGCGGCGAACGCCGGTGCCACCTTCGTAAGCCCCTTTGTGGGACGGCTCGATGACGTAGGTCACGACGGGCTGGACGTCATCCGTGAAATGGTGGAGATCTTCGACATTCACGGCCTGGCTACGGAGATCATCGCCGCCAGTGTCCGCCATCCCCTCCATGTCACCGCTGCCGCCCGCGCCGGAGCGCCGATTGCGACCATCCCCTACAAAGTGCTCATGCAGATGGTGAAACATCCGCTGACCGATAAAGGGATTGAACAGTTTCTGAAGGACTGGGAAACGGTCAAAAATAAATAGGTCAAAGGCGACGCGGAACGCAAAATTTCACTTGGTAAGCGAAATATACTTATAAAACAAAACGTAACCCTGTAAGGCAAAAGGCAAACCTGCGGGCTGGGATGCTCATTGTGCCAACCCTGCCCGCTTTTTATTTTTGGGAGGAATACATAATGTACAGAGAACTGGCGCTCGAATTTGCCCGTGTCACCGAAGCGGCCGCCCTGGCTTCGGCCCGCTGGATGGGCCGAGGCGACAAAAACGCTGCCGATGATGCGGCGACCGAAGCCATGCGTGCCATGTTCGATACGATCAACATCCGGGGCACCGTCGTCATCGGCGAGGGTGAAATGGATGAAGCGCCGATGCTCTACATCGGTGAGAAAGTCGGTTTAGGGAACGGCGGAATCGAGCTGGATATCGCTGTCGATCCGCTGGAAGGAACGAACATCGTCGCCAAAGGGTTAAGTGGGGCTATCGCCGTGCTGGCGGCCGCTCATAAAGGCTGCCTGCTCCATGCCCCGGACATGTATATGAATAAGATCGTCGTCGGTCCCGAAGCGGCCGGATGCATCCACATCGACGCTCCGGTCGAGGAAAACCTCAATAATGTGGCTAAGGCGCTCGGAAAAGAAGTGGAACAACTCAGCGTCGTCATCCTGGATCGTCCCCGCCATCATGACCTGATCAGCCGCTGTCGAACAGCCGGAGCTCGGATTCAACTGATCACCGACGGCGACGTCGCTCCCGCTGTGGCTACCGCTTTTCCCGATTCCGGGGTGGACATCATGATGGGAATCGGCGGCGCTCCGGAAGGGGTTATCGCTGCGGCTGCTATTCGCTGCCTCGGTGGGGAGATGCAAGGACGCCTCGTTCCGGAGACGGAGGAAGAAGAAGCGCGCTGCCGGGCCATGGGTTTAGAAGATCCCCGCAAGATCCTTTTGCTCGATGATATGGTTCGGGGAGACGGAGTCATCTTCGCGGCGACGGGCATCACCGACGGGAGCCTGCTCAAAGGGGTTAAGTTCACCTCCCAAGGCGCCCGGACCCATACCGTCGTCATTCGCGGACGAACCGGAACGATTCGATTTATCGATGCGCTGCATAGACTGGATAAAAAGCCGAACTTCGGAAGAGGTCGATGCAGTCAAAAATAGCCCTTTTTAGAAGTCGCCACAAAAATAGATGTGACCATGAGGCAAGTGGTTCGCCAAACTGGCTTTTTCTATCGTAGGCTGTTACAATAGAGGTGACGGATGTATTGACAGAAAAATTCAGGGGGAAATCACCTTGACCTATTGGGTGAACTTCAAACGGTATATGCGCCTCAACTATCTGCGCCTGCTCCGGGTCAAAGACCAGCCGGAAGCACTGGCGCGAGGCATCGCCTTCGGTTTTGCCTCAGGATTTGGCCCCTTTATCGGGTTCGGCGTCTTCGCGGCCTGGGCTTTTGCGGCGCTGTTTCGAGGCAACCGGCTGGCAGCGGTGATCACTGCCCTCCTCTTCAAGTGGGCCATCCCGATCTTTGTCACCTCGAACATCTTCGTCGGGTCCTTGATCTGGGGCGAATCGGTCACCTTTCACGGAGGGCACCATCACTTGTTCACGCTGGATTTCTGGCGGCAGACGGGCGCTGTGTTTCTCACCGGCAGTGCTATCGACTCGGTGGCCGCCTATTTCCTAGCCTATTTTCCTCTATTGCAATGGGCGCAACGGCGCCGTGCACAGCGCCGAGTGGGCAAACGAGTATTGCAACATCACCTCGAATAACATTTACGGATTTTGGTGAAAATACCAAATGGACCGTAAATGATTCTGAGGTGATTTTTTTTACCATGTCTAATCCAGAAAGAGGCGGCAACCGCCCACGGGGGATTACCCGTCTCTTCGTTCTGTCTTCAATTGCCTTAACCTTGATCGTTCCCTTGCCAGCGTATAGCGACGAGGGAGAGGACGGGCTTTTCCGCCTGTTCAAAGGAGATAGTCTGACGACTGTAGCCTCGGAAGCAGTGCCGGCGGAACAAGAGGTAAGCCCGGAAGATTTGGCCACCCATCGGGTCGCTGAAGGGGAGACCTTATACGGTATTGCCCGTTCCTACGGCCTAAAAATCTCCGAGTTGTGCACCCTTAACCAGTTAAATCCGAACCAGGTGCTCGCCGTCGGCCGGACCCTGATCATCCCGGGATCGGTCGAGATGTTGGAGCCTGCTGCCGATTCGACGGCAGTACTTCCCACAGATCAAGCAACCGCGCCGAGTGAGAAAAAGGACGCCGTAACTCCTCGTTTCGCATCGCGCGGTGCATTGCTCTCTTCGATGCGGTTTCCCCTGGAAGGAGTCATCACCTCCGGCTTTGGCCCTCGCCATCAATCTTTCCACCACGGTGTCGATATCGCCGCCGATACGGGGAAAACGATTCGGGTTGCCCAAAGCGGACAGGTGACGTACGCCGGCTGGCTGCCGATCTACGGCAACACGGTCATCGTCGACCATGCCTTTGGCGTGTCGACGCTCTATGGCCATGCCTCCAAACTGCTCGTTGAAAAGGGAGATAAACTAGATAAGGGCGATTCATTGGCATTGGTGGGTTCGTCAGGTGTCGCCACCGGCCCCCACCTGCACTTCGAAGTGCGCCTCGACCGCCAGGCTGTCAATCCGCTGGCTTATATACGTAGTGCCAGTAAAAAAGTATAATTTTGCAACTCCACAGGGAGACGAATAAATCTGACTCTTGCACCATAGCTTGGGCTATGGTATAATCTCGGATGTTGACTGAGAGGCCAGAGTCCGGATCGATCCCGAAAAAGGACCGATCCTTGAGAAAGAGGTGAACCCTGTGAAGGAAGGCATCCATCCGAAATTTGACCGGACAACGGTAAGCTGCGCTTGTGGCGAAACCTTTGAAACCGGCTCGACCCGTAAGGAAATCAAAGTGGACGTTTGCTCCAAGTGCCATCCTTTCTTTACCGGCAAGACGCGCGCGATTGAAGCCGGTGGACGGGTTGATAAGTTCAAGAAAAAGTACGGTCTATAAGTCTTAAGTAGCAGAGCCTGCACAAAGCTCTGCTATTTTTCTATGGGGGAGAAGTGACATGGGGAAATTTCAATACGGCGGCCAAGCCGTCATTGAGGGCGTCATGATGCGAGGCCCTCAAGAAATGGCCATCGCTGTCCGCTGCCCCAATGACGAGATCGTGGTGAATAAGCAGTCGGTGGCATCCTGGATGAACGGCGCCCTCATGAAGACCCCCGTCATTCGGGGGACTGGGGCGCTGCTCGATGCCCTGATCCTCGGCGTTAAGGCGCTGTCTTTCTCGGCGAACAAAGCAGCCGATGAAGAGGAAGAGGAACTGTCGGCCTGGGAAATCACGGTGACCATCTCCATGGCTATGATTTTTGGGGCCGGTCTATTCATCTTTTTGCCGACGGCGGCGGCCCACCTGACCCGCCAAGTGATTTCCAGCCTTTTCGTCCAAAATGTCATCGAAGGGGCGGTCCGGATTGCCCTTTTCTTTGGCTATATCGCGGCCATTGCGCGCATGCCTGACATCCAGCGGGTCTTTCAATATCATGGCGCCGAGCACAAGACGATCCATGCCCATGAGGCAGGCGAAGAACTGTCTGTCGCTAATGTACAGCGCCACACGACCTTACACCCGCGCTGCGGCACCAGTTTTCTGCTCTTCGTGATGGTCATTAAGATCTTCGTCTTTTCTTTATTACCGGATGCGACCCTCTTTTGGAAGACGGCCTATCGGCTCGCCCTCGTTCCCTTTGTCGCGGGGATCAGTTATGAGATCATCAAACTCTCCGGACGCTATCCTCGGTTTTGGCTGATGAAGCTCTTTATTCTGCCGGGGCTGTGGCTGCAGAACATGACCACACAAGAGCCTGATGACAAGCAAGTGGAAGTGGCCATCCGCGCTCTACAAGCGGTTTTGCCGCAACCGGAGACGTCCGAAGCGAAAGAAACGACCACGGAAACAGAACCGATCTACCCTAAGGTATGTACCACTCTTGCCGATGCAGGTGAAGCGATATGATCGATAAGCTAGAAATTATTGAACAAAAATATGAAGAACTGACCCAGCTGTTGAGTGACCCCGATATCATCAGCGATCAGACGACATGGCAGCGCCACGCCAAAGCCCAAGCGGGCATGACGGAGATCGTCGAGGCCTTTCGGGAATACAAGAACGTCCTCGCCGGCATCGATGATGCGAAGGCCATGCTCGAAGAATCGGACCCGGAGCTCCGAGAGATGGCTTCGATGGAACTGGACGAACTTACGGAACGACAAGAGGAGCTGGAACAGCGGCTCAAGATCTTGCTCCTGCCGAAAGATCCGAACGACGACAAGAACGTCATCGTCGAAATCCGGGCCGGCACCGGCGGTGAAGAGGCCGGCCTCTTTGCGGGCGACCTCTATCGGATGTACAACCGTTACGCCGACCGGCAAGGATGGAAGACGGAGGTCCTTTCGGCGAACTACACCGACATCGGCGGGTTCAAAGAAGTGATCGTCCTGATCGAAGGGCAAGGGGCTTTTTCGAAATTGAAGTTTGAGTCGGGCGTTCACCGGGTCCAACGGGTCCCGGCGACCGAGTCGAGCGGCCGGATTCACACCTCAGCCGCTACCGTGGCTGTCCTTCCGGAAGCGGAAGAGGTGGAGATCGACATCAATCCGAACGAATTGCGCATCGACGTCTTCTGTTCCTCCGGCGCTGGCGGTCAGCACGTCAACAAGACCGAATCGGCTGTCCGCATCACCCACTTGCCCACAGGCATCGTTGTCTCTTGCCAAGACGAAAAGTCGCAGTTGAAAAACCGGGAAAAAGCGATGCGGGTACTGCGGGCTCGTCTGTTGGAAAAAGCCGAAGAAGAACAGCACGGCGAAATGGCCAGCGTCCGCAAGTCCATGGTGGGCTCTGGAGACCGGTCCGAACGCATTCGCACGTACAACTTCCCTCAAGGACGGGTCACAGACCACCGCATCGGCCTCACCTTACATCGTTTGGAAGCGATCCTCGACGGAGATATTCAAGAGATCATCGACGGGTTGATCGCCACAGATCAGGCGGAAAAGATGAAAAACATGCAGTAGATTCCGCAGGCTGCCTGGAGTCTTTAGTCTATTTATCATCACTCATCGGCGCAAAGTCTCTGCCAAGGGGATCTCAATAGTGCATAGGCATCACGCTATCATCATTCGGGAAGGCTGTGGTGTCTATGCGCTTTTCCGATTCTACCGGTTATCTCTGGGTGTCGAAAGAGCAATGTTGGAAGAAACGTAAGGTGATTCACGATGGGAATCTGGGAAAAGAAGCCGGCGACTGTTGGGGAAGCTCTGCAGGCGACGGTTTTTTTGTTTAAACATATGGAACTCTCGTCACTGCGGCTGGAGGCGGAGGTACTCTTCGCGTACGGAATGGAGAAGAGCCGGGCCGGTTTGCTGGCATCCTTGCGAGATCCGCTCACTGTGGAAATGGCGGAAAAGCTTGAAAGGCTCGTGATGGAGCGGTCCAAGGGTTGCCCGTTGCAGTATATTACGGGACGTCAAGAATTCTGGGGGATGGAACTTCAGGTGAATCCGGCTGTGCTGATCCCTCGAGCCGATACGGAACTGCTTGTAGAAGCGGCCCTAACGTCTCTGAAAGAGAAAATGGCCGGGTTCCCGAAGAGGCAGGACAAAGGATGCGACGATTCACCACCAGCTCAAGGTAGCGTTGCCGGGAAAGAGATCTGGCTGGCCGACGTGGGAACCGGTTCGGGAGCGATTGCACTCGCCATGGCCAAAGAGTTGCGCTGCGTCAATGTGATCGCGACCGATCTTTCTCCGGAAGCGTTGGCGACAGCCCGGGGGAATGCGGAGCGAAACGGTCTGGGCCATCGAATTACCTTCTGGGAAGGCGATCTGCTCGAACCGGTGATCGCGGCGGGGCTACCGTTGCAGGCGGTGTTGTCCAACCCGCCGTACATCCCCACAGAAGATATCGGCGGGCTTCAGCGGGAAGTGGCCCAGTTTGAACCTCGCCTGGCCTTGGACGGCGGCGGTGACGGTCTCCACCTGTACCGTCGCCTAATTCCCCAAGCCCGTAAGGTATTGGTGCCGGGAGGGCTGATCGCTTTGGAGATCGGCTTTGACCAAGGATCTTCCGTGGCTGAACTGATGGTTCAGCACGGCTTTGTTGAGGTCCGTGTCCTTCCGGATTTTCAAGGCCATGACCGTGTGGTCATGGGAAAGCTCGCCGAGAGAATCCCCTAGATGGACTCCCGTAAGAATCTATGTTGCATGAAACAGAACCGGATGGATAAAGTTAATCTGGGTTACGGTCCCTGTTAGTGCTATTCCAACCATATGCAATGCATTGCATATGGTTTCTCATGTGTTTTCTTTAGTTACAATCATCTTGCCGTAGCTTGAGCTAGATAGGGTCGTTGGATTTCAAAGGGGGGACTGAGGTGACTGCTCAAACACAAGTGATCGTAGCCGTCGCCATATTTTTGTTGACTTATGCCTTTATCATCTCCGAAAAGATCCACCGCATGGTCGTGGCTATGCTCGGTGCGGTGGTCTTCTTGCTCTTAGGCATTATGTCGCAAGAAGATGCTATCCATGCCATCGACTTCAATACACTGGGCCTATTGATCGGGATGATGATCATCGTCGGCATCACCCGCCGGACCGGTGTCTTCGAGTTTATCGCGGTCAAAGCAGCCAAGGTGGCCAAAGGGGATCCGTTGCGCATACTCGTGTTGCTAAGTTTGATTACGGCCTTTGCGTCAGCCTTTTTAGACAATGTAACAACGGTGCTCCTCGTGGTACCGGTGACCTTTTCCATCGCCCAGGAGATGGATGTCAACCCCATGCCCTTTTTAATCAGCGAAATCCTGGCCTCCAACATTGGCGGGACGGCCACGCTCATCGGCGATCCGCCGAACATCATGATCGGATCGGCCACAGGATTAAGTTTCAACGATTTTATTCTCAATTTGACGTTGCCGATTGTCATCATCCTGATCGTGACGGTGATGATTTTACGCCGTCTTTACCGGGACGACTTAGTGGCCGATGAGGAACGTAAGGCTCGTGTGATGGCCTTTGATGAGCGTGAGCAGATCAAAGATTGGGCGCTGCTGAAAAAATCACTTTTAGTGCTTGCATTGACGATCCTGGGCTTTATCCTTCACGGGCTGCTCAACCTAGAGTCGGCCACTATCGCCCTAGCTGGTGCCATCTTGCTCTTAGCCATCACCCGGGAGGAACCGGAGGACATTTTGCTTCATGTGGAATGGCCGACCATTTTCTTCTTCGTCGGGCTCTTCGTGCTCGTCGGCGGCTTGGAGCATTTGGGGGTCATCCGCTGGATTGCCCAAGAGGGGTTGAAACTGACAGGCGGTCTTCTTGGGCCGACAGCCATGTTTGTGCTTTGGATTTCGGCCATCGCCTCGGCCTTTGTGGACAACATTCCCTTCGTGGCCACCATGATCCCCATGATCAAGGCGATGGGTGAGATGAGCGGGATGGATTTGAATCCGCTCTGGTGGAGTTTAGCCTTAGGCGCTTGTCTCGGCGGCAACGGTACTTTAATCGGAGCCTCGGCTAACGTCATCGTCGCCGGTCTCGCTGAGAAGAACGGATTTCCTATCTCTTTCATGGGGTTTATGAAAGTCGCCTTCCCACTGATGCTGGTCAGCATCGTCATTTCCACGATCTATGTGGGCGTTCGCTATCTGGGATGGCTCTTCTAACGTAGAACCTGCCCCGGGATGAACTTACTGGCATCATGAGTAAAAATAAAAGGCTGCAGATAAATACGGACCGCACATGAGCAAATAACAACAAGGTTAGACAGGATATAAAAGCGGTTAAAGTGATGATATGGTGTGATGAAGCGATGACAGAAACAAAAATCTGGCGGGTCGACCCGCACAACTTTCACCTGGGCGAAATACAGGAAGCGGCTCTTCTACTGCGGGCAGGTAAGCTGGTCGCCTTTCCGACGGAGACGGTATACGGTTTAGGGGCAAACGCCCTGGACGTGCAAGCCGTTCAAGGCATCTTTCGGGCGAAAGGCCGGCCTTCCGATAACCCATTGATCGTACATATTACCGGACTGGATGAACTGGCGCCGCTCGTCTCTGATTTCCCGCCGATGGCACAGAAAATGGCGGAACTGTTCTGGCCCGGTCCGCTGACGATAATCTTACCGGCGTCGAAGCAGGTTCCTGCGGAAGTGACAGCAGGACTGTCGACAGTGGCTATTCGTATGCCTTCCCATCCGGTGGCCCGGGAACTGATCCGGAGCGCCAAGGTTCCCGTCGCTGCACCATCGGCGAACCGTTCGGGAAAACCGAGCCCCACCACAGCCGATCATGTGCGGCAGGATCTCTGGGGACGAGTCGATGGTCTCGTCGACGGGGGAGAGTGTACGGTAGGGTTGGAATCGACGGTCGTCGATGTGACTGGTGATCATCCTGTTATTCTGCGCCCTGGCGGAATCACTCGAGAGATGTTGTCAATGCATTTCGAAGGCGTTGAAGTGGACGGGGAACCCGGTGTAACCAAAGCAATTGCGGAGCGGCCTTCAGAAGTAACGGCTGAACATTCCTTCCCGACTGAGGAGCATGTCCCTGTAGAGAATCGCCTCTCTGTAGAAAATCGTCTCCCTGCGGAGAAGCGTCTCGGAGAAGCGAACGGTGAGGCTGCCTCGCCAGCTAATCCGGCCCCTCGTTCACCGGGGATGAAATATACTCACTATGCTCCCAAGGCGCCTGTTTACTTGCTTACAGGGCCGTGGAAAGAGCAGGTAAAAGCGATAACGGTACTTCTGGAGAAAGAAACAGACCCACTCGGTCTACTGATCTCTGAAGAAACCTACGAGCACATTAAGGAACTCTTACCCCAAGAGTGCGGCTCAAAATACCTGATTCGTTTAGCCGGTTCCCGGGAAGACTTACGGTCAGTGGCCTATCGCTTGTTTGGATCCTTGCGGTCCTTTGATGAGACGTCGGTAACGGCCATCATTGCGGAGAGTTATCCTCGAGAAGGCATCGGCATGGCGCTGATGAACCGGCTGACGAAAGCGGCTGGCGGGCGGATTTGGCGCGAATAGTCCTTCTTGCTTGTCTAACGCCTGCATATACCTGTAGCGTAGTCGATGCAGCTCGACGCAGCGGCCCAAGGCGAACGAAGGCCATCGGACGATGTGGCTAAAGTGGGGGTTTGGGGATGAGCTATTGGGCTCTGGGTATTTTGGCAGTTGGATTAGGTGCCGATGCTTTTTCCATGGCCATCGGCATCGGCCTGGAAGGGGTTCGGCGGAGGGACGCCTTTTTGCTGGGGCTGGTTGTAGCCCTCTTTCACGTCTTCATGCCTTGGATCGGGATTGTCCTGGGCACCACATTGGGGCATTTTATCGGCCAATTGGCCACCTATATCGGTGCAGCGGTGCTCTTTTTTCTCGGGGGCCGCATGCTCTTTCACGCCTGGAAGAAAGAGCCGGAAGACCCTCTCCACGGGCGGAACCTGCCGGGGCAAGGGATGAGACTGCCCGGATCAAACCGGACCTGGGGAAATCATCAAGGGGCTGCGGCGACTGCAGGAACCGCTATAGCCGGACGCCCCTTTACGCCGACCTTGTGGGGATTGATCGTCGTCGGTGCCGCTGTGAGCATGGACGCCTTAAGTGTGGGATTTTCTCTGGGCACCGTCGGCGCCCAACTGGTTCCGACGATCCTGACCTTCGGCGTCGTGGCGGGCATCATGACCGTCGCCGGCGCACTCATCGGTCGACAAGTGAGTCAACTCTTAGGCAGCACGGCCCAGATCGTCGGAGGGTTGATTTTATTAGGCATTGGTATTAAGCTTTTGATAGGATAATCCGGCTCGAACAGGGCTGGTGTGGAATTGCCGGAGGGATCGACCTGTTTACGCTGCTCTTCGTATGTACAGGCAATACCTGTCGCAGTCCGATGGCACAGGTGCTGGCCCAAAAAGGGATCGCTCAGCGAGGATGGAAGGATCAAGTGAAGGTAGCTTCCGCCGGTACGATGGCTTGGCCGGGAGCGCCCGCGTCGGCCCATGCCCAAAAAGTGATGGCTGACCGGAACCTCGACTTGTCCCAACACGCTTCGCAACCGCTCGATGAAGACCTCCTGCGAGAGGCCGATCTCATTCTCACGATGACGGGAAGTCACCGGGACATGGTGCTGCAAGCGGTGCCGGGGAACGAAGGAAAAGTCTATGCTATCAGAGAGTATATTGGTAAAGAAGGAGACATCGCCGATCCCTTTGGCCAGAGTGAACGGGCTTATGCCCGTTGTGCTGCTGAAATCGAGGAAGTCATCGAAAAAGCAATGGATCGGATCGAGCAGTCCTTGAAGAGGGGAAGCCAAGACATCGTTTGACGCCCTGTCAACCGATGTTTTTTTATAGGGTTGCTCGCGGTGCAAAAGGGAAACGATACTTTCTGTCGAATAAACACACATTTAGGGTTAACATAGGGGTTATATTTGAATTAAACTAACCTTGGGATTACCCGTTCATAGAGCGAAAGGGTTACAGGCGGTAACTCGCTTCGGGTTACCCATTCGAACGGTAGTTAAGAATCTGGAGTGAAATGCATGAAAATCGCGATCGGCAGTGACCACGGCGGCTTTCGCCTGAAAGAGGAGATCAAATCCTATTTTGCGAAAGAAGCCGGTAACCAACAGATCACCCTGGACGATCTGGGAACCCACTCAGAAGAATCGGTGGACTATCCGGACTTCGGCGCCAAAGTCGCCCGGGCCGTAGCTGCCGGAGAATACGATTTTGGCATCGTCATCTGTGGGACGGGCATCGGCATCTCCATCGCCGCCAACAAAGTACCTGGTATCCGCTGTGCCTTATGTTCCGATACCTTCTCGGCGAAAATGGCCCGGGAGCATAATGACGCCAACGTGCTCGCCATGGGCGAACGGGTCATCGGACCGGGACTCGCTCGAGAAATCGTGGCCGCCTTCTTCTCCAGCGACTTTGCCGGAGGGCGCCATGCTCGCCGTGTCGAAAAACTGCGTGCCTTGGAACAGTAGGGGGACGTCGAAGATGAACGACATCGGGGCTCAAGTGACCACGGCCGCGACAGAACTGGTCCAGATGGCTGGTTTGGAGCCGGAACAGATTCTCGTCGTAGGCTGCAGCACCTCGGAAGTGCTTGGGGCCATGATCGGAACCGGCGGTTCTGAAGAGGTGGCCCAGGAGATTCTTAAAGCGCTGCTGTCGGTGACCCAAAGCCGCCGTATCTTCCTGGCCATTCAATGCTGTGAACATTTAAACCGTGCCCTGGTGGTCGAGCGGGAAATGTTGAAACTCTACCGTGAGTTGGAGCCGGTGAGCGTCAAACCGGTGGCCAAAGCCGGCGGCTCACTCGCGGCGCAGGCGATGAACGGTTTTGCCGAGCCGGCGGTGGTGGAAAGCATCCGAGCCCATGCGGGGTTGGACATCGGCGAGACCTTGATCGGCATGCACCTAAAGCCCGTCGCGGTGCCTGTCCGTCTCAGCCTTCGTCACATCGGACATGCCCGCCTGAATGCCGCCCGTACCCGGCCGAAACTCATCGGCGGAGAAAGAGCCTGCTACATGTAACACTCAATTGTATCCCCTGAGGATATATTGAGGCATAAGAACATGTTCGCATATTCAAAATGAAAAACAGGGGGCCTTTTTTGTGAGCGACTGGAAGTACCTGAGTCACGTCGACCCTGACGTGGCCGCAGCCATGGACCGGGAGAAGAACCGGCAGAAAAACAACATCGAACTGATCGCATCCGAAAACTTCGTCAGTGAAGCTGTCCTGGAAGCAGCCGGCAGCGTCCTGACCAACAAATACGCCGAAGGCTATCCCGGCAAGCGCTACTACGGCGGCTGCGAATTCGTCGACGAAGTGGAAGCCATCGCTATCGCCCGGGCCAAAGAACTCTTCGGTGCCGAACATGCCAACGTACAGCCCCACTCGGGCGCCAATGCCAACCTGGGCGTCTACTTCGCCTGCTTAGAGCCGGGCGATACGGTCCTAGGCATGAACCTGGCCCACGGCGGTCACTTGACCCATGGATCGCCTGTAAACATCTCCGGTAAATACTACAACTTCGTCGCCTACGGTGTCGACAAAGAGACAGGCATGATCGATTATGACGAAGTGGCCCGGATCGCTCGGGAAGCCAAGCCGAAGCTGATCGTCGCCGGCGCCAGCGCCTATCCGCGTACCCTCGACTTTGCTCGCTTCCGGGCGATCGCCGACGAAGTAGGAGCCCTCTTCATGGTCGACATGGCCCACATCGCCGGTCTCGTCGCCGCCGGTCTGCATCCGTCGCCGGTTCCTTATGCCGACTTTGTGACGACGACGACCCACAAAACCCTCCGGGGACCTCGCGGCGGCATGATTCTCTGCAAACAGGAATGGGCCGCTAAGATCGACAAAGCCATCTTCCCAGGCATGCAGGGCGGACCGCTCATGCACATCATCGCGGCCAAAGCGGTGGCATTCAAAGAAGCCTTAGCGCCGGAATTTAAGACCTATCAGGCGCAAATCGTCAAAAACGCGAAAGCGCTCTCGGAAAGCCTGATGGAGCGGGGCTTCCAGCTCGTTTCGGGCGGTACCGATAACCATCTGATGCTGCTCGACCTGCGCAACAAAGACCTGACCGGTAAGGTGGCCGAAAAACGCCTTGACGAGACGAACATCACCGTCAACAAAAACGCTATTCCCTTCGACCCGCAAAGCCCCTTTGTCACCAGCGGTGTTCGCATCGGTACGCCGGCTGCCACATCTCGGGGCATGGACGAAGCGGCTATGGTCAAAATCGCCGAAGCGATCGACCTCTGCCTCAGCGACGGCAGCGAGGCCGCTTTGGATAAAGCCCGTGCCATCGTAAAAGAACTCTGTCAGCAATTCCCCTTATACGCCTAAACGTAAGGGCGAAGAAGAACCGTAAAGTTTTTTGCGGTGATTGGCCCTTCAGGGTAGTCGGCCTTCTCGATATCCGGGATGGCTTTCGCCCCTCGAGGTTACCCTAAGATCGGCCCGAGAACACTCTGACATCGACATCGATCTGGCATCACGTTGACATCATCGTAATGACGCTACTCCCGATGATTCACGAACATATATGAATTCAAGCTTCGGTTTATATGTAAAAGGCAACTTGCAAGACGGTTTTGAACAAACGGGGGTAATAATTACATGGCCAAAGTCTTTATCATGGATCACCCGCTGATCCAGCACAAACTCACCTTTATCCGTTCTAAGTCGACCGGTGCCAAAGAGTTTCGGGAACTGGTCGAAGAAGTCGCCATGCTGATGGCCTATGAAGTGACTCGGGACCTGCCGCTGGCCGAAGCGGAAGTCGAAACCCCTATCGCCGTGACCAAGACGAAAGTGCTCGCCGGCAAAAAGCTCGGCGTTGTCGCCATCCTCCGGGCAGGGCTGGGCATGATCAACGGATTTGTCAAACTCATCCCGGCAGCCAAGGTGGGCCATGTGGGCCTCTACCGCGATCCGGAAACACTGGAACCGGTTGAATACTACTGCAAACTGCCGCAAGATGTGGCCGAACGGGAAATGATCGTCATTGACCCGATGCTGGCTACAGGCGGTTCGGCTTCGGCGGCGTTGACATTGCTCAAGAAAAAAGGTGCCCGCAACCTCAAACTGGTCGTCCTCATCGCCGCTCCCGAAGGGGTGGCTCGCGTAGAGAAGGATCATCCCGATGTGAACATCTTTACGGCTGCCCTCGATCCCCGGTTGAATGAACACGCCTACATCGTTCCCGGACTCGGCGATGCGGGAGATCGGCTGTTCGGCACGAAATAAAAAAACACCCCCATCGTCCTAATCGGACAGGGGTGCCACTGTGCCACCGGTGATGTTTACCAGCGAGTAAACATCACCGGTGGCATATGTTCTTTTACATGCCTGGAAAAACCTAATCAAGGTTATAGAAGGCTTAAAAAAAACCTCCCGATGCGACGCCTCCAACGATGGCACCGACGACAGCGCCAACCACAGCGCCTGCGACGGCTCCGATGATCACCATAGCCATTTGTTTCACTCCATTTGCTGTAACGTTATCGAGAATCGGTGGGAAATAAAGAAGCAAAAAGTGCGGCAAGAGAGACTGTGAAGGAGAAACCAAAGGCGGGAAAATTTCCTAGACGGTATTATCACCCAAAACAGGCATGTAAATACGGCAATCTTTTCTGATAAGGAATTTTCTGACACCGGCAGCGGTGAGTTACGACTTTTCTTATGGTAATGGGTACACAAAGATACGTAAATGTTTTTACAAGAAATAGCGCAAGTTAGAATAATTAATAAAAACAAAAACATAAAATTTCAAAAATAAAGTAATGAGATTGAGAAATTACTCTAAATAATTAGATTCAGAATAGGTAGGGTTTTCCGCGAAAGGGCCGAATTTCTTGCTCTTACGGGATGATTCTTATATCATAATGACGTAACATCATTCGTCCATTGAGTTATCCTTTTTGAAGGGGACTGCCATGCGAAAAGATTGGGACAGTTACTTTTTAGACATCGCCTTCGAAGTGGCCAGTCGCAGCACCTGCCCGAGAAGAAGCGTCGGTGCGGTCATTGTCAAAGACAAACGCATCAAAGCGACAGGATACAACGGCAGCCCTGCCCGACTGCCTCACTGTGCTGACGAAGGCTGTTACATGTTGAACCATCATTGCATCCGTACGATCCATGCGGAGGTCAATGCGCTGCTCGAGTGTGCGCCCGATGATCGCAAGGGCGCCACCGTCTATGTTACAGACAGGCCCTGCGCAGAGTGCTCGAAACTGCTCATCTCCACAGGGATTTCCAGAGTCGTCTTTGCCCGGGACTATCACACCGACTGTGACTGGTTCGCCCTTGCCCCTTGGATGGAAGTCGTTCATAAACCGACGCGGGAAAAGGGAGACGAATAAATGGCGGAACTCGTAAAACAGTTGGAAAAAGTGTTCCCCCGTTTAGCCCTCACGCCGACCATCGAAAGCACCATGATCAAGCTCGTCGAAGAGGCGGGAGAACTGGCGGAAATCTGCGGGAAAGTCCGGCAGCTCAATGGAGAAGAGCGGCAGACGGTCGTGCGGAAACTGCGTGCCCGGGAATTAACGCGCCTGTTGGAACGGTTCTTAGAGCCGGGAAAAGCCGTGCCGGCGTCCGATTTGGCGTCCTGCCTGGCTGCACTGCAGCCCGATGAGGTTGAAGCCCAATTGGCTCCGAAAGAGATCGATAAGCTCATCGCCCGGGAACTGCTCGACGTGATGCAGACCTGCGCCACCTTTATGTATCAGTTGGACGTCGATTTGGACAGCCTGATCGCGGAACACCGGGAAAAGCTCACCTTTCGAGGTTATTTAGCCTCGAATTCTGTTGAAAGGCAGTGAACGAAATGCCTACACCAATTAAAGTTCTATCTATCTTCGGCACCCGTCCGGAAGCCATCAAAATGGCACCGGTCGTCAAAGCCCTCGAAAGATGCCCGGAACAGATCATCTCCAAAGTGGCCGTCACGGCTCAGCACCGGGAAATGCTCGACCAAGTGCTGAAACTGTTCCAGATCACGCCGGATTACGACTTGAACATCATGGCGCCGGAACAGACCCTGTACGATGTGACATCGAAAGCACTGCTGGGGCTGAAACCGGTTTTGGAAGCAGAGCGGCCCGATGTGGTCCTCGTCCATGGCGACACGACGACGACCTTTGTGGCGTCCCTCGCGGCCTACTACCAGCAGATCGCCGTCGGCCATGTGGAAGCGGGGTTACGGACCCATAACAAATACTCCCCCTTCCCGGAAGAAATGAACCGGAAACTGACCGGAGCCATTGCCACCCTTCATTTCGCACCGACCTCCACATCCCAACAAAATCTTCGCCAAGAAGGCGTTTCAGAAGATAACATCTACATCACGGGCAACACGGTCATCGATGCTTTATTAGCGACGGTCCGTCCAGATTATGAATTTATTGACCCCGCCTTGAATAAAATTGATTTTAAAAACCGGGAAATTCTGCTGGTGACGACGCACCGCCGGGAAAACCTAGGTGAACCGATGCGCCAAGTCTACCGGGCGCTCTATACCGTATTAGAATCCCGTCCCCAGGCGGAAATCATCTTCCCGGTCCACAAAAACCCGGCAGTCCGCCGTGTCGTCAGCGAAGTCCTCGGCGAACACCCCCGCGTTCACCTGGTAGAACCGATGGACTATGAGCCCTTCGTCAACCTGATGGCACGGGCCACCCTTGTCCTCACCGACTCGGGCGGCATGCAAGAAGAAGCGCCGTCCTTAGGCAAACCGGTACTCGTTCTGCGGGACACCACCGAGCGGCCGGAAGCGGTCGTCGCCGGCACGGTGAAACTCGTCGGCACCGACGCCGAGACCATCATCCGGGAAACCCTTTCCTTGTTGGAAGACCGGAGCGCCTACGACTCCATGGCCAACGCCGTCAATCCCTACGGCGATGGAAAGGCCAGCGAGCGCACCGTTCAAGCGATCTTACATCATTTTGGCCGAAGCGAAGCAAAGCCGGAGGAATTTAATCCAGTCAAGTAAGCAGTGAAGTAAATCCGGAAAATCTTTGTATTCTTCGGATCCTCGAACGCTGATCTGTGCTTATGTGAAATCTGGGGTGCATTTACGGAGTGAGCGTTTTGGGCGCAGCGGCGTCAGCGAGCGCAGGATGCTGAGCGTTTAGGGCGCCATGGTTCACATGCAGAAAGCCCAGAGGTTTTGGCGCCCAGCGAAGCGTCCAAGCGAGTAGCCGCGAAGCCCTTAGCGAACGGAGTAAATGAACCCCGATTCAGACACGAAGCTTTTCAAAATCAATGAAAAGCGATTGGATTCATGGATCATGTATACATCAAAGACGAAGCAGATTCTTTTTGGATCAAAGTAGGATTTTTGCCATTGAACGCGAATACTTATTGTTGGCTTCTAGAGCGTAAGAGGTTTGCCGAATTGCTGTTGAAGAAACGAAGCAGGTATAGAGTGGAATGAGGCCATTCCATCCAGGGCATGCTAGCTTTGGCTGATATTTCAGGGGGGAAAGGTTTGGCCAATTTCGAATTACCCTCCAAGCGAGTTTTGAGAGCGTTCGCGTTAACTTCGACCATTGGCGCCGAATTTGCGGCTGCAGTGTACATCGGCTATCTAGCAGGCCGCTACGCCGATAGTGTTTGGGGGACAGACCCGTGGCTGATGCTCACTGGTGTTTTAGTGGGTGTCGCTGGCGGGTTTTTCGGTGTCTACTACCTTGTCGCAACATTTTTCAAGGAAGATAAAGGGAAGAAGACCGAAGATGACCTCTCGGAGTGAAGCCGTCCGTGACACGCCTGGTAGGGTGGGAAACGGGAGTGGACAAAGAACCATGGAATTGCAACAGCTTCTTTCGCGGTTGTGGCGCACAGGTCTCCTTGGGGTGGGAGCTTGCCTGGCGTTCATCCCATTCGTCGATAGGCCGGAGCTCCCTGCAGGCGTAGCCCTCGGGTGGGCATCCGGTATCGCAGCATCGCGGCTTCTCTACATGCGGCTCGCCCGCATGGACGATCAAGACCCCGACCAGGCTGTGCGCAACATCCAGTTCAGCTCATTCGCTCGCCTGAGCTTGAGCGTACTGGCCTTGCTCATCGCCTACAAAACCCCCGGCGTCTTCGATCTCATGGCTACCGGTTTCGGCCTCCTCCTGACACCGGCGATCTCGCTGATGTTTGGGATGGTGGAGGCACAAAGATCCACATCATCGTGGGAAAAGACTAAATGAAAGGGGTGAATCAGAAAGTTTATGGGAGAACACACACGGCAGGTGTGGCACTTTATGGGGATGAGCTTCTGGGCTGATACGCTGTTGATGACCTGGATCGTCATGGCCTTCCTGCTTGTTTTCGGGTACATAGCGGGAAGACGGGCGACCACCGGAGTTCCTGACCGTCTCGTCGCTATCTGGGAGTACGTCATTGACTTCGTCAGTGGACTGATCACAGAGAACACCGACTACAAGAAACTGGCCGGATTGCTCAGCTACCTGTGCACGTTAATCATGTTCATCTTTTTCGCCAACATGCTCGGTCTGTTCCCGAACTTCACCTTCGGCGTCGGTCATATTCATATGAATCCGAACATGATGTCTCCGACGGCAGACTTGAACACGACAATGGCCTTGGCGACATTGACCATTATTTTGGTGCAGTATTACGGGATCAAGTTCAACGGCAGCCACTATTTCGGTCACTTTTTTACTCCAAACTGGGTGTTTTTCCCCATACACGCCGTAGAATTGGTCACCAAACCAGTTACGCTGGCCTTCCGTCTTTACGGGAACATCTATGCTGGTGAAGTTTTGATCTCCGTCTTGCTCACCTTCCTGCCCTTTGGAGTGGCTTACGCGGCAGGCGGGTTCATACCCCATCTAATCTGGTTGTCGTTCTCCGTCTTCGTCGGAGCCATCCAATCCTTCGTCTTCACCGTCTTGACCATTGTGTACATCGCCCAAGCCATCGGCTCTGCCGATGCTCACTAAATCACCAAAAAAGAAATGCGAAATGTTCCAGCCAGTTTGCTGGAAAACATGAAAGGAGAGGTTTTTTCGTGGATGTCAAAGCTTTAGCTCTCTTGGGTGCCGGTCTTTCTGTAGGTCTCGCCGCTCTCGGCGCCGGTATCGGTAACGGTCTCGTCACCTCCAAAACGGTTGAAGGTATCGCTCGTCAACCCCAAGCTCGTGGCGCTCTGCAAACGACCATGTTCATTTCCGTCGGTCTGATCGAAGCGCTCCCCATCATCACCGTCGTTATCGCCTTCTTGCTCTACAACATCGGCAGCAAGTAATTCACCCAGCTCTTTTTTACATCGGTCATCCTAAAATCAAAAACTTAGAAAACAGCGAAGCGTTTTCTCCGATAAGGAGGTTCAGCGGTGCTTGAGGCTTTGAACCTAAATGGGACATTCCTGGCAATGCTGGTCAGCTTCCTGCTGTTGGTTGCGCTGCTGAAACAGGTCGCCTTCAAACCTTTGTTAAATGCGCTCGATGACCGTCGCCGCAAAATCGACGAATCGATCAAGCGGGCGGAAAGCGACCTTGAGGAAGCCTCCAATTTGCGGGCCGAATATGCAGCTGAACTGCAAAAAGCCCGTCAGGAAGCTCATGAACTGATTGTCAACGCCACCAAAGTGGGCGAGGAAAAAGCCCAGGAAATCATTGCGGCGGCCCAAGCGGACGCCCTGCGGCTGAAAGAAAAAGCCGTTACCGACATCAAACGGGAAAAAGAAAAAGCCCTCGAAGAGCTGCGCGCCCATGTGGTCGGTCTCTCCGTCCTTGCCGCGCAGAAGATCATTGAAAAGAACCTGGATGAGAACACCCAGCGTCAGTTGGTCGATGAAGTCATCGGCGAAGTGGGGAAACTGCCATGCTAAATGGTGCTGTCGCTCGCCGCTACGCCCAGGCTCTGCTGGAGATCGGCATCGAGACCAACAGCCTGAACGAAATGGAACAGTACCTCGGCCGATTTGTGAACATGTTGGACAACCAAGATGACCTTCGCCGGGTACTCTATCATCCCTCCGTCGTCATGGCCGAGAAAAAGGAGCTCGTCAACGCCGTACTCAAAGCGGATCAATTCCCTGAGACGGTACGGGCCTTCATCCTTCTCGTTATTGAACGGCGCCGGGAGAACTATTTCATCGAACTCTACCAGGAATTCGTCCGCCTGGCCAACCAAATCCGCAACATCGTCGAAGCGCGGGTGACCAGCGCCGTCGAACTGTCGGAGGCACAGGTGGAACGCCTCAAGGAACAACTCCGTACCACCACCGGAAAACAGGTGGTACTCCATCGCCAAGTCGACCCCAGCCTGCTCGGCGGACTGGTCGTAGCCTTCGGCGACCGGATCATTGACGGTTCTGTAGCCGGAAAAATCCGGAGCCTAAAAGAAAGCCTGCAGCAGATTCCTCTGCCGTCGCTTCCATAACTGGTAACTCTCACAAGAGAATAGGGGTGAAGAACCGTCCATGAGTTTACGTCCTGAAGAGATTAGCGCCATTATCAAGCAACAGATCGAGCGTTACGAAAAACCCCTGGAGGCCGCCGAATCTGGCACCGTTATTCAGGTCGGTGATGGTATTGCCCGTATCTATGGCTTGGAAAAGGCCATGGCCGGTGAACTGTTGGAGTTCCCCGGACAGGTTTACGGCATGGTGCTGAACCTCGAAGAAGATAACATCGGTTGCGTTATTCTCGGTCCCTACACCGACATCAAAGAAGGGGACACGGTCAAACGGACGGGCCGCATCGTGGAGGTTCCCGTAGGTCCCGAGCTCGTCGGTCGGGTTGTCAACCCGCTCGGCATGCCGCTCGACGGGAAAGGTCCCATCAATGCGAAACAGTTCCGTCCCATCGAATCGCAAGCCCCTGGGGTCATCAAACGGAAATCCGTTCATGAACCCCTGCAGACCGGCCTCAAGGCCATCGACGCCATGGTTCCCATCGGCCGTGGCCAGCGGGAATTGATCATCGGCGACCGTCAGACCGGTAAAACGGCTGTCGCTGTCGACACGATCATCAACCAAAAAGGGCAAGGCGTGACCTGTATCTATGTGGCCGTCGGGCAAAAAGCTTCGACTGTTGCCGGTGTCGTGAAGACCCTCGAAGAGCATGGCGCGATGGATTACACCATCATCGTCACCGCAACGGCTTCCGAGCCGGCTCCGCTGCTCTACATCGCTCCCTACTCCGGTTGCGCCATGGGCGAATACTTCCTCTACAACGGACAGCACGCCCTGGTCATCTATGATGACCTGTCCAAACAGGCTGTCGCGTACCGGGAACTCTCCCTGCTCCTCCGCCGTCCGCCCGGCCGCGAAGCGTACCCTGGCGACGTCTTCTACCTGCACTCCCGCCTGCTGGAACGGGCTGCGAAGCTCTCCGATGAATACGGCGCCGGATCTCTGACGGCTCTGCCTATCATCGAAACCCAGGCCGGTGACGTGTCGGCCTACATCCCGACGAACGTCATCTCCATCACCGACGGCCAGATCTTCCTGGAGTCGGACCTCTTCAACTCGGGCATCCGTCCCGCTATCAACGCCGGTATCTCCGTATCCCGGGTCGGTGGCGCCGCCCAGATCAAAGCGATGAAACAGGTCGCCGGCCGCCTCCGTCTGGAACTGGCCCAATACCGCGAACTGGCCGCTTTCGCCCAGTTCGGCTCCGACCTGGACAAAGCGACCCAAGCCCGCCTCAACCGCGGTCAACGACTCGTGGAAATCCTCAAACAGAATCAGTATGTCCCCAAGGTTGTTGAAGAACAAGTGGCCATCATCTTCTCGGCGGTTAACGGCTACCTGGACGACATCGAAGTGGCGGACGTGCTGAAGTTCGAAGAAGGATTTATCAAAGTCCTGCGCACCCAGAAGGCCGACATTCTCAAGGATATCCGCGAGAAGAAAGCCCTCAACGACGATATCACCGAGCGGCTCAAAAAAGCCATCGAAGAGTTCAAAAAGACCTTCGTGGCTTAGTCTCGAAGTCTGACGCAATGAAAAGACTCCGAGAGGATAGCGAGGTGAAATAAATGGCTGGAATGCGCGATATTAAGCGCCGCATTCGTTCGATTAAAAGCACCCAGCAGATCACCAAAGCCATGAAAATGGTGGCGGCGGCCAAACTACGCCGGGCCCAGGAGAAAGTCACCCAAGCCCGCCCCTATGCCAAGCGCGTGCAGGGGGTCCTCTCGCGACTGGTGGCCGCTGTCCAGGATGTGAACCATCCCTTATTGGAGACGCGGGACGTCAAACATACCGGATACGTCGTCGTCACCGCTGACCGCGGTTTGTGCGGCGGCTACAACGGCAACATCATCCGGAAAGTCCATCAGGATGTGAAAGGCCGCAACGACGTATCCCTGGTCTGTGTCGGCCGGAAAGGCCGGGACTTTTTCCGGCGGACCGGCAAAAAGATCGAAGCCGAATATGTCGGCTTGGGCGAAGACATCACCTATGCCATGGCGAAAGAGATCGCCGGTAAGGTGATGGGGCTCTACCAAGAAGGCGTATTCGACAAGGTCGAACTGGTCTTCACCGAGTTCTTCTCGGCGTTGACCCAAAAACCAGTGCAGATGCAACTTCTGCCGATCCCCTCGCCGTCCGGTGAAGGTGCCGGCGACGATGGAAACGGCGTAGGTCCTCTGTATGAGTTCGAACCGAGCGCTGAAGCCGTATTAAGTGAACTGCTTCCCCGCTACGTGGAGAACCAAATCTACCGGGCGCTGCTCGAATCGAAAGCGTCCGAACAAGGCGCCCGGATGACCGCCATGGGTTCGGCCACCGACAACGCCAAAGAAATGATCGACAAGCTCACCTTGTCCTTCAACCGGGCCCGTCAGGCCGCCATCACCAAGGAAATCTCCGAGGTCGTCGGCGGTGCCGCGGCCCTGGGCTAAACAATGTATCGTGACTCCTACCAGGGGAGGTAAAAGCATTCGATGAACTTCGGAAAAGTAATCCAGGTCATCGGGCCGGTCGTGGACATTCAGTTCCCGCCCGGTCAGATGCCTGAGATTTATAACGCAATCAAGATCCGCAAGGCCGATCAGGAAAACTACGAGGGCACCGTCGACATCGACATCACCCTCGAAGCGATGCAGCACCTCGGCAACAACTCCGTCCGCTGCGTCGCCATGTCCACCACTGACGGCCTGACCCGGGGCATGCGCGCCCTCGATACCGGCGCCGCTATCTCCGTTCCTGTCGGCAATGAAATCCTGGGCCGCATGTTCAACGTTCTCGGCAACCCCATCGACGAAGCCGGTGAAGTGGACGCCAAGGAATTCTGGCCCATTCACCGCAAAGCACCGAGCTTTGAAAGTCTCGAACCGTCCACCCAAGTTCTTGAAACGGGGATTAAAGTCGTTGACTTGCTGGCTCCCTACGCCAAAGGCGGTAAAGTCGGCCTCTTCGGCGGCGCCGGTGTCGGCAAAACCGTTTTGATTCAGGAACTGATCAACAACATCGCCATGGAATACTCGGGCTTCTCCGTCTTCGCTGGTGTCGGCGAGCGAACCCGGGAAGGTAACGACCTCTACCACGAATTTAAAGATTCCGGCATCCTGAAAAACGTTGCCATGGTCTTCGGTCAGATGAACGAGCCCCCCGGTGCCCGTATGCGCGTGGCCCTCTCCGGTCTCGTCATGGCCGAATACTTCCGTGACGTGCAGAACCAGGACGTTCTCCTCTTCGTCGATAACATCTTCCGTTTCACCCAGGCCGGCTCGGAAGTGTCGGCGCTCCTCGGCCGGATGCCCTCCGCCGTTGGTTACCAGCCCACACTGTCCACCGAAATGGGTCAATTGCAAGAACGGATCACCTCCACCAAGAACGGTTCCATCACCTCCGTTCAGGCCATCTACGTGCCTGCTGACGACTTGACGGACCCGGCGCCTGCCACGGCCTTCGCCCACTTGGACGCCACCACCGTTCTTTCCCGGGCCATCGCCGAGATCGGGATCTACCCCGCCGTGGACCCCCTCGACTCGACCTCCCGGATTCTGGACCCCAACGTTGTTGGCGAAGAGCACTACAGCGTCGCCCGGGGCGTCCAAAAAATGCTGCAGCGCTACAAAGAACTGCAGGACATCATCGCCATCTTGGGGATGGACGAACTGTCGGACGACGACAAACTGGTTGTGGCCCGGGCCCGGAAGATTCAGCGCTTCCTGTCCCAGCCCTTCTTCGTCGCCGAAGCCTTTACCGGCATGCCCGGCAAATTCGTTCCCCTCAAAGAATCCATCCGTGGCTTCAAAGAAATTCTCGAAGGCAAACACGACGATCTTCCGGAAAGTGCCTTCCTCATGGTCGGCACCATCGAAGAAGCTGTGGAAAAAGCCAAGGAAATGGCGTAAGAGGGGAGTGACCAGTCATGGCCAACCAGACCTACCTCCTCGAGGTGGTTACTCCCGAGCGGGTGGTCGTCAACGAGGAAGTGGAGGTCACCTCCGCCCCCGGTACCGAGGGAAGCCTTGGTATACTGGCCGACCATGCTCCCATGCTGACCGCCTTGAACATTGGCCTCTTGGAGTACGGCAAACACGGTGAAAACAAAAAACTGACCATCACCGGCGGTTTTTTGGAAGTCGCCAACAACAAGGTCACCGTCCTGGCGACCGCTGCCGAAAAAGTCCAGGAGATCGACCTCTCCCGGGCGGAAGCAGCTCGCCGCCGGGCGGAACAGCGCATTGAAAAAGCGCAGACCGGCAACTCTGAAGTAGATATCGACCGGGCCGAAATGGCCTTAAAACGGGCGTTACTGCGCTTAGAGGCTGCGAAACATAACCAATAGTAAATGGAATTGATCCCAAGGGATTGAAAAACGCCAACCTTCCGATGCGGAAGAGTTGGCGTTTTTTCTTTGACCGGTTGATCAAAGACTACAATAATAGTAAAAATTTAAATTTTAAGGTGTAGATTTGAATTTATTAGGTTTTATTGCTAGAATAATTATAGTCCTGTATCCTATCGCATAACAGTATTATCGCATAAACGATAACCGTAAAAACGAAAGTAATAGCATCATAAAGTAAGAACAACATTAGTCAGTAATCATGTACTATCAAGCGAATGGTTGTTCTATACTAGATAATGCGGTGATAAATAAATCGAATCAAACCGATAATCAAGAACAACAAAGTAGGTATTAACCAAATGAAAGAATTCCGGGTAGTCCTTATCGGATTGTATAACTCCAAAGCGTTGGGTGTTCGTGCGCTTTCCTCGGTGCTAAAAGCCAAAGGTTACACTGTTAGTATCATCTTTTTCAAAGACTTCAACAGTCTGAATGCCCGAGAACCTTCCGAAGCGGAGTATAGACTTCTCCTGGACAAGCTAATAGAAATTAATCCCCATATGATCGGCCTGAGCGTCATGTCTTCTTTTTACCTGTCTGCAGCCCACGAAATGTCTCGGCGGATCAAAGATAACATTCCACAAGCTCACCTGATTTGGGGAGGGGTATATGCTACCCTCTTTCCGAAAGAAAGTATGGAATACTGCGACTATCTCATGCGAGGAGAATGCGACGAGGCGATTATCGACTTGGCCGAAGCCCTGGAAGGTAAAAAAGACCTCAGTCGTGTTCCTAATCTATGTTACCGTCGCAGTGATGAAATCGTGTTTAATGAAATGAAGCATCTGCAGGCGACACTAGATGAACTTCCCTTTCCCGACATGGGCGGCAGCGATATGTATCATATCTCCAACGGCCAACTAAACACCTGCGATCCTCAAGTTAGCAGCATATCCTATGAAATGAGTGCGTCCCGCGGCTGTCCTTATGTCTGCTCCTACTGCAGCAGTTTAAGTTTAAGACGATTATATAAAGGAAAAGGGCCTTTTGTACGCCAGCGATCCGTAGAAAGCACCTTGTCTGAACTGAAGTGGGCCCAAAGGCATGTAAAAAACATGCGGATGGTTTGGTTTTGGGACGAAATATTCGCCGATGAAGAAGAATGGGTCAACGAATTCGTAGCTCGATATAAGCAAGAAATCGGCTTACCCTTCAACATTTGGGGGCACCCCTTAAAAATTAAAAGAAAGACCATCGAGAACCTCGTAAAAGCGGGCCTCCACCAAGTTGTTGTAGGTATTCAGCACGGTTCTCCGCGTATTCGCAAAGAGATTTATTATCGCAAAGAAACAAATGAACAAATCATCGAAATGAGTCGTATCTTAGCAGAAGCGAAAGTACCAGAAGTGGTCTATGATTTAATTTTAGACAGCCCCTTTGAGACGGTCAATGATTTAGAAGAGACCTACCACCTGTGTATGAAGCTCTATAAGCCCTATACCCTGAACTTGCACGGCCTCAGTTTTCTGCCGGGAACGGATATTGAAAAGCTCGCTGTGAACCAAGGATTGTTGACCTGGGAAGACCTTAAAAAGCAACAATCCAAACCGATTGAAGAAATGTACCGTACCTTCAGTTGGTGGACACACACCGGTTCCCAAGAAGACCGTGAACGGGCCTACTGGAAAAACATGATCCACTTGACCCAATTCGGCTGGGCCTCTGCCATCCTACCCCTGTTAGAAAAGGAATACTTTAAACGCAACCCCGAATCTATGAATTTCTTACGCACATCGGCTAACGGTTGGAACCTAATGCGTCGTGTTAACCGCAAAATCCTGCTGAAACTCGGATTAACCTAGATTAAAAATGAACCTAGATTAAAAGACACCCTCGATGGCAAGAATGGAAATAATTACTGCTGCTGAGGGTGTCTTTCATGATCAAACTTATCGTTCAAATCGCCATGCAGACGATTCTCTTTACTGTCGTCAGCGTTTATCTCCTCTTTCGCAATGACGGGGAAGGCGCCAAGTGGTTGATAACCGAAATCCCCATCGCGGAAAAGAAAATTACCGAATGTATCAGTGGATATATTCCAGCACTAACAAGACAATGGGATACTATACTTCACCTAGAAACGCCGTTGCAAATCTTTAATTCTTCGAACGGACAGAACGGTCATTCAAAAAGCACGATGACCAATGGCGGCATAGATTCAGAAATTGTAAATTCAAACCAAAACGATCCTGCCAAAAGTGAAGAACAGATAAAAATTAACGTAAATGCAATCACAAAAATATACACCGCCATGGAACAAGTATCTATACAACCCAAAGAAGGGGTAGTAACAGTATGGATACCGGTTAAATTTAATTTGCCGGGAGAGGAAAAAAGGGGCTTCTTTAACCTGGACAGAGTATATGGCTCTCAGGACCGGGATATCCAAGGTTCCGCCGAAACATATCTCCTCAACACCTACAAAAGGGTGACAAACCAAGATTGCACGGAAGCGCCTACCATCCGAACGGAGGGCCGGCGGCTTTATGGACGACTGCGAGGAGAAAATAACGGGGGAAACCCAGTCGAACTAACGTTACAAATGGAGGGCCAACAAGGGCACCTTACCGTTACAATTCGCCAGGACCTCCCGGAAATTTCCGGGATCTCTGCTTTTGAGAGCCTGAATAAACTGGCTGAAGGAAATCAAAAGTTCGAATATAGCATCACCCTGCTGGGAAGCCGGCCAGGGCATTTATCGCCCCAAGAACAAGAAGTCGCCATCAGTTCTTGTTTTGATCGCATCCAGGCCGAGCGGCTTCGAGTGAGCGTTGACGATGTGATGATCGTCAGCGCCTACTGGTCCCAGCTACCGAGTGGTATCAAAATGGGAGAACGAGACATCAATTTACAGGCTTTAGTGCGCTATCACGGTGTGGATCAGAGAACCTACTTTGCCATCGGTTACCCCTTGGTGATGCAGGAGATGTAGGATAGAAAAAAGGTTTTCGGAAAAATTATTTTAGGCAGGAAAGCCAATGAACCTGTCGAAAATTATTCAGGTTGGGAAAAAACCTAATAAGCTTCTACATATCCAGAAGAATATGGAAAAACCCTAAGAAGGGGGGAGCCGCCGGCTTCCAGAATCGTCGATGAAGACGGCATAAGCAGCAAATGGAAACAAAGATAGTCGTAAACGGGGGGATCCCCCTCGTAGGAAATATTCGCGTCGGCAACGCCAAAAACGCAGTACTACCGATATTAATCGCCACTCTCTTGGCTGACGGCGAATCGATTATCGCCGATGTGCCCCGATTGGCGGATGTCGATACGACCTGTTCGGTGCTCCAACATATGGGTTGCGAAGTAGCCCGTGTTGAGAACAATATCGTCGTCCGTTGCGGAAAACTGATCAGCCATGAAGCGCCCTACGAATTTGTCCGGCGCATGCGCGCCTCTTTCTTAGTGATGGGACCGTTGCTAGCCCGCTTGGGGAAAGCGAAAATCTCCCTACCCGGTGGATGCGCCATTGGTACTCGGCCGATCAACCTGCACCTAAAAGGCTTGGAGGCAATGGGTGCCAAGGTTCGGATGGAACACGGCCACGTAGAAGCCCGATGCCGTCGCCTGCAAGGTGCCCAAATCTATTTAGACTTTCCTTCCGTAGGGGCAACGGAGAACCTGATGATGGCCGCAGCCTTGGCTGATGGGCAGACAGTGATCGAAAACGCCGCCGAAGAGCCCGAAATTATCGACCTCGCCAACTACCTGAACGCGATCGGTGCCAAGATCAAAGGAGCCGGAACGCGCGTTATTAAGATCGAAGGCGTCAACCACCTGAACGGAGCCAGCTATACACCAATTCCTGACCGCATTGAAGCCGGATCCTATATGGTTGCTGCGGCCGCTACTGGCGGAGACCTCACCGTCGATAATGTCATCATCGACCATGTCAAACCAGTCATCGCCAAACTAAAAGAAATGGGCGTCACCGTTCAGGAAATGGAATCAAGCCTGCGAGTCAAAGCAGAACAACCGCTCCGAGCAGTAGACATCAAAACTCTTCCCTATCCGGGTTTTCCAACAGATATGCAAGCCCAGATGATGGCCTTGTTGGCAGTAAGCGATGGAACGGGCGTCGTCACTGAGACCGTCTTCGAAAACCGATTTATGCATGTGGATGAACTCAAGCGTATGGGCGCACAGATTAAGGTCGAAAGCCGGACTGCCGTCGTGCAGGGTGTATCGAAGCTCTACGGAGCTCCGGTCAAAGCAACAGATTTGCGAGCTGGAGCTGCACTTGTCATCGCCGCTCTCTCGGCAGAAATGTCTACCGAAATCAGTTGTGTTCACCATATAGACCGTGGATATGACGACATCGTCGGAAAACTGCGCGCGGTGGGTGCCCGCATAGACCGGCATAACGGGGACTGCTAAGCGTTGAGCCCCTAAAAGAAACAAATACGTAGTCATCTATGATCCCTCCTCGTCATAAACATGTAGGCGCATGGGCGATGACGGGAGGGATTTTTTATGCCCGCAAGACGAAGTCTATGGAAACCGTGGAAACTATATTTCATCGGAACCATCATCACCGCCATGCTGCTGGTCTTGGGAATTCCCTTGCTCATCCTCAAAAACCCACAAATCCTTTTTTGGAATGTCCCAGTAGAAGGGCCCAAGATAAAACTCCAACTAAAAGACGGAAAGGTCTACGACATTCCCATGGAAGAGTATCTTGCCGGTGTGCTTTCCGGAGAAATGTCCCCGCTAGACCCCCCTGAAGCATTAAAAGCGATGGCCGTAGCCGCTCGCAGCTATGCCTGGTATCACGCTTTAAAGGGAGAACCGATTTGCACCACTGTGCACTGCCAAGTTTGGCTCTCGTCGGAAGAGCGGGAACAACGGTGGGGGCAGAAAACACAGCTCTACACTTGGCGGATCGAACAGGCCGTTAAAGCGACTCAGGGGCAATTTCTCCTCTATCACAATCAGGTCATCGACGCGACCTACCACGCTGCCTGTGGCGGCCATACAGAATCGGCTGCAGACGTATGGGGAACAGACATCCTCTACTTGCAGAGCGTATCGTGCCCGGAAAAACCGGTTGTCAAGGAAGCCCGATTCACCCCGGAAGAACTCGATGCCAAGTTCGGGACTGCCTTAGCAACGATGAGCCCGAAAGACCGGGCAAAAGCGTTGCAAGTAGCTGACAAAACGGCCGGCGGTAGAGCGAAGACCATCCGGATCGGCCGAACCGACTTAGAAGGGACCAAATTTCGCTCTCTTTTAGGACTCTCCTCGACAGATCTGCAGATGGAATGGGACAAGGATCAACTGCGTATTCAAACCCGTGGGTACGGCCACGCTGTCGGTCTTTGTCAAACCGGCGATATCACTATGGCCGAAGAAGGGAAGAACTACGAAGAAATACTTGCTCATTATTATCCAGAAACAGAGTTAAAAAAGATGTATTAGCCCTCGAATACGGCAGCAATTCCCGAATATGACCGGATTTTACCGCCTTGCTCCGGCAACCCTCGCCGTTCTTTTTTCCTCCCTCCCTCATATAATCTAACTGACTTCAGGTGAGGGAGGGCCGGGCATGCAGGAATACATCCGCAAACGAGTGATGGAGGTATCTCAGTACATATTAGATACCGCCTCTACAGTACGCCAAACGGCAACCGTCTTTGGAGTCAGCAAGAGCACCATCCACAAGGATGTAACCGAACGCCTCCCGTCCATCAATCCGGAACTGGCCGAGGAAATCAAAAACGTCCTCGAACAAAACAAGGCAGAACGGCATATTCGGGGTGGGGAAGCAACGCGCAAAAAGTACCAAGAGGCGTTGTAAACAGTCAACCCAAAGACCGAATGTGCTTGTTGCAAAAATTTCATTCCCAGTTCCCCTTGGCTGCATGTATTCGACAGGGTATACTGTATTTGACATAGAAACTCGAAATTTTGTCGCAGACTAGGGGGACGGCGCGTGTTTGGGTTAAACGTGGACATTGGGATTGATTTGGGAACAGCCAGCGTGCTGGTTTTTGTAAAGGGAAAAGGCATTGTGCTCATGGAGCCTTCAGTGGTGGCCATCAACAAGGATACAGGCTCTATCATTGCCGTTGGTGAAGAAGCAAGGCGGATGCTTGGGCGGACGCCGGGCAATATCGTCGCTATCCGGCCCTTGCGGGACGGAGTCATCGCCGACTATGATGTGACCGAACGGATGCTGCGCTATTTCATCACGAAAGCTTGCGGCAAGTCTTTCTTTTTTAAACCGCGAGTGATGGTCTGCATCCCCTCCGGCGTAACCGGCGTCGAAGAGCGGGCCGTACGGCAAGCAGCACTCCAAGCCGGTGCCCGGCAGGCTTATCTCATTGAAGAGCCTCTAGCGGCTGCCTTGGGAGCCGGCCTGGACATATCGGAAGCCTCCGGTTCAATGGTTGTTGACATCGGCGGTGGCACCACCGACATCGCCGTCCTTTCGCTGGGCGGCATCGTCTGTTCTAAATCGCTTCGTGTCGGTGGGGACAAGTTCGATGAGGCCATCGTCCGTTACATCCGGAAAGAACACTCGCTCATGATCGGTGAGCGGACTGCAGAAGAACTGAAGATCAAAATCGGCACCGCCTACCCGCAAGGGCGAAAAGGGGAAGAATACGCCGAGATCCGTGGACGAGACCTCGTCAGCGGCCTGCCTAAGACGGTCCGGGTATCGACCATAGAAACCTACCGGGCCATGCAGGAAAACATCGAAGCTGTCGTCAGCGGCGTCAAAGAAGTTCTCGAACGAACCCCTCCGGAACTGTCTGCCGACATCATGAACAAGGGCATCGTCATGACCGGCGGCGGATCCCTGCTGAACGGGCTCGACACCCTTATCTCCAAAGAGACCCGGCTGCCTGTTCACGTGGCCGATGAGGCCATCTCCTGTGTAGCCTTAGGTACGGGGCTTGCCTTAGGCATGCTGAATTACCTACAGAAGAACACCATTCTATCGAAAAAAGTAATGTAGCACATAAACAAGTACAAATCATAAAACAATATAGTAAAGATTTCGTCGGCGACCGTTTATAGGTCGCCGACGGTGCTCTAGAGGAAGTGGTTTGTATTGCGTAAAAAGGTGCGAAAAGCCATTATTCCCGCCGCGGGGTTAGGAACACGATTCCTTCCAGCCACCAAAGCACAACCAAAAGAAATGCTTCCGATCATCGATAAACCGACGATACAATTCATCATTGAAGAAGCTATCGCAGCCGGTATCGAAGACATTCTCATCGTTACCGGCAGGAACAAACGGGCGATTGAAGACCATTTTGACCGTTCCGTGGAGTTAGAAGTGTTCCTGGAAGAAAAACAAAAATGGGATTTGCTCGATACAGTCCGGCAAATCGGAAGCCTAGCCGATATCCACTATGTGCGACAGAAAGAGCCTCTCGGCCTCGGGCATGCCATCTATTGCGCCCGATCCTTTATTGGAGACGAGCCATTCGCCGTATTGTTGGGGGATGATGTCATTCACGCCAACAAACCATGTATCGGACAACTGATGGAAGCGTACCACCAGGTCAAAGGAACTGTCGTAGGGGTTCAGCCAATCCCACGAGAGCACAGCCGTAGATATGGAATCGTATCCCTAGAAGCGGAAATCGGGCAGAACCTATGGAAACTCAATTCAATCATTGAGAAGCCCGATTCTGACAAAGCCCCGTCAGACTTAGCCGTTATGGGCCGGTACATCATTGAGCCGGATATCTTTGACGTCCTCGAACACCAGGCGCCGGGGAAGGGCGGCGAGATCCAACTGACCGACTCGCTCTATGCGTTGCACTCCGTCGAAAAACGGGGCCTTTATGCCTATATCTTTGAGGGGATTCGGTATGACGTGGGAGATCGGCTGGGATACTTGAAGGCCACAGTTGATTATGCATTGCGCAGAGACGATCTCGCCGATGAGTTTACTACCTATTTGCGAGAGATATTACAACGCCGGTGATATTAACCCCGGCGTTTTCTTATTCGTAATAAAATTTTACAAAAGGAAAAATTTTAAACTAATGATTCTTGAGAGAAATGACGATATAATTAGAGTGTTATTGTCTGCAGTCAAAATTGTTCGATTCCAGGGCTTCAAAACAAGTTACATAAGCCTGTTTATACACCGGGAGGTGGCCTACTCCGCATGATTCGTGGCTTATACACATCGGCTTCTGGCATGTTAGCTCAACAAGCAAACCAAGACGTGATCGCGAACAACCTGGCCAACGTCAATACAGCGTCTTACAAAAAAGACCGGGCTGTTTTTCAAGCTTTTCCGGAAATGCTCATCCGCCGCATAGCCGACTTTAGCCCGCCTGCACCGGGAGAGATCGAAAAAAATCCTATCATCGGCCGTTTGGGTACCGGTGCCACACTAGATCGGATTTGGACGGATACATCCTACACCGGTGTCCGCAATACAGACGTGCCTACCGATGTAGCTATTGTCGGACAGGGATACTTTGTCGTAAACACACCGGATGGCGAACGGTACACTCGCAACGGGCAATTTAAAGTGCGCCCTGACGGAACCCTTGTCACATCGGATGGGTTAGAGGTTCAAGGGCAAAATGGCTCCATCGTCGTACCTTCCAGTACCAGTATCCGTATCGACGAGAACGGCCGAATCTTAAACGGAACACAGGAGATCGCCCAGCTTCGGATTGTCGGATTTGACGAGGCCCAAGCCAGTCAAAATCTGCCGATTGAAAAACAAGGGGACAGCCTCTACCGGCCCAGTCAACAAAATGGAGCAGGCGGTCTGCAAAATCTGCCACAGGGGCAAATCCAGATCAAATCGGGGGCCCTCGAGTTATCAAACGTCAACGTCGTCCAAGAAATGGTTCAAATGATCAGTGCCACGCGGGCCTATGAGGCAAATCAAAAAGCCATTCAAGCTCAGGACGGCACCCTCGAAAAGACTTGTGGAGAACTTGGGAAAGCTTAGCATACCAGAAATGACCAAGAGGTGAAAGCGCTATGATGCGAGCCCTTTATTCGGCCGCCACGGGGATGATCGCCCAACAGCTAAATATGGATACCATTGCCAACAACCTGGCCAACGTAAATACATACGGATATAAGAAGAACCGCGCCGAATTTCAAGACCTCCTTTACAGTACGATGCGGAACGCAACAGCACAAGTTCCTACGGGAATGCAAGTAGGATCGGGGACACGGCCCAGTTCCATCACCACCATCACGACGACAGGCAACATGATTCAAACGGAAAGCCCAACCGACCTAGCTATCACTGGTGAAGGGTACTTCCGGATCACCAACCCGAATGACGATAACGTCCCCTTTTACACCCGTGACGGTAGTTTTAAGATAGACAGCCAAGGCTATATGGTAAATGCTGACGGATACCGACTCGCCGACATCGATCCCTTTCCCGAAGGGGCAACGAAAATCGACATCAATTCAGACGGTGCGATCTCTTACCAGGACATCAACGGAGATCGGGTCAACACCGGACAAAAGATTCAACTCTATACCTTTACCAACCCGGCAGGCCTAACCCGCCAAGGGCGCAACTTGCTGACGCAATCAGCAGCCTCCGGTGACGCTACCGGTGGTGACCCTAATGTGGACGGAAGAGGCGGTATCGCCCAGCGTTACCTAGAATCGTCGAACGTACAAGTTGTTGACGAGATGGTCAACATGATCACGGCTCAACGGGCTTACGAAGTGAGTACGAAGGCGATCCAGTCTTCCGATGAGATGCTCGGCCAGGCGAACAACTTGAAACGCTAAACCCCTTCGCTAACAGGAAAAATGATTTTTCTTTCATCGAGAATACCGTTTTGCAAATTTTGCAGACGGTCTTTCTTTTTCAGCAGGATAAATTAACGAGAAAAGAGAAAAAAGATACAAAACACCAAAGGGGGATCTAACGATGACGAGAAAGCAAATACCTAACCTTTTCCGAAAAATCGGGCTCGCCATCCTTTTGACTCTTTTCGCCGCATTCAGCCCATCCGCCCATCCCGCCCAAGCGGACGACGGAGGATATCAAGTCGAATGGGTATACAGCACCACCTCGCAAACAGATCTACGGAACATACGGGAAGCTGTCGACGAGTATATCCGGAATGACGGAGCCCTCCGCGGATATGCCGGACAACCCATGGTCGGATACGGCGGATATCCTGACTCGGAAGATCGACATCGCGTCTTATACAACATTCACTTCATCGGCTATAGTGATCCTAAGAAACCATTAGAAGTATCACCCGTAGAACTCAGTCGAGGTACAATCTCCTTTGGAAAGCTGCCTGATGGATACCAGAGCACCTACTCAGCTACCTTTCAAGTAAAAAAAGATGATTCTCAACCGGATAAATGGATTGTTGAATCGGTCTATGGCGGAAAACCGCCTTTCTACCGAATTGGATTTATCGTCGGTGGAAATGATTCCAGTATACCGTCCTACGCCACAGTCATCGTACCCCGAAGCGGTAAGATCACAAACATATACGAAACGACCGCACGGTTCCAAGCGAGTATTCCCAGTTCCTGTGTGGATACCGTTACGACCTTACGGTATTGGCAGTTAGATGTACAGAAAATCACCGGAGACCGTAACGTGTTACCGCCTTACCCGCTGCGGGGAATTCACTTGGAATCCCAAAAGGACGAAGGCAGAGCGACTTTGTTTGTAAATCCCTTTAAAATTCGGTTTGCCGTGGATGATATTCAGACGCCGAGCATCGCTCTATGGGACAAAGACAAGAAGACATGGCAACCTATCATAACCAACGTGGTTACCGATGGTAAAGAACGTTGGGCCGAAGCAGAGACGGCTTTCACAGGCGATTTTGCTTTGTTCTCGCAGGCTGTCAGCAAGCCTGTAGAAGCCGATCATAAAGCCAACATCTTTGACTCCCTTGAACAAATCGGCGGTGTCAACGTGAATAAAACACCAGTCCGCTTTGATATCGCCAAACCCTACATCGAAGATAATCGTGTTATGGTTCCCCTGCGGCCGATCGCGGAAGCCATCGGTGCTACGGTCCAGTGGGAACTTGACGAAGAACAACAAAAAGTAGAGATATACAAGAACGGAAAACAAATTGGTTTTTATATCGGTCAAAAACGGGTTATAACAAACGGGCCGGCGTTAGAAATCGATGTTCCAGCAAAAATCGTTGATGGACAGACCGTAGTTCCTGTCCGGTTTTTGGCCCAAGCTCTTGATTTAGACATCGCTTGGGATTCCCTGAATAAAATCGTGAACATCACCGCAAAGGATTAAACCATAAGGGACGCAACCAGCACGTTGCGTCCCTTTATTTGACACCTAAAAAAAAGCTACCTATAATGAACTTTGACTGACCATTCGGTCGGAATAGAGGAGGCAATAGGCCCATGGAACAGGGGAAGCCGTGATGAAACCGGATAAAGACAAACGAAGCCGGATCTTGTTAGCTGCCGTGCAAGCCTTTTCCAAGCAAGGCTATCACAAAACCAAAATCGAACAAATTGCACAAAAAGCAGATGTAGGAAAGGGAACCGTTTATGAATACTTCGCCAGCAAAGAACAACTATTCTTTGAGATGATTAAATACAGCTTTGCTCAGTATCGATACTACATACAAGAAGCGGTGGTAAAAGAAAAAAAGGTTGACGGGAAACTACGTGCCTTTATCACCCAACATTTCCAGTTTGCAGAGGAATACAGCACGTTAGCTAGGGTCATCTTTTTGGAAAACATCAATCAAGATGGCTCTTTGCATCGTTGGTTCCTCGAAGAACGGCAGCAGCATATCGCCTGGCTAGAGCAACTACTAGCACAAGCCAAACAACAAGGCGAAATAGTCGAAATATCAGAAAAAGTCCTAGCCCGGGCAATTTTTGGTGCTGTCGCTTCGGTGGGGCACATGTATATCCAAGAAAAAAGTGCACTTAATCGCCGAGATGTAACAGAACAATTACTCTCAACCTTTTTGTCAGGAATCACGAAAAATACAATAAGCACATAATGGAGAACGCAAGAGCAGCTAGTGAACAAGGGAAGGGCTTCCCGGAAACGATTGGGAGGCCTTGCTCATTTAAGGAATCTTTTACAAAACTGACGGAGAGGGAAGGAAGTCCAACCCTTGTGCAGAATATCAAGGATAGCCCGACCGACGACGTAGGGGAGAGGAACATTATGAAGTTGTTGAAACGAAAAGTCTCTACGCTAGTCCAAAAAACTGTCGCAATCTTACTGACTATCGCCCTAACCCTCACCATCATACCACTAAAGCCTTCATGGGCGGCGGCGACCGTCACCAAGATTACATACGCAGCCCAAGACGCGCCTGCCAACGGCAGCAGCGTCACATTATCACTAACGATCGTGGGAACAGGCGTCTCCACGGCAAATGCATCGAACATATACTTTAAATACGGCAATACAACGATTCCCTTCACAAAAACGGGTGGTTCATCGGCTGGGAGCGGGACAGACTTTATCACCGGTAATATTGTGATGAAAAGTGAGTATAACATTCCCTCGAACAGCTATCTAACCTTATTTTTTGACGGCAACTTATACGAAAACGGATTTCTCTATCGGGCACGGACGACAAGGGAACTTTCCGTAGATAAGACCTACGTACGAAACGACGTCAGCACCCAAGTCACCTTGAGCAGTTCCGGTTTTTTTGACGATGGCGACAACTGGGCCGGAACGATTGTAAAAGAGCGAGTAATCAATTTTGGCGGTTTATTGACGTTCCCTGTCGTCCAAAGCGCACCAGCGGGGCAGGAAACAAACTATGCCGTGAAAGCCGCAGGTTCGGAGAAGATCAGCTTCTGGACCCCGACCGCAGGCCAGGGATTATATGACATAACCATGCGACGAGCTATGGAATTCCCGTCCCCGGCGGGTGCCTTTATCAACCGAATCGAAGAAGATACCGTCTACAAGGGATTTGGCCTTACTGGAGATTACTCTCAACCGCCAGTTCTGACCAAGATTGAGGCGAAACCTCTCGCAAACCTTGATCCGGACTCAGACCCTCCCGGGGATCGTCCTGGAGACTTATCCCTCCAGTACAGAACTAGCGCTGTGCAAGACTTACAAGATTATATCCGCGTCTATGTATGGTTTACCGATATTGCCTCCAAACTGACCGATCCCAGTATTCATTATGATCTGGTCATCAAAAACTCCATAAATAGGATTTACAAGGATACTAACGGGTTATACTACGCGGACGTACCTCGAACAATTGCCCAAAGTAAAGAAAACGCTCAGGCCTTTGTGGCCAGAAGTGACTATATCAACTCCCTAGGATATTCCGTCACCCTTTGGGCCGACCCGTATCACCGCTATAACGGCAGCAATATCCAAATCAATAAACCGGTGATAGGCGGTGTGGTGTACTTAAAGAAAGGCGACACCTCAACGCTCGAAATCGCCGATACAAATGTCCCCGGCAACTTCAACATTAATAACCTGTCCGATCCTACAAGCATAATCAGTAATGACGAATTGCAAATCCGAGTCGGAAATAAAGAAAACGGCACCTGGTTAAAACCGGAGAACCAAGCGGTTAACGTGACCTCTCCAGGAGCAAATAAAATTACCTTCAGCCTTCAAGCGAATGTAGACGTCAACCCGGGAGAAGAAACTCCGATTTGGATCTTCAGCAAGTACGGCTACTCCAAAATCGATTCCAAGATCGTCTTTCTATCCCAACAGGATTCACCCAGCATCGCCTTAACCGATGGAGTAAAAGTCGATGCCTATAACGGTCAATCTGTCAGCTCCTATACCGTACACGCTACATATCCCCAAAGGGAGTCGGGCTTGGAACGCACTGTACCGCGCGACGCTGATAAGGTGGACGTCATCTTAACCGGTGTGAACTATATCCAAGGCGTCACCTGGGTAAAAATCGGCGATATCATCATTCCAAAGGAAGACATTAAAGTCAACCAACCAATCATTGGCAAACTCACCTTAACGATTCCAAAGAGTAAAATGCCGGCGCAGCCGGGCGACGTTCCCATCACTGTATACAACGGACCGGATCCGGCAACAGCCCCTAAATATGAAGAGACCGTAAGCCGTGACAAGAACAGCTTCAATACCGTCACCAACGGCTTTCGCTTCCTCAGCGTCCCCGATTTTCCCACACTGCCCCATAAACCAGAGACCGAGAAGTGGCCGGAACGGATCATTGATAACACACGATCAGACTACTACACCTTGTTAAACCAGTTTGTAGAAACACCAACACCGAAGCTTGACTGGCGGGGCAATCAAATCATCAAATTAAAAAATGGCCAAGATTTCTACCGTGTATTCTTTAAAGGGACTGACCCGGCTTCAGATCCAGACAAATGGATCACACCCAAGGTTACGGTAAAGCTCAAAAACGGAAACCTAGCGCCGTACACAGCCACCACCTTAGAAACCTACACACCAGACCCCGTATCAGGAGAAGTATCCTTCCGGATGCCCGATCTCAGCCAAAGTGGCTTTCCCGATCCGGCTACCAGCACCTTAAATCCGTATCGTGTCGACGTGGAAATCGAAAACCCCGATGGACAAAAGATCGTGCTGCCAGAGGCATTGGATATTGTCAACCGGAGCAGCACCAAACCGACGGTAGACACATTTATTCCCGACCAAGTGCCAAACGTAACCGGCCATGATGTTCTCGTGAACGGATCAAATTTTGCCGAATCCGTTAATAATCCTCCGAAAGTGTACATGGGCTTTTGGCCCACCGACACCACCTTTACAGATTCCCAGCACGTCATGTTTAAAACATACCAGCAAGATTTTCTCGAACCCTTAATCCAGTACATTGATGTACCGGTGACCGTCGTCAACCCGGACGGAACAGCCTCTGACCCGAAGAAGATCAGGGTCATAAAAAATACCCCAAACGCTCCATCCATCTCCGACGTAGTCCCGAAATTCGGCCCGGCCCAAAGCAATGCCAAACCGATCATCTTCGTCAAGGGCAGCAACTTCAAAACACAAGGACGCTTGCTAACCCAGATTTACATCGACGAGGTCCCGGCAACCTTGCCCAACCAGTACACGGACAACTTGATCAGCTTTGAACTTCCTTACATAACGGCCCCCCGCCAGAACATGCATATCATCTTGCGCTTCTCCGACGACTCAGTCGCCTGGAGCCCCTTTAACACCTACTTAACAAACCCAATGACCGTGAATGCTGTTGTACCCGATTCTGGCCCGGCTCTACAGACATCAGGACAAACACAACCTACCATGGCCGACGTCACGATTACGGGGAGCGGCTTCGGCACATCGCCGGAGGTATACGTCGGCGGCGTCAAAGTCACCCAATTCAACGCCACTCCCACTGACACGACGCTCATGTTCCGAGTTCCCCCGTTGCCTGCCGGTACCTATAAAATCACGATCGTCGACCCTGTAGGAAAATCTATCGGTTCTACCCCGAATGACTTTACCTATTTGGATACATCCAGCGCCACTTCACCGACGGTCACCAGCGTAAACGTATATGAAGGAAAAACAAATAAACCCGTTCCCCCACAACCTTTATCTTCTGGGGGGGGGCAACAAGTGACTGTCGTCGGGAATCTCTTCATGATGCCGAACACAACCAACCCTCCGAACCCGCGTGTCTTTATTGCCGGTAAAGAGATCCCCTCGTCTGCCTTCATCGAAACGCCCACAACGACCCGGCTCGTCTTTACCACCCAACCGACCGACCCCAGCTTCTTCAGCGCTAACGAGACGAGTAAAACCGTGGACCTGCAAGTGATGCGCTCCGACGGTGCGATTGCAGCTTGGAAAGTGACCATTGCCCGTTCGACCCCAGTGATCGACTCCATTTCTCCTTGTGGAGCAGACATTGATGACAGCCCACGGCCAAAAATTTATATTGCAGGAACAGATCTCCAAAGCGGGATGACCGTTCGTTTCGGCGACGACATCCCCGGCAAAGAAAAACCTGGAGAGGGACCTAACGATGTAACCGCCACGAGAATCGGAGATAAACCGGGCTCATCGACCGAAGGTATCAAACTCATCACCTATAACCGGGACACGAAAAAAGGCGTCTACCTTGTCACCGTTCCTGATTTGACCAACCTGTACGATAAAAATGATATGACGAAAAACTGGATACGAATCCGCGTCTACAATCCGGACGGACAGGTGGCCGAAAAGAACGGCTTCTACTTCCGTATTTATCAAGACGAACAAGGGCCAACCATCACCAGCATCGACCCGGACCGTCACTCCGCCAAAGGCGGAACGTACGCCACGATCACCCTGACAAACCTGAATATCGATTATACAGACAAAAAACAATGGCCCTACTTTGTCTTCGGCGGCATTCGCGTGATGCCCAATGACAGCACAGGCATCAACTATCCGCCTGATCCCAACCAAAACCTGACTAACGAACCGGTTGTACTCAAAAAGGCCCCCGATAGCCCTGATGGCGAATGGGTCTTCGACGTCCGTGTACCGGCCTTTCCCTGGCCGACGGAAGGGGCCTATAAAGATGCCGAAGAATACCCGAATGTAGAAGTCCTCGCCGTGAACCGCAACAATTGTACGGCCACGAAAGATACCGGTGTTGGACATATCACCTATACCCGCCCTCATGGCGACATCGTCATCACCAACATCGACCCCACGACCGGTACGACCGATGGCGGCACTGAAGTGACATTAACGGCAGCCATCATACCGGAGACTCCGACGACGGAAGGATCAAACGGTTTCTCTACCAAAAACGGCATGCCACGGGTCTTCTTCGGTAGTGTCGAGGGCACCGTCACCGACGTCTCGGAAGACGGGAAGACGCTCAAAGTAACCACACCGCCTCACGAAATCGGCTCTGTTCAAGTGATCGTCATCAACCCAAACAACGCCCAAGGCACAGCACCGAAACCGTTCGTCTTCGCCGATATTCCTGTCATCGACAGCATCAAACCGGCCAGCGGCCCCTACGCCGGCAACATCGCTGCGGTGATCAAGGGACGGGGCTTTACTGCTGATAAGGTAACCGTAACCTTTACCGTCGGCTCGGCTTCTGCTACGGCCACCGTCAAGAAAGCCACCGAAACGGAAATCCAGATCATCGTCCCTCAATCGCCGGCGACCATCCCCGACGGGGATATCAAAGTCAAAGCCGATATATCCGTGACAAACTCCGACGGCAGCAAAGGAACCAAGAAAGAAGCCTTCACCTATTACAAAGACGACGGGCAACCGGTAGAATCTCCCCAAGTCACCGTCAAAGTGCTCAATAAAAATGCCATCCGCCTCAGTTGGGACCCGGTCAACATGGCAAAGGCCTACGAGGTACAAGTCTCCGAGGGCGATCGGGGGAACTACCGCCTTGACCAAGTCGTGGACGCTGGCCAAACCCAAAACGGCAAAGTCTATGTCATCGTCAAGGGGCTTGAAGCCAACAGCCAATACTGGTTCCGTGTGCGAGCCATATCTTCGGCAGGGCTGGGGCCGTACTCAGAAGACATATCGGCGGAGACGAACAACAAAGACGGTTTCGATGGATTTGAACAGCCGGATAACCAAATCGTCACCGATCCAGAGGGAGCCAAACTCATCCTCCGCAAAGGAACCATCGAAAAATACTACGACTTGCGCAAAGATGCCTTAGGGGCGTCGGCAACGAAACAAGTATCTTTTAGTCCTGACGTGCAAGGGTTTAACAATCCCGTACTCCTCGATAACGGCAATTGGAAAGTCGTCATTCCCCCGACCTCTCTTAAATACAACGCCGGAAACATGATTGAAAGCTATGCCACTGTTCGCGTCGCCCCGGCACCAGGCCAAGCCAAAGAACAAGTCCTATTGGCCAACCGGAACCGCCAGCCCCTTTCGGAAGTCTACGAATTTACCCTGAACTATAATGATGGAAAACAGTCATTTACTCCCGCTGACTACGGCCAACCCTTTACACTGACCGTAAACTACCGTTCTCCTGGGCTGAACCGAGGTGCTGCCATGTACTATTACAACTGGCGGACTGGCCAATGGCAGCGACTCAACAGCTATACTGACCCAGTCGCCGTCTCGGCGAACATTGAGCACGCTGGATACTACACTGTCTTCCCTGAATAAAGGGAATCCCCAAAAAACAAGGGTGGTTTACCTATGAAAAAATTGATCAGTGCCCTTTGCATCACAGCACTTACCTGGGCCTCAACCTGCGGCCTGGCCGTCCAACCCGGATTGGCTGCGGCCTTACCAAACGAATTGCAAGGGGTTCCCTACTACCGGGAATTGATCCAAAACGGCACCTTCAACGACACCGGCTACCACTGGGCCGCCGAGGCCCTCTATATAGCCGGTGTCAACGGATTGCTCAAAGCGGATGCCAGCGGAAACGCCAACCCTGATGCGCCGCTGAGCAAAAAAGATGCCCTCCTGGGCATCGCCCAAATGTCCGGATGGATGCCGCAGATCCAAAGCGGAGGCCAAGGTCGAATCCCGGCGAACATGGATCCATGGACCTATTACGGCCAACAGGTTCTCACCGTTGCCGCCGGAAAAGGACTCTTTGGCAGTTCGACCGGCGCCGGTGGCGCCGTCCGGCCTAGGCCGATTACAGGAAACTGGGACGACCCGGCCACCCGGGAAGAGATGATCCTTTGGACGAGCCGGGCACTACAACTGCCATCCACGGTAAACGGCAGCCAAACGGGTGTCTATAACTATCAAGACTGGAACCAATTAGCCCCTGATTCCGTCCCATGGATAGAGGCCGCACTTCAACAAGGGCTTATCTCCGCGAGCAACGGCAACGGCCGACCGGCCCTGCGGCCGAAAGATAAGATAACCCGGGCGGAAGGGGCAGTCATACTGACCAGAGCTCTTCCGAAGGCCCTCATCCTCCAAGCACGTCCCATCATGACGGCCAATGTCTACGACATCGATGAAATTGGGGAAGGGCCGGGCAATGCCGCCCAGCGACGGATCCACCTAGTCTCCGCGGGAGCGCCACAAGGCCAGAAATCCACCTTGTTCCTGCAAGGGCCCAGCCAAGATAACCCATCCGGTCAAAGCATCGCCCTCTGGAAAGATGGCCCGGCCGATGGTAACGCCTTACAGCCGGGCGATCAGATCGAACTCTATCCGGTTGCCGGAACAGGGACGTCCAGCCAGGCGGCCAGAAGCGGCAGCAGCGACGCCTTAAACGCTCCCTATAAAGTGCCAGCCCCGGATGCGAGCGGCTTTGGCTCAACCACCATCGTCTACTTTGCCAAGGTCTTACCGACAGGCGTCCCCGTCGAAGGGACACTGCTGAACTATGACCCTAACTCAGGACGGGTCCTTCTGCAAGATTCCTGGGGGAACCAGCGGCAGGCCACTGTCATCCCGGGAGCCCGTATCTTCATTAACGGAGTGGAGCATACCCTAGCCGATGTCCCGAACGGAACATTCCTACGGGGCTCCCTTTCGGGAAACACCCTCAGCAGCCTTTCGACCGAACTGTCCGTGGCTCAGCCGGGAGCCATCCCGACGGGAAGCAACACACTTACAGGACGGGTCAAATCCATCGACGCCAACGGCCTCCGGCTCCTCACCAGCACCGGACAGGAACAGTACTACCCCTTTGCGCCGGGACTTCAGGTCTATGAAGGGCGTCAGATCGCCCGGCCTGTCGACATCAAAATCGGCGATCCCGTCACATTGCACATGGATGATTTCCGGGGATTACAGATCGCCCGGGTCGATCTTCCCACCGTCAACCGTTTGAACGAAGGCATCTATCGGGGTACCGTCGACTTCATCAACCCCGTTACTCGCATCGCTACCCTGCATAAAGCCTACAAATTTAACACAGGGAACTGGGAATCCCTGCCGGGCCAACTTCAAGTCCGCCTTGATTCGTCGACAGCCGTCTCGGTCAATGGTTCGCCCACGACAGGAGATGATTTTATCCGATATGGCACAGGGCAGGACATCTTATTTAGCGCCAGCCAAGATCTGGCCATGTCTGGACGGCCTTCCGGCGTCTATACCAACTTCGACACCGACGATACGACTACAGACTACAAATCTCCCGGCACGTCCTTAGGACTCAAAGCGTCAAGGCTGTCGGTCATTCAGGGCTCTGGAGAAAGGCTCAACGACAAGATCGAAAAAATTGACCTGCCGGGCCGTACCGTCCGCATGAGCGATGATGGCAGCACATTTGCCTTCGATGGAGCCACCATCGTCATCCGCAACGGCCGACTGGTAGACCCCGCAGAACTGCAAAGCGGTGATCCTGTCATCGCCTACACTGACGCCAGCCGCTACGGATATCGGGCATCCCTGATTGTTGTCGACAAAGACCTTCTGCCCTCCGGCAGCAGTCTAAACAGCCTGGCGAGCGGCCTCGTTCAAGGCGATCTCCGCGAAGTTTCCACCGACCGTAAAGTGAAGCTGGCTCTCTACAGCCAGTATCGGAACAACAGCTGGAGCTCTTTTGATGATGGCACCACCACATTTAAAGTAGACTATGACACTGTAGTCTACGACGTACGCGGCGCCAGCCTTGAGACGATCCCCATCGCCGATTTCATGTCGGAAGGGCCGGCGGACCTTTACGATGGCAGCTACGTCTACGCTTTCATCGAAGACAACCGGGCGCTCGCTGTCGTATTGAGCAATGACGCTCCGGCAACCAACCATCCCCCACAAGATTCGACGATCCTTGCCCGCGTTAAATCGATCACCCAGGGAACCCAAAGCAACATTATCGTCTTCGATCAGATCCGCCAGTGGTCAGACCGAAGAGAAACCTGGGTCTCTGACCCGACGACCAACTCCCTCAACGTCGACAACAGTGTCTTCATTAAAAACGACAAACTCATCGACATCGACGGCCTCCGAGTTGGTGACACCTGTCTCGTCATCCGGGACGGAGACAACGAACAAGCCCGCTTTATCATCAAGCAATAACACCGGCAACCCCTGCAGGGAGGCGGGAATGACCTGCCTCCCTGCACAGCAAACACGGAGGTGACCCCGATGCCGCTTAGACGTCGCGTCACAGGTCGAATCCTAGCCGGCCTTCTTACCGCCATTCTGGTAATGCCATCGACGAACGCCTTCGCCGAGTCGAGCCCGCTTACGATGGAAGGCGGAATCGCGAATGAATATGACTACCAGGAATACGTATTTCTCAGTGGAAAGCCCATCCTGATGACCGGTACATTTAAAGTCACCGTGAACGGCGGACAGGGCGGAGACGCGACCACCAAAATTACATACACACTGAAAGATCAAACCGGCAAGAATAAGCTCGACCGCAACGCTACATATGTGGAAAAAAGTGCCGATCGAGAAGATAAGAATCAAACGGTGCGGACGTCGCAACTAGACAAACTCACCGAAACAGCTACCATTGACGGGGTTAAATACACACTGGACGACGCGCGGCTCTCCAAATCGGTCCTCGTCGATAAACACCCCGTTACCAACTTTTATGCCGGCAACTGGGAAGGCCGCAAGATCTACTCAGTGAACAAAACAGAAGGGCGGCTCGTCGTCGATACATCGGGACGGACCGTTGGTTACGACCATAACTGGGGACGATCGGAAACGCAGACCATGACCCAAACGCTCCAATACACTCCGGAAAACCCAAAAACCGTAAAAGCCCTGAAAACCGCCTGGGAAGGGCAACTCGATTACACGACCAATTTGACCACAGACCGGGAGATCAGCTATCAATCAAACGAACCCTCTACGATCAGTTTCAGCGGAGGATACCTCCTCAATGAAACCGGTGCATCGACCACCATGGTTAACTACAACCTGCCTACGGTTAAGACAACCACAACAGACGGCACCAGCACCACCACCATAAAAAACGCCCAACGCAACCAGGGAAACGAACAGTTCAGCCTTCAAACGAACCCCAAGCTGACCCGTATGTACGTGCCGAACTATGACGACATCCGTGGGCACTGGGCCGAATCGGCCATTGAGACGCTGGCCGGTGTAAAAGCGTGGGATTCGCCGAGCGGCTACTTTGGCCCCGCCCAACCGATCACCCGGCTCGATTTTGCCCGGGCGACCGTGCAAGCTCTCGGCATCGTATCGCCGTCCGGGCCGAACGGCATGATCGCCTACACTGCCGGCTATCCCAACCTGCCTGAGCCAGGGAAAAAAGCCGGGACCTCCCCAACCCCCGTCACCACGCCCAACCGGGCCGGTTATAACGGCGCCACCGGGACCCCGCGTAAAGCCAACACGACGGCGCCATCGCTGCCATTTACCGATCTCAGCCCGAACATGTCCGGCTTCGATCAAGTCAAACTGGCCTACGCCGAAAAACTGATGGACGGCATCAGCTACGCCCGGTTTGACCCCTACGGCCTGCTCACGCGAGAACAAGCGGCCGCCCTCATCGTACGGGGCCTCGGACTCGATAACCTGGCTCCATCGGGATTTGTATCACTGCCCTTTGCCGACGACAACGACATCAGCCCATGGGCGCGGGATTCGGTCTATGTAGCTCGGAAACTGAACATTTTAAGCGGCGACAATTGGGGCTATTTCCGGCCCCAAGAATCGATGACGCGAGCAGAAGCAGCAGCCTTGCTGATGCGGGCCATCACTTTTCTCCAAAACGACCTGAAATCGGAATACCGAGACTATCTCATGGGGCTGCACTCTTAGGAGGAAGCCTCCTAGATGATTCAGGAGGTGAACTGATTGAATATCCGGCATATGAGCCGGCGACAAAAGGTTGTCCTGGCAATGATGTTCCTGCTGTTGCTTATCGCCCTCCCTACAGTGGCTATGGCAGGAACCATCAGTATGAGCGGGTCACCGAAATATGACGGCGGGCAAAACGACATGGATGTAGACGGCAGCATCACGGTTACCTTCAACGGCACGATCAGCAAAGGAGCCAACTTCGATCAGATCAGCATCAAAGCGGCCGACGACAGCACGACCAACCTGATCACCTCATCGAACATCCATATCGACTCTTCAGGTAAATCCATCGTGATTACGCCGTCCAAGCCGCTGAACTACGGTACCAGCTACTTCCTATACATCCCGGCCGGCGCCGTAACAAACAGCAGCGGCGATACGGGACCGACGACAGCTTACGCCGCTACGTTTACCACCGAAGATATGCCGTCGCCGAAGAACCTGACATACAAGGTTAGCGGCTCTGCAGGAGCGAGAACACTTGAATGGACATGGGAATACCCACCCAACACTGTGACGGGATTTCGTATCTATGACGGGAAGAACAAACTGATTTATGACCTGAAAGATTCTTCATCGAGAACCTCGACGACTGCACCGTTGAAGCCCTGGCGTGAGACAAACCTGCCGAACGGCAAATACACACGCTACGTCGTCGCTTATAAAACCGTCAACGGCGTTGACAACCTCTCACCGGCATCCCAATCGGTCACCGTCACCATCGATGACTTCTCAGGACTGGCTACACCGACAGAGTTTACGGGAACTGCCAAGAGCGACACAGAGATTCTCTGGTCCTGGGTCGACAACTCCAGTGACGAAACGGGATTTAAGATTTACGACGAAGACGATCACCTTGTCGGCCGTGTCGGGGCCAACCAGACTTCTTTCTTAGAGACCAACCTAGAGCCTGATAAGGAATATACCCGTTACGTCCGCGCCTTTAAGGCGGCTGATTTAGAAAACAGCGCCATGGAAGGAGACAAATCCGAGGAAGCCTCCGAAAGCACCGACGATGACAGTGACAGCGATTACAATAGCACTAACCGCACAGCCAGCCGGAGCCGCATTGCCGATGCGATCCAAAACGCCCTAAACGTCACCGTATCGCCCTCGGATATCGCCCTCGTACAATATGACGACGTGGATAGGGAAGAAGAGGGAAACTATAAAATCAGCACAGACATTAACCGCTTTGTTGCTTTCGATCATGACGCCCTGGACGGTTATGGAGACGGTCAAGTGCGTATCACCACTTCAGAAGTGTTGGTAAAAATACCGGCGGAGCACCTGCGCGTCAGCGACAACACCGGTGGTGTCGCTGTAGGCTTGCAAGAATACAGCGACAACACCCAACCGCCATCGGGTAAACAGCGGGTCGGCCGAGCCTATAGGATCAGCCTCGTGAAATACTCAGACTATAGCAAAAGCGGCTATACCGATGACGACTTTTCCTCCGACGATCCAGTCTATGTCTCCTTCTACTACGACTCATGGCGTGTTACCAACCCGGAATCGTTACGGATTCACAAACTCAACGGTGGAGTCTGGGAGCCGCTCGAATGCAGCGTCAACACGCTCGACCATGCCGTTCAAACGAAAGTCACCGAATTAGGACGATTCGCCCTCTTTGAAATCCCGAAGGGAACCATGGGCAGCAACCTGGGGTCCGGCAGCTACTTGCCGGGCGGAGGCAATACCTATACCCCTGGATATCCCCCGGGCTTCGGACCGGGCTATGGCGATGCCTACAACAGCGGAACTGCTTACAACCCTGCTCAATACAGTGCCTCGACCCCCTTGGGCAGCCAATATCCGCCCGGATATATTCCCGGCGGCAATAGCTACAGCCCGGTTAGCCCCTATGCGAGTGCCAGCCAGGCGCTCTTCGTAGATACGGTCAATCACTGGGCCCGGGCCCAAATCGAAGCACTGGCATCCAGTGGAATCGTCCACGGCACATCGGCACGCATCTTTGATCCAGATAAAAAAATAACCCGTGCTGAATTCCTTACCATGCTGATGGGGGCCATGGGCCAAAGAGTGACCCCCCCTGGGGCACCGCCGTTCGATGACGTCCGGGCCGATGACTGGTTTGCCGGTTCCTTGGCTCAAGCGATGCAAAAGCGGATCGTGACCGAAAGGGGCGGCTATTTCCGGCCCTATGATCCGATTCAGCGACAAGAAATGGCCGCTTGGATCGGCCGGTCCCTCACCGGAAAGACGATCTTCAAAAATGGCTATGATCCGGCCCTGTTCAGCGATTGGTCGAATGTAGACAGCCAACTTCAAGATGCTGTCGGCCAGGCAGTGCGAAGCGGCCTCATCAACGGCCGCCCCGATCGAACCTTCGATCCCTGGGGATCGGCAACACGGGCCGAAGCGGCGACCATCATCTACTCCTATCTAAACTTAGTACGATGAATCCCAGAGTGCGAAGCATGTTGTTTACTGGCATTCGAATTCCAATCATGTTACAATAGATTTAAATTTTGATTCAGCGCGGGGGAAGGGATTCCGTGGCCACCATCGTCTTATCCGGATATTTTGGATACAACAACGCCGGCGACGAAGCGCTGCTGAAAGCCATGATTGCGGCCTTACGTAGCAAGCGTCCGGATATACGGATCATCGTGCTTTCCGGCCAACCGGCCCTCACCCGGAAGGATCATCAGGTAATCGCGGTTCATCGGTATAATCCCTTGGCCATCGTGGCGGCGATCCTGCAAGCCGATTTGATCGTGAGTGGCGGCGGAAGCCTGCTGCAAGACGTGACCGGCAAATTGACCATTCCCTATTATTTGATGGTCGTCGCCCTTGGACTCCTTTTTCGGCGCAAATGCATGTTTTATGCCCAAGGTATCGGGCCGGTAAATGGCAGGTTTGGGAAAGCCCTCATCAAATGGGTGGCGAACCGGACCGACTTGATCACCTTACGCGATGCCGCATCGGCGAAACGATTACAACGCATGGGCGTCAAGAACCCCTCCATGCTTGTCACGGCTGATCCCGTCTTTGGACTGACGCCGGAAGAGAAGAAAAGAGTAACCGATTTGCAGACTGGCCGAGCAGAGGCCGTCTTCTGCCTGCGCGGTTGGAAGAATGGCCCTGACCTGGAAGGGGCTTGTCTAAAACTTGCGCAGCACCTGCTTGATAGAGGATGGCGAGTCACCTTCCTGCCGATGCATGCCGAAGAAGACCTCGCCATCTGCCGTAACATGACCCGCCAGTTGAATCACAGCCGGGTGCAACTGATCGACGAAGAGCTCCATTATGAAAATGCCATCAACACCATTGCGGAGTCGTCCCTCCTCGTCGGGGTTCGACTCCACTCGTTGCTCTTTGCCACCTTGCTGGGAATCCCGATCATCGGAATCGCCTACGACCCCAAGGTGACAGGCTTTTTGAACGAACTGGGCCGGCCTGCCTTTGGTGAAACCCCTGAACTGACCGGTTACCAACTGATCCGTGAATTTGAACGGATCCTGTCGAACTATGAAAAGGAACAGCAGGCCGTCTTTGACTTCGCCCATGAATTAAAAAACAGAGCCTTAGTCACAGCCCAACTGGCTATTGAACTGATGGAAGACAAAGGGCCAGACAAGCGAACAAAAAGCAGGTGAGCCTGTCATGCATAAAGAACCCTTCAAGGAACATCCCCGTGTAACCGTACTCGGTTCCCCGGTGGATAAGCTGACCATGGATGACGCCGTATCGTGGGTCGAAAAAAAACTCGACGAAGGCGGTGCCCGCCAGGTCATCACAGCCAATCCAGAGATCCTCTACGAGGCGGCCTCCGACGGGCATCTTCGTCAATTGATCGAGGAAGCGGACCTTGTCACTGCTGATGGAATCGGTGTCCTTTGGGCGGCAGCCCAAGGGGGAGATCCTCTGCCCGAACGCATCACCGGCATCGACCTCATGGCCGCCTTACTTAACCGGGCAGCGCAACTCGGCTGGCCGGTTTGCTTATTGGGCGGAAAACCCGGTGTGGCTGATGAAGCGGCAAAGCGCCTGTGCCGTCAGTACCCGAATCTGCAAGTGGCCTTCACCGGCCACGGCTATTTTAACGATCTAGAGGAACAAGAGATCATCCGGAAGATCGGTGAGCGGAAACCCTATTTATTGTTTGTGGGCCTCGGCGCACCCAGGCAGGAATACTGGATTGCGAATCTCATCCGAAACCACCTGCCCCCAAAGGCACATCTCGTAGCTATCGGCATCGGAGGCAGTCTGGATGTCTTCGCCGGACAAGTCCAGCGAGCACCGAAATGGGCCCAGCGATTCCATATTGAATGGCTATACCGGCTGATCACCCAACCATCACGTCTAAAACGGCAGTTAAAGCTGCCGCTCTTCGTTTTGACGGTCCTCCGCCAAAAGGGAAAGTAAGGGGGGATAGTCCATAGCCACCATGAGAACGCTGCGCCGGTTCGTAGCGGGAGTTCTAGTAGGGGCGTTGATCCCGACACTCCTCACCCCGTTGGAACCGGCGTTAGCAGCCCCGGCAGCCGAGCGAGTTGAATACCAATTTCTGAATGACCGAGTTCGCGACATGATCGGCGTCACCCCTCTCAGTGTCGCTGATTTTATCACCAGGGGAGGCCTAACCGGGAAAAACCAAATCGTCGCCATCGCTGATAGCGGTCTTGACAAAGGAAGCATGAGCGACCTCCATCCCGACTTTCAGAACCAAGCAGGGCACCCGCCGAAAGTGATCGCCCTTCGATCCTGGAGCGGGCGGCCGGCAGCCGACGATCCGATCGGTCATGGGACCCATATGGCCGGAATCATCGCCGGCAGCGGTGCCGCATCAGACGGAAAATATAAAGGCGTTGCACCAGACGCTTCGCTCTATGTCCAGTCCATCCTCAATCCTGCCGGAATGATTGAGGTCCCGTCGAATATGGGCTCACTCTTCCAGCCGGCCTATCAGGCAGGCGCCCGCATCCATGTCAACGGATGGGGTGCAGCCGGGAACAGCTATAGCCGAAGCTCCGCTTCGGCCGACGAATTCGTCCGCAGCCATCCGGACTTTCTCGTCATCTTTGGCGCCGGCAACAACGGGCCGGCGAAAGGGACGCTGACCAACGAGGCTAACAGTAAAAACGCTTTGACTGTCGGTGCCTCTCAAGGGAGCCGGCCCGGTTTCGATGCCAGTGGGAACGACGGCGGAACGACCATCGCCTTGTCGAGCCGCGGTCCTGCTGCAGGAGGGCGAATCAAACCAGAACTTCTTGCCCCGGGGGCTGCCATCATCGCCCCGAATTCTCGATTGACGAGCAGCAACTTTCCGGTCAATCCTTTGTATACGAGAATGCAAGGGACGAGCATGGCCGCGGCGGTCACAGGAGGGTGCGCCGCTCTGCTTCGGGAATACCTGCAAAAGGAGATGCACGCACCGAACAGCGACCCCTCGGCGGCGCTGATCAAAGCATTGCTCATCAATTATGCCGATACCAAAGGGCATGCCCCCGGATGGGACGGCTTTGGAAACATCGATATGGCCAGCACCGTCCTAGCCTTGAAAGCGAACGAAGCAGGCTTTATCGATGATCGCCAAGGCGTTCCGGATGGAGGAGAAAAGACGTACCAAATCCCCGTAACAACAACGACAGAGCCACTCAAAGTTACTCTGGCTTGGAGCGATCCCGTCGCCAACGGGGAAGGCGACAACGACAGCCGGCTCACCAACGATCTCGACCTAACCGTGACTGGGCCTGACAAGCATACATACCAAGGAAACGACTTCCTCAACGGAAACGGGCCCGATCGAAATAACAACGTTGAACAAGTCTACATTCCGGCGCCGCAACCGGGTACATATACCATCACCGTCCGTGGCTACCGGGTGCGTAGTGCCGCCACGTCAGAATCGACAGAAACAAAAAGGCAAGATTTTGCGCTTGCCTTTGGGCAGCCTCCACAGCGTGGCACTACCGAATCGCTACCGGCTGCACCGAGTCCGGCCCATACGCGCCTGTTGTTAAACGGAAAGGCCGCCCCATACAACGCCCTTTCCGTCCCGCCCGGTGCTGACTATTACCGGCTCGGCCCTGATATCTATATGGTCAGCCGACTCTGGCGTTCCGGTGGGATCCAGTGGATCAATGACCGCGGACGGCAAATGCTGCTGGAGATGAACCCGAATGCCCGGGAAGGCGGATACCGGATGGAACCGGGAGCGAAGAACAGCGTCAACGGCGAACCGGTGCAGAACATGGATGCGCTGCCTCCGGGATATGAAGTCAGTGCCTGGATCAATCCGGCTAGCCAAACGATCCGAAGCGTTGACGCACAGTTCAAAGAAATCGACGGCTACCTGGACTCGATCGATAATATACGGCACACCATTCGAGTGTTGAAAGATAACCGGACCTACAACACAGCCGACACTGTCACTACCACCTATATCGTACGACAGGTCGGCAGCGGATGGACCGACATCCCCTTCCAGATGGATAGTGGCCTCGAACAGCCCATGTCAGGGTTGCCGGTACGGCTTCTGCTTTCGCCGATCACCGGGGAAGTCATGCATATGGCCATCGAACGGCCCGTGATTCAAGGCGTAGCAGACCAGATCGGAATCCAAGATCAGACGATCCGTTTTGAAAACGGAGAAACATACCATCTCTTCCCAGGAGCTCAAGTCAAACGCAACGGCAGTCCCTCTACTGTAGACGCCATTCGACCGGGCGATCACCTTGTTGCTGTGATTCTCCCTGAGAGCAAAAAAATCATCGCGCTCAGCGCCTTTAGTACCGTTCATTGGGGGCGCATCGTCTACTATAGCCCGGAACAGAACCTGTTGCACTTCGTAGACCGCTTTAACCGGCTGACCACCTTTCACCTAAACGACAGCACCAAAGTATACCGTTGGGGGCTCCCTGCCGAAAAAAGCAGCTTATCAACGGGAAACTGGGCATGGATCAGCTTGACGCAGGGGACCGGTGCGGTTCAGCAGATCGATGTCGTGGAAGAAGGGGAAGAAGTTCAAAAACGTTTCCAAAGCTTTTCCCCGTCAGACGGCACGATTCAGACCGAAGATGGCGCTACCTACCGGCTCAGCCCAAGGACCATCTTGACCAAAAACGGATACCTCATCCAGCCGAAAGATTTGCAACCCGGTGAGTCCCTGAACATGACGAGCCTTTTAGCGCCGAGGGGGCCGATCTTAGGAACGGTTGAAGCGGTGACCACCGCCGCCAGTCCTCGGGTTGCCATCAAATCGTTTTTTGCGGGGAACCGTTTTTTTATCACCGGTACAACGACAGCCGACGCCATCTACCTCTACCGCCAGGGTGGAGAAGTGAGAGATGAGATCATACCGGATAATAGTGGCAACTTCGCCTGGTACTTTATTCCGAGCGTGGAAAACAACTCGATTCAGTTGATCGCCCTTGATCGCAGGCGTGGTGGAATTAAAAGCCTCCTCGTCACGATCCCGGAGGGACACAGCACGCAGTTTAGCGATATAGAACACCATTGGGCCGAAGATACCGTCCGCCTTTTCGCCTCGCGAGGCTTGATTAGCGGTTATCCAGACAGCACCTTTCGGCCGGACGGACCGGTCAATCAACTAGAAGCGATTGTCCTCGTCGCCCGTTCTCTCGGTTGGGAGAACGGAGACCCTCGACCGGCCATCGGCATGGAAGAAATACCAAGCTGGGCCCGGGACTCCCTCAGTCTGGCCACTCAGCAAGGGATCATCGAGCCGCAACAACTCGCTAGCCTGCAAAAACCGATGACCCAACAGGACATGATGGACTTGCTCTCGCGCTGCATCGAACCCGGTACGTTGGATTTGGCAGGAACAGCCCAGCGGCTGTGGCCCTCGGGATACGAACCGGCATCGCCACTCACACGGGCACAAGTGACGACCTTGTTGCAAGCACTGCTGAATGCCTTAGCGGAGGAACGAAAAGCACCACCATTGGAAAAACAGCATCAATAAGGCAGGAAGTAAGAAAAAAGAGGTTCGCTTAGCGAACCTCTTTTGTTTGCAACCATACCATGAAAACATGGCGATTGGCTTCTTCATCCCATTTGGTTAACTGATCTTGAATCGAAGCGATCTGCTGATCGAGCTGCGACTTTTTCTCTCCGTCAGTGACGCTGTCGCGCTGAGCCATCAATTGGCGCTGCTGCTCCAGAGTGCTGTCGAAGCGAGCGGAAATATCCTGCGTCTCCACTTTGCTGCTGATTATCGTCCCCAGTGCTCCTACCTGGTTGAGAACACTCGATGAAGCGTCTCCGGAAGCGGTGAATCGCAACACCACGACCGGCTGCCCTTTTTCGTCTTGCGCACTGATATTGGAGACATTGCTACCGGATTGAGAGGCCAGGGAGGCCAGGCTGGAGCGGGCTGCATCGATGTCATCGACGGCGATCTTCACGATATGGGAAGTGATCACCCGGGCCTTGCTGAGAAACACCGCATGGCTTTCACTTTGAGCTGTCTTAACTCGTCCCGGCGACAAAGGTTGTGGTTCCGGATGAACCCCGGAGACAGAACCTTTCCCAGAAGGGGAGGAGGTACGGTTTTCAGTGGAATTCACCGGATTCACCGGCTCTGCCGGTGGCGGCAATAGCTTCGTCGATACCGAAGCTTCCTGGCTGTGCAAGCCATCAGGCTGAACGGGCATCGTCGAAAGGGCGGAGTTCTCAACATGTGCACCGTCACCGACGGCCGTACCATCAGCGACCATTGGAGCCTGCGGAGGTATTCGGGTAGCGAGAGGAATCGCCGCACCGACAAGGGCGACGACAGCGGCAGCAACCGCAATGGAACGATTCCCTTTTCGATAAATTCGATCCCACAAACGCTGGGGCGGTGGCTCCAGCCGCCTCATAACTCCGGCTGCAAACCCCTCCGGCGGTTCTACAGGCTCGGCTAAACTTTGAAGCACCATACCGATCTCATCCCAGTCAGCTATGTCATGGCGACTGTTCATACTTGCTCACCTGCCTTCCTTTTGCGGGAATGTTTCCTAACTGCTCAGACATAGAAGTCAATTTATCCTTAAAGGCTTGTTTCGCACGGTTTAACCGGGACTTCACCGTACCCAGCGTACAATTGAGCATTTGAGCGACTTCGTCGTAGGAGTAACCGTACACTTCACGGAGGACAAGCACAGTGCGGTGCTCGTCGGTCAACTCCTTTAAGACAGTACGGACTTGCTCCCGAAACTCTTTCTCCTCATATAGCTCATCGGGTCTTTCCGTGGCCGCAGCCACCTCTCGACTCATGTCGCTTTCGCCATTATGTACCGGTTCGTCAAGAGAGATGTAAGTGACCTTTTTATGTTTACGCTGCATATTGATCCACGTATTGACGGCGATCCGATGCAGCCAGGTACCGAAATCTGCTTCGAGTCGAAAAGTACCCAATGCGGAATAAGCTCGGATAAAGACTTCCTGAGAGAGATCCTGAGCGTCATCGGCGTTACTCGTCAGATTGAGGGCCAATGAATAGATCCGGCTTTGATAGGCCAGCACCAACTGTTCAAAAGCTGACAAATCGCCTTTTTGCGCTCGCATCACCAGGGACTTCATATTATCCAATGAAGGACTCTCCTTCCGGGCTTCGTCTTTATACCCGGTCGATATTTAGACAACAGCATCGCTGAAAAAGTTCCCTCATTTCATCGAAAATCGGATTCAAAACAATTATATATGAAAACCGCAAAAAAACTATTGCGAACGAGAACACAATCTCATATTCTATGAATTAGTAAGCAGCAGCACCCAAGTTCTTACCCCATCGTTACAGTAATTTTATAACTTTTATGCGATGACCCTCAAAAGGGCCTCACTACCCCCGAACTATGTAGTGTAAGTGACCCACAGCAAATGAAAATACAACACTACACTGACGTTAAAAGAATTTTTTAAGGAGGTGACCACCGCCACTTCCAACAAACGAAATGGCTCGTAACGGTTCCCGAATTACCAAACAGGATTCGTAGCTACCTATCGCACTATTTCAGATCCACCACATCAAAGCAGTAAATTAAATTCAGGAGGGACCAACACGTGTTTAATGCCGCAAAGAAAACCGCATCCACTGTAGCTGCTTTTGCAGTACTTGCATCTGGCATCGTTATCCCTGCCGTCTCCCCGATGGCCGCTTATGCTGACGCCACCTACTCCACTGTGAAAACCGGATCTGCTGAACCAGGCGGCCAGTTTTCCAGCAAAGTCCGTGTAGAAATTCCCCAAGGCGCTTTGGGCAACAGCACTGAAACACTCCGCATTCGTGTTCCTAAGAACACCAAATCGTTCAGTGTTACAGAAAGTGTCCCCGCGAACGTTGACGGTACTACCCTCAACCAAATCGCTTCCGTCACCCCGGCTCAAGTTGATGCTGGTGCTACCAACCCGACTGAATACGAACTGACTGTTGTCGGCAGTGGCCAAGAATCGAAAGGTATCTTCTATCTGACCTTAGACGGCTATATCCCCAGCGGTTTCAACGGAGATTTCAAAGCTACTTTTGAAGCATCCAGCGGCTCTGTTTTCAATGACGGTGCTCTGACGATCGCCACCGTCGGTTCCGGCACAGTGAACATGACCATTGACGACATCAAAAACATCAGCTCCAGCGGCGGCACCATCGACGACATTCGCGTCAAAGAAGATCGCCCTGGCAGCCTTGACGATGCCTCTGACTCCATCAAACTCAAACTGCCCGAAGGCTACAAATGGGATAAGAGCGATGCTGCTGTTAAAATCAACTGGGGTGACAACCTGGCCCTGGGCGATGTGGAAACTACAGACGACGGCAACGCTGACAACAACGCTATCGATGTAAGCAGCGACGGCGGCCGTACCTTGAAAGTAAAAGTCGACGACAAGTCCACCACAGCTGCCTATGTAACCCTTTCCGGACTGAAAATCGAAGTTGATGAATCCGTCGCTAAATCCGGCGACATCACCGTTACTACCAATGGACAACCTTCCAGCATGGTTGTGGCCAAATACGGTGACTACAACGCCAGCATCAAAGCTTTCGGCGAACCTGCCACCGAAAAAGCAGGCCGTAACGATGAAGACCTCGGAAAACTCGTCATTGAAGAAGACATGGCTGGCAGCTTGACCGAAGGCCGTTCCATCACCCTCAGCCTGCCTGAAAACCTCAAGTGGAATGGCATGCCCGAAGTGGATGCTTCCAACTCCGAAGAAAATGGCCTCACCTTGAACAGCTGGCAAGCCGTAGGCACAGACGGACGGATGATCAAAACTACTGTAGCCACTCCTTCCGAAGATGATGCTGCAAAACTCGTTCTGAAAAGCATGTCCGTAGACGTAGCCCCGAACTACAATGGTGATGTTCACGTCACCGTAGGCGGCACGGCCGGCCTGAGCGGCGACATCGTCCTGGGCAAAACTGTTTCTCCCGTCACCATGACTGCATCGAGCGCTCCCGAAGTGAAGATCGGCATCAGCGGCCAACAAGTAGGCGACCTGTCCATCACCGAAGCTGCCGCTGAAGCGGTCATGGCTTCTGCAGACCATAACGAAATCCGCATCTACGCTCCGACCGGCGTTGACTTCACCAGCACCCCGAAATTCGAAGTAGCCAGCGGTGACCTGGTTCTGCAAGCTGACTCGGCCAGCACCGGTACCGACGGCGACCAAAAATACGCCTCTGTAAAAATCAAATCGACCAGCTCCACTCCGTCCACCATCAAAGTCAGCGGTATCAAACTGACCGTAGACCGCACAGTTCCGGAAGGCGACATCACCTTCAAAATCAAAGGCGCCAAAACAGCCCTGAACGAAACCTCCGGCTTCTCCTCTTCCACCATTGCGGCTGTTCCTATTGCGAAAGTGGTCACCCCGGCCCCTGGCGATGTAAAAGCCAATGTCACCTTCAAAATCGGCGATACTAAATATACCTTCAACGGTGTAGAAAAGACCCTCGATGTCGCTCCGTATATCAAAAATGACCGCACCTACTTGCCAGTCCGTTATGTTGCTGAATCCCTCGGCATCAACAGCAGCAACATCCTCTGGAATAACGAAACACAAACAGCTACCCTGATCAAAGGCGACAAAGTGGTTCAAATGAAAATCGGCAGCTACACCATGCTCGTGAACGGTGCTTCCATCGCCATGGATACTGCTCCGGAAATCATGGAACCAGGCCGCGTCATGCTCCCTGTCGGCTGGCTGCTGAACATCTTTGGTGCCACCGGTAACTACGACGCCGCTACCCAAACTGTCACCATCAACTAATTCCTAGAACACTAAAACTTTTCCAAAACATGATGCTGACGCGGCAGGCCAGTCCTGCCGCGTCTTCTGATCGAATAGATTGACTGACCGGTCAGTTTGGAGTACACTGCAAGTAGGTACATATTAAACAATACGGAGGAATAGACAATGAAACGATTCACCCGCCAGACGGCAGCGGCCCTTCTCGCCGGCAGCCTGATGGCCCTGCCGGGTGTTTTGTTGCAACCTACCCTGGCGTTAGCGAACTCCACGGAAGTTCTCGATAAGTTAGATGCCTCAGAGGCCGAAGCGAAACAACAAGAATGGTCTACCCCTTTCGACAAACAGCCGACAGATATTCCTGCCGCCAAAGGCAGCGAGGCACCTGGCCAAAGCACTGCCGGGCAACTCAGCTTTACCCTAGAAGCCGCCGTCGACAAAGCCTATGAAAACAGCCTAGACTACAAGCAAGCCGAACTGGATCTGAACCGCAGTTGGGAAGTTCGTGACGATGCAAAAGATTATATCGACTACACCCCGACGAGGCCGAATGCAACAGAAGCAACCACCTTCAACAAACTACTCAATGCTGACCTGAACTGGCAAATGTCCAAAAAGAACTTGAAAATCCAAAAAGATACGATTGAAGTATCGATAACGACCAAATACATGGATCTCCTGCGAGCCCAAGAGACGGTCGCCTACGCCAATAAGGCGAAAGAGGCCGCAGATTGGAAATTGAGAGCCACCCGTGCCGGCTTCTATGTCGGAACAGTCTCACAGCCTCAATTGGTCGACGCCGAAGCAACGGCGGCCACTGCCCAAGCATCTGTGGACAGCGCCAAAAAGCAGCTGGACGACGCTTATAACAAATTCAATATCGCCTTGGGCCTCAATGCCGGCGATCGTCCCGTCCTGACCGAAAAGATCAACTATAGCCCACTCGTCGTCGAAAGCCTCGAACATGAGGTGTCCCGCGTGATTGCCGAGAGCCCGACGATTTTCAAGGCTGAATACAACGTAGACCTGGCCAGCTTCAACCGGGAAGCGGCAAGCCCCTATAACGTCGGTCAGATTGATATTGAAAAAGCCAAGCTTGCTGTGGGGCAACTGAAAGACGGCACCGAAAAATCCGTCCGCAGCCTCTATTACAACATCAAAACACTGGAAGAACAACACAACGGCCTCGTGGAAGCCCTGCGTAATGCCCAAACAAACTACCAAGCAACGAAAGTGCGTTTCGACGTCGGGATGATCACCCAAGCGGACCTAGTTGCCGCCGAGAGCCAGTTAGCGAAAGCGCAAAAAGATCTCCTCGACAATGAAGCCCAGCACACCGCACTGGCCGTAACTTTCCAAAAACCATGGGGAGCCAGTGCCAGCTAATCGAAGAACATTGTAAAACCGCCTGACTGCCAGGCGGTTTTTTATTTTTTATAAGTTTTTTCTACATAAAGGGAACTTTCCTGCAGATCTGATTGTCTAAGAATATGTGAACACAGCGAAAAATAAAAAAAATTTCCCGCCAAGGGAACTTTCACTGCAATTGCTGTGTCTAACCAAATGTGTGAGACTCACAAGAAGCGGGGGGGAATGCCGCATCAAGGATTCCAGAACCGACATGTGAGACACAAAAGGACCCACATATAACAAATATTTTAGAGGAGGGTAACATACCTTGATTCTGACCAACATGAAAAAGAAGACGGCAACGACTGTCGCAGCCGCATTCGTGCTGAGCGCTGTCATGCCCATGGCCGCATTTGCGGACGTTACCTACAAAACTGTGAGAACGGCTACCGCCCAACCTGGCGAAGCTTTCAAAAGCACCGTTCGGATTGAACTTCCCCAAGGTTCCTTGAGCAAAGATGAAACCGAGAAATTCCGCATTCGTGTTCCTAAAAACACGGACAATTTCGACGTTAAAGCTACTGTCAATGATTCTTATGACAACGGTATTGCTAACATCGTTGAAGACTGCAAAGAAGTTGACGGCGAAGGCAGCGATATTGAAAAAGAATTTGAAGTCTCTCCTCGTCTCGTTAACGGTGCCGTTCCCGACACCAAAGGTTACATCACGTTGGATATTTCCGGCGATATCCCCTCCGGCTTTAACGGCGACTACAAAGTTACCTTCGAAGCAGAAGGCGGTTCCGTCTTTGAAGATGGCGCCCTGACCATCGCCACCGTCGGCAGCGGCACAGCGAAAGTAGAAATTGACGATGTTCAGAGCGGCAGCTCCGACTCTGACATTGAATTGGACACCATCCGGATTCGCGAAGATCGCCCTGGCGCCCTGGATGAAGCTTCCGACTCTATCAAACTGAAACTTCCCCAAGGCTTCAAATGGGTTACCGATGATCTCCAAATCAGTGACAGCTTCGGCAGCGGCCTCCAATGCGGCGACGCTACCTTAGCCGATGATGACCGCACCCTGAAAATCCCCGTTGAAACTTCCTCCAGTGAAAAGGCTGCTTACCTGCGCCTGACCGGATTGAAAGTCTCCGTTGATGAATCTGTTGCGAAAGCCGGCGATGTGACCGTTGCTCTCAGCGGCAAATCGACCCTGAACCCCAGCAGCATCGTTGTAGCTAAATACGGCGAATACAACGCTACTGTCAAAGCCTATGGCGATACCCCGACCCTGTTGGCCGGACGTGTCGACGAAGAACTGGGCAAACTCTCCATCGAAGAAGATATGGCTGGAAGCTTGAGAGAGAAGAAGAGCATTACCCTGACCCTTCCCGAAAACACCCGTTGGGAACTGGATGCAGACGGAGCTCCTTCCGATCCTCCGGCTGAAGACGGATCCAACTCCGACAAAGACTCCTTAGCTATTGGCGACTGGAAATTTGTTGACTCGGAAAAACGGATCTTGAAAACCACCGTTGAAACCGAGTCCACCGATGACCCTGCCAAACTCGTTCTGAAAAACGCCAAAGTCTCCATCGCTCCGAACTTCACCGGCGATCTGACTGTTGAAGTCAGCGGTAACGCTGGCGTAACCGGCAAAGTGGTACTGGGCAAAGTCGTTGCTCCTGTAACCCTGGCTGCCGCTACCGTTCCTGAAGTCAAAATCGGTGTTGACGGCCAAGCCGCTGGCGACTTGGTTATCACCGAAAACGTTAAAGAAGCCTTCATGTCCAAAGAAGAAGCCGCTCACAACAGTGACGGTGACGAACTGGATACCACCTACAAAGAAGTTAAATTCTATCTGCCTGCCGGCGCTGAATTCACCGCCACGCCGAAATTCGAAGTCACCGAAGGCGATCTGGTCATTGAACCCGATTCCGCTTCCACTGGCTACGACTCCGGCGAAGGTCAATACTACGCCAAAGTTAAGATCAAATCCACGTCCACCACACCTTCCAAAGTCAAAGTCAGCGACATTAAAGTCCGTGTGGACCGGACCGTTCCCGAAGGCGATCTGATCGTCAAAGTAAAAGGCAATGCTACCGCTCTGAACGAATTCGTTCCGAACAGCGTAGACCGCAAGCCTTTCTCCTCCTCCACCATCGCTACTGCTGCGATCGCCAAAGTTGTTACCCCTGCGCCTGTTGACCAAATCAAAGTCTCCGTCTTCAAAATCAACGAGGCCAAATACACCATCAACGGTATCGAAAAAACTGCCGACCAAGCGCCTTACATTAAAGATGGCCGCACCTACCTGCCCATCCGCTATGTAGCTGAATCCCTCGGCATCGACAGCAACAACATCCTCTGGGATGGCGCTAAGCAAACCGTTACCCTGATCAAAGGCGACAAAGTTGTTCAACTCACCGTTGGCAGCAACGCCCTGGTCATCAATGGCGCCGCCATCACCATGGATGTCGCTCCTGAAATCACTCCTGCTGGCCGCGTAGCTCTGCCGGTCAAATTCGTAGCTCAAGCCTTCGGCGCAACTGCTGATTGGGACGCAGCTACTCAGTCCGTCACCTTGAAATAAGTCTCATATTAACGTCTCCACAAGGGTACCCAGGTATTCATGCTATACTTGGGTACCCCTATATAAAAAAACATTTTTTGGGAGGTTACTTGAACGCATGAAGAAAAAAATTGCAGCGGCCGTAATCACAACAGCCTACTTAGCATCCATGGCTGCACCTGCGTTTGCTGATCCCAACGGTCTCTACTATGGTAGCAAGTTCTATTCGGAAGATTATGTTTCCGAGAATCCGAGCAAAGTATCCAGCCTCAAGTCTAAGAGCAACGCTTACTATGTAGAAGAAAACCAGTATCAAACCTATAAAGATTTTCTGGCCGGTAAAGACAACAAGAAAGACCTTGCTGATGCTAGCAAGTATCCTTTGACTGCTACTGTAAAAGACGAAAAAGGTAAATCCTTCGTCACCGGTTTCGCCAGCGCGGCAGTAGACGGCGATAAGCTGACCATTGAATTGAACAAAAAGTTCACTCTGACCAAAAACAACGTCAAAATCTATGACGGCACGAAATCTATTTCCGGAGCTGTCAAGGATGTCAGTGTTAACGATAAAACAGCTACCGTAACGCTGGACCCCGCTAAGCTGACTGGCGGTAAAACTTACAAGATTTACTACAACAGCAGCGACACAAGACTCACCTTTGATTACCAAGCTGCCCAACAAGTGACGGTAACGTCGATTAACGCTATTCCCGATGTTACCGTGGACAACGGAACGACCGCCGATAAGCTTGGCTTGCCCGCTAAAGTGACCGTTTCCACAAGTGATAATAAGACCGCTCAAGTGGCTGTCGCTTGGGATACGGCGGGTTACGACGGAACGAAAGCGGGCACCTATACGCTCAGCGGCGCGCTGACCATGCCGGAAGGCATTACCAACCCTCAAAACCTGAAGGCTTCCGTAAAGGTTATTGTGAAGGAAGCGGTTGTTCAGGATTTGAAGGTTGCTTCTGTAAGTGCGATAGACGCTAGGATGGTAGAAGTTACCCTTAATAGAGCATTAGCTTCTGGTGAAACTCTTACAAAAGATAACTTTGGCATCAATCTCAAGAACAGTTCCTCAACAAAGTTTAATGTTAAGACAGTTTCTGTAGACGGGGCCAAAGTTACCTTGGATTTAGAATCTTCTCTGACTTCCGGTTCGACATATGTTGTAAGTATGACATCTAAAGGCGCTACAACTTCTCAGGAGTTAGCATTTAAAGATGTTACACGTCCCACAATTAGTGATATCCAAGTTATTGACTCGAAGCATTTAGTTGTTACATTAAGTGAGCGAGTTTCTGCAACGGCAGCTACCGACTTTACAGTTCGTAATACCACTGCTGGTCAGGATACTGCTTTAGGTGGAAGCGATACCGTTACTTTGGGTACAGATGGAAGAACACTTCGGATGACTTTAAATACAGCACTAACTGATGCTGACTACACACTGTTTGTTGATACTGCCACTGCTACAACTGCCGACCTAGCTGGTAACGCGATGGCACAATATCATGGTAAAGCATTCAAAGGTGTTTCTACTGTTGATACAGTTGCACCAAAAGTAGTAAAAGCATCTTATTCGACAAGCACCAAGACGATTACTGTCGATTACGATGAAGTTGTTGATGCTTACCCAGTTACAAACGTTGGCGTAACTAAGTTTTCGATTACAAACGGAACAACCAGTGTAGCACTAACCGCAAGTGACTATGCGACAAACGCTGCAGACTCCTCTTCGCTTACATTGAAGCTCTCTGATGCAACCGCTGCTTCAGTAGCAGCACTTTCTGGAAACTTCTCCCTCAAGTGGGAATCCGGTGCTGTTAAAGATTTATCCGGTAACTTAGTAGATGCTGGAACAAGCACTGTTTCCGTAGTAAAAGCGCCCAAAGTTAATTCCGCTTCGTATGATCAAGCGGGTGATCTTTTAACAATTACGTTTGATCAAGACGTTCGAGTTGCTTCTGAAGCCATCGCACAAGGAAAAATTAAGTATACTGCGGATAATGGTTCAACTTCAGCAGCGATTAACGCAAATGCGAATGCAACTATTGTTACGACATCTAACAGTAGCTCCGTAACTTTTAAACTTTCTGCATCGGATGCAGCCGCTATTGAAGCAACAACAACAGCTAATTTGGAACTTATTTTAGATGCTGGTGCTTTTGAAAGTGTTGCCGGGGATAAAAACGATGCAGTTGTTGCTACAGATGATAAGAAAATTACATTTACTGCCGATACGGTCGCACCATCTGTCTCCTCAGCAACATATAATGACCTCTCTAACGTACTTACAATTAAGTTCAGCGAGAGAATTAACCCATCTAGTAAGGATCTAACTAAAATCTCAATTACAGATGGCTCTACCACTGTTGCCCTTAACAGTGATCATAACGTTGCAGAATCCTCTGCTTCCGATACCCTTACTATCAATATCGCTTCTGGAACATCGAAAGAAGCAGCTGTTGAAGCACTTGATTTAAGTAAGGCTCTATTAATAGTTGCTAAAGGGGCAGTAAAAGACCCTGCTGGTAATGATGTAACAGCAGTAGCATCTACCGACAATAAAGGTATTGTTGTAACTGATCTTACACCTCCAACTTTAGCTACAAATGGCTCGTGGGGTGCAAAAGCTCGTTCCACAAATGCTACTACGGCTCAAGTGTATTTCTCGGAAAAACTTGATCCCACTACTGTAGTGCCAGCTAACTTTACAATCTACCCAACGTCAAACTCAGCTGCCCTACTCTCCATTACTTCCGCTTATCTGGACGGAGATGGCCGGACTGTAACATTAGTAACAGGAACCCAAGAATATGGTCTCGGTTACACTGTTGAAGTTTCGGCTAACATTGCTGACCTCAAAGGCAATAAGGTCGTACCCAAAGTTGCTGGAAGTTCAACGACGACTTTCACCGGCGGCGCTGGAGTTGACTTAACTGGGCCTCAACTGGCTAGCTCAACCAGTGCAGTGTACTCTGATAAGGATAGCTCATTAAGTGTAAGTGCAGGAGACACTATTACATTATCCTTTAACGAGCCAGTCACTGTTGGGTCTTTATCAGTAAGCGATTTCCAAGTCGACCTTAATGGTGGTGACAACGGCTACTCTGTAGTAACGACTGAGTTCGGTTCAAACCCATCGTTTGCCAAGGGTACCTCAGCGAACGATGTAGTAATTACTCTGGGTTCCGGTTCGACTATCGTTCCTGGAACTACTGATATCAAGCCAGTTGCAAGTCACGAAGGCATAAAAGATTTGGCGGGTAATAACGTAACTGCTGCTCAATATGCTGTAATTCAGTCTCCTGATTCAGGAGCACCTTCACTTACTTCTGTCGTCTATACTGACAATAATGCAAGCGGCTCAGTTAATGCTGGTGATTACCTCACCCTAACCTTCAATAAACAGGTTGACCTTGTAACGGGTTCTGACTTTGCGAAAGATTGGTTTGCTAGTTCCCCAACAATTGATGGAACTGGATTTGCTATCGCAACAGTTGCAGGACAACCAAATCAACTGAAAGTAACACTGGGTTCCAACGCTGGTAATGATGACATCATATTTGGAACTACAACACTTGAACTTGCTCCTGCTTCAATGGATGCTCCCGCTGGTATCTTTAGTAAATGGGGTACGCTAGCAACAACTGCAACTACACCAGTTAAGATTACTAGTGCGGATACTGTCAAACCCACGTTGCAGAGTGTCCTGTGGCATGATAACAACAACAACAACATTATCGATGCTAATGACCAAATGACATTTATCTTCTCCGAGCCAGTAAGCGAGGATGCGACTGGAGCAACGTTAGCAGGATTCTACGCAGTTGGTGGTACCGCTTCTCCGTCCTTTGGAACAACAAGTGCAACACTTGACCCTGTTACCAATGAACCTACTAAGATGATAGTTACCTTAGTTGGATCTCCTGCTCTATATGCTGGTGCCACCAAAGTAGGTGTAGACGCTGGAGTTACTCAGCATATCCAAGATGCTTCTGATAATCTTATTACCTACAGCTCTGAGGTATCGATTGTTAAGGATAAAGATTTAGTAGGTCCTACAGCGCATGGGTCCACTCCGATTGCAGCTCTGAACGGTGGAGTAGCCGCTTCAGTTGATGCTGGCGATAAAATTACCATTAAGTTTAACGAAAAAGTTAAAGTTTCAAACATTACTCTGGCTAATCTTGCTCTTAGCTCTCATGCGTGGGGTAACGCAACCATTGCCCAAAACGGAACTGGTGATTATGACGATACTTTTGTAATCACTTTAGGTAGCACTTCAACAGTAGCAGGTTCAGAAACTATTACGCTGAACAAAACTAATGCTGTTGACGAAGCTGGTAACGTAGCTGCTTCTAACATCACCTTTACAGTTCCTGCTGCCGCTAGCTTCTAATCCAATGTTTTGGAATATGCCCTATTGACTTAGAAGAAACCAGCCCTAAATTGAATTGGGGCTGGTTTCTTCCATATTGTATAGGCAACGTTGGTAAGTGCTTAATCTACCGGTGCATGGTCAGTTAGCCGAAACCATGAGAGAATATCTCCATCATAAGCAGTGAATGGAGGTATGACCGTGACCCGGCAAGAACAATAGACCATCGTGGGTGAATGTAGGGCCAGTGGCATGAGAGCAAAAGCATGGTGCGAAGAAAAGGGCATTGATAATCGGAAGTATGTGATATGGGCCACCAAACAAAACAAAGAAGCGAATCGCGAACCGCAGCAGTAGGCCGATGTGGCATTAGTGAAAGAACGCCTCGGTCGTAGTGAAATCCGGATTCGATGCGGGAAATGGACCGGCATGTAAAATCCGGATTCTGTTTCTCACTACTGGCAGATGTAATTACAGCCTCAAAGGGATTGTGGTTGCTCAAGATTATTTTGAGAGGATAGAGCTACGCCGCCCTCAAAGCCCTCTTCATTTGGCTCTACGATCATAGGTTTCGATGGACTTTCTCATCCGGGATCCTAAGAAGCGCCGAGATCGCCACATCTTTCTCCTCAACTTTTTTCGAAAGGATTTCTAAGAACAAATCATTAGAGGTCAAAACGGCCTCGATCATGACAAACGCTGGCTAGCCTCTTTTTCCGGTCTCGGAATTGAAGACTGACGGAAAGCGGTTTACCGGCGTTTTTTTGAGGAGGAGATAGAACCTATGAAAACAGCGCAAATACAGGAACAGAATCAGCACATTGGAGAGGAACTCGATCTGGCGAAGTACGGTGTAGCCATCCGCGCAACCGCAGACCAAACTATTCGCTCGTCGGCTCTTGAGATTAACATTGCCGAGGAACCGATGAGAATACTGAATCCAACTCTCCTAAAACCATTTTTACTTTTTCATTAAATTCATATGTTAGGGTTTCTGTAGATGAGTTAAAAGCACAGCCTTTTGAACTTAAAACAACCATGAAATGGATTTAGGTACGATTTGTAATGTAATTTCGTTATATGAATGCTATAGTTCAAGTTAAACAGACAAAAAGTGGAGATACTAATAAAGAAAATACTAACGTCAATGTGGGATCTATAGCAATAAAAGAAAAGTATTGAGGCTTCAATGATTCAAACATTCCTTCTTACACACAATGCTTCATTGATCAATCTCCAACACGTAAAAACAATAATATGCTCCGAAGTGACAAGTATTAAATACTGTCGGTTTTTGTAAAGTTCTTTACTAAATGTCAAAAACACTGACTGGTCTGACGCCCAATGATATTCCCCTTCGGCTTCGGACGAAATGTGGAGAGGAAAACATGAAAACGAATAATCCGTTGCCTACAGCGTTATCTACCTTTATGTTTTGCTACGACGCAGACATTGAAGATCTCAAAAAAAGTCGTTGGAGAACGAAAGTCCATAAAACCGAATCCGATTTTTTTACTCGAAAGGAACTTGCTCGGTTAAAGCTTACGATAGCAATGCTGGATTTACGCGAACAGGCTATTCTCTTCTTTCTAGTTTCCTCGGGATGCCGGATCTCCGAATTAGCCGCATTAACCTTGGAAGATATCGACCTTGACAAACGCACCGCTTCTGTATCGAGAAAGGGAGAGCGGAAATGGATGGTCCCAATTTCCGAAGAATGTGCAGCTTTATTAGAAGAGTATCTGGACGCTCGTACCAACGATTCTCCATCTCTTTTTTTGGATAAGCAAGGACATCGGATCACACCAGAAGGAATATACCGGATCGCCCGGAAAGTGGGGAAAAGAGCAATGCTAGTCATGCGTTTTAGTCCCCACCTCCTTCGCCGTATCTTTGTAGCGGACTTGCTGGCGCGACGTGCGGAATTGATATTTGTTGGAAAGAAGTTAGTTAAAAAAACTCCAACAACACCGGAGCATACGCCTATACGTTGCTAATTTAGCTGAGATTCCGCTTCACGGGCGCCGTGAAGGTAATAATCAGAATATGAAGTCACACGAGACTTTTTATCGGATCATCGTGTGGCTTTTTTTATTTTTCCCTAAATAATAAATGAAAATTGTATTAGCTTACCCTACAAACGGAAAAAATATTAACACAACTTACATACTTAAAAATCACATAGGGAGGCCATTTCCATGATAGACACACCATGGTGCATCAATCACTCAAAAGTTCTTCCGCAGACGCAAGCAGCTGCCAATGAATATCTGCAATCCTTACAAGTTTCTAAACGCTCGGAAGCCACGATCAAAAAGTACCGCTCCATCTTACAACGATTCTTCATCGAATGCCCTAAAGAACTGACTGACTTAACCCCGGAGGATATTCTTTTGTGGCTGCGTACGACCTACGGGGAAAAAAAAGAACGGACCATGGAGCTCGTCATCACCGTCTTATCCAACTTCTTTACCTTTTGCCTGGAAGAGGAGTATGTACATAAAGTGTTGGTCAAAAGCCGTTGGCGGCCCAAAATCCCCAAATCTCTGCCTAAGTTTTTAAACCGGAACGAACTCGCCCGGGTCAAATTTCAGGCGGATTTGCTACCTCTTCGAGAACGTGTTCTCGTTGCCTTCCTGCTAACGTCGGGGTGCCGAAGATCTGAAGCAGCAGGGATAAACCTTGAGGATGTCGATCTGAAAAGCCAAACGGCGATCGTCTTGGGAAAAGGCAAACGAATCCGTAAAGTCCACTTTTCCATTGAATGTGCCCTACTCTTAAAACAATATCTAACGGAACGGACGGCGGATTCTCCGGCCTTGTTTCTTGATAAAAACGGCCAACGCGTAAAACCGGGCGGGATCTACCGGCTGACTCGCAAAGTGGGCAAGAAGGCCGGGCTACTTGCTCGGTTTAGCCCCCATGTATGCCGCCATACCTTTGCCACGAATCTTCTCTCTCGCGGGGCAGAACTGGAATTCATCGGTGACGAACTGGGGCACCGAGACTTAAACACGACGCGCACCTACGCCCGCACCTTATCGGAACAAATCATCCGTGCCTACAAAAGCAAAATGGGGAATGTCTAATGAAAAAAACACAAGAAACCATCAGGCACTTTATGGTCGATAATGCTGCACGCTTCTCGAAAGAAACCGTCCGGAGCTATCAACTCAGCTTACGTCAATTTTTTGAGTTCTGTGTGAAAGAGTATGACGAAGTGGTCGCGCAAGATATCCGGCGATGGCTCAGCTCATTGGGCGCGTCGGGGTTAAAACCTCGTTCCATTTGCGTGAAGCTGGCCTGTTTAAAATCGTTTTACAAGTATTGCTTGGAAGAAAACCAGATCGTGAAAAATCCCACCGCTCGGATTCAACGGCCGCGCCTGGACGATTCTCTGCCAAAGTATTTGGAGAAGGCCGACTTAGCCAAACTCTTTGAACAATCTCGCCATGACCCTAGAGACCGGGCTATCATCGAAACCTTATACGTTACCGGCGTTCGCATCAGTGAGCTCCTAAACATTCGCCTGGAAGATATCAAATGGGATACCCGGCAAATCTGGATTAAAAAAGGCAAAGGCAACCGGGAACGGTTTGTGTTAATGACAACGGAGTGCGCGGAGCGATTAAAGACCTACCTAAAGACCCGAGGCATTGACAGCCCCTATCTTTTTGCCAACCAGCGAAAAGGAAAGCTCAGCCGGGTCTGGGTGGAACACCGGTTTCGAATCTACTCGAAGCAGCTTAGCTTAAATATCCCCGTCACGCCCCATACCCTCCGGCACACCTTTGCCGCCCATTTGATCCAAAAGGGAATGCCGCAGACCTTTATCCAAGAGTTGCTGGGCCATGAAAACGTCAACAGCACGCGCATTTATACCCGGTTAAGTGATGCGGCCCGGAAAAAGCAATACGACAGCTATCAATAGGGAGGGAAATCCCGTGACCATACATGAATGGGAGATTCACCACGAAGCCATCCATCCAACGAACCGGGAGGCAGTCAACCAATTTCTCCTTACGAAATACCTCGCCAATCGTTCCCTTTTAACTTTGGACCATTACCGTCGCCATCTCCAAAAATTTCTGATTGATTGTCCCAAACTTCTCGTAGAGATCACCGCCGACGATGTGATTGGCTGGATTCAGATACACTATGGAGATAAAAAAGAAACCACCCGGAATAACCGCCTGACTGTCTTAACAAGTTTCTTTGCTTTCTGCGCCGACGAGGGATACATTCAGCATGTGCCGGTTAAACCCTGGTGGCGAGCCAAACTGCCGAAGCCGGTTCCCCGGTATTTGGACGAGACGGAACTGGCCAAAGTGCGCTTGGCGGCAGAAACCTTGTGGCTTCGTAACCGGCTCATCATCGAGTTCTTTCTCTCCTCCGGCGTTCGCATTTTTGAATTGGTTAATCTCCGTAACGATGACGTCGATGTGGCGCAGCGTACGGCGCGGATTATCGGCAAAGGCAAGAAATTCCGGTGGGTTCACTTTTCGGAAACATGTGCGCTGTTGCTTGAGGCATACCGGAACATCCGACCCCAAGGGGACCCAGAGTTGTTTCTCAATGCCACGGGCAAAAAACTGACGACGCGAGGGGTGCATTATATTGTGTCTGATCTTGGCAAGCAGGCCGGGCTCACCCGCAATCTCAGTCCCCACGCCTTGCGGCATAGTTTTGCCACACAACTGTTAAACAAAGGGGCCGATTTGGGGTTTATCTCCGAGGAACTCGGCCATGGTAATCTCAATACCACCCGCATTTACGCTAACTTGCCCAAAGAAGAGTTGGCGGCCATGTATGACCGGTATATGGGGTGATGCCATGACGACGACTATTTTGGAACAATACTTTTCCGATCATGCCGTCCGGTTTTCCCCTTTGACGCACGTATCCTACCGAAACAGCCTATACCAATTTTTCGCTTTTACGCCCAAATCCGTGGATGCGGTGACGGCCCAAGACATCCGCGAATGGATGCTTGAGTTGACGCGCCAGGGATATACCCCTAAAACGCTGCAGAAAAAGTTAGTTACCTTGCGTTCGTTTTACCGATACTGTGTAACGGAAGGGTGGACGAAACGCAATCCCACCCAGTCGATACCGCTACCTAAGTGTACCGAAAAGGAATGTTATTACCTCGATCGAGAGGCCCTGGACAGGCTCCGCCAGATCAGCGAAGGCCGGCTGCGCGATCGAGCAATCATCGAAACCTTCTATACCACCGGGGTGCGTTTAAACGAATTGGCCCATATCCAGATTCACGATATCGACTTTCCAAAACGGCAAATTCGCATATGGGGAAAGGGAAAGAAAGAGCGCATCGTTTTTTTTACCCGTCCTTGTGCAGAACTCCTCAAAACATATCTATCCACTCGTACCGATACGCTGCCTTATTTGTTTGTCAGCACTCGGGGAAGCCGCATTAAATCTCGATCCATCGGATATTTGTTTCAAAAGTATGCCCGCCTGCTGGGCTTTCCCGTAAGCCCTCATACCTTGCGGCATACCTTTGCCGCCCACTTGGCGGAGCGCGGTACGCCCCTGGCCTGCATTCAAGACCTCCTGGGGCATGATGACATGGAAAATACGCGCTTTTACGCTCGGCTGTTTGCCCAGGCGCGCAAGGAAAAATACGACCAGTTCTCGTAATTCCGTTCTCCACTGATAAGGAAGAACTGCGCAGAATGCTGTATTATGCAAACTAGATAAAAAGGCAAAAAACCCGGCAGCCCTTATCCAGCAAGGCCTGCGGGGTTTTGCATTTTCCGTATATTGGAACCAGAACGTCGATTAACGCTATTGCGGATGTTACCGTCGACAAGGGAACGACCGCCGACAAGCTTGGCTTGCCCGCTAAAGTGACCGTTTCCACAAGTGATAACAAGACCGCACAAGTGGCTGTCACTTGGGACACCACCGGTTACGATGGAACCAAAGCGGGCACCTATACGCTCAGCGGTGCGCTTACCATGCCGGAAGGCATCACAAATCCTCAAAACCTGAAGGCTTCGGTAAAAGTTATTGTTAAAGAAGCCGCTGCCCAAGGACTGCAGGTTAACTCTGTAAGCGCAGTTAACCTTAAAGAGGTAAGTGTCGTATTTAACCAAACCGTTGAAAAAACTTCTGCAGAAAAAGTTTCCAACTACACAATTAGTGGAATTGGAATCTCTAAAGCTGTTTTGAGTGATGACGGGAAAACTGTAACGTTAACAGTCAGCGGTAACATGACTAACAACCAGTCATACAATTTGTCCGTTAACTACGTTAAGGATTCAACCGGAGCAAATACAATTTCGTCTACTACGAAATCGTTTGTAGCTTCGGATGTAAATTTCCCAACGTTAGTAAGTGCAGTAGCTACTTCAAGTAAGACTATTAAACTTACTTTTAGTGAACCATTAGGAACTGCCCCCATTCCTGCTTCGCTATTGATCGATAACGTTACTTCTAACGCTGCAAACCTATTTGGTACTTACACCGTTACTGCAGGGGTTGTCGGTGATAAAGAATTTACCTATACAACAAGCAAACCCATCCCTGTAGGCGAACATACCATTGTTGTTAACAGTGATGGTACTGCAAAAGATTATGCCGGACTTGCGGTTCCGACAACCTCACAAAAAATTAATGTAGCTGCGGATACTACTGCTCCATTAGCACAATCTGCCTCAGCTATAAGCCAAACGGAAGCTAACATTATCTTTAATAAAGAAGTGTTAGAAGGCTCCGTGACCGCTGTTCAAACAAACTTCCTCTGGAATAACACTGGGTCTTTAACTGGCGGTCTTGCTGCTACCACTGTTACAAAAGTTGATCCCACCACCTATAAAGTCACATTTAGTGGTGCGAATGCAATGGCAGCTGGTAATGATTATATTGTAGTCCCCGCGGGAATTACCGACTTAGCTGGTAACCCAGTCGCATCCAAGGCTGTACCAATTACTGTTGTGGCAGATGCTGCTCCCGTAGTGAATACGGTATCAACTACGTCCGGTGTTATAGCTATTTCCTTCAACAAAGCTATGGACACTAATACAGCTACCACCAGCGGAAACTACGTTTTGAAAGACAGTGCCAATAACACAATTTCTTTAGCAGGTGCCGTACTGTCTTATGACTCAACAAACAAACAAGTAAACATTACTGGCCTTACTCTTACTGATACTTCCTATACTATTACAATGACTGGTATCAAGGATAATATTGGTAACGTCATGGCAACAACAACAAAACCTTTTACGAACACACCCAACGTTGCACCTTCTCGAATTGATGCAGCACGGTTACTTATAAGTGCTGATGGAGCCGGTAAAGACGTTGTTTACCTCCCGTTTGATACCCCCGTCGCTACTACAGGGGTATACTCAGCTCTTAACGCTGCAAAGTGGACTGTAGGCGGTGCAGCTCTAACAACAACATATCCATTAGCGACCATTGACATTAACCCAGCCGATTCCAAAGAAGTTCGAATCCATCTGAATGCTGCTATGACCGTCGCCGGTGGCGATGATACTTTTAGTGTAAGTAATATTGCAAGTTCTTACGGTACAATTCAAACAGCAGCACAAAACTACAGCGATATTACCGCTGGTCAAGCTGCCTTAGATATTGCTACCGGTGGAGCAACAAGTATTAAATTATTAGATAATAAAACCATTGAGTTAAAACTCAATCGAAAACTGTCTGGCTTAAGTGGTTATGATTTTGCGGTGAAGAGCAGTATTGACGGATACACCGCTGATATTACAACTGGATCTACAGCAAACCCCATTGCATCTGCAACCTATGCAAACACTACCACTGGTTCAACGATCACCTTTGTAATGACCAATGCTCTCGATACAACAAAATCTTATCGCGTAGCTACTAAAGCTTCTGTTACAGGCACACTGGACCTCGACGGTCTCGCATTGGCTACAGGTAAAACATATGGAACCAGTGCAACCTTATCATTTGCATCAAAGATTACTGGTGCGTATCAATTGGATACACGCTATGTAGTTGTTAAAATGGATCAACCTGTAAGTACTTTGGTTTCTAAAGATGACTTTATCGTAAAAGTAGATGGAACAGCCATTGCAGTTCAAGGCGCCGTCGATGGAACTACAGCCGGTGCGCCAAGAAAAGCTAATGAAATCGTTCTAGATATGGGCGCCGGTAAAGTTCCTGTAACGTCGACCGTAACTGTATCGACTGTTTCTTCGGACTTTATTCAGACTGAGTCTGCTAACGGTCAAAAGATTACTCCTATAGCTGCAACGAGTGCTATTACCGCTACTAACTTCATAGCTAATTCTTTAACACTAGTTAACTTAACAACAGGCACATCCGGTACCGAAGAGATTGGTGACAGCATCACTATTAAGTTTAATAAAGCTGTAGATCCTACTTCGGTTGGTTATGCAGCAGTTAACAAACAAGGCGATGGGTCATACAAGCGTACAGACGCAAGCTTGGTATTTGCGGCTGTTGGTGGTGCAGGAACAGACGATACCGTTACCATTACAATGAACACCAAAAATATCGGTGTGATTAACGTAAGTGATGTCACCGGTGATTGCCTCACTGGCGGTACTGTAACTGCAGATGCCGTATTGGGCGCAGATGGAAAGAGCTTAACACTTACATTTACTGGACTAGGTACTTCTGGTTTTGCGAATGCTAATTACGTAAAATCAACATTAGATATTACGCCTGCAGTTTCTGATATCACTAGTACCGAGAATGATGCCTTGAATAGCAGTGTATCCGCAGCAACAACAACTAAATTCTAAATAAGTCAAGACCGGAGGGAATCCTCCGGTCTTTCATTATGTTGTTAGAAGGATTCAACATAACGGCTAAGCTATGTAGTTAGCCAACCTGTCCCCTTCAAAAAGTCCATCCAAGACAATTTTACTTAAAACCGATACCTTTAAATGGGCAAAATAGCGTAAGCGCTTAATCTACCGGTGCATGGTCAGTTAGCCGAAACCATGAGAGAATATCTCCATCATAAGCAGTGAATGGATGTATCGCCGTGACCCGGCAAGAACAACAGGCCATCGTGGCTGAATAGGGCCAGTGGCATGAGAGCAAAAGCCTGGTGCGAAGAAAAGGGCATTGATTATCGGAAGTATGTGATATGGGCCACCAAACAAAACAAAGAAGCGAATCGCGAACCGCAGCAGTGGACCGATGTGACATTGGTGAAAGAAGGCCTCGGTCGCAGTGAAATCCGGATTCAATGAGGGAAATGGAGCGGCTTGTAGAAACCAGAATCTGTCTCTCGCTACTGGCAGATGTAATTACAGCCTCAATGGGATTGTGGTCGCTCATGACTATTTTGAGGGAATAGCGCTGTTTCGCCCTCAAAGCCCTCTTCAGTTAGCTCTACCGATCATAGGTTTCGATGGACTTCCTCATTCGGTATCCTAAGAAGCTCAAAGATAGTCCGTTCTTCCTCCTCAAACTTTTTTCGCAAGGGTTTCTAAGAACAAATCATTAGAGGTCAAACCGACCTCAATCATGACAAACGCTGGCTAGCCCCTTTTTCGGTCTCGGTATGTCAAGACCGGCGGAAAGGCGGTTTTCCGGCGTATTTTTTGAGGAGGAGATAGAACCATGATAACAGCTCAAATGCAGGAACAGAATCAGCACATCGGAGAGGAAATAGACCTGGCGTCGTTTTGCGCACCCATCGGTACCAGCGTAAGCAAAACTACCCGTATGTCAGGTGTGTTATCTGTCATCAACACGAAGAAAAACGGCAAACGCATCACACTGTCCTCGGAATTGATGGCCCGACTGAACGACCCCGAAACGGTGCAATTTGCCTTTCGGGAAGACCAAATTGCAATCGCAGAAAAATTGCCAAACAACGAAACATCCTTTGGACTCAAGCGGTGCGGCTCAAGATCCATTGTGTACGCGGCAAAGCTCGTCGAAGAGGTGACCCAGCGGTTCCAAATAGACTTTTGCGAGAGAACCACATACACTTTTCAGGACGTGATCTTCACAGAATTTGACGGATACCCGGTAGCTGTGGTCTCGGTTCGCTAACCACCGTACTGACAGACGGAAGAAACATATATCATATCCTTGAAGTCCCACCGGAACATCTTCGGATGTCTGGTGGGACTTTTCCTTTCGCCCGTCCGATCCGAACTGCCCGATTGGAATGCCTTCCAGAGGACCGCAGGAGACTTCCTACCGTGCTGTCCCCTTCAAAAAGTCCATCCAAGACAATTTTACTTAAAACCGATACCTTTAAATGGGCAAAATAGCACAAAAGGCATGGTCATACTTTTTAATTTTTCCCTGAAATTCTGCATAAAAATCAGTTTAAAGGCAATAAAAAAAGAGCAAAGCCGGCAGAAATAAGTCTTTGCTCAACAAAGACAACAACAATGTTCTATTCAACTTAAAGAATTACAGGCTAGTTTAGGCCGCTTTTTTATATGAATGATACAGCCCACTAAGAACAGGCGTTGACTTTAATTTTGTCTTGGCTACAGTGGTTGGTAAATAAGTGGGTGATGGGATTGGTGTCTGACCATGTATCCCCTGGTGTGTCCGGTGAGGATTATAATATCCTTGAATATACTCTTTCAATAAATAATGTAAGTGCTTTTCAGTTACCGGAATAATGTGATTTAACAGCTCTTGTCGCAAAGTGCCAATAACTCTTTCCGCATAAGGATTCTGCCAAGGAGATCGTATAGAAGTCTTTTTAGACTTTGGTGAAAGAAGAACTCTCCGGTCGCAGTGAAATCCAGATTCAATGCGGGAAATGGACCGTGTGGAAAACGCGATTCGGCCATTCGTGATGGGTAGAAAGGGATGGCTCTTTTCCGATACACCAAAGGGAGCTCATGCCAGTGCCGTCGTTTTTAGTATTGTAGAAACAGCGAAGGCAAATCACCTCAATGTGTACAAGTTTCTGGTACATAGAGGAAATTTATGAGTTTTATCGAAGTATTTATTGTTAATTCTACGCAGAGGGAAGGTGAACGAATTTGATCAAAAAAGCGATGCTCGGTACGATGGCATGTGCCTTGGCCATATCTCTAGCGGCTTGTGGAGGAAATACGGGTAAACCGGCCGGCAATACTTCATCTAATCCGTCTAATTCATCACCGGCGCATGTTCAACAGACCCAAGCTCCACAGGCGCAAAATGGAAAAAAGGGCGGAGCACCCCAAAAGTATACAGGTGACCTATACAATAAGATCAATCTCGATATGACCTATGCCCAAGTGGTTCAACTCGTCGGTGCTGATGGGGATGAGTCGGATAAAACCGAATCGAACGTAAAAACGTCGGCTGTTTATACCTGGAAAAACCCTGACGGTTCCAGCATGAACGTGACTATAAAAGACGGAAAAGTTGTCAGTAAGGCTCAAATGGGGTTACGATAACGGTACAGGGCATGAAAGCAAAACTGATGGTACAGTAGCGAAATAAATATACGCTCTACAGCCCCAGCGGAACATCGTTTGATGTCTGTTGGGGCTTTTTGTTTCCATCATAGTAATGAAAAGCTGGGGCTACTTATATAGGCATTGAGATATGGTTCCAACGGATGAATAATTTACTATTTAAATTATAAAGGTTATTTGTGCTAAAAAACGAAATATAAAGGCGTTGAAACTCTATTGATGATTTATAGGAGGTGGCTTTGTTCCTTTATTCGGATTGATTGGTATGCGTTCGGACCGATACTAAACTCATTACAAAAGGAGCATTCTTCATGAACAAGAAGTTAGCCTGCGCCGCACTAACTACAAGCTTCCTATTCACTTCCGTATCCGCCGCATTTGCCGTACCAACCGGACTTTATTTTAATGGGAAATATTATTCAGATGAGTATCTGGACCAAAACAGCGATAGCCTGAAATCGATCTTGAGTTCAGCCAAACGCAGTTCAAAAGCGTTTTACATATCCGAAGATGAACATAGCTACACCTTATACAAAGACTATACCGGCGAAAAGACCAAGTACAACCTTGATTTGAACAAAAAAAACCCTCTAGATCTCTTTTACATAGATGCGGAGACAAGCGACAAAATTCTCGGCGTAGTATTTAAAACTGGGACAGTATCCGAGGATAATGGGAGCGTCCTTCTGACTGCAGACAGGAATATGACCTATCCCAAAGTCACTGATTTTACTTTCGATAAAGGCGTAAAAGTAAAGTCGGTCACCACCTTACCCAATAACCAGATTCGCTTGATTACCTCAGGTCTCAGTGAGAGCGAAACATACAGCCTCTCCTATAAAAATGTGGATACCGGCATCAAAGTCACAGGGCTTGTACAACCCATAAAAATGAACCAACTTGTGGCCAAAGATGACACCCTGTCGATCCAGTTCAATAAAGCGCCAGAGATGGCTCCCGAAGTATCCAATTTTACGGTCTATCAAAAAATCAATAAAGGCCAAGAACAGCTAATAACGCCAGACTCCTTCGTTTGGGATGAATCGACGCTTACCGCAACCCTGCAGGTCCCCTCCGTGAAACAAACCCAAGATGTGCAGGTCCTGCGCTACAGTGTTTTCTATAACGAAATGAAGCTCGCTTCGAATACACTAACGATCAAAGCGATTCCGAAAATTGCTTCGGTACAAGCCACTGACGGCTTCGTTACCGTCAAATTGACAGATTCGCCGAAGACCGCTCCCATCATTGATGAATTTACGCTGACCCAAAAGATCGGTTCAAAGAAAGCCGAGGCCTTGTCGGGAGAACTCGTGTCTTGGGACAGCAAATCGAAGACCGCTCTCATCTCATTCGATCCGCTGCTATCGTCTGAATCGAGCACAAAAGTAGTTATCGGCGTCCAATACGGACTGTCCAAAAAGGATAATTTCTTTTGGACGGTGCCTTCCACGAGCGAAGTCCAAACTGTCTCTATCGTCAATGCCTCGAACCGCAAGGAATTGGTGGTAGGTTCAGAAAGTGAGTCTTCGCTTACACTAAGTGCGATTGCCTTGGATAAATCCAAGAAAGTGATTCCTGGGAAGTCCGCCACTTGGGATTCTCTCGACTCTAAGATCGCTACGGTTAATTCTTCCGGAGTGGTCACTGCCGTATCGGCCGGCACCACCAGCATTACCGCAACGATCGGGGGAAAAACAGCCTCCTTTCCCATAGTTGTGAAAGAAATGGATCAGAGTACAGCTACGGTCAGCCCATCTAGCACTACTCCCACACAGAACCAAGCATTTACATTAAATATTACCGGTGCAAAGGGAACTGATGGACAAGCCCTTGTCGGTGCCGTCGACGTCCAAGTTACCAGCAGTAACACGGCCGAAGGGACGACAGGAGTCATCTTTAATGACGCGATTACATTTACCGCAGGAGCGGCGACTATTCCTGTCATACTGGCCCAAACGGGTAGCCAAACGTTAACGGTAAAAATCGCTGGTGTAACCGCAGCCAAAACAGCCAACGTAACGGTGGCTGCCTCTAGCTTCAGCGCTGCCACCGACAGCACCACCGCCAACGATGTGCCCACCTTAGGCTTAGTCGGAACCACGGCAACTTCGGGTACGCCCTCCGTCGCGACGGCAGCTGTCAACTCAGGCACCGGTAAGATCGACATCACCTCTGTCAGCGCCGGTACGGCGACTATTACGGTGGAAGATGCGTCGAACCACCAGGCCACCATCGCCGTGACCGTCGGGCCCGACGGAGCGATTACCGTCGGAACGATCACCAAATACACCGTCGTCTTCAGTGCCGCCACCGACAGCACCACCGCCAACGATCTGTCCACCTTAGGCCTAGTCGGAACCACGGCAACATCGGGTACGCCTTCCGTCGCCACCGCAGCCGTCAATTCCGGCACCGGCAAGATCGACATCACCTCCGTCAGTGCCGGTACGGCGACCATTACAGTCGAAGATGCGTCGAACCACCAAGCCACCATCGCCGTGACCGTCGGGCCCGACGGAGCGATTACCGTCGG
>NZ_WNKU01000129.1 GCF_009720735.1 Heliobacterium mobile
GCAGTTGCCAACCATTAGCCAAGCGCAAGGGTGTCCACCGCGAGGTGGATGAAATAGGCGAATTCCTAATGAATTCGCCCCTTCCCGAACCGTACGGGCATCTTTCAATGCATACGGCTCTCCATTCCTATTAAGCTTTCGTATTCGAAGATGTTAGAGAGAGTTATAGCACCTCTTGCATACGGGAATTTGTCTGCGATTTATTCGAATCATGTGTTCAATAACGGTCTTTGCTGGGCGTGAAATCAAGCTTACTGGTTTTCGGTGGTACATGCGAATCTGGTCGTTGCTTCCACATAGAGTACATGGTTGTTTTGTAGGATTGTAAGGACGGTATATAGGCGTAAATGGGGTTTTGGAAGCGGTTAGCAAATTGTAGAAGTGTTTACGTCTACGTTTGAAATTCGGATATAGAGCGAGTTGAATCCTACGTTTTTTATAGTTCTCGCTAAGATAATCGACTTTAATGGACGGGCTGAACTTGGTAAAGACCTTTTTCAGGCTGATGTCATACTTTCGTGCTAAGGTTTTTGCTACAGAGAATTGTACTATGTATTGGATACGGG
>NZ_WNKU01000130.1 GCF_009720735.1 Heliobacterium mobile
GCACCAGAATTTGTTGGCGAAATTCCCATACTGGTTAAGGGTTTAACGCGATTTTTAATCTGCGAAACTTGAGTAAATTATAACTTTATCATACCATTCGTACGGATGAGGATTACGAAGTTCATTTAATCTCCAATCAATGGTAATAATCAACAGTAAGGATATGATCAAAAGACTTTTTAACTTTGAGTCTCCTACCAAGAAATACACCCTCCTAAATAACTTAGATTTTATAATTCAAATTTATGTTATCGATTTTGTCGCTTGGTATCAATAATAGGAATTTTACGTCTTTATCATCGATTATCATCAACACCAATAATACCGCCCAACAGCCCCAACGCTGCAAAACGGTTCCCCCCTTAACGTATAAAGCAAACCGGCCCTGGCCCACAACAGCCTTCGCCGGTTTTTTCTTTTGCCGTGTCGGCAACGGGGAGGGGCGAGGCCCGTACCGGGCCTTGTTAAATCATCATCATCGCAAAATCATCTCAACGAAAACGCAAAAAACCGCCGTCAGCACACTGCCTCCGTCGGTTTCCCCTGCGTACCGGGCCA
>NZ_WNKU01000131.1 GCF_009720735.1 Heliobacterium mobile
AACTGTTTGATTTTGAGGGACTGGAGAAACTTACCGGTTGAAAAGCTCAACTGAGTGTAGTAAACTCTGAATTCCGGCGCTGAGCCGGACGGACCTCAGATTGTTCCTTGAAAACTTCACAGAGGTAAAGTAAAGCGCAAAGCAATGATGATCAATGCGTCAAGCTTTCATACTCAACGGTGAGGTCCTATTACAGTATCGACACCATAGTCTTTTGACGAAGTGTCTCACTGCAATTATGATTCACCGCGGTAAGTAAGATAGACGAAGCGATCATTCATTAGAAAATAAGGTCAAGTTAGTAAGGGCATACGGTGGATGCCTAGGCGCTGAGAGGCGAAGAAGGGCGCGGACAGCTGCGAAAAGCTACGGAGAGCCGCAAGCAGGCGTAGACCCGTAGATACCCGAATGGGGCAACCCGTCCGGAGTCATATCCGGACATCGCTGACTGAATCCATAGGTCAGCGAAGCCAACCCGGGGAACTGAAACATCTAAGTACCCGGAGGAAAAGAAATCAAGCGAGATTCCCCCAGTAGCGGCGAGCGAACGGGGAA
>NZ_WNKU01000132.1 GCF_009720735.1 Heliobacterium mobile
CGGTGTTTGTCAAGATAGTTGACGCATGGACCTATGTAAACTTTAATTTATATGCAACCGCCGGTCTTGACAAATGTGCTGTGAATAAGTCACCCCGACCGACGGACATACGCCTGTGGAACATTAGCTCTGGTCGGCTTTGCTCAGTCTAGCACATTCGTCAAGACTCTTCGCTTCGCTCCGACCGCAAGCGGCGGCTGCCGGGTCGCTTAGCATCCGTTTTACGAACCGGCCCCCTCCCTCGGGAATCCGCCTGTGATCTTCTTTTATCGGATTTAGGGCCACTTTATCGCTCAAGGCCCAGTTTCGGGTTCCTCTCGCCCAACGTTCGGGGTGACGGTTCCGAGCTTCTTCGTATACCTTGCAACGCTTTTCCAGGATCTCCACGGCTCTTCCTTCATGACGTTGTCGAGGAGTAACAAATTGCAAACCGCTGTGTCGGTGCTTTTCGTTATACCAGTAGACAAACTGACTCATCCACTTCCGGGCATCTTGTAGGGTTCCAAATCCTTTATATGGGTAGTCCGGACGGTATTTGCAAGTTCTG
>NZ_WNKU01000133.1 GCF_009720735.1 Heliobacterium mobile
TTTCACTCCCCTTCCGGGGTGCTTTTCACCTTTCCCTCACGGTACTGGTTCACTATCGGTCGCTGAGGAGTATTTAGCCTTGGAGGGTGGTCCCCCCGGATTCCCACGGGATTTCACGTGCCCCGCGGTACTTGGGATCCCTTCGGAATGTCTCGTCCTTTCGCCTACAGGGGTGTTACCTGCTGTGCCGGGCCTTTCCAGACCGCTTCGACTAGGATGATTCATTCGGGATGAAGGTCCCGCAACCCCGTCTCCGAAGAGACGGTTTAGGCTCTTCCCCGTTCGCTCGCCGCTACTAGGGGAATCTCGCTTGATTTCTTTTCCTCCGGGTACTTAGATGTTTCAGTTCCCCGGGTTGGCTTCACTGACCTATGGATTCAGTCAGCGATGTCCGGATATGACTCCGGACGGGTTGCCCCATTCGGGTATCCACGGGTCTACGCCTGCTTGCGGCTCTCCGTGGCTTTTCGCAGCTGTCCGCGCCCTTCTTCGCCTCTCAGCGCCTAGGCATCCACCGTATGCCCTTACTAACTTGACCT
>NZ_WNKU01000134.1 GCF_009720735.1 Heliobacterium mobile
ACTAAAAACGGGACATGATTGGATGGATTATGCGGTATTTTTTAGTAGCCTTATCCCAATTATTTACACAAATTGCGCAGTTGGTATTATTCAAGTACGGTTTCTGAACGGACTCTAATAACTTATTAATATCTTTCTCAATTGGATTTTCTGTTTCCGCTGAGTCAAAAAGCCCAGAAGTTGACGGAATTGCCTGTCCAAGAATTGCTGTATATAATGACCATAAGAAAAAGAAAGGAAAAGACGCCCCCCATTTTGTGTACTACCGGCAAGTAGTACTTGGGGAGGCGTCTTTCTCACAATGCATGATCATCATATCAGAATATGAGCTAATTGAAAACCCAGAAAAAGGGCTTTTTATGTAAGGAACGCAGAGCAGATTCCTTGTCCCTGTTGTACTGGGCCGTTGAAGGTCATTGGCAGCCGAAGACGAATTTTTTAGATGAGAAGCATTCCTGTAATGGATAAATTGGCGTTTTGAAAAAGAAAGCACCCCCTGATAACATACGAGGTGTCTAAAAGCCG
>NZ_WNKU01000135.1 GCF_009720735.1 Heliobacterium mobile
AGTTAGCGGTAACTTCACTTTACCAGTCGTAGAGGTGTTTTTCTATGTCAAGCACCAGAATTTAATTGCGAAATTCCCATACTGGTTAAAGGCTTAACGCGATTTTTGATCTGCGAAACTTGAGTCAAGATAAGTAAATACGACCATCCACGTCAAAACAGTTTTTGTTTCTTATGCGATCCCCTTTCATTATTTATCTAATTTTCATTTTACCCATGAGTTGGTTATTCGTCTATGTTTTTACAATCTTATCATCGAGAATTTTTTCTGCCCATCAAATCCAGTCCCTCAGAATGTCCCGTGTGTCTTTGAAAATAATTATCTATTTCTTTCATACCATAACGGGGGTCGAACTGGACTTGGGCTATTACAGCAGCCTTATGTGGGGATGGGGTTTTTAAGGCGTAAAACTAAGAAAAGCGACCTCGCCAGTGGTGGCGAAAGTCGCTGCGTTTATTGAAGTTGGTTATCCCTCACCTGGACGTCGGCCAGGGTTTCTGTCAAGTCTTCTA
>NZ_WNKU01000136.1 GCF_009720735.1 Heliobacterium mobile
CGATGTCCGGATATGACTCCGGACGGGTTGCCCCATTCGGGTATCTACGGGTCTACGCCTGCTTGCGGCTCTCCGTAGCTTTTCGCAGCTGTCCGCGCCCTTCTTCGCCTCTCAGCGCCTAGGCATCCACCGTATGCCCTTACTAACTTGACCTTATTTTGATCATGACTTCTGCCTACGACTTGCGCCGCTGAACAGTTATCATGAATCGATTGCGCTTTACATTTACCTTTGTGCAGTTTTCAAGGAACAAACCTGTCGCCGTTAAACGACATGTGGATTGATAAATTTGGTGGAGCTAAGCGGGATCGAACCGCTGACCTCTTGAATGCCATTCAAGCGCTCTCCCAGCTGAGCTATAGCCCCATTTATACCGGATACGATACGCATCCGGTAATACCGGCTTTGTTACACCGGTCAATCTGGCAACGACCTACTCTCCCAGGGACCAACGTCCCAAGTACCATCGGCGCAGGAGGGCTTAACTTCCGTGTTCGGGATGGGAA
>NZ_WNKU01000137.1 GCF_009720735.1 Heliobacterium mobile
TAACTGCCGTGTTCGGGATGGGAACGGGTGTGACCCCTCCGCCATTGCCACCAGATCAGTTTGTAGTTGTTGAGGTCTGTCCGATTCATTACCGGATTTAGAAGATTACTATACTTAGTTGAGCTTTTCAACCGGTAAGTTTCTCCAGTCCCTCAAAATCAAACAGTTGTGTTAGCCGCGTGCTTAACCTTTCCGTTCGGACCTGTCCCATCGCACTGTATCGAGATGCTGCTCATTACACAGTTAACCTGCCAATTTGCGTATCTCTATAAGAGCATAACTGGGAGGTCTCCGTTCGGTTCGACCTCGACATCTCACTGTATAGAGGCTTCATCCCTTCACTAGAAAAACTAGCAATGTTCACCCTCTACCGTGACGAGTCTCCATAGAAAGGAGGTGATCCAGCCGCACCTTCCGATACGGCTACCTTGTTACGACTTCACCCCAATCATCGACCCCACCTTCGGCGGCTGGCTCC
>NZ_WNKU01000138.1 GCF_009720735.1 Heliobacterium mobile
ACCACATACTTGTATCCTTCGTTGATGTTGTTTTGACATTTCCGAATCGCGTCATGTGCGCTTCTTCCCGGTCTAAATCCGTAGCTATTGTCCGAAAACTGCTTCTCATATATCGGTGTGAGTACTTGGCTGATGGCCTGCTGTATAACTCGGTCAACGACTGTGGGGATTCCTAGTTTTCTTTTCTTTCCGTCTTCTTTCGGTATTTCTACCCTTCGGACGGGATTCGGACGGTGTTTACCGTCCAGGATTGACTGCCTGAGTTGGCTTCCATTCTCTTTGAGATATTGTAGAAGTTCATCTACTTTCATTCCATCGATTCCGTGCGCTCCTTTGTTGGACCTCACTCTCTTGTACGCGTGGTTTAGATTGTTTCTGTCCACAATCTTCTCAAGCAATCGTTCCTTCGATAAGTTTGCGTTGGTGGTGTTGTTTTCAGTTATCCTTGCAGAACTGTACGCTCCTGCATATCCGT
>NZ_WNKU01000013.1 GCF_009720735.1 Heliobacterium mobile
GGACAACGCTTGCCCCCTACGTATTACCGCGGCTGCTGGCACGTAGTTAGCCGGGGCTTCCTCCTCAGGTACCGTCATTACTTCTTCCCCGAAGACAAGGGTTTACAATCCGAAGACCTTCATCCCCCACGCGGCATTGCTCCGTCAGGCTTTCGCCCATTGCGGAAGATTCCCCACTGCTGCCTCCCGTAGGAGTCTGGGCCGTGTCTCAGTCCCAGTGTGGCCGTTCACCCTCTCAGGCCGGCTACCGATCGTCGCCTTGGTAGGCCGTTACCCTACCAACTAGCTAATCGGACGCGGACCCATCCAAGAGCGGATTGCTCCTTTGGTTGTCCGGGGATGTCCCCAGACAACGTTATGCGGTATTAGCAGCCCTTTCGGGCTGTTATCCCCCACTCTCAGGCAGGTTATCCACGCGTTACTCACCCGTCCGCCACTAAGCACTTCCACCGAAGTATCCGTGCTCCGTTCGACTTGCATGTGTTAGGCATGCCGCCAGCGTTCGTCCTGAGCCAGGATCAAACTCTCCACAAAAATTTTTGTAGATAAAGCTTGAGTCAAGCTCTGATTGATAAAGTTTCTTATCGAGTTAAGGCTTCTTGTAACAGAAGTCATCAACTCTTACGAAGTTGTCCGTCCCGCTTGCGCGGGCCGAATTGACTTTGGTTTCGCACGCTTTTGCTTTAACAACTGTTTGATTTTCAAGGACCAGATTCGACCAAGCTTATAGCTTTTCGTCGTTGTTTTTTGCCGCCTCGTATCGGCGACGTTTGCTATTATTGCACAGGTCTAAAGTGATTGCAAGCATAATTTTTTTCCAAATCGATTTTTTTATACTTCTCCTTAAACAAAGCCATCCCCTAAAATGAGATGGCCAGACAATAGTCGTTTGGTAAAGGTAAAATTCAGGCTTAATAGACTGAGCTATCTCCGCGGTATTCACGTGCAATAGGTTTTACGATTATCCCTCATTTTTCGCTTGGCCTTCGCTGGTGTCACCAGCACCCATATCGACAGTGTTTGTCAACTTACGAGTATGTGTACCGTCGGGGCCGACTTCGCGAATGATCAATGTCTCTTGATCTGATGCATTGTTTTTCATCTACATTCACCTCCGACGTTAGCATATCCAGGAGGCTATCGACCCATCCGACACTAGAAACCGCCAGCAACAATAGGAGTGATAAAAATAACAATTATATGACAGAAAAATCTGACATCTGGGATTTCTTTTATATCTGTTACAATGATAGAATCGTAGTTGCCTATAGCTTTTCTCACTTTCCATATTGTATGTAAGAAGGTGTATTGGTTTTATGACCTCCCGTCTGTTGTCTCACAGCGAGATTCTCAAAACGTTGGTCGGCCGCTTTCAACATCTGGCGGAAGCCTTCCTCCAGGCCGGCGACACCCAATCGGCCCGAGGCCTAGAGGCTTTACAGCAGAAGTTGGTTCAACGGCACTTAAGCATCGCCTTCTGCGGTCATGTGTCAGGCGGGAAATCTGCCTTGATCAACGCGCTGATCGGCCACGACGTGCTTCCGACGAGCCCCGTTCCTTCCAGCGCAAACATTGTCTCCATTCAATCAGGCTCCCCGGCGGCCCGGGCGCTTTTGAAATCTGGCGACGCGGTTGAGTTCGACCTCGCGTCAAGTCTCACCGATGTACAGTCCCACTGCTTAGATGGGACAAACACCGATGGGGTCGTTATCACGGTACCTCATGACCTTTTCCATGGCTCTGTCTCACTCATCGATACACCAGGGGTCGATTCGGCTGACAAAGCTCGGCGCCTAGCCGAAGCTCCTGCTATCATCTCTGCTGACGTCATCTTTTATGTGATGGATTACAACCATGTTCAGTCAGAAATCAACTTCGCCTTCACGAAACGGCTCCAGGAACGGGGAAAGCCCGTCTATCTCATCGTCAACCAGATCGACAAGCATTGCGAATTCGAGCTTGATTTTGCCTATTTCAAGCGAAGCTCTGAAGCCGGATTTGCCGCTTGGGACATCCAGCCCAATGGATTGTATTTCACCACTTTGACCGAGCCGGATCACCCGGAAAATCAACTGGGCCAATTAAAAGCTCATCTACGCTCTATCTTCCTCCATGAACAGGAGATTCTCACTGCCACCGTCTTGCCGGCTGCTCGGCAGTTGATCGAAGACCATTGCCGGCGACAATCCGATCAGCAGGCCGACCAACGACGGGAACTTCAGGCTATCGTCGAGGAGACAGAAAACCTGGAAGAAGCGCTGCGGGCCTATCAAGACCTGAGCCGACAGGTTGAAAACCTGCGCCGTATCCCGGAGCAATTACAAACGGAGCTAGACAGTGAGATCCGCCGGGTCGTGGAGAACGCTCGGATTACTCCCTTTACGACGACGGAACGGGCACAGCGCTACCTGGAGAGCCGAGCCCCTGATTTCAAAGTCGGCTTCTTGTTCTCCGGCGATAAGACGAAAAAAGAGATCTCCGCCCGTTTGGATGCACTTTATGAGGACTTTCGCCATCATGTATCGACCCAGTTGGAATGGCACTTGCGCGATGTCTTAGGAAAAGTTCCGGAGGCACACGGCGCCGCCGACAGCGATTACTTACAAAAGGTCAACTCTTTCAACCTCACCTGGGGATCGGAATTGTTGGTGAACGCTGTTCGCGAAGGTGCCGTGGCCAGCAACGAGTATATTCATAACTACACCCGCGATATAGCCAACGAAGTCAAGGCCATCTATCGCCGGGAAGCCTTGTACTACGCCGAAGAGGCCGTCCGACTGGCGAGACAGAGTCTCGCAGAACAGCTCGATCAACTGACTCGCCAATTGGAACCCCTCAGCATCCTGATGGATGCCATCAAGAGCTTGGAAAAAATGGATCAGGTTGACCGGCAGTACCGGGAAAGCCTGATCGCGATGCTGCAAAGAGATCTCCCCAAACCGGAACCGATAGAAAAACTTTTATCCCCGTCAATAGAGACTATAGGTAAAACGCAAGCAGGTATCGACGCCGCCAATGTATCGACAGCCGACTCTTTGACCAGCCTCGGTCAAGCGATCAAAGAAAACGCTGCATCCATTCGGTCAGGACGAGTCGATGATAACAGCATCCCGGCCTCTCAGACCGCGAAACGACACCCGTCGTCAACACTACTGCAGCAGACAGGCCATCGCCTCCATGCCTATGCTTCGGCTGTGTCCTCCTTGCCTGGCTTTCAGCACATCGCCGAAGCGTTGACCTTGCGGGCAGAGCGGCTGGAGAAGAATATCTTTACGGTAGCTCTTTTCGGCGCCTTTAGCGCCGGAAAATCATCTGTAGCGAATGCCTTATTGGGCCATCCCGTGCTACCGGTCTCGCCGAACCCGACAACAGCAGCCATCAACAAAATCTTACCGCCGAACGACGACTACCCCCATGGAACGGTCCGGGTGCAGTTGAAGACCGCTGACGACATCGAAAGCGACGTATTGAACTCCCTAAAAGCTTGTGACGTTCAAGCTGCGAGCATGGCCGAGGCCTTGGAACGTTTGCAAGAAATCTCCCCCGGCGACATTCACCCCACGGCGAAGCCTCATTATTCTTTCCTCAACGCCGTCGCCCGGGGAATTTCAGCTGTGGAGAACCGGCTCGGTCAGGAACTGATCATCGCCCTGGATACGTTCCATGATTACGTAGCCAGTGAAGAAAAAGCTTGTTTCGTCGAATGGATTGAGCTCTTCTACCGCTGCCCGCTGACAGACCATGGCATCATGCTCGTCGATACACCCGGTGCCGACTCAATCAATGCCCGCCATACCGGTGTCGCCTTCGACTACATCAAGAATGCCGATGCGGTCCTCTTTGTCACCTATTTCAACAGCGCCTTCTCCCACGCCGACCAGGATTTTCTCTTCCAACTGGGCCGAGTCAAGGACAGCTTCGCCATGGATAAGATGTTCTTCCTGATCAATGCTGCCGACTTGGCCAAGACAAGCGATGAACTAGAAACGGTAAAACAGCACGTCAAAGAACGGGTCGCCGCTTGCGGCATCTGTCAGCCCCGGTTGTATACCGTCTCCAGCCAGACAGCCTTGCTGGCCCGCCTCGGCCAATGCGATGCCATGACGGCCTCTTTGGAAAAGACCTACCGGCAGCGAACCACCGCCCTAACGGCTGCACGAGAAGAAGCAACTGGTGACGGACTGTTGCCCTGGGAAAAAGGCCTCGACTTATCAGGCTTTGCTCAATTTGAAGAGGAATTTTTCCACTTTACCCTCGACGAACTGACGGCGGTAGCCTTATCGGCTGCCGAAAGCGAAATGCAACGGACCTTGTCGAGCCTGGAAGAAGTGATCGCAGCTGCTAAGACCGATGCCACTTCCCGCCGGATCAAGCGGGCAGCCTTCGAAGCGTCCCGAATGGAACTGGAGCAGTCCATCAACAGAGTCGGCACTGCTGCCGAAGCGGACCTTCTGCACAAGGAAATCGACGAACTGGTCTATTATGTGAAACAGAGGCTCTTCTACCGATTCGGCGATATGTTTGACCGTTACTTCAATCCTGCTGTGCTACAGGATGCCCGGGGCAATATCACCAAAAAAGGTTTCCAACACTGCCTTGACGACCTATTGCAGACGATGGAAAAAGAGTTGGAACAAGAATTACGGGCTACATCCCTTCGAGTGGAGAATTTTGTCCATAAGCGGGCCGGTCAATACTTGGACAAACTGAACCGGGTCGTTACCGCCAACGCCCCCCATTGTGCCTTGCCGGCCTATGAACCGATTCCCTTGCCGACACCAGAAATGCCGAAGGGACTTTTCCGAACGAACACCAGTTCTGTAGGTACCCTGCTTAACAGTGTGAAGACTTCCAAAGAGTTCTTTGAAGGGGCTGGGAGGGCTAAGTTCCGTCAGGATCTCGAAGCTCTTCTACAGGTACCGGTGGATGCTTATCTATCAAAAGCAATCGATGTGGTGAAGGCCGCTTACTCCAAGTCGCTTTATGATGTCCTAACCACCGTACTGACCGTTTCCCTGCAAACTGTAACGGACCATTATGATGGTTTAATGGCAGCGCTTACATTAGATTTTGATGTAAAAGTAATAGAAAATACCTATCAGATGCTCACAAAAGATTCCCTTTTCCGACATTAGTCGGGGATTCTCTCCCCTAGACAGTCAAAAGGTCATCCCTTATGATTTATTCAGGAAATACGATGAAATACTATGAACCATCGTCGGTCGTTGGAGGATAAAGCAGGAATACCCAAAAAGAGGGGGCAGAAAGGTATGCCTTGGGATGCGGAAATCTGGCGCTTCGGCTTTTTTCTGGTGAAAGAGACCGTATCCTTTCTCTGGACGGCGTCCTTGGAGATACTCTCCTTACTGGCCCATCAACGCGGTTTCTGGTTGATCTTGGCTGGGATCGTCTTTATGGGTGCGGCACTTTACCTTTGGCGCCGACGATTCCGCCGGGAACCATCACGGTTTCAGACGGAAAATGCCCCGCGTGATGCCTAACTTGGCCTCACCGGGGCATTCATCATTTAATCATTCAAATATCTTTCACGGTCGTTCATTCGACCAATATCCTAAAGGGCGAAGAATTTGGTATGCGGGAATTAGGAAAGCTGATGGGACATCATGGACAGATCTTCTGCCGAGTGGGCTACCGCCTCCGAGGCGTTTTCGATCTCGTGCGCCGTCGAACTGAGCGACATCACTTCTTCTGTCACATGTTGCATCTGTTCCTGGTTGGAAGCGATCGACTCGAGGATCTGGGTGAAGCCCTGAACCACCTTATCGACGAGTTGGTTGACCCGTTCCATGGAGTGGGAGTTCTGTTCCATCGCTTGGCTGACTTCCGCCGTATGGGTTCGCGAAAGCTGAATCATCTCGGCGATCTCCTGGACGGACTGCTCAGAACTGCTGGCCAGCTTCTTCACTTCCTGAGCGACCACATTAAAGCCGCGGCCGTGTTCGCCGGCACGAGCCGACTCAATGGCGGCGTTTAAAGCGAGCAAATTCGTCTGAGAAGCGATTCCCTGGATGACTTCCGCGATCGAGGAGATCTTCTCCGAGCTTTCGTCCAAAGCGGAGATTTTGGTCTTCATATCCAGCATCAGTTGAGTGAGGTCTTTGATCGCCTGAACGGACTCACGAAGCTGTTTTTCCCCGTTTTGGGCGAGGTGGACCACTTGATCGGTATGTTTGGCCGCTTGAGCCACGTTTTGGGTGATCCGTTCCGCCGACGAGGACATGTGAGCCGCAGAAGCAGCCGTTTCCTCCGCCGTAGCAGCTAAGCCTTGACTCGCATCGTTGACCTTCTCCTGTAACGATTGCAAGTCGCCAAGAATCTTTTCCAGTTCCTCTTTTTTGGATAAGCCGGATGTATAACTATCCAGGTAACTGCTCATGACCAGCTGCTGATCCAAATTGGTAATCGTCAATAACGCTGTGATCGCTGCTTTGGCTCGATCTTTATCCGTGTAGGCATCCATAATTTTGGGAATAAAAAAGTTATAGTAGAGTTGATATGCCGAGGTATACCAATAGGGCGGCAAATCAATCCGGTCATGGGCTTCACCGATTTTATGACGGTTGGCGGCGTAATCGTCGTCAAGCCGTAAAGGGGACAAACTCAGCAGGTAAGCCCGCATCGTTTTTTTCAGTCGATCGACCGTGGAATGACGGGTGATAAATTCGCGCATTTCCGGTATCGAACCCAGGTGCCCGTAAAAAACGTCAACCGCCTCATCGACATGCTTTTCGATAATCGGGCGGATTTCCTGTAGCAGTTCCATTTGTTCCGGATTCAACTTCATAAAACGAACAGACAATTGAAAAGAGGGATTTTGAATTGCAATAGTCGGTTTCGGTCCACTATAAGGACGTAATCCCGTATTCTCTGATGCTTTTCGCCAGAACATATTCTGGACCTCCCTACTCAATCCTAATGATGCTCAACCTTACAATGATCGAGAATTCATCCGGCCGATGACTGCCTTTACTAAGTAAAACCGGATTAGAAATAAATCCATTTAGAAGAAGATCAGAATAGGGTACTGATTCGATATCCATTGCCGCTTTCCTTCTCCCTTTGCAAAACTCAGATAGGATTATTCGGCAAAGAAGGTTTGTTATGACTAATAATACGAAAGCCGAACAGTTCGGCCGCTTAAGAGCAACAGAATATACCGATCGTGCCGAAGCAGGCCGCCTACTTTATGAACGAATCGCACAGCAAGGGCTGGCCTTTGATCTGGTCATCGCCATACCTCGAGGCGGTGTGGAAGTGGCTGCACCGGTGGCCAAAGAACTGGGCTGTCCGCTCGCTCTCATCACTCCCCGAAAATTGGGGGCTCCCGGACAAGAAGAGGTCGCCATCGGTGCCGTGGGCCCGGATGGTTCCGTCATATTGAACGACCGACTCATCGCTTATCTCGGAATCAACGATGAGTACATCGATCGAGTCAGGCAGCGTCAGGTCGTCGAAATGGAGAGGCGCAAAAAGGAATATCCTTATATCCTCCACGTTGGATCGGTGAAATCAAAAAAGCTACTCCTCGTCGACGATGGCGTGGCCACCGGCTATACCCTGATGGCCGCAATCCAAAGCATCCTCCGCCATGAACCGGCTTATTTGGCCGTCGCACTGCCGGTCGGACCGCCCGATGTGCTGGAGACCCTCTCCAAATCGGTCGATCAAATGTTCTGTCCGCTAGCCCCAGAAGACTTTCAGGCTGTCGGGACCTACTATGTGGACTTTGGGCAAACCTCTGATGAATCTGTCCGGAGGCTTTTAGAAGCGGTCAATCAGTGCCTTCCAAGGCCTGGTTTTTTCGCCTGATGAAGCATTGTATAAGGAAATAATAACATTCTTAGTGGGAATTGCCTTCAGTGTACTTTGAAACACTAGTGATTTGTATTATACTAAAAGTTAGACGCGAGACATAGAAATAAAGAGTATCCGGAGGGTTACCCGCTATGAAGATGTTAAAGATCCCCGAACCTACCGTCGTTCGGCTGTCCCTGTACTCTCGCTTTCTAAACCAAGCCAGCAGCAAAGGCATTGACATAATATCTTCCGATGAAATTGGTGCAGCAGTCGGAATCCCGTCGGCCCAAGTGCGAAAAGACTTGTCATACTTTGGAGAATTCGGAATCCGGGGCGTCGGCTACCGCGTCAAGGAACTAGGCGCTCAAGTGGACAAACTCCTATGCGTCAACCATACCTGGCCTGTCATCATCGTCGGCGCCGGCCATTTGGGCATGGCCATGTCCTCCTACCGGGGTTTGCAGGACCGTGGTTTCAACGTGGTGGCACTCTTCGATTCGGACGCGAAAAAGCAGGGCCAGTTGCCCAACGGTCTGCCAGTGCTCCCATTAGCTCAATTAAATGACACGGTAAAAGAACAGGGCGTCAAGATCGGCATCATCACTGTGCCTCCTGCGGCAGCCCAACGGGTCTGTGAGTATCTTATCGATGCCGGCATCGATTCGATCATAAACTTCGCTCCGACCGTACTCAGCGCCCCCCCTCACGTGGAAGTACGCAATATCGATTTGACCGTTAACCTGGAAGTATTGAGCTTCAATCTCGGTATGCGCGGCTAAGCTTTGGTACACTGCTTTTTGTACATTGGCTTTCGTTCGTGCCAACTTCATTTGAGTTTAAAAAGCCTTTAAGCAATTGGAAAATCGCCCTCCGCCTTATCTTCTGTTCAGGATAAGACTAGGGCGATTTTTTTGTGAAAAACCGTTTGGATCATATCTTATGACTCAGCGGGCCTTGAACTAACGTTTGTTATGGCTTTTTGCGATTCCGCTGGAAGAACCGTTGGGTCCAGCGCCTCCACAAGTTTCTGAAAAGCCCGACTCCCTCAAACCGAATCAACGGCGGATCTTCTGGATCAGGTACGGGAACCAGTCCGAGCGATTCATTCCATCCTTTCATCGCGGTCGTCCTTTTCCAGAACCCTCCGGTCCCACCGGGCAGAAATTCCATCTCCACCTGTGCCGGCGACCAGGAAAGCGAGATGGCCAGATCTCTGCGGGAACGCACGGGAAGGCCGTTGACGCTGCCTAAGAGATCTCCGGCTCGAAGGCCCGCCTTTTCAGCTGGAGAGCCATCGCCTACATCGAGGATCTTCAGACCCCTCGGGGAGGCCACATAGAGGGGAGTGCCCTGCATCTCACGCCGCTTCGTCCAGAGAATCAATGCCTCATGGCCGAGGGGCCCAAAAAGGGCTGGCAGCAGGGACAGTATGGGCATATGGGAAGCCAGCACAACCAAGGTGAGCAGAATCAAGCTGTAACCGGCCAGCATCAGAGACGATCGCCGGCAATGAACTCGGGGCTGGCGAACGAGAGCCAGGTCACCATAGCCGAGTAACGCCACTAAGGGCAATGGGCTGAGCACCACCGATTCCACAGCCGGATTGTAGGGGATGTCTGGAGGGGTGATCAGAGGCCACCAACCGGGCGTAGAGATCTCTTGAAAAGGAATTCCACTGTTATGGGGGATCGCGACCATCGTCAATACGACCAAGGGAATCGGCCAAAAGCTTTGTAGGTGATATCCCCCGACCGTCATTCCCCGGCGATGGGCCACATAAACAGGTAAACTGTCCCGGTGGCCCGACAAAAACATCAGAACGGCCTCAACGAGATGCAAGATGGCCACGAGCCCCATGATTTGCACGACGCTGACTTCCGTCCACCCGAAAAGGATCGCCGCCAGGGAGATGACTCCTCCGGCATAGGCGTAACACATATACCGGGTGTTGATCAAAGCCAGTGCGATGGCGACAGGCAAGAGATAAAGAAAACCAGATTCAACGATGGTGATCCCAAAGAGAATCATCAAGAAGGACCCGATGAATCCGCCCACCAGACCATACATCGCTGACGAAAGGACAGAAGGCCAGACACTTTCCGGTTTTACTTGAAACAGATCTGATTTCATCCGCAGTTGACGCCGGTAAAGGAGCGCAATGATCAAAAGGAATACCCAAAAAGTTGGGTATTCCAGAGGGTAGAGCAGCAGTATTTCAAAACCTTGGATGATCGTATTCAGAAGGTCCCATCCATTGAAGTCGACCATAGTTAAGCCAGCCTTTTTCCGTAATCAGGTCACCTTATCTCATCAACGAACGAACAACCTCGACGCCTTTATTAAAGACGGAATCGTTATCTTCGGCGCCGGTCACATGGGGAGTTTCATTCTTCTCCGGCTCCACTTTGAAATCCGGTTCGATACCTATTTTATGAATATCGTTGCCTTTCGGGGTCAAGTATTTCGCCGTCGTCAACTTGACGGCAGCACCGCCATCCAAGGGGATCACCGACTGGACAATGCCTTTGCCAAAGCTCTTCGATCCGATCATAGTGCCGGTGCCATAGTCTTTAATCGCGCCGGCGACGATCTCCGAAGCGCTCGCGGAACCGCCGTTGATCAGTACGGCCAGCGGGAGCATGACTTGGTTGCGGGTCGATTGGTAAACTTCTGTTTCTCCGTCGCGGTTGACCACCTTGACGACAGGACCTTGGGGGACAAAGTTAGAGGCGATGTCTACAGCCGATTCCAATTCACCGCCGGGGTTATCGCGCAGGTCAAGGATGATGCCTTTCACATGCTGATCTTGGAATGCCCGGATCGCTTTGTCGACTTCCGCAGCCGCTGTTTTGTTGAATTGAGTGATGCGCAATACACCGATGCGGTTATCCCCTTTGGCCAGCTCAGCCGTTACGACAGGGATGTTCACTTTCTCACGAGGCACTGTGAATTCGAGGAAGTTTTTCGTGTTCTCGCGGAACACGGTCAAATTAACATTCGAGCCTTCGGGGCCTTTGATTTTCGACACGGCCAGATCCACATCCATATTGGCCACTTCTTCTCCGTCAACCTTGACGATGACGTCGCCCGCTTTAATGCCGACCCGTTCTGCCGGTCCACCTTTGATAGGCGAAACGACGACGATCTTATTTTGATCTTTTTTGCTGACGTAAACTCCAATACCGCTAAAACTTCCCTGGATTTGATCAAAGAGCTGCTTGTATTCGTCCGGTTCCAGATACGTTGAATAGGGGTCTTTTAAGGAGGCAACCATGCCCTTCATGGCCCCGTCCACGAGGGTGGAAAAAGAGGTCGGTTCCAAATATTCGCTCGTCACCAGCCGGACGACGTTAATGAGACGGCCCAGATGTTGATAGTTCCCTATCACCGCCACAGCCAGGGAAGCTGTTGTCAATACGCTGACGATGATGACCAGGGCTGCGGCGATGACAAGCCCTCTACGACGACCAGCCAATGAATTCAACCACCTTATTCCAAAATGAGCCACGCAAAAAAATCTGTTCCTCTAAACTCTATACGCTTTTAAGACTAGATATACAACCAGTTAGGTTTAAATCATTTTACTCTACGGGAAATCCAAATCGATTTTTCCTTACTTCGTTACCGTTCAGGCAATTATCCCCCGATGTACCCCATCGGGTTAGTATGAGATCCGTTTATCCGGACTTCATAGTGCAAGTGCGGTCCCGTGCTCAATCCCGTCGATCCTACCTTACCGATAAAATCGCCTTTTTGGACAGTTTGTCCTTCCGAGACACCAAGAGAAGACATATGCCCATAGAGCGTCGTAATTCCGCCGCCGTGATCGATGACCACACAGTTTCCGTAGGCATAGTCATAACCAGCGACGATGACGACACCGCTGTTCGTCGCCAGAATGGACGCGCCGGCAGGAGCACCAAGGTCAACACCCGTATGATAGCTGTTTTTCTTTCTCACTGGGTGGTATCGCGGCCCGTAGGAAGATGTAACAGGAGCATAGTTTTCCAAGGGATAACCCCAAGTTCCTTGGGTCATACTGGGGCGGTTCGTTTTGCTCTGCAAGCTGCGAATTCTCGCTTCCAACCGTTGCGATGCAGCCTCTTCCGCATCGAGCATTTCAGCGATACTATCTTTTTGTTCACGTACTTGTGCGAGGACAACCTTTTGTTCCTCATTCTGAGCCGCTAAGCGGGACCGTTGTTCTTCCATACGAGCCTTGATCTGGGCCAGTTCTTGTCTACGAAGTTCCAAATCGGCTTTGCGAGCTTCAATCGTCTTCTGTTCCGCTTCAATCTCATGAATCAATTGAGCATCCCGTTGAACGACCTTTTCCATCAGGTCCATGCGGGTTAAAAAGTCGGTGATGCTGTTCGCCTGCAGCACCACTTCCAGGTAAGAGACGTTCCCGTTAATATAGATATCTTTCATGCGGGCCTTGAGGAGATCCAGTTGAGTTCCTTGGCGCTTTTGGGCTTCAGCGATCTCCTTCTGAGCCTGCTGAATGGCTGTTTCTACATTTCGCGTCTGACTGTTCAGGTCATTGATGGCCATTTGGGTATTGTTCATTTCCCGGTTGACCGTCGATAGTTTCCCGAGAACACTGTTTTCCTGCTGGACCTTTTCGCGCAGTTCCCGGCGGGTGTTTTCGATGTTGGCCTGCCGCTGCTGCAGTTCCTGCTGGGCATCTTCCAACTGGTCTGCCGACGCCGCTTTGATAGGAATCGTCTGAGCGCTGTAGATAAAAAGCCCCGATAAACAGGCTATCGCTACTCCCCCCAGCACCAGACGGGATAGGTTTTGCTTCAAAGGAGCCACTCCTTTTTGCCTGGAGTCATCATACTTTCAAAAACTTCCGCAAGGAAATGACACTGCCCATGGCACCAATGAGGATACCGGTTCCCATGACGATCTCAAAGATGGTCATCAGGAAAGAGGCATCTGAGCGCAGCGGCACAAAAGGCAGGGACGATTCTACATAGGTCGTGACCGGCGCATAGATGCCGTAAAGCAATCCAACGGCGATGAGGGAGCCAAAGAGGCCCAAAAAGGTCCCCTCCAGCAAAAAAGGCCAGCGAATAAACCAGTTGGTTGCACCGACGAATTTCATGATGTTGATCTCTTTACGCCTGGCAAAGACCGTTAACCGGATGGTCGTAGAGATTAAAAAAACCGATGCGGCCCCGATCAGGAACATGATCGACAAGCCGACCATGCGGATCCACTCGGTCAGACTGAGCAATTTCTCGACGAACCCCTGACCGTAGCGAACTTTTTCTACGCCGGGATACTTGTTGAATTCTTCGGCCAGGCTACTCACATCGTTGGGATCTTTCGCTTTCACCCGGTACATATCGGGAAATGGGTTTGCATCCCCCAAGGCTTTGAACATATCGCTGCGGTCACCGAGTTGCTTTTTCATGGTCGCCATCGCTTCGTTCTTAGAAACAAAAGTGACCTCGTTGACTTTGCTATGACTGCGGAGTTTATCCCCCACGGCTTGGATCTGCTTGGCATCAATATCGGTGCGCATGGCAACCAAAACTTCCAGTTCCGATTCCATCGTCGTCACCAGATTATTGGAGTTCATCACCAAAAGCAGCGAAATCCCTAAGATCAGCAGGGAAATAGCTACCGTCGAGATGGATGCGATACTCATCCAACCGTTTTTCCAAAGCGAACGGAAGGACTCCCGAAAAAAATAGCCTACGGTGCGCATTCTCATCGCAGGGCACCCCGTTCCTGCAGGGAATAAAGGCTCTGTGAATTGTTACCGGGTAGAACGGTACCTCCCGGTTGGATATATCCACCTTGAGCTAAGGAACCCGGTAGAGAAGCGCTCGACCCCTGTTCGTAGCTGCCCCGCTCTTCGTCGCGGACGATGCGCCCATTTTCCAGGGCAATGACTCTGCGTCGCAGGCTGTCGACGATATCCTTGGCATGGGTAGCCATGATGATCGTCGTACCGCGGCGGTTGATTTCCAAGAGCAGGTTCATAATTTCCGTGGCCGTCTCCGGGTCGAGGTTTCCCGTTGGTTCGTCAGCGATGATCAACATCGGTTCGTTGACGATGGCCCGGGCGATCGATACGCGCTGCTGTTCTCCACCAGATAATTGGTGGGGCATGAGGTTACCTTTTTTACCGAGTCCCACCATCTCCAACACCTGCGGTACGCGCTGGCGGATTCGCTTCGTCGGTGCTTCGACGATCTCCATGGCAAAAGCGATGTTGTCATATACAGTCTTATTTGGCAACAGACGAAAATCTTGAAAGACGACGCCGATTTGCCGGCGCAGGTAAGGAACCTCTCGTTCACGCATGCGGACGAGAGACTTTCCGTCAAAAAGAATTTGGCCGCGAGTCGGCGCTTCTTCGCGAAAGATCAATTTGATAAAGGTCGACTTTCCTGCTCCCGAAGGACCGACAAGAAAGACGAAACTTCCCTTTTGTATACGAACGTTTACGTCTACAAGGGCCTTTACCTCATTGGAATACGTTTTTGAGACGTTAAACATCTGTATCATAAAAATAACAACCCCCATCAGGAGGTTGTTCGACAAAAAGATTCTATATCCTTTTTCCAATTTCGAGAAAATAGTGGGATTTGGCGGTCTGTGTACGTTAAGGACAACTTTTTGGCAAATCGGGGTGTAATGACTCCGTTCCGCCCAAAAGGCTCACTTCGTCATTACACCCCTGATTCTACAATTATGTGTATTCGCCCTGTTGTACGCGTTGTTATTTTTTTCGACTAACGGCTTTTTTCGCTGCTGCGACGAGAGCCTCTTTGGTCAGGCCGTATTTTTCAAAGAGTTCATTTGGTTTACCCGATTCGCCGAAGGTATCCTTTAGGCCAACCCGTTCCAGCGGTGCCGGGCAGTGTTCGGCGAGTACTTCAGCGACGGCAGAACCGAGGCCGCCGATGATGGAGTGTTCTTCCGCTGTGACGACAGCACCGGTCCGTTGAACGCTCGCACCGATCGCCTCTGCGTCGATCGGTTTCATGGTGTGAATATTGAGCACTTCCGCCTCAATGCCTTCAGCGCTCAACAGTTCTGCCGCTTCCATCGCCATCGCGACCATCAAGCCGGTGGCGATAAAGGTCACATCCTTGCCAGAGCGAAGGGTTACCGCTTTACCCCATTCGAAGCGATAGTTCTCATCGTACAAGACCGGCACAGCAAGCCGGCCCAAACGGATGTAGACAGGCCCTGAGTATGAGGCTGCCCAGCGGATGACTGCTTCCGTCTCGATGCCATCTGCAGGGACGACGACGGTCATGTTGGGGATAGCCCGCATGAGGGCGATGTCTTCCACGGTCTGGTGGGAGGCGCCATCTTCCCCGACGGAAATCCCCGCATGGGTAGCGGCGATTTTGACGTTCAGTTTGGGGTAAGCGACAGAGTTGCGTATCTGTTCAAAGGCTCTCCCAGTGGCGAACATGGCAAAGGTGCTGGCAAAGGGGATTTTGCCGGCCGCAGCCAGACCGGCAGACACGCCGATAAGGTTTTGTTCGGCAATACCCATATCGAAAAACCGTTCCGGATATACTTTGGCAAAGTCAATCGTTTTGGTCGATTTGGCCAAATCAGCATCAAGTACGACGATGTCCTGGTTTTCGCCGCCCAGTTGGGCCAGGGCGCGTCCGTAGGCATCGCGGGTAGCGATTTTCGTCATCGATGGACCTCCCTTATTGCAGTTCCTTCAGCGCTTGTTGGGCTTGTTCGGCATTGGGCGCCGACCCGTGCCATCCCACCTGGTTTTCCATGAAGGAAACGCCTTTGCCCTTGACGGTGTGGGCCACAATACAGGTAGGTCGTCCTTTCGTCGCCTTCGCTTGTTCGATCGCGTCGAGGATCTGTTCGAAGGAATGGCCGTCGATCTCCAGGACGTTCCAGCCGAAAGCTTCGAACTTTTCTTTCACAGGAAGGCATGACATGACTTTTTCTACGGGGCCATCGATCTGGAGCTTGTTGAGGTCGACAAATGCTGTCAAGCGATCGAGCTTGTAGTGGGCAGCCGCCATAGCTGCTTCCCATACTTGCCCTTCTTGGAGCTCTCCATCACCGAGGACAGCCCAGACACGGGCTTCACTCTTGTCCAATTCCAGAGCAAGGGCCATTCCGACGGCAGCTGAGATGCCTTGTCCCAGCGAACCGGTGGACATATCCACACCGGGGACTTTCTTCATATCGGGGTGACCTTGCAGAAAATGGCCGGTGCGGCGCAGATTCGGCAGTTCTTCCACCGGAAAGAAGCCTTTTTCAGCGAGGGCCGCATAGAGGACTGGGGCAGCGTGACCTTTGCTGAGAATGAAACGGTCACGACCAGGCCAACGAGGGTTTTGCGGATCTACACGCATCTCATGGAAAAAGAGCGCAGTCACTATATCGGCAGCAGACAGCGAACCGCCGGGATGACCGCTGCTGGCCCCGTGGGTCATGGAAATGATGTGGCGCCGGAGCTGCCTGGCGGTCTGTTCCAGGCGCTGCTGTAACGCTTGTTCCATAATGTTAACATTCCCCTCCTGTAAGACATCCTGTTAATATTCTGCACCTTTCAACCAATTCCCTGCATGAATTAGTCATTTGGACGCCCAGATCATATAGGCCGACACAAAATCGTCGATCTCACCGTCCATCACGTTATAGACGGCGCCGACTTCGCAATTCGTCCGGTGATCCTTGACAAGGTTGTAAGGGTGAAAGACGTAAGAGCGAATTTGGCTGCCAAAGGCGATATCCTGTTGGTCCCCTTTGAGCCGGTTCACTTCGTCGGCTTGTTCCTGCCGCTGCCGTTCGAAGAGCTTCGCTTGCAACATCCGCATAGCCGTCGCACGGTTTTGAATCTGGGAACGCTCGCTTTGGCAGGCGACGACGATGCCGGTCGGTATGTGCGTGATGCGCACGGCTGACTCGGTCTTGTTGACGTGCTGACCACCGGCACCGCTGGCGCGGAAAGTGTCCACTTTTAAGTCTTCCGAGTTGATCTGGATGTCGATGTCGTCACTCACTTCAGGCAGCACTTCGACAGAGGCAAAAGAAGTGTGACGGCGTCCGGACGCATCGAAGGGCGAGATGCGTACCAGCCGGTGAACACCCATTTCGCCTTTCAGATAGCCGTAGGCGTTTTCTCCGGAGAAGGACAAGGTCGCCGATTTCATGCCTGCTTCATCGCCGGCTAAGGAATCTAAGATGTCGACCTTATATCCCTTTTTCTCACCCCAGCGAATGTACATACGCATGAGCATCTCGTTCCAGTCCATAGCCTCAGTACCGCCGGCACCGGCATGCAGGGTGACGAGGGCATTATTGCGGTCATATGGTCCGTTAAGCAATAACTGAAGGTGCCAACGGTCCAGTTCCGATTGGATCGTCTGGATACCTTCCTCAATTTCTTGGAGAATATCGGGGTCTTCCTCTTCCGCTCCCAACTCCCGCAGGACACCGAGATCTTCCCACTTCTGATAGAGATCGAAAAAGGATTTGACTTTGTCTTTCAATCCCGTCAGTTCCTGCATCGTCTTTTGGGCCTGTTCTTGGTCCTCCCAAAAGGTTGGGTCCGTGATCATCAGCTCTAGTTCAGCGATCCGCTCTTCCTTGATAGACAAGTCAAAGAGAAGCCCTCAGATCTTCCAGCCCGGTCTCCAAGGCCGTTAATTCCCGTTTTACATCGGAATATAACATGTAACACCGTTCCCTTATTCAAAGTTACCATCGCTCATATTTTATGAGCAACTATTATGTCGGTTCCATAGCGATGGGATGCAATTGAATGGACGATTCCCAATAAATCTTTGAGCGGCATAGATCAGATTATGCTCTAACGCCGCTCAAAGCTAACTTTTATTTTGCTTCGCGAATCTCCTTACGAAGCTCATGGATGTCCGCCTCGTGCCGGTAACCAATTAAGGCAATTCCGGCAACCGTCTTTTCAAGACGGTACAACGAGCCTTCAACTTCATTCATCCGCTCGTTCATTTTCTTTATTTCTGCTGTGGATGTTTGTAAATTGATTTCAATGGCTCTAGTCACGCTAAAAAGTTCATCTTGTCGCTGCTTTACTCCATTTATCTGATCTTTAACCCCATTGAGTTCACTTTTAATTCCTTTGACGTCAATTTTAACGCCATCGACATCGCTTTTAACCCCGGTTAGATCACTCTTAATCTCATCGATATCACTTTTTATCTCATTGACATCACTCTTGAGGTCCCGTAGTTCAGCCAGGATTTGTAAGAGCAGCTTTTCACTCATGAACATTCACTCCCTAGAAAAAGCCTACCCCTTTTTCTGGCCGCAACACTTCTTATACTTTTTCCCGCTGCCGCAGGGGCACAGGTCGTTCCGGCCCGTTTGCGGCTCCCCTTTCACAGGCTGTTGCGGTTCGTCTTCATACCGGTTTTCATGAGCTTTTTTCAGGAGTGATTCTTCCTCCGTAGCTTGCGGCTGCGAGACAACCACGTTGACCCGGAAGATATAGCGCAGGAACGTTTCCTGGATGTTCGTGATCATGTCGTTGAACATGTTAAAGGCTTCGTATTTATATTCCACGAGGGGGTCTTTCTGGCCGTAAGCCCGCAGACCGATGCCGTGGCGAAGGTGGTCCATCGCATCGAGATGGTCCATCCAGTTCTCGTCGACGATACGCAGCAGGATGATTCGTTCCAGTTCACGGAGCGTCTCTTCCCCGAGTTCACGCTCACGGCGTTCGTAACTCTCTTGGGCTTTCTCTAGGAAAAAGTCGAGCACATCTTCCTTTTCCATATCCAAAAGCTCTTCCTGATCGATCTCCTCTTCAATGTGGAAGAGTTCCTTAGCGTAGGCGATCATGGCCGGAAGATCCCAGTTTTCCACGTACTTTTCTTCCCCAGCAAACCGTTCGATCATGCTGGAGACGAGCTTGTCGATAAAGTCTTGGACCGTTTCCTTGAGATTTTCCCCGGCCAACACTTTGCGGCGCTGTTCATAGATGACGGTTCGCTGCTGGTTCATCACGTCGTCATATTTAAGCACGTGTTTGCGGATATCAAAGTTGCGCGCTTCCACCCGGCGCTGCGCGTTTTCGATCGCTCGGCTGATCATCCCCGATTCGATAGGCATGGAATCGTCCATGCCGAGTCGATCCATCAACCCTTGAATGTTCTCGGCACCGAAGAGGCGCATCAAGTCGTCTTCTAAAGAGACGTAGAAGCGGCTTTTCCCGGGGTCGCCCTGACGGCCGGAACGGCCGCGAAGCTGGTTGTCGATCCGGCGAGCCTCGTGACGCTCTGTACCGATCACGTACAAGCCACCCGCTTCCGGTACGCCTTCGCCTAAGATGATATCTGTCCCCCGGCCGGCCATATTGGTGGCGATGGTGACCATGCCCCGCTGACCGGCGTTTTTAATGATTTCCGCTTCTTTTTCATGATATTTGGCGTTTAAGACTTGGTGAGAAACGCCGCGCCGTTTTAGTTTTTCGGAAAGGTGCTCTGATTTTTCAATCGAGACCGTACCGACGAGGACAGGTTGTCCCTTTTCATGGGCCTCAATGATATCTTCTACGACAGCATTGAACTTGCCTTCTTCAGTGCGGTAGACGACGTCAGGTACGTCTTCCCGAATAACCGGTTTATTCGTCGGGATGGCGACGACATCCATCTTGTAAATTTCGATGAATTCGTCTTCTTCTGTCCGAGCCGTACCGGTCATACCGGACAGTTTGTTATACATACGGAAGTAATTTTGCAGCGTGATGGTCGCCAAGGTTTGAGACTCGTTTTGAATCTTAAGCCCTTCCTTAGCTTCGATGGCCTGATGCAAACCTTCGGAATAGCGACGGCCGAACATCATGCGGCCGGTAAATTCATCGACGATGATGACTTCTCCGTCTTTGACGACATACTCCTTGTCTCGTTTCATCAAGGCGTACGCTTTTAAACCACAGTTAACATGATGGGCCCATTCCATGTTATCGGCCAAATTGTCAATACCAAGGATCTTCTCGACCTTCTCGACCCCCTCTTCAGTCAAAGTGGCCGAGTGGGCTTTTTCGTCGACTTTATAGTCTACTTCGTTTTTCAGTCGAGGAACCAACCGAGCCACGGTGTAGTACTTTTCGGTAGGCTTATCGGCAGGGCCGGAGATGATCAATGGGGTCCGGGCTTCGTCGACCAAGATCGAATCCACTTCGTCGACGATGGCAAAATTCAGCTCCCGCTGGACCATATGGTGAGGCTGGTTTACCATATTGTCCCGCAGGTAATCAAAACCGAACTCATTATTCGTGCCGTAGGTAATATCGGCAGCGTAGGATTCCCGGCGTTCGGCAAAATCAAGCCCATGGACAATGAGGCCGACCTTCAGTCCGAGGAATCGATGAATACGGCCCATCAACTCGGAGTCCCGACGGGCCAAATAGTCGTTGACGGTAACGACGTGGACACCACGGCCTGTCAAACCGTTCAGATAGGAAGGCAAGGTAGCCACAAGGGTTTTCCCTTCCCCGGTCTTCATCTCAGCGATACGTCCCTGATGAAGGACCATTCCGCCGATTAGCTGGACATCAAAATGGCGCATACCGGTGACACGCTTAGAAGCTTCACGGACCGTAGCGAAGGCTTCCGGAAGGAGGCTGTCCAAACTTTCGCCATTCTCAATGCGTTGACGAAACTCCACCGTTTTGTATTGAAGCGCAGCATCGTCGAGCCGAGTGAATTCAGGCTCCCACGAGTTAATCTGATCGACGATCTTTTTTAGCTTACGAACTTCTTTCGCGTTATCGTCGAGCAATTTCTTTAAAAAGCCAAACAAAGATAATAACTCCTTTCAAAGGCGCTTTGCGTCAACCTATATTCTATCACCCTACAACGGGCAGATGCAATGGAAGGGAAAAAGAACCATAGAAAAAGAGTGCACTAGGCACTCTTTTTGCATACAGCAATATTCTATTGTACTGTCTAAATCCTCTTTGTCGATGAATATCAGTCAAACTCCGGTTCAATCAGGCCGTAGTTGCCGTCCTTCCGGAGGTAGACCACATTGACCTGTTCCGTCTCAGCGTTGGCAAAGACGAAGAAATTGTGGCCGATCAGATTCATCTGCATGACCGCTTCGTCCACGTCCATCGGTTTGAAGGCAAACCGTTTTGAACGGACGATTTTCGGCTCAAAAGCTTCTACACGGCTCTCGACGGCAAAATCCTTAAATCCATGGCCTTTTAGCTTGCGGGAAAGGCGCGTTTTATGGGCATCAATCTGCTTTTCCAGCTTCTCAAAGACCAGATCGATCGATGCATACATGTCGGGATGGGATTCTTCGGCCCGCAGGATCAGGTCACCGGCTGGGACCGTCACCTCGACTTTGGACATATCCCCTTCGACAGAAAGGGTCGCGCGGGCACCGCCCAAGGTGTTAAAGTACTTTTCCAGTTTGGAGAGGCGTTTGACCACATACTCACGTAGGGCATTGGTGATTTCAATGTTTTTTCCGCGAACTTGGATGTTCATCAGGCATCAGCTCCTTCGCGTAGTAACCGGTTCTTGTAGTATTATTCCCTAAAGGGCTCGGAAATTCCTGCCGATAGAAGATAAAATCCGGAATATTGTTCAAATAATCTCAAAACCGCTGTTCTAAAGCTTGCAACGACTCTATCGTCTGTTCCATTTGGCTCAAGATTTCCTCCGAACGGCGGCTTACTTCTGCAAAAAAAAGTTTTCCCCGCACCAGGTCTTGCTGGATTGCTTCCCTCTCATCGACCGGTTCCGAAAAGAGCATCGACTGATCTAACTGAATCGTGATAGGGCGGAAAGCAAGGCGTAAAAAGTCCATCGTTTTTTTATCGCCTTCAATTCGCTGGCGAATCTTGTCCAGCTTTTTATAGTATTGAGCAAAACGCTTATCTACATCCATCTTGCCAGTCGCAAAACGCTGGTGCTTGACGATTAACTCTTCTCCTTTACGGCATTCAGCGACGATAATCTTGAGATGCCGTCGGAGATGATGTAATTCCTTTACTACCGCTCCCCTAGCCAAAGAGAGCTCTCGCTCGCCCGTAGCATAGGCCTCTGTAATGACGGTTCGAAAAGGACCCCTTCCAACGGCCGAACGGGTTTCCTCCAACTGTTCAATAACGTCGGCGAGTCTGGACACTTCAGTTCCCGGTATGCCGATACCGCCTTCTGTCGCATTAATGTAACGACGACCTGGGTACCCTTGAATGAACCAGTGAAACCAATCGCGAAAAGCGAGCCAAGTTTCCTGAGTGTAGGTCTTTTGACCGTAGATGTCTTCCATCTCAATGTATTGGCTCATATCTTGCCCGTCAAAGCTCTGGTCATGAGCCGATCCCCGCACATGGGAGTGCCGACCTGTAAAAGCCAGGTCTTGACCGACAAAAACGATCGGATCACAGCCGAGATGGTAAGCCAGGTTCAATCCTAAGTTTGCTACAGAAGCGCCTACATTTAAGGAGGAACGACTCACGTCGAATGCTGTAGATAAAATCCCATATAATCCAGCCTTATCGGGGGCAAAAAGACAGAACCGGTTTCCACCGCCCCAATAGGTATCTAAGATGGATGGATAGATTGTCGAATCAAAAACAAGTGGAACATCATCGGCAGGAATACCTTGAAAGTGACTAAAGTTTGGGCTTCCTCCATCAATAGAGACCACTAGATGAGGACGGATCCCCCGCTGTTGCAACTTACGTAAAGATGGTCCCGTAGCGATTAAAAGGCCATACTTCGAAAAATGGCGTAACTGCTCAATGTTCTTGTCTAAGGAAGGACCTGCCGCGATGATAACAGCAGGTACAGAGGGGAATCGACCGTAGAGATGACAAACCGGACTCGACTGTAGCACCGCTGGCAAGTTACGTAAAAAGTTGATAGTCCAGGTCTGACTGAAATAGTTTTCTGTGGCAACACCGATTTGCTGCGTCTGAAAAAACTTATCGAGGCTTTCTTTCACCGATTCATAGTAACCGTCAAATAGTGCCGTCAAATAGTGGAACTCATACAATTGGGCCGACAGCGCATCATTGGCCGATAGATTGAGGTGATGCATAATCGGAGCCACGGAAGAACTGTCTACATCGACGGCATAGCGAATGCGCGGATCAGAAAGCACATCCCGAAGATTGATTGTCCATAGAGCAAGCCAAAAGATGTCGATAGATCGCTCAAAAAGAACAATCTTTCCTTGAGCAGGGATAATCTGTCGAAGTATTTTCATCGTATAGCCAAGTCCAAATCCAAAGACGACGAGTAGACTCGTTGGATCTCCGACAACTTCTTGCACCCATTCCCGCGCTTGCTTCTGCGGATCTATCGGAGAATGCAGGAAAATCCGTTCCTGACCTGTGTCGATCAGCAGGGTAAGGTCTCCCGACGGTGTCAACTCCACTTGAAAAGGTTGGTTATAGGGCGGCTTGTACTGAGCCATCCGTTCCGCCAAAGGGGGCTGCACCGTGGCCAAAGCACGGATATTCGCCTCAAAAATATTGTCGTTTAGAAACCGTACATAAGGGGGCGGAACGAATTGCATGTTCTTTTCGCCTCGTTTCTCCCATTTGGCACTAAATCATAAGCATAGAAAAGCGCCGACGTATCAGCGGCGCTTTTATTATAACTGAAACCCTATTCTGTTGCACCCCACCGTGTCGGCCACCACATTTTGTACAATAACTTATAAATCCATGTAAAAACGCTATTTTACAGCACCGTTAGAGAACTTTGCTTAAAAATGCTTTTGTTCTTTCATGACGAGGATTTCCGAAAATCTGTTCCGGCGAGCCCTCTTCGACAATAACTCCTTCATCCATAAAAATGACTCGATCGCCCACTTCCCGAGCAAAGCCCATCTCGTGAGTGACGACGACCATGGTCATGCCTTCACGAGCCAAATCTTTCATGACATTCAAAACCTCACCAACCATCTCCGGGTCGAGTGCCGACGTCGGCTCGTCAAAGAGCATAATCTTCGGCTTCATTGCCAAGGCTCGGGCTATAGCGACTCGTTGCTGCTGACCGCCTGATAGTTGTTCGGGATAAGCCCTTTCCTTTTCCGATAAACCGACCTTGGTTAAAAGTTCCCTCGCAAATCTTTCTGCTTCCACCTTCGGCATCTTGCGGACTTGTACGGGAGCCAGTGTAATATTCTCTAGCACCGTCATATGAGGGAAGAGATTGAACCGTTGGAACACCATCCCCACTTCTGCTCGTACCCGGTTAATGTCGGTCTCTTTATGGGTAAGGTGGATTCCTTCCACCTGAATCTCCCCTTCGGTAGCTTCTTCCAGGTGGTTGATGCAGCGCAGCAAGGTACTTTTACCGGAACCGGAGGGACCGATAATACAGACAACCTCTCGCTCGGCGACCGTCAAATCAACACCACGTAAAACATGAAGCGAACCAAATTTTTTATGCAAGCCTTTAATTTCTATCATCAGGAATTAACTCCTTGTCACAGTCTGCTGCCGAGTCTATCTCTTACCACGGCCGGTCATCGATGAGCTTTCAGTGCCAACCTCGACTCGTACCAGGCTACCAATCGTGTAAAGGCCAAGGTCATTACGAGATAAACGAAAGCTACGGGAAGCCAGGCTTCCCAGACGCGATAGGTCGAGCCGTAGACGGTGCGTCCCGCCATGGCTAACTCAGGGAGAGAGATTACAGACACCAGCGATGAATCCTTCAACATGGCAATAAACTCGTTGCCCAAAGGAGGAATAATCCGTCGAAACGCCTGCGGCAATATGATATGGCGCATCGCTTGAGGATAAGTCATCCCCAAGGAACGGGCGGCTTCCATCTGTCCTTTGTCGATAGACTGAATACCGGCACGAAAAATCTCGGCCACATAAGCACCCGAGTTGATGCTTAAAGCGATTAAACCGGAAGTCATCGCAGAAAGCGAAAAACCCAACAGTTTCGGTGCGCCGAAGTGGACGATAAAAATCTGTACTAATAAGGGGGTTCCTCGAATGACGTCGGTGTAGATAGCGGCAAACCAACGCAGCGGCGTAAACTTAGTCAACCGAGCAAGCGCCACAATAAGACCGATGATCGTCCCAATAGTGACGGCGATGGCAGTCAGTTTTAGAGTCATCCAACCGCCCATCAGGAACATATCATAGTAGCTGTATACAATGTCCCAACGAAAATCCATGAGTTTTAGCGACTCCTTTTACATTTTCATGAACTTGAAACACAGAAAAGGCGCCTCAGGTGGTCCCTGGGACGCCTCCCTTACAGAGACTAGACATCTGCCATAGATATTATCTCAATAAATAAAAAGCTAACGCAAGTAGCGGTTTTACTTGCTGGCCATATACTTGTCGGAGATCTCTTTGATTTTTCCGTTCTTTTTCATCTTATCTAATGCGTCATTCACCTTTTTCTGCAGTTCCGTGTTTCCTTTTTGAACAGCAATCCCGTATTCTTCCGTTTCAAAGCTAGTATCATCCAGCAGGGACAATTTTGCGGACGGATTGTTCTTTAAGAAATACTGAACAACAGGCTTATCCGCCACAACCGCTTCGACATCGCCATTGATCAGCATATTCAACGCCGTCGGCGTGGTGTCAAAACGAGAGATTTTTGGGTTTTTGGCCCCCATTAACTTCTCAACTACATCTTGACCCGTCGTGGCGTTTTGTACACCCACTTTTTTATCTTTTAATTCAGCAAAAGTTTTGATGGGCGAACCCTCTTTGACAGCTATCGATTGGACCGCCACAAAGTAAGGATTGGAAAAGTCCACCGTTTGTTTGCGTTTATCATTGATGGTCATGGCCGAAATGATCATGTCTACGTTTTTATTAGCCAAGGAAGAGATAATCCCGTCAAAAGGTGTGTCCACGATTTCAATATCCGCGTTAATCTCCTTGCCGACTTCTTTAATCAGGTCAATGTCAAAGCCGACAATTTCACCTTTGTCATTCTTCCATTCAAAAGGAGCATAGGCAGCATCTGAGGCAACACGAAGGACATTTTTTGACGGTTCTTTTGCACTTTGGGTCGGTTGACTTCCACAACCAGCCACGGTGGTAAGCAGGCCTACACAAAGCAAACTGGCAAGACCGATCTTCAACCATTGTTTCATAACGAAAAATCTCCCCCTGTATTTCGACAAATATAAACGTTATTCGACAATATTCTATATTATTGCGAACGAATTAACAATGCCTCGTATATAAATTCATGATATTTTGCAAAAAAGCCCCTCCACCGTGAGCGATTCGGCGGAGGGGCTTTTTTGTATGAATCCTCAGGGAAAAATCGGGCTTACCTGATTAACGGCAGATAGCTTTAGCGTGCTCCAGCGCAACGGAAACACATCGGGCTGCACCAAGACCATCCATCTTTAACATTCCGCACTGGACAATCCTTTGTGCTTCTAAACCCGCAAATAACCGATGTAATTGCCCTGCAATAAATCGAGGATCTAACGGCGCCAGCCGGCTTACCGAGCCATCCCAATCCATCGCTTGCAATTCGGGATGAAGCGAAATGGACATGCCGCCGGAGATGGCAACCTTTGCTGATAGGAGCTGATTGTCGGCCTGCAGCACCAATAAAATGGGCACACCGATACAAAGCATTTCCTGCAAGGTTACACCCGCGGCGATGATGGCCATGTCGACCGAAGCTGCCAAATCCAAAATATTGATCGGTGGTTTGTGCCACTGAATCCAATGTCGATCCCAAGCGGCAGTAGGAGGCTTCATAAAGGGACCCAATACGACATGAACACGAAAATCGTTAATTTCTTGGCAATTCGATATAAAAAGCTCTAGTCCAGCCAAAATGGACGGTAAATGCCCCTGTACATCGTCGCCCCCTACCGTGACCAGTACACGTAACTTTACAGACTGATGCATTGCAATTGGAACGGGAGCATTCGCTTCCAGAGGGGACTCGCTCAAAGGGACCTTCTCTTTGATACGTTTTGTTCGAATCGTCCTAACCTGTTGACGGAGCAGAGCATAGTGAGGTCCTGCCAAATAGATGCCCTCGTCATGACAAAAGGTGTACTCAGCACCCTCTGCCGCTAAGCTCCCATTAATGACCAGATTGCATCCGATTGGGGAAGAATAGAAATCATCCATATAGACCACATACAGTCCGGCCTGCCGGTAGCGGTCTAATTGTTCCAATGGCATCCGATAACTATCGACAACGAATATCTGATAGGCATCGCAGCAAAGCTCCCTCACCCACCCTTCCGGATCGGTAAAAAAGTAATCTCGATCATGCGCAGGCAACGGGAAGAATAGACCCGGTGCCAAAGATTCCAGTTCGGCCTGCCCCTCTCCCAGTAAGACCGGTTGAAAGGACTGATCGCGAAAAGCTTCAGCCAAAGCGATACAGCGCATGGCATGTCCAAGTCCAATACCGGGACCGATGTCAAAATAAAAAAGGACTTTCCGATGGATCCCTTTTTTTATAGACACGCCTTCACACCATCTCGCAAGCAATCGATCACACGCTCTTGCTCTGCATCGGTCAGTCCGTAAAAAATAGGTAAGGATATGGAACGACGGTAGAATTGCTCCGCCTTAGGGCAAAGCCCTGCCGTATAGCCAAGACTGCGATAGTAGGGGTGTAAATAGACAGGCACGTAATGGACATTCACGCCAATTCCTCGACTACGGAGGTAATCATAAAGACTCTTGCGTCTCTCTCCAGAATGATCATTCTGGACACCGATCACATATAAATGCCATGCTGATTGTCGCCCTTCTCGCTTTCCGGGCAGTTGAATCCTTTCTTTTTCTGCGAGATCTTTCAATGCTTCGTCATAGCGTTCGGCGATCTCTCTTCGCCGTGTCAGAAAGCGATCCAGTTTTTCAAGCTGGCTCAGACCTAATCCGGCTTGGATATCGGTCAACCGGTAATTATAGCCGAGTTCCACCATCTCATAATACCAGTCGCCATCATTCCCGGCCATTTCCTCCGGTATCCGTGTGACGCCGTGGGTCCGAAACCGCTGCAGTTTCCGCCGCAATTGCAGATCGTCAGAGACCACCATACCGCCTTCGCCGGTCGTAATGTGTTTGACGGGGTGAAAAGAAAAACAGGTGAGGGAACTCACAGCACCGATCGGCTTTCCATGATAATAGGCACCGAGGGCATGGGCAGCGTCTTCAATGACCGTTAGGCCGTAATGGCAAGCCAGTTTATGAATCTCAGCCATATCCGCCGGCAAGCCTGCGTAGTGAACAGCTACGATCGCTTTCGTTCGAGCGTTGATTAAGGGCTCCAATTGGGACACATGCATATTGCCTGTATCCGATTCCACGTCTGCAAAAACCGGCTTGGCCCCTACGTAAAGAGCCGCATTGGCGGTAGCTGCAAACGTCATAGCCGGTACGATCACCTCGTCACCAGGGCCAAATCCGGAAGCTGAATAGGCTCCATGCAAGGCATCTGTCCCCGATGAAAAAGCCACGCCAAAAGCCGCCTGAACCCGTTGAGCGATTTTCGCTTCAAAACTATCCACAACAGGCCCTGTCGTCAGATAATCTTTTCGAAGGACCTCTGCGACGGCAGCAATATCTTCATCATCAATATGTTGACGAGCATAGGGAATAAAGGGTCTCACGCTCATATGTTTTCCATCGGCCGAAAGGCCACTTCCTTTCTTATGTTCCATCTAATCCTGTTGCCTTCGTCGCCATGAGTTTTAGTCCCTCTGTACAATCGGCTGCAAATCTTCCGGTTGTACATTTTTTTGGACCACGCCATCGTTAAGTCGCGCCCACTGTGGATTCTCATCAAGCCACGCCAAAACAGTGGGAACAGAGACGATCCTGCCGGGGCGGTAAAACCGGTCATAAATCTCCGCCAACAATTGGTAGTCTAACGGTTCATCGACGCACAGCCGATACTGGGGACGTCGGTAGATTTCCGGCACTGGACAGCGGGCCACCTTATATAGACCGGAATGATAGAGATGGAAGGTCACATGCTCCCGAGCTGCCGGATATCTTCCATCACGATGAGCCTCTTCCAGAGCATCCCGTGAGAATACCTCCGTATCGAGACCACGAGGCCCACCTTCGACGGCTAGATAGTCGAACGGTTGGGCTTGGAAGTAATCAATCGCCGATCCAACTACATCGGGATCAATGAGCGGGCAGTCCGCAGTGATGCGCACGATCCTATCCGCCCCTACCTCCTGAGCACAACCGACATAGCGCGAAAGGACATCGCTCTCATCCCCTCGAAATACATAGATGCCCCATTGCCGCGCTATTTCGGCTAAAGAATCGTCCGCCGCCAGATGGCTTGTGGCTAAGCACAAGACTTGAGCCTCCCGAACCCGCTTTAACCGATCAAATATATGCCAAAGAACTGGCTTTCCTGACAACGGTTTGAGCACTTTTCCTGGAAGACGGGTAGATCCCATCCGGGCCTGAACGATAATGGCTGTAGACATGAGAGCACCTCCTGCGTAAATTACCCTATCTATTGAAACATTCTTTTCTATCTCATTCTGTATCGTAGCGGAAGCGGCAAGAGTTAATCTCATTCTCTGTATAAAGTGGCCATTACCCAAACTTTTGTTTGCCCGGTGAAAGTTACCGCAGAACTTGTCTGCTTGGTAACTCCCTGGGATCTAATACAGAAAACCGTACCGCCGGTTCAGCATCTCGGTTGCCGAGATAATAGAGAGTAACTAATTTCTCATCCACCCAAGCCAAATCTGCATATCCACCATCATAGGGATTCCCTGAATAAAAATCTAACAGTTTTCTTCCGGTAAGACCGTATTCACCGAAATCGGTCTGTTTCGCTTTTCCTGTCGATAGATCAGATAACGGATTGAACTCTGCCAATCCTACGGCACTTTGATTTATTGTCATTAACCTGCGGTAAGCTAACAAAATTTGCCCCTTTTGATGAATCGCCATTGGGGCATGCGCCATGGAAAATAGTTTCTTGGGAGGAGACCACTGTAATAAGTCCGTTGACTCAGTCACCCAGATTCCAAAGGGCCCATTATCCTGCCGCATGAACATATAGTAGCTATGACCGTCAAAGACAATGGAGCTTTCGTTGAGGATCACTTCCCGGGGGTAATCAGTGATCGTCGCTAACAGGTCCCAATGATGCCCATCGTCCGTCACTAACAAAAACGGTCGTATCACTGGTTCACCTTTTCGCTGTCCATAGGCGGGAAAAACATATCCCCGGCTTGATGTAAAGGACTTACCATAAAAAACGAACCAATCGATCGAGGGGATCGTCACAGGCCACCGATCATCGAAATCCGGTTCAGCGGCAAAAGAAACAGTCGGAGCGATAGCTTTTCCTGGAATATAGGTCCGTGTGCAGAGGGAGAACCGGTTCTCATCGAGTCGTGATACAATTGCATCCAACTCATTCTCACTAGAAAAGACAACCGTTCCGCAAGACTCCCAAGATTCATCAGAATCTCTGTAGGCCTTAACACGGCGACGTGTCTTCGAAATCCACCTCGAAAAAGAGTTACCACTCGTCAAACGAAGCGACCTATCTTTTAACTGATGAAAGAATTCCTCTTTCTCCAGGATGATTTCCCGAACGACACCGTCCATTCCGTGACATTGACGTTTATCTTTAGTCCCTTGGCGATAGTAGATGTACAGCTTTCCTTTATGCTCTACGAACGTAGGAAACGAAGAATATACATTTTTACGGCGAGGCACCAATGTCGCAACCTGCACATTCACACACCTCTTTCTGTGTAGTGTATCAAATTATACCTTTTTACCCAGGCGTAAACAACCAACGGGAACTGTTGACCAAGACTTCTCAAGGGGACTCCGTATTTTAACGATAATAAATACATCGATCGACATGCCACCGGAAAGGACGGATCTCCATGCGTATTCAATCGTATTCAACGGGAACCGCTCGTCCTGATATTGATCCATCCCTTGAACTTCAACAAGGAGAAGTATATACAGGAAACCTTAAGAAGCTCACTTCAGCCCAAGAAGGTGTCATTCAAATCCGGGGGCAGGATGTACAAGTCCGCTTTGAAGGCAACCCTCCAAAAGGAGATCGTTTTGCACTGGAAATCACCGGTTCTAACGGGAGTACTGTTCAAGTTAAAGTTCTTGAAGCCCCCCCCAGCAACAACTCAACTGCCCGCTCCAGTGAACCGGATATCGGAAGCATTATCCGTACCTTCGGAGTGACTCCTTCCGAAGATTTGACCCAGGCGACACGCCTCGTGATGGAGCGTGGACGGCCACTGAACAAAGACACCATTCAGGAACTGAAAAGCTTTTTGGATAAAACACCGGGCTCTTCAGCAGATAAACTTAAAACAGTCCAGGCACTGCTTAATAAAAACCTAGAGGTTACATTCCCACAGCTAAAGGCAGTTCAAGAAGCTTTGAATGGTCGTCCTCTCGGACAAGTACTCGTCGATTTAGCGAGTCAGCTTGATCCCGAGTGGAATATTCCACAACCATCAAATGTTTCCACAAGCCCGTCTGTTACTCCCTCCGAATCATCGATACCACCTTCATCCACCTCAACATCCCAATCGCCCAAAGAAGCGTTGGCCCAAGTTTTATCGACCATCTCCAGAAGCTCCAGCCTCACAGAATCAATCAAAGTCGTCCAAGACTTAACCCGTCAATTATCAACAAATGGGCAGGTTGATCGTCCTATTGCGGTTGTGCTAGAGCGTGCCGTCTCGGAGGCACATATCTTCGCCTCTGTAGGCCGTGACCAAGCAGGTTCTGAGCGTCTTCAGCAGGCTCTCAAACAGGTACTGAAAAGCTTGCCGGAAAATCCTCCCTCAGCCCCTGCCACCCCCACTCCATCTGCTCCTTCCCCTCCTGCATTAACATCGCCAACGCAATCGGCACAAACCTTACCGGCCCGCCAGCAAGCGGACACCTCCGCAAAACCACCTTCCCAGCCAACATCAGTCGGCAACATTCTATCGCCGAAAGAACAGGTGTCCCAGGCTTTATCCACTGTCTCCAAAAGCTCCAACATGATGGAGTCAATCAAAGTCGTCCAGGACTTAGCCCGTCAATTATCGACAAATGGGCAGGTTGATCGTCCCATTGTGGTTGCGCTAGAACGTGCCGTCTCGGAGGCACAAATCTTTGCCTCCGTAGGCCGTGACCAAGCAAGTTCTGAACGCCTTCAACATGTTCTCAAACAGATACTGGGAAAATTACCTGAAAATCCACCTGCTATCTCTACCTTTCCTTCTACATCTACACCTCCCCCCCCTGCTTTGACATCACCAACGCAATCGGTACAATCCTTACCGTTGAGTATCGGTTCAAGACCGGCTAACTCCGATGCGACGATGAAGATATACCTCACCCAGGCTGCTGCTATCATCCGCCAAGTACCCGATCTCAACCAAGCGCTTCGACAAATCAGTGATACACTTGCAGCTAACAGGGAGATAGATCCAGAATTAGCCATCAAAGTTGAGCAACAACTGGATAGCGCACGCCAACTTCAGCAAAAAGGCTACGAAGGCCTTGCCCGAGAACGTCTAAGCCAGTCTTTGGAACAGATGGCTCGCCAGCAAGCAAACAGCTTCACAAAACCACCTTCCTATCCAACATCAGTCAGCAATGTTCCCTCAGCGAAAGAGTCGGTAGCGCAAGCTTTTTCCACCGTCTCCAAAAGCTCCAACCTGACAGAGTCAATCAACGTCGTTCCCTCTAATGAAACAACCAAGTCGCTGTTGATAAACGCTGCGACGGTGGCTCGGCAAGAAACAGATCTCAGTAAAGCAATCGGCTGGATTAGAGATGCCGTTACTGCCAATCGAACGATCGAGCCTGCGTTGTCCATGAAGGTGCAACAACAACTAAGTAACGCCAGTCAACTTCAACAAAAGGGTTACGAGCGTCTTGCTCGCGAGCACTTAAGTCAGTTTTTGGAACAGATGGTCCGCGAAGAAGCGGATTCTCCCGCAAAACCAACTTCCCATCCACAATCTGCTGGGAATTTTATATCCACGAAAGATCAGGTAGCCCAAGTCTATTCGACGGTCTCCAATAGTTCTAACGTGGCCGAGTCGACCAAACTTGTCCAGGACTTAGTAAGACAGTTATCGACAAATGGGCAGGTGAACCGTCCCATTGTAGTTGCACTAGACAAGGCCGTCTCTGATGCTCGCACCCTTGCGTCCACAGGACAGGAGCAATTGGGCAACGCCCGCCTCATCCAAGCACTCGGTCAGGTAACAGAAGAGCTACAAAAGCTTTTCTCTAAATCATCCCCGACGTCATCACTGTTAGACATTGCTCAATCGCCGGCGACAGCTCAGTCATCTCAAACTACTCCCTTAGCCCAAACCGACCCATTTCTACAAGCGGCCTCAGAACCTTCATCAACTCCAGCCGACTCACCGGAGGAGTTTGAAAAAATCGTCTCCCAAGCCTATGCGGAAGCGCTGGAAATGGGCGGTATTCAACTCCCCGCTAAAAATTATCTCGTCACCGAAATCACCCAACGGTTGAGCCAAGCAACCCAAGACTTCCGCAACCTCAAACGGGAAGTTGTCCGCAACATCGATAGCATTTCACAGGTCTTACAAAACAACCGCAACTACGTTCTCCCCTTGGTCAAACCACTGCTCGAATCCACCATCGATATCTTAGATAATGCAATCCTCAAAAGTGACATCACACTTTTCACCGATATGGGTACGGAAAAGAAACTGATGGTCGCCAGCAGTCGTCTCGCAGAGGCTCGGAATTTTCTCAGCCAGGGTAACAACGGTAAAGCCCAGGAGATCCTAACCGAAGTAAAAGACCTCCTCGAAAACCTCAACTGGCGGCCATCCGATGTAAAAGTCCGGCGCATCCTCACAGACAGCGGTCTCTTCTCCTTCGATAAAAACCCTATGGAACGGTTAGGACGACAGATGGACCAAGTCCTAAGTGCTTTATCCATTCCTAACAGTCCAAGCAGAGATTCGTCCCTGGCGCCCTCCTCATCCCCCGCTTCCGGTTCGGGAAATACTGCTGGAGCAACAACAGAACCTTCTGCCCGTGATATTTATAATCTCATTCGCACGTTGGGCCTCAATCATGACAGTGAAGTTGCCCAGTCGCTGGCGAGCAACCGTCAAACAAATCTATCTTCGGAAGCCCAGAACCTCAACTCTTCCCGATTTACCGACCAGGACGGCGGAAGCGGCACCCATTCTCAACAATCCTTCAACCAAAATCCTAACTCTGACCAGGATAAATATTCACATAACCTCAAATCCACCCTACTGCAACTGGCCAAGAGCGACAGTCCCTTACCGCCATCTGTCCACGCCTTAGCCGAACAGGCCTTAAACAACCTTACAGGCCAGCAACTCCTCAGCAAAAGCGACATTGGCACCAATATGCAATCACTCTTTTTTAACCTGCCCATGCTCCTTGGAAACCAAGTTGAAAGTCTACAAGTCTGGGTCAACGGACGCAATGAGCGGCAAAAAATGAACTGGGAAAATTGTAATCTCTACTTCCTGATCGATACACCCCAATACGGCGATACCGGTATTGCCCTCTCCGCCGTGGACCGCAATCTTTCTATCACCTTGAAGAATGACAAAGACGATTTTAAAGAAAAGGTCGCTTCTTTGGTCGAAAAATGTAAGGAGAACCTGAAAAAGATCGGTTATAATATTTCATCAGTGCAGTTCACAGGGTTGACCGAAGAAAAAAGCACGGCTACAACTGGTGAAGCTTTTTCCCAGATCAATATCACCCCTGGTACTAAGCCAACGGCAGCAAAAGTCACTCAAGGGGGATTCAGCTTCAAAATCTAAAAAAAGCCCCCGGTATCCGCCGGGGGCTGCTCATTTTTTACTCACTCAAGGGAACGGGCGAATTCAACGATAATTATCCTAGATGAATGCCCCTGTAGAAACGAGGAACACCTAATGAACTACCGTTTCTTTAATCAAAAACAAAAAAAAGAAATCGGCGGGCCCACGGCAGCCGCCCTTCGTTATGATGCCAACAGCGATACGCCGGTGGTCATTGCCCAAGGTAAGGGGCATCTCGCTCGAAAAATCATCGACCTTGCAAAAGAAAAAAATATCCCGATCCAAGAAGATACGTTGCTGGTAGAAAACTTAATCGATATGGATCTTGGCGACACCATCCCCCCTCAACTGTACCTAGTCATCGCCGAAATCCTTCTACTTCTTGAAGATATGGAAAATCACCAAAGTATACAGTAAGGCAGTGATACATCAATGGAAGTCAATAAAATTGGCAAAACCGGAGCGGTAAACAAAAAAAACAATCCCGAAGTCCCAACAGAAAAGATATCCTTCTCCGAAATCATGGCCCAACGGCGAGACCACATGAATACAGAGAAATACTCCAAAATGGTAGAAAAGATTGAAGACCAAGGCAATATCCTCGCTCAATCTCGGACCGTTGAAGACCTAAAAAAATACAAAGAACTGGTTAAGCAATTCATGGATGATGTCATTAAAGACGGCCTCAAGCTAGAAGAACGGCGTGGCTTCAATCGCCGGGGACGAGCCAAGATTTACAAAATCGTCACCAAAGTGGACGAAAAGCTTCTTGAACTCACAGACCATGTCCTAAAAAAACAAGCCAACGGCCTGAAAATCCTCGGACTCGTCGGTGAGATTAAAGGTTTGCTGGTCGATACGTACACCTAAGCGAGAATCGGTAGAAAAAAGACGATGAACCCAAAAACAGGCTAAACTTTCTCAAGAATAAACCCGATAATAAAAGAGATTTACATTGCTATATCGGAACGAAACGTTTCGCTTTTACAAATGAGCATGCATTTAAATCCGTAGGAGGTGACATTCACTTGGAACGAATCCCGACAGAGCAAGAAATTTACCAAATGTCATCCCAAGAGTTAACTTTGGTATTATACGAAAGTCTGATCGATCGACTTCAAAACTCTTTAGTAGCTATTCGTGAAAAACGTATTGGCGCGGCCAATCAAGAGTTGCAAAAAGCCAACGATATTGTAGAACGACTTGGAGCCGGTATTAATTATGAAGCAGGTGCCGTAGCAGAACAATTTGATGCCCTCTATAATTTTGTAGCCGACCGTCTTTATGAAGCGAATTGGAAAAAAGACGCTGCTATCATTACGGACATCTTAAAGACAATAGAACCGATTGAAGAAGCTTGGAAACAAATGTTGAAGCAAGGCCCCACAAACCGTTCCGAACAGATTCGTAGGCAGACTTCAGTATATGAACGCAATCTTGCCTATGACTACGATGCGATGGATATTTGCGATTCCGTTGATCGGCGAGAGTAAGAACAGGTGATTTTATGATCTCAAATATATCGGGGAGAGATGAGAATGCGAATTAACCATAATATCCAAGCTTTAAATGCGTATCGACAACTATCAAATAACCAAAACGCCGTATCCAAACATATGGAAAAACTATCTTCGGGCTTGCGAATCAACCGTGCCTCTGACGATGCGGCAGGATTGGCTATCTCTGAACGTATGCGTTCACAAATTCGTGGCCTTACTGTAGCGGAGCGTAACGGTCTCGACGGTGTTTCGCTGATTCAAACAGCCGAAGCCGCGCTTGATTCGGTTCACGAAATGCTCCAGCGCATGCGTGAACTGTCTGTGCAATCGGCTAACGGGATTTACACCGAACAAGATCGCAACGCCCTCCAAGATGAAGTGGACGAGTTAATTAAAGAAATTGACCGTGTTGCCGGGCATACGGAGTTTAACACCAGAAAACTGTTAAACGGTAATATGGGCCGTGCTGTCTCTGGGGCTGTCGCTAATATTCAGACGAACAGTTTAGTCACATCTATGGGGAGCGCCTTTAATGCTAGCGCTGATTTGATTAATTTGGCAGACCGGGCAGGGAACAAATTTGGGGTCGTCTCCGGTGATACAGTTCAGTTAAGCTTCGTTGTCAACGGAAAACTATTGCAAACAAGTGGAATTAAAATTACGAACAGCACAACTTTTAATGATGTTATCGGTGCTGTTGCTGTCAAAGACATGAACGGTGCTTCTTGTGGAAATGTCAGCGGGTACTTTAAACTCACAGTAAGCGGAACGAAACTCAATTTTACTGCGCTTAGCGGGGGCTATGCCAAAGCTGTGTACGGCATTACCTTTACCTTCCGAGATGCACAGGGAATCATGAAAACACCAGCTACCGATGCCCTATCGTCGTTCCATGAAACTCGCCAAGCCTTGGTTAGTCGTCCACCTGGTGACGCAACGTTGCAAATTGGCCCGAACACCAACCAGCACCTCGGTTTGGAAATCGGTGACGTTACCTCCGCCGCCCTCGGGTTAAAGAGTTACTCAGGGGCAGAGTTCAGTATAAAAATCAATACGCAACAAGATGCCAATGTCGCCATCAAAGTATTTGATGAAGCCATTGCGAAAATCTCAAAAGAGCGTTCTAAACTCGGTGCCTTCCAAAACCGCCTCGAATACACCATCAATAACCTGAAAGTGGCCAACGAAAGCCTCACTGCGGCTGAATCACGCATCCGTGACACGGACATGGCTATGGAAATGACCGAATTCACGAAACAAAATATCATTACTCAGTCGGCGACAGCGATGCTGGCACAAGCGAACCAATTACCGCAGGGTATCCTGCAACTGTTGAAATAGAAGCCGGTATAACTCAAAAGCCCCCGGGAGCTCTGTTCTAGAGTCTACCGGGGGCTTTTTGCCATGTTTATACATTTCATCTAAAGGCGACCGTTACAGCTCGATTTTACTTCTTCCGGCGTACCCATTCCGCAGTTCGGGCAATTCCCTCTTCTAAAGATATGCGCGGTTCCCAGCCTAACAATCGCTTTGCTTCCCGATAATCACAAAGAAGCCGGTGGATCTCACTCTGTGGATGAGGGTGAGCTACGTGCTCCACGCGAAAAGCCGCTCCTGCCTTGACAACATCTCCGACCAAGTATGCCAGATCATTGATCGAAACATCCCGACCGGAGCCAGCGTTCAATGTTTTACCTAAGACAGCGTCATCCATCCCTGCCGCAATAACAAAACGAGCGCAATCTTCTACATAGAGCAAGTCTCGCGTCTGTGTCCCTTCCCCAAAAATACCAATCGGCTCACCACGCAGCGCCCGTTCCACAAAAATAGCGACAACTCCGCCTTCACCGTTCGTCTTTTGGTAAGGTCCATAGGTGTTAAAAGGGCGAATCACCGTCACTGGCAACCCATAGGCATGATAGTAAGACATGGCCAAATGCTCTCCGGATAGCTTTGCCCCGGCATAAGGCGAGGCCGGCAGTACAGGGTGATGTTCATCGATTCCCCATGCTCACTTTTCGGAGACCTTCTGGCATCGGTTGGTAGCCTCCTTATCGCCGCCACAACTCGTCGTCGAGTCTATCGCCGACAGAGTTATGTCAAATGGTGCATAGACCATACAGGTGCTCATGAAAACAAAGCGGCACTGAAAGGCCCGGCACAGTTCGAGCAATCCAAAGGTACCCTCCACGTCTCGCCGGAATGTGTCTTGCGGGAAATCAATACTCTTTTGGACATTGATCTCTGCAGCCAAATGATAGCACAACTGAAAGCGGTAATCTTCAAACCACTTTCGCAACAGACTGGTATCACAAATATCGCCGACTTCAAAGGTTAACTTTCCCACATTAATCCCAGTACAGAAAGCACCTACAGGACCGTCTGTCCACCCGAGTTCATCGGCGGTAAACTCCAAATTCTCAGCACGACCATTGCTCAAGTCGTCAACCACCCATACGTGATGGCCCATACGAAGCAGTTGCAAAACCACCCACCGTCCGATAAAACCGGCTCCTCCGGTAACGAGTATATTCATAGGTTATTTTACCTCCTTCTTCGTGGTATTACGGACAAGAGCGGCAAATCGCCGGAACCTGTTTTTCTTGAAAGGTCTGGCGAAAACCTCGATACCTCTCCCCATTCCAGATGGATAAAAAGGATTCGTTAAATAAATTACCAAAATGGATAACCTCCGGATCCATGCGCAGGCAGCACGGCGTAACAAAACCGTCAAAAGTCACGTAGACTCCACGAATGGGCCACCAACAATTCGGAGCGTAGGGCTGCGATCCTGAAAAAGAAGCTGGTAGACCGTATTTACGGCTCAACGATTCGATTTGCTCCCGTAGTTCGGATTCCAACTTTTCATCTCTGATTTTTAACGCTTCAATGTCCTTGCGCTTTTCCTGCATATTGGTCGAACCCGTATCGGTCCCCACTGTATCCACTGCGAAAACAAAGCGCAGTTTGCTGAATCCAAAACGAAGAGCCAACTCAAAAATACCTGGTACTTCTCCCAAATTTTTATCAGATAAAACCGTATTCGAAGTAATTGGAGTCTTCAGCTTCTTTTGTTTCTTAGTTTCATGTAAGGCTGACAAGTTTTCTATGAATAACTCCCAATCGCTTCCCTCACGCAACGACTCCAAGACCATCGGACTAGCCCCATCGATGGAAAAGACCAGTTCATCAAAGCTCTCTAAAATCAGTTGGCGATCAAAGCGTTGGAGCAACATTCCATTCGTCACTGTACGAACTACAATATTTCTTGACCGCGTTTCCAAAGCCATCTGTAGAATATCGGGGTGCGTAAAGGGCTCGCCAAGACCGATAAGGCTAACGTCGTTCAAAGTCGGGATGGCATCCAGAACACGCTTATAATCTTCGAGGGACATCACGCCTCGCCGTGCTTTGGGGAGCGCATGATTAATACAACTATGACAACGAAGGTTACAGATCGTCGTCGGTTCGATATGGGCATGGACCGGCCCATCGGCTAGATTCATCGACATCACTCCTTACCAACTCCCCGTTCACCGAACTATTCCACGACAAACACGGCATCATCATAACGGAGCATCCAAAGATTCTTTTGATAGCTTCCCGGCACATGTTCGATCATCCTATCCTCTACCATTTGTATCAACCAGCGCGGATGAAGGGCACCGGCCTGGATCGCCAATGGCACGCCGCCACCGAAACGTGGATTCACCTCCGTAAAAAAGAAAGCCCCATCGCTTTGCCGGATAAATCCCTGAACTGTCAATGGGCCAATCGCCCCCATCTTCCCTAGCAAACTACAAAGACGGCAAGTTTCCTGCCAGGGTTCTGGAAAGAACACAGTTCTACTTTTAATAACCTCACCGGCTCGAACCTCTACCCGTTCGCGCATCACTACCTCGATGACCCGTCCCTGAGCATCGAGGAAGGCGTCGAAAGTATACTCTTTTCCATCGATGAACTCTTGCAGGATCCAAGCATCTGGATGGTTAGCATACGGCTCTAAATCTACAGGCTCTTTTACAGGGCATGCCGATTTACTGCCCATGCCCCGTCGCGGCTTGATAAAAAGCGGTACCTCGCCGTTCCAGCGATGCCAGTCAGTAGCATCCCAAAGGTTCGGTGTGGCAAAACCTTCTTTCCCACACCATCGGGAAAAAGCTAGCTTGTCCATACAGACATCCAACACCGGCTTTTCAGAAAGCAACAGCTTCGTGCCCACCTTCGTCAAGTCAGGCCTCAATGTTGACAAACGAAAAAACTCCGGCTCCCAAAGAGAGATCAGCAGATCTACTCGCTGTTGCTGACACCAATGAATGAGGTCATCGCCATATCCGTCTGCATCCCACCGTCCGATTTGCCGAAAATCATGGCAAACAGCAGCGGCCGGAACCAGCCGATTGACATCTGCACCAAGCAACTTACCGCCAAACCGATCTAATTCTTCGCGAAAGGCACGCAAAAGGGCCACCCGGCGCCCCACAGCCAAAAATGCCACAGTAATTGCCGCTATTTCTGCCACCTTCTCGCTAATCAATATTTTTTATCTTTTCTCCTCTGCCGGTTATACGATTTTCCATGCTTTTTTTCTTTATATTACCGTTTGAATTCGTTTTGAAGCGAAGCAACTCTTACTTTTTTGGTATCAACAAATCCCAAGTCACCGGCGTCCCTTTCGCCACATCCTTAAGAACCTGACAGCCTAATAATTGATCATAGTATTTCGGAGACAAACCCAAACCGGGACGAATCGACCGCAAATTTTCTGGTGTCAACACATCGCCGGTACGCATATCTGCGGCAATATAAAGTGAACGCCGGTGTTTTTGTGATGTCTCCTCTCCATGAAGCGGCCCGTACCAAACCTGCCCCAAAGCCTGCCAAGCTCGTTTGGTTTCCTGCACCAGCGATGCCAGTTCAGAAGGCTCTAAAGAAAAGGCCGCATCGACACCCCCGTCGGACCGGCATAAGGTAAAGTGCTTCTCAATCACCGTAGCCCCTAAGGCCACAGCCGCTACCGATACACCGATCCCCATCGTATGATCAGATAGCCCCACTTGAACCGTCATCGCCTTATCGTCGTTTCCCATCTCTGTCGTGCCGAACATCGACTGAAGATGGGGGATGGTTTTGAGGTGGCTCGATGCAGGAGAAGCCGGGTAGCTGCTCGTGCACTTAAGCAGGACTAAGTTTTGGCACCCCGCATCACGAATCACCTGCACCGCTTCATCAATCTCTGCTACGCTTGCCATACCGGTAGATAAAATGAGTGGCTTACCTGTGGCTGCAACCCGAGCAAGCAGCGGCAAATCGGTGATTTCAAAGGAAGCGATCTTATACAAAGGAACCTGTAAAGACTCTAAAAAGTCAACGGCAGTGGTATCAAAAGGCGTACTGAAGCCGATCATCCCTAATTCCCGGCAGCGTTTAAAGATCGGCTCGTGCCATTCCCAGGGAGTATAAGCTTCACAATAAAGATCATACAATGTTCTGCCTTTCCAAAGACTCGTCGGATCATCAATATAGAACTCACCTTGCGATGTCTCTTCCGGTACGTCCAGCGTCATCGTATCGGCGGTATATGTTTGCAGTTTAAGAGCATGGGCCCCTGCCTTCGCGGCTGCTTCAACAATCTGCAGTGCCCGCTCTAAGGATTGATTATGGTTTCCAGACATTTCTGCAACGATCAGCGGAGGTGCGTCAGGGCCGATTCGATATCCAGCGACTGTAAAGCCTCTCATCATATCCTCCTTGTTATATCCTGCGATCGGAGCCGTGCAAATAGGTCTAACGCTTCTCTGACGACCTGATCCATGTTCAAATAACGATATTGCGCCAATCTGCCCACAAAGTATACCTTGTCCATCTTGGCAGCCTCCTCGGCATACCGCTGGTACAACTCACGGTTTTTCTTTGCCGGGACCGGATAGTATGGCTCTCCCTCAGCGACGGGATATTCTCGAACAATCGTCGTGACTTCACACTTCTGGCCGGTCGCATGCTTCATCTCTAAGATTCGAGTAAAGTCAAATTCGTTGGGATAGTTGACGACGCAAGCCGGCTGAAAAGATTCCTGCGCTAGCGTCTCAAATTCAAACCGCAAAGACCGGTAGGGTAAACGCCCGTAGGCATAATTGAAGTACTCGTCAATTGGACCGGTGTAAATCAGTTGTTTATAAGGAATAAGGTGACGAATCTCGGTAAAATCGGTTTGCAACATCAGCTTGATATTCGGATGCTGTAGCATCCGCTCGATCATACGCGAATAGCCCTGTTTTGGCATCCCCTGGTAGACATCGGTAAAATACCTGGAGTCCCGGTTAAACCTCACAGGAATACGGGCACAGACTTCCGGTTCCAGTTCAGCAGCAGATAAACCCCACTGTTTGCGCGTATAATTGGCAAAAAACTTTTCATACAGTTCTTTACCGACCTGACCGACGATGACATTCTCGGAATTTTTGATCTCTTGTGCCTCAGCTCGCTCATCCAGGAAGAGTTTCATCGTCTCTTCGGTCAGCGAAAGCCCATACAACTGATTGAGAGTATCCAGATTAATCGGAAAGGGAAGTTGCTGCCCGTCGACCCACGAAAGTACTCTGTGAATGTAGTGATGCCAATCTGTAAACTGAGATAAATAGAGATACACTTCTCGGTCATTGGTGTGAAAAAGGTGCGCACCGTAGCGGTGGACCAATACTCCACTGTCGTCATAGCAGTCATAGGCGTTCCCAGCCACATGGGAACGCCTATCCACGACAAGTACTTTGGCATTTTTTTCAGAGGCCAGACGCTCTGCTAATGTAGAACCGGCAAGTCCAGCACCGACAATCAAATAATCGAACATTTGTCACGCCCCATATAAGTCTGGATTCACCTGTCCAGTATTTTTATTCCCCACGGCGAGGATATAAAGAAAAGGCAACCACCCAAGGCAACCAGAGGACAGACGCCGCCAACACTGCGACAAAGGCATAAAATCCATTGCGCAAGGTTTGCCACAAGATCTTGCTCGATTGAATCGGTGTCATCTCACCGGGTAAATTAACCATCCAATGTTGTTTCGCCGGAACAGCTAACGCACAATGCAAAACATTGTGAAACCCGCTCCCGCTTTCGTTGGCAACAGGTGCTATCACAGCGTCCCATGACCGGCTTCGTACCGCTTCCGGGAGACGGGAGCGATCAAAACTGCCTGTCTCTAGATAAGGGATAACCTCATCGACTTCCTGATATTTCGAGGCCATCTCCACTCCATGGCGATGAGTCAATACGGCGAGCTGCACTTCGGGAAACTTTTCCTTGACCTTGGGGACGATTTTATCGAGTTGTTGAAAGGGAACGGAACGAATCAGCAAGCACCATTTTTTATTTTCTTTATTCATCCCAAATCTCCTGTACAAACAGCTTCCACTTTCCACAGGAACACTTAATACTTGATGACACTATTTTCTTCATCAAAGGAAACAAGCATAAACTACCGATAAAAGGTAAAATTCACTCGGTATGGTACACGCATATTCCGGGCTACATGATCCTGAACGGGCTTACGCAATTCCAAAATCATTCCCATCTGGCGAAAAGCCGCCCAAGCCGCCTTTAGATAGACCGATGCCTTTTGTTCCATGGCAAAATAAAAACAATAATACAAAAGCTGAAAGGTCAAGGTAAAGACATAAGGTGCCGGTTGATGTTTCCAAACCAGCCAAAAAAGATTCCGAGTATAGTAAAGAGGCGCACGCCAGGACTGCCGGTTCGTCGGAGAAGCCTTATGATAGGCCACAATGTCTGGAAAAAACTTAATCTTATAACCGGCATTCCAGATTCGAAAAGCCAGATCGGTTTCATTCATATATAAAAAGAATTCCCCAGGATACCCACCGACTCGATTCAGCAGTTCCCTACGTATACCAGCTCCAGCACCATTAAAACTCATGTAATATTCCACTGGTTCTGTGTCATCGCTGGCCGAAGTGCTTAGTTTCTCTTTATTACTCATATCGCATTCAGGTACGGATAGTTTCTCCTGTAGTGATTTTGATATCTTTGCTTGTGTCGTTTTAGAGATGTCTTCATGACGCTTCCGCTGCCATTCCTCAAACTGCCCATAGCTTCGCACATCGAAGGCGACAACACCGAGCTGGGGATCGCGCCGGAACTGCTCCACCATCTTTCCGATGGCATCGACTGCCGGAAAGGAATCGTCATCGAGAATCACTATATACTCGCCAGTTGCGTGAAGAAATCCGCGGTTATAGGCTTCTACACCGAGATTCTCTCCTGTCTCTATAACATGAACCTCTGGAAAATCCCTTTTGACCATTTCCACACTGTCATCGGTAGAACCGTTATCGACGACTATAATTTCTAAGGGCTGGTACGATTGTTCCCGAAGACGAATCAACCCTTCTCGCAAGTCATTTCGACGGTTCCAGTTTAGGATAACAACCGATACAATGTCCACATAAACGCCTCCAGGCACTACTAATTCAAGGATATATTAACAATACATGAAACGGTGTTCTACCTCTATTTTTTATTATCGTTAAACCCCACTAAAAACCTTAGAGATAATGCCGTACCGGCAAAACAGCCAAGTGTTACCGAAACACCTGGCTGTTTTCTAGAATAGCTCTCTATGAACCTAATGATTCAATAAATGTCAGCAGTTCCGCCGTTTTCGTTTTCAGCAAAGCTTTGTCACCCCGGGTCTCCACGTTCAAGCGAAGCAGTGGTTCTGTATTGGATGCACGCAAGTTAAACCGCCAGTCTGCATGTTCTACGCTCAGACCGTCAGTCTTGTCCATCACTCCACCGATAGAAAATGCGCTTGCCACTGCCATCAGCACCGCCTCGGGTTCGTTTATCTTACGATTGATTTCCCCGCTACAAGGGAAAAGATCCATCCGATCCTCGATTAGCGCTGACAGCGACTTGTTCTCCCGGCACATAATTTCCAACAGGATTAGCCAAGGAATCATCCCACTGTCACAATAACTAAAATCGCGGAAATAATGGTGGGCCGACATTTCACCACCATAGACGGCATCTTCCAGCCGCATGCGCTCTTTGATAAAGGCATGACCCGTTTTACTTTGAACGGGAATGCCTCCTGCAGTTATGACCATCTCCTGGGTATTCCAAGTCAGTCGTGGGTCATGAATAATCTTTGCCCCGCCGTACCGCTGGGCAAAGACTCGACCAAAAAGACCAACGAGATAGTATCCTTCAATAAATCGTCCCTTTTCATCAAAGAAAAAGCAGCGATCGAAATCCCCGTCCCAAGCTATCCCTACATCCGCTCCAGACTCCCGTACCGCCCGGGCAGTCACTTCTCGGTTTTCTGGAAGCAATGGATTGGGAATTCCGTTCGGGAAGGAACCATCCGGTTCACTGTTAACTTTCATAAATCGAATCGGCAAATGCGGTTCCAGTGCATCAATGATCGGTCCCGCACATCCGTTGCCTGGATTAACGACTACGTTCAGCGGCTTGAGACAGGAACGTTCAATATAGGAAAGGAGATGTTCAACATAAGCAGTTACAAGATTAACATGGTGTGTTTGTTTTCCTTGAACGTTACCGTGTTCAAAAACAGTATCTCTATTCATTACGAGTGCCTCAATATCTCGTAAGCCACTATCACCGCTCACCGGTCTCGCACCAGACAGAACGAGCTTCATGCCATTATACCCGGCAGGATTATGGCTAGCAGTAACCATAATCCCGCCGTCCAGATTCCAGTGGAATACGGCAAAATAGATTTGTTCGGTTCCGCAAAGCCCCACCTGAATGACATCACAACCGCCCTCGTTAAGTCCTTTAGTCAGCGCATTGGCCAACATAGGACTAGACGGACGGACATCATAGCCAACCACCACCTTCTTCGGTTGAAACAACTGGGCATAGGCCCGCCCAATCCGGTAGGCTCGTTCTTCATCTAATTCTTCTGGAACACGACCACGAATGTCATAGGCCTTAAAAGGATTCCCTTGAATCATCAATCCTCAACCTCTTACTTAACTTCCCCTAGTACCTTCCATACTCATCACCAAATCGAACGATGTCATCTTCCTCCAGATACATACCGTTTTGTACTTCGATGATGACCAATGGGATTTTCCCGGGATTCTCTAGTCGATGCTGCGTGGACTTGGGAACAAAGACACTCTCATTCTCATGGATCATCTGCTCCTGTCCACCAATCTCCACCCGAGCCGTACCTTCTAGAACAATCCAATGCTCTGAACGATGGTAATGCATCTGCAAGCTCAACCGCTGCCCCGGAAAAACAGTTATTCGCTTTACTTTGTATCCCGGTGCTTGCGCCAAAATGGTGAAACTACCCCAAGGCCGATATTGGGTGGGGTGCTCCAGGGCTTCCCGCCGCCGTTCTGTTTTCAACCGTTCAACCACATCTTTAATCTTCTGAGACTCGCCACGACGGGCAACGACAATTACATCCTGCGTTTCCACCACCAAGGTATCTTCCAGACCGAGTCCCACGAGCAGTCGATCATGGCTCATCAGCAGCGATTCACGGCAGTTTAATGTCAAACAGTCCCCTTGCACAACATTCCCGTGATTATCTTTCGGAAGTGCCTCGAAAATAGCATCCCAAGAGCCAATGTCACTCCAATAAATTCCGAAGGGAATGACCGCAACACGGTCTGATTTCTCTGCCACTGCATGGTCAATCGATAGGGCTGGCGCATCGTTAAAACGAGACAATAAATCATTGAAAGGCAACCGGGCTAATTCAGCGAGCATCGGCTGATGTTTACTCATTTCCTCCATCAGACAGCCAATGGTGAATGCGTACATCCCTGAGTTCCAGTAGTAACCACCTTCAGTCAAAAAAGCTTCTGCCCGGTCCATGTCCGGTTTTTCAATGAACTGCTGTACCAAAAAACCCTGTTCCCAAGGTGCTCCTGCTTGGATATAACCATAACCTGTCTCCGGTCGATCGGGTTCAATGCCAAAAGTAACGATCCGCCCTAACCGGGACATCTGCACTGCTACGTTTACTTGTTCAATATATTCTGCCTCTGCCCACACAAGGTGATCCGAAGGAGCCACAAAAAGAACTTCATCTGCATCACAGCCGATTACATCTAAGCAGTAACAGGCACTCAAGGCAATCGCAGGCGCAGTATTCCGAGCTGAAGGTTCTAAAATGATATGCGCTCTGCCGGCACCAAGTCTACGAAGCTCCATCTGCACATGGTGAAAATAAGACTGGTTTGTCACTACAATGATATCTTCCGGGGGCAGAGTACGAAGAAAACGTGTCACTGTCTGTCCCAATAAAGAACAGTCCCCGTTAATTTGGAGAAATTGCTTGGGGTAGTCCTGCCTGGACAAGGGAAATAAGCGGGTTCCGCCGCCACCAGCAAGGATAATCACTTTCATCGTTCGGTATCACCTTTTGCTTATACAAAAATCTTTGGGAATTTTAATCGAGTTTGATAAAGTGCACCGATATGGGGCGCCATAATAAATTCAGATTGCATAATCATATCCTCTAACTGACTCCAGGTAAATTCAGCTGATTCAATCCATTCTGTCTCATCTGGCTGCGGTTCACTAACTTTTTCTGATTCCTGTACCAAAAAAATATAACAGCGATTGCAAAAAGCCGATGGGTGGACGGTCAACGAAGCGATAAATTCAGCTTCTACGCCAGCGTATCCGGTCTCTTCTCGCAACTCACGGACCGCCGCCGCTTCAGGTGAATCATCCCTTTTATCCATCGCACCGGAAGGGAGTTCCCAGTCAACCTGATCGATTCCTGGACGATACTGCCGAACAAGAACAATCTTTCCTTGTTTGGTTACGGGCACCACAACCACCCAGTCGGGATAATGAAACAAATAATAGGGAGCGATTTTAACACCATCATTAAAAAATTCGTTAGAAGTAAGGTTAATCCATTGATTTCGAATTACCGTTTCTGATTTACCCTTGCTCCAGCGCTGAATGGTCACTATGTTTCCTCCCCGAGAATATAATCTCTCATTTCACCGCGGGCAATCGTCACATATCCCATTCTCTGAAGAAGATACCATGCCCTGACGAAAGGATTGATATTTCTCCCCGAACCAAATTTGACGAAAATCTCCCGACAATCCATTCCCAAGATGAAATACTTCGGGATGCATCCGGATGCAACAGGGTGTTACATACCCATCACAAGAAATAAAAATACCTGCAAAAGGCCACCAACAGGCCTCTTTTCGTCTTTGCCCTCCTGTATAGGTTACTGTAACTCCGATCTGCCCCAAAAGGCTACGAAGGGTTTCTACTTTATCAATTACTTGTTCTTCTATCGCAAAAGCCGCCTCAGCGAAAAATCGGGAATTTTTATATCCTTCCTGACTGGAAATCAGCCAGTTTTCTGCCAAATGAATATGAACTTCATCCGGTGGAAGTTGCGTAGCAAAGTAACAGAGACCGTCCATATCATCGTGATTACCCGCACTGACCACAAAGTTATAGACTAGCCGTAGCGGCCTTTCAGACTGTTTCTGGCGATATGCCCAAGCTTCGGCGATATGCGCTCGTATTTTCGTCCAATTCCCACCGGGGCGCAACTGTTGAAATCGTTCCGGTTCAGTCGAATCAATCGAAAAAATGAGTTTATCCAAGTGATCTAACATTTCCCGTTGGATTTTAATACTCCCGTTGGTCGTTATTGAAGTATTTATGTTTCTCTCCCTGAGATACTTTACCATCCGCGACAGTGACGGATTCAACAGAGGCTCACCAAGTCCTTGCAACTGAACTCGCTTTACCCGGGGAAATTGGCCCATAACGGAATAAAAGTCTTCCATATTCAAATGGTGGTTTGCACGTCCCGGGGGAAGCATACTCCGGCTACAAGACCCACAGGAGTAGTTACAGTATGTTGTCGGTTCCATTTGGAGAAAAAAGGGCTCCCAAAAAAGATTCGTCTCAATTTTATCCATAGTACAACCAGAATGCTGTAACTGCTCAATTGCTTTGGGATAATCTAACGTAGCGATAATCACCTTATCAAAGGGAATATCCCGTAAAAGTCTTGGGGTAGCTTCTTGAACGGTAAACTCTCGAACCTGTCTTCCCAACTGGGAAAGCTCATGATCGACAATTGCCGTTATCTGAGAACGGTCCGTCAATGATGCAAATTGTTCATTTTTTTCTGTCAAAGCGTCAACTACATGTTCAGCGAACCCCTGAGAACCATAGAGGAGGTAGCGCATAGCCCCTCCTTACCGACGAACCGCTTGGAAGTTGTCCTTAATAAAGCGAATCGTATCATCTAGAATATAATCCATATCATATTTAGGTGTCCATCCAAGTATTGCTTGGGCTTTCTCTGAGACACCAACGCGGAAACGTACATCCGCTTCTGGGGCAGACAAGTGTTTAAAGCCTGGGAAGGGGATTTCCCCGTTGACTTTTTCCCAGATTCGCAACGCCAAGTCACTTACCTTAAAGGTATTGAGCCCGCAAAAGTTAAAATCTTCGTTAACAATCCCTTTTGCTAACGCCAGTTGTAACGCTTCAGCCACATCGCGGGCATGAGTAAAGGTACGCACCTGCTCACCGTCCCCGAGGATTTCAAAGGGGCTTTGCCGCACCATCGCCTTGTAGACGAAATCAGGAATAACATGAGCCATTCCGAATTCAAGTTCACCTTTTGAATCGACAGCAGGTAGTTCGCCACTCCCTACCGCATTGAAGGGACGAACAATTAGGTAGCGTAATCCGAGTTCCTGCTCAGCTCCCCGCACCATGTACTCTCCATAGAGTTTTTGCATACCATAATTCGTAAAGGGAACAAGTTGCTGATAGGCGTCTGCTTCAGTCACAGGATGCTGAACACGCTCGTAGACCATGGAAGAAGAAAAATAGACAAAGACTGCTTCTGGGGAAGAGGCTAGCGTACAGTCGATCGCGTACGCAAGAAGCTCATTATTATCACGAGCAATCTGATAGGGAATTTTATGGAAATATTTAATACCTCCAATCAACGCAGCGAGACAAAGGATGATGTCATAACCCTTAAATTCCACCGGGTACATATTGCGCACGTCTTTCACCAAGAGCCGCACATTCGGGTGCCGCAAATAGTCATGTTGTATAAAGCCGTATTTACTAAAGTTGTCAACTATCGTTAGCTTATAGCCCTTCTCAAGAAGTTCACGACAGACATAAGAACCGATAAAACCAGCTCCACCTAAAACGAGTACATTTTTCCCCACAATAATACAACTCCTACCCTAATAATTTAATGATTTTGCATTCCACTTTATGGTGACACCTTCAGCAGCACGGGCTCTTTTTATTACCCTTGTCTGTAAAACATGCGTCCCTGCTGAGTCATATTCCAAATATCTACAATTAACGTACCCGGCTGTATTCTTTGTTTCAAACTCTCCCAATTACGCTGAAATGCCGTATGTGCATTGGCGATAACAATGACATTCGAATCTTCGATGGCTGTTTCTACCGATTGGTTAGAGAAGATCTGATAGGTGCAGTCAAGTGGATCACCTATCGATAGGTTCGGTTCTGCGATAGCAATTTCTCTGGGCACTTCTTTAAGAAGATACCGCACCAGCTTCGGAACCAAACTGTCTCGAACATCATCACTATCTTTCTTAAATGTAAAACCTAAAACAGCCACTTTGCATCCGTAAATCGATTGAACAGAGAGAATCTTTTCCACAATTACTTTCGGCATTGACTCGTTCACACGCCATGTAGCCGTAAACAAATCAGACTGTGGAAACAGTTCACTGATCATGGCAAAATCCTTTCGCAAACAAGGGCCCGCCGTAAAGCCGGGGCCATAAAAAATGGGCCGCGGGTAATGATGATTCGTCAGATTCAGCAGTTCATAAATATCTTCCCCGAAACTGTTGGCTACCATAAAAAAATAATTGACTAAGCCAAAATACACGTAGCGGCCTGTATTACAAAAGAGCTTTACCAGTTCTGCACCACGAAAGGTTGCTGGAAAAACCTCTCCAGTGATCTTCAAAAACAAATTGGCTGCCGTTTGAAAGCTGCCTTCTTCAGCCGTTCCGATAACTTGAGGAATTGAACTCATCTCTTCGAGAGCTTTACCCTCAAGAATTCGTTCCGGTGCGAAAGCAAGAAAATAATCTTCCCCCGTCTTCCAACCTCGTTCCGCTTCGATCCTTTTCTGGACAAATTCCGTCGTTCCAACCGCAACGGTACTACGCAAGACGATCGTCTGTCCTCGCTGTAACTGTGGAATCACGTCGGCCAATACATGATTAATGTGCCCTAGATTCATCTCGATATGTTCCATAAAAGGAGTACCTACGGTGATGATCACTTTTTCAGCTCGCCCACACTGAGCAAGGTCATAATCTGTATCGATTGAAACACCACGGTCGAGCAACTCTTGGCATCCCGTTTCGAAAAAAGGCATCTTTCCTTGGCGAATGGATTCAACAATATGCGTATCTCTATCAATACCCAAGACACGAAGGCCCTTATCCGCAAATATCAACGCCAGTGGCAACCCGACCCGCCCGATGCCAATCACCGCTAAATCATAATCAAAATGAGGCATCCTGTTCACTCCTGACAATTACTTCTTCATAGTCCATAGTTCATTTTTCCGGTAGAAAAGGGGAGAAGCACATCCCATATAGGTGAAGACAAATCATACAACGGAGCCACTGCTGCCATGTGCTGCAGCGGCTTTAAACTCTCATAAATTGCCGACCCGGACGTCTCGGCAGCAATTATGACCATATCCGGCTTTAATGAAGGAATGTCATCAAAACCATAAATGGGGATTCCGGCAATCATACGGCCTTGTAGGTTCCGATCAACCGCTCCAATTAGATTAACGTTAGGGTATAACTTTAGTTGTCCAAAAACCCGATCAGCCATATCCCCTCTTACTCCATAGATAAGAAGACGCTGTCTATCGACTTGAAGCTTTTCTAGAAGTTTACGGAGGCGGAAAACATAGGGTGGGGTACGGATATCGGGAATATCCAGTGCAGGACCAGCCTGAAAATCGTTGACTACCGCTCCGGAGCAGTAAAACCCCAAATCATTAGACGTAGATGGTTCCAGATTTAAAAACGATTCTACTACTCGCTCCACGACGGAAGGGTGAAGTAAATAGTTAATGAGTGGTCGAATTTTTCCTTTTTCAGATAAGGTGGGACATTGATACTGGATATACTCTGACACTTCCCGAGGGATATCACTAATGTCGATCTCTTCAGTTAACAACAAACCATGCATATCCTGTTTTTTTCGCTGCACATAGTTATCGTGTAATGCACCAACTTCTAGATAAGTGCGTATACCGATAACATAGACACTTTGTAGTTTTTGTAACAGGCTACGTACAAAGCTGTATTCCAGGTTTTCTACAACAAAATCACCGACAATAAAATGAATTGCTGCAAATTGTCCCAGTTGCTTAGAAACTGTGCCTTTATTTCCATCAAGCCAGCGCCGCAGCTCTTCCTTAGAAGAAAAGCGCATGGTCTTGATTAACACTTCTTGATGCGTCACTATGTCGGTGATGTCCGTTCCACCAAAAAGCGTCCTCAACCGGTGCCCCATTGTATGCTCACCATGAGCTCGCTGATAAGCGGCTTTCGCGATTCGATAACGTTCTTCATCGTGGGTAATGAAATAATTGATTTTATCCTTTAACTCTTCACGATTTCTAAAAAAAACGATTTCTTTACCAGGTTGAAATAACCGAGATAATTCCGGATTTTCGTTGGTCAGTTGAAAAGCCCCGGCACCAGCCACCTCAAAGTGACGTAATTTCGTTTGATAAGAATCAATGGCATCGTCGGCGGAGAACCCCGGGTTAAATACAATCCGGGCCTGTTGATAAACGCGTGCCATTTCTTCATTCGCTACCAAACCGCCCGCACATTCCTTTAGTACGGGATGGCGCTCCCATCCAAAACCAAAAAGCTTCAACTCCAAGTTCAGTTCCTGACAGATGTAGTAAAGATCTGTCAGCATTTGCTGTCGGGAGTACCCATCTCTTAAATATATCTGCTGATTATGTTCTTGCACCAAATTCGTACCAATAAATACAATATCGTATTTTACCTCACTGGAATGCCCGTTTTCATGTTCGACCCAATTCTGATCACGGTGAAAAAGGTTTTCATTAAATCCCCAAGGAAGCCAAAGAATCCGGTTTTTATCCCACCCTTCATGTAAGCGCTGCTGGACTCCTCGAAGAGAATGAGATGCGACCAGGTCAAAACGATGATCATGTCCAATGTTTTGACGATACCATACTTCAGGCTCATCGTCCGCATGAAAAGCAACGATTTTTACCCCCATTGCTCGGACATAGCCAAAGAAATCGTCAGAGAAGTCTTTATTCACGGCATCGGAATAAAAAAAGAGTACATCAAAATTGCCTCGGCGCAACACCTCTAAAAGATATTGCTCATGATAACCGTTTTTACGTGAAGCCAACAACGGCGATACGTCAATACAAGCGGCATCATACATCTCCCGTATAGGTTTTACCCAATTGTCTTTTACATACTGGATCGACAAGGCTCCAACCATCAAAATACGCTTCATCGAATGATTTTCCCTTCCATGGTTACACCGGCAACGATGGTTGATGCCAGTTCTAGGGCTACTTTTTCGACTTCTTCATAACCACATCCGGTAGGATTTGTATAGGGGATAATTGTCCCTTCGAGGTATTCCTGTTCACGCAATGTCTTCGCAAAATCTCGCAACAAGGCATGACTGAAATCGCCAGTGTTCCTAAATACATGGACTCGTTTTTCAGGAATAATCGATACAAATTCTTTTGCGAATCGCTCATGAGTTACCACATGCATTTCATAGGGCATTTCCTCATGAAGCAGACGCAAAAGGTTACATGTTAAAGCGATATTCGCTGATTGTAACAAAACGAGTTTGGCTCCGGGACCAACTGTTGCGGCCACCTTGTTCTTAAAAGCCTGTTTGAATTCGTCAGAATAAAGAGTACGCTTCACCTTCGCCTCGCCCCAGATGCGGTAGGCCTTGCGTACATAACCTTCCAGTTGTTCGCCTGTAAATCGTTCTGTTCTAGATACAGCCTGCGTAGAGCCGTCATAATGATCCCAATTCTTAGTTGAAATCCAGCCACGGGCATCATACTCGGTATACATCTTAGTTCCTGGAAATGGCGTTGCAATAGAAAACTGTACTGAATCTGAAGGTAGACTGGCTGCAAGGGCGATTGTCTCCTCAATCGATTCTGCAGTATCACTAGGTAAACCAAACGTAAAGGTCAAATGGACTTTAATGCCGATTTCTTTGGTATATCGAATGATTTGACTTACTTTCGCCAAATCTAATTTTTTACCAATATCGTTAAGTACCTGTTGATCTGCTGATTCCACACCATATTTAACACTAAAAAGCCCTGCTTCTTTTAACTCATCCAACATGTTTTCGGTCATCCGGTCTGCTCGAGCCATTATTCCCCATGGAACATCCGTCAAACCGCGTTGCTTCATGAGTCGAGCGATCATCAATACGTGTTCACGATTGATATTAAATGTATCATCATCGATATATATGCTCCGATAAGGATAGCGGCGAAGATTCTCTTCAATCTCATTCACTACGTCTTCAGGACTGCGCGTACGGTAATGAGTACCTCGATAAATTAGTTGTGGCCAAACACAAAAAATACAACCGTAAGGGCAACCTCGGGACGTCATAATTTGCAGTTGAGGCAGATCAAGACCGCAAACTGAATCAAAGTAGTTTTCATTAGGAAGACTATCTCTGTGTGGCCAAGGGAGAGACGCCAAATCGACAGGTTTTCCATGGAGGGTTTTTCTTACGGCAGCACCGTCACGAAAAACTAAATTAGGAATTGAAGCAATCTTTTCCGGCAAGACTGATATTTCGCCTTTTTCGCTGAGAGAAAAGGATTCGTTCACTAAACAGGAATGTAGGAGGTTTAACAGTTCAACGAGAGCGGTTTCATATTCCCCATAAACTGTAAAATCAATATCTCGGTTTGATTCAATAAACTTTTCTTGCTCTAACTCAAAATGAGCCCCACAAAAAATAATGAGGGCTTTCGAAAAATCTTTTTTTAAGCGGCGTGCAATGGCGAGATCATTCGACAAACTAGGGGTTGATGTCTCCATTATAATTACTTGAGGATCATATTCCCTAACAAAATTAAAAAAATCAGCGTAAGATTCTCCCATGGCAATGGAGTCTCGAATGAACGTCTCCAAGCCAGCACGTTTTGCCATCGCCGCTGCCGTAGAAAGAAAGAAAGGAAAAGGAATGTATCCCCCCGTAAGTTCACCACCGAAAAAAGGCGAAGTATGGGGCCAGCGTGAACCGGCCCGCACACCTCGCCATCCTGCCTGACCGATTTCCGCTTGTTTGTGCCAAGGCGCATTGGAAAATAGAACCCGCAATGTATACACCCTTCCCGCAATAGGGCCTTTCTTCAGTGCTACTATGTCGTAATTATATTTTCGTTAAAAATGCTCTTTGCCTTTAACCTTATTAAAGGAATAACTCCCACACTGGATCATCTAGGTTATATAAGGGTAGGATTGTCGTTATTGCCTGCATGTCCCGAATGCTGTTCAAAATTTGCGGTCCCGAATGTTCTGCGGCAATGATGATATAATCAGGAACCATCTTTAATATATCATCAGCTGAATAAACATAATGTCCCTGAATCCGTGAACCCGTGAGACTGCGATCAATAAGACCGGAAATTATAACATTCGGATATTCTTTAAGTAATTTGAATACATGTTCGGCCATTTTTCCCTGAACACCATACACCATCAAAGAAGGTTTTTCAAATTGAATATTATTAAGAACCATTCGTAATCGAGAGATATATGCCGGTTCCCAGTTTTGCAGAGCTAAATAAGTATTAACTCTCAAATCATTAAGTATCATACCAGACTCATAACGTTCTTGCTCCAAAAACCATTTAACATCATTGGATATAGATGCCTGTAAGAAATTCTTAGCTATATTAGGACGCACTAAATAATTAAATATCGGAAAAGATAAATTGCCGTCAATAAATGCCGGAATTATCTCTTTCTTTTCACCAAGTCGATTATCATTATTCCCAACTGCTTCGTCAATTTGGTAAAGTACATTGCGCTCTTTCAGAAGCAAGCCCCGAATATTTTGCTTCCTCCGTTGAACAAAATTACCATCCAATATGGCTAATTCCAAAAAGCTGCGAACACCGATGATGGGGGCATTTACCTTTTGAATTGCTCTGGAGAGCACGTTATATTCAATATTGACGGGCTGAAGATCGCCAACGATAAAATGGACAGCATCAAAACCGTCAAATTCATCATCATTCCACTGTTCCAATATCGTTTGAGCGTCTTTTCGTTCTTTTAACCAAACGGTCTTAATTAATGGCTTTTCGTGTCCTACGGTATTCTGAGATATGGTCGTGCCGCTTTTCATTGAGATGACATCAACATCTAATGCCGCATTAAATAAAATCTTGAGCCGTTCATCCGTTGTATGCTCTTTTTTAGCTTTTACAAGTGTTTTTAACGCCATTTCTTCCCTTATTTTCTCATTGCGAACATACGTTAACACTTTACTCTTCAAGCCATCTAGAGAATCATAAAATAGGATTTCCTTGTCTTCTACAAAAAGCTCCATTAGCTCAGGGTTCCTGTTGGTAATTTGCACTGATCCGCATCCGGCCACTTCAAAATGGCGCAATTTTGTTTGAAAACCCGAATCATCACCTTCCGCAGATATGCCCGGGTTAAAAACAATGCGTGTTTCGTTATAAACTTGCGCCAATTCTTCGAAGGATGGTCGTCCACCATAACACTCTCTAAGCTCTTCATCCTTATCCCATGCATCACCGAAGATACGAAAAATCAACCCTTGTGACTGGCAGAAGCGATACATTTCCACCATCAATCGCTGAATCGTATTGTTCTGATGGGATTGTGAGACGATGTTGTTATTCCCTCTTACGTTTGCACCAACATAGATAACATCATATTTTTTTTCTGTCTTAGGTATCTTATAAAAAACTCTCGGATTATACCCCCAAGGCAAATATAATACTCGGTCCTGCCATCCCTCTTGCTGCCGCCGAATTGCTCCTCTACGTGAATGTGTCGCGATAAAATCGAAACGATGATCGTAAGGAGCATTCTTTCGAAACCAAATTTCTGGTTCATCATCTGCATAAAATGCAATTATAGGCAATCCCTTCCGCCGAACCGCATAAAAAAAGTCATCGCTAAATTCTTGGTGTACTGCATCCGAATAAAAGAACAGGCAATCATAGCTCTCACGTTGAATCAGCGATAACAGATATTTCTCATGATAGCCATTTTGATAAATGCTCAGCAATGGCGTAAGGTCAACACAAGTTACCTCATGCATACGGCGTAATGGTTCTACCCAATTGTCACGGATATAACTGACGGATAACAAACCTGTCATCAAAATTCGCATTTGTACATCCCCTTATTCCGCCACAAAATCTATCTAACCCTTTTGGACAACATTTCCGATTATTTAATGTTCTGCCCTTAAAGGTTGATCCCAAATCAATTTGGGGGGCTGCCATTAAAACAACTTTTCTACTTTTTTGAAACCGATCGGGCTACTGTGACCGGGCGGCGTCTTCCGGAAGCATCGCCGTTGCGGTAGAGGAGGTTGCTCACCGCCGGGAGACGATCATTCAGTTACCTTCAAGCGAGTATCTGCGCTGAAGTAATTTCCGTTTTGGAATCGGCTCTGTATCAAGCATTGTTGCCATTCCCACCTCTGGAGCCCGCCGGAAGGCCAGCCAACACCTTCAGGAGTTCAACCACCGGCGCCCCGTAATCACCGAAAATGGCGAAATCAAGGACCGGGAGAGAATGCAAAAAGGACATTTCTAGTTCGAAATGGATCCCCGTAAAATAAAATACGACCATCTGGCAACGCTCCGCTACCTTCCAGATCGTTGGATAGGCAGGGTGTAGCCGCTTCTGGGATACATCGGGGCGCGGGCTGGCCACATATGCAAAAAAATCTTCATAGCGTTCACCTTCGGCGATGGAATCGCGCGCCAGCGCAGTCGCCGTCGCCAGGAAGAAAGGAAAGGGGATATAGCCGCACGAGGTCGCCACCAAAAAAGGCGACGTATGGGGCCAGCGCGATCCAGCCCTCACACCTCGCCTACATGCTTTTCCCTCTTCCCCTCGATAATGCCGGGGTGCATTGGCAAAGAGCACATGCAACCGACTACATCCTTTCGCCATCTAATCTCTACACGAGTCTGCCAACTGCATCTACTTATATTATCGCTAAGACGAAGGAATTACTTTATCTCAGTTTTCTTCGCGTAGGCAGTCCATCCTGTCGAGAATATTGGCAGCAAAATCCCTTTTCCACTGGAAACCATGTTGTTTAACTGTCCTCCAAGCCATAGACCTCAAAAAGCAGATTTGCTTGAGAAACAGTGAGAGCTACTGATTCGTCAGCGCCGCTGCTATTTGATGATTTGACCGTGAAGATTCACCCCTGCGGCGATCTTGGGTGCAGCCGCCAGGGCCAGCTGTTCCACTTCTTCATAACCACAACCGGTGAGGTTGCTATAGGGAATGACCGCAGCAGCAAAGGTCGCTGCGACGCCAAGCTGTTCCGCCTGTTCGCGCAACAGGGCAAAGCGAAAATCGTTCGGCTCCGCGAACAGGTGCAATTGTTCCTTGGGTAGGATGTCTGCAAACAGTTCGGCAAAGCGAACGTGAGAAAACAGGTGCACCTGATAGCCCCATCGGCTCAATATTGTCGCCAGCGTCGTTGTCAAGGTGATATTGGCCGCCTGGGGCATCAGCAGGGCCGCGCCTTCTGGGACCTCTTCCATCAAACGCCGGCGCAAGGCCGTCAGAAAATCCTCTGTTCGGAGCGCCACGCGAATCCGGGCCTCATTGTACCGCTGGTAGGCTTCCCGTACGAAACCCTCCAGTTGTTCCCCGCTGAACCGTTCCGTTCGGGACACGGCTGTGGCGGCGCCGTCGTAGCGGCTCCAGTCCTGGGTGGTCAGCCAGCCCTTATCTTTGTAAATCTCGTACATCTTTGTCCCCGGAAAAGGCGTAGCGATGGAAAACTGGACCGAGTCAGAGGGGAGTTCGGCAGCCAAGGTGATCGTCTTTTCGATCGATTCCGGTGTGTCATCGGGGAGACCGAAGGTGAAGGTCAGATGGACCTTGATGCCAAGACTCTTCGTGTATTCGATAATGTGGCGGACCTGTTCGACCGACATCCCTTTGCCGATGTTATCGAGCGTCTGTTGATCGGCTGATTCCACACCGTATTTCACGCTGTACAGCCCGGCATCTCGGAGGGAACGCAGGATCTCCTCGGTCATCCGATCAGCCCGGGCCATGATTCCCCAAGGGATATGATCGAGTTGCCGTTCTCGCAACAGCCGCGCGATCTCAAGCACATGATCCGGCCGGATATTGAAGGTGTCATCATCAATATAGAAGCTCTTGTAGGGATACTTTGATACATGGTAAGCGATCTCGTCCACCACATCCTGCGGCGAACGTGTGCGATAGCGGTTACCGCGGTAGATCAACTGCGGCCAGACGCAGAAGATGCATCCATAGGGGCATCCCCGGGTGGTGATGATCTGCAGTTGCGGTCGTTCCAGTCCGCAGACGGAATCGAAGTAATTACGCACCGGCATCTCGTCCCGAACCGGCCAGGGGAAGCGATTCAGATCGACCAGCGGGCCGGGCGCCGTCTTCCGGACACTATCCTGCTCGCGATAGACTAGGTTGTTGACGCTGGCAAGCGACTCGCCATCTCGAAGCGCCTCTAGCAGCCGCAGCACCGGCGTCTCATATTCCCCGTAGACGCAGTAATCGATGACAGAATGGCGCGCCAGGAAAGCCTCGCTGTCCATTTCGTGATGGACGCCGCAGAAAAGGATCCTCACGTCAGGCAGGATCCTTTTCAGTTCGGCAGCGACCTCCAGATCGTTACGCAACGAAGGTGTCGATGTCTCCATCGCAATGACATCAGGCGATTGTTCGCGTACATAGGCGTAAAAATCTTCGTAGCTTTCCCCCAACCCGATCGAATCGCGCAGGCACGCCTCAAATCCTGCTTGCCGGACCAGGGCAGCGCCTGTCGCCAGAAAGAAGGGAAAGGGGAGATAGTCGCCGATCATATCACTGCCGTAACAGGGGATCGTATGGGGCCAGCGTGAACCGGCCCGGACCCCCCGGTAAATCACCCGGCCACCTTCCCATTTATGCCAGGGCGCATTTGCAAAGAGCACTCGCAAGGTTATTCCCCCTTCCCACATATCAATAACCCACATCCCAGGCGGAGTCATTCGGATCGTACAACGGGATCAGGCAGATTCGCCGGTCCAGATCGGCCAGGGAGGCGCGGATCGCCGGTCCCGATACAGTGGCCGCGATCAATATCACATCAGGCATGACCTGCTCAATGGCATCGCGCCCATAAACGGGATGTCCCATCAGGACCGTTCCGGCGAGGTCGCGATCGACAAAACCCCGCATCGCCACGCCGTGCCGTTCGACCGAATCCAGGATGCCCCGTATCAACTCGCCGCGGGCGCCGTAGATGAGCACCCCTTTTCCCAGCAGCGCCAGATTGCGCAGCAGGTCGTCGATGCGGTGTTGCAGGTAGGCCGAGGCGTCGAAGGCGCGATCGAGTTGGAAGCGATTGACGATGCGGAAGGAATGGGCCACTCGGCAGTTCGCCAAAAGCGCTCCCATCGTCTGCTCGGGCTCCTCCTCCAGGCGGTCGAGGATACGGCGAAGCGCCCGGGGACGGAAGAGATGGTTGGGATAAAAAAATCGTTTGTCCCGCTCCCCTTCCAGGATGACGCGCTCGATCGCCCGCTCTCGCTCCGCGCTCTCCCTTTCCGAACCCAGAATCGCCCCCTGAAAACGATGACGGTCCACTTGAACGAAATTGGCGTCATTTACAGGGAACTGCACGATCGAGCGAACAGTCACCACGTCGGCGTCGATGTCCCGCAAAGGTTTCAGCACCTCGTAGCGCGCCGTCTCCGGACCAGCCCCCGGTGGCAGCAGATGTACGAAGGGATGGCTGTCAATCCGCTGCCACAGCCACTCCGGCGCATTCCGCAACGATTCGAAGGAACGCGCGGAGAAGGCATTGTCGGGCCCTTCCATGATGTCTCCTGGCTGATCCGGTCGGATGAACACCTGCGCAGGCGGGAGGGGTCTGCCGGAGGCCGCCTCCCCCTTTTTGGGCGGATATTGGTTCCGGGCAGCGGAAAAGAGCGTCTTCAGCCGTTGTTCCATCGTATGTTCCTGCTGCGCTCTGACGAGCCCCCGGCGGGCAACGGCCTCCCGCTCCGCCTCATTCTGAATATAAGCGAGCGTCTTGGCTTTCAAATCGTCCACATCCCGGTAAAAGACGATCTCCTCGTCTTCTCGGAACAGTTCCGCCAGTTCCGGGTTTTCGTTGGTCAGTTGAAAAGCGCCGCAGCCTGCCACCTCAAAATGGCGAAGCTTTGTCTGGTAGGTCGGCGCGTCATCATCGGCTGAATAACTGGGATTGAAGACGATCCGGGACTCGCTGTAGACCCGCACCATCTCCTCGTTGGACAGTATCCCCCCGTAGACGTCCGCCAGGACGGGGTGCCGTTCCCAGCCTAGTCCGAAGACGCGAAAGACCAATCCCGCTTCACGGCAGATCTCGTACATCTGCGTGAGCGAGTCTATGCGAACCTGCCCGTCTTCGTTGCGCACCGCCGTATCGCCGGCTTTTTTGTACTTGCCGATGAAGACGACGTCATACTTTTTGGTGACCCCCGGGAGGGGCCGGAAAATATCGTGGTTGTAGCCCCAGGGCAGATAGAGGGTCTTCCCGCCGTCTCCCTCCTCCACCCGGCGCTGCCAGCCTCGTTTGGAGTGGGTGGCTACCAGGTCGAAGCGGTGGTCGTGGCGTCGGTTCAGCCGGTACCATGTCTCCGGTTCATCGTCACAATAAAAGGTGAGCATCGGGATGCCCAACTTCCGCTGCGCAAGGAAAAACTCTTCTGACAGAATGTCATTGACCTCAGCGTAGTAAAACAGGTAATCAAAGCGATCATTGCGGGTCAACGATTCCACATAACGCTGGCAGTAGGTGTTGTCCAAGTCGCCGGCGGCCAGCAGCGGCGTTGTGTTCACAGCGACCGTCGAGAAGAGCTTTTCTATGGGCCGGATCCAACTGTCGTGGACATAGAGGGAACTGAAGTTGCCCACCGCCAGGATACGCGTATTGTCCATCGGAACGTCCCTGCCCTCTTCCTTCTATAACTCGTCAAAATTCAAATTGTAATCCTCAAAGACAAAATAATGGGTCAACCAGGTCAGCCCGCGGACGAAGTCGCTATGTTCTGCAAATCCCATGCTGGCGAGCTGTTTTTTTATGTCTTCGTAATAACTGGAAGCCACCAGAATGAGCGTGTTCTCTCGCTCGGCAGCGTCTAAACCGGCTGGCAAACAGACGGGGATGCCATCGATGCGCATTCCCGCTTTTCCCAGGTCATTGTCGACAAAACAGGCCAACCGCTGGCCGTAGTGCCGCAAAACCGGCTTCAGATATCTCTGGTATCCGGTGCCAGTTCCGAAGACGACCAGCTTTCCACCCTTAGAGAGGCGCTCCAGTTTCGCCGCCAGCACCTGCCGCAAGTCCTCCTGGCCTTCAACGGGCTGGCGCTCCTGAAAGGCGACTGCCATCACCCAGTCATGGAAACCTTGTGCACCAAAGGTCATCATCTCCCGTTTCCAGGGACCGTTGATGTTATCCAGCCATTCCCGGACGTTACTGACATCATCCGGTGTAGACGCCGGTCTAGGCGCGCCAGCCAGGTCACCGGGAGCGGCCGGTGCCGGCTCGCCGAAGGTAAGGCTGCCGTCACGGTCCCAATCGGCCTGGAAAACTCGGCCTTCTTGCAAGGCCCTACCGGCCAGTCCCCAGGACTCGCCGTTGAAGACCACGCCTTTGCCCTGCCTCTCCATTCGATCCGCCAACACGAGGTATTGCCCGTAAGAGAGAAAAGGCATGCCCCGTCGCTTCTGTTTCATCTCTTCGCTGTCCGCCGTGCCGAGCGTATCAGGAATCCATCCGCCGTCATGATCGACATGATAGAGACAGGCTGCGTCATCGAGGATAACCTCCTCGATTCCGCTGTACACCGCCGCGATTTCCAGGAGGTGGTCTACGTTCATCGAATGCAAGTCCCACTCCGGGTATCCGCGCAATTGATGCCAGTTCTCACGGGCCATCAATTGAAAATCGCCGCAGACATTGTTATAGATCGGTTTTGGGATCCGGTACCGCCGATAGACCTCGTCAATATCGTCGGGATAGGTGCGAAAGACGACGCCCGATTGAAAGTTATGGACCAGGAACTTTCCATAGGTGCGAAGGATATGGTCGCGACAAAACTCCAGTTGCTTCTGGAGCGGCTCGGGCTCCGGTATTTCCCGCCCCACGTCATGGCGCAAAGCCCGGTACAGCTTCCCAGGCGTCAAGTCCCCCCGGGCGATGAAGGAAAATAGTTCATCCGACAAGAGGACATCCGCATTGGTCGCCAGGATATAAGTGCCGCGGGCTCTTCGAATCCCGGCGTTCTTGCCGATAAACTGAAACAAGGCCATCTTTTGACTGTAGGTGTATCGCTCATGAATGGCCGGATCGACGGTGATGACGCGCAGCGTGTTAAAAGAACTGCGCTGGCCCCTCCGCAAGGACTCCGCCAAACCCGGTCTTGTCAGATCGGGATTCCATTCGACGATGATCGTTTCCGTGGGCAACCGGTAAGCATCGGAGTGCGCGGCGATTCCATTGACGAACATGCGCAACCGTTTCATAAAGTTGCCGCCATGATCATCATTCCTGGCGACAACAATCACACTCAGTTTGGGAGAATCAATGAACCGCTCTTCCATAGATATTCATTGACCTTTCTTTTCTTCATCCGACCTAGATCCGAAGGGCCTTCGGACAAATCACTTTGGTGCCTCGGTCTGCAACCCGGCTTATCGCCCGCCGTCAGCGATAACGAGCTGGACCCAATCGTCATAGTTTTCGGCAAAGTGAATTCCCTGTTGCAGTCCCATGGACAACAACTGCGCCGCAATCTCCTGCTGCCATTGCGAAGCGATGATCACAAACCAAGAAGCGTCTATCTCCGCCGGCGCGCAAAGGGGGATGCCATCGACTTCACTCCCCCATCTGTTCTGGTTGTTGTCAAAAAAGGCTCCCACAGGGATCGTCAGTTCCCGCAGGTAATCGCGCAGCTTCTTCCCGGCGACGCCGCAACCGAAAATCGCCAGTTTTCGCCCTTGCAGACGCTCATTCCAACGCTCACGGAAGCGGGCTTGCTTCGCCTGCAGAGCCAGATGTTCGTCCGGACTGGTGATCCCATAGAGACCTTCGATGATTCGCTTCGAACGCTGGAAGGTCGCAATGTTCGGAAAGGTAAAGGGCCCGTCGGCGGTATTCATAGAGAAGCAATACCAATGGGCGTTCAGTGAAAACAGGTCGCCCAGCGATTCCCGCATCGTTTTGATTTTATCGTCATCGGCGCCGATTTCTGTGTGAAACACGTGATCCGCCGAATACAACTCGATCCGATTGCGCGTCAAGAAGTCGAGCGCAGATATGGCCTGCCCGACGGCGGAAGAGACGTGACCGATAAAAAACCGGTTATCGCCGGCGTTTTCTCCATCCCAGAGCGAGGTCTCTCCGTAAGGGAATATGTGTTCTCCACAATACCGCGCATCGCTCAAGTCATGCATGATGACCAGATGGTCCCTACTTGCGAGGACAGGCATGATCTTTCCCAATACGACGTTGGCCACTTCAAAACCATGGGCATCCCAAAAGAGCAACACTCGTTGTTGCCCGGCCAGCAATTCCTCAAAGGGAAATTGCAGAATATCGGCGGTATGGCATTGCAGCGGCGACAGCCAATCGTCGTCAATCAAGCCTTTGTCCTTTAATGCCGGAATCGTCTGCTTCTGAAAATAGTCGGTCATGCAAATGCTGACGACATCGCACGTTTTTTCCAGCCGCTGAGACGCTTCGACGAATACACATGTCGAGTTCCCATAGGCGCGCCCCAATTCCAAAATCACATCCGGTTGGTATTCCAATGCGACAGCCATGATCTGCGCCCACTGGTATGTATCCAAGCATTCTTTTGAATTCACCGTCTGGCCCATCTGATGCAATTTTTCGCTAAACGACCGTAATACATGTCGTTGATTCCAGTACGCCCCGGACAATGAAAAGGGATCCCGGTTGCGGTTATCCATCTGACTCCTCCTGTTCAATTTGCATCTCATCGCTCAACCGTTAGATGAACCGGTGGGTCATGCTGTCTTTCAGGATGACGTTCTCGTAGATCTGGTTGTGCGGCTGATAGGTGCAGCGGGGACACTCCTTCTCCACGTCGATGGAATCGAAGATCTTCCAGTGGGCGTCATTCCCCCACAATTTGTTGATCTGTTCCACATCCTCCAGGTTTCTCGCCAACTCCAGCTTCTGGTCGCCGCGCCGGTCACAGCAAAGGCCGAGGGTAAAGGCGTCTTTGGGCGCATCTTTGCCGATGGGGGGCATGATCGCGGCCGTCATGAAAATAGCGTGACACCGCTCAAAACAGTTCGACGGATTGAACTGGGAATCGAACTTGTGGGTGACGCCATAGACGTTGAAGGAATTGTCGTCGAGAGAAAGCGCCTGTTCGATCTGCTCGTTAAAGGTCTGAATGTCTTCCTTGTTGAAGCGGATCTCCTCGTCGGTACCGATCTTATCCCAGGTGGTGCCGGCAGGGCGGATATGTATGTTTTTGCAGCCGATCTCCTTCGCCAGTTTCGCCGCCTGATAGATCTCGCCGATGTTCTCTTTATACAAGAGATACTTATAGCTGACGCCATAGGCCGGGTTTCTCGATCCTAGCGTGCTGTTGTGGCGCTTGGAGTAGTCGATCAGGTTGCTGAGGTTGGTGATGATCGTGTCAAACAAGGGGGTGTTGTCAGGCAGGCCCTTTAGTTTGTTAAAAGTGGCTGCCGATCCTGCGTCGATCGAGGCGCCGACCCAATCGCACTGCGATAGGGCGTCGATGCAATGATTCACCCTGGTGCCGTTGCTGACCAGGCCGATATGAATCTTATGTTGGGCGAGCCGGTCGATAAAGGCGGGCGTCGCCGGGTTGAGCAGGGGTTCCCCGCCGCCGGCGATACAGACGGCCTCCACGCCGGGACTGATGAAGGGGTTCTTCTCCCCCCAGCGGGGCAAAAAGTCGGCGATGGCCAGCAGGGCTTTTTCCGACAACATGCCGCCGCGCTCTTTGCGAACCACCTCGGCGTTGCACCAGGCGCAGTTTAAGTTGCACACATTGGAGGGGTCGATGGTGATCAACGCAGGCTGCGGGATGTCCCTTCCCCGCTTGATCCCCTCCCAGCGGTAGACCTGGCTCAACAGCTTATAACTGTTGAACGGGTTCCACCGCTTTTCTTGATTCCACTCTCGGGACTTTATCTCTTCCGCTTTCGTCTCTTCCGCGCCCTTTGCTTGCTTTTGCACGAAGAACCCCCCATTCAAATTGGATTCCACCGCTGGGCGATGGGATAGCGCCGGCCTGATCCGAAGGCCCTGGTGGTCACCCTGATCCCAGGCGGCGCCTGGCGCCGCTTATACTCGTTTCTCTGCACCATGCGAAAAACGCGCTCCACCGTTGAGCGGTCATATCCTTCGGCGACAACCTCATCAACGGAACGGTTGTTTTCCACCAGCCCGCTGAGGATGGGATCGAGGATCTCATAGGGCGGCAAGGAATCCGTATCCAACTGCCCCGGGCGCAATTCCGCCGAGGGCGGCTTTTCGATGATCGCGCTCGGGATGACTTCCCTGTCGCGGTTTAGGTGTTCCGCCAGTTGATAGATCATCGTCTTCGGCACATCGGAAATGACGGCCAGGCCGCCAGCCATATCGCCGTACATGGTGCAGTACCCGACGGCCATCTCCGACTTGTTGCCGGTGGTGAGGATTAACCGGTTTTCCCGGTTGGAGATCGTCATCAGGAGGTTCCCGCGAATGCGCGCCTGCAGGTTTTCTTCCGCCAGGTCCATGATGTACTTCCCCTCTGAGAGCGATCCGACGAAGGGTTCGAAGATGGGGGTGATCGGGAGCACCCGAAACTCGATCTGCAGATTTTCCGCCAACCGCTTGGCGTCTTCGACACTTTCCCGACTCGAATAGATAGAGGGCATCGCTACGCCGAGGACGTTCCGGCTGCCGAGGGCCTGGACGGCCAGCGCCGCCGTCACCGCCGAGTCAATCCCCCCGGAAAGGCCAATGACGGCCTGCCGGAAACCGGTCTTGGCGAAGTAGTCGGCGATGCTCATCTGCAACGCCTTCTCCAGAGCCGCCATGCCTTCCGTCCGGATCTGCGGCGACATCACCGCCATATTTTCTAACTCAAAAGCGAGGAAGTCTTCCTCAAAGTCCTTCGCCTCCGCCACCAGGGCGCCCTCGTCATCCAACAAAAAGCTTCGACCGTCAAAGACGAGCTCATCGTTGCCGCCGACCTGATTGACATAGAGAAAGGGCTTGCCGTATTTGCGGGCGATCGTTCCCATGATGCTCCGGCGCTGTGCCCCCTTCTCCAGGTGGTAGGGAGAGGCTGAGAGATTGATGAAGATGTCGACGCCCTGGCGCGCCAATTCCTCGATGGGATCCCGCTCATACCGCCTGGACGAACTGGCGTCCTTGTCATTCCAGGAGTCCTCGCAGACATGAACGCCCAAGTTGCAGCCCCGAAAGCGCATAGGCCCGCAGCGTTCAGACGACCAGAAATAGCGGGACTCGTCAAAGACATCGTAGTTGGGCAGCAGGGTTTTATCCTGCCAGGTGATCTCTCCGCCGTCGAGCAGGAAAGCCGTATTGTACAACCGGTCTTCTGCGACCCGAACAGAGCCCAGCAAGACAGCCACATCGCCGCACTGTTGATTCAGGCGATAGAGCGCCTCCTTCGCCTCAGAGAGGAAACTCTCATGATAGAGGAGGTCTCTGGGGGGATAGCCGATCAGTGCCAGCTCCGAAAAGACGAGCAGATCCACCTTCGATCGCTTGGCCTGTCCGATACAGCGGGCGATCTTCGCCGCATTGCCCTGTATGTCGCCAACCGTTGGATTGATTTGAGCCAGGCCGATTCGCATGGCGCCATCACTCGTTTCCTATTGGTTTTCGTAGAATGAGCAGCCTGCCAAGTAATGTCTTGCCGTGCAAAAATCAGTTATCTTCTGATTGTAAATCTTCAAAAAGTGCTGATTTTCCAGCAAGCCCATGTCGCTCAATTGCGCCTTGATGTCTTCATAAAAACTTGACGCGATAAGAACCAGAATGTCGTCCTTTTGTTCGTTCATCAAAACGGCAGGGGGCCGCACCTCAAGTCCGTCTACCCACTTCCCTTGCATGGCTGGGCTGTTGTCCAAAATATAGGATGGTGTGATGCCAAAGCGCTTGATGAGAATTCGAATACCCGCTCGGTAGGCCATTCCCGTTCCAAAAATAATTAACTTTTTGTTTTCAACGGTGTCGACGAGCCGAGCAATCCGCTCATCCGTTAAGGTATCTGATTTGGTTGCTTGTTTCTCCAACAACAACACTCTTCTCAACCATTCCCGGAAGCTGTCGGCGCCGAGCCGGCTGCCGACTTCAGCCAGCTGCGCCGCCTTACGGTCTATCTGTAGTAAAAAGTCGTCCAGGTCAAACTGTTCATCGGCAATACCATAGGGCGCCTCCTTTGGTGACAACTGAAGGAATCCTTGGTTTCCGCTCTGCCTATCCCAGTGAGCCCTGAGCAAGCATGTTTGAGGCAGTTGATCCAGCACAAGACCCCAATGCGTTCCATTGAGTCGATAACCGTCAGGGTTTTCATTGATAATTTCGTGCCCCAACACATTGATTTGCGCATCAGTCATACGCGTTATCTTCTTGGATACGTACCGTTGATCGAGAGACTTGTTCTTTTCTGCTTCGGGCGACCAACCGGCAGTATGTTCGATATGGTAGATACACATTGAATCCGGAAAGATCTCCTCCGATAGGCCCGATGAAATGGCCAGGTAATGAAATAGGGAGTCTAAGTGAAATGCCAGCATATCCAATTCGGGATATCCTTTAACGTCATACCAGTCATCCCGGTGCATTAATTGTAAATCGCCGCAGGCGTTTGTAAAGAAGGGGGCAAGCAGCGAAAAAAAGGAACGAACGACAGGGTAGATTTCTTCAATATTTTCCGGATAGATATAGAAACGCTCGCCCGTCTTCAGATGGCTGCTCCCGCCCCGGTCATTCACACGAACAATATGTTTTGATAAATCATCAACGCACTGCGCGATGGAGATATCCTTGGAGAGGTCCAAATCGACATCATACCGCGTTGCGCGATATAGCTTTCCCTTTTCCAGCCTTCGTTCTCCAAGATGTCGGAATAATTCATCGGCAAACAGAATGTCAATATTTGTGCATAATATGTACTCTCCCCTCGCCCGGCGCACGCCCACATTTTTTGCGATCATCTGGTAGAGCGGAAGATGTTCGGCATGACGGTAACGGCGGTGGATTTCCCGGGGAACCTCGATAAATCGGACTGTGCAATACGGATGGGTTGCCGGCCATTGGAACAGCCCATGCAAGGGCGGTTGGTCAACAGGCGGGTTCCATTCTACGATGATGAGTTCGACGGGAATCTGATATTTCTCCGATTGAAATAATAATCCGTCAATAAACAGTTGCATTCGTTCTTTGAAATTTCCACCGTGATTGTCGTTTCTCGCGGTGGCGACGACGCTCAAATAGGGACCACAGATCTTGCCTTGACTGTCCGTCACCATGACCACCTCATGCCTGCCTTACATTGAGACATTGAACAGGAATCCTCCAATAGTCGGTCTCTGTAAACCCTAGCGATTCCAGTTGTCGCGCAATCGGTTCATACCATCGTGAACATGCCACGATCACGAATTCTGCGCCTGAAAGGGCGTCGGCACCCTTCACTTCTTTGCCCTTCAGTTCTGTTCCCCACAATGCCTGGTTATTGTCGATTATCTTCGTGATGGTTATATTCTCAGCCTCCAGAAAGGCGGCTGCGATGCGACCTTCTGTTCCGGCGCCAAACAGCGCGAGTTCTTTCGCGCCGCTCAAATCGCGAAGCATACTTGAAAAGAGCCTTTTTGCCCGAGCAAACCAGGCGTTCCCCTGTTCTGGCGCGCCTTCGATTACCGATTCGGCGCCCCAGTAGAACAATCCACCGAGGGCACGATCGTTGAGGTTCCTCATCTTTGTAGGAATGCGCGGGTCCTCAAGAGCCGTCCGAATAACTTTCTCTTTTTCTTGAAGCAGTTTGGGATAGAAGCTCGGCGTGCAGGTAAAGGAGCTGGAATGCAGCATATAATCAGCCACCATACCAGGAACGTACCGTATTTCGTGCTGCATGGCGATCCAAACCCATAGCCCAAATTCGTTGAACTGGATAAGCTCTTTGACATCGACCAGCTTGCCCTGCTGTTTCAGCGCCTCCGTTCGAATAAAGGACGCGCTTGCCGGGATCGTTTTTTCACAGCAAAGCAACTGGGTAAACGAGATCGGCGAACTTTTCCATTCGTACATGAGGTCATAATGTTCATCGACGACACGGTAATCGCCAAAGATGATGGCGGCGTCGGGATGTGCTTCAAAGGCCTTTACCGCCCACTCTACAGCGCCTGGATGATAGCGTTCATCAGACATGACAAATCCGATGATATCACCGGTCACTTTCTCCATCGCTTTAGCAAAAGCGTCGACAGGCCCATCATCCGCTTCGGAGTAAAGCCGGATCCGGTCCCGATATTTCTCTAAAATCTCGAGCGTGCCGTCATTCGACGCGCCATCGATGACGATATGCTCAATATTGGGGTAATCTTGTTCAACGACGCTGCGCATACAGTTTTCAATGTATTTCGCGCGATTTTTTACCGCTGTAATGAGACTCACTTTGGGTAACATCATGAGGTCCCCCTGTTGTTGTGATCCATTGGCCCCCATCTTTTTATGCGTTTCGATAATACTCACGCCAATAATGCAACGTGTCTTCCAACATGCGATCGACTTTGATCTGGGGCTGCCATCCTGTGGCAAGCACGAATTTATCGGTGCAAGGGATCTGCAGGGTTACATCGGATGGCCGTAACCGAGCCGGATCTACTTCCACAGCGATGTTCTTATGGGTCGACTTTTCAATCAGGCACTGCAGCATTTCACCGATGGTCATCGTCTCGACGCCGCCGATGTTATAGACCTCTCCGGGCTGACAACAGGTGACCAACAGCCAGTAGGCCCGCACGGCGTCACGAACATCGGTGAACGTGCGAATGCTGTTTAAATTCCCCACATAAATCGTCGGCGCCTGTTTTCCACACTCGATCGCAGCGATCTGTTTGGCAAAGTTGGATGAGGCAAACACCTCGCCGCGTCGAGGTCCTTCATGGGTAAACATTCTCGTCCGAATCGTTTTGATCTTCCAGGAGAGCCAGTACTGATGGGCGAGCATGTCCTCTCCGACCTTACTGACCGCATAGGGAGACGCCGGTCTCAGGGGACAAGCCTCGGTGATCGGGACCTCGTCTTGGCGAACTTGTCCATACACCTCTGAAGAACTGCAGATATGCACCACCGGATCATACCCGTCCAGGTCTTTGATCTGCTTGATCGACTCTAACAGATTGCAGGTTCCGATGACGTTCGTCTCCAGGGTGGACACAGGCGACACAAAGCTAAAGTCAACATACGATTGGGCAGCCAGATGGAAAATCACATCGGGTTTATGTTGCGACAACGCTTTCAACAGGGATGGCATGTCGGTAAGATCGCCGTAGACCAGCTTTACCTTCCCCAAAATGTGCTGGATATTGTCTTTCGGCGCGCGCCAGCGGACAAGCCCGACGATCTCTACGTCCGGATGATGCTCCAGGATATAATCAGCCAGATGACTCCCCACAAATCCGGTGATTCCGGTGATGAGCACCCTGCGAATGTTCATCCCATTCAACGGATTATTTTCACACGCTACGCTCATTGTTCTAATACCTTTCCTATCTCGTTATTAATAGTTTTCTTCCGGCATATAGTAAATGATTTGTGTTCCCGTCGAATCAAAGGAAAAGGGAACGTGCAACAAATGGCCGAGATCTTCTCTGATCCGTTCTTGATCTTCGGGTCTAGCATAAAACAACATAAACCCTCCGCCGCCGGCGCCCAACAGCTTTCCGCCGATCGCTCCAGCCCGTCGTCCGATCTCGTAGACCTCATCGATCGCTCCATTCGAAATCAAGGGGGTCAAGCTCCGCTTGATCATCCATTGTTCATGCAATAATTTCCCGAAGTCATCCAGGTCTTCATTCGCTGTCGCCAAAAAGGCAATCGCCGCATTGGCGATATCCATCATCTCGGTGAGCTCTTTCTTCTTTTGAGGCGTTACCTTGATCTGTTCCTTGGCGATATCGGAAGCAATTCTGGGAAACCCAAGAAAGAAGAGCATCAAATGGCTTTGCAGCAACTGAAGCTTCTTCGTGTCGATGATGATCGGTTCGACAACGATTTCATTCGGTCCGCCAAAGCGAATTTTGTTGAATCCGCCGAAGGCCGCCGTCGTCTGGTCTTGAGATCCTACATTTTCGCCGATGACATGCTGCTCGACATAAATCGCTTCCAACGCCAGTTTCTGTTTCGAACTCATGCAGCCTTTTAAGGCATAGAGCGCGTTCAGCAATCCAACCGTAAAGGCGGAACTGGAACCCAATCCAGACATGGCCGGCAGATCGGCGTTATGCTGGATTTCGACCCCTCGCTCGGTCGAGATAAAGCGCAAGCACTCGCGAATCGAGGGGTGTTTGATCTGATCGATCGTCAATGTCTCTTCTCTTTGCCGGTAGCGGAGACAATAATTGTAATCGAAAAAAGGCGGAAGGTACCGGCAAATGACGTAGCAATACTTATTTATGGAAGTGGACAGCACAAGACCGCCGTTTTCCTTATACCATACTGGGTAGTCGGTGCCCCCGCCAAAAAAGGAAATGCGAAAAGGCGTCCGGCTTATTATCATAAGCAAATCCTCTCATTATTCAGATGCGCGGCTTTGTCGATACCAACGGATCGTATTCCGTATCCCTTCCTCAAAGGAGGTCTCGGCGGAGAAACCGATCAACTGTTCCGCTTTTGTGACGTCGATCTTGCGGACGGGGATCATCGACGGCTTCGATTGGTTATAGACAACCTGCGCGTCCTCATAGCCATCGACGGCCAAAATCGTCTGCAATGCTTCCCGGATGCTGATCGACCTGCCCGAACCGATGTTTACTGGCTCATAGCCCTCGATCTTTTCCATCGCCGAGAGGATGCCCTCAACAAAGTCGCCCACATAAATAAAGTCTTTCAGGTCCTTGCCGTCCCCCCATACCTCCAGCGGGGCGTGTCTTTCGACAACTTTTCGGATCAACGCAGGCAAGACATGCGATGTCTCCCACTCGAAATCATCATACTCGCCGTAGATGTTAGCAGGTCTCACGACGACAACCTGCATAGGATTGCGGATCTTGGTCGCATACATCTCACAAGCGATTTCACTGAACCGCTTCATCCAGCCAACGCAAAAGTACTTCTCAAAGAGGTCCCCTGTCATCATTTCCTCTTCCTTGACAGGATGAGTATAGGCGGGATAGACGGTGTTGCTGCTGATGAACAAGACCTTTTTGACATTGGCGCTGTAGGCCGCCTCAAGGATGAGCAAGTTCATGATTACGTTCGGCGTCACATGGGTGAGTGGGTTCTTTTCAATTACAGCCGCGCCGGATGTGTTTGCGGCGCACATAAAAACGAAATCCATCCCCTGCGCAACGCGGTGGCAGTCCTCTTGCCGGGTTAGATCACAGCGAACATAGCGGATTCGATCATCCTGAAGGACCGGCTCTTTTTTATGTATGGTTGCTGTCACATCAGCGCCGAGTTCAAGCAGACGTCTGATCAGATTGACACCGACAAAGCCGGTCCCGCCGGCGACGAGCACGTTTTTCCCTTTATACACGATGTCCCACCTCATCTCGTTGCGATAGGATTGGGTCTTTGATCGGCCACCAGATATTCAGCTTCGGATCATTCCACTTGTAGGTGAACTGGCCTGCCGGGTCATAGTATGTGCTTTGTTTATAATGGAAGATGGCTTGTTCGCTCAAGACCAGATGGGCGTTACCGTGCTTGGGCGGAACCAACACCTGATGGTAATTGGAGGCGGAAAGGGTAAAAGCTTGCCATTTTCCGAAGTTTATTGATTGCTCATCACAGTTGACAACAACAAAATAAAACTTTCCGTGCAAGCACGAAATCAGCTTCCATGTGTTTTGATCCCCGTGAATCCCCCGCAGCACACCTTGGGATGAAACAGAAATATCATCCTGCACAAAGTCAATGTCGATCCCGTTTTCCTTATACAGTTTTTCATTGTACGTTTCCGTGTACGTTCCCCTGAAGTCTTCAAACGTATAGGGCTTTATCAGCAAAACCCCGTCCAGTTTCGTCTTCTCTACCGCGAGCATAGACTTCCTCCTGTGATCCATTGACAATTATCGAAAGTAGTTCACCTTGCGTTGATATTCGGCGGTATTTTCTACATACCAATCCCATGTTTGTTTTAAACCATCAAGCAATGACGTGGTCGGGTTATACCCTATGGTCTCTCTCGCCAGGGTGATGTCCATCACTCGCTTGGAAAAGCCCACCGGTTTGTTGGTGTCAAAGGCATAATTGAAGTCTAAAAAGGTACGCAACGTCTCGATGACTTGCCGGATCGTGTATTCCTGACCGCTTCCCAGGTTCACATACCCCGATGGCGTCCCATGATAGAGCGCCAGTATTGTCCCTTCCGCCACATCCCGGCTGTAGGCAAAGTCTCTGACAGCGCTACCGTCTCCCCAGATGAGCAGCGGGTCCTCCTTGTGATAGATCCGGTGCAGCAGAGAGGGGATGACCATGGCGTTGGCCGGATCAAAATTATCCCCAGGACCGTATACGTTGCAAGGTCGGACGACGGCGAAATGATCGAGTCCGTATTGGATCTTATAGGCCTGGATCTGCAGCTCGGCCATGCGTTTTGCCCAACCAGGGAACATATCCATCGGGGGACCCGAACAGGAATCGGTTTCGACAAAGCGTTCACCCTGCTCATAGGCGCCGATAGAACTCGTATACACGAGTTTTTGGACCTTATTTAACCGGCTCGCCTCCAGCAGGTTTGTGTTCATCATCAGCAAAGGCACGAAAAAGCTGGCTGGTTTTGACTTCGTTACCTCAATGGAGCCTTTGATACCAGCGATATGAAAGACGAAATCCATATCGCTGGTAATTTCCTTGCAGAAGGAAAAATCGGCCAAATCGCCGTAGATATGTTTCGCTTGATCATTCACCGCGATCTTATCCAGTGAGGCAATAGTGACATAAGCGCCGGCTTCACATAAGATATCCACCACTTGCCGGCCAATGAGGCCGGTTCCGCCGGTGACTAACACGTTTTTTCCTGAAAAACTGCGAAGGACTTCTTCGCTGATCATACGTTATCCCCCTATCCGATTGGCCGCCAGACGATTAAAGAACCCTCATGATACTGATTGCTGAAATGGATTCTCCGAGTCTCACAGATCTCAATGACGCCTTGAGACTCTAACTCGCGAAGTCTCGTCAGGTAATTATTTAAATACCCGCGCTTTTGATGGTATTTGATCGCAAGCCAGTCCAGCAGATGCTCGGGATCATATAATTCTATTATCGGCTCCACATTCACACAAATTGAGGGCTTCTTGCGGATAAAGAAGTCCAGTATCTTTTCAAAAGAATCGCCCAACTGTTCGAGCGAACCGATCGTCAAAAAGGCGCTCTGTTTGTCAACCTCCACCTCGAAGTCGGGCGAAAACATATTAAACAGCTTCCCTGCAATACGATCGCCATACATAGGGGAGATGGCGTCCAAAATCTCGATCGAGGACTTGGCCCAGTCGAAACCGGTGAGGCGGGCTTGCGGATACATGTCGGCGAGGGTCGCCAGGTTATGGCCCGGACCAAAACCGAATTCATAGATGGAAGATGCGTTGTGAAAATATGTTTTAAACAGCCAGGTTTTGAATAAGTTGAAATAATTGAGCTCGTAGTTTTCGCTTTTCGGTCGAATATAATTTTGCTTGAGACGTTTAATGGGGTGTTTGTTGATGTACTTCGGCGTCAGATCGCGGATATCTCCTGATCGTAAAAACACATCCAGATTTTCTCTCCAACCCTTCTCCCACTGGATTTGACGCTCCTGTCCGGATACGGAGAAGGGCTTTCCTTCCAGCTCTTTCAGGACGCTGACAATGATCTGATCTCGCTCTTTCCCTTCCACTGTGTCGTATTGGAAATTATCCCGTTGGAGCATCTCGCCGCATTTCGCATTGATATCCTCCTCCGTCGTCCCAAAGATATCTGCAAAATCTTTCGCCGTTACCGACCGTTCATAGGTATAATCCTCGCGCAACAACATTCTCCCCTTACATCTCGGTTATTCAACGATGTAATACGACGTTCTCGACGTGTAGCGGTACCGTTTGAGACGAATATTGTTCAGGCCCATGACCTCCATGAGCGCCAGTGTTTCGCCGGGCGAGTCCGGATCATTCAACTCATCAAAACCTAAGATACTGCCTTTCACTAAACGATCCTTGATCGCAGTGAGGCATTTTTTCGTCGGCTCATACAGATCAAAGTCAAAGTAGGCCAGCGCGATGATCGTCTCCGGGCAATCCTTGAGATACTTTTCGATCTCCTCAGTCGCATCGCCCGTTCGCAGATCATGCTTTTTGATGTGTGCCAGGGGATTGTCCTTTTCCTGCAAGGTAATGATATTTTCCAGATAATCCACGTAGTTGTCAGGCAAGGCCAGTCCGCCGACGACCATCATGTCGGAGACGCCGTCTTTATCGGAGATACTGGGGAAGCCTTCAAAGGTATCAAAGCCGATGATCTTGCGATGGCGATTGAAGGGTTCGTAAATGCCCCGCAACGCTGAGAATAAGGCGAGGTTCTGTCCCCAGCGGGTTCCAAACTCGATGATGACACCCTGTACATCGACGATCTGCTTGTAAATATGATCCATAAACAGGATTCTGGAAAGCGATTTTGAGTTTAAAAAGAGACCCAAATTGGAAAGCAATTGATCGTCCGGTATGGGGCAGTTTTTCAACATCTGCACCATTTGACCTCTCGCTTCCGCCTCTTCCGTGTTTGTGTATGTCTTTATCCCGTAATCCTTCATAAAAATATCACCTGTTCTTACATATTATTCTCGAATCAAAACAGGAATCGCCGATGTCTCTCCATTTGCAATCACCCAGGCCCAGTATCGAATCCGCCCTTCCAGCAAATCGTAGGCATATCCACCCTCTGTCGAGGTGGTCTTGCGGACACGCACTGGTTTAATTGGCTCCCCTGAAGCGATATCCTCGGCCAAGTCAGCGGGACTCGGAACAAAGCCCAATTTATTTTCGATCGCCTCAGACAAGGTGCAATAGGCCTTTCGATTTCCCTGTCCATCTTGCACGACACGAATCTCTTTTACCGGAATTCGCTTTTGATTACCCGAAAAAGCATCATCGATCAAACGGATTTCCGCATCGGAAAGGCGAAAGGCCAACGCCTTGGCGTTTTCTTCGACATGATGGATATTGGAAGATTTCGGAATCGCAACGACATTTCTCTTAGCGACCAACCAGTTGAGAACGACCTGGGCAACCGTTCCGTCGTGATGTTGGGCAATCTCTTCAAGGCACGCTTTCTTTGAAGGAGATGAGAGATTGCCTTGATCCAAGGGGCTATAGGCGATCATGGTCATGTCGTTTTCAACGCAAAAGGGAAGTACAGTGCTCTCGATCGATCGATCAAACAGGTTGTATTCATTTTGAATGGATACGAGTTTATCCCCCAACAGCGCGTGGGCCTCTTTTAACTCTTTTAACGAAAAATTGGATACGCCGATGAAGCGGACCTTTCCCTCTTGGACTAGTTTCACCATGGCCCCCAGTGTTTCTTCGAGCGGGATCAACGGGTTCGGCCAGTGGATCTGGTATAGATCGATGTAGTCGGTCCTCAGACGCTGCAAGCTTCTCTCGGCGGCATCGATGACGCCACGGGAAGAACTATTCTCCGGTGAGAACTTGGAAGCGATGAAGATCGAGTCCCGGATGCCTTTCACCGATTTTCCGATGACCTCTTCCGAATGCCCGTCGCCGTAGACCTCAGCCGTATCGACAAAGGTCATTCCCAAGGCATATCCGCGCTGAAGCGCGCCGATATAACGGTCATCATCGGATATGTCTTGGGAGAAAAATCCCCCGATCCCCATGCATCCCTGCCCCAACGCCGGCACAAGACAGCCGCTCTTTCCCAGTGGTTTATAGATCATCCCTAGCGCCACTCCCATTATTTGTCTTCGGTCCTAATTTAGTCCACTTCCTGGATGTATGCGGGGATGGGAATCTCCCATCCAAAAGCGATGACCCAAGCCCAATATCGAATATGTTCGCCCACGAGGATGTATCGGAACGGACCGGCATGGTCAGGGTTTCGGATCAGTCGAATCGGCTTTTGAATCTTCCACTTCGCGATATTTTCGGCCAATATCTCCGGGCTTGGGAACAAGTCGAACCGATTTTTCATCGCTTCTTCCACCGTCCCATAGACCGGTTTGCCTTCAGCCTTCACCTGAACCTCTGCCGGCAACACCCAATCCGTTTTTCGCTGAAAAGCCTTCGCGATGGACTCCATATCGTCGGTCGATAAGTCAAACTGGGCAGCTTCCGCGTTCTGAGAGGTATGATGCATGCTCGCAGACTTGGCGATAGCGATCACCGAACCGTGGTCGACAATCCAGCGCAGGATCACCTGAAACACCGTTTTATCATAGCCTTCCGCGATCTCCTGCAACAGTTGTTGTTGGGTCCTGGTAAAGCCGCTCCTTCCTTGATCCAGCGGACTATAGGCGAGCGTGGCGATCTGATTTGCTTGGCTGTAGGGCAGCCAGGCTTCCTCAATGGATCGCTCCACAAGATTATACTCCACTTGGTTCGAGACGATTTTTCCGCTGCCAAAAACACGTTGCGCTTCCACATACTCTTGCAACGTGAAATTGCTCACGCCGATATACCGTATCTTGCCTTGAGCAACCAGTACGCGCAAGGCTTCCATCGTCTCTTGAATCGGCACGCGCGGGTTAGGCCAGTGAATCTGATACAGATCAATAAAATCCGTGCCCAGTCTTTTCAGGCTTCCATCCAGCGCATTGATGACATCCGAAAACCGATGGTGATCCGGGTTGAACTTCGAGGCGATGAACACGCGATCGCGTACGCCTCTGATCGCCTTGCCCACAACGATTTCGGCGTGTCCGCCGCCGTATAACTCAGCCGTGTCAATGTAGTTCATTCCCAGATCGACGCCATGCCTGAGCACGGCTGCCCGTTCCCGGTCCCCTTCATCGCTGGCGTTGGCCAGGGGTCCCGTCCCCGTTGTCCCTTGGCCGATCGGAAATACGCAGTCGTTCCCGATGCATCTGAACACAGTGAAACCTCATTTCAAACAGGTCTAGGATGAATCTCATCTAAACGACAGATCCTCTCCGGCTCGACGCCCAATGAAACTAGATGCGCAAACACCCGGTCGGCGAATCGCGTCAGCGGAATTAAAAAGTAGTTATCCTGCAACCGGTTGATGGTTTCAGCGTCGCGCTTTTCGATCTTTTTGCCCATATAGGCCATGCCCACCTTGCTCTCACTGATATCCAGGTAATGGGCAACCTCAATTCCTTCTAACAACAGCTCGGCTTGGGCCGCAAACTCCCCTTCATCCATACACGGGGTGACCGTAACAGGAACGCCCGTCGCAAGCTTGTTAAAGACCTGCTTGTTTCTCCGATAATCTTCTTGCACATGGGTAAACGCCAGGGGCTTGATGTTCATGGCCTGGTTGCAATGACGACAGTTCAACTTAAATACGCCCAAGATTCTTTGATGAAAATTTCCGTATGTCACTTCTTGATTGCAATGAGGGCATTGAATGCGAATCCGGTATCCCCTTTCTCCAATGCGTTCTGACGATAACACCGTGCCAAAATGTTCGTTCGATAGGAGCGCCTTATAGACCTCTTTGCGAAGCTCTTGCCACTGATAAGTGTCCATTTTCGACATGTTGGGCGGATTTTCAATACATTGATTTAGAAAGTGCAACTGTTCTTCCAGTGACTTATTCTCGACTTGTTTTTTCCAAAGAACGGAGCCGGGAAAGGGACGTATATACCCAAGCGTGAGATGATAATCATGATGCTTTTTCCAGAATTCCAATGTCTTGCGCGCCGATTCCATCGTCTCGGCAGGATCGCCGAAAATAAAATACCCTTGAATGCCGATCCCGGCCTGGCGAGTCATCTCCATCGCTGATTCGATCTGTTCGACCGTGATATGCTTCCTCATGCTCTTCAACACTTCGTTGCAGGCGCTTTCGAAACCATAACTGATTAAAAAACATCCGGCGTCTTTTAGCATGAAGAGCAACTCTTGATCGACTTCGTCGACTCGCAACTGGCAGATCCAATGGACTTGCTTCGGCAGCTCTTTCAATCGTCTGCAGATTTCAACGAGCCGTTCACGGTCGGCCGAAATCAACTCGTCGAATATGGCTAGGTTATTCACGCCGTATCGTTCCGTGACAAACTTTACTTCAGCCATAAAGTTGTCGATCGAGCGGCTGCGATACTTGCTTCCAGAGGGATGGTAGCAAAAGGTGCAGTTATAGGGGCATCCCCGACTTGAAATAATCGGATAGAACCTGGGTTTATCATCAATATACAGATATAGACTGTCATTGGGACGTTGCATATCCAGATACCGTTCGAACTCAAAGCCCTCCAGATCGGGAAAAGGGATGCTGTCCAAGTCCATGATGGGTTCCCGGGCTGGGGTGATTATCAATCGGCCCGCAGAATCGGAATAACCGATGCCCTTAACCCGGTGGATGTCGTCTGCCCCGCCTGTGAGCGCATCGAGCAATTCGACGACGGTGATTTCGCCCTCACCGATCACCATATAGTCCGGTCGAAGCGTGTGGAACATCAATTCCGGACTTGCCGAGATGACGCCGCCGCCGATGATCACCCTTACGCCTTCATCAATCGCACGCACATCATCGATAATGCGTTGAATCGCCCGGTAGTGGGCCGACAACCCCCCAGTCATGACATAGCCGATATCTCCATTCGCCAGGCGCTCTTTTAGCAAATCCGATTGGGTTCCATCATGGTGGTTTAGGTTCAGCACTTCGACAGCATATCCGGCTTGCTTTAATGACGCGGAGATGTACGCCAAGCCAAGGGGAAACTCGTAATAGGATTTTTCCTTAAAAGGGATATACCGAATAACGATGATCAGGATTTTATTTCTCCTGTTGCCCATCCCGTTCATTTTAAATAATCCTCCGTTTAAAAGTTGCGTGAATTCAGCGTCAATTGCTCCCCCCTATATACTGATCAACCATCCTTCGAGATCGTCAGTGTTGTCGTTTGTTTTTTTCGAGGCCTTATTTGCTTCGCCAAACTCATCCAATAGCATATTTTTGATTTGATTTCTGATCCCGTTCAGTTGATGGGCTAGCGTGAGGTATTCCGCATACCGTTCCGACTCTTCCTGCATCTTGTCTTTGCATTTCCAAATATGTAGATTCATTTGAGCCAGGACGATGATCATCCTGATTTTTCTCGCAGATAGTTGCACCTTGTTTTCTTCGATAATCAGATCGATGTCATGCTCCAACTTTTTCATTTCTTCCGCATAAATCGATTTTTTGTCCGTCAACAGCACCTCTTTGATCTGATCAATAGTCAAGATATCAATGAGGTCTGCGATAGATGGGAGAAAAGCCCTCTCCGCTGACTTTTTCCATTCGCCGCCATTCTTCTCCACAGAGAACACCTCTCATCATTTGATCAATGACTGATTTGCCTGATACCAGTCGATGGTCCGCCCGATGCCTTCTTCGAGTGAGACCATCGGTTCAAAACCTAACAATTGCTTCGCCCGTTCCACCGACAATAGCCGGACGGGATCGCCGACGGGTTTGCTCAGGTCCCACTCGATCTGCGGCGGAGCAGGCAGACTGGCGGCGATCGTCTCCGCCACCTGGCGGATGGTCGTCCCTTTTCCGCTGCCAAGGTTAATCGGAACGCAGGGCGGCGCTTTTTCCAAGGCCACCAGCAGCCAGTGGGCGACCTCTTCCGAGAAGATAAAATCCCGTACAGCCGATCCGTCTCCCCACACCCGCACCGGATTTTCTCCATCGATCATCCGTCGAATCAAAGCCGGAATCACTTGCGCTGTAGCGGGATTAAAGTCATCAAAGGGTCCGTATACATTGCCCGGACGGACGATCCGAACAGCATCCCAGCCGTATTGATGCAGATACGTTTCACCCTGGACTTCGCCCACCCTTTTGGCGATGCCGGGGAACCGGTCATTTTGCTTGGGTAGGCCATTCCACATATTGCCCTCTTCGTGAAAATCGGACTGCGGGTATCCACAGATGCTGCTCACGAAGAGAAACCGTTGCACGCCCGACCGGAAGGCCGCTTCCATCAGATTCGTCTGAAACCACAGCATGTTGACAAAGTAAGAGGCGACCTTGGTTTCGCCGATTCCCACTGAGCCTTTGATTCCCACCAGGTTAAAGACATACTCCTGCCGGTCGTTGACGCGTAGACACTCATTGAAGTCGGTCAAATCGGCCCGGATGAATTGAACATCCCGCCCCAAGACCGTCCTCGCATACTCCGGGCTATCCAAAGAGGCGACAGAAACATCTGCGCCAAGTTCAAGCAGTTTCTTGACGAGGGGAATGCCAATGGTTCCGGTTCCGCCTGCGACGAGCACTTTTTTACCTCTGTACACCCACTGTCACCCCATTACTTAACATTGAGAAACTCCATAATCTTTCGGGTGAGCGACGCTGTATCCAACCCGAGCATTTGATGTAGCCATGGACGATCGCCATATCCCTGTGGCTGGGCATCGATGGCCACTCGTTTCAACGGCGTCATGCGCCTTTGATCGACGAGCCACTCACTGACCATCGTCCCTAAGCCCCCGGCTCGTTCATGTTCTTCGATGGTGACCAGTTTTTTGCTGTTTCCGATCGCACTGTTCAATTCTTCGGCACAAAGGGGATTCAACTGAAACACATCGATCAGCCCGGCTTGAATCGACTGGGCGGCCAATGCTTCTGTGATCGCCAGAGCCTGCTGGACCATAAAACCTGTCGACAGCAGGGTAACATCGGTTCCCTCATTAATAGAAACAACACCCTTTTGGATTAAGCGCTCCCAAACGGCGCTGCCGTGGATCAAAGGAAACCTGCCTTTATCGATGCGCGTATAAGAGGGGCCATGTCCATAATAGGCGGCGTAGGCGGCAGCGGCTGAACTGACGCTGTCAGAGGGGTTGTAGATTCGCAATCCTCTCAGCAGGCGCATGATGCCGATATCCTGAACCGCGTGATGGGTGTATCCGTCACTCCCGTAGGACAATCCGGCGCCCGCCCCGATGATGTGGATATCCAGGTTCATCTCTGTCACAATTTTGATTTGCTCATAGCATCGCATTGTGACAAAAGGCGCAATCCCGTACACAAACACCTTTTTTCCCATCTTGGCTAAGCCGGCCGCGATATTGATGAGGTTCTGTTCCGCGATCCCCACATTCACGTACTGCTGAGGCAGTTCGCGTTTATACCTCTCCAGGCTGAAAGCGCTCATATCGGCAGTCAACAACATTACCCGAGCGTCTTTCTCGGCAATCCTGTGCAATTGATCGAAGAAGGCATCGCGAATATCTTCCGATATATGTACAGATTCAAAGTCAATCATTCTGTCCATGTCAGTTCCCTTCTCGCCCTCACCAATTTCTCACCGTTGGGGACGGAATGGTGCCATTCCAGGGCGCCTTCCATAAACGAAACGCCTTTGCCTTTGATCGTCTTCGCATTGATCAGAAGAGGCCGTTGGGTGGAACGATTGCGCCCGTGATCCAGGGCCTGCCCGATCTCGGCGAAGGAGTGTCCATCGATGGATAGAACCTCCCACCCGCAGGCTTCCCATTTGGCGGTAAAGGGTTCCAGGCGATTGCAGTCTTCCGTATAGTCAGTAACACATTGCCCGTTGCGATCGACAATGGCGATCAGGTTGTTCAATCCATGGTGGCCGGCGAACATGACCGCTTCCCAGATGGCACCTTCGTAACACTCTCCGTCGCCAAGGAGCACAACCGTTCTGACTGGTTTCTGATCCATCTTCGCCGCCAGCGCCATGCCGGCCCCCATGCCGAGACCGTTTCCCAACGAGCCGGAATCGACCTCAATGCCGGGGATCGCGTGATCAGGGTGCGCGCCCAAGAACGAACCGTTTTGCCCATACGTTTTGAATGCATCCCAACTCGTAAACCCTAAGTCGGCCAGAATCACATACAGCGCTAATGTGGAGTGCCCCTTGCTCAAGATGAATCTGTCACGGTCTTCCCATGCGGGCTCTGACGGATTGAACCGCAAAAAACCGCCGTAATACAATGCAACCAACACATCGATAGCAGAAAAGGCACCGCCGATATGTCCTTTTTTGGCGGAAGCGGTCATCTCCAGGACTTGATTCCTCACCCAGTTCGCTTTTTTCTCCAGGTGAATCATACTATTCCACCACCATATAGGTTTGGAAAGCGCCGCTGTAGGGACTTCTCAGCAGTCGGCAGCTGTTTAAACCGAAAAACTCTTGTATGGCGATGGTCTCCCCCGGGAAGTCATGCAGGTTCACATCGTCAAAGGCGAGGACACTGCCTTTGATCAGGTGTTTTTGAATCGCGCTGAGGCAATCTTTTGTGGGACGGTACAAATCCAAATCAAAGTAAGCCAAAGCGACGACAGTCTCCGGGTTGTCGTTCAGATATTTTTCTACGGTCTGTGAGCAGTCGCCTTTTACAAGTTCAAATTTCTTAATATGTGCTAAGGGCGCCTCTTTCTCGTGGTAATCCATCACTTCGTGCAGGTACTGTTCATACCCCTTCGGAACAGAATAAAAACCCTGCTGCGCTATTTCGGCGTTACCGTCTTTTTCATCAACGTGCGGAAATCCCTCAAAAGTGTCAAAACCGATGATCTTCCGGCTATGATTGAAGGGTTCATACATGCCTCGAAAATTGGAAAACAGCGCCAGGTTTTGTCCATAGCGACAGCCAAACTCCATGACCACCCCAGGAATGGGGACGATCATTTTATACAGATCATTCATCAGCATGATTCGCGCAAGCTTTTGTCGCGCAATAAAAAGTCCGAGATTGGACAGCACTTCATCTTCAGGAATCGGACAATCTTTATACAGTTCAAAGAATCTTCTTCTCAGCGCTCTATCATCTTTCGATGATTCATAGCCTTTTTTGATCATTGGAATGTCCTCCTTAAAAAGGGCCTCTGAATTTCTTCTCGTAACTATAGAAGTCTTCGCCCGTCAGGTCGATCGGCTCCAAGTCAAACTTATTCTCTATCTTCTTGATCAGCGATACGGCGTTGGGGTAGAAGAGATTCTCTAGCGGCCGCGCGCAGGGGCAGGGCGTCGCCGCATACCCCATCCGTTCCACCGGCGATTTCAGATTTCCGAAACACTGCTCCGATACCCTGGCGGCCACTTCGGCGCCAAAGCCACAGTGGATCCAGTCATCGTCGATGACGATGCAATGGCCTGTCTTTTTCACGGAATCGACGATCACTGTCTCGTCAAAGGGGGAGATTGAGCGCGCGTCGATCACCTCAGCACTGATGCCAGCTTTGCTCAGCACCTCAGCCGCCTTGACGGCCTCCACGTTCATCCATGAGGTGGCCACGATGGTGATGTCCTTGCCGCTGCGGAGCACCTTCGCCTGGGAAAGGGGCTCTGTGTAGGGTTCTTCCGGCACTTCTCCATAGGCGTCATAGAGCCAGCGGTGTTCGATAAAGATGACGGGGTTGTCATCACGGATGGCCGAAATCAGCATCCCCTTGGCATCATAGGGGGTAGCCGGCATGACGACCTTGATGCCTGGAATATGGGCGAAGGAGGCGTGCATCGTCTTGCTATGCTGATAGGACTGGCCCCAGCCTCTGCCGATGACCGCCCGGATCACGAGGGGAACGTTGACGAGACCGCCTGAGCCGTAGCGAAAACTGGAGATCATGTTGGCGATCTGGTTCATCCCTAAGAGCATAAAGTCGACGCGCATGTGGACGAGGATGGGCCGCAGACCGTTCACGGCGGCGCCCAGTGCCATGCCGGTCAAGGCGTCTTCTGACAATGGCGTGCTGAAGCAGCGTTCCGGACCGAATGTTTCGACAAGTCCCCGCGTGGAGCCGAAGATCCGTTTGTGATCGGCTACATCGATTCCATATACAAAAACGCGCTCATCGCGCTTCATTTCCTGAAGGATGGCTTCGTTGATGGCGTCACGGTAGGTGATCGATCTGCTCATGCATACACATCCTCATGCAATTGATTTGGTTCCGGGAAGGGCGCCGACTTTGCATAGGCAAGGCTGCTTTCGATCTGCCCATCGATCAACCGTTCCAGCTCGCGAATCTCCGACTCGCTGCAACCGAGGGATAGCAGTTTTTCACGCTGAATGATGACAGGATCTTGCTTCAACCACCGCTCATAATCGGCGCGGGAACGGTATCCGGCGTTAAAATCCTCATTGACGCCCACATGCTCCAGATAGCGGTAATACTTCAAATCGATCAGGCAGGGCATTTCGGTTTCGGCCATCTGATACAGCGCTTCTTGGGTCAGATGGTAGATCGCTTCCACGTCTGTCGTATCGTCAGAGAACACATGGCAACGGTATTGCCTAGCGATCGCCGTCAAAGAGCGATAGCCCTTGCGAACTTCATTGGGCGCATGGACGGCCAGTTCGTTGTCCTCGCAAACAAAAAGGATCGGCAGCTTCATCAGACAGGCGATGTTCAGGCTCTCCCAGAACACCCCTTCTTCCGTCGCGCCGTCACCGAAGAAAACGGCAACCACCTTGCCGTTTTTTTGCATCTTGTTGGCCAGGGCGGCGCCGACGGCGACGGGGATCCCGCTGGCCACGATCGCCGTCGCGCAGATCATGCCGTTGTCCATGGCTGATAGGTGCATGGAGCCGGACTTGCCTTTCGCCACCCCCGTCGACTTGCCGTAGAGTTCCGCGAAAAACCGATCCGTCTCTCCCGTTTTCGTCAAGTACACAGCATGGTTGCGAAAGGTCGCCAATGCCTGATCCTGCGGTTGCATCGCCTGGCATACCCCCACGGAGATAGCCTCGCTGCCGATGGACAGGTGCACAGGTGTCTTCATCTCATCTTCATGGTAGTGTTTGCGGATCGCTTCCTCGGCGTTTCTGACCAGGTAGAGGTGTTTGTATAGATGAAGATTGAGTTCTTTTCTGTCGATCTTACTCATCTCCTGTCCCCCTGTTTGCAAACATGATCTGTTCAACGAGATCGCAGATAATGTGGCCGGCTGTGATGTGGGCTTCCTGAATGCGTGGCGTCAGGCGGGACGGTATGGACAGGACGATGTCGGCATGTTTGCCCATCTCTCCGCCGCTTCCTGTCATGGCCGCCGTGGCGGCCCCTTTTCGCCTGGCTTCCGCCAGCGCCTGGATCACGTTTCTCGATTCACCGCTTGTGCTGATGCCGACGAGCATATCTCTCTCCGTCACCAGCGCCTGAACCTGGCGGACAAAGACATCTTCGAAGCTGAAGTCATTGGCGACGGCCGTGATGACGGATGTGTTCGTCGTCAATGCGATGGCAGGCAGGGGCACCCGATTCATTGAGAGCTTGCCGATAAGTTCCGCAGCGATATGCTGGGCGTCAGAAGCGCTGCCCCCGTTGCCGCAGAGGTAGACGACCCCTCCCCTTTGGAAGACGCGGACCATGGTTTGCGCGATTAACTGGATCTGATCGCGCTGCGACCGCAGGCTTTCCACGGCTTTCATGGTCTCATCAAGCTGCCCGTTGATGTGACGATCAACCCAATGCTCCCCGTTCACTCTCCATCACCCAATCTCTAAACTTGCTCAGATCCTCGGGAACGCCGATATCGAAGAAATTCTCGACGCCGTCGTAACCGAGGATCACCTTTTTGTCCTCCAACAGTTGGGGAAAGAGGTCTTTCTCTAACGAAAACACTTGATCCCTGGGGATATATTCAAAAATCTCCGGTTCCAGCAGGTACAGCCCCGCGTTGATGGGGCTTGCATCGCTGAGGGCGTCACCGAAATAGACGTCTTTAGACCCTGATTTCTCATTGAACTGAACGATTCGCCCCTCCCGATCCAGGGCTAAACGGCCATAACGCTGCGGATCGGGCATGTTGAACAGGGCGATTGAGGCTGTCGCTCCCTGTTGCCTGTGCCGTTGAATCATCTCCCGGACGTTCAACTCTAGGTATGTATCGGCATTGACGACGCAAAAGGTGTCTCTCAGCCTGTCCCGCAATAAACCAATGGCGCCGCCAGTACCGAGCGGACTCGCTTCCAGGCTGTAATCGATCTCCACATCGGCAACGCGCCCATCGGTATAATAGGACTGAATAGCATCCGCCATATAATGGAGACAGAAGGTATATGATTTGATCCCGTTCTTTTTCAGTTGACCTAGGATGTAGTCCAGAAAGGGCTTACTGTGGATGGGTGCCATCGGTTTGGGCACATCGTTAACCACCGACCGGAGCCGCGTTCCGAATCCCCCCGCCAAGACGACAGCGTGCATACTTCTCACTTCCCGCAATCAATCCGATTCGCGATCAGTCGGTAGGCCTCCAACAGATTTTCCACAACAGCGATATGGGGAGGCAGCTTGCGCTGCTCTTCGCTGCCATAACCTGTCCTCACCAAGATCGGGGTGACGCCTGCAGCGATTCCCGCCTCGATGTCGATCACCTTATCTCCGATCATGAATGAACGGGTCGGATCGATCCGCCATTCCTTCGCCGCTTGTAGCAAGAGACCTGGCTTCGGTTTGCGGCAGTCACAACATTTCTCATCATAGTCTGGATGATGGGGGCAGTAGTAAAAGCCGTCAATGGCAGCCCCCTGCATTGCGGCAAGATCGGCCACATACCGATGCAGCCGCAGGACATCAAGATCGGTATATAATTTCCGCGCGATGCCCGCCTGGTTGGTCACGACGATGACAGGCATCTGTAAGCGATTTAACCCCTTGATCGCCTCCACCGCCTGAGGCGTCCATTCCCAGTCCTCGGGACGGTAGAGGTAGTTTTTTTCCACATTCAGCGTCCCATCGCGGTCGATGAAAACGCCGGGGCGGAGAGGAGCCATACTTTATATCTCCTATTCGATACCCAACCCCAGTGCTTTGTAGCGGAACAGCTTTCGAACCTCTTCATCCGTAACGTTGCGCCAGGAATCGACGAGCAAAGCCTGCGGTTGAGCCGCCTGGGCAACCTTCACCCAGTCGATTTCGGCGTATTCGCTCCAGTTCGTCATCCATAGAACGGCGTCGGCGCCTGCCGCCGCCTGATAGGGGTCTGCGAAGAAACTCGCCTTCTCGCCTAAAGACTTTTTCGCTTCCCCGATGGCGACGGGATCGTGCAGCGAGACGTCATAACCAGCTTCTACCAGCTTTTCCGTTAGAGCTAGGGCGTCCGATTCCTCGACGATATGGGTTCCCGGCTTATAAGCCAGACCGAGCAGCGCGACACGTCCACCTGCCTTCACATGGCGCTGTACCTGCGCGAAGAGGCGATTAACCACGTCGTCATTGATGGCGACCACCTGCGCACCGATCCGCGCCTGAGCTCCGGCTTCCCGAGCAAAGGCTTGAAAGGCGATATTGTCACGAGGGAAACAGGGGCCACCGAAACCCAACCCTGCTTTTAGGTATTTCGAGCCGACCCGACTATCGGAACCGATCGCCGACGTAATGGCATCTACGTCCGCACCCGGGATTTGCTCACAAATCGACGCCAGTTCATTGGCAAAACTAATCTTCATCGTCACATAGCAATTGAGGCTAAGTTTTGTGATCTCCGCGTTTAGAAGCGACATGACGGCCACTTTCGGCTGGCTATTGACCATAGAGAGATACAGATCTTTGACCTTATTTCCCGCTAAGTCGTCAGAAGCACCGATCAACACCAGATCAGGGTGAAGAAAATCATGGATTACCGAACCCAAAGCAATGAATTCAGGATTGTAGACCAATCCGAAATCTTTGCCGCAGGTCCTCCCTGACAGGCGTTCCAACAGAACCTTGAATTGGTTTTCGGAAGAACCAGGCATAACGGTGGAAACCACATCAACCACGTGGTAGCTTTGTTTTTTGGCGAGAACCGGACCGATTGATTCAAGGACCCGGATTACGTAATCGTTCACAAATCTACCGCTAGGGTCACTCGGCGTCGGCACAATGATCAACGTAACATCGGAATTCATTATGGCTTCTTCTACATCAGTCGCAATATGCAGATTATCCCAACATTTATTAAGTAAATCCGAAAGGCCCGTTTCATTAATTGGACATTTTCGTTCTAACAAATATTCTCTGATAAATTGGTTCATATCATATCCATAAACCTGATGCCCTTTTGACGCAAAACAAGCAGCTGTGCACAGTCCCAGCTTCCCCAAGCCAATTACAGAAATTTCCAACAACATTCAGTCCTTTCACAAGAAATAAAAATTTACTTAATTAATTTTTATTGACTCAAGTTTCGCACACAGAAATAGGCAAGTAAACCTTGATATAGTTGGGTAAAGAGCCAATCCATTTCTGGAGTTGACTTTTAATCAAAGCGGCTAATTTCTTGTTGCAGTTTTTAACGACATCATCAATAATCGACCAAAGTTGTTGAAGAGCCACCGCCCATTCCAAATCATT
>NZ_WNKU01000139.1 GCF_009720735.1 Heliobacterium mobile
AATTTCACCTTTCCCACATAGTCAACGGCTGTTTTCTCCCGATTCACTTTCAGAAATAGCTTCTTTTCAATGAAGGGGATGATGTTGTCTAGCACTCTTTGGGCGCTTCTTCTGCTTTTGCAGAAGATCATCAGGTCGTCCGCATAACGGACGAATCTGTGCCCCCTTTTCTCAAGCTCCTTGTCCAATTCATGGAGCATGATGTTGCTACGTATTGGACTAAGAGGGCCACCTTGCGGTACTCCGATTTGTGTTTCCTCGAAGCTGTTTTTGACCATGACTCCAGCCTTCAGGTATTTGTGGATGAGCGATATGACCCGGCCATCTTTGATGGTTCTGGATAGTACTTCTACCAACTTACTTTGGTTCACGGTATCGAAGTATTTCTCCAAATCCATGTCTACCACATACTTGTATCCTTCGTTGATGTTGTTTTGACATTTCCGAATCGCGTCATGTGCGCTTCTTCC
>NZ_WNKU01000140.1 GCF_009720735.1 Heliobacterium mobile
TAGTTGTTGAGGTCCGTCCGGTTCATCACCGGATTTAGAAGTTTACTATACTCAGTTGAGCTTTTCAACCGGTAAGTCTCTCCAGTCCCTCAAAATCAAACAGTTGTGTTAGCCGCGTGCTTAACCTTTCCGTTCGGACCTGTCCCATCGCACTCTATCGAGATGCTACTCATTAAACAGTTAGACTGCCAATTTGCGTATCTCTATAAGAGCATAACTGGGAGGTCTCCGTCCGGTTCGACCTCGACATCTCACTGCGTAGAGGTTTCATCCCTTCACTAGAAAACTAGCAAGGTTCATCCTCTACCGTGACGAGTCTCCATAGAAAGGAGGTGATCCAGCCGCACCTTCCGATACGGCTACCTTGTTACGACTTCACCCCAATCATCGACCCCACCTTCGGCGGCTGGCTCC
>NZ_WNKU01000141.1 GCF_009720735.1 Heliobacterium mobile
TCAGCAAAGTCATTGCTTGCCATGGGCATCTCGGCAGAACAGGTCATCCCCGACATCCAAGCCGTCGGAAATGCAGTGGCAGCGGTTGGCGGCGGAGAAGAAGCCCTCAAGGGTGTGTCGATGGCTTTGGGACAAATCAACACCAGCGGCAAGCTCAATGCCCAGGACATGATGCAGTTAACGTCTCGGGGGATTGCGGCCTGGGACATTCTCGCCAACAAAATGGGAATATCGACGGAAGAGCTTCGCAAACAGTCTGAACAAGGGAAAATCATGGCTAGCCAGGTACTTCCCCTGCTGATTCAGGGAATGGGAGAGAAGTACGCCGGAGCTACCGATAAGTTAGGCAAGTCCTTCACCGGAATGACGTCAACCCTGAAAGATTTTATTTCGTCAACCCTCGGGGAACTGAC
>NZ_WNKU01000142.1 GCF_009720735.1 Heliobacterium mobile
GGAAGGATGTTGTCTAACACTCTTTGGGCGCTTCTTCGGCTTTTGCAGAAGATCATCAGGTCGTCCGCATAGCGGACAAATCTGTGTCCCCTTTTCTCAAGCTCCTTGTCCAATTCATGGAGCATGATGTTGCTACGTATTGGACTGAGAGGGCCGCCTTGCGGTACTCCGATTGGTGTTTCTTCGAAGCTGTTTTGGACCATGACTCCGGCTTTCAGGTATTTATGGATGAGCGATATGACTCGACCAATCTTTGATGGTTCTGGATAATACTTCTACCAACTTACTTTGGTTCACGGTATCAAAGTATTTCTCCAAGTCCATGTCTACCACATACTTGTATCCTTCGTTGATGTTGTTTTGACATTTCCGAATCGCGTCATGTGCGCTTCTTCC
>NZ_WNKU01000144.1 GCF_009720735.1 Heliobacterium mobile
TCCGCCATTGCCACCAGATCAGTTTGTAGTTGTTGAGGTCCGTCCGGTTCATCACCGGATTTAGAAGTTTACTATACCCGGTTGAGCTTTTCAACCGGTAAGTTTCTCCAGTCCCTCAAAATCAAACAGTTGTGCGCTATTGCCTGCTAACCTTTCCGTTCGGACCTGTCCCATTTGCAATTCAAAAAATATTGTTTATCAGCCATTTGTTGGCCAATACACTTTATTCTTATGAAGCATAAGCTGAGAGGTCTCCGTCCGGTTCGACCTCGACATCTCACTGCATAGAGGTGATATCCCTTCACCAGTAAACTAGCAAGGTTCATCCTCTACCGTGACGAGTCTCCATAGAAAGGAGGTGATCCAGCCGCACCTTCCGAT
>NZ_WNKU01000146.1 GCF_009720735.1 Heliobacterium mobile
GGGCGGAATCGAACCACCGACACGAGGATTTTCAGTCCTCTGCTCTACCGACTGAGCTACCGAGGCAGATGGTGGGCAATAACGGAATCGAACCGCTGACCTCTTGCATGTCAAGCAAGCGCTCTAACCATCTGAGCTAATCGCCCGTAAGAGTGAACACTTTTATGGTCCCTCAAAACTACACAGAGAGGTAAATTTTATTTGACTTCGCTACAGACGTTTCCCACACCATCACTAGCGGCAAAGCCGCCGACGATTGGATCACCCAGTCCCGCTGCATCAAATAAAATTATCTAGAAAGTAAAGCATAAGGTCAAGTCCTCGACCGATTCGTACCCGTCGACTGAACGCCTCACGGCGTGTACATCTCGGGCCGA
>NZ_WNKU01000147.1 GCF_009720735.1 Heliobacterium mobile
AATTGAAAAGTTCCTATGCCCTGGAGCAGATATCTTCTGCGGATGATTGCGTCGTCGAAGCGTTAGTGTATACGGCGGTATTAACACTTATCGTTAGTCGAAATATCCTTGAAGTGCTGAAAGAACAGTATCCGCAAAATACCCAGCGACTTACCTCACTTCGCTGGTCCAAAATATTTGCGGCAATGGCGTACAATGTTCTTAATGCGGTATTAATTTATCAAGGAATCAATCCTCGTGGATACAATCCACTTACGGGAGCCTTCCTCGCGGAAGCCATTGATCCCAATGTAAACCGAAAGCGACTTCTCGACCCCTGGGTGGTATTTGATTGATTTTATGGTATTTAGTGTCTTAACCGAACACTAATG
>NZ_WNKU01000148.1 GCF_009720735.1 Heliobacterium mobile
GGAGCCAGCCGCCGAAGGTGGGGTCGATGATTGGGGTGAAGTCGTAACAAGGTAGCCGTATCGGAAGGTGCGGCTGGATCACCTCCTTTCTATGGAGACTCGTCACGGTAGAGGATAAACCTTGCTCGTTTTTCTAGTGAAGAGATGAACCCTCTATGCAGTGAGATGTCGAGGTCGAACCGGACGGAGACCTCCCAACAGGGTGCAAGCGAGATCATCTCGCAAGCGACCAGATGGGACAGGTCCGAACGGAAAGGTTAGCACGCAGCGTGACACAACTGTTTGATTTTGAGGGACTGGAGAAACTTACCGGTTGAAAAGCTCAACTGAGTGTAGTAAACTCTGAATT
>NZ_WNKU01000014.1 GCF_009720735.1 Heliobacterium mobile
GTAGCTATGTCGGGAGCGGATAAGCGCTGAAAGCATCTAAGCGCGAAACCGACCCAAAGATGAGACTTCCCACTACGCAAGTAGGTAAGACCCCAGGAAGATGACCTGGTCGATCGGCCCGAGATGTACACGCCGTGAGGCGTTTAGTCGACGGGTACGAATCGGTCGAGGACTTGACCTTAATCGCTTTACTTTCCTTGGTGTAGTTTTTAAGGGACAAATCAATGTCCCTGATACCGTTCCTCGATAGCTCAACGGTAGAGCAACCGGCTGTTAACCGGTAGGTTGTAGGTTCGAATCCTACTCGAGGAGCCAATGACGCGGGGTGGAGCAGTTGGTAGCTCGTCGGGCTCATAACCCGAAGGTCACAGGTTCGAGTCCTGTCCCCGCAACCAATGATCTGGTGACAATGGCGGAGGGGTCACACCCGTTCCCATCCCGAACACGGCAGTTAAGCCCTCCTGCGCCGATGGTACTTGGGGCGTTGGCCCCTGGGAGAGTAGGTCGTTGCCGGATGAAAGCAAAGAACCAATGATGGAATGTCATTGGTTCTTTGCTTTTATTTTAACATTCAGTTTCTTCTGGCACAGGGACGACCGGACTAGTAGGAGGAAATGTACAAGGGGTACAGGGTCGATGGCGGCGGCGACGGCGACAGCGAGTGCGGATAATCACCTGCTCGCCCGGGCGCAGAGTAATCACCCGAACTGTCCTTTGACGGCAACGTCTCATTCAATTCACCTCCTTTGCAATCCCATATTACATAGTATGTTAAATGGAAAATAATTGTTATTTGATTCTCCTTTAGGGCGAATCATAGATTGGCGAAAAGTGAAAATAGCGATGTTGTTCATTCCACCAGTGAACGGTTAAAATAAAGATAAATATACCGCAAAAGCGGCTTATAGAAAGGGCGTTTCATGCGTATCGCAGTAATAGATGGCCAAGGTGGAGGTATTGGTAAACATATTGTAGAAAAGCTTCGGCAGGAATTTGCGGACAAGGTTGAACTCTGGGCTTTTGGTACCAATGCATTGGCCACAGCGGCGATGATGAAAGCCGGTGCTAACGATGGCGCTACAGGTGAAAATGCAATGGTTCAAAACTTGTCCGATGTCGACATTATCGTAGGTTCCGTTGCCATCGTTGCTGCCCATAGTATGATGGGGGAAATGACCCCTGTCATGGCAGAGGCGGTTTCGAAATCGAAGGCGAAGAAGATGCTAATCCCGATCAACCGGTGTCGAATAGAAGTCGTCGGTATCAAGTCAGAGCCTTTGCCGCACCAGGTTCATCATTTAGTGAAACGGATCCGAGATCTATGGGAGGTAGAACAGAGTGTGTGAGGCTAATGCCTATATCCGTCGGAACGGCCATGACGAATTAGTACTGGAGGCGGTCGATAAACTGATCCCCGAAAATAACCAAGTCTGCATGGTCAACATATTCGGACAACAAAAAACAGTGAAAGCTCGCGTCATAGAACTCTCACTGGTAGACCACAAAATCATCCTCGAAGAAATTACAAACATTTAAACTTATGCTAAAATACCTATTTGGATAATGTATAAGGGGGAAGCACATGTCTGGTCACTCTAAATGGGCAAATATTAAGCACAAAAAAGCGAAAGTCGATGCACAAAAGGGTAAGATGTTTACCAAAGTCGGCCGTGAATTAATTGTTGCCGCTCGCCAGGGCGGGGGCGATCCGAATAACAATTTTCGATTGAAGATCGCCATTCAAAAGGCGAAAGAAGTCAACATGCCTAACGACAATATTCAACGGGCGATTCAACGAGGCTTGGGCGGCACAGAGGGTGCTAACTATGAAGAGATCGTTTACGAAGGATACGGCCCTGGCGGTGTAGCTATCATGATTGAAGCGATGACCGATAATCGTAACCGCACTGCTGGAGAAGTTCGACATCTTTTCTCTAAGAGCGGCGGTAACTTGGGAGAGTCCGGATGCGTATCCTGGATTTTTGAATCCAAAGGTGTAATCCTTGTCAACACCGACCTCGAAGCAGGTGGGATAACCGTCGATGAGGAAGAGTTTATGTTGACAGCCCTCGAAGCGGGTGCTTTGGATGTATCTGTCGATGGGGAAGAAGTAGAAGTCCTGACTGCACCGGATGAGTTGTCCGCAGTTCGCCAGGCTATCGAAGATGCCGGCTACCCAATAGCCTCTGCAGAAGTCACGCTGGTACCTCAAAACACGACGGAAATTACTGACAAAGATATGGCGATAAAATTGCTCAAGCTGATGGACGCTTTGGAAGAGCATGATGACGTGCAAAACGCTTATGCCAATTTCGATATCGATGATGAATTGATGGATCAGATAGGCTAATCGCTAGTTTGACGAAATGACCTGAGCACGTATATAACTTGTATCACTATAAAATGCCAAACAAAAAAGGAGTCCCAGCGGGACTCCTTTTTTGTTTGGATCCATATATCAGGCTGACTGATCGTCTTCGCGAAGAGGTAAAATACTCTCCTCTTTCGGGGTGGCCAGTGCAATTGAGGTACGGGTGTGGCTGACGCCGGGAATGGTTAGAATGTAGGTGGTTAAAACGTTTTCAAGTTCTAATGTGTCTTTTACTCGAATTTTCAAGAAAAAGCCGTCTTCGCCAGTTACGCGATGACATTCCATTATGTAGGGACAACTTTCAACTTGTTCTATAAATGCTTGGTACGAACTGGGATGATCGAGCCGCAGGGATACAAATGCTGTTAGACCGAGGTCTAGGGCTTGGGGATTTAACCGGGCTTGAAAACCCCGAATGACCCCTTTTTCCTCCAACTTTTTGATTCTTTCGGCCACTGCCGGCGATGAGAGGCCGACGAGCGATGCCAATTCAGTTTGTGTAACTCGTCCATTGCGCTGGAGGTGCTGAAGAATTCGGCAATCTACGGCATCATACATAAATTTTTGGCCTCCTTGCCTAAAACCACCAACCATTTGATAAGAATATATAAAAAATTTGAGGAAAAGTCAAGGTATAAACCTATTTCAATCAAATATATAAGGAATGTTTCACCTTTTTGAGAATGGGAAAGAATAGTAAATGCAATTCTGGTTGAATTTGCTATAAGAGTACCAAAGGAAAAGGTGAATCACCAATATGATCCCTGTCGAACAGATTCGTACATATAAAAAAAGTGGGAAAGGTTCCTGGAGATTTGCCCTTTTGTCCTTAATCTTTCTTTATTTCCTGACTTTTACCTTGACGTATATGACGGTTTTCGCCTATGATTTTATGGTTGTAAACGGGCAAAGCTCCTGGGAAGAACGGTACGGGAAGGACTACCTCGATCATCCCATTGCGCCGGGCGTTGCTATCACCGTTGAAACGACTCATCAATTATGCGGACACAAGACGACAGAAAATCTCGAACGACCGGAAGATTGGACCGGTCGACCTTTCCGGGAGTTAATGCAGCGATATCCGGAAAAAGAGGGCTGGCAGTGGGAATTGCGACCGGGAAACATTATTTTTTCTCGTTCTGTTTCAGGTCTTTGCGCTGATGATAGTACCAAACGGCATCTCGGTGTGGCCGAAGGTGTCGTGGCTGTGATCGTAGGTCCTCCGGGGGTGTACGGTGGTATTGATCGACTGACGAACATAGAAGCCAGTCGCCTGCCGGATCCTCTCCGTCGGATGGCCGAATCAGGCTGGCTGTCACCGGAGCTCGAAGACCAGATATCCCTCTATCTGGATGGCATGGACGAATCTAACGGTCATAAATAAAAGGAATCCTCCGAACATCGTCGAATACCTTCAGGGTATAACACAGGGAGGTGGCAGAGCTGGTCATCCTGGGAATCGACCCGGGGACAGCCATTTGTGGTTACGGTCTGATTGAGATGTGCGGAAACCGACTGTCGGCGATCGCCTATGGCGCCATACGCACACCAGCCCATACCCCCCTGGCATCCCGGCTTCTGACAATATTCAATGACCTCGAAGCGATTATTGCCGAGTATAAACCGGAACTTATCGCCGTCGAGGAACTTTTTTTCAGCCGCAATGTAACAACAGCACTCGCCGTAGGCCATGCGAGGGGAACGGTTCTGCTGGCGGCGGCCCGGGCTGGGTTGCCGGTGAATGAATATAAACCGGCCCAAGTCAAGCAGGCCGTGGTCGGCTATGGTCGTGCAGAAAAAAGTCAAGTTCAGGAAATGGTTCGCCGCTTGTTGGCCTTGCAGGATACGCCTAAGCCCGATGATGTGGCTGATGCACTGGCCGTGGCCATCTGCTGTGCCCATAGTTTGACTTGGGAGGTGGCCTATCGATGATCGCTTTTTTGCGTGGCCGCCTCGTGGGACGGGGAGAGGACTGCCTATTAGTTGACGTATCCGGCGTCGGGTATCGCGTATTCGTACCGGCGACTCTCTTCGGCTCTTTGCCTCGGGAAGGCAAGGAGGTACTCATTCATACGTATTTTCATCTGCGAGAGGATCAAGCCCAACTATACGGTTTTCTGAGTGAAGAAGAGCTGGAATTCTTCCGGCTGCTTCTGGAAGTGAGCGGTATAGGACCGAAAGTCGGGTTGGGGATTCTTTCGTCTTTTTCTGCCACCGATGTACAGCGGGCGATCATCTCGGAAGATGTGATGGCCTTAACCCGGATTCCCGGAATTGGACGAAAAACGGCTCAGCGGCTTGTGATTGAACTGAGGGACAAGCTGCTGAAACAGGGGCTGCGGATCGTCCGCGTCGCCGTTGAGCGTCAAGAAACGGCTGAAGCGGAAACAGCGGTTGCCGCAACAATAGACACATCGACGGTGACGGAAACGGGACAAACACCTTCTGAGGTGAGTCCAGCCGGTTCCTCGGAAGCTTCCTCATCCCGTTCAAAGAAAAAATCTCCTGCCTCGGTGCCTCCATCCCGGTTATGGAAAACGACTGCCCGTGATGATGCTTTTTTGGCCCTGCAATCCTTAGGCTACTCATCCAATGAGGCTCGGGACGCCTTAATCGATGCGGCCCCTTCAGTGTCACCGGAGGCTGACGTGGAAATGTGGTTGAAGGCGGCCTTGAAGAGTTTGGCATCGAAGTAAGGGGGTAGGGCGAAATGGATGAGCGAATTGTCACTGCCGCCAAGCGGACGGAAGACGGAGAAGCCGAATGGAGTTTGCGACCGCGAACGCTGCGGGAATATATCGGCCAAGAAAAGCTCAAAGAAAATCTGACTGTTTTTATTCAAGCGGCTATGGGCCGCCGGGAGCCTTTGGACCATGTGCTTCTCTACGGGCCACCTGGTTTGGGAAAAACAACCTTAGCTCAGATCATCGCTCAGGAGTTGGGGGTTCAGCTGCGGGTCACTTCGGGACCAGCCATTGAACGTCCTGGCGACTTGGCTGCGATTTTGACGAATCTACAGCCGATGGATGTCCTGTTTATCGATGAAATCCACCGCCTAAACCGGGCGGTAGAAGAAGTGCTCTACCCGGCGATGGAAGATTTTTGTCTCGATATCGTCATCGGTAAGGGGCCAGCGGCCCGTTCCATTCGCATCGATCTGCCTCGTTTCACCTTAGTCGGGGCGACGACGCGGGCAGGTATGCTGACCTCTCCTCTTCGGGATCGCTTCGGTGTGATTCATCGCCTCGAATATTACCGTCCTGAAGAGCTAGAATATATTATCACTCGTGCTGCATCGATCCTTGGGGTAGGTATTCAACCGGAAGGAGCCCGGGAAATCGCTCTCCGTTCCCGCGGTACGCCTCGTATCGCCAACCGCCTGCTCAAACGGGTTCGCGATTACGCCCAGGTGCTCTCCGATGGAGTTATCAACCAAGGGGTGGCTGCAGAAGCGCTGCGCCGCTTAGAAGTTGACCCGCGGGGGCTCGACACGACAGACCAGCGCATGCTTGAAGCGTTAATCTGTAGGTTTGCCGGCGGTCCCGTCGGTGTAGAGACGCTGGCAGCGGCCATCAGTGAGTCCGTCGATACGGTGGAAGATGTGGTAGAACCCTATCTAATGCAGTTGGGCTTCTTAAATCGCACTCCTCGAGGCAGGATGGCCACAGTAACCGCTTGTGAGCACATGGGGCTACCAATCCCGCAAGGGTTGATGTCCCTGATTGATCCTCGTACGGCGACAGGGACGAAAGACAGCCTTTCGGAACAAGCAGGGTTACTTTTTGAGGACGAATCAGAGGTCTAAAAACAATCTAAATAATAAGTTCATATAACAAGAGTAAAAAGAGATCAACTCGTTAATTCAAATTCGCTACCTGAGGTGAGCCTGCGTGAAATTACTGTTGCATACCTGCTGTGCCCCTTGCGGCATTTATCCCTTCGATCTACTGCGGCAGGAGGGGCATGAGGTGACGGCATACTTTTATAATCCGAACATTCATCCCTATACAGAGTTTCGTCGCCGTAAGGAGACTTTAGAGGGGTATGCGCAGTCGATCGATCTGCCGCTCATCGTAGAAGGGGACTATGAACTAGAGGATTTTCTTCGCCAGGTCGCCCCAGACCCGGCGGGGCGTTGCCCCTTTTGCTACCGCTTACGATTGCAGAAAACGGCCGAAAAAGCCTGCGAACTAGGTATGGACGGCTTTAGCACGACCTTGCTGATCAGCCCCTATCAGGATCATGAAGCTTTGAAGCGCGTAGGGGAAGAAATAGGGCAACGAGCGGGAGTTCCTTTTATCTATTACGATTTTCGTCCCGGATTCCGGGAAGGGCAACAGCAGGCCCGGGAACGGGAATTATACCGGCAGCCTTACTGCGGCTGCATCTATAGTGAAAAAGATCGGTATTACCGACCGAAAGGGAGGAAATAGCGGTGATCGACGGAGGTTCTTTTGGCAAGTGGATGATGATGGTTGGCGCAGGTTTGCTGATTTTTGGCGGCCTCTTCTGGTTATTGAGCCAATTCATCTCTTTAGGAAGGCTGCCCGGCGATATCAGTTGGCAGAAAGGGAATGTTTCTTTCTATTTTCCCTTAGCCTCAAGCTTGCTCTTGAGCCTGATCTTGACACTGTTGTTAAACCTTTTCGGACGGAGGTAGGATTTACCCCTATAAATTGCATCCTGGTCCCGAACAATTTAGTAAAAGAAGGTGGACGAATTGAGGCCCTTTGTAAGCAGCATCGTCTCCGCATCAAAGCACCAAGAGCCAGAGATTCTCCTTGTTCGAGCCCAGGAAGGAGATACATTATCCAGGGAAGCCTTGATAAAAAAATATACTCCCTTTATCATGAGGGTCACTTCTCAAACGAGCGGTCGTTACGTCCGTATGGGAAGTGACGACGAAGCGAGTATAGCTTTAATTGCGTTTGATGAAGCAATCACAAGTTACCGAAACGAAAAGGGTGTTTCATTTTTATCTTTTGCCGAAACGGTCATTCGTCGACGGCTGATCGATTACTTCCGCAAAGCGTCGCGGTCCCAGAAGGAGATCCCCCTTTCCTCTTTTGAATACGACTCGGAAGATGAATCCGGTGAGGATACAGCCAACCGGATAGAGGTGCGGCAAGCTAAAGAAGCTTATCAGTTCGAAAATGAATCGATAGACCGCCGCGACGAGATTATCCGTTATAATCGGTTGTTGCAGGAATACGGCATCTCCTTCAGCGAGCTGGTAGATCTGGCGCCGAAACATGAAGATGCCCGCTGTAGGGCGATTCAGGTCGCCAAGATGATCGCTGATAACCCCCAATACCGGGAATACTTGAAACTAAAAGGTTCTTTACCGCTAAAAGAGTTGGAACGGGATGTCGATGTGAGCCGTAAGACCTTAGAACGGCAGCGCAAGTACATCATCGCAGTGACTGTCATCTTTATGGAGAATCTGGAGCATCTCAAAGGTTACATAGACAAGGAATAACCTCTGTCTATTGACCGATGCGATAGAATTTTGAAGAAGGTTAGGAGGGATAGGGCCAAGTGGACGAACGCGGTGTGGTAATGGAGATTCAGGGAAATGACGTGATTGTCCTTACCCCCAGCGGGGAGTTCCGGCGCGAACGCATCTCTCCGCCAGCACCTCAAATCGGTGATGAGATTCTTTTAACACCGGTCAACAAGCCTCAACTCAAGGAGAATGGAAGAGCTTCATCCGGTGGTCACCGTTCCCGCCAAGGGAACCAGTGGTACATGGTGCCATGGAAGTGGGCCTTCCCGGCGGTGGCTGCAGTATTGCTGTTCATGGTGAATGTTTTTAGCTCAGGTACCACGGGATTAAATCCCTCCCCTGAAAAACTGGCCGACAGTGAAGCCTTGCCAACTTATGTGGCTGCAGAAAACAAGACGCTTCCGGCTGGAGAACCGGTGAAGTTTGTCACCATTGACATTAATCCATCGATAGAACTCGGTCTAGATGAAAATGATTTAGTCATCTCTGTCCGTTCCCTGAACCAAGATGCTGAGAAATTGCTGACCCAAAGACAACTCCAGGGATTGCACGTGGAAGAAGCGGTGGCTTTAATCACCGACGAAGCGGTTAAGCTAGGCTATCTCGCTTCTGCAAAAGATAATGCCGTTGTGATCGCCGTCACCGGACAAAACAAGGAACCTGTGGGGAACCAAACCCTCGTAACGAGGCTGCAAGTCTCGGCCCGAGCGGCCATGGAAAAAGAAAAACTCTCCGCCGACAAAGTGCACATTGTCCGGGTTCCCAAGGAATCACGGGAACAAGCAGGTCAGATGGGGCTTTCTGTCGGGAAATATGCCATTTATCTAGAGGCTTTAGATCGAGGTTTGCAAGTGAAACCTGATGATCTGAAAAAAGCGTCGATCACCAAAGCCATCGCCTCGGCCGGGGGAAATCCCACAGAAATCATTCAAAAAGCGGTCAAAGACGAAAACCTATCTCTCAAAGCGGAAAAGTATAAAGATGAAATCGGTAAAAGGACACCATCGGCTGAACAACCGGTGAAACAAGATCCCCCTAGAGGAACAACTGGTTCATCCGAGTCAAAACCGGAAGAATCGAAGCCAGAAGACCCTCTCGATAAGGCCAATCTGATTACTGTATCCGAACCGGTTCAAGAACAAAGCAAAGATTCACCAAATATAGGTAGCTCTGTACAACCGGATATACCGAACGAAAACAGTAAATAACCGTTCCAAAAATTCACCCTTTATCATCAAAGGAGACTATCTCTATCGTGAGAGACAGTCTCTTTTCTATTTCATTGCATAGACAGGAAAGTGCCACCAGATTGTCGAATTAAAGCTCCATAGTCATACCTAGAAAAGGAGACAAAATGGAGATGGCACAAACAAAGCGGTGGGGGCTTCACTGGCTTCTTATGGCCCTATTCGGCCTGCTCATCACGACAGGAATAGTGACACCGGTTGAGGCGAGAGAATTGCCGTTGCTGCGGGTATTGCTGGCGCAGCAGACATCAGCCGATGTTCGCGTAATTTCCGGTACATATCAGTGGTTTGATGAAGAAACAAATGGTATTATTGAGGATGCTGGTCAAAAGACGTGGACGGCCAGCGCATCGGGCGCCGTCATCAACCTAGTAAAAGACAACAAGTCCCTGGCCAAAAGTTTTAACGGTCCCTTGCTGTTAAAAGCGGTTGGCAGCGGCGAGAATATTCTGGAGGTAAACGGCAAAAAATACCGGGGTAGCCTCCGAGTCTATTACTTGCGTTCCCAGGGAACCAACAGCTTGGCCTTGATCAACGTTATTGATATGGAATCCTACCTCAATGGCGTCGTCGGTATGGAAATCGGCAGCGGTGCCCCGGAAGAGGCGATTAAAGCGCAGGCACTTGCCTCAAGAACTTATGCGTTGCAGCAGCGAGACCGCCGGGATAGTTTTGGCTATTATTATGATGTGCAAGCTACCCAAAGCAGCCAAGTCTATCAAGGCATTGCCGGAGAAACGCCCCGGGTAACTCAACTGGTCAATGCGACGCGAGGACAGGTCGTTACATACGACGGAAAACTCATCGAAGCCGTGTTTCACTCCAATAGCGGGGGACAAACGGAAGATGCCCGGTATGTATGGAACAGCGATGTTCCCTATTTGCGGGGAGTTCCAGCACCGGAAGACAAATATGCTGAAGAAATGAAAGGTTCCGCTGCATTAGCCTATCACTGGCGCAAGCCTGTCACGGCCCGCCAGTTGGCCGGCCAGACCCTTTCCCTGACCGGAAAAGATCCCGGAGATGTCAAAAGTTTGCGCATTGCCGAGACGAGTCCTTCTGGACGTGTGACCCGATTAGAGGTCATTGGGACGAAAGGGATCATCTCTGTCGACAAAACAAAGGTCCGGCAGCTTGTAGATACTCCCTCCACCAAATTTACGATATCCGGAAGCGGGGGTTCTGGCAGCGCTGATCTTCAGGTTTTAAGTAATGGAAGCTCGGGAGTCACCAAAACGACCGTAGCGACGACCGGAAGCTATCAGCTAAAATCCAGCGGATTAGCCGTCTTAACGGCGACAGCCACCGCCATTTCTGCAGAGGGAACAACGACCTTATCAGGTTCGTCCTCAACAGCTAATGAATTCATCCTTGACGGTTACGGCTTCGGTCATGGTGTGGGCATGAGCCAATGGGGAGCCATGGGCTTGGCCAAAGCCGGAAAAAAATACAACGATATTATTGAGCATTATTACAACCAGGATCGCCGGGATGATCGGCTCCGTATCGTAGGAGAATGGGGAAATTAAATGGATGTCTCTTTGTTCGATTATGAATTACCGCCAGAGGCCATCGGCCAAACCCCGATGGAACCCCGTGATGCCTCTCGGTTGATGGTTTTAAACCGTGACAGCGGCGCTGTTACCCACAGCCGGTTTTGGCAAGTCGGCGACTATTTGCAACCGGGAGACGTGCTGGTCGTCAACCGGACCCGGGTGATTCCGGCTCGTCTTTATGGAATAAAACGGGACAGCAATGTACAGGTAGAGATGGTCCTGTTAACGCCAAAAGGAGACGATTGTTGGGAGACTCTCGTCCGTCCAGGTCGTCGTCTAAAACCGGGCACCGTCGTCGATTTCGGCGATGGTGCCTTAGCGGCTGAAATTTTGGAAACGACTGAATTCGGTGGACGCGTCATTCGTTTTCATTATCAGGGAGATTTCGATCAGATTCTCGACCATGTTGGTCAGATGCCCCTCCCACCCTATATTGAGGAACCGTTACCTCGCGAGTCGGCCGAACGATATCAAACTGTCTACAACCAGGAACGGGGCTCTGCGGCAGCACCGACTGCCGGTCTGCACTTCACTCCGCGGCTTCTTGAAGAACTACGCGAAAAAGGAATACTTATTACCTCAATCTTGCTCCATGTGGGCTTAGGTACCTTTCGTCCCGTTCAAGTGGACAAGGTCGAAGAACACCGCATGCATTCTGAGTTTTATCAAGTGGACCCAGAATCGGCCCACATCATCCAAAAGGCTCGCCGGGAAGGTCGTCGAGTCATCGCCGTCGGCACGACTGCTGCTCGCACTTTGGAAACGGTGGCCACGATAAACGACGGTGAAATCGTCGCCTCCTCGGGCTGGACAGACATCTTTATCTATCCAGGCTATGAGTTCAAAGCCCTGAGCGGATTGATCACTAATTTTCACTTACCCAAATCCACTTTGCTCATGCTCGTCTCTGCATTCGCAAGCCGAGAAAAAGTGATGAACGCGTACCATGAGGCTTTACGAGAGGGATATCGTTTCTTTAGCTTTGGAGATGCGATGCTGATTCTCTAAGCGAAACAACCGAACGAAAAGCCGTGGATCTCTTAGCGAACGTTGTCAATACATCCCCCCGATTTACCACGATTGTTGCTATTGCCCTTAATTTAATTGACCGTTGTTCCGAATGTTATCGACGAAAGGGAGGACTCACCATTGCCCCCTGTACAGTACGAACTGATCAAGGAATGCCCCCGAACGAAAGCCCGGGCGGGAATTCTGCATACGCCTCATGGCTCTTTTGAAACACCCATCTTCATGCCTGTCGGTACGCAGGCCACCGTCAAAACGATGACCCCGGAAGAAGTGCGGGAACTCGGTGCCGGTATCATCTTATCCAATACGTACCACCTGTACCTCCGCCCCGGATCGGAACTGGTGCGGCAGGCAGGAGGCCTCCATCGTTTTATGAATTGGCCCCATGGTATCTTGACCGACTCCGGAGGATATCAGGTCTTTAGTTTGGGACCATTGCGTAAAATTACTGAAGAAGGCGTCCAATTTAAAAGCCACATCGACGGGTCGACCCATTTTTTCACGCCCGAAAAATCGATGCAAATCCAGATGGACCTGGGTGCCGATATCGCCATGGCCTTTGACGAATGTCCACCCTACCCAGCCGAATTTGAGTACGCCAAGCGGTCCCTGGAAATGACGACCCGCTGGGCGAAGCGTTGCCAAGCCGCCCATACCCGGGAAGATCAGGCTCTCTTCGGGATCACTCAAGGAGGTATGCATGCCGATCTTCGCCGAGAAAGTGCCCGTCAATTGGTCGATCTGGATTTCCCTGGATACGGTATCGGCGGATTGAGCGTGGGAGAACCGAAACCGCTGATGTATGAAATGCTTGATGTGACTGTGCCCGAACTGCCGAAGAACAAGGCTCGCTATTTGATGGGAGTGGGAAGTCCCGATTGCCTGCTCGAGGGGGTTGCCCGCGGTGTGGACATGTTTGACTGTGTGCTTCCTACCCGAGTGGCCCGCAACGGTCTGGCTTTTACCACCCATGGTAAAGTGGTCATTCGCAACGCCGAGTATGCCCGCGATTTCGAGCGCCTCGACCCGGAATGCGACTGCTACACTTGCCGCAATTACAGTCGGGCTTATTTGCGCCACCTATATAAAGCGGAAGAAATCCTTGTATACCGGTTGCTCACTATCCACAATCTCCATGTGCTGCTGAATTTGATGCGCAATATCCGCCAAGCCATCCTGGAAGACCGCTTTGTTGAATACAAAAAGGCCTTTCTCGATAAGTACGGGCAGGAAAATCATTCGTAATTCTCGAACCAATGGAAGATGTTGTTTGGGAAAGGAGGATAGTTGTCTATGGATTCAAGCGTATTGCTTATCTACATGGCAGTGCTCTTCGGCGCTTTCTATTTCTTATTTATTCGCCCGCAAAAAAAGGCGCAAAAAGAACATAAACAGCTTTTGGACAACCTGAAAGTCTATGATCGGGTTCTTACAGCCGGTGGTATGTACGGAACCATCACTGAAGTGGGAACAGAAATCGTCACCCTCCAAGTCGCCGAAGGTGTTCAAGTGGAATATGCCAAATCGGCCATCTTGAGAGTCGTCGAAAAAGAATAACCCAACAATAACGATACCTTCCGAGTGACAAAAAAATTGCAAATTCTTTACAACACAGGCAGGAATTTTGTGGAATTAGTCGAATGAATAATATGGAAAAGATTCCATGTCTAACCTGACTGAGATCAAAGATATTTGCAGTCTTATTGTCGAAGGAGGGGGCAATTTTGGATTGCACGGTTTTGTTGCGCCGGATTCATCGCAAACGTAAGGAATTGGATAAGTTGGCACGGCGGTTCGACGCAAAGACGCTGACCAGCGGTGCCATTTACCGCAAGTCCTGTGAACTTGACCGCCTGATCGCAGAGTATATGCGATCAAACCGTCAGATGGAATTGGACTTTCCTGATTTGATTACCGGCCGCTGAGCAAGCCTCAGCGGCCGTATTTTTCTTTTATGGCCTATTTCAATGCATAAGGAAGATGATAATGTCGATCACGGTCACTTTCGAAGACATCAAAGCCAATCCTGAAGTGAGGGCCTATATCGAGAAAGGAAATGAACACCTCGGTGTGCTCGGTTACACAGAACATGGCTTACGCCATGCGGCACTGGTAAGTCAACAAGCCGGGCGGATCCTTTCCCATATACAGGCAGATCCCCGTAAGGTGGAACTGGCTTGCATTGCCGGGTTTATGCATGATATCGGCAATGCCGTCAGTCGGGACAGCCACGCTCAAATCGGGGCACTGCTGGCTCGCAGTATACTTCGGGAGATGGGGATGGACTTTGGAGAGATCGCTGAAGTCATTGCCGCTATCGGCAATCATGACGAATCGGTCGGTCAAGTGATCAACATCCCGGCAGCGGCCTTGATTTTAGCGGACAAGTGTGATGTTCACTTTAAGCGTGTACGTAATAAAGAACATGCTTCTTTTGATATTCATGATCGGGTCAACTACGCCGTACGAGAATCATCCGTGAATTTAGAAGGCCGCAATATCACCTTAGAATTGAAAACAGACTTACAAATCAGCCCGCTCATCGATTACTTCGAGATTTTTCTCCCGCGAATGGTCATGTGCCGCCGGGCCGCATCTTTCCTTGATTGCCAATTCCACTTAATAATTAACGGTGCACGATTTTTATAGTTAATATATTCAATCCAGATCTTCCTGTTTGACAAGCTTTATGACCGGGGAGTATAATTCAATTTGTGTCATATTCCCTGTTAAGGGGATACACTCGTCCGTGAATAGTGTAAATATAGCAAGGAGGCAGCGGGCACTATGAATGCACGCAAAACGCTCCAATTGGTGGCCCTGATTTTGGTCGTGGCCATTGCTGCCGCTCTCAGTTTCACCCCGATTCAACAGAACATGAAACTGGGGTTGGACTTGCAGGGCGGTCTTCATGTGGTCCTGCAGGGAGTAGATACTCCGGACCATAAAGTGACTCGAGATGATATCAAGCAGGTTCAAGCCATCATGGAACAGCGGGTAAACGGCTTGGGTGTTGCAGAACCGATTATCCAGGTGGAAGGCGACAACCGGCTGATTATCGAACTCCCCGGTATCTCAGACCCCGATAAAGCGATTGAACTGATCGGTAAAACGGCGGTCTTGACTTTCCGTACGGCTGACGGAAAAGTGGTCGTCGAAGGGACCGATCTGAAAGAAGCCAAAGAAGGCATGGACTCGAGAAACAATCAGCCTATCGTATCGCTGACACTGACTTCGGAAGGGGCTAAGAAGTTTGCCGACGTTACTCGTGCTAACGTGGGCAAACAGATCGGCATCTACCTTGACAACGATATGTTGCAAAATCCGAAGGTAAATGAAGCGATTACGACAGGTCAAGCTCAGATTACCGGATATGCCTCCCTTGATGAGGCCCATCGGATGGCCCTGTTGCTGAACTCAGGCGCACTGCCGGTCAAAATGGAAATGGTCGAGAAACGCACCGTCGGTCCGACTCTGGGGGCGGACAGCCTATCTAAGAGCCAGGTGGCCGCTATGGTCGGTGTTGGTCTCATCTTTGCATTCATGTTCCTCTATTATCGAGCCCCGGGCATTGTGGCGATCGTATCGCTCATCTTGTATTCTGTCATCGTATTAGGTGCTATGGCCATGTTGCATGCCACATTGACTCTGCCAGGCATCGCTGGATTCTTATTGTCCATCGGTGTAGCCGTGGATGCGAACGTCATCATTTATGAGCGCTTAAAGGAAGAACTCCGCGCTGGCAAGACCTTGCGCACAGCCATTGAAGAAGGGTTTAAACGGGCCTTCACGACGATTTTGGACTCTAACGTGACCACCTTCATCGCTGTTGCTGTTCTTTATTACTTGGGTACCGGTCCGATTCGAGGATTTGCTGTCACGCTCGGTATCGGTATTGTAGCCAGTATGTTTACGGCCGTCACCTTTACCCGTTGGTTATTGCGGGCCATGGTTGGCAGCGGTCTGATCAAAAACAATAAACTGTATGGAGCCTAAAGGAGGGAAACCCGGACATGAACATTATCGGACGCCGAAAGATCTGGTATGCCCTTTCATTGCTCATCATCATCCCGGGCATTATCTCCCTGCTCCTGCGCGGTCTTAATCTGGGGATTGATTTTACTGGTGGTTCGTTGTTGCAATTTCAGTTTGAAAATACGGTCACTGTTGAACAGGTTCGTAACGTCTTAGACCAGTCCCACTTGGGCAGTTCGACGATTCAGCTTTCCGATGGAAACAACGTACTCATTCGGACGAAAACGATGGACGAGAGCGAAAGGAACAAACTCGTCAACGATATTAAAGGCCAAGTGGGCAATTTAACTGTCCAACGAGATGAAATCGTGGGACCGGTCATCGGGAAGGAACTCGCTCAAAAAGCTTTACTGGCTCTGGCTATAGCCAGCGTGCTGATTATCGGCTATATTACCGTTCGATTTGAGTTCAAGTTTGCGATTGCAGCGATCCTTGCACTGATGCACGACGTCTTTGTCGTCATAGGCATCTTCTCAATCTTTCAGATTGAAGTGGACAGCTCTTTCGTGGCGGCTGTGTTGACTGTCGTCGGTTACTCTATCAACGATACGATCGTCATCTTCGACCGGATTCGGGAGAACCTGAATCGCAAGAAACGGACGGAAGATTTGGAGTCGCTCGTCAACCGTTCTGTTTTAGAGACGATGACTCGTTCTATCAACACGGTATTGCAAGTCGTCTTCGTATTGGTGGCGCTGTTGTTTTGGGGCGGAGAGACAACAAAGGTATTTACTCTGGCCATGCTGGTCGGAGTCGTCTCCGGTGCCTATTCGTCTATCTTCAATGCCAGCCCATTGTGGTTTGACTTCAAACAATTGGAGAAGGCTCAACGGAGCAAAAATAGAGCCAAAACGGCCTAAATGGTCACAGTGGCTTGATGAGAATGTGGGCACTCCAGGAAACTGGAGTGCTTTTCATTTTTAGTGAATATGCTACAATGGGTAATGACATGAATCTGAAAAGGGGTACTGGGTAGTGGATGAACGGCTGCAGGTGGCGAGATTATCGGTGGCTTCCAACACGGTACTCGTCATCGGCAAAGTGGCAATCGGCTGGCTGATCGGTTCTGTCAGTGTGATCTCCGAAGGGATCCATTCGGGACTGGACTTGATGGCTGCCTTGATTGCGTATTTTAGTGTGCGGGAAGCGAGTAAGCCGGCCGATGAGAGCCATCATTTTGGCCATGGAAAAATTGAAAATGTGGCAGGAACCATTGAGGCTCTGTTGATTTTTATTGCTGCCCTATGGATCATTTGGGAGGCCGTTCATAAACTGCAAGTAGGCGGTGCAGCACCCGAGGTGAGCTGGGGTGCTTTGATCATGGCCCTATCAGCGGGGGTGAACTATTTCGTTTCCTCTCGTTTGATGGCTGTGGCGAAAAAGACTGAATCAGTAGCTTTAAAAGCCGATGCGATGCATCTGCGAACCGATGTCTATACCTCTCTGGGCGTCCTCGTTGGTTTATTGTTGCTGAAGGTTACCGGTTGGTGGCTCGTCGATCCCCTGGTCGCCATCGGTGTGGCCTTACTGATCATGAAAGCTTCCTGGGATCTACTGCATCAGGCTTTTCTGCCTTTGCTCGATTCACGGCTTCCTGAAGAAGAAGAGGAGCAAATTCAAGAACGAATCGAACGGCATGCCGCTAAATATGTAAATGTGCACGAAGTACGGACGCGCCGGTCTGGGGCAGAACGGCATATCGATATGCATATGGTCTTTTGCAAACGACAATCGGTGGAAGAGACTCATGAGATCTCCGATACGGTGGAGAAGGAGATCCAAGAACTTTATCCAAAAAGTTCTGTCTTGATTCACCAGGAGCCCTGTAACGAACGGTGCGGTGAATGCAAACTTGGCAATAATCGAGGGAACCGATAACCCCCGAGTATACCGGGGGTTTTCTTAATCCAGATTCAGAGAAATCCTATGAAACAAATCGATGAAAAAAGAATACCCCTTAGAAAATTATGGTACAATGATTAATACTCACTACGCTGACAAATCAGATTACTTACTTGCCTTAAATTCAGTAAAAAGATATGTTTTTACGTAGCCTTTTGGGGAGGTGACAAGATGCAGGTTACCTTGGGACAACTTTTAAAACGAGTTCAAAGTTACACACAGGCGGAGTCCGATCTGGAATTTGTCCGCCGGGCCTTTCAATATGCCGATGTCGCCCATACCGGTCAGTTGCGCAAGTCCGGGGAGCCCTACATCTACCATCCCTTGGCGGTTGCCTTTATTTTGGCCGATCTAGAGCTGGACATGGCGACGATTGCTGCCGGTTTACTCCATGATGTGGTCGAGGATACGCCGATCACATTGGAAGAGTTAGAAAAAGAATTTGGTCCGGAAGTGGCCTTGCTGGTCGACGGAGTCACGAAACTGAGCCGGTTGGAAGTTCGGTCAAAGCAGGAGCAGCAGGTGGAAAGCTTGCGCAAAATGTTCCTAGCGATGGCCAAAGATATTCGTGTCATCTTAATCAAACTGGCGGACCGGCTGCACAATATGCGGACTCTCCGTCATCAAAAGCCCGAAAAACAGCGGGAAATCGCCGAAGAAACGATCGAACTCTTTGCTCCCTTAGCTAACCGTCTGGGGATTTCCCGGATCAAGTGGGAACTGGAAGATTTATCCCTCCGCTATCTCGAGCCGGAGACTTACTATGATCTGGTCCAGCGCATCGCCACCAAGCGGGCCGAGCGGGAGGAACGCATCAACGATATCATCCGGGAACTGAGTGAAAAGCTCGAAGCGGTTGGAGTCAAAGCGGACATATCAGGACGGCCGAAGCATTTCTATTCCATCTATCGCAAGATGACGAACCAGAAAAAAGACCTTTCTGAGATTTATGATCTGATCGCCGTCCGTGTATTGGTCGACTCGGTGAAGGATTGCTATGGCGCCTTAGGCATCATCCATACGATCTGGAAGCCAATTCCCATGCGGTTTAAAGATTATATCGCCACACCGAAGACGAACATGTACCAGTCCCTCCATACGACCCTTGTCGGACCGATGGGCGAACCTTTCGAAGTACAGATCCGTACCTTTGAAATGCATCGTACAGCCGAGTACGGGATTGCCGCCCACTGGAAGTATAAAGAGGGCGGCAAAAGCCAGGGAACAGGCTTTGAAGAAAAACTGGCTTGGCTCCGGCAGTTGCAAGAGTGGCAGTCGGAACAAAAAGATACGCAAACCTTTATGGAGTCTCTGAAGATAGAGTTTTTCTCCGATGCCGTCTTTATCTTTACCCCCAAGGGGGATGTGATCGAACTTCCTGCCGGTTCGACACCGATCGACTTTGCTTATCGAATTCACTCCAATGTGGGTCACCGCTGTATGGGAGCCAAGGTGAACGGCCGGATTGTTCCTATAGACTATAAGCTGTCGAACGGTGAAATCATCGAAATTTTGACCAAGTCGACGCCTGGTCCTTCGAGAGACTGGCTGAACGTAGTCAAAACATCTAACGCCCGGAACCGAATCCGCCAATGGTTTAAGAAGGAGAAACGGGAAGAATTTGTCGATCGGGGAAAAGAGAGCCTAGAACGGGAGTTGAAAAAACTCAACTTAGAACCATCGGAAGTCCTCAAGACGGACCGTTTGATGGATATCTCCAAGCGCTTTAATTTCCAGACCGTCGACGATATCTATTTCGCTCTCGGCGACGGTACATTGACGACCAACCAGATTATCTCCCGGTTGAAGGAAGAACTAAAAAAGGAAAAGAAGTTCGAGGAAGAAGCTGCTCCTCCGCCGGAGGTCAAACCTTTTTCTGGCTTCGGCAAACCGTCGCAAGGTGTGCGGGTCCGTGGCGTCGATAATGTGCTGATCCGTTTCTCGCGCTGCTGCAATCCCTTGCCGGGAGACGATATTCTCGGATATATCACCAAAGGTCGAGGTGTATCGATCCATCGGAGTGACTGTGTGAACATCGTCCACATGTCCACAGAAGAGAAAGAGCGTATGGTGGAAGTGACTTGGGATACACAATCGAATGCGACCTACCAAGTGGAGTTGGAAGTCATTTCTCTTGACCGTGTTGGGCTCACGACCGATGTGATGATCGCTGTGACCGATACAAAGACGTCGATCAATTCCATCTATTCCCGGGCCACGAAAAACAAGATGGCCCAGATCAACATGGTCGTTGAAATTCGTGATATGGGCCACTTGCGCTTTATTATGGATAAAATCAGCAAGGTGCGCGACGTGCTTGAGGTTCGCCGCTTGACACCCAGCACCAAACCAGATAAGGAATCGCTGTTAGGATAGGGAGAGTACCATGCGGGCACTGATTCAGCGTGTGTTGCGAGGCAGGGTAACTGTCGAAGGGCAAGAAGTCGGGGCGATCGGGCCCGGACTGGTTGTACTTGTCGGCGTGGGTCATGGCGATACTCGCGAGGACGCCATCTATATTGCCGACAAGATCGCCCACCTGCGAATTTTTGAAGATGACCGGGGAAAAATGAATTGTTCTGTCATCGATAGGGCCGGGGAAGTGCTGGTGGTCAGCCAATTTACCTTATACGGCGATTGCCGAAAGGGTCGGCGACCGAGCTTTACCACGGCCGCACCACCTGAAGTGGCACGGGTACGGGTCGATGAAGTGGTGAACCATCTTCGCGCATTAAAGTTACCAGTCGCCACCGGTCAGTTTCAAGCTCACATGGTCGTGGAAATCGTCAATGACGGACCGGTCACCATGTGGGTGGAAGGAAGGGGCAGCGAGACGTGATCATTCGTTCTATGGAAACAGGTATGTTAGGAGCCAACTGTTATCTGGTCATCTGTGAAGAGACAAAAGAAACGGTGATCATCGACCCCGGTGATGAGGGAGAACGGATCCTTAACCGGGTTAACGAGGAAAAAGCGAAGGTCATCGCCATCATCAATACCCATGGTCATGGGGATCATATCGGCGCCAACCGCTTTTTGAAGGAAGCTACCGGTGCACCCTTGATGTGTCACGAAAATGATGCCCCCAAGCTGGTTGAAGCCGGGAAAAATCTTTCCCTGTATATCGGAGTTCCCATCAGCAGCCCGCCTCCGGACCGCTTTTTACAGGAAGGCGATATCATCGAAATCGGCAGCACCATTCGCCTCGAAGTGCTTCATACACCGGGCCATACGGCCGGTGGTATCTGTCTCAAAGGGGAAGGAGTCGTTTTTACAGGCGACACCTTGTTTGCCGGATCGATAGGCAGGACCGATTTCCCCGGTGGCTCCTTTGAGGAGATCATCAGGTCCATTAATACAAAACTGCTCAGTCTTGCTGATAACACAGTCGTCTACTCCGGTCACGGTCCTACGTCGACCATCGGTGAAGAGAAACGGAGCAATCCTTTTTTGACATAAAATGAGCTACTCGAAGAAAGGGAGGGTCATCGATGGACGTCTACTTGCGGGGGAGAGCCCCGGGATTTGGGGTGACCTTGCAAGAGGTCCTTTGGCTTTTTTTCCCCGAGGCGAAAGTTTGTGAGCATGAGTTAGAACCGAATGAGCCAAGGCTTAACAGTTTTTTCGAAAACCAATCGAATGACGAGCCGTCCACTGATGGCTCTTTCGTTATGAATAAGCCAGAGACCGGTGAAGCGACCGCTTGGCTGATCTTTGAAGAACGCTGCGAACCATCAGGAGTGGTGATCAAGGCCTCCTTTCACCTAGATGGGAAAGTCGGTCAGGGAAAGGCCAACCTCCATTTAACGGTTCCTGAAGAAGAGGAGAATGATCGGCGGCGGGTATCGAAACTGGCTTTGCTCCGGGCATTGGAAGATTACACCGGTAAGTTGACCAACCAATGGGGAATTCTCACAGGTGTGCGACCGACAAAAATCGTTCACCGCCGGTTGGACAAGGACGCTCCATTAGATACTATAGCCCATGAGCTCACTCGGGACTATGCGGTTCATCCCGATAAGACAAGCCTGCTGATCGATATTGCCCAGCGGCAGCGGCCATTTTTTTATCAAGGCCCTGAGGACCGGAATAGAGTGGGCGTCTATATCGGTATCCCTTTTTGCCCGACCCGGTGCCTTTATTGTTCCTTTCCCGGCTATGAACTGAAAAAATATAAAAAATGGGTAGAGCCCTTTTGGTCGTCGCTACTCTTGGAAGTAGAACAAGTGGGCAAGGCTTTGACGCAGGCAGGTCAGCAAGTGGAGCACATCTATGTGGGCGGTGGAACGCCTACATCCTTGAATCCTGAGATGTTAGAGGGGCTCCTCCAACACGTACAGGAGCACATTTGCAGCCGAGAAACCATCGAGTTTACCGTTGAAGCGGGAAGGCCAGATACCCTCGATCAGACGAAGTTAGAAGTCATGCTGGCACGCGGTGTCAACCGCTTGAGCATCAATCCACAGTCGATGAACGCATCCACTTTAGAACGGATAGGCCGTTGCCATCGTCCGGAAGAGGTCGAAAAGACTGTTGCCTTGGCGAAAAAAATGGGCTTTCCCATCATCAATATGGACGTGATCATCGGACTGCCGGGAGAGACTGCGGCGACGGTAACTGAAACGATGGAAAGAATCGCCGCCTTGCAACCGGAGAACGTGACAGTACACACGATGGCTTTCAAACGGGCATCCCGGCTGACGGCGGAAAAAGGCCAGTGGGTGCTGCCGCCGGAAGAAGAGGTAGCCGCTATGCTTGAGGTGACCAAGGAAGCCGCCCGGAAGCTGGAGATGGTTCCATACTACATGTACCGGCAAAAACGCATCTTGGCCAATATGGAGAATGTGGGCTATGCACTACCTGGAACGGAGTGCATTTACAATATTCAAGTCATGGAAGAACGCCAAACCATCTGGGGTATCGGAGCAGGTGCCGCTACAAAAATCATCCGCCCTGAAGATGCCGTCATGTTGGATTCATGGCATAATCCGAAAGATCCGATGAACTATGTGGAGCGCATACAGGAGATCATCCGGCGCAAAACAGAACAACTGGAGGGAAAGACATGCTGACCAGCGCTCCGCGCGGGACAAAAGATATTCTTCCCGGGCAGTCCCGCCATTGGCAGACGATAGAGGACACCATTCGCCAGATCTGCCGGGAATACGGTTACGAAGAGATCCGCACGCCCATCTTCGAGCACAGCGAGGTCTTCCATCGCGGTGTCGGTGAAACGACCGATATCGTCCAAAAAGAGACCTATGATTTCCAAGACCGGGGCGGCCGTGATTTGACGCTGCGGCCAGAAGGCACAGCGCCCACCGTCCGGGCACTTCTCGAACATAAACTCTATGCCGGTCCCTTACCGGTAAAAGTCTACTACATCGGTCCCATGTTTCGCTTTGGCCGTCCCCAAGCGGGACGTTTGCGGCAGTTTCACCAGTTCGGCATCGAAGTCTTCGGCTCAGCGAGCCCTCGCGTCGATGCGGAAGTCATCGCCATGGCCATGGACTTCTACCAACGGCTGGGGCTAAAAAAGCTGCAGCTTCTGCTCAACTCCATCGGCTGTCCCAAGTGCCGCCCTGGCCACCGTCAAGCGTTGCAAGAATTTTTGCAGCCGAAAGCCACCGAACTCTGCGGCGACTGCCAGAAGCGGTTGGACCGCAATCCCATGCGGGTCCTCGACTGCAAAAACGAACGCTGTCAGGAACTCTCCCAGGGAGCACCGACGACGGTCGGGTACCTTTGTGACGTATGTGCCGACCACTTCGCTTCCGTCAAAGAACTGTTGGAAGCAGCCGGTGTGGAATACACTTTAGATGACCGGCTCGTCCGCGGCCTGGATTACTATAATAAAACGGCTTTCGAAATCGTCTCCACCGACATTGGCGCCCAGTCCTCCATCGGCGGCGGCGGCCGTTACGATAACTTAGTCGAAACCCTTGGCGGCCCCTCTGTTCCAGGCATCGGCTTCGGCCTTGGCCTCGAGCGGGTACTGCTCACCATGGAAAACCAAGGCCTCTTGGAGAGTGACAGCCGGGAACTACGGAACATCTTCATCGCCATGGCTGGTGAAGGAACAGCTCCCGTCGCTTTCGGACTCGCTCAGACCCTGCGCAAAAAAGGCCTTTCTGTCGAACTGGACTACCTCGAACGGTCTCTGAAAGCACAGATGAAAACGGCTGACCGCTTCCACGCTCCCTACGTCGTCATCGTCGGTCAAGGAGAAGTGGAACGGGGCGTCATCACCGTCCGAACGATGGGAACAGGAGAGCAGAGAGAGATTCCTCTCGGGGAAGCTACAGAAATCCTATCTGGGCTTTTTTAAGCAGAAACTAATCATTTCTATTAGACAATGAAAATTTTATTGTTTTATAAAAAGATAGAGAGAAAGATGATGAATTTGCAAATTGCTGGGATCAATACACCCCCCGCCTTAGCAAAAATTCTTTTTTTCTGGTATTATTACGATAAAACATCTTTTTGAATTGCCATTGAGACTCCCAAAGAAAGAAAGGACGAAGTAACCACACCATGGCTGACATGATGTTAGGAATGAAACGTTCCCACCAGTGCGGGGAATTGCGCAAAGAAAACACAGGATCTCAAGTAACCCTCATGGGTTGGGTCCAGCGCCGCCGGGACCACGGCGGTCTGATTTTTGTGGACCTTCGGGACCGTTCCGGACTCGTTCAGGTCGTATTCAGCCCTGAAGTGGGACAAGAAGCCTTCACAAAAGCGGAAAGCGTTCGCAACGAATATGTCCTCGCTGTCACCGGCGATGTAAAAGCCCGCCCGGAAGGCACTGTCAATGCCAACCTTCCGACCGGTGAGGTCGAGGTATACGCTCGGCAACTGCTGATCTTGAACGCGGCCAAAACACCACCCTTCTACATTGAAGATGACGTCGATGTCGATGAGATGGTTCGTCTCAAATACCGTTACTTAGACCTGCGCCGGCCTGAAATGCAGCGCAACCTCATCGTCCGCCATAAGACGGCCAAAGCCATGCGCGATTTCCTGGACCGCAACGGCTTTTTGGAAATCGAAACTCCTATGTTGATCAACTCCACCCCTGAAGGCGCCCGCGATTTCCTCGTTCCCAGCCGGGTTCATCCAGGAGAATTTTTTGCCCTGCCCCAATCGCCCCAAATTTATAAACAGATTTTGATGGTCTCCGGCATGGAGCGGTACTTCCAAATCGTCCGCTGCTTCCGTGACGAAGATCTGCGGGCCGATCGTCAACCGGAATTTACCCAATTAGATATTGAAATGTCCTTTGTCGAAATGGATGATATCCTTTCCCTGATGGAGAAAATGGTCTCCTTCATATTCAGAGAAGCCCTGGGTAAAGAAATCCCGGCTTCCTTCCGCCGCATTCCTTACAGCGAAGCGATGGGACGGTATGGTTCCGACAAACCGGATCTGCGTTTTGGCCTCGAATTGACCGATGTCACCGATGTCGTGAAGGATGTAGAGTTCAAAGTCTTTGCAGCTGTCGCCAAGGGCGGCGGTCAAATCAAAGGGATCAACGCCAAAGGTTGTGCCCACTTCTCCCGGAAAGAAATCGACGAATTGACGAAACTGACGGCCATCTACGGTGCTAAAGGTTTAGCCTATATTCAAATGACACCGGAAGGACCTAAATCGCCCATCTCAAAATTCTTTACGGATGAACAGTTTGCCGATCTGTTGCAAACGATGCAAGCGGAGACAGGTGATCTGCTCATGTTCGTGGCAGACAAGCCCTCCGTCGTGGCTGCTGCTCTGGGCAACTTGCGTTTGGAACTGGGACGCCGGCTGAACCTCATCGACCCTGAAAAACTCGAATTTGCATGGGTTGTAGACTTCCCGCTGCTTGAATATGATGCGGAAGAGAAGCGCTATGTGGCCATTCACCATCCCTTTACTTCTCCGAAAGACGAAGACTTGTCGCTGCTCGATAGCGATCCTGCGAAAGTCCGGGCCAAAGCTTATGATTTGGTTCTGAACGGGGTAGAATTAGGAGGTGGATCCCTGCGGATCTATCATCGGGATATTCAAGAGAAGATGTTCTCGCTGCTTGGATTCAGTCAGGAAGAAGCCACCCAGAAATTCGGCTATCTGCTGGAAGCTTTTGAATACGGCACACCACCTCATGGTGGTATCGCCTTCGGGCTCGACCGGATGATCATGCTCATGATGGGTCGCGACACGATCCGTGACGTCATCGCTTTCCCCAAAACCCAGTCTTCGTCCGATCTCATGGTCGGAGCACCGAATACAGTCTCTCCGAAACAATTGAAGGAACTGCACATCAAGTTAGATCTCCCTGCAAAACTAACAGGGAAGAAACAAGGATAAACAGTGAAACAGCATGTCTTTTCTCGAACAGAACTACTCATCGGCGAAAGAGGAATTCAAGCGTTAGCCAATGCCAAGGTCGCCGTCTTCGGCATTGGCGGCGTCGGTTCTTATACAGTGGAAGCCTTGGCTCGTTGCGGCGTCGGTCATCTGGTGCTCATCGATCACGATGACATTTGCTTGACCAATATAAACCGGCAGATTCACGCCCTCCACTCGACCGTGGGCGAAGTAAAGGTGGAAGTCATGGCAGCCAGGGTACGAGACATCAACCCGAAGGCCCGAATTGACTGTTTCCGCCGTTTTTACGGAGTCGAAGAAGGGGAAGAGATCATCACAGCGGACCTGGATTACGTCGTCGATGCCATCGATACGGTCAAAGGCAAGTTGACTATCATTCAAAAAGCAAAGGCGGTCAACGTGCCTGTAGTCAGTGCACTAGGAGCGGGGAATAAACTCGATCCGACCCGTTTATCTGTCGCCGACATTTTTGAAACATCGATGGACCCCCTTGCCAAGGTGATGCGCAAGGAATTGCGTCGTTTGGGAATCGATAACCTTAAAGTCGTCTATTCCACCGAACCCCCCTTACCCCCGCAGGGAGAAGTAGCTTGTGCCGAAAACTGTGTTTGCCCCAATCCGGAAACGGAGTTCGGCGCCACATGCCTAAAAAAGCGTCAAATCCCGGGAAGCATCTCTTTTGTGCCTTCGGTGGCCGGCCTCATTCTAGCTTCCGTCGTCGTTAGAGATATTCTCGACAAGGAACGACAAGGTTAATTTATCCGTCGCTGCCGTCCGTTGACAACCGTCACATACCCCGCTATAATTAAGTTGCATACCCGGTATGGGTATCTAGACTGGGGGTGGTGATGCTGGACTGCACGCATTCGAAGGAAGCCTTAATCCGGCGTCTCAAGAAAATTGAAGGCCAGATTAAAGGCATCCAGAAGATGATCGCCGATGACAAGGCCTGCTTAGATTTGCTCGTCCAAGTCGCGGCGGCAAAAGCAGCTATTAATCGTGTAGGTACGCTGATCATAATGAACCATAGCCGAAAATGCCTGCAGAATGTCCCCCTCTCTAGTGACCAGGAAAAAGCTCTGGAAGAATTGGTTGATGTTCTTGCGAAATTCACCAAATAGGTGAGTTAAGTTTCAAAAGGAGATGGAATTCGATGGCAAGTGAAAATGTATTGGTCCTCAGTGATGAAAACTTCCGGTCTTCCGTACTTGAATCAGAAAAACCTGTCCTCGTTGACTTCTGGGCAGCTTGGTGCGGTCCTTGCAAAATGATTGCCCCTATCGTCGAAGAAGTAGCTGCTGAAACGGCTGGTAAAGCTGCTGTAGGCAAGCTGAATGTCGATGAAAACCGCCAGATCGCTGCCGAATACGGCATCATGTCCATTCCCACACTGATGGTTTTTAAGAATGGACAGGTTGTTGACAAAGCCATTGGTTACAAAAACAAGGCTGAGTTAGTAAAATTATTGGAAAAGCATATTTAATTAGCACATATATTCGTTTTACAGGCCGGGGATAGTCCCCGGTTTTTTATTGTTTAAAGAGTAATCAATATTTCTCCATTTCTTCCTCATGTCCTTGACAGGTTTGCTGAATCGCTTAGATAATGTAGGTAAGCCATAAACGGAGTTCGTGTTTACATTTGCGTCTTACACGAAAGGAAACGTATGGGGAATAACAAAATTAAAACCAATAGTCCGCTCATACTTGTGGCTGACGACGATCGGGCCATGAGACTCGTTTTGAGGCGTGCCTTGGAGCGGGATGGTTACTCTGTCATCGAGGCGGGAGACGGAAAAGAAGCGTTGCTTGTCTACGACCAATACCGGCCGGAGTTGGTCCTCATGGATGTGGTCATGCCTGAGATGGACGGTTTTACGGCTTTGGCCCATCTCCAAGACCGACCAGGAGGTAAGGTTCCCGTACTGATGATCACCGGACTGGATGACGACAGCTCTGTTGAACAGGCTTTTCAGGCGGGTGCTATCGATTACATCACCAAACCGATCCACTGGGCCGTACTTCGGCAGCGTGTTCGGCGATTGATCGAAGCTCAACGGATGGAACAAGCGCTAATCGATCGAGAAACTCAACTGAGAGCCATCGCATCAGCTCTGGGGGAAGGGTTGTATGTGATCGACGCGGAAGGTCGTCTGACCTTTCTGAACCCGGAAGGGGAGAGGATTCTCGGGTGGACCCTTCAGGAACTGTGCGGTAAATACATCCATGATATCATCCACCGTAAACATTTCGACGGAAGCATCATCCAAGCGGAAGATTGCCCTATATTGAGAACAACCCGTTCAGGAAATACCTATCGCAGCGATGAGGATTATTTTACACGCAAAGACGGTGTTATCTTTCCCGTAGCCCTGGTTTCAACACCGCTGATTGTTAACGATAAAATCAGTGGCGCCGTAGCCGTTTTTCAGGACATCAGCGAACGAAAAAAGGTGGAGGAACAGCTGCGGTTGGCATCCAACGTCTTTGAAAACACCACGGAAGGTATCCTGGTGACCGATCATGAGGGATTAATTCAATCGGTGAACCCTGCCTTTACCGTTTCTACCGGATACAGTTTCGAAGAAGTGAACGGAAAGAAACCAAGCATCTTCCAATCGGGCCGTCACAATCCCGAATTTTATAAACAATTGTGGTTATCGCTATTGAAAACAGGTCGTTGGCAGGGTGAGATCTGGAACCGAAGGAAAAACGGTGAGTTATACGCCGCTTGGCTCACGATCAGTGCCATCTGTGATGATTTAGGACGGACGACCCATTACGCGGCCGTATTTAGTGATATCACCGAACATAAACAAGCTCAGGATTTAATCAAACATCAAGCCTACCATGATGCTTTGACCGATCTGCCGAACCGGTTGCTATTCATCGACCGGCTGACACAGGCCCTTGCTCATGCTGGACGGAACCACCACATGTTGGCTGTACTGTTTTTGGATTTGGACCGGTTTAAAGTGATCAATGATACGTTTGGCCATGCCGTCGGCGATCAACTGCTTCAAGGGGTAGCCCGGAGATTGCGTAGTTCGGTCCGCGAAAGCGATACGGTCGCTCGGTTAGGCGGCGATGAGTTCACCATCTTGCTGCCTCAGATCGGGAATGTAGAAGACGCGGCGAAAGTGGCCCAAAAAATTTTGTCATCTCTGCGCCAGCCTTGGCTCTTCTCAGGACAACAATTTTGCACGACCACCAGTATCGGGATCGCCGTTTTTCCGACCGATGGGGAAGAGGCGGACAGCTTGATGAAGAATGCCGATGCGGCTATGTACCGGGCGAAAGAACAAGGTAGAAACAATTATCAACTATATACACCAGCTCTCAATGCCTGGGCCTTTGAACGTTTGGCTATGGAAAACCGCCTCCGCCATGCGTTGGAACAAAATGAATTTGTCCTTTATTATCAGCCGAAAGTGGATGCTCACAGCCATGTGCCGGTCGCCGTCGAGGCGCTGATCCGGTGGCAACATCCTGATATCGGCATCGTTTCTCCCACAGAATTTTTGCGTTTGGCCGAAGATTCCGGCTTAATCGTTCCAATCGGAGAATGGTGCTTGCGTACGGCTTGTGAACAGTTGAAAGCTTGGCTGGATGAGGGGAACGGCCCCGTTAAACTGGCGATCAACCTATGCGGCAGGCAGATGCAGTACACCCAGTTAGATTCGATGGTCAACGATATCTTGCAGGAGACGGGAATTCCACCTTATTTAGTGGAATTGGAGATCGGCGAGGAGACAGTGCTGCAGTACGAAGAGTCGGCCCTAACGATACTTAACCAGTTAAAGGTTGCCGGAGTCAATATCGTCATTGAGCAGTTTGGAAAGAACTGTTCGCGGATTCCTCTCTTACAAAGCCTCCCTGTGGATACCTTGAAGATCGATCCTTCCTTCGTCTGTGACCTAGTGTCTAATCATCATCACCGGGAATTGATTCAGGGTTTTTCCGCCCTGGCCCACAGCCTGCATATGAAAATCGCTGCCGAAGGCGTAGGTTCCCTGGAACAGGCCGATTTCTTGCGCTCCGTCGGCTGCGATGAACTACAGGGGTATTATTTTAGTGATCCCATCCCAGCTGCAGAGATTAGGCAAATGTTTAAGAAAGGTCCACTCGCTTTGTAGCACCGGGTAAACAAGTTTGTAATGTGCGTAAAAATGAAAACACTATGAACAGATTATGATGGGCAGGGCATGTTGTGAAAAAACATGTCCTGCCTTCATTCATTGATTGATAAAACCAGGTGCTATCGTTTATGATAATACTGGAACCTATGTTCTAATTAGAAGGAATTCCGTCGAGTGAAGAGGGGAAAAGCCCTATGGATCTGAGTAACAAGTTGCAAATCTTAGCAGCTGCTGCGAAATATGACGTATCCTGTTCTTCCAGCGGAAGCAATCGGGGAAAAGCGAAAGGGAAGTTAGGGAATACAGCATCGTCAGGCATATGTCATAGCTGGTCTGATGACGGCCGGTGTATTTCTCTGTTAAAATTACTTTTTACCAATGATTGCTGCTACGATTGTTCCTTCTGTGTGAACCGGGTATCGAACGACGTGCCTCGAGCGTCCTTTACGCCGGAAGAACTGGCCGATCTCACCATCAACTTTTACCGTCGCAACTATATCGAAGGATTGTTCTTGAGTTCTGCCATCTCCAACAGCCCCGACCGCACTATGGAACAACTCGTGCAAACCGTTCGCATCCTGCGGGAGCGCTACCGTTTCAATGGGTACATTCACTTGAAAGCCATCCCAGGTGCTGACAGACGGTTGATCGAGGCGGCGGGAGCTCTCGTCGATCGGCTAAGCGTGAATATAGAACTGCCTACGTCAGAGGGTTTGCGTCGACTTGCCCCACAGAAAAAACGAGAAAACATTTTAAAACCGATGGGGCAGATCACCTCGAAAATCGTGGAAAACCGGGAAGAACGACGCCAGTTCCGGCGAACGCCGACCTTCGTGCCAGCAGGCCAGACGACACAGCTCATCGTCGGAGCTACTCCGGAAACAGATCTGCAGATCTTCCATTTGGCCGAAGGTCTTTACCGGAAGTTTCAACTGAAACGGGTCTACTACTCCGCCTACGTCCCTGTCATGCGAGATCCGAAATTACCGGCGATCCCGGCGCCTCCGCTGCTCAGGGAGCACCGCCTGTATCAGGCTGACTGGCTGCTCCGATTCTACGGATTTACTGCCGGGGAAATTCTCGATGGCTCTCAGCCCAATCTAGACTTGGATGTAGATCCTAAGACAGGCTGGGCTCTTCGGAACCTGCACTCGTTTCCCGTTGAAATCAACCGGGCCGACTACGAGACGCTGCTTCGCGTCCCCGGTATCGGCGTCAAATCGGCTAACCGCATCGTCGCCGCCCGGCGGGTCCGCCGCATCGAGTTTGAACATCTGGCCAAAATGGGCATCGTGCTGAAGCGAGCCCGTTACTTCATCACTTGTAACGGCAAATACTACGGCCAAGTCAGCCTCGACGCCGCCAACCTTCGCCAACAACTCATTCTCCCTCAAGCTCCCAAAGGCCTCACTCCGGGATGGGAACAAATGTCTCTCTTTACCGAAGCAAATGATCCGGCACAAGTTCCCCTTACCTTGCCAGGTGTTTTTTCGGAGACACAAAAGGGGTTGCTTGTTCCCGTACTTCCTTCGATGGAGGATAAGCTCGCTTTAGTTACAGGAGAAATATAATCAGGAGCTTGAATCAGAGGTAAGCCATTGATGACCTGAAAGAAGAAGCAATGCTATAAAAGTTTTGTCATAGTAAACCTGGGGGTGTATTGACGGAGTGAGCGTTTTGGGCGAAGCGGCGTCAGCGAGCGAAGTCTGCGGAGCGTAAAGGGCGCCACGGTTTACATGCAGAAAAGCCCAGAGGTTTGGCGCCCTAGCGGAGCAGACAAACGAGTAGCCGCGTAGCCCTTAGCGAACGGAGTCATTGCACCCCGGGTTAGTACACGGAAGGAGAAACAGCTTGATTCAAAACACCCGAATCCAATACCTAAACAATGCCGAAATCCAACAGGGCGAATACGTCCTCTACTGGATGCAAGCATCGCAGCGAACAGAATACAATCATGCCCTTGAGTACGCCGTCGAGAGGGCGAACCGCTTGGACCAGCCGCTGCTGGTCTATTTTGGTATCACTGATTCTTTTCCCGGAGCTAACGAACGGCATTATGGGTTCATGTTAGAGGGTTTGCAGGAAGTTCAAAGCAGCCTGCGTCAGCGGGGAATCGCCATGATCGCCCGGCAGATCTCGCCGGAAATCGGCGTCGTCCAATTGGCTTCCAACGCATCTTTGGTCGTGGTGGATCGGGGGTACTTACGAATTTTAAAAAAATGGCGCCAATTTGCAGCATCCCACATCGCTTGTCCCCTCATTCAAGTGGAATCGGATGTAATTGTACCGGTGGAGACGGCTTCCCCGAAAGAAGAATATGCGGCAGCCACCTTCCGCCCCAAAATTAAGCGTCAGCTGCAGGATTACTTGGTCCCACTGGAGATGCGAACTATAGTCAAAGCGCGGACGGACCTGGCTGAAGCATGTCTTTTTTTCGACCGGATTGACTTGGAAGATATCGAAGGTACCCTGGCCCGGTTGAACATTGACCGTTCTGTCGGGAGATTGAAATGTTGGCAGGGAGGGGCAAGCGCCGCCAAGGGGTTGCTCGATCGGTTCATCGCCACGAAGTTGGAACATTATGGGGAACGGCGCAATGATCCATCCCTAGAATATGTCTCTTCCTTAAGTCCCTATCTGCATTTTGGCCAGATTTCACCTCTCTACATGGCCCTCCGTGTGCAAGAATCGAACATAAGAGCCAGCGTAGACGCCTATCTGGAAGAGCTGATCGTCCGCCGAGAATTGAGTATCAACTTTGTCCATTACAACCTTCGCTACGATGAGTTCACTGCTCTTCCGGAATGGGCAAGACAGACCTTGTATACCCATCGTGTCGATTGCAGAGAATTCAACTATGGATTGTCTGAATTAGAAAATGGTCTAACGGACGATCCTTTTTTTAACGCAGCCCAAACAGAACTACGGAAACGTGGAATCATTCATGGCTATATGCGCATGTACTGGGGGAAAAAAATCTTGGAATGGAGCCCTTCCCCTGAAGAAGCCTTCCAGATCGCCCTCTATCTCAACGACAAATACGCTTTAGACGGACGAGATCCTAACGGATACACTGGTGTTGCCTGGTGTTTTGGGAAGCACGATCGCCCCTGGGGGGAAAGGGCCATCTTTGGGAAGGTTCGTTACATGAACGCGGCCGGACTGCGTCGAAAGTTCAACGCCATGGCTTATGTGCAAAAAGTGGAGGAATTATAAGCTAATCTCCGTTAAATCCAAAAAAGTCTATTCGGAGAGGCGATAAGGCTTTGACAAATCCCGAGTGCTATGGTAAACTATGACCCAAGAAATCCTATTAAAATAGTAGGATTTATTAGAGGGATTTATGACAAACACAAGCGTTTCAGACCGTGAGGTGAAGCGATGAAGCTCTCCACCAAAGGACAATATGGTGTGCGGGCCATGTTTGACTTGGCTCAGCATTTTGGTCAAGGACCGGTATCCCTGAAGTTGGTCGCCGAGCGGCAGGATATCTCCGAGCACTACCTGGAACAGATCATTGCCGGTTTGCGAAAGGCTGGTTTAGTGAACAGCATCCGGGGAGCGCAGGGTGGATATATACTGTCGAAAGAACCGTCGGCCATCACCGTCGGAGATATCATTCGAGTGTTAGAGGGACCTGTAGCGCCTGTAGACTGTGTCAACGAAGAATTGACCGAACGGTGCGCTCGGGCCGATCAGTGTATAACCAAGATGATCTGGGCCAAAGTACGCGATTCCATCGAGCAAGTTATTGACGGGATCACCTTGGCCGACATGGTAAAGGAAGCGGAAAAAATGAGATTTGCCGAAGGCAACTACATGTATCACATCTAGAACCGCTCCCAGACTCCACGAAGAGCCTTTGAAGAGGCTCTCACCCGTCTACAACAACGAATGCCGTCAGAGGAGAGAAAACCAATGCGACGTGTCTATTTGGACCATGGGGCTACTACCCCCGTACATCCGGAAGTCATTGAAGCGATGGTCGCTTGTATGCGGGATCACTTTGGAAATCCGTCCAGCGTCCATTCCTTCGGCCGAGAAGCGAAAAAACTCTTGGAAGATGCCCGGTCGAACGTGGCCAAATTGATTGGCGCTCGGCCGGAGGAAATCATCTTTACCAGCGGTGGTACGGAAGCCGACAATTTAGCCATCTTCGGTGTGGCCCGTGCCATGCGCAAAAAAGGCAATCATATCATCACCTCGGCAGTAGAACACCATGCTGTCTTGGATGCCTGCCTGGCGTTGAAAAAAGAAGGCTTCGAGATCACCGTATTACCGGTCGATGAATATGGCATGGTCAAGATCGAAGATCTGAAAGCGGCCCTGCGACCAGAGACGATCTTAGTCACTATCATGCACGCCAACAACGAAGTCGGCACGATTCAACCGATCAAGGAAATCACCCGCATCGTCAAAGAACATGGCGCCATCATGCATACAGACGCCGTCCAGACGGCCGGTAAAATTCCTGTCGACGTAAACGAACTCGGCGTGGATTTATTGTCGGCCTCATCACATAAAATTTACGGACCTAAAGGTGTCGGGTGCCTTTACATCCGCAAAGGGACGAAGATGTTTCCTCTCACCCATGGAGGCGGACAGGAACGGAAACGGCGCCCAGGAACGGAAAACCTCCCTGGTATCGTCGGCTTTGGTAAAGCTGCCGAAATCATGACCCGTGACCTGCCAGAAGAAACCAGCCGCATGACCAAACTGCGCAACCGCCTCATCGAAGGGTTCACCGCCATCCCAGAAGTGAAGCTGAACGGGCATCCCACCGATCGCCTGCCCATCAATGTTAATGTATCAATTCGTTACATTGAAGGTGAATCGCTCTTGCTCATGCTGGACATGAAGGGCATCGCTGGTTCTTCCGGTTCGGCTTGCACCTCAGGATCCCTCGACCCGTCCCATGTTTTGCTGGCGATGGGCATCCCCCATGAAATCGCCCATGGTTCGCTGCGGCTCACCTTGGGACGAGACAATTCGGAAGCAGACATCGACTATGTTTTACAAGTGGTCCCGGAAATCATCGAACGGCTCCGGGCCATGTCACCCCTATATGATCGCAAGGAGGCGCAAGCATGTACACCGATAAAGTAATGGACCATTTTATGAATCCCCGCAACGTTGGGGAAATTGAAAAGCCCAGCGGCGTAGGCGAAGTGGGCAACCCTACCTGTGGCGACATCATGCGCATTTATATCGACGTGGAAGACGATATTATTAAAGACGTCAAGTTCAAAACCTTTGGCTGCGGCGCTGCTATCGCGACCAGTTCTATCTGCACCGAACTGGTCATCGGCAAAAGCATCGACGAAGCTCTTAAACTGACCAACGAAGCCGTTGCCGAAGCCCTCGACGGGCTGCCCCCGCAAAAAATGCACTGCAGCAACTTAGCTGCCGACGCTTTGCACAAGGCGATTGCAGATTATAAAGCGAAACAGGAAGCGAAGTAGAGAAAAACCTTACTTAGCAGTAGGGAAAGTTTGGGGTGCATCGACGGAGCGAGCGATTTGAGCGAAGCGGCGTTAAGCGAGCGCAGTCCACGAAGCGTCCAGGGCGCTATGGTTCACATGCAGAACAGCCCAGAGGTTTGGCGCACTAGCGTAGTGGGCAAGCGAGTAGCCGCGGAGCTCTTAGCGAGCGAAGTCTATGCACCCCCGCTTTAGCACAATTTAACACTTTTACTGCAAGTGAATTGAGGTCTTCACAATGCCAGAGACAGTTGTAGTAGCCATGAGCGGCGGCGTAGATTCATCTGTGACCGCCGCTCTTTTGCTCGAAAAAGGATATAACGTCATCGGGGTGACCCTGCAGATCTGGCCGAAAGACGCGCCCGAAGGTGCCGAAGGGGGCTGTTGCTCCTTATCGGCAGTGGAAGACGCCCGTCGGGTCGCTTTCACCTTGGGGATCCCCCATTACGTGATGAACTTTCGCGACTATTTTGAAGAGGAAGTCATCAACTACTTCGGACAGGAATACCTGGCCGGTCAAACGCCCAACCCCTGCATCCGCTGTAACCGGGTCATCAAGTTTGAAGGACTGCTGCAAAAATCGTTAGCCCTCGGCGCAGACAAGGTAGCTACAGGTCACTATGCCCGGATCGAATACGATGCCGAACGACAACGGTACCGACTCGGACAGGCCAAGGATGCTAAAAAAGATCAATCTTATGTCCTTTTCAATATGACTCAGGAACAACTGAGCCGGACCATGTTTCCCTTAGGCGGATTTACGAAACCGGAAATCCGTGAAATGGCCCGGGCATACAACCTGGCCGTCGCTTCCAAACCGGACAGCCAGGAGATTTGTTTTATCCCGGACAATGACTACCGGCGTTTCTTGCAGGAGCGGTACCCGGAGAACAGCTTTGCCCCGGGGCCCTTCGTCGATACGAGCGGAAACGTCATCGGAACCCATCAGGGATTGCCTTTCTATACAGTCGGCCAGCGCAAAGGCCTTGGACAAGCTTTTGGCTACCCGGCTTATGTAGTGGGCCTCGACGTAGCGCGCAATGCAGTCATCATCGGCAGGGATGAAGACGTGTTCAGCCGCCGGTTGCTCGCCGGAGATCTGAACTGGATCGAGGTGAACCGGTTGACGGCGCCCATGGAAGTGCAGGCGAAGATTCGCTACAGCGCTCTTAAGGCCAAGGCGATTATCCGACCGGTTGGTGAAGGTGATCAAGTCATCGTCGAGTTCGAAGAGAAACAGCGTGCCATCACACCGGGTCAAGCCGTCGTCTTTTATCAGGGAGATTGGATTGTGGGCGGTGGAACGATCCTCGAAAACCTGGATTTGTCCTTACCGAGTATAAAGCCCCTGAAAAAAGGTCAAAAATAGTAAGCAAAGACCAGAGTGTGCGCCACGCAGGCTCTACGAACAACCTTATGGGAGATGCCCGCATGCTGAAAGGAAGAGACGTCATCCATCTGCCGCTTGTTCACCCAGCATCGGGTCAGACGCTGGGACGGGTAGCCGACCTGATTGTCGATCCCGAACAGGGAAGAGTGACGGAACTTCTCATCGATGCTCAGGCAGAGGGAGGGACTTCACGGATTTCCTGGTCCCAAGTCCAAGTGGACCAGGATGTAATCCGAACAGAAGCTCAACCGGAAGCAGCCTCCCAGGATACGGCAGAAAAAGGACTTTGTATTTCCCGGTTTGCCGGGTGTCCGGTCATGACACAGGGGGGACGGTCGATCGGCCAGGTCGGAGACCTGCTCATCGATCCGTCACAAGGTCATGTGACCGGAGTCGAAGTGACAGATGGTCTGATGCAGGACTTATTGACCGGACGGATCCAACTTCCATGGCCGGATGTGTTACGCTGGAGTCCCGAGACCATCGTCGTTGCCGAACACTGGCAAGACGCGTGGCAGCGGTCGCTCTAGGCGGAGATGGGGGGATTTCCATGGGCTGTCCTGTCTGTGGCGGAAAGCAGGTGGGCAAAGTCGGGGTGAACCAGTATTACTGCTGGAACTGCTTTATTGAGTACAACGAACGCAATGAAGTCTTTGAAGTAGCAGAAGATGGTACCTTGATGGCCATCGAACCGGAAGTCTTTTCCGACCCGATCACTCAGGCAACCGTATAAGCATAAAAGCCCGCCTGCCTATGCCGGGCTTTTTCCGTCTGGAGGTGGTGGCGGCCTTGTTGAAGGGCCGTTGGCGCATCTTATCGGTAAGCGGTTTTCTGCTTTGCGTCCTCCTTCTTGCTTATCTAACTCGTCAGACTTTGACGCCCTTCCTCGTCGCCGCCTTGCTGGCTTATTTGCTCTTTCCCGGTGTGATCTGGTTAGAGCGCCATGGTATTCCCCGCACTTGGGCTATCCTGCTTTTGTTCGTCGTCGTTTTCGGTGGATTCGCAGCCATAATCGCCTACGGGCTTCCGCTGATCCTCAGTGAGCTCAATCGTTTCAGCGTTCAGTTGCCTGGCTATGTGGAACAGGCACAAAAAGCGGCCAATGGAATTCAACAGAGCCTGATCTCTTCCGGGTTTCCACCGGCGATTCAACAGGTATGGGGAGAGACCCTGGCTCAGGGTGAAGAGACGCTGTTAAGAGCGGTGCGCTGGCTATTGAACAGCATCGTGACTTTGCTGTCCAACGCCCTCGATATTGTTCTGATTCCGGTGATGGCCTTCTATTTTCTTCGGGACTGGGAATCGATCGGTGAAGGCATCTTGCATCTGCTGCCCCAGCGATGGCGCAGTCATGTCCAGATCGTCGCTTTAGACGTAAACCGGGTCCTTAAAGCGGTCATCCGTTGCAACCTGCTCATGGCCGCTATCGTCGGTGCTCTGACGACAGTCGGTCTTTGGTGGATCGGTCTCGAATACAGTGTGCTCATCGGCATCATCGCAGGTGTGGCGGATTTGATCCCCTATTTTGGACCGATCATCGGCATGGTTCCAGCAGTCATGGTGGGCCTCCTCGAATCGCCGCGACTGGCCCTCTGGGCAGTCGGGATCATGATCCTCATCCAGCAAATCGAATCGAACCTGCTCTCTCCGAAAATACTGGGAGATTCGATTGGGCTTCATCCCCTGACGGTCATCTTTGTCCTCCTGGCCGGCGGGAATCTTTTCGGCACATTGGGAATGCTGCTTGCAGTGCCATTAACGGCCGTCGGGCGAGTGATCGGGCGATATATTCTCTTAAAAGTTTTTGTGTAAAAGCCTTGCTTTCGTGGAGTGGATTTACTTGACAGGGGAACGGGAAAAAAGCTATATTACAGGTTGGACAGATATCGACAGGATTTCGACCGGACGAGTCGTGTTCCAGCCCTAAAGGTACCGCGACGAGACTCGTCCCAGGTTCGACGAAGCAATCGAACCCGGGAGGGGTTTTTTGTTTATTTAAGGAGGCGTTTGGTTTGCAATTCACCGGCAACCGGGTGCGGCAACTGTTTTTAGAGTATTTCGAGCAAAAAGGACATACCGTTGTCGCCAGTTCGTCCTTGGTTCCCCATAATGATCCGACGCTTTTGTTCACCAACGCCGGCATGAACCAGTTTAAAGACCTGTTCCTCGGCTATGAAAAGCGTCCCTACGTCCGAGCCACGACCTCGCAAAAATGCGTTCGTGCCGGCGGCAAACATAACGACCTGGATACGGTCGGTCGTACGGCCCGTCACCACACCTTCTTCGAGATGCTGGGCAACTTCTCTTTCGGCGATTATTTCAAAAAAGATGCCATTCGTTTTGCTTGGGAGTTTTTGACCGATGTGGTCAAACTGCCGAAAGATAAGCTCTACGCGACCATCTATCTTGACGACGAAGAAGCTCATGAACTGTGGAAAAAGGAGATCGGAGTGCCGGAAGAGCGGATCATCCGTCTCGGCGAAAAGGACAACTTCTGGTCTATGGGGGATACGGGTCCCTGCGGACCTTGTTCGGAAATCCTCATCGACCGCGGTGAACACCTCCGTTGCGGCGCTGAAGAGTGTGCCATCGGAAAATGTGACTGTGACCGCTGGCTGGAGATCTGGAACCTGGTCTTCATGCAGTTTAACCGTGATGAGCAGGGAGTCATGACACCGCTGCCCAAGCCCTCCATCGATACGGGTATGGGCTTAGAACGGATCACCTCTGTGCTTCAAGATGTGCCCTCCAACTATGATACGGATCTGCTCCGTCCTCTCATCACCTATGTGGAACAATTGAGCGGTAAAGAATATCACCGAGATGACCGGGGCTTTCCTTTCCGCGTCATCGCCGACCATATTCGTTCCTGCACCTTTCTGATCACTGATGGCGTCCTGCCAGGCAATGAAGGCCGCGGATATGTGCTTCGCCGGATCCTGCGCCGGGCGGTCCGCTTCGGCAAAGTGATCGGCATCGAAAAGCCGTTCATGTATCAAATCGTCCCCGTTGTCGTTGAGCTGATGGGTGAAGCCTATCCAGAGATCAAGGAAAAGCAAGATTTTGTTCAAAAAGTCATCAAGATTGAAGAAGAACGTTTCCATGAGACCCTCCATGAAGGCATGCGCATCGCCGCCGACATAGTCGCTAAGGTCAAAGAGGATGGAGGCGGCGTTCTGCCGGGCCGTCAAGCCTTTACGCTCTACGACACCTATGGATTCCCTCTTGATTTGGCTGAAGATATCGCCGAAGAAAACGGCCTGACGGTGGACAAGGATGGTTTCGCTGCCGCGATGGAAGCGCAGCGGGAGCGGGCGCGGGCAGCCCGGCAAGATACGTCTTACGGCGCCGGAATGGAGATATGGGCAGACCTGCTGAATAAACTAGGCCCCACCGCTTTCACCGGTTATGGTCAGTTAAGCGGACAGAGCCAACTTCTCGCTATTGTCTCAGGACCGGAACAAGTAGCGGAAGCTTCTGTTGGAACGGCTGTGCAAGTGGTCTTAGCCGAAACGCCTTTTTATGCGGAGTCAGGCGGTCAGATCGGTGATACCGGGTACATCCGCACCGATAAAGCAATCATTCGCATTGACGATACAAAGAAAATGGCCGGCGGCCTCTTCGTCCATGTAGGGGTTGTGGAAGAGGGGACATTTCAAGCAGGCGAAACGGTCACGGCGGAAGTGACAGGATTGCGCCGTCAAGCGATCGCTCGTCATCACAGCGCCACCCATCTTTTGCATAGAGCATTAAAGGATGTCCTTGGTGAACACGTCAACCAGGCTGGTTCACTCGTCACCGGAGATCGACTGCGCTTCGACTTCTCCCATTTCACCCCCTTGACCCGGGAAGAATGGAAACAGATCGAAGAGTCTGTAAACCGGCAAGTGTTCCGTTCTCTGCCGGTCGAAGTCTTTGAGGCGACCCTCGATGAAGCGAAAGCCATGGGAGCAACAGCGCTCTTTGGAGAAAAATATGGCGATCATGTCCGGGTCGTTCGTATGGGCGACTATTCGATGGAACTCTGTGGGGGTACACACCTGCAGAACACAGCCCAGATCGGCTTGTTCAAGCTCGTCTCTGAAGGCGGCATCGGCGCCGGCCTTCGCCGTCTGGAAGCGGTCACTGGTGAAGCAGCCCTAGATTATCTGAATGAACAAGAAGAAATCGTCCGGGGACTCGCCGAAAAGCTAAAAGTTCCTCCCGTTGACGTAGCACACCGCGTAGAAACGCTGCAGTCACAAGTGCGGGAAAAAGAGCGGGAGATCGAACAATTGTTGGCTCGCCTCGCCAAATACCAAGTGGAAGACCTCTTAGCCAACCGTGAAGAGATCAGCGGCGTCCAAGTGTTGGCGGCGAAGGTACAAGCACCTGATATGGACGCCCTGCGCCAGATGTCTGACCTGTTGAAAGAGAAGATGGGCTCTGGCGTACTTATCCTCGGATCTGTCGTAGGGGATAAAGTCAATCTCGTCGCCTCAGCAACTAAGGACATCGTGGGTCGTGGTGTCCATGCGGGCAACCTGATCAAAGAAGCCGCCAAAACCTGTGGCGGCGGTGGCGGCGGCCGACCTGACATGGCCCAAGCCGGCGGTAAGGATCCAAGCAAGCTGGCTGAGGCGCTGGACGCGGCCAAGAAACTACTGAAAACGCAAATTAAATAATCGGTTAAACGTGAATTAATCAGTGATAAAACAGTGTACCTTTAGAAAGTAACATGAAACAAAGCTTGGGGTCTGTTGGCAGAGGGAGCGATTTGAGCGGAGCGGCGTAAGCGAGCGAAGTCTGCGAAGCGTAAAGGGCGCCAAGGTTCACATGCAGAAAAGCCCAGAGGTTTTGGCGCCCTAGCGCAGCAGACAAACGAGCAGCCGCGAAGCTCTTAGCGACCGGAGCCAACAGACCCCATGCATTTAGCACAATGTTATACTCTAGCCTGGTCTTGATTAAGACAACGAACAAACACTAGGCGGACTAAGTATTTTTTACACAAAGACAGAGGAAAATAGAAACTGGCGGAGAATATATGGCTGGAAGAGATTTTTTCTGCCGTCCGTTAGGGGGTTGGGACCGATGGCCAACGAAAGTTTTGACCAAACCATGATGTTTCAGGGCAAAGTCGACGACGAACTGGCGACGAGCGACATCCTATATACTGTGCACGAAGCGCTCAAAGAAAAGGGCTATAACCCGATCAACCAGTTAGTCGGTTATTTGCTTTCTGGAGATCCGGCCTATATCACCAGCCATAAAAACGCCCGCAGTTTGATTCGCAGACTTGAACGTGACGACCTGTTGGAAGAACTGGTTCGCTACTACTTGGAGAGCCACAAGGAATGCAAATAGAGCTAGGCCAAACTGGAGTTAAGGTATCCCGTCTCTGTTTTGGAAGCCTGACCATAGGCCCGTTGCAGGCAGGGTTGCCCCTTGAAGAAGGGGCAGCCCTTTTGCGATTGGCCTTTGAGTCGGGTGTTAATTTTGTCGACACTGCACAGATCTACGGCACTTACCCTTATATCCGCAAGGCTCTTCAGGGCTATTCTGGTGACGTGGTTATTGCTAGTAAATCCTATGCCTATACGGCCTCAGCGATGGCTGAGGCACTGGAGGAAGCCCGGAGAGACTTAGATCGGGATCGGGTGGAGATCTTCCTGCTCCATGAACAGGAAAGCGAACATACCTTGCGCGGCCATTGGGAAGCCTTTGAGTACCTGCTGGAGGCAAAAGCGAAGGGATGGGTGAAGGCCGTTGGCTTATCGACCCATTCGGTGGCAGGTGTACGAGCCGCCCTCGCCGTTCCTGAGATCGATATCATCCATCCGCTCGTCAATATGGCCGGTATCGGCATCCTCGATGGAACGGTAGAGGAGATGCTGGCAGCGATACAAGAGGCCCGCCAGAGGGGAAAAGGAATCTATGCCATGAAGGTCCTCGGTGGCGGTAATCTTTACGGCCAAGCTCAAGCGGCGATGAGATGGGCTCTGGGACAACCCCATATACAGGCGATTGCCGTAGGCATGCAGTCTCCGAAAGAACTGGCGTTGAACCTGCAGCTGTTTTCGGGAAACGATGGCGACGGCGAAACTTGGGCACAAGTACAGAAACGGGAGCGGCGCCTACACATTGAAGATTGGTGCCAAGGGTGCGGCAAGTGTATTCCTGCTTGCCCGCAAAAGGCTCTCCATTTGCTTGGTCCACAGGTTTACGTGGAGAAGGGCCGCTGTGTGCTCTGTGGATACTGCAGCCGTATGTGCAGGGATTTTTGCATCAAGGTGGTATGAGCGTTGCGGACGATGGGCTTAGACGTAGGAGAGAAAACCATAGGTATCGCCGTTTCCGATTTAATGGGATGGACTGCTCAAGGAGTTGAGACGATCCGCCGCACTCGCCTAGAGGCGGATCTGCAGCGTTTACAAGAGCTGATCCAGCAATGGGAGGTCGATTCCGTTGTCTGCGGCCTGCCGCGAAATATGAACGGTACCTACGGACCTAAAGCGGACGAAGTGCGGAAATTCGGAAGTCTTATTGAAAAGCGTCTTAAGATTCCTGTCCACTTTTGGGATGAGCGCCTGACGACCGTTGCCGCCCATAAGACCCTTTTAGAGGGGGATATGTCCAGGGCAAAACGCAAAAAAGTGGTAGACAAATTGGCGGCAGTGCTCATATTACAGAATTATATAGATGCCAATAGCTGTAAAAAACAAAGCTGATCTTATGTAAAAAGACGAAGGCATTCTCTATTGATGCGGAACTCTTTGTCATTATGAACAAGATGGTTAGCTATCAGACAGTTTGGATATACTTAGGTTGAGCTTTCGTTGACAAGGGGTTTTTCCTGGTATACAATGGCTTTAGTTTGGAAGCGAATAGAGGTGATTGACCGGTGGATCAAGAACAAGAAAATATCATCGTCCTGACGGATGAAGATGGTAATGAGTTAGAATTCGAAGAACTGGATCGTGTCGAGGTCGACGGTCGTGAGTACGCTATTCTCCTGCCTCTTGACGATGAAGAAGATGAAGCGATCATCTTGCGCGTTGAGTATGAGGAAAATGGGGAAGAAGTATTCAGCCACATTGAAGACGACGAAGAATGGGAAAAAGTCGCTGATTTCTGGCAAGAGATGAGCGAAGAAGAATTGGATGATCAAGAGTAAACTGCCTATTCAAAGCCATCCGGGAAACCGGGTGGCTTTTCGTTTTTTCGGGAAATATTGAGTTTGCTGTCGTATAGCGCGTATAATGGTACCGATGTCCTCCCTGAGTTAGATGGAGGATTTTTTTCAGAGGAGGAGAAATTGTGCGGAGAGAGAAGCGGGGCAGGTCGACGAAGCTTTTTTTTATGATCATTGTGATCATCGGTATCATCGCAATTCAAGTCTATTATACCTATCAAGAGGGAATCACCCCCCTGGAACCGGGTGCAGGCCATGATATTATCGTCAATATTCCTTCGAACGTTTCGGCAAAAGAAATCGGGGGCATTCTGGAGCAACAAAAGGTCATTCGCAGCAGTTGGGCTTTTAGTCTATACACTCGTTTTCACGGTTCTGAGTCGCTTAAAGCCGGTGACTACCTCTTGAATTCAGGATCATCGGTTCCTCAAATCCTTGATCAATTGAACGACGGAAAGACGTTGCTCTACACCTTTACGATTCCCGAAGGTTATACGGTTCGTCAAATTACAGACCTCTTAGCCAGCAAAGGTTTCGTCGATAAAGAGGCCTTTCGCAAAGCCCTCGCAACAGTGCCCTTCGATTACGACTATCTTCGAGGACTGCCATCGAATGAAAAGAGGTTGGAGGGGTTTTTATTTCCAGCCACCTATCGCATTCAGCGCGATACACCGCCTGAAGATATCGTCCGCATGTTGGTCAATCGCTTTAACCAGGAACTAACACCGGAAGTACGGGCTCGTCTGAAAGAACTTAACATGACCGTCCACGATGCAGTCACCCTGGCTTCACTCGTCGAGCGGGAAGCAGCGAAAGAGGAAGATCGTCCAAAGATTGCCGCTGTCTTTCTGAATCGGCTAAAAAAGAACATGAAGCTGGAAGCTTGTTCGACAGTACAGTATTTACTAGACCAGCCGAAGGCCAAACTGTACTACAAAGACCTCGAAATCGAGTCCCCCTATAACACCTATAAACATGGTGGACTTCCGCCGGGGCCCATCGCATCGCCAGGACAAGCCAGCCTAAAGGCGGTACTCTATCCAGATAATGTTGATTATCTCTATTTCGTCGCTAAGGGAGATGGATACCATTACTTCAGTCGAACCTACAGTGAACATCTGCAAGCCATGGCCAAATATAACAACTGAAGTCTTAGCTCCTGCAGGCAACTTGGAGAAGCTGATCATGGCTCTCCATTATGGAGCTGATGCCGTCTATCTAGCCGGACAAGCTTATGGATTGCGTGCCTTTGCCGATAACTTTACACTGGAAGAGATGGCCGAGGGGATAGGGTACGCTCACGAACGCGGGAAAAAAGTCTATGTCACCGTGAATATCTTCGCTCATAACCGTGATTTTGCCGGGTTATCCGAGTATTTACAGCAGCTAGAAGCTTTGGGTGCTGACGCTATTATCGTGTCCGATCCAGGCGTTATTTCAGTCGCTCGCCGAGTGGTGCCGAATCTGCCGATCCACATCAGTACGCAAGCCAACGTGACCAACGCTGAATCGGCTCGTTTCTGGGCCGACCAGGGAGCCCAGCGGATCGTTCTGGCTCGTGAGTTAAGCTTGGACGAAATTCGAGAAATCCGCCAAGCTGTCGATGTGGAGCTGGAGGTATTCGTCCATGGCGCCATGTGTATGTCTTACTCGGGCCGCTGCATGATCAGTGATTACCTCACGGGCCGTCAGGCGAACAAAGGCGAATGTGCCCAAGCATGCCGGTGGAAATATGCTTTGATGGAAGAGACCCGCCCAGGCACATACCTGCCTGTGGAGGAAGACGAACGCGGCTCCTATGTATTTAACTCCCGTGATCTCTGCTTGCTGCAAGACATTCCCGCCTTATTGGAAGCAGGAGTCCATAGCCTGAAAATTGAAGGGCGCATGAAAAGCGTCCATTATGTGGCTACAGTCACCCAGATCTACCGGCGCGCCGTCGATCGCACCCTGTTAGCCTGGAGCCAGGGGAAGGAACCGCGTATCGAAACGTCCTGGTGGGAAGAACTCGGTAAGATCAGTCACCGTCCCTATACCCGCGGTTTTCTTTACGGTCCTCCCGGTCAAGAGCCGGAGATCGCTTACCGTCGTGAATACGATTTTGTTGGCATCGTTCGCCGCTATGACGAGCAGCGGCGAGAGGCCTTGATTGAAGTGCGCAACCGTATCCGGCTGGGCGACTTGCTCGAAATCGCCGGTCCTTCTACGGCCCCGTCACTCCTCATCGTCAATGAAATGTGGGATGAAGAAGGAAATCCTCTTGAACAAGCACCTCGTCCTCATCAACGGATCACCCTCAAAGTCCACCGTACCCTGGCCCCCTTGGATTTGATCCGCCGCCCGAAGAGCGGCGGTGAGGAGTCCTTCTTAAAAGTGCGCATCAATCCGTCTCATATCTTTTATCTGGACATCATCTTAGAAGGCTTTGGTCATCTCGGCGTTCCGACAACCGTTGACAAGGAGTCTGGAATGGTCTTAATCCGAACGACTCCCGATACCAAAGAGGAGGTCATCCGGGTTCTCGAGAGCCTCCCCTGGCCAGCGCAGTGGGAGCAGGATTAATTTTTGTCATTTCCGGCAAACTAAGCTCGGAGGTGACGTCATCCGATGGAACTGAACACCCAGGATTTCTTGATGAAAACCTTGTTGAACGAGCAGGAAATGGTCCGGGATTTTCAAAAATTTGCCCAGACCACCAATGATCCGGAAGTGGCCCAACTGTTTCAGGAATATGCAGAAACCGATGCCCTCCGGGCCAATCGACTCAAAGACATCCTGCAGAACAAGTACGGCCATCCCATTGACGAAAAATAAAAAAATAAACTGCGAAGAACTAGAGACCCCGTTGGCGAAACGGGGTCTCTAGTTCTTCGCAGATAGATTAACGATACATAGGCCAAAGCAGGTGACCAAGATAAAAGGTGAGACCAATCGCGACAACATGCCATGCCCACCAACCGACATTGAGAAACTCAAAAGCCGTCCCATTTAAGACGTTACCTTTGGTTCGTTCCATGTTATTATCCAAGAATTACACTCCTTTCGTTGATTTATGCCTAGTATTTCCAGAACATAAGAAAGCCAAACCTATTTTCTAAATCATAGGTAAAACAGAAAAAAGTACCACCTTTATGGAAAATTAAGGTTGACAAAGAATAGTACGGGGTTTATAGTAAAGACATCCGAAATTGTCGAAGGTTGTTGAGAAGGGGGAGAAAACCATGAAGTCGACGGGAATTGTAAGAAAAGTTGACGAATTGGGGCGAGTAGTAATACCGATGGAACTGAGAAGAGTGATGGGCATCGGTGATAAGGACGGTTTGGAGATCTATGTGGAAGACGAAAAAATTATTTTGAAAAAATATGAACCAGCTTGTGTCTTTTGCGGAAGTGCCAATGATGTCCAGAATTACCGTGGGAAAGTGGTCTGCAAGGAATGTGCCGAATCGATGAGTAAAATGGTCGGCTAAGCTAAATCTACTTCACTAATAAATAAAAACGATACATATCTGAACTACCAATGGCGAGGCCTTACACTCCAGCGGAGATGCATTAGCCCCTTGCGACAGGTAAGAAGAGAGGGCAGTAACGTTTACACGTTACTGCCCTTTATTACTGCTCTTATATCTCCGATTCGGTAAGAAGCGAATGGCTTATCGAAGGGAGCGGTAAAATGCCAATAGACGGAGGCTGCCAGAAGAGAAGCCAAGACATCGCTAGGCCAGTGGACGCCGAGGTAAAGGCGGCTTATTGAAACGAGAAGGATGACAACCCCTGTGAATAGGGCACCCACCTTGCGATGGCGTTGACCTGTGAGCACAAAAACAACTGCCGGGAGCACCAACGCGATTCCGAGCGTATGTCCGGAAGGAAAAGAGGGACTTGCTTCCAGAGTCAGAGCTGGCACAACATCGGGGCGAATTCGTCCAAAAAGATACTTCAAGGGAAAGTTCAATAATCCCCAAGCGACCAGACTAGACGTCAAAATTTGAAGGGAATAGATTTCGCCTTTTCTGATCCCGTAAAGACCTGCCAGGAGCGTCGCAGGTACAAGCACTTTGACGGAACTGAGGCAAGTGATGTAACCCATAAATTCGTTCAAATTGTCGCTTCGCCAGCGGGACATCGTAATAAGCCCCCAGGAATCGAAGTATCTGATGCCTTCTGGGAAGAACAGAATCAAGCCGCCCAAAAAAAGAAGCACCGCTGATGTCACTGTAATCGCAAATGGAAATCGAGCAATAGGCACGAGATCGCCTGCTTTCTATGTGCTCAAGATGTAAAAAACGTATCACATTGAATTAATTTCGTCGAAATGACGTCAGATCCTCTATCGAACAACAGATGCTTGTTTTTGGCAGAACGTATGTGCTAATATGAAAGAGGAGGTGGGGATCATGAAGCTCACACCGAAAGAGCAAGCCGTCTATAACGTGATTAAAGAACATATTCGTGAAAAAGGTTATCCGCCGAGTGTACGGGAAATCGGCGAACAGATGGGATGGGCCTCTAGTTCGACTGTTCACATCTATCTAAAGCGTCTGGAAGAAAAGGGATACCTCCGCAAGGACCCGACCAAACCGCGTGCCATCGAACTGATTCCAGAACGGCAAGAGCGACTCGCCGAGAAAGGCCAAGAAAAAAGCCGCCTCGACTATGTACAGGTTCCTCTCGTAGGTGCCGTAGCAGCAGGGCAACCGATCTTGGCGACCGAGTATGTGGAGGATTATCTGCCCCTTTCTCCCGATTATCTCGGCCAAGGCGATTTTTTCGGGTTAAAAGTCAGAGGAGACAGCATGATTGAGGCAGGCATTTTCCACGGTGATACGGTGATTGTCCGTCGCCAGCCTGATGCGGCTAACGGGCAGATCGTGGTCGCCATGATGGATGAGGAAGCGACAGTGAAGCGCTTTTACAAAACAGCCGATCATGTTCGTCTGCAACCGGAGAACAGCGCCATGGAACCGATCATCGCTAGAGATGTCACTGTTTTAGGCAAAGTCGTCGCCGTCATGCGTCGATTACACTGAACAAAAGCCACCGTCGCGCCACGGTGGCTTTCAATGTTACAATAAGATACATTGGAATAGTTTGAGCAGTAAGTAGAAGAAGGAAAAACCGAAAATACCGTAAATGATTTGCATCTCCCGAAGTGATTCGTCCGCTTCGAGACACTGTCGGACTACACTTACCACTGAAGTCCGGCCTTTTTTCCTCGACGAAAGGGATCGGGCAGTCGGTACCTGTACATAACCGGTTGCTTCCATAATTCTACACGCTCCTTTGGAACTCATGTTCTAATTATAGAATATGAAACATGTGTTCCAATGTCAAGCCGGTTTTTCTACAATTTTCGCAATGAGGTCATCCATGCCAGTAAGAGAATTATTCATCCACCAAAACAAGGTTCCTGTGACTGTAGAAAAGAGCAAGCGATTGCGCAGTGTGAGCATGCGCATTTCCCCTCAAGGTTTGCTCGTTCGGGGACCGACCAGCCTCACAGAGGAAGAGATCCAGCAGTTCATCCGTGAAAAGGAGCGCTGGATCAGCCGCCATTGGACCCGCTTCTCCCTGGAAGGTCAGCGGCGAGCAAAAGCGATAGAAGAAAAGCGACTGTTCTTTTACGGTAAGCCTTATCGTCTGGTATTGTCACTGGAAGAAAAACCGATACCCTTACGAGAGCGAGTCCATTTCTCTGGCAACCAACTTGTTTTGCACATCGAGCAGTCAAAGGAAAAGGACTGGCAAAAAGAACTAAGAGAGTGGTTCCTTTTTCAAGCGAAGGTGGTCATTGGAAAGCGCTTAGCCGAGATTGCGCAGCACCTTCGATGTCAATACGGCACGGTGACGATTCGAGACCAAAAAACACGCTGGGGTAGTTGTTCTTCTCGAAAGAACCTGTCTTTCAACTGGCGTCTTGTGGCCATGCCGCCGAAGGTGCTCGACTATGTCATCATTCACGAACTATGTCATCTAAAAGAGATGAACCATTCTTCGAAATTCTGGTCTGCAGTTGGGCAGATCATACCGGATTATATGGTTCATCGCCAATGGTTGAAAGAGCACGGCAAAGAGATGACCTATATCCTCGACGAGGATTTTTTGCCGGGACAGCAGGGGGAAAACCCCTTGCCATCGAAAAGAGGTAGTGGTAAAGGAAAAAGGAACGGTTAGGGGAGCGCGCCGGGCATGGGGGGGGACTTATTGGAAGTTGAATCCATGATTGAACGTTTCAAGGCGGGAGATATCGAAGGTCTTCGGCTCATCTACGAGCGCTGTTATAAACCGGTATATCAAGCTGCCTTCTTCGTCACCCGCGATGCCGGGTTAGCGGAAGACGTGACCCATGATGTCTTCCTGAAGCTTGGAGAAAAAATCGATCAACTTCGAGAGCCATCCAAGCTGGAAGCCTGGTTGTGTCAGATGGCTGCCAATACAGCCCGGGATTTGCTTCGCCGTCGTGTACGCAGTGTTCTTTGTGCGGAAGTCAGGGAAAACGCTACGGAAATGACAGGAGATTCACCGGAATCGGCCGCCTTGGAGGAGGAGGAACGAGCACTCATCCGCCGCTGTGTCAGCGATTTGCCTCAGGAATACCGCAGTGTCATCTATCTCAAATATTACCGAGACCAGACGATAGAGCAGATCAGTTCTGCCTTGGACATCCCTTCCGGGAGTGTGAAGTCACGTCTCAGCCGTGCAAAACAAAGAATTAAAAAATGGCTGGAACGGGATGGACAAATCAAACGTCATAGTGTAGAAGATATAAATAATGAAACTATTGGCAGGATCGCCGAATTTGGAAAGGAGAATACATACCATGAGTGATGTTACAGAGAAGTGCCCAATTTACGCCTATATCGAAGTCAAATTCGCCGAGGATGTCTCTTTTTTAGAGAACTATCACGGAATGCCTCAATGGGAAGCCATCTGCACCACCATCTGCCCGGAAGTACTCGGTCATTACGAAGCTTTGGCCGACGGACGCTGCGCTGTTCGTGCACGTATGCTGCGCATCCAATAAGCCGTTGTCCAGACGGGACGGAGGGGTCGATGCATAATGAATAAATGGTCAGAGCCTTTTCTAGACCAACGCATTGAAGAGGCTGTCCGTGAAATGGTAGAAAATAGCCCCACTCCGGACTTGGAAGCGTCATGGTCGAAATTTGAACAGAAGCTGCAGGAGCGTCCAGTACCGACAAAGCCGTCTGTAAAGGGTCCGGCCAAACATTGGCAATGGGCCGTCGCTGCAGCAGCTGCTTTATTGATTGGAAGCTCACTTGCAGTTGGTTTGCCCGGACGCCACGGTGATGAACAAAAGGTAGCCAGCCTTTCCAGCAACGTTGTCGCCGGATCAGCAACTACGGCTAAAACAGAAGCGGCGAAAAGTACACCGGAACCGTCTGGCGATGCTTCCGGTATCTTGTCCTCAGTAAACCAAAGTAACCAGAGTCCGGTGGAGGCTTTCCCATTAACGACGCAACCAGCCCCGGAAGCTGAAAAATCACCTGCGAGCCCTACTGACACCTCAAAAGCGACAGTATCGATCGCGGAGAACAAAACCAGCTTACCTCCAAAGGCAGAGGAACCTCCTTCGGCTTCGGCGATTCAGAAGGATGTACCGTTACTTGCATCTGCTTCGGCAGATAAACCGGCGGTAAACGAGGAGAGCAGCCTCCGGATGGGGATTATGGCCATGGCGGAGCAACCGCAGGCAAAAAGGGCGCTTAAGCAAGCGAAGACGATAAGCCTAGAACTGGAGTATATTCCAGCTGGATATCAATTGGTAGCGAGTTCTGAATCGGAAAAAACGACGGAGAATACAAAAGAATTACGTTATAAGGGAACAGGTTCGACCTATTTTCGATTGTCTGCCACAGCAGATCCATCTGTTGAATCGCAGTCGACGATCACCCGAGAGAACCGTTCTGTCGAGAAAATGACGATCCAAGGTTGTCCCGGTGAACTTGTTTTCGGTAAAGACGGTGTTGTCCTGATCGACTGGGTGCGGGACGGCGTTTACTACCGGTTGGAAGGGAACTTACCCAAAGACGAAGCAGAAAAAGTGGCACAACATATAAAATAGTAACTATTACTAGTTGACAAGAATTGCATTATCGTTCACAATAAATCCAGATCGATATTTTGGGTTAAACACCCCGACAACTTGAGGAGGGTACCATGCGTCCGACCAAAATCAAAGACGACATCTATTGGGTGGGTGCAATCGATTGGGATCTACGCGATTTTCACGGTTACCTAACCCAACGCGGTTCAAGTTATAACGCCTATTTGATCATCGATGAAAAAATCACCCTCGTTGATACGGTGAAACATTATCTCGTCGACGAGATGATCGACCGGATTCGTCACATCATCGATCCGGCCAAGATCGATTATATCGTCTGTAACCATGTGGAAATGGATCACTCCGGCGGGATCCCGCGTATTATGGAACTGGCTCCGAATGCCACTATCGTCACATCGCCGAATGGCCAACGGGGACTCAATAGCCATTACAAAAAAGATTGGAATTACAAAATCGTCAAGTCCGGCGATACGCTCAACTTAGGTAAGCGGAATTTATCCTTTGTCTTGACGCAGATGGTTCACTGGCCCGATAACATGGTTAGTTACCTGGCCGAAGATAAAATCCTCTTTTCCAACGATGCTTTTGGCCAGCACATCGCCTCGACGGAGCGCTTTGATGACCAACTGTCGCTTCATTTGGTCATGGACGAAGCCAAAAAATATTACGCCAACATCGTCCTGCCTTATGGGGCTCAGGTTCAAAATGCCCTCAAAGCCGTCGACGGTCTGGAAATAGATGTGATCGCCACCAGCCATGGCATCATCTGGCGCAGCCACATTGCAGAGATCATCGAGGAGTACCACAAATGGTCACTCAACGAAACAGAACCGAAAGCGCTGATCGTTTTTGACACGATGTGGGAATCGACCCGGAAAATCGCCCATGCCATCAACCGGGCCTTTGAACACAAAGGCATTGATACGAAGATACTGAACTTGAAACACAACCATATCTCCGATATCATGACAGAACTGATCACGGCTAAATACGTCTGTGTCGGTTCACCCACCTTGAACAACAACATGCTTCCCAGTGTGGCCGCTTTTCTCACCTACATGAGAGGCCTGGCACCGAAGCACCGCGTCGGCCTTGCTTTCGGCTCTTATGGATGGGGAGGTCAGAGCGTAGGTCAAGTGGAAGAATCCATGAAAACGGCCGGCTTTGACATGCTCGAACAAGTCAAAGTGCAATACATTCCCGACGAAAAAGCCCTCGACGAGATCACGGCTCGCGTAGAAGCCCTTTTGTAAATATGAATGAAAAGCACCCCTTACCGTATGGTGAGGGGTGCTTTTTTGCAAAAACATGGGATAAGTCAGCTTACGTATTGCATGTCCGTCAGTAAGATATCTTTGCTGTCGAGATCGACGGCCAGCATCGTCGGCAAACATTCTTGTTCTTGTAAGGGAGGGAGCAGTCTAATTTTAGGCCGGAAAGGATAGGAAGCTTCCGTATCGACGACGACACCCACTTTCCCGTCGGGAAACTGGATCCGGGAACCGATCGGGTAAACGGCGATATTGTCACTTAGGGCGGTAACCACTCTCGGGTTAAAGCAGATACCGGAAAGGGCATGAATCTGTTTTAAGGCTTGGCAAGGTTGCATGCGGGAACGATAGGGACGCTCGTTCGTCAAGGCATCATAGACATCGACGACCGAAAGGATCTGGGCGAACTCGTGGATCTCATCACCTTTTAGCCTGCGAGGATAGCCATTGCCATCCCACCGTTCGTGATGTTGAAATGCACAGTGAGCGACAGTGATGTTCAAAAAGCCATTTTTACGAATCCATTCAAAACCGTTTTCCGGATGTGTTTCCACCAGATGACGTTGTCCCGGGGAAAGGGGATCGCGATGTCTCAATTCCAGATCGGGAATGAACAAGTATCCGATATCATGGAGCAGTGCACCCAAAGCGAAATCTTTTAAGCGCATGGGTTTAATACCTAGGGCAATGGCTGTGCGAATAGCCAGTACGGCGACATTGAACGTATGGGCGGCTAAGTACGTTTCCGGTAGGCGAACATCCATGTGATGAACCGGGGAATGATACCCCTGTACTTCATTGACGATGCTACTGGCTAACGTATCCAACTGCCGGATATCTAGAGTTCCCTTTTTCTTCTGAACTTGTTCAAACTGCTGATGGAGAAAAAATACGCTGTCAACGCGCATTTTTTCTGGAACAGCCCTCGGAAGAGGCAGTGAACCGATCACAGGATCCTCTACATAGATGAAAGGAAGATTCAAGCTCTGAATTCGCCGGATCGTTGTTTCGGTCAGTTTTACCCCTTCTACGAGCAGAACCCGTCCATCTGGGGTGTACAAGGTTTGACCGAGAGTCAGCCCAGGAATCACTTTAAGGGTCTCTACGGGTAGCATGTGGGGCCACCTTCTTTCCTCTGATGACACAAGTGACCTGAAAATAGATGACATAAAAAAATTCGCATAATCTATCAATCTATCTCTAGCTCAATTATACAAAATAATGGATAAGTCTTGTAGTAGTATTTAATATTCATAGAATCTTACGTCTAATCACTCATCTTTTTCTACAAGAACTTTATCGGGGCGATTTTTCGAGGATCAGCTTGTCCACATCGATATCTGCATCCCGCTCACTTTTTTGACCTGCATGGGAAGTACGTTGCCTGATTCGAATCGTCGGAAGGGTGAGAGCGATGAAGATGCTGGCCGCCGTGGCGGAGGCTGATACCCAGAAGACTTTATGAATCGATAGGGCCAAAGAGGATTTGATCACCGGTTCAATGGCAGAACGAAATGCAGCTGGCAGACGGGCCATGGCATCGCTCTGCAAGAGCATGGAAAACAAGGATTGAGGATTACTGTTTAGCAAGGCTCGAATCGGTTCCACTAGTGCTGCCGGGGCTTGGTCTAACAGCGGCAACAAGTCCTGCCTGAGCAAATTCCCCGAATAATAGTTCATGACAGCACCGAAGAGAGCGACACCAAAGGTTCCTCCGATGGAACGAAAAAGTTGTCCCGACGATGTAACTACGCCGAGCATGGTGCGTGGAAAGATTTCCTGCAAGGCGATGGTGAGCACGGGCATGACCAATCCAAGACCAAAACCGATGATGCTTAAGACGAAGGACGCATTCCAGCGGGTCGTATGGAGGCCTAACGTCGTTACGAGAATTGAGCCGGCTGTTAAAATCAAAAGTCCCACAAGGATTTGCGGCTTCACACCAAAGCGGCGAAGGGAAAAACCTCCGACTGTACTGGACAGCACCATAGAAAGCATCATCGGTGTCATCGACGTTCCGGCTTGGGAAGCAGATACTCCGATCACCCCTTGCATGAATAAGGGCATAAACATGATGGCGCCAAACATGCCCATGGACATGAGAAAACCGATCAAGTTGAGCGTCACATAAGCGCGGTTTGAAAACAGGGAAAGCGGTAAAATGGGCTCTTCAGCTCTTTTTTCAGCCCTTAGGAAGAAGGCCAGAAACAGAGCAAAGATACCTAAAAGGCTGATGATCTTCCAGGAAAACCAGGGATACTTAGTTCCCCCGAAAGAAAGGGCCAGCAGCAGACTGACCATGCTGATCGTGAAGGTGACAATACCGGTATAGTCGATACGGGCTTGTCCTTTAACTGCTTCATGGCGAAGCCCGAGCCAGATGAATAGAGAGGCGAGCAAGCCGAAAGGGAGATTGATATAGAAGACCCATTGCCAGGCCAAGTGGTCCACAAACCATCCGCCTATTTGTGGCCCGATAATTGATGATAAGCCGAAAATACCTCCAAAGACCCCCTGGAATTTAGCCCGCTCTTCACCGGTGAAGATGTCTCCAATGATGATCATGGCCATCGGCATCATAATACCGCCGCCGATCCCTTGTAAAGCCCGGTAGAGAATCAATTGTTCCATCGTGCCGGCCAAACCACAAAGGGCAGAGCTTAACATAAAAATCCCTAGCCCTGTTAGGTAGATCGGTTTTCGCCCGTAAAGATCGGCCAGTTTGCCTGCGATAGGAACGACGATGGTGGAACTGAGCATATAAGAGGTAGCCAGCCAAGCCATGAGTTGAAAACCGCCGAGTTGGGCGATGATGGTGGGCATGGCCGTAGAGGTAACGGTCTGGTCGAGGGCACCGAAGAACATAGCTAGGAAGAGTCCTGTAAGAAGGATCTTGCGGTTCTTTTGCATGACGACAGTCCTTTCTTAAGAAAAGTGCAGTTGTTCATAGATTACCCATCGATAAGTTCAGTCAAAAATAGTTGCCTCCACACCGTAGTTCAGTAAAGATTCAAGTAGATGATCCCTGTAAAAATGTACCTTCCTCGACGCTGTCGCGCTTTAACCGCCCTGGGCATAAAGTGAACGGTGTAAGGGCGAACAAGACACCCGGCATCTCCGCAAAGCTGAGTGATAGCCGGGTGGCAAGAACCCGTAGAGGAGAGACGCTATGATACGAGAAATTACGGTACTTCCAGGAAAAGACAAGACGGGAAGTTTGGAGAATTTTTCAGAGATCACCTTAAAAGCCGGTGAGACCATATCCATCGTGGGCCCGACAGGTAGCGGCAAAACGGCCTTCATCTCCGATATCGAATTGCTGGCCCAAGGGGACACATCGACAGGTCGCCATGTGTTGATCAACGGTCAACCGCCTTCAGATGAACTGCGCTACGACCCTGCGATGAAACCCATCGCCATGATCACGCAGAATACAAAGTGCTTCGCCGATCTCACTGCTGAAGAGTTCTTGCGGATTCACGCCCGGGCGAGAAAAATGCACGATAAAGAAATCGTGTACGAGACGATTGATCTCGCCAACAAATTTACCGGTGAACGAATCCGCAAAGATATGAAAGTGACTGTTCTCTCGGGCGGACAGACTCGTTCTTTGATGATCGCCGACGCCATCATGATTGGGGCAGCTCCGATTATCCTCCTCGATGAGATCGAGAATGCTGGCATCTTTAAGCAGGAAGTTATCAGATTGATTCAAAACACCGGCAAAATCGTCGTCTTTGTCACCCATGACCCGGTCATCGCACTGCTGACACAAAAACGGATCATCATGGGCAATGGTGCGGTACGTAAAGTCCTCAGCCAAGACGAATCGGAAGTTCGGGCCGCCCAGAACCTGATTGAACTGGATAAGCGGGTGGGCATCATCCGAGAAAAGCTGCGGGCCGGTCATGTGATCACCAAGGAAATGATCAGCGTCAATTTTGGTTAAAAGGGCGGTGTGAAGAATGAAATTGCTTGTGATTGCAGGGCCGCCTTCGGCGGGAAAAACGGCGCTGACCAAACAGATCGTCCGCCGGTTCAAAGATGAGATGAAAATCGCTTATCTGAAAATCGACGTGGTCAAAGCCTTTGAAGATGTGGAACTGAACCGTGAGTTTGACATCCTCACGAAAAAGGTCTACTCCGGTGACCTTTGCCCTGACCACGCTGGGGTCATGGTCTTAGGGGACGCCGTGGAATGGGCCGAACGGAACAAGGCGGACTTGTTCATCGTCGAGAGCGCAGGGTTGTGCCTGCGCTGCTCTCCCTACCTAAACCAGGGGCTCGGGATTATTGTCTTAAGTTCTATCTCCGGTATTCATGCGCCGGAAAAAATGGGTGCCATGGTCGCCTTGGCTGATATCGCCGTGGTGACGAAAATCGATTTGGTCAGTCAAGCGGAGCGGGAAGTATTCATCCAAAAAATCAAAGAAGTCCATCCCCATATCGGTCTCATGGAGACGAATGCCCTGCAAGGAACATCGCTGCAACGGCTTTACCAGTTTATCGAGAAATCGGAAGACATCGACAAAAATCATCTGGTCCTCAAAGGCAGCCCGCCCATCGGCACTTGCACCATTTGCATCGGTAAGAAAGAGATCGGCTGGGATCATCACTTTGGCGTAATCAAGAAACTTGACGGCCAGATCGCAGACTACCTGTACCGAGGTGAGTAACATGAATACAAACCAACCATGGCTCCCTCCCGGTAAGAACTGCGGCCTCTGTGGTGAAGATACCTGCAAGAGTTTTCTTCGAGCCGTCAACGCGACCCAAAAAAGCTACGACGACTGCCCTTTTTACCGAAACAGTGAAGGATGCTGTACCGAATCGGAATCAAAGTGCAGTTACGGCCCTGTCGATGTACTTGGAAATGATTACGATTTTATCTTAAAGCCCTTGCCTGGCGAGATATCGGCCCGAAAAATCGTTCTGCCCTTTCGGGGCGATATGGTTGATAAGCTAGAGATCAAAGCAGGCGACATCGTCGTCGGCCGTCCCATGGGTGCCGGATGCCCGATTCCCCACGTGTTACAAGTGATCAAAGCAGATCCGGTGACGGGACTCTTATACACCTGGGTCGTTGGACCGAAGTACTCTCGCGATCGAGACGTAAAAGATGTCGTCGCTTACCATATGGTCGGCTTCGAAGGGATCGCCGGCCACATTCGAAAAGAGCCTACGTTAGGTTATCGACATACATTCTTACCAGGGTTCTGCATGATGAATCTCAATCATACGGGTTTGGTAAATATGGTCCTGCAGAAAGAAGAAGGGCCCCATATTCGGATCGAGAACATCCTAATCCTGGCGAGCAAGGAGTAAGGGAAAGCCCTTACTCTTTTTTATTCTAGATCATCAATTTAGGTGAGTTAAAATATGCCACTATTGTATGGGTTTTAATATAATGTCGAAAGTTTTGCTGTTTGATAAGAAATAAGCTAAAATGTTGCTTGCGTTCGACCGTTAGGTGCAACCTTTTTTCTGCGGCCTGCGTCTATAAGACGGAGGGATATGTGTGCAAAAACAGAAAAACCAAAAAAGTGCATGGAAAATCGTCTGTTCTATAGCGATATCTGGTACAATACTTCTGCAGGGTGCTGTGACGGCTGCTTGGGCAGATAGTGATTACGCCAATCACTGGGCCAAAGAGGAAATCGGCAAGATGGTTGCCTTGCGTCTATACCAGGGTGATGAACAGGGGTTAATCAAACCCGATCGCGTCATGACCCGGGCCGAGTTTATGACCTTGCTCGTCCGAGCTTTTGATTTTCAGGTCAACTTTATTAAAGCTCCCGACATAAAAGATATCGTCGATGATGTTCCTTCGAACGCCTGGTATACAGATGATTTGATCCGTGCGGCCCATACCTTTCTACCGATCGAACATCGAATTTTTCATCCTGACGAAGGGATGACCCGAGAAGTCATGGCCCAGTGGGTCATGGCTGCCTATACCCATAAGAGCAATGAAGCGACTACAATCACTACGGAGAACGTTGATTTTACCGATGCAGGTGAGATAGATCCTCTCTATGTGGAAGCAGTAAAACAAGCGGCCTCGCTCAAATGGCTTACCGGTTATGATGATGGAACTTTTCAACCGAAAGCGCAGGTCACTCGTGCGCAGGCTGCCGTCATCGTCGCAAGGATGCTGCAAACTCTCCCAGAAAATCTACGCAAAGAGATCATCCCCTATCAATATCACAGCCGAGCGGACCAAGGGAAATGGGACGCTACCCCGCAAGGACTGATCCTCCGTTCCAAAGAAGATATCCGCGCCTTTGAAGAGAAATGGCGCGATCCATCGAGCAGCCTTTCCCTGCTCGACCCGACCCAGATCGATTTCGAAAAACAAGCGGTGGTGGCCCTCATCGGCTATCCCAGTTCCAGTTCGAATCCCCCTCTCGTTACTTCTATGGTTCGACAAGACGATCAGTTGACAATCCATCTCGAGAAGAAAACCGGTGTTATCGAGACGGCTGACATTACAGGTATCTATCGGTTCTATAGGGTTTCCAAAGAAAAGGTTTATGGGATTAAAGAAGTGCGGACCGATCTGCATACCATCACCGTAAGCCCCGAAAAATAGAAAAGCGATACAGAGTGAAAGCGATCAGCGAAAAAGGCTGATCGCTTCCTTGTCACAATGAAATACTGGAATCTATCGCTTGAATACGTTAAAATACCTTTGACGATCCTTCGGCAACAATCGACGGTATAAGGAGAAAGCCTTCGTGCCCAGACGAGTAATTACCCTTTTAAAACAGGCAAACTATACGGCTTTGCAGAGCGCCATGGGGAATTACTTTCTTGCGGCTGTCAAGTACTTCGCCTTTCAAATGTCCGGATCGACGGCAATGCAGGCGGAAGCGGTACACAGCTTTAACGACGGTTGTGCTCAGGCGGCCGTTTTTACTGGTTCCATCTTCGCATCCCGCAAGCCGACACCGTCTTTCCCCAACGGCTTTGGGCGATTGTCCAACTTAATCGTTCTGTTCGTGGCCATCTTCATGGCCTTTAACTCCTGGAAAGCGATCAAGGCTGGCTATGGGGCGATCTTTCACCCCCATGGGATAAACGATCTATCCGCCTACCTCTGGAGCGTGGCCACACTGATCAGCGGATTTCTCGTCGATGGCTATGTCTTATACCAAGCGATGAAAGACATTGCCCGTGAGGCCGATGTGGAAGCCAAAGGTTTCGATCTGGTTAAAGTCGCCATGAACAAATATCAACTGGCCTCGCCAGAGACCCGTTTAGTCTTCTTTGAAGACTTGCTGGCCACGACGGCCATTTTCATCGCCCTCGCAGGGATCACGGCCTCCTTCGTAGGTATTGCTTCCTGGGGAGACGGTTTGGCCGGTCTGGTCATTGGGCTCTTGTTGTTGGCCATTGCCGTCAATGTAGCTTGGGAAAATGTGAAAGGACTGATCGGATACACGGCTCCAGAGGAAGTGGTCGATGAAATCGCCGAAACCATCATGGACGTACAGGGAGTAGAAGACTTGTACGAACTGGATGTGGTCCGGGAAGGATCCTTCTTAGATGTAGACGGGACCATCGAACTGCCGGAGACGTGGTCGGTCGGACAAGCGGAAGACGTAAAAGAAGAAATCCAGCGCCGATTAAAGGTGATTTATCCCAATATACACAATGTCACCCTGAGCATCCATGAGGATGACGAGTTGAGCCGCTGGGGCTCCCGGGACTATGTCCGGCTGAAAAGAAAGAAAGTGGCCGACCGACTAGTCAAGACGGGAAACAGAACACGCAAATGACATAGGGAGGACGATTCAATCCATGGCAGTTTTCGTCATCGGACATCGCAATCCGGACACGGATTCGATCTGTTCGGCGATCAGCTATGCCTTTTTAAAAAGGCAACTGACTGGTCGTGAGTACATACCGGCCCGCTGCGGTAAAGTAAAACCAGAGACTCAATTCGTGCTGGACTATTTTAAGGTGGATGCACCGCAACTGATCACAGACGTGCGCGCCCGTGTGTCCGATTTGCTCAACGGGCAAGCTCCCGTATCGATCTGCAAGGACACACCGATTCGAGAAGTGGGCATCCTGTCCCGGAACAAGAACACGAAGTCCCTGCCAGTCGTCGATGAGAACAACCGGCTCCAGGGGATTATCTCTGTAGGCGATATCGCCCAACTCTATCTAAACCTGGACGAATTGAATAACTTAGAAAAAATGGGACTGACCCTCGGGGGAGTCCTGCGGACCATGGGCGGCCGCTTTTTAGTCGCGGCGCCTCCGGAGACGGTTCTCCGCGGCAAAGCGATCATCGGTGCCATGCATGAAGAGACCATGGTGCAACGGATCAGCGAAGGTGACGTAGTTATCATCGGTGACCGGGAAGGCTCCCAACTGGCTGCCCTAGAGGCAGGGGCAGGCTGCCTGATTGTCACGGGCGGTTTCGCCATCACTGAGCGGGTGGAGAAAAAAGCCCGTCAAAAAGATGTTCCTGTCCTGTCGGTGCCTTACGATACTTATAACACGGGCCGGCTCCTCGGCCTCAGTGCCCCCGTCTATTCGATCATGCATCAGGAAATGGTCACCTTCCAACCGGATGACTTTGTCGATGAAACCCGCAAGGTCATGCTGGAAACACGCTTTCGTAATTATCCCGTCGTAGACGACGAAAACCGCCTTCTGGGCGTCATCTCCCGGTATCACCTGCTGGCGGCGCAGCGCAAAAAGATCATTTTAGTCGATCACAATGAAAAGAGCCAAGCCGTAGCCGGGATCGACCAAGCTCAGGTGCTCGAAGTGATCGACCATCACCGTGTCGGGGACGTTCAGACTGGTGAACCGATCTACTTCCGCGGCGAGCCTGTCGGGTGCACGAGCACGATCATCTTCTCCATGTTTGAAGAAAACGAAATCGAACCACCGAGAGAGATCGCGGGACTGATGTTATCGGCGATTCTGTCCGATACGGTCCTGTTCAAAAGTCCCACCTGCACGGATCGAGATAAGAAAGCCGCCGAAAAGCTGGCCAAGATCGCCGGCATTGACATCGAAGAGTACGGGTTGAAGATGTTTACGGCAGGCTCCTCCTTAGAAGGCCGCACGCCCGAAGAGATCATTTACCAGGACTTTAAGGAATTCCACCTGGGCGCCATGCATCTGGGGATCGGTCAAGTGGAGACGATGGATCAAGCTGGGATTGCCCGCATGCAAGAGACTCTCATGGAAGCACTGGATACGATCCGGCAGAGCAAAAACCTCGACCTGGTGTTGCTGATGCTCACGGACATCATCAAAGAGGGAACGCTGTTGCTCCTGTCCGGTGAAAAGACTGAACCGATCGAGAAAGCCTTTAATGTCGCCGTAAAAGACGGTGTGGCTCACCTACCGGGTGTCCTTTCCCGGAAAAAACAAGTTGTCCCGCCGCTGTCGTCCTACCTGGGTACATAAAACCTAACAGAGTATAGACCTCATCGTTAAGAAAAAGCGAAATCTCGACATAGGGAAAAGCGGCCTGGTTAAAACCAGCCCGCTTTTCTATTTCTTGCTTTTCGTGGATATGTTTTCGTGAGTCAGTCATAATAAATTGAAAAGATACTAAATAGGTGGAGAGTGAATCGATGGAAAAGGAAAAAGCCTTGCCGACTCGCCAGCAAGTTCCAGACCAGTTCAAATGGAAGCTGGAAGACATCTACAGGAGTGACGGCGATTGGGAAAAAGACTACCAGGAAGCACCGAAACTAGTGGAACAGTTAAGCGGGTTAAAGGGAAAGCTGCAGGAAAAGGCCCTTAATCTGTTCAAAGCCTTGCAACTGCAAGACCAGATCGGGCAAATCATGGAGAAGCTCTTTACCTATGCGCGCATGCGACGGGATGAAGACAACACGAACGCGACCTATCAAGCTTTGACCGATCGGGCTGTTGCCTTGAACACGCAGATAGCAAGTGCCACGTCCTTTCTGACGCCGGAGATCTTGGCGATCCCTGAAGAGGTGCTGAAGCGCTTTCAGCAGGAAGAGCAGGGTCTGAACGTGTACCGTTTCTTCTTGGACGACCTGAAACGGCAGAAAGCTCATGTACTTTCAGAAGGGGAAGAAATCATCTTAGCCCAAGCTGGTGAGATATCCCAAGCTCCCGGGCAAATTTTTACGATGCTCAACAATGCCGACTTGACCTTTCCGACGATCAAAGACGAAGAGGGCAAAGAGATCGAGATCACCCACGGCCGCTTTTCCCGCCTCATGGAGAGTCGCGATCGCCGGGTGCGGAAAGATACCTTTCATGGCCTTTATAGTTCCTATAAAAAGCTGGAGAACACGCTCGCATCAACTTTGAACTCTGTCGTCAAGCGAGACATCTTTTTCGCCCGAGTGCGTAAGTTCCCTTCGGCTTTGGAAGGGTCTCTTTTCGGCGATAACGTGCCTGTACAAGTCTATGACAACCTCATTCGCACCGTCCGGGCGCAAAACAGCGCTATGCACCGCTATGTACGACTACGGAAAAAACTCCTCGACTTAGACCAGTTGCACATGTACGACATATACGCCCCGATGGTCAGGGATGTGGAGTGGAAAGTCCCCTATGCAGATTCGGTGGAAATGGTCAAGAAAGCCTTGGCTCCGCTCGGGGCCGATTATGAACGGGTACTGGCCGATGGATTCCAGCAGGGCTGGATAGACGTATATGAAAACAAGGGTAAAACGAGCGGCGCCTATTCTTGGGGACCCTTCGGTACACACCCTTATGTGCTCCTCAACTATCAAGACCAACTCAACGACGTATTCACTCTGGCCCATGAGATGGGCCATGCGATGCATTCCTATTACTCCCATAAAGAACAGCCTTACATCTACTCCCAGTACACCATTTTTGTAGCAGAAGTAGCCTCTACCGTTAACGAGACGCTGCTCACCAACTACCTGCTTGATAAAGAACAAGACCGGGCAAAACGCATGTATCTTATCAACCACTACCTGGAGCAATTCCGGGGCACCGTCTTCCGCCAGACCATGTTTGCCGAGTTTGAAAAGGCCATCCATGGGAAAATCGAGGCGGGAGAAGCGTTGACCCTACAGGCGCTGAAAGAAATCTACCATAAACTGAATGTGGACTATTACGGCCCTGACATGATTGTCGACGAAGACATCGATATCGAATGGGCCAGGATCCCCCATTTCTACAACAATTTCTACGTCTACAAATACGCCACCGGTTTTTCGGCGGCTACAGCCCTGGTCCAGAAAATCCAGTCAGAAGGTCAGCCAGCTGTCGACCGCTACCTAACGTTCCTAAAAAGCGGCGGTTCCGACTATCCTTTAGAACTGCTTAAAAAAGCCGGTGTCGACATGACTTCGCCCCAGCCGATTGAGCAAGCGCTGACCGTATTTAACAAACTTTTAGATGAGATGGAGACGTTGACCGCAGGGTAAAAAAGGTCCAAAGTGAGCACTGATGAACAAAACGAAACAGGCCAACTACAAATAGAACCTAGAATCGTAAGCCCGATGGCACCTGCTTCAAATGTACCCGGAACTGATCGCAAACAGTTCTGGGTTTTTTATTCAAATCAACTGTTCGGAAAAGTCAAAAAAAGAGGATAAACAACATATATGTAGAAGAAATAGATAGTGTTTTTATAGAGAAAGAGAGATTGATTTTAGGCATAGAAAGGAGTTCCAACTGTGGGAAAGGCCATATTTAAGCAACGAAATGGTGTGTTAGGCGTCGGGATCGTGACGCCTTGCGGGTTTATCACGCCAGAGCAACTTTGCGGATTGGGAAAATTGCTTCCTGAGGTGGGTGCCTTAGGGAGCAAGCTGACGACCCGGCAAACGATGGTCGTCTTGATCCCAGAGGAAGCTTTTGACCGTTTTGTTGCCGGGATACGAGGTCTGGGTCTGGATGTCGGTGTTTTTGGAGATGTGGTGCGGAACGTGAAAGGTTGCCCAGGTAATGGCGAACTTTGTCATCGCAGTCTAGGCAACGTCTTCGAACTAGCCGTAGAAATTCAACAGCGGTATATAAACCAACCGACGCCCCATGATTTCAAAATCAGTGTGGCCGGTTGCCATCGGGGATGCACCGATCCTCATTGCGCCGATTTCGGCGTCATCGCTACGGGGCCGAAGACCGTCGACGTATTTTTGGGCGGTCGCGGCGGCAGCCGTCGTCCCCAACACGGACAAAAAGCCTACGCCAATATCCCGAAGGAAGCACTTTTTGTCGTCTTAGACCATGTGCTGGATACATACCGGAAACTAGCCGAAGAGCATGAACGCCTATGCAATACCATGCATAGGGTGGGCCTGGATCCCTTCATTTTGCCGGCGGAGAAGTTGCCGGTAATGGCCGAAGAAGATGAATTTGCCGATTTTCTGAACAGCTAATTCTTGAAATGATCTTTCTGGTTTTTTCTGAAAGGGATACTGTCTTCGGTTCGAATAGTCTGCTCGTTCATGAATCGAAGTGAGGAGCGATTTGGAGATGATAGCGGAGAACGAAATCAATTTGCAGGAGATCCATGAAAAGCTAAATAACCTTTGTTTAGATGGAGAAGTATGTTCAAACTGTGAAAAGAATAAATGTCTGATTTTTTTTGCCAAAAAAGTAGCCAGCTATGTCTTGACGAAGAAAGTGACGACGATTCGCCAGGGTATGGCCATGATCCCCAACCACGATTTAAAAACATATTCCGAAGACGACATGATCGAGACGTTGGCCATGGTGCTGCAGCAATGCAAGGACTGCCGAGATAACCATGATGACGATTGTACAATCAACCTGATCCGGACGTGCATGGAATATGCCTTGTTTGGCGATAAGCTGCCTTACCAGGGAAGCGTCACCTTATATCTGCTGGAGGCTCAGAAAGCGAACGGCCGCGTGGGGGATAGCTTGAAAGCAAAATATCTGAACCGAAAGAAAACCAAATAACCCATAAAGGAACTCTTAAGGGAGCTTTTTTTTTCTGAGGTATAAAAAACCTACTGCCATTTTTTGAGGGCAGTAGGTTTTTTCATTGATAAAAGAAATGACTAGGAGGAGACTTTGCCTAACCGATTCTTTTTGATTGCAGCCAAAACTGTGTAGAAACAAGGGACGATAACCAAGGTGAGCATCGTCGAAAAGAACAGGCCTGAGATGATCGTCACGGCCATGGGCTGAAAGAGTACGTCGCCCGATACAGCAAGAGGGAGCAAGCCGGCGATGGCCGTTCCGGAGGTGAGCAAAATAGGCCGCAGTCGCGCTTCGCCCGCCGAGATGACTGCCGGGATCAGTTCTTGTCCGCCGTGACGGGCTTCTTCGATAAACTCGACGAGGATGATACCGTTTCGGACGACGATACCGGCTAGGCAGATGGCGCCCATCATGGTCATGAACCCGAGCGGTGTCCGGGTGATGAAGAGTCCGATCAGACTGCCGGCAAAAGCGAGGAAGATGGTGCTCAAGACCAAGAAGGGAATTGAGAGGGAATAGAACTGCATGGCGATCAAAATGATGATCAGGAAGACTACGACGATCGACAGCCTGCCCATATCGACGAAGACATCGCTTTGATCGGAAGTCTCTCCGCCGATCTCATAGCGGTATCCATCGGGTAGGCGAAGGCCCTCCAGCTTTGGCTTCAATTCCTTGATCGCCTCTGTAGCTGTTCGCCCTTTTAAGTCCGATGAGATAGTAACGACGCGGGAGAGATCGCGGTGAGAAATCGAAGAGATGGAAAAGGCAGGTTTGACATCAGCTAATTGATAGAGGGGGATCTGTTCGCCACGGGAGTTTGGGACGGTTAGGCGATGAATAGCCGTCAAGGGATCTACCTGTTGAGCCTCGCTGTATAGGGTGATATCGATCAGATCGCGGCCTGTATCATACTTGCTGATCGATAAGCCTTCGCTGACGAGGCGAATCGTTCGAGATAAATCGGCCTCGTTTACCTGCAGCGCGTCCATCATGTCTTTACGAACTTGAATGTTGAGGGCGTACTTGTCTACCCCAAAGGAGTCATTAATGTCAAAGGTGCCCGGCATATCTTTGACGATGTCCTGGACTTGCTGGGAGAGGCTGCGCAGTTTTTCTACGTTGCTCCCGAAGATACGGACGACGATCGGACTTCCCACCGGGGGTCCGCCTTGCAGCTCTTTGGGAATGATCGTCGCTTGGGGAAAATGTTGGGCCAATTCTTTATCCCATAAGGCGATGGCTTTCTCTGTAGGCAATTTCTTCTTATCGACTTTGACGACGATTTGGCCGATATTGTCGGCCGATCCTAAGCCCGTATCGCCGCTAAACATTTTCGGGGCGAACTGCCCAGCATAACCTGCTGTCATGGTCACTCCAGGCTGTTCATTGAGCCATTTGCATACTTCGTTGACGGTATGGGCTGTTTCCCTAATGCTCGTGCCGACAGGTGTGCGCACATTGACGAGCATTTCTGCTCGGTCTGCCGTAGGGAACAGTTGGATCGGCGTCAGGGGGATCAAGGCATAACCGATGAGGGCGATGCCGACACCGATCAAGCCGGTACGCAGTGGATGCTGAAGCATTTTCGGCATCAGCGTGCCTGCATAATAGGCAGTCAACCGCTGGATTTGCGGTCCCAGTAAACCAGCGGGTTTCCGATAGAAGTCCTCTTCAGAGTCGCTTTTGGGAGCATGGCTGCTTTGACGACGGCTTTCCCGCCATTCCCGAAAGATGGGGATGACCGATAGGGACATGACCATGGAAGCCAGCATGGATAAAGTGATGATGATGGGGATGGGCTTGATGAAGGAACCGACATTTCCATCGAGTAAAGCCAGTGGAGCGAAGGCGCAGATCGTGGCTAAGGTGGCCGTTAAGATCGAAACGGCGACTTCTTTGCTGCCTCGAACGGCGGCTTCCGTCGGCGTTTCGCCGAGGACGGTGAGACGGCGCTCGATGTTGTCGTTGACGACGACAGCGTCATCGACGAGAATACCGAGAACGATGATCAAAGCGATGACGGAGATTTGATTCAAGGTCACGCCGAAGCTGCTCAAGGGGATCAGACCGACGGCGAGAGAGATCGGTAGCGCCATCATCACCACGAAGGAAGTGGTCAGGTTTAAGCCTAATGTGCAGACGAGAACGACGGCGGCGATGGCGATCAACGTTTCCCGGGTGAGGTCGGAAAAAAGTTCGTCGATGCGCTCGTTTTGCTCATAGACCAGATCGATGGTGGACCAGTTGGGCAAGGTCGTTTTCAGATAAGCCATCGTCTTGTCGATATTTTTTTGCACCGAAGGGATGTCGCTGCCGGTTTCCGGACTGACGCTGATACTGATAGCGGGGCGACCATTGTGATAGGCGTATACTTCAACCGGTTTGGTCGTCAGTTCCACCTTACCGAGGTCATTTAAGTAGACGGGAGTCCCTTCTGAAGTTCGTGCGATAAGGGAGCGGCCAAACTCGGCTACATCATTGACCTCCCGCAAGGATAATTCATAGGTTCGTTCGTCCCCTTGAATATCGCCGAGGGGGGCCTTTTCGTTTAATTGCTTGACCGCGTTTAAAACCTGTCCCCAGGACAAGCCGAAATTGCGCAGTTTTTGGCTGTCCACAGTCACCCGAACTTCCTCATCAGGCAACCCGGTGACAGTCACATTGGACACGTTCGGTATCGTCCGGAGTTGGTCTTTCCAGTTTTGGATCATCTCGCGCAGGGAATAGAGGTCTTCGTGCCGGTCGGCAGAGATATTGAAGGTTATGATAAAGGTACGGTTCAGGTCATCGTTGACGACCGGTTGCTTACAGTCTTCAGGTAAATCTTTCTCGGCATCTTTCACTTTTTTCCGCAGTTCTTCCCAGCGACCTTCCGGCTCTACGTCATCTTTACATTCCACGATGATGGAAGAGACGCCTAGGCTGGATGTGGAGGTGATCGATTTCAATCCGTGGATCTCTTTGATTTGCTCCTCAATCTTCCGGGTGACTGCCTGCTCCACTTTGGAGGGCATAGCTCCTGGATAGATGGTCGTGACGGAAGCTGTACGGACCACGATATCGGGCTGTTCTTGCTTCGGCAATCCCCAAAAGCTAAAGAGCCCGAGCAGGGTGATCATGACGAAAAAAAGTAAGGTGATTTTGCGTTTCTTTACGACGTATTCGATCATCCTTCTTGGCCTCCGCTGGTGGAGGGGGCAGACTTGGAGGAAGGTTGATCGAGCGGGGTGACGGCATCGCCATCAAAAAGACGCTCAACGCTGCTGGTGATGATCTGTTCACCCGGTTGGAGCCCTGACTTGATCTCCAACTGGTCGTTGATCAGGTCACCGATATCGACAAAACGTTTGACCGCGCGGCCTTCTTGGAGGACAAAAAGATAGGGTTTCTCTGCACCGCGACGAACGACGGAACGAACGGGAGCCCAAAGGGCTTCTTTTTCTTTGGCCTTATGGTAGACGCGGACGACCTGACCGGATAACCAATCGTGGTTTGGATTATCCAACCAGATTTCGACGCCTACAGTCCCTGTGCTTTGACTGGCGGCGGGGTATATGTACTTGATTTGGCCGTCTCGTTTTTGACCGTACAGGTTAACGGTGACGGTATCTCCCTTTTGCCAATTGGCGATTTCCCGATCAGGAACGGGGATGACCACTTTTAAGGTATCGATGGAGGCGATCCTGTAGATGGCTGCTCCCGCATTGACCAGTTGACCGGCGTTGGTCAGTTTGGCGATGACCGTCCCGGAGAAAGGGGCTTTTAATCGCGTCTTGTCTAAGGTCAAAGCAGCCTTTTTCTGACGAGAGAGGGATTGCTCATAGACAGCTTGGGTTTGGTCCCTCACTTCGTCACGAGCGCCATGGAGGACGTTCTGATAGACTTGTTCGGCATAAGAAAAATCGTTTTCAGCGACAGTCAACTGGGTTTGGGCACTCTCAAATTCCTTTTTCGATAGGGCACCGCTCTCGTAGAGGACCTTGTAACGATCAAAATCAGTTTTGATTCGATCTAAGTTGGCCCGGGCTTTTTCCATGGTGGCTTGAGCCTGATTGATTTCATAGCTCGTCGCTCCGTTTTCGACTTGTCGCAAGTTAGCGCTGGATTGGGCCGCCGCAGCTGCGGCAGCGTCTAAGTCTAAGGCGTAGTCGGAAGGATCGATCTGAGCCAGAACGGTTCCTGCGGAAAGGCTGTCACCTTCTTTGACCAGGGTGGAGGCAATGCGACCGCCTACCTCAAAGGACAATGTGGCTTCTTCAAGGCCCTGCAGCGTTCCGGAAAATTCACTGTTTAGATGCTGTGTGTTCATCGCCGCCATAATCACTTCGACACTGCGGGCGCTGTTTTCGGAAGTCTGGTCTTTCCCGCAGGCTGTCAACAGCATTGATACAGATAGGATGAGGGCGGCTGTTCGGAGCGTATGATGATTCGCCATGATGTCTCCTTCCTAGGATTAAAATGTCTTTTCGTTTTGACTGGAGCATTCGAATTCCGCAATGATGTTCTCCAGTTCAGTAACGCCGGCTTGTTGAATCGCTATCCCGAATCGGAGAGCAAGCTTTTGACAGGCACAGTAACAGTCACAAGAGTCTTCTTGTTGGATTTTCAGCTTTAGCAAGTCTTCTTTTAATTGGTTCAATTCTTGATTAAGCCATTCCAGGATTTGCTGTTGAGAGACGTGTTTGCCGAAGACCAGCCGCATCATAAAATCATATTTTATGGTTTTCGGTTCAATGGGACTCTGTATGTAGGCATGAAAGGCTTCTTTTCCCATTTCGGTGATATGGTAGATGTTCTTATTTGGTTTCCCCTCTTGGAGGATGATTTCTTTCTCGATCAAACCTTCTTTCTCCATGCGGTTTAATGTGGGATAAATCGTGCCAAAGGAAGCCACGAACATATCGGGAAAGTGCTTCTCAAAGTGATGCTTGATGTCATAACCGGACATGGGGGCTTCCAAGAGAACGCCAAGGATCACATCTTGACCTTTCAAGGACTAACCTCCTTAATAGCGATGATAGATGAACGCGCGAGTATTCCCAATGTTTATATTCACATTGTTAATATAGACTTGGGGGTATCTTTGGTCAAGAGGTATTTGCAGTAGGACATTTTTAAAGAAAAGGGCCAATCGTTCCACCTTGCCTGTTGAACGATTGGCCCTCTATGAATACTTACATATAATGGTGTGGATGAGTCAGGTATACATAAAGTATTTATACATCAGAAAGGAATATAACATAAATTGTCGAACTATAGAACATACTACATGTGGTTTCTTGCACAATCTTGCTTTTATCAGAAATATTAAACTTGAGAGGGGTATCGAAATGAATGTAACAAAATATGGAGCAGAGGATCTTCTCGATTTAAGTAAGGTAAAGCTGGTTGATGTGATTGATATCGAGTTTTTACAGAAATTTCAGGATGATTTCGCCGTTGGACTCGGTTTAGCTAGCGTTACTGTAGATTTGGATGGTAAGCCTGTGACAAATCCGAGCAGATACACTAAGTTTTGTATGGATTTTACTCATTCCACAGAGATAGGTGATAAACGGTGTGCCGAATCTCACCGAAAAGGGGGAGAAGAGGCAGCGAGAACAGGAAAACCTTATATCTACGAATGTCATGCAGGATTAATCGATTTTGCGGTTCCGATTATGCTGGAAGGAAGGCAAATTGGTACGATCCTCGGCGGACAGATTTTAAGCCATACGCCAGAATTGGATAAGTATGATAGAATCGCCAAGGAAATAGGTGTCAATTCTCAAGAGTACATAGGTGCTGTTAAAGACGTAAAAACATTGGAGATGGAAAGAATCGAAGCAGCGGCGAATGTATTATGGACTGTGGCCAATAACATCACAAGAGCCTGGTACGACCAGCATAAGCTCGGTGGAATAGCGAAGATCCTCAATGAGAATATTACACAGATGTCAGCTACCACGGAGCAAATGGCTGCCTCCGCTAACGAAGTGAACGAGAATCAAATCAAACTCAACAAAGAAATCCAAAACGTAAGCACTTTGACGGGAAAAATTAATGATGTTATCGATTTCATTAAAGAAATCGCCGATGAAACGAGACTCTTAGGTTTAAATGCTGCTATTGAAGCAGCGAAAGCAGGAGAAGCAGGTCTTGGTTTTGGCGTCGTTGCCCAAGAGATTCGTAAGCTTTCAAGTGATTCAAAACAAACAGTAAACAAGATTAAAGAATTTACCCAAGAAATTAAAAATTCTGTGGCCCATACCGTCAAGATGGGAGATTCGACGACCACTGCGACCCAACAACAAGCCGCAGCAATTGAAGAGGTGAGTGCCAGTCTTCAAGATATCGCAGGACTTTCTGATACTTTGGAAAATCTGGCTTCTAAATGATGCAATATAGATGTAGGAGAAGGGGTGAAAGGATATGGCAATTGTTCAGTTAGTTACTTTTGAATTATGTGGAGAAGAATATGCGATAGATATTACGATGGTTAATGGAATTGTAAAATTCAAAAATTACAATATCGTTAAAATTCCGAACGCAACCAGAGGCTTAGAAGGCTTTATCAATTTACGAGGAAAAGCAATTCCCCTATTTAATTTAAAAAAGAAGTTTCAGTATGATCACGAAAGTATCGATGAAGATAGTAAGATTATTGTTCTACATCATAACGGGACCATCGTCGGCTTTATCGTTGATGAGGTTACTGACATATTTAAGCTTAAGGACGAGGAGATTGAGCCCGTACCCAATAGCATACGTAATAATTGTGACAAATACATAAAAGGAATTGGAAAAGCAGATGACAAAATGGTAGTGATACTTGATCTAATCAAAGTATTAACGGATAACGAGATCAGACAATCCCAGGCTATTTGACGACCACGAACACAAAAGCCCGCTGCGTTAACTTTACGCAGTGGGCTTTTGTCTAAGCCAAAACCTAATTTTCAGTCGAAGTACCGTTCGGCTGTGTGTAGACTTTTGCATATATGAACAGAGATTGATCATCCAAACTTGTACATCACTCCAAAGCCACCTCGTGGGTTGACCCAGTGAATGTTATCGCGTGGGCAGCCATAGCGACAGGTGCCGCACTCCAGGCAACCTTCATAGCCTACGTTGATCGCCTTAACTTCCTCGTTCCACTCATAGACTTTCGCCGGGCAGATATAAGTGCAGGGCTTGTCGGGACAATCATGCTGGCATAGCTCTTTGTTATTTATATGGATGTGGCTGTGATCATCCGGTTGAAAGCGAACGAGAAAGAGCTTGTCTTCTAAGGTCTGCATCGTATTTGTGTACCTCAATCAAGATCGTTATGGTTACGAATGAATTCGGAACTTAAATGGAGCGTTGCCTCTCATTTGTTCTTTAACCCAGGGTTCGCCATAATCGGTACATGTCACCGGCGATATTCCATATTCCCCGTCGAGAAGTAACCTCGTGCCAGATTTTTTTCTGTTTATCCTTCTTTGGTACGTTATCGACGGTGAAAAGTTCTCTTGCCGAGTACCGGGCGAGCTTCGGATATAGGGTAAAGAAATGAGGATTAGACTGTAATAAAGCAGAGGCGTTTTCGTACTTCTTCAAGTCTTTCAGAATGAAACTGTCTTGGAGTCGATCATGGTAGGCTTTTAAGGTGACTGAGGAGAAGTCGCCCTTTTTTTTCGCTTCGATGACGGTTTCAGCAGCCAACTTGCCAGAGGTCATCGCTAAGTTGGAACCTTCCCGGTGTACACCGTTAACCAGCATGGCGGCATCGCCGCAGATCAGGACCCCGTGAGCATAGAGCTTGGGCACCTGATGGTAGCCGCCTTCGGGAATGATTTTGGCGAGATACTCCTTGGTCTCGCCACCGGCCAGCAAGGGGCGAACGGCGGGGTGTTGTTTCATTTTTTCTAAAACCGTGTTTGGATTCATGCCCGATCGGGACAACTGATTGATCATGACACCTACACCGATGGACAAGGTATCTTTGTTGGTGTAGATCCATCCCATGCCGAACATGCCCTGTGTCGACTCACCGATCAGCTCGATGGTTGCCCCTTGTCCTTTTTCCACGTTGAAGCGGTCTTCAATCGCACCTTTGGGTAAGGCGATGACTTCCTTCACTCCCACGGCCAAGTCACCGGGGGATAGATCTTCTTGCAGTCCAAGGCGCTGGGTCAGAATGCTGTTGGCGCCCTCGCAAATTAAGACCACCTGGGCGCGGATCTCTCCCTGTTCCCGGTTCGTGACGACCCCGGCAACTCTTCGCCGGTCTGCTCTTTCGTCAAATAAAAAGTCGGTGACCACTGTTTCCGTGATTAAGGTCGCTCCGGCTTCGACGACTTTATTCGCCATCCAACGGTCAAAACGGGAGCGGAAGACGCTAAAGTTGTTGTAGGGTTCTTCGTAAAAACCAGGGTCTTTAAAGCCGATGGAGACGACTGATTCTTCGGCCAGCAACCAAGCCCGTTGTTCCACGATGGGCCGCTCTAAGGGGGCTTCTTTCCAAAAATCCGGAATGATTTGATGGGTGGGATAGCTGTAGAGAATGCCGCCCATGACGTTTTTGCTGCCGGGAAAATCTCCCCGTTCGATGAGCAGGGTTTTAACGCCGCCTTTGGCCAAGGTATACGCCGCGGCTAACCCGGCGGGTCCTGCCCCAACAACGATCGCTTCGAATTCCAAAGGGACATCTCGCCAGCGTTCCTGATTCAGTTGTTGTTGAGTCGGCTCTTGAACCGTCATGAACGATTCCTCCCGGTTCTTATAGCTGGCGTTCGGTGCCCAAAGGGGCGCCGTGCATGCGTGCTCCCAGTTCCTGCGTGATAGCGGGCAGGAGGGTTGCAGCATCACCGACGATGCCATAGGTGGCGACACGAAAAATGGGCGCATCGGGGTCTTTGTTGATGGCCACGATGACGTCGGAGTTCTGCATGCCGACCAGATGCTGAATGGCTCCCGAAATCCCGGCGGCGATGTAAAGCTTGGGACGGACTGTGAGGCCTGTTTGTCCAACCTGATGAGAGTAGGGTGCCCAACCCGATTCGACAGCAGGGCGGCTGGCTCCGATCATACCGCCAATCGCCTGGGCGAGTTTTTCTACGAGCTTAAAATTATCCTTGCTGCCTAGTCCCCGGCCGCCGGCGACGATGATATCGGCCTCATCAAGGTAGCCTTCAGTTCGCTCATCGAGGATGCGTTCGACCACTTCCATGACTGTCTTCGACGGATCGAGGCCCAAGTCGCTCCATACGACGGCTCCACTGCGCTCCGGCTGCTTTTCCGGCTTCGAAAAAACGCGCGGTCGAACCGTCGCCATCTGAGGCCAGCGATCACGGCATAAGATCGTTGCCAGGATATTTCCGCCGAAGGCCGGTCGAGTCTGCAGGAGTTTGCGGTTGTCTACGTCTACATCCAACTGGGTGCAGTCCGCTGTCAGACCGGTCCGCAGAGCTGTAGCCACAGAACCGGAGAGATCCCGGCCGGTTGTGGTGGCTCCGATGAGCAGGATTTCCGGATGGTGAGCTTGGCATAATTGGACCAGGGCAATGCTATGGCACTCGTTCGTGTAGGGTTTAAGCATAGGGTCGTCGATGGCATAGAGGGTATCGGCGCCGTATTGGAAGGCTAGCTCGGTCAGGGGTTGAATGTCATGACCGAGGAGAACGCCCGATAGAGGACAGTTTAGCTTATCGGCCAGTTGTCGCCCGACCCCCATGAGTTCCCATGAAACGGGGGCGACTTCGCCTTGCAGTTGTTCGATATAGACCCAAATGCCATGGGCTGGGAGGTTTTTGGGTGCTTCGATCGACTCAAGCGGGATCTGTTCGTGAGCTTTAGTATCTGATCTTTCTGGATTATCGGTGATAGGTGGAACAGTTTTTTCGGTGAACGCTGATGGCGGTGCCTTTGGTGACTTCTTTTTCTTTGCTGTCAATATTCATCCCCCGATGAACTAAACCTATGATTGCCCAATCGGTGCGTAGCACCTATGCTTATCTTTATCGATTCGGTACGACGATATGGGGAATCAGCTTGTCTGCAAGGATACGGGCTGTTTCGGCGGGAGCCACATCGCTGCCAGCCAGGACTTCTCCCTTTTCCCGCATGGGAGGCGTAGAGATCTTATTGACCCAAGTCGGTGAACCTTTAAGGCCCAACTGGGAAGCATCCAAGCCTAGATCGGCATTCGTCCAGACTTCTACAGGATAATGAGCGGCTCGGATTAAGTCGGGAAGCGGTGCGTAACGGATTTCGTTGATCTCTTTTACCACCGTCACCAAGGCGGGCAATCGGCAGCGGACCACTTCCCGGCCCACTTCGATTTTACGTTGCACCTGAAAAACTTGATTCGTAGGATCGATTCCGTCGATCTTAGTTACATAGGTGAGAAGTGGCCAGCCCAAACGACTGGCGATCCCCGGCCCCACCTGCGCTGTATCTCCGTCGATGGCTTGTTTTCCACAAAAGATGAGATCCAGGGGCTCCCGGTCCATCAACCGTCCTAATGCGCCTGCCAGGATGTAACTGGTGGCTAAGGTGTCGCTGCCAGCGAAGGCGCGATCGGTAAGCAATATGGCATGGTCGGCGCCGTAGGAAATCGCTTTTCGTAGAGAATCGGTCGCTTGTGGAGGCCCCATAGTCAACACCGTCACTCGACCGCCTAGTCTGTCCCGGATTGTCAACGCTTCTTCCAGGGCATGCACATCATAAGGATTAATGATGGACGGAATCCCTTCCCGCATGAGCGTATTTGTCTTGGGATTGATGCGCACCTCACTGGTGTCGGGGACTTGTTTTAAACAGACGGCGATGTTCACGAAAGCACCTCCAGTTGAGCCTAATGTGCCAACATTATCGCTCAAAAATACAAACTATCACGTAAAGCCAGCTTTCCCGTCGTTGGGGGCTGGCTTTTGTATACTGGCGATTTAGTAGGATTTCCCGACAGAAGCCATATAAATGGTCGTCTCCGACGTACCGTCAACGCCCAAAAGCTGGTTCACTTCTTCGTCAAAAAATGCGCCTATCGTGCAGCAACCAAGACCGAGAGCGGTCGCTGCCAAGTACGTATTTTGGCCCACATGCCCTGCGTCCATATAGATATATCGGATGCCTCGTTCGCCGTATTTCCAGAAGGTCCGCGGCAGAACAGCCGTCCAGATCAGATTGACGGCTGATTTTTGCAGCATCCCTTGACCTAGGGACGCCGCTGCTAATTCTTTCCCAAAGTCGCCTTCTTTGAGCAGAGTAAGGCCATGGCGCGGTACACTGTAGTGGTATAAGCCCGGCTCAATGCTAGAGACGCGGTGGACGGAGACATACATTTCCACCGGAAAAAGGCCGCCTGCAGAAGGGGCCGTGCGGAAAAAGAAGGATTCTTCACGAGCAACTCTTGTCGCCCCATAAGTACCCCAGAGTAACTGGCCAAGAATCTCCAAGCTTAATGGTGCCTCCGAAAAGCGTCTACCTGACTTGCGTCGGGCTAAGGCATCCCAAAGAGATAAGCCTCCTTGCATATTTGGTTTAGGCAGGGGAATATGGGGACCGTCATGTTCCTTATAACTATCGGGTATGGTCGACATGTCCAGTCGACGGGAAGGCATAGCATCCCGTTGGTATTTGGTCGCTGTCTGATATTCGTAGCCCAGATGGGTTTCCAAAGCACGTACCTCCTTATTGAGCAGAGCTTTTTAGAAGCGGATCTATTCTGGAGAGACTACCTGTTCCGGAGTGAATTCTATTTTGGGTACAGGGAGTGATCCTATTTCTCAAATTATTATCTCTGAACAGAAAGAGATCAATCGAACAACGATGTTATAGATCTAATGAGATCCTTCCCTTATAAAGGATATTTCGCGCCTGATATCGAAAAACCGTAGAAGCGATTGCAAACCTATCTTTCCAGGTCGACTTTATTTTTCCGTAAGGAGATGGATTACATATGGAAAGTGAAACAACTAATTCGTCCAGGGAAACAGAGGATACCCAAATTGCCTATTACAGAATCAACGATGCATGTATTAACTGCGGTAACTGTCTGGAAGCTTGCTATGTCGAGGCCATCGAAAAGGGACGTACTCACTATATCATCACCGATGAATGTATTGCTTGCGGTGTATGCTCAGAAGTTTGCCCGAAATCAGCGATTGTAGAAAACTTTTAAGCGAAAGATTGGAGCGTCATAATTTTGTCGGCGCCAGCCTGGTAATCGGGTTAAGAACCATAGGGATATCTGTGTTCAAGGGTGTGTCACAAGGATGAATGAAACGAAGGTAGAAGAAATTCCAGTTCCCCCACAGGCACTGATTGCTCAAGCCTTACGTCGAGTCGATTATGGTGATGCTTATCGAATCCGTTGGCCCCAGGAGCTTGAACTGGATATCATCGCTTTTGTTCGTATATTGTTTACATCGGCCCCTTCTTGGGTGACGAAACTTACCCTTTTGCGCAACCGGATAGTGAAATTATTCGGCATAAAAGTACCTGATAACGCCGCGGCAAACACTCCCGTCGATTTCTCCTTTGAACCGGGTTCGAGCGCCAGCTTTTTTCGGGTTTATGAACGCAGGACAAATGAGCTCCTGCTCGGGGAAGATAATCGGCATCTGGACTTTCGGCTCTCCTTTTTTATCGAAGAGCAAGACGGCGTACACTATGCGGTGGTGGCTACGGTTGTTCAATTTCACGGTTGGGCAGGCCGAGCCTACTTTCTGCCAGTCAGGCCTTTTCACCGGTTGATGGTTCCGGCGATGTTGAGGAGCGCTGTGAGGAATTTCTGAGCCTAGAAATGATAACATGAAGGCCCTCTCGCTATTCATCAAGGAGCAGCATCTCAATGCCAACCAGATTGTTTTTGTCAATAAAGTGATTGATTACATCGAACAGAATGATTATGTAGAGAACGTGGCCGAACTTACGAGGCCGCCCTTTGATAAACCGCAAAGTTTCATCAAACTGTTCGATGCCGATAAGCAGAAGAAACTGGTGAATATCATTAATGAAGTAAAGGAAAATGCGACGAAAGTGATAAGCTAATCGATAAAGTAAAAAGGGTGCGTACTTCAATTTTGGTTCATAAGAATGGAGAAAACAGCCCGGATTTGTCGGGCTGTTTTTTACTCGAACGAAGAAAAAGTGAGGCAGCGGTTCATTCAAGAGCTGAAACGGTTTATAAAAATGGGTCATGCGATCCTGCTGATGCCGGAAAATGAGAAATATGAGCCTATACAGATAAATAGTGACCAGGCGAGGATACTCGGGGTGGCCTGTGCAGTGGTGAAGAGGAGTATTAAATTGAAACAATTTTGATATAAGAAGTGAACAATGAAGATCGTTCCTTCATTACGATTCAAATTCCATGAGGTACAGGAATGCTAACGTCTGCAGGTGGATATGCGGGCCGATACATTGGTCAGTTTCATCTAGGTTCAAGAACTAAGGAAAACAAATGTTATAGAAATAATAGAAGCTCGCCGATTATAGCGAGCTTTTTTAATGAGAAGAGATCAACTCGAAAATTATCCTATGTTACGTTTTTCCTTCAATGCCCAAATCCGAACAATATCTTCTTCTACTCCCAATCTAACAAGCTCTTTACCCAGTGCTACGGCGTAATCCTCGTAATCATTACAACCTAGTTGAGCTTTAGAGATTGCTTGATAAAACATATTGAGAAGACGTTCAGTCGCCAGTTCCCCCACCTCCACCGGACAATCTTTAGTTCTCACTATCGTACTCAAGAAAGTACCGAGTGATACCATTTTTAAGAAGTCCGGTTATTGCCCGGCTGCATATCGACCGATATGCGATCTCCTCGGTTCAAGTTGATCTTTCATCGATAAGGTAGAACCGAGAAACTGCCGAAAACAACAAAAGCCATTTGTCATGGATAAAGTTTTTCTTGCTTAGTATGGAAATCCATTGGATAATGGTTACAAAAATCGCATTTTAGGGGATGCGTAACTTGGGGAAAAAAGATAACCAACTCCTTAAATCGATGAAAATGTCCGAACTTGAACGTTTTCTGAATCTTTCTTTAGACATATTTATTGTTTTTGATTTTGAGTGGATGATTATTACGATCAATCCTTCCGTCGAAAGAATTTTTGGATATAGCCTGGAAGAAGTTATCGGTAAAAACGGGAAAGATTTTATTCACCCGGATGATAAAGATAAAGCAATCGCTATTATTGAATCGAACATAGATCAATCCAAACAAATTTATAGTTCGAACCGTATACTGTGCAAAGACGGAAGCTATAAGTGGGTTGAATGGAATAGTATCCCTTTTGTGAGCGAAAACCGAGTTTTTGCCGTAGGAAGAGACGTTACAGAAAAGGTTCTATTAGAACAAAAACTGAAAGGCTCTTTGGAAAAAACAAAACAAATACTTGAAGGAATATCGGAGACATACTATTCCATCGATGAAAAATGGCGTTTTGAGTATGTTAATCAAAATTTTGTAGATAAATATTTTCCGCATCGTTATAAATCGAAGAACGATTTAATCGGGCTTTCCTTACTGGACGTCTTTCCAGTAAATGTGTATCCAGACGTTTATTCGAAAGTTGAGGAAACGATTAGAGAACAAAAACCGACGAAGTTCATTCGGAAATCAACTTATCGAGATAAGTGGTATGAAATGCATCTGGTTCCTTCTAATATCGGACTGACTGTATTTTCGCAAGATGTTACAGAACATATTAAGTTAACAGAGCAGTTACGCCAATCTGAAGAGAGTTTTATTAAGGCTTTTCATTTCAGTCCCACGATGGTATCCTTAGCGGAAATGCCTGAGCGGAGATTTATGGATGTAAATCAAAAATGGATAGAGCTCTTAGGGTATACACAGGAGGAGTTTAAAGGACGTACACCATTAGAATTGAACCTATATGTAAACCCAAAGGAATATGAAGAAGTAACTGATAAAATCAATAAAAGTGGACATATAAGTAACGAAAGGGTCCTTTTGCGAAGCAAGCAGGGAAAGGAAATCATCTGTTTGTTTTCAGGCGTAACGATCGATGTAAAAAGGAAGAAGTGCTTTCTAGCTAACTTTGTTGACATAACAGATTATTACAAATTGGAAACGGAATTATTGCGGCTGGAGCGGATGAATTTAATTGGGCAACTCGCTGCAGGTTTAGGCCATGAGATTCGTAATCCTTTGCAAACGGTGAGGGGGTTCTTACAGTTACTCGAAAACAAGTATCAGACAGAACGAGAATATTTTGACTTGATGATTGCTGAGTTAGATAGAGCAAACTATATCATCACTGAATTTTTGTCCCTTTCAAAAAGTAAATCAGATAACTTAAAATCACTGCTCATTGACGATATCGTTACGCATCTCTTTCCTTTGATACAGTCAAAAGCGTTTCTCGAGGAGAAAGATGTAAAGTTAGAATTAGACAATTCAACGAGCATTTTTGGTGATGAGAAAGAACTGAAGCAATTAATCTTAAACTTAGTACGAAATGGTATTGAAGCGATGAAACTAGGCAAAATTCTGACCATCAAAACATTCACAAAGGGCGAACATGTTGTGCTAGCCGTAGTGGATCAGGGAGCCGGCATCGCTCCCGAGATTCTTTCCAAACTAGGTACGCCATTTGTCACCAGTCGAGCAGATGGTACTGGTCTTGGTTTGGCTGTATGTTACAGTATAGCGGAACGGCATAACGCGAAAATCGAGGTGGACACAAGCCCAGAGGGTACGACTTTTTTTGTCAAGTTCCCCATCGTGAATTGAGCATTGACAATACAGAGATGGTCAGTAAATTAATTCAATTCAGTGTTTCTCGAAATGAAGGTAAAATGAAGAGGGGCTGCTGTCAATTCAGCAGCCCTGAAGGTCATCCATATTGGTTATTAAGGAAGCCGTCTACAACGAAATAGTCCTGTAGTAACCAAACGATTATTTCGAGTTACCCGGAAGCAGATGCAGAATCCGCGAGGAACACGTACCCGAGGAGTTATACGAGCCATTTCATTTCCCCCCCTTATGCCACTGAAATTGAACGCCAAAACCGTTGTGGTTTGTGGCTCAATATAACCTATGCGTCAAGGAAAGAAATGGAAACCGCCATAAATTTCGCCTCGGGTACCTTTTCAATTTAGCGCTCTTAAGGAGTGAAGCAGGCTAAACGGTGGCTTAAAAAGCCTTCGTAAAAGGAAACATTAAAAAGTGCTTATTAATGGAAAAGTTCTATCTGAATAGGAGGGAATGATTCCACCCATATTAACACTGGAGGTGATTAAAATGGGTGAGATTCATTGCCAAGTGGAAGAATGTGTCCATAACGCTTCTAAAATGTGTAAAGCGAGCGCGATTAACGTTAAATCTAGGGGTACACAAAGACCTAAAACAACTGATGAGACCGCTTGTGAAACCTTCAAATCTCGATAATTTCCTAGGCAGGGCTTAACCCTGCCTTATTTTTTTGCTATTGTGATGTTAATGAAAGAGCGAATCAAATAAATATTTTAAGGGTGACTAAAAAAGAGAATCGTATTCAAACATTATTATTTACCTATTCATACATTCGACATATTGTGACTTTAGTCGACGCTGGTTATAATCAAGGTTGTTAGACTAGTTTTGATGACGTAAAGGAATGAGGCTTGTGGATTCGATTGTCGGTAACATAGAGCGCGTTATTCCACATTTTCAACCGATTATAGCCGTGGATACGCAGCAAATTTATAGTTATGAAGTGCTCGGTAGATTTAAGACCGATAAAGGAATCCAAAGCCTGGGTCCTTTCTTTCATAATCCCAAGATTAGCATTGAGGAGCACATATTTATAGATCGGCAGATTCGTCGGAAAGCCTTTGGTAAGTTAGCTTCTGAAACAGTGGATACTCGTCTCTTTATTAATCTAAACCCAAATTGGATTTATAATTTTAGGAATCGTCGTTCTGATATTCCAACAATACAGTTCCTTCGGGAATATAACATTGATCCGTCTAGAATTACTGTAGAAATAACAGAAGACAACTTTATGGATAACATCGAGGAATTAGCTGATATCGTACAAGTATATCGAGAAGTTGGATGCCAAATCGCCATTGATGATGTCGGTTCCGGTTTTATAAATTTTGACCGTATCGCCTATATTAAGCCTAATATATTGAAATTGGATCTAGAATTAGTAAGAAAATGCACAAAGGAATCATTTTTCAAAGAAATATTAACCTCCTTCTCCATAATGGCAGAGAAGATTGGTGCTTTTGTTCTCTTTGAGGGCATAGAAACAGAGGAACAGGTTCAGATTGCCTTATCCCTCGGCGCTCGGTATTTACAGGGTTATTATTTTTCAAGACCACAGGGAGAATTTCAAAATCCTTTCTCCTTTAGCTCCAGTCTGAACAACCATATCTCCAAATATGTCGATTATTCACTGTGGTTACAGCATTCAGACCAAACCACATCTGAAGCGATCAATAAAACGATTAAAGATTGCCTTGCTGGTTTTGATGATATGATAATAAAATCAAAGATATTATCGGTGGATTTCTTAAAAAGCGTAACACAAAAAGTCCCTCAGAATGTAAAGCGGGTCTATATCTGTGATGAAAGAGGAGACCAACGGTCGCCGAATTATTGCTTCGATAATGATAAATGGGATATTGATGAAAGTTTTATCGGGCGAAATTGGACGTGGAGACCTTACTTTCTCGATAATGTCGTAAAATCGTTATATCAAGAGAAAGGGAATCTGTCGACGTATTATACGGATGCGCACACGGGTGAGAAGATGAGGACGTTCATATATCCGATTAATGGGAAACTGTTTATTTGTCTAGATGTCACAGGGTCATAAATGGGACTCGACTCATAGAGTAACGATTGACACAGATTACGCATTGACGGAAAAGCTAAAAAGGGATTATGAAATTACTCAGTCGGGTGGTTAAATCATGAAAAAGAAAATTCTAATTGTTGATGATGCATTATTTATTCGAAGCATATTGAAAAAAATGCTAGAGGAAGCTGGGTATCAAGTTTTTGAAGCCGTGAATGGCGCTGAAGCCGCAAAAATATGGAGTACTCTCCGTCCAGACCTGGCAACGATGGATATTACCATGCCAGAGATGGATGGAATTAGTGCGATCAGAGCGATAAAAGTTATGGATCCGAAAGCTAAAATCGTTGTTTGTAGCGCCATGGGTCAACAAACGATGGTAAAAGAGGCGATATCTGCAGGTGCCATGGATTTTATCATCAAACCTTTTGAAAAAATTCGAGTTCTTTCGACCATAACAAAATGTATTTATACACAAAAACAAAAATTAGTGTAGATTGTTTTAAAAATCGGTCTTAGCTTATAGACCGATTTTTTTCGGTTCTTATCGCGTTTGATTTGTTCGGATTAGTACAATTGCCATCTAGTCTGTTATAACTTATAATGGAAAATAATACACCATTAAAAATTCAGTACGTTACATAGCGGCGAGGTGGTAGTCTTATGCCTAAAAAAGTTCTCATTGTAGACAACTCACAATTTATGAGGCTGTTACTTAAAAAAATGCTGATCGGAACTGAGTATGTAGTGCACGAAGCGTCAAGCGGTTCAGAAGCGATCTATCTTTGGAAAAGCATACAGCCTGATATAGCTACAGTCGATATCTCTATGCCGGAAATGGACGGGTTTGAGACTATTAAAGCAATAAAAGTTTTATACCCTGGAGCAAAAATTATTGTATGCAGTGCTCGAAATCATGAAAGCACGGTCGACGATGCCCTTCGAGCGGGAGCGGTTGACTACCTCGTAAAACCAATCACAAAGGAAAAATTACTTTCGATGTTGAAAAAAATATTGTAATTTAATGGAGAAACACCGCTCTTCGGAGTATAGCAACCCAGTCTATTGATCATAATAAAAACGCAATCGCCTATTTTCACGGTCTACCCAAATCACTCGTTGTCGGGAGGCCAGTGAGGATGGGCGATTTTATAAAACAAGCCCAATTTTGATGCGCTGGAAGAAAATATCTGTGAAATAGGTCTTTAGTCCTCTGTCGAGATATTTTGAATACGGTATAATTTATATAAATCCCATGATGTGTATTTGAGGTATAGTGTTTAGGGGGCAATAAAAATGGGTACCTCATCAGACAAAAAATCGGAAAATGGTAAAACCATTATTCAAACGGACAATTCAAGCGTAACCGTTCTTCTTGTGGAAGATAATCTTATGAATCAAAAATTAATGAAGATTTTGTTAAATAAACTCGGGTATAAGGTTGACTGTGTAAATAACGGACTCGAATCGCTGACGGCAGTAACTGAACATCAATACTCCCTTATCCTAATGGATATTCAAATGCCGATCATGGATGGATTAGAAGCCACTCGCAACATCCGAAAAAATGAACATCAGTATGTTAAGAATACTCCGATTATCGCTGTATCTGCCAATAGGATGGACGAATATCGTGATCGTTGTTTTGCAGCAGGTATGAATGATTATATTAGTAAGCCCATCGAAATAGATGAATTAAAGACGAAGTTAAACTATTTTCTTTCTAAAAATTGTGCTTGATCAAAAATGCCGTAATACGCAGCCAGAGGTCCATTTCCTCGGCTGTTTTCGTATATAAAATATAAATACACTATCCTTATACAGTTTTTTAGGTTACAATGGTGTAAGTGATAATAGTTTTCAATTTATCGGGAGGTGTAGTGAATGGTTATCACAGACGTAAAAATCAAAAAAATCAACCTTCACGGGCCTGTCAGAGCCATAGCTTCCGTTACATTGGAGAATTCCTTTGTCATCCATGAAATAAAAGTGGTTGCAGCGGACAAAGGGACTTTTGTTGCTATGCCGAGCAGAAGAAATCATGACGGAACTTATCATGATATCGCCCATCCAATTTCCCATGAAGCTCGAACTGTACTTACAGAAGCAGTCATGAAAGCGTTTTATTCTTCTACATACGGCGAAGGCTTAGGAAAACCTTAAACACGTTTAAGGTTTCTATTGTGGTCATTACCGCAAAGTGGTAATATGAAGATGACAGAATGATAAGTCGCCATAGCGCAAAGTTACGGCAACCCCAACTTTTAATAAAGTTGGGGATTTGTTTTTTGGAAGGTGATCCACCATACTTGACGCTTTTGCTGGTGACCATCAGCCCCACAGTTTTGGTAACACCGTTCCTGCCATTCCGTGAAAAACGAAATCAGCCATATGATCATACATCGTCGGTTCTTTGTTAATGATGACTAAGGTGCTGTCTGAGTGTCGGCGTAAGATCAAGGAGTTGGCTGGTGTCACTGTTAAAGATGTACCAACGCATAAAAGCAGGTCAGCCTGCCTCATCCACTCTTGTGCAGTGTTCCAATCGTCCAAGTCGAGCGGGTCCCCAAAAAGAACGACATCAGGCTTCAAAATCGCCCCGCAGGAGCACTTCGGTAGTTCGCTTTGTTTAAGCGATGTTTTGACTGTTTCCATGCTTTCTTTTGCTTTGCATTTCGGACAAGTGGCGGTACGTAAATGACCGTGCAGTTCAATCACCTGGGAAGAGCCGGCAGCCTGATGAAGTCCGTCGATATTTTGTGTCGCAATCCTTACCGTTTTTCCCATGCGTTCTAAATTAGACAAGGCTAGGTGGCCAGCATTGGGAAAAACTTCTTGCCACTCTAGGAATAATTCTGTGAAATACTTATAGAAATTCTGGGGCTGGATAAAAAAGGTCTCCCGGGTGATGGCAGATTGCACCTCGGGTTTACGCCAGAGTCCACTGGGACTTCGAAAGTCTGGGATCCCCGACTCGGTGCTGATTCCCGCTCCAGTCAGAACGGCGATTCGCTGTGCCGCTTGAACGCGTTGGGCACATAAGGATAATTCTTTTTCCTTCATTAATACTCCTCTTTCACGATTCCGACGTAGATGTGAAGCGATGTCTAGAATTTTATTGTAACGTGTTTTTTACCTGAACACATCGGCATTAAAAAATTCTTATGTTCAGCGGCAACTCTGGCCTATCGGTACAAACTCATTGCTCGTTGTAGCCCGCGGAAGGAATTCTTACCCAAAAGAAAAATGTTTGTAGTGACAAAACCGCAGATTGGCGGTTCGAATCGTTTAGAAGTCCGGTGAAAAAAGTCGGTTTGCCCCGGTTTTCTTAGTAGGGCCAACGGTTCGATTAAAAGGATGCGAATTGTGTGACCGTAAAACCGATGACATATGCGCTGACGAATTGCACAGTCTATACAGGGGAAGAAGTGCTTCCCGATGCTGCGATCATCATCCGTGGAAGTAAGATCGAGACCATCGTAAGTGCTTCTAAAATTCCGCACAACATACCGAGCTATGACCTTACAGGGTTGATTGTTGCGCCGGGTTTTATCGACATCCAAGTTAACGGCGGCGGTGGCTATTTATTTAACAATAACCTATCACTCCAGGTAGTAAAAAAAATCGCCGAAGCCCATAGGCGTTATGGAACGACAAATATGTTTGTCACCTTACTTACTACGTCTTTTGAGAAGATGAGTAAAGCTGTGGACGTGATGGAAGAGTGTGTACGTGGAGGAATGAGCAGCGTCCTAGGGGTCCATTTAGAAGGGCCTTATCTTCACCCTCGAAAAGCTGGAGTACACGACAAGCAGTACATTCGACGTCCCGATGAAGAAGAGTTATGCAGGCTTATAGAAAAGGACTCATTAAAAACGATTCGTATGATGACAGTTGCTCCAGAGATGTTTGAAGACCGTCATTTGGCTCTTTTAGTAAAGCACGGAGTGATCTTATCGGCTGGTCACTCGATGGCGACTTACGAACAAAGTGTTCGTGCCTTTTCTAGGGGAATTCAATGCGTCACCCATTTGTTTAATGCCATGTCTCAATTCGGGAGCCGTGAACCCGGTTTAGTCGGTGCTTGGCTTGCTCATGGAAGGGGAGTTTACGCCGGGATCATCGCAGACGGCTATCATGTTCACCCGACCGCTATTCGTATAGCCAAGCAGTTGAGTGATCGTAAGTTGTTTTTAGTCACTGATGGGACGCCTCCAGTGGGTGCGATACATCGACCCTTTCGTTTAGGTAACTACACGGTGATAAGCGAAAAGGGGAAATGTGTTACCCAAGACGGTACCCTTGCAGGCACTGCCCTAGATATGGCCAGTGCCGTCAGATATTGTATAACTGAGGTAAAAATTCCGATGGATGAGGCATTGCGAATGGCTTCAACTTATGTTTCGGAACTTATCGGGACCGATGAACGTCTCGGAAAAATTAAATCAAGCTATGATGCGAATATTGTAATTTTTGACGATGCCATCGATGTAAAAGCAGTCGTGTTTGAGGGGGAACTCCAAATATTTGATTCGGCGCGTTAGTAATATCTTACGAAGGATTATTTCTTTGGATAGTAGTATTGCCACCAATCCTTCCCTTATAGCCCGGAAAAACAAACTTTCTAAATCATTTACGTGAAATCCGTCAAGTAATCTCTGATAAAACGATACTACTTGAGCAGCGTTGAGCACCAATTCTGCAACTACCATCTTCAAGATGTTTTTTGTAGAATTGCTTATTTAAAGTCTGAATAGTAAATAAAAGGAAGGAGGTTATTTATAGGATTTTCAGATATAGATGTTAAAATAAAGATTTAGGCTCGGAAACAATATTTAAACTAAAGATTGAGGTGGAGAATGTTAAAAGAGTTTAAGAAGTTTATGATGCGTGGTAATGTGATGGATCTAGCAATTGGGGTAATCATCGGTACGTCATTCAGCAAAATCGTTACATCCTTTGTTGAGGATGTTATTATGCCGCCAATTGGACTACTCATTGGAAAAGTTGATTTTAGTAATATCTTCATCAATCTCAGTGACCGAAGTTATCCAACACTAGCGGCGGCCAAACAAGCTGGCGCACCAACCATTAATATTGGATTATTCATGAACAATGTCATAAATTTTACAATAATCTCATTCGTGATTTTTATTACTATACATCAAATAAATAGACTCACGAAAATAAAAGAAGATAAAGTGCCATTCACAAAAGAATGTCCCTATTGTCTATCCATAATCCCTGCGAAAGCTGTCCGCTGCTCCGCTTGTACATCACAACTAAATCCTTAGCTGTTGAAAAAGCAAATATAATAACAGGAAGGTACTAATGCCAAACAAATTGGAAATAAGTACTAGTTGCAAAAACGAATTGATTGTGTGATAATAATCAAGTTCGCCGCTGCGATAGCGAAATGTGACGCAGAGGCACGGTCCTTGAAAATCGAACAGTTGTAAGCAAAGCGTGCGAACCAAGTCAATTCGGCCCACGTAAGTGGGACGGATAATTTCTTAAGAGTCGATGAACTTCTGAAAGAAGTTCTTGATTCAATAAGAAATACTTTATATCAACAAGAGCTTGACTCAAGCTTATCTACATTTTATGTGGAGAGTTTGATCCTGGCTCAGGACGAACGCTGGCGGCATGCCTAACACATGCAAGTCGAACGGAGAGCTAAAGTTTCGATGGAGGCTCTTAGTGGCGGACGGGTGAGTAACGCGTGGATAACCTGCCTGAGAGTGGGGGATAACAGCCCGAAAGGGCTGCTAAT
>NZ_WNKU01000149.1 GCF_009720735.1 Heliobacterium mobile
CTTCGATAACTTTATTGCTGATTTACCCTGTCAATTCAAGGCTCGACTGGGTTTTTCGGTGTGCGAAAGTTGAGTTACTTAGAATAATTTGCAGGTTACGTTGCCGTCGTATTCCTCCGGGGGATCAGAATCTGCGGTCATTGTTGAGACCAACCCAGCTCGAACCCATAGCCTAACCGTGAAGCAACGCATCCCATATTCGATTTTCGAAGAACTGGCAGTTCCGATTATGGCCAAAATATCGACCTCCCTCAATAAATTAATCATTTCTCCGTAATACTCGCTTTTTCACTGTTTTTCGATACAACCTAAAGCTAACCC
>NZ_WNKU01000150.1 GCF_009720735.1 Heliobacterium mobile
TCGGCGCAGGAGGGCTTAACTTCCGTGTTCGGGATGGGAACGGGTGTGACCCCTCCGCCATTGCCACCAGATCAGTTGTAGTTGTTGAGGTCTGTCCGGTTCATCACCGGAATAAGGATTTTACTACACCCGGTTGAGCTTTTCAACCGGTAAGTTTCTCCAGTCCCTCAAAATCAAACAGTTGTGTCGCATTGCGTGCGCTCGACCTCGACATCTCACTGCATAGAGGTGATATCCCTTTGCCAGTAAACTAGCAAGGTTCATCCTCTACCGTGACGAGTCTCCATAGAAAGGAGGTGATCCAGCCGCACCTTCCGA
>NZ_WNKU01000151.1 GCF_009720735.1 Heliobacterium mobile
GCTTTTCAACCGGTAAGTTTCTCCAGTCCCTCAAAATCAAACAGTTGTGTAGCGCTGCGTGCTAACCTTTCCGTTCGGACCTGCCCCATCTAGTCGCTTGCGAGATTACCTCGCTTGCAGTCTATTGGGAGGTCTCCGTCCGGTTCGACCTCGACATCTCACTGCATAGAGGTGACATCCCTTCACAGGGGTTACCCTCTACCGTGACGAGTCTCCATAGAAAGGAGGTGATCCAGCCGCACCTTCCGATACGGCTACCTTGTTACGACTTCACCCCAATCATCGACCCCACCTTCGGCGGCTGGCTCC
>NZ_WNKU01000015.1 GCF_009720735.1 Heliobacterium mobile
CATGTGTACGTCCTCCCTAAAGGCTTTTTATAATTATAATCCTTTAGGTCCTGCGTCAACTAGCCTAACACAGGGGGATCACATACTGACGATAGTCAATACCTTTCTCCTCGCACCAGGCCTTGGCGGTCAACCCGCTGGCTCTGCATTCGGCCACAAGCGCTTGTTTTTCGCGCCTCGTCAAAGTAAATAACCTCCATTCGACTGTTCTGTCTCATGGAGGTATTGTCGCATGTTTGGTTCAGCGTGACCATGCGCCGGTTTATTGAGCGCTTACGATGCGGTTAACTGATATTTCACCGATGTTTACTGTCATTGAGCCACCGTCCTTGAAAAAAATAAAGCAGTCCAACCACGATGGGCTAAACTGCCTGTCTATTCAATAGGTGGGCTGTGGGTGGTGGGGTACAATCGTTTTCTCACGGTTTGTGGTATCGGTATGTAAACTGTGAACGATGTAGTCACATTATTGCTTTCAACAACTATTTTCCCATTATATTTTTCAACAATTGATTTGATTATAGATAATCCAATTCCATGTCCTTTTTCATTTTTTGTCGTAAATCCTGTTTCAAACAATCTTTCTTTAATAATTGGGGGAATTTCGGCACCATTATTGCTTACTTTAATAAATAAAGCATCATCATCTGAGTCAACTATGATTTCAACAAGTTTTTCTTCTTCATCTTTTTTATTTACTGCTTCTAAAGCGTTTTGAATTAAGTTACCTATCAAGCTGACAGCCTCATGTGTATTAAGAGGTAATCTGTCTAAGTTATCTTTTATATCAAGCTTGAAACACGTTCCCTCTCCCAATACTGTAGTCATCTTATTTAAGATAATTGCCGCCACCTCTAAACGGGCAATGTTATCAATTTTTAGCCCTTGACGTAGGCGAATGTTGTAATTGTTAATATAGTCTAAAGCAAGTTCTGGATGATTTATTTGAATATACCCGAAAATAACTTGTAAATGATTTAAGAACTCATGTTGCACCGAGTGATGATGTTCTAGAAGCAATTTAGATCCTTCAACAATTCTTTTGAGCTCGATATTTTGCGACAAAATTATATATATATCTTTTAATCTAATCAATAGCGAAAGCACCAAAATCAAGAACACTAATATAATTGAGATTCCATAGTCTTTTATATATAGAACATTGGTGTTTTCACCTAAAGTTAGGCCTCCATTTGTAAATAGACTGTAATAAAGTATAATTGAACAAATTAAAGTAATTAAAGCAACAAGCAATATAACAATTTGCAGGACCTTTTCAGACGAGTCTTTTTCCTTAACCTCACTATGTGTATTTTCTAATAACATTTTTAACCCCCAAACCGATTGTAATTAAACAACAACCGATTATCCAACCCCCGGATATATGTAATACAGGTTGTGAAAGTATTATAGTAAGACTGCCAAAAGTTTTCGCTAACAATGGGACTATAATACTTTCTATTCCAATTAATAATGTAAAGCCAATTAAAATTGAGTTTATAACAGTTATACGTTCCATATTCAACAATGTAATCCCAAGTATTATGTGTACTAATAAGATAGGTAATACATGATAACCAAAACCGTAGTTTATTATTATATAATTTCTTATCATCCACTCAGCAATTCCCGTTATGATAGAAAATGAAGCAAATCTTTTCCAATTAATAATGTCTTTATTAAGTACACTTAACCCGGTAAATAGTAGGATGCCTGGTTCAAAAATCAGATAGAGAAACAGCACCCACAAACTGCGCATATCTGTTCACCTTATTCTATTTTTTTTAAGCAATTAGGTGTCTCTGGCATATATCCAAAGGTATTACAGGCAGAAGCACTTCCTATACTCGCCAAAAATACTAAAACCGTTCCTAATATCTGAAGGATTCTCCACTTCACTCATATCCACCCCCTTTATCAACAAGATTTTGGGAACATTTATGTGCAGGGGGTGCTGTTCTTTAGTAATATAACGTTATCAATAATTCTATCAATTAAAGAGTTTATTCTGAAAGCTATCTTTGTCATAGTATAACATTGCCAAATAAGGCCTATACATCCTGCAACAGCAATTGAATTGTATTCTAAGACAATAGCAAAAGCTAATAACATAATTACAAAAAGGAATGATATAAAAGATATTTTTTTGAATTTTACTTTATCGGTTTGGCTTATTGGTCTAGTTACTGCTTCAGTTGGAGCATACAAAAAAATTATAAAACCGGTAGATATCAATGTAACTATCCAAACGACCCAAGGGTCAATATTTGATAAGTAATTGCCGACAATGTAAGCCAATAGTATTTGCACTAGTGATGACATTATAACGCAAGTTTCTATTTTTTTGTGGTGTGCTCCGCCAGCAGTAATTCTAACAAGCGCTGAACAAACAGAGGAAATTAAAGCAAGTTCAAAGACACCGAGCAACAATGTAACGGTGCTAATAATAAAGAAAGTAATTAACGATGTACACCAAAATCGTAATGCATAAAGATAAGTTTCATATGTTTCTTGTGTTCCATTTACCGATTTTGACAAATATCTTGAGATATCTTGGAAATATTTATCCATGGTTTCTCCTCCGTATATGCAGAAGTGTCACAGTTAATATTATAAAACCCAAAGAATAAGAATAATGTCGAAACTTGTAATTTGATACTAATTTTTTTACATTAATGTCTGTGATAGTTGAAATTTACCACTTATCCCACGAAAAACTCATCTTCTATGTAAACGCAAAAAAAACGACCTCGCCAGTGGTGGCGAAAGTCGCTGCGTTTATTGAAGTTGGTTATCCATCATCTGGACGTCGGCCAGGGTTTCAGTCAAGTCTTCTAACTCTAACCTTTTTTCGTCAAGGAGAATTATGACCTCATCGGGAACGGATAAGCCTGATGCGTTAGCCTGAGCAATAAATTGCGTTAGCTCATTTACTGTCTTTTTTCGATCATTGGCGAAGTGTTTAACGATTGCGACTGGATCACGGTTTAAACCGATTTCACCTTCCATTTGCATCACCTCTGAAGTCTATAGTGCCCTGTATTCAAAAATCTTTACGGGATCCCTCATTAAATACAAACGACCCCGCCAATAACGGCGAGATCGCTAGGAGGTCATTCATAGTCTATACCCTAAATGGCCACGGAAGTTTGGTACACGGTAAGGACTTGTATTATAAGTTTTGTAATTGTTCTTACGGTAGCTAACGCCTTGGGAAAACGAACGGAATCGTTGATAATGCTAAGCATCGTTACACCCCGAGTTATCTTATGAGGGATCCGATATCCTTGTTAACGCTTCTAGTCAAAGAATAAATTCTCTCTGTATGTTAGATACTAAAAAAATCTAACTAGTCTAAAATAATAATAAGGAAAAGTTATGGTAATGACGAAACATAATTTTGGCGTTCAAAATACAACTAATAAAGACTTCTCCATCGAGAATGCTTCTGAAACTGCTTATTTGATGGCTTATTTCCGAGGAAAAGAAAGTCGGCGACATGATGCCCTTTTCTGTGATCCCTATGCTGAACTCCTAGCCGGTGGTCGCGGAGAGTATCTTGCTAAAAGTTCGCCCTACGATAAACACGGTTCATTATCCGTATCAGTTCGGACGTGTATTCTTGATGAAATAATTCTTCGTTTGATCAAGGAATATGAGGTAGACACTGTACTTAACTTAGGAGCAGGATTAGATACACGTCCCTACCGACTGAATCTACCAGCTATCTTCCGTTGGATAGAAGTTGACCTACCAGATATTCTCGTGTATAAAGAAGAAAAACTAGCCGGGGTAAAACCTGTCTGTGAACTTTATACGGTAAGAACGGATTTATCGAATGACTCTGCAGCAAAAAGTCTTTTTTCTGAAGTTGGCTTAGGGAACAAAAAAGTACTCGTTCTCAGTGAAAGCCTACTAACATCTTTATCTGAAGAAAATGTGAGGACCTTGGCCGAAAGTCTACACCAACAAACCAATTTTGCTTGGTGGCTTATGGACCTAATGACACCAGCTTTGTCCAGACTGATTTTCCAATCGAAGGTTGATGACGTCTCAAGATTTCATTTTGAACCGGAAGAAGGACCTGCCTTTTTCGCCACTCTTGGTTGGGAGGTTGCTGAAATACGTTCAATGGTTAAGGAAGCCCATCGGCTACAGCGGGAAACCACCGCAGCATGGCTATCGCAACTGTTAATGGCATTGGTTCCAATACCGAAGAAAAAACTGTATCGCAAGTTTGACAGTTACGTTGTTCTGCTAGCTCGGGTGTAAACTGAAGCCTTTTCTTCGATTATATTTGTATTATCTAGAATATTTTTTTCGAGGTGGGCTAGTTGTGTAAAAATAATAAATATAACAAAACAGGTTAAGATTTGACGATTCTAAAACTTATCAATAACCACTAAAACCGCCCCTTCTCGTTTCTCCCTGCATTATCTTAACACGAATAGTATAAACTAAAAAAGCGACCTCTCCGTTACTAGTAAGATCTCTTTCAAAGGTTTAATGCCTGATGAAGATTTCGAAGCGTCTATGATGCGTCCAAGATAAGATTAAGCAGTGACTTTTATTCATTTATAGAAAGGACCGCTCGAACGTTAAAATCTATTACCAGACTCTTTCTAGTTGAGTTAATTCTTGAATATACCCTATAACAGAAATCGGTGACATCAGCATTTGATAAAACAAAATAAATATAACATAACCAAGTTTATTTTTTCTAATACGTAAGTTCAATTTCCTAAATATTAACCTCTGGTAAATATAAAGAATTTGATAAGAAAGAAGTGTTAGGGGGATAACAAATAGAGTTGTCGGACCTACAATCCAGTAGTATCCATAAAAAGCGAGTACCAATCCGGGTATCCAAACAAACGTAAAAACGAAATCTGTAAATGGCATAACTAAATTCACGCCTGTAAGATACTTAGTGAACATTCGCGGTTGGTGCCATGGTTTTGTTTTTTTTAGGGCTTCTATCATTCCACGAGCCCAACGGGAGCGTTGACGTGCAAAATGTTTCAGATTGATAGGAACTTCTGTAAATGCAACTGCAAGAGGCTCAAAATATACTTTCCAACCTTTTTTCAGAAGATTCCAGGTTAAAACAATATCTTCTCCAATAGCGTTGGGCCAACCACCAACCTCTTTCAGACAGTTCGTTTTATAGAGGCTATAGGCACCCTGGGCAACTAATGTACCTTGATATAGTCCCTGCATGCGTTTAATCGAGGCAATACCTAGAAAATAGTCCCACTCTTGAACCTTAGCAAGTAGATTTTTCCGGCTATTTCGAACGAGAACAGAACCAGCTACCGCACATACTTCTTTGGGGGAACTTTCTATTCGAGCGACTAAATAGCGTACCGCAGATTCATGCAACAGTGTGTCGGCATCTAATGTCATCATAACTTCAGTTTTAACTTCTTTTAAACCGCAGTTAAGAGCGTTGAACTTACCTGGTCTACCCTCGTGTAGAACGAGAAGATCCAAATTCAACTCTTCACTCGCCTCGATTGCTTTTTCTCGGGTTTCATCGACGGAGTTATTATCAATAAGAATGACTTTTATTTTCCCCGTATAATCTTGTCTTGCAATGTAGCTCAGTGTACTTTTAATGTTTTCTGCTTCATTCCGTGCCGCGATTAATATCGTAACATCAGTAATTGGATATTCGTTCTTACACTTCGGTTGTTTATCGAGTAACAAACTTACCACCATGAACGTGTTAAGATAACCTGGAACAAAAGCAATTCCTGAAATAACAAATATTGCGATGGGTAATGTAACATTCTTTGATAAATCTATTACCCACGGTATAGAAATATAGATAGATAATAACGTCCAAAGAATTGCGATGACATGACCAAAAACGAACTTCGTAGATATTTGAATGTAACGAGGGAAAGGATTTATGCTAAATTGTAACAATTCTTTTATATTCGTGTTAATGACAAGCACTCACCTCTCTATTCCTATATAGTAATTCGACTAATTGTTAATGGTCTTAGCCGTACTAAATACTAAATTCGTTGTAATCTTACCCCTAAGGTATTAAAATTTAGAAAATTGTGTACTACTCACTAAGATTCCATTAAAAAAGCAGCCCCAAGTGTTCGGGCTGCATAATCAGATCTAGCATATTTGATGTCTTCTACGCCTTTTTACGGAATAAATAACCATAATTAGCTTTTTAAGATTTCTGTGTCCTTGCTTGTCTCTAAGTATAGCTTCGAGATAGAGCAACTCTAAAACATCATCTGGAATCCTGTTTAGAACATCCACCAACTCTTCACGGTTTAGTTTCGTTAGCTCTGTAGTTTTTTTGCTAAGCAAGGGGTTCACCTACTTGGGTATGTATTTTTGGATTCGAGGTAGCTATATAGTTATTCGATTATTCTTCGTATTTTAGGTAACTGTGCGTAAGGCATAAAAAATGCCCATCCTGGCCAGCCCTCCCAAAAGGGGAGAAAAGGAAAGCCGTAGGATAGGCGATATAACGTCATTAATATCAAGCGGAAAGAGAGTTTGCTACAGAAAACGATTGATTTACTTAATTAATTCCCTCCACCCAACAAAACCGACCCTCCACATCCCCCCCCTACGCTCTCCAACGCAACCAACCATACCATTCATATCACAACGGGGGTCAAATCAGACGTAGGCCATTACAGCGGGTGTTGTGGTATGTGGGGAATTTTAGGTGATTTTTAGTAGGGTTTTACGGCCAAAAAGCGATGTTGGGTAGATAGTACGCAGCCGATAAAATGAAAAACAGCAGGCCGTTGGCCAGACTGCTTGATCTCGCTAGTCGAATAGTCTCTTATCACCCTCAACCGGCGAGGCCGCTGGAACTTTTCTCGTAAATTCAATATTCTTCTCGTTTATTAGAGACGTATTAAAGGCTTCTGCTACTTTACCGGGTATAGGAGTTGGTTCGTAATTATTGGGCACTACCGTCACCTCCTGAGATTAGCGTATCCACTACGAGCACTTATTTTTGCAGAAATAGGTTTAATCTTTGGTTCAATTTCTACCACCGATGGATAATAAAGTACCGACCTTTAGAGTACAATACCTCATAGCTATGTCACGATGTATGAGGAGGTACGTTTTTATGTTTGAAGACAAACTGTTAATCTGTAAAGAATGCGGCTCTGAGTTTACCTTCTCAACCTCTGAACAAGAGGACTTTTCAGTTAAAGGGTATACGAATAGTCCGGGTCGCTGTGGAGCATGCCGGGAATCACGAAAGGCTCGTATCGGTAAGCAAGCATTGATTTCTCAAACGAGATATCCATCTGTTTGTGCCGAGTGCGGTTCGCAAACGACAGTTCCGTTTAAACCCCTAGGACATAAACCTATATATTGTTGTAACTGTTACGGTTCGAAAAAAGCTGTAAACTTTAATTAAAATCCAAATAGACAAAAAATCGCCCGCCTTCACTAATACCTTTGTTGAGGAGGAAGAGATACAGTGACTACGGGCGATTGAGTTTTTACTATCCCGAGTATCCCTCAAAAAGATACGCTACCACAATCGCCCACCAGCAACGGACTCCCCTATGTAAGGGCGTAAATAGAAGAGTCCATGTAGATGGGCGACTGCTTAATTTATTTTATTCGGTAAAAACCCAATCATTGTAACTTAAATTCAAATCAATATCCCTGTAACTTTTTCCAATTCTAAGTCTTTCCCTATAAGGGCATGATAACCTTGCTTGGAATATTAACGAGGAGGATTAGCTTTTTGAGGAAATTAACGGAGAGCGAAATCTTATCCCTTAGAGAGATGCTTCAAATGGAAACCAATGCTTTGGTCCAATCAAGAGCATTACAGATGATGATTCAAGATGATGAGTTAAGAAGATTAAACGAGGCAGGTATTCTTCAAACTGAGGGAACAATCAAGTCGTTTCAACAGTTTATAAATGAGAATAACATTATTGAAGTCGGTGAGGTGAACAACTGAAATGCCGTCATTATTTAGTTCATTAATGGGCGAAGGCAACCAAAGCGGTATCCAGATGGGTGATCAGGCTATAGCAAATCAAATGTTGGCGGGTAAGAAAGCTGTTGCCCAAGGCTATCTAACAGCTACACTTGAATCCGCTACTCCGGAGATTAGGGCGTTGTTTGCCGATAATCTAAGTAAAGCTGTAATGGGACATACTGCACTAACCGAGTTGGCTGTGAAGCGGGAATGGTATAAGCCATATGAAATTCCCGAAGAACAACTCGTACACACTTACCAGCAATCTGAATCTGTCGTTGAAAACAGAGCTAATATTTAGTCGCAAAAACGGTTGTATGAGTATTTCTTATAGTTAACAGGGTATCCTAAGCTCGTTGCGTTGTTCAAATAACCAACCAACCGGATGTTTTAATCAACGCAACGAGTAAGCCTCCTGATTGGCGACCCGGTCCTGTATTTAGGTCCGGGTTAGCTGTTTTGTACCTTTGAAAAACAATCTCTACAAGTCATCAAAAAAACCGCCCCTCCCCACTAGCCAATTAACGGGCTTATCGGTAAGGTGAGGACGGGCGGTTTAACGGTATTAGACTGGGTTCGAACCGTCCAATACCTAAAATACGGCTATTTAACCTAATTATTTCCTCCACCCTTCAAACCCGCCTCCACAGAATGCCCTGTGTCCTTTGAAAACGACCGACTATACCGTTCATACTAGAATGGGGTCGAATTGAACGAGGGGTGTTGTAGGGGGCGTTGTGGGTAATGTTATTTTCAGGCGATTATTTAAGCTATTTTTGTATTAGAGAAATCACCTCTAAACCATCGATAGAAGAAACGAGACGTTAAAAACGTTAAAAATATTGTTATCCAAGTCCAGTACCATGCCCATTGAATATAAATTATTGTGTTAGTATATTTTTCGAGTATTACTTCAAATCCGGATATGCCCGAGGTGTATACCGCGTAATGAGTTAATTGTCTAAGAGAGCTAGTTTTTTCTGGATAGAACAAGTTGAACAAGACGCATATACCGGGATATACTAAATATTCAAAAGTTAAACTGGATTTTGTTGCATTAGGTAAAAAACGAGTGGGATATTCGATAAGATTCCATTCAACAACTATAAGGCCTAAAATCCATGTTACCGTCTGCTTAAATAAAAAAATTACAGTAGCGTCTTTTATCTTATTCTTTGGAACCAACCAGACTACGAGACCGACTGTTACGATTATTGAAGTTATTTCGATTAATCTATCTAAGGGCATCATTCTGCCTCCTAATATAATCGGAATTACTTTTATTATGCCCTCAAGTACCTCATTTGACACTATTTTCAGAACTAACAATAACCGCCCTTCCCCACTAGCCCGGATGAAGGATAAAAAAACACCCCACAAAAGTGGGGCGGGATGATTCGCTATGGGACTTAGAGATGCAATGACAATATTATAATATTCTTAGTTTAATTGAAGTGTGATGATGGCAAGGAGCAATTCACTCATAAATCAGTTCAGAGAAGACTCTTTGAGACTATAATCTCGTTGTCTCCAACAACAGTTTTTACACCATAGACTTACATCAAAAAGCTCCTCGACGCGATAAATATGACTGCCACATCTAGGGCAATCACCCGAAGTCGGTTTAAGTGAAACCTTAGGTTTTTTCTTTATCTAAAATAAAATAGACAATGAAAACACTCCTAGGAGTTAATGATCCATCCCAGTAGCTTCATCGATTATTGTAACCTTTCATGTTTGTTAAAAACTACCTACCACCACTGGACCTCCAGACGTGCGAGATAGTGGTTGAAGTGATAGATTAGCATAGTAATTGTTATCCTATTCGAAGATTAAGCTGGTTGATACGAGAATACGGCTTTTTCACCTAATTACTTCCTACACCCAATTGTAAGACCGCCCTCCACATCGCCACCTACGCCCTTCAACGCAAACAACCATACCATTATACCAAAGCGGGGGTCAAACGGAAGTGGGCGATTACTGTAGCTTTATCTGGGTTCTGGGGGTTTTTAAGAAAAAAATTGCTAGATAAGTGAAAAGATAAAATCTAATAAAACAAAAACTATTCGTTACGACATAAACCGACATTATTTTTTCAGACCCCAATGTAAAATGTTATTATTAACCACATGAACGGGTGATTCTGATGAGTCTGGAAGAAGAAAATAAAAAGCTAAAGAACGAGCTTGAAAAACAAAAAAGAAAAAATCTAGCCCTTGAAAAGTTCTTTCAGTACTCGTTAGATGTTTTTATTGTTTATTCTATTGATGGACTTGTCATGCCCAACCAATCCCTATCCCGAATACTTGGATATTCACAAGATGAAATTATGAATTGGACAAATCAATACGTCCTTGAAAATATAATTCATCCAAATGATAGACTAAAAACCCTAGAAGCAGGCAAACTCCTTACTTCAGGCTCTTCCTTTGAAAACCTTGAAAACCGCTATTTATGTAAAAACGGTGAGTATAGATGGTTTTCATGGACAGGTACTTCAGATAACACAAATCAATTTAGGCTAACCGTCGGAAGAGATATCACTGAACAGAAGAATATTACAAAGGAACTACGTTCTTCGGAGGAAAGGTTCACTAAAGTTTTTCAGTATAGCCCTATCATGATGGCTATTCGTTCTCAAAAAGACGGACGACTTCTAGAAGTAAATAAAAGTTGGTGTAATCACGTCAATGTAATAAGAGAAGAAGCCATTGGAAATAGTCCTATCGAACTCGGATTAGTTGTGGATTGGGAAACTCATGATGAAATATTCGGTGATAGTAAAAAACAACTAACTTCTAGGTCTTGTACTTATAAGACAAAGTTGGGTGATATACGACAAGCACTTGTCTCGACAGAAGAAATATTATTTAATAATGAACCCTCAATCTTGGTTTCCTTTATAGATGTTACAGAAAAGATAAAAATGGATAGAGAAATCGCCCGTTTAGATCGTTTAAACCTTATCGGTCAAATGGCTGGAGGCATTGGTCATGAAATACGTAATCCGATGATGACTGTACGAGGCTTTCTTCAAATACTTCAAATGAAAGAAAAGTATTCCGATGAACGTGAGTATTTTGATTTAATGATTTCCGAGTTAGATAGAGCTAATGAAATTATTAAAGAATTTTTATCATTATCGAAAACTAAACAGTTAGAAATGAAAGCAAGCAACTTAAATAATATTATCGCAGAATTGTATCCACTTATGCAGGCTAGTGCTTTTAATGAAAATAAACAGATATTGTTCCATCCCTCCCATATAACAATAGACATTATGTGTTCCGAGAAGGACATTAAACAATTAATCCTGAACCTCGTAAAGAATGCTTTAGAAGCGAGCCCAATTAATTCTTGCGTCGAGATAATAACAGAAGTTGACAAAGGTTATTTTCGACTTATAGTAAAAGACTATGGTCCTGGAATCCCACAAGAAATATTGAGTTCAATAGGACTACCATTCTTTACAACGAAAGAATCGGGAACGGGACTAGGATTAGCTATCTGTAACAGTATAGTTCAGCGACACGGAGCAAAAATGGAAATTGAATCAAGTGATAAGGGGACAACCTTTATTGTTCACTTCCCCCAACCGAATTGTACGGCATGATGAGATGTCTCTGTTATCGCTTCCTCGCGAACACATAGTTCCAGCAACTATCACCTCAGACCAACTTCCAGAATATGGTGTATCGGAGTTATTACTCTGGAAGGAGGGGGTTAAAATTCATAACCACAGATATTCGTTTCTCACCAGACGAGCTAGAGGCCATCGACACCGTATGTGTGGTACCACGTCATGTCAACCCAATATTCGAGGGCACAGGCACCGCTATTTTGGTAGTACTTCGGTAAGCGTTAACCACATTCATTTTTATGGTGGTGTAACTGGACCAGCGGTCTATGTTCAAGGCCGTAGACATTATCACAGAATGATCGGAAGTACAACTTTTAATCTAGGTCACTCACATTCTTATCAAGCCCGAACCAGATTAGCCAGAGATTTATGCAGGTAAATTTTTAGCTCGCCTTCATCGGCGGGCTTTTTCTGTAGTCCCACTGTAGTTCCCCCTAACGCTGCCCCATAAACGAAATCGTTGACACCAAAAAAGCTCGCCTTAACTGGTGACCTTTTAACGCTATATCCCCTTAAACTAATCCCTTCTTCTACCAACCAACGCCGACCTCATATCCCAAAACTTACTCTCTGTTCAAACTTTCAAAAATTGTCTATAATCTTACCCAAAGAAAGACCGTCTTCCAACAGAGCAACTGACTTGTAATCAGTAGGTTGCGGGTTCAAGTCCTGTCGCCGGCTCCACTACATATGCGGGTTAGCAGGATCACCAGGTGGAAGAGAGAACCAAAATGTGGTTACCGAGGTAGTTACGGAGGGGCATCTCTGGTGAAGCCATGGGGTTGAAATGGCCCGGTACGCAGGGGAAACCGACGGAGGCAGTGTGCTGACGGCGGTTTTTTGCGTTTTCGTTGAGATGATTTTGTGGTGCGGGTTATGGTTGTTTAACGAGGCCCGGTGCGGGCCACGCCACTCCCCATTGCCGAAGCGGCAAAAGAAATAAGCGTCTTGGCAGTTAGGGGGCCAGACGCTTTAGTAGTTTTCGAAAGTTTATTCTTTTATAATTTTCCAAGTTTGAGTGGTAGTTTGGTTTGACTCATCATCTAACACATTTTTTCTCCCGATAGGTTGAATAAACAGAATGTCTTTTCCTTCACCAAGTATTCTTCCGATTGTAGCGTTAATCGGATTTCCCACAATATATTTTCCTTTATTAATCGTTTTTATAAGCTCAATTGTAGTAAATTCATAAATCTCATTATTAAAAAAGTTATCAACCACATTCTTAATCATTTCAAATGTAACATCATAAAGCTTTGCCGTTCTAAGAGAACCTTCAAATAGTGAATTTCTTTCTTTTAAGGATTCTAATAGAGCAGATTCTATTATCATTCTATTATCTGGTTTGTTAAGTTGATTTAAACACTCTTGTATTGTGTTTATTATTGTGTGTAGTTCTTCACGGTTTGGTGTATATTCAGAATGTACAACTCGGTTTCTGATATTAAAAACCTCTGATATCTCGCCGATTATTTTGTTTCTCTTATTTTGATCTTTAATAACATCCTTCATGAAATTAATTAAAATTAGTTCAATAGGTGCAATTGAAAGGACGTTCTTGTTAATATTTGATAGAGTATCTTCTAAAATATTCATAGAATCTAATAATGCCAATGTAGGGTTTGATTCAACTGTAGCTTTCGCTCTTTCCAAGTTTTGCAAAGCTTCAGTCTTTACAAATCTACACTTTATCCATACGTCCTTTTCAACATTTTCCCTAATAAATCGATGAATATCTGCAGAAAATTCCTTTTGTAATATTTCATCAATAAAATTAAAAGCAGCCTCTAAATGATAATCCATTGTAACAGTATCTATAGTTCCGTATCGATGTTGTATACCATTACGTTCGTCAATTAACAACTCAACTCTAGACATATACGGAAGATTATCGGTTCCCCATAAAGTTTTTAATAACTTTAAGCCATCATGAACAGTAATTGTTTTTCCTTTATCGTTATATATAGACTTGTTATGTTTTACTAAGGCAGCCTTGGTAGATAACTCCATGGCATGGGCACTATGCAATACAGCAATACGATAGTCTCTAGCTTTTCCTTCAACATAATGTTCAACTGCATGGCAAAAAAGTTCTAGTGCAGTTTTCATTATCGGCGAGGTATGCGGCATATCGATACTCCTCACTTTTCTGATTTATCGATAATTTTTATTTAATTCCATTATAATAAATAGCCGCTGAGAAAATTGTCGAATTATGTCCCTGTGGTAATTAAATGTATTCCCTCGCCGAATGAAATCTACGGGCCTCCTCTAATCTCACATCTTAATTTTCTATTCAGTTTAGAAATTTTCTTATCCGACCATATTCCCCATCTTCCTCGGGCTTAACATACCCTCAATTTTAACAATTGCCTGTTTCTTGACGTCGGGGAGCACGTGACTATAAGTATCCAGCGTAATTCTAATGCTGCCATGTCCTAGCAGTTCTTGAACCACCTTCGGATGAACACCGGCTTCAAGCAACCGGGTGGCGTACGTATGCCTCAGCGAGTGCAGATTGGTCTTTGGGATTTCTGCTTTGTCTAACAGCCGATGGAATTTCGTGGCCAAATTCCGTTGGCTAACCATCCGGCCTTTCTTCGTTGTTACGACCAGCCCATCGTCTTCATATTCCTCGCCCTCACCCATTCGCTCGATGTACTGGAGCACTTGCCATCGTTTCAACTGCCTTACCAGATCTTCGGTTATCGGAATCCTCCGGTAACCGTTTTTCGTTTTAGGCTCCTGGATGATCTGGTGGGTCTTGTTGGGGCCATGTTCGTTTTTGACCAGCACTGTTCCCTTAGTGACGTCGATGTGACCGCGTTCCAAATTGATATCGCCCCACTTTAGGGCCAACAACTCCCCTACCCTCATCCCCGTTCCGAGCAGCAGTTTGAAGGCGATCCAAAGCCTATCCTCCTCGGCAACAAACATGAATTCCTTCATTTGATCAATGGTAAAGACACTGATTGGCTTGGGTGATGGTTTAGGTTTGCGGACGTGGTCAGCTATGTTCTTGTTGATCAGTTCATCATGGATTGCCTGTTTGAGGGCCGTCTTTGCGGTAGTGAGAATCAGTTCGACCGTTCTTGTTGCTAGGCCCGATTGTCTCTTTTCATTCAATAGCCGTTGAAGCTGCGTTGTCTGCAAAGCTTGAACCTTCACGTTACCCAACTTCGGCTTCAAATGAAGCCGGGTGATGTACTCGTAGGACTCCCAAGTTTTAGGACGCACGTTGGGCTTTACATATTGTTCGAGCCAGATGTCCAGCCATTCCGCGAAGGTCACCGTGGTGGGAATTACGAAGATTCCTTGACGGTACTCTACAAGAGCTTGATCACGCCACTGTAGGGCTTCGCCCTCAGTTTTGAAAGTTCTGCGAGCGTACTTCGCTTTGCCGTTGTCGTCTACGCCGATGTGGACCTGGGCTACAAAGTAGCCATCTTTTCGCTGGTACACGCTACCCTGTCCAGGTTTGTTGCGTTGGGAAGTCATAAAGAAACACCTGCTCCTTTCGACGTTCAAGATCGACTGATTTCTAGGAGGCAGGTGTAGGTTATCTCTAAATGGCTGTACAGTAAAGTATAGTTTTTTTGCTGAGAGATTTGATTACGGATAAAATATTACGAGGACTACTCTTTAGCGATCCTCCCGTAAGCTGATATTATGAAATAACTCCTTCTCTCATTAGATGGAATGTAATTTTTCTCATAAGTTCTTTTGTTTTACTACAATACCATTGTTAGAATTTATAAATATATCCCAATTATTTTTACCATATTTTTCATCGCAATCATTTAAGAGATCGTCCGTTGGGGATTCGCTTTTTTCTAACAAAACCCCATTTTGTTCCTTTTGATATTTATATCCATTTATTCTCACTTCTCTTTCAATCCAATCCGGAATATTATTTTTATTATCGTCTGAAACTATCTTAATACTTCGGTTTAAACATATTAAGTCGAATATATGTTCAATTTCTTCCGATGTGCTTGAAGTAAAATATTCCCCCCCGGTTTCGTTTGCGATCTTGTTGAGTAATCCAGTGTTTGGAGTTTTTCCAAGACTTACTGTATATACATAAATGTTATTTCTTTTTGCAAAATCGGTTATACGCTCATAACTATCGATGTGGTTCTCATTATCTTTCCCGTCTGTTAACAAAATAACTAACGGTGGATTACGGTCGTCGCTAAACGGAATTGTATTCGCAAGATTGATTGCCTCTTTTAATCCGGTTTCAACATCTGTTCCTCCGCTTGAATCAATGCGGTCAGCAGATTTAATTAAAGCTTCTTTATCTGAAGTTAAATCCTGGAGTAATTTCGCTGATGTGTCAAAATCAATTATTGCGGATCTATCGTTATACTTTAATGATTTGATAATATTTTTAGTCGCTAAAATTCGGTTATTATTTAAGTCTCCGTTATACTCATCACCACTACCCGGCCCCATACTTCCCGAACTGTCTATAACAAATATCAGATCAAATGGTCTTCGGAGGCTTGGTTTACTAAGATATTCCTCTAGACTTGTAAGTTTTACAGGATCGGCAAGTTTATAACCCGATTCGGTATTAGCAATAGTCTTACTATAGAATCTACCACCAGCATCAACAGTTAAGCTAATTGAGTTCCAATTCATATTACTTAGAGAAATAGGGGCCATTTTTCCTTTAATAAATTCTACCTCTCTAACATCATTATCAATTTTAATTTGACCTTTTCCAGAATATTTTATTTGACCTACTTTTCTCCATCCAGAATTATCTGCGTTATGTATTATTTCCGCACTTATAGTTTCATTTTCTTTAGACGGTACTAAGTTAATATACATCTTGGGAAAGAATTCGTTAAGTAATATCATGTTGGACTTAATGGCTAAGGGTATAAGTACAGATGCATAATCTGTAGCGAACTCTGGGGGGACTTTATACGTGGGGATTATCTCATCAATTTGTTCTTCCCTCGCAATATCGTCTTTCATCCAGAGTTCAACCATTCTCACTTTTTTATTATCGAAATATTTGTAGTACGTAATGTTGTCATTATCCAACGTAAGTTGCTTAAAATATGGCGATGGGTAATTCTTCTTGTTATTTCTCGGATAAATAATTGGGTCCTCTTTTGTACCGGAACCATTATTATAGATCGTATCGTTAGAGTAAAAATTGTTATTCGTATATTTAGAAACCACATCAAATAACTCACTCGGGCTAGAAATATTCTTTAATAGTTGATTTACTTCATTCGGTAGTGGCTCGCTTGCAATGTTACTCACTAAAGTATCGGTTACATTGTCTTCAATTGGTTCTCCTTGCTTATGCCCATCATTTCGGACATGGGCCGGTTGAGTCATGTCAGCCATTAGGTGCATTGTTTGTCCCAGGGCTCTAAATGCCTTTCCAAAATACAAATTTTTTTCAACTAAATTATCAGTTTCCATACCAGCTTTGTAATACTCTAGTGCATATTCCCATGAGTACGGGTTTGTTTCTAGTAAGGACTTAATATTTTTTTTAAGTGCCCACTGTTTAGCGTTTGTTCCCACACCACGAGAATATCCACTTGGATCCCCGTCTTTTATATCTAGATCTGTTAAAAACCCAAGACTTTCGTTGTTGAAAGTAGGATCATAAAAATGACGAATCCCCATTAAAGCTTCAGGTTCATCTGCGGAAAATCCTCCCTCTCGAATCCAGAATTCTTGTGTTTCTTCTAGGGGTATTTCTCCTTTCAACCGTTCAAATCGTCCTAAAGGACCATATTCAGATATTTCTCCTGTTTGAATATCGTCTGGATATCCAATGCCTTTGTATTGTTTTTTATTGGTAAATGGAATATTTGAGTTATTTATAAAAGACTCATATGACTTTGCGTTAATTTCAGGATGCGTTGATACATTACCCCAACCATACGCCGTTGATGGAATAACCAGTAATGACAGCCCTATTGCTAAAATAATTGGTTTTTTCAAATCTTTTCACTCCACAACATACGACGATTTAGAAATTAACAAAATACCATTTATTATCTAGTTTAACGACTTCGAGATGATATTCTTTCCCATTTCTATAAACAGTAACTTGGGCCGTTCTGGGATGAAAACTACTCCACCCATATTCAGTGGATAATAAGGTCAATTCCCAATTATTTAATGCATCCGCGAACTCCGGAAGGATATTTTTCATTTTTCCAAACTCCGAATTTAGGAAATCACGTTTGTCAGGTGTAAAATGAGTTACAATTTGCTCAATGTTTTTTGACTTAAATGCTTCTTTTAGTTCTGTTACTTCATTATTTATTTTTACTTTTTCCTCTTCAAAGCTTGGCATGGCGGGTACGTTGATTCTAAAATCGCCATTCATTCTTGCTTTTGTTTGAACTGTAACAGTACGTCTATCAGGAATCCAATTTACGTTAGCATTATGTGCTTCGGCTACGAAACGTAAAGGCACGAAGGTACGGTCATCTTTAATTACCGCTCTCGTATCGAACTCAATGGTTTTTCCGTTTATGTAAGCACGATTACTACCGATACTTAATTTTATTTGGTCATTATAATACTGGATATTTATTGTATGCGTATCTTGATTCCATTGAACTTTGCTTCCGAGTTTTTCAGTTATAAAACGAATAGGGACCATTGTTCGACTATCCTCATTAATAAAGGGCTTGGCATCGGGAAAATCTACTTTCGCTCCATTTACCTCTACGTTTATGTCTGCCGCAAAAACAGGTTTAGACGTAAACACTATTAAAAAGAATACTAAGTGGATCATAATAACACGAAAGTTTCTCAAAATTAAATCCCCCTGTACTTGTTAAATCAGAAAATAATGAAAAGACATTACTTCGCTTATTCACCATCCTTTTGCTTATTTTTATTAGTCACATGGTATAATTTTTCCTTTGAAGAAATATAAAACTAATTGTCGAAAAATCATATAATATGTAGATAAAATCTTTTAGTTAATTGCTTCTGGTTGTTTTCAGTTCCGACAGATTGGACCTCTTCTTGTTGACTTCTCCCTCCTCCAGAGCAATACTGTCACTGCGGCAACCGCCCATCAAGGAGGAATGAATATCGAGCAATAACTGGCCCCTAACAAAAATTAAAAATTTAATTCCGCAAATGATTTTTCACCGTTGAAATCAACACGACACGCATTCGATTCATATATCTCAATAATGGCCCAGTGCATGATGGGCCAGCAGCAAGGAGGAATGGGTATCGAGTAATAACCGGCTCCAATAAAAATTAAAAATTAAATTCCGCAGTGATTCTTTACCGTCGAATCAACGACAAGCATTTGCTTCATATAATCTCATTTTGGTCCAGTGCATGATGGGCCAGATTATAAGGAGTGGTTTATCGAATATTAGCTGGCATCAAATAAAATAGAAAACCCCGCCAGAAACGAAACTGACGGGGCTGGGTATCAAAGTTTTACCGGAAAAAGAGTTTAATCTCAGCGAATAGAGTTTTCAGATTGAGGGTGAGATGTCCGATAATAAACGCGACCATCCCGAATCCTAGCCAGATGTGCAGATCTTTCATAATGGGAACGTTCATTCCAAGGAACGTCCAACCTTGAGAAGCTGCGGGTCCGTGAGGAGCGACCATGAGGCCCAGCCCGGTTACAGTTACAATCAATCCAAGAAATGCTAGCGAAACTGAAACTATGCCTTTTATTTTGCCGACCGAGGACCGGCAAGCTGCCTTACTGTTACCATTCAGATTCACAAGGGTTTGATTGGTTACGGAACTCATTTTTGATAACCTCCCAGATGATGTTTAGTTTTACTCTGTGTTTATAGATTACAGAGAATAACTGAAAGAGATCTGAAAGGTCTGTGAACATCATGTGAACTTGGCTCTTAAGGAGACTTAAGCGACAATACTAGAAGGGCAGTTTGCCCCAACGACCAACAGCGAAGTCTGCACATCCATACCAGAGTCTACGTCTGACCACTTATCAAGCGAGGGTTCTTTAATCTCACGACCGTCGCTTATTTGGCATGGTATTTTTTAGTTATCAAAGAGCGATACAGCCCCCGTTGCCGGGGGACTGCGTTGGCGTTATTCAGCTTTTTCGGGCTTAGCCATGCTCTCGTTGAGCTTCTCGATGTTCTGATTCAATCGGGACAGCTGTTCGGCGATGGTGGCCAGGGATTCAGCGATCTTCGGAAGATCCCGTTCGTAGAACTTCCTGCCCAGGCCGGTTTGATAAAACTCTGTCATTCTGTAATCCTCCCTGCTTTGTTGCGAGGCAGGTACAGCTTATCTAGGAAGCGTTACTAAGTAAAGTTAATTTAATTCCAATGGAAAATGACTTCAAAAAGTCTACTCTTCGTAACAAACGTTAGCCGCGGCTGATAATTTGCTTTTAAGTTGATTACCAATCTCGACATGTACCGGATGAGGTAAGTATGTCTGGAAGTCGTCCATAGAATCAAATTTTGCAATAAGGGAAATATCATACGAAGACTCAGCATGACGAATGTCTACAAAAACTTTTAAGTCGCGAATAACCTCAATCCTTCCGCCCATGCTTAACAGTAGTTTTCTCGTATTTTCGATACTTTCGCTACTTCTATCCTGGAGCTTTAACAGCAGGTTATGAACTATCATTTATTTTCCTCCCATTCTTTTATGGACTCGTCTAAAGTATACCAGTTGGTTTGGAACTCAAAAATGCGAAACGAGCCATTACTAGAAGTATCTTCCCTCAATAAAGATAGATTCATGTGAGGACCACCGTTAGGCGATCCTCTCCTTCCTCCCACTCGACTTTATCCCTTCAAAGAAACAAGGTAAGCACCGATCATCAAGAACAATCCACCCACCCATCTAACCGTGGGCACATACTCCGAAAACACCAGCCAACCAACGATAATTCCAAGGAAATGAATTAGCCCTTGTGCCGGGAATGCTGTGCTGAATGGGACCATCGTTAGCAACTTGAACCATACCGGCAAGGCGAGAGTAAGTAACACCACGCCACCAAGAATACCGGGAGACGTGGCGGCTTTGAGTAAGTTTGCAAACTCAAAACCGCCCATTCGGTCTAACTCCAATCGTATAAGGGTCTGTCCCGCTAAGATTAGTGAGATGTTCAATAAAAGCAGCAACCATGCTTTAAGACCCATTGATTCACCTATTTCTGAGGAACACCCTCGAATATCTTTAAGATATCCGTTCCCTGATTTAACAGAGTGTAATCATGCGATTCTTCTACACTTATCACGATGCTTAAACTTAATCCCTGTCCGCTTCGTTTCAACGGAAAAATTGCCGACTTGCTCCAACGGTACTTCTCTATTTGAGCGAACTTTCCATTGAGCTTCATTGAGTTCTGGATACTCGGTTTTACTTACTTTATCCGGCTGGTTTTTGGAATCTCGTAAGATATAATTGGTTAGCCGTTCTAGTTGACGCTCGTTGGGCACTTCCCCCACCTGTTTTACATACGCCTCGATCAGATCATCCACTGCCTTGATACGCCATTGAACCGGCATGTCTTGAGTAGTCAGGTGGGCTACTGCTTTTGCGAAAGACTCTTTATAATTGGCTTCTGCTGCGAACACCATCACGCCACCTCTTTCTCTTCATTAACCAGAGCGATCCGTTGAATAGCCGATCGAACATGTTCACTGACAGCCTGTTGAGAGATGTTCATCCAGTGGGCTGCGTCCTTTTGAATGAAGTCTTGGATGAACACCAGCTTCAACGCCTGCTTTTGGCGATGCGTCAAGTTTGCTTCTGCCATTGATTGTGCTAAGTCTAGCAATAGCAAACTAGCGTCGTAATCACCACGGAGGAACCGGGATTCCCCAACATGGTGCAGTTGGGTGAGCAAAGCATAGATTCCTCGTTCGCTATCTAATGGATAGGCCTCATCCAATCGCCGTTCCTTTGCGGAGAAATCAATGACTTTCCCCAGTTAGGCCGCCTCCTCTTTGATATGAAGTAAAGCATTGTCGATTAAGCAGTGCAATTCTTTCAGCGTACCCTCGTTAGTTATCTCAAAGTCAGCATCAAATTCATCAACGGCCTTTTCGGTTTCATGATTAAACTGAGCCAGATCAATCTGCTCACCCAGTCGCTTCATGCGTTGAATACGTGTGGTCGCTGAGGAATTGATTTTTACTATATCAAAACCAGCTTCAAGTAATGAGAAATATTCGTTCCATTGGCGAAGGTCAGTAATCACAATATCATCATCCGGGCCAGTTTCTCTTTCGATTTGCCGTAATACATAGTTCACCCAAACGTCGGGGTCAACATCACGCAAAGCTTGTCCGACATCTTGATAAAGAGCACGGGGCTTACCGTCTTCGTTGGCGTTGGGAAACAGTTCTTTACAGAGGTTACGAATGGCATCACCGAAGGCAAACTGCTTGAACCCATAATGATTCACCAGATAATCTGCTACAGCATCTTTACCGCAACGCATTTTCCCTGTTAAAGCAATTTTCATTATGCAATCTTCCTTTCAGAATGTTGTTTATCGACGGCTTCCCATCGTTTGAGAAGGTTAAGTCTTTTCGCCAACCGTTGATAATACTCGATGTCCTGTTGTGAAAAATTGTGCTTCTTTCGTTGTGCTACTACATTATTCATAAAGGTGACGAACAACCGTGCTTCCCCTTCTGCCAACACCAGAGCCTTTCGGTAATCAATCATGTTCCCCATTAACACGCCCTCGCTCTTGCCACTTCTGCGTAGTCTTCTTCGCGTTCAATTAATATGAAGTTAAATCCATTCTTTCTGGCTGCGACCGCTGTGCTGCCGCTTCCTCCGAATGGGTCCAGGACAATGCCTCCAGGCGGAGTAACCAGTTTTATCAACCATGCCATGAGATCGACCGGCTTTACGGTTGGGTGATGGTTTCGGCTTTTCACTGGCTTACGCTCACGGCCATCCATGGTGTACTTGCTATTGATTACGCCACGCCCTGTGCCGGGATAGGTACGCCGTTCTTCGAGGTCAATGACATTACCTTGCCAGTCGCTGTTGCGGTCTTTTTTACTGGACTTTTTCGAGATTTCTTTGGGCGTGATGTTGAAGAATTGGCTGTACCACTCGTCATCATCGGTCGTTACGCAGTTGGCCGGGAAGCGGCCTTCTTCGGATTGGTCCGATGGAACTCGGCATTCTTGGATGTTAACTGCACCCGTGCCGTAGCGTTCTACGTTCTCGATTGTGTTACCATCAAGCGGCTTCCGAGCCATGATTATTGGCTCATGTGCGGGTTTAATTGAACTCTTCCATCCATCCCATTTCTTAGCGAGGTCGGTCGCTGGTTCAGTAATGTGATGAACGATCTTTCCCGTCTGCTCCCCGGCAAACAGCGACGAGCCATACGCCCTGCCGTGGCCGTTGCGCTTATCCGGTACTTCCCGTTCGCCGATGATATGTCGTTCAACCCCTGCTCGTTTGTCAAAGGCTTTACTGACGTCCATACTTTTCGGAAATCCGCTGGTATACAGCCATTCGATTACATCTCTGATTTCAAACCCGGCCATACGGAGGGCGACGGTCATGAGGTCTTGGGTGCGAGTTCCCGAGAAGCACAAGATGTGGCCGCCGGGTTTGAGTACGCGAAACACTTCTCGCCAGATGGAGGGTCCCGGGACGAATGAGTCCCAGGACTTGCCCATGAAGCCTTTGGCCTGGTGAGTGTAATCCTCACCAGCCATCCACCTGGATAGGACTTCACGGATGTTTGGCTCTTTGGAGAGACCGTAAGGTGGGTCTGTTACGCAGGAGTCGATGGAGTTGTCGGGTAAGGATTTAAGGACTTTAATGCAATCACCTTTGAGTACACTATTTTTGGTATTGGTTATCAACGAACAATCCCTCCGATTAAAAAATTTTCTTCGAGGAAAAATAGGAGTAAAAGGAATCCGCTTGGAGTGGATAATAGTTGAACCCCAAAAAGAAAGCTTACTATCTGATGTTTCCTATTTCTCTTGTTGTTGCGAGTATCTACGTTGCCATCGGAGGTTTACTAACAAAACTTATTAGTTATGGATTTGGATTGAACCTATCCACCCAAGATTGCATTCTCGCGGGATTTGTATTACTTGGCGCAGTAATCGTGGTAACCTCTACCTTATTCATGGAAGATGTGAAAGTTGTTGTAAAGTGGTTACGAGATGAATCTTAATTAACTGGCTTTATCCCACATCGTTTTTGGTAACTTCCCTACTGTTTCCATCAGCAACTCATACACGTCCAGGTCAAGTACATCAGCCTGGGCGTTTTTATTTTTTGATACCAGTTGTCGAAGGGTGGGCCGCTTTTCCCGTAGCTTTCGCATCGCTCGGTTATGCCCCTCGATATGGGGGCCGTGGTATTCCTTCAATGTGTCCCACTTCTCGGGGTCCAGTGTGCGGACAGCCTCGAACATGGAATTAACGATGTCTCGAGTTTCCCCTTGAGCACCCCGTTCCCAGATACGCTGCTTGAACACGTTCTTCACCAGAGCTTCCTCGGAAAAATCCAACATAAATGGTGGCATCATCACTCCCATGGGATATAACGATCGGATGGCTTGCAGAGATTCTTCCGGGTGCTCTTTCCGAAGCTGGTCACACCGGGTCAACTGTTCCTCAATGATTCGGTGGTACAGCCAAGGGTCTTTCGCTTCATAGGGCACTACTAATCCCCAAGGTTTGTTCGCTCGGAATCCTCCGGCGATCCTACGGTTGCGGATGGTGTAGGTGATGAGATGATCATAGGCCGTCTTGCTCACGCCAATATAAAGGAAGGTTACTGTCTCACCACGGATAGGCTCATAGGAATGACCAGCTTTGACCATACCGTCGAGGAATCGGTTGGTATTACCCATATCGTCATACTTACCAAGATACAGGGCCGATGCGAAAGCACTGGACTTCCTGCCTTTGTCGGTGACTCGCAAGGCGATCACTCGGCCATGCTGGATCGGTGTGAATCCTTCGTTGACGAAGTTTTCGTTGATGAAAAGTTCTAGGTTACGGATGTCGTTAATCCGTTCCGGTTCTAAATGAATACGTTCATTCCAGCAGATTGGATTAAGATCGATAGTAAATCTAGGCAATTGCTTTGCTCCCTTCTGTACCGGTATGTCCAAATCCGCCAGAGCCACGTTGAGTTTTTGGCAGTGATTCATGATCAGTAAATTCAACATTGAATAACACAGGCTGAAAAACCAGTTGGGCAATTCTATCTCCTTCAAGGATGCGAAACGGATCGTATCCGAGATTGATTAAAATAACTCCGATTTCTCCAAGGTAATCCGCGTCGATAGTTCCCGGTGAATTTAGCACAGTGATCCCTTCGTGTAAGGCCAATCCACTGCGAGGGCGTACCTGAGCTTCAATGCCATCCGGTAGTTGTATTGCTATACCCGTTCTTACAAAGACTCGTTCATTTGGATATACCCAAAACTCTCGATAGCCTAACTTTTTTTCCCTAAGATAAAGCTCGTCGATGGGAAAGACGCCAAGAGCATGAAGGTCGAAACCACTGGAGAATTCAGTTTGTCTTTTCGGAAAGATGGCATCCTGATGAAGGCGAATAATCTCGATATTCATCTGGTCCCTCCTACCCTGCTTGCTGCAGTTCATTAAATTGCCGCTTTGGATACTCGTAATTCTTCCGAACATCGCCCCAGGAAGATACCTTCGTGAAGTACCCAATCACCCGCGTCATATAGTCCACTATGGGCTGTCCGCAGATGGGGCAGGTCTTATCTGTTCCGATGACTGAGGTGTGTCCGTTCGCGCAAACCCCGAATCCATAGTTGATAGCGAAGTGTTCCACTCCCTCTGACAAGGAAATCAGGATGAGTTTCTTCATTATAATAGGGTCGGTAATCTGTTCCTGAACGTTGAGATGCAAAATGCCTCCGCCACTAACGTGCTTCATGAAACGACCAGTTAAGTGAATGCGATCGGTGGTTCCCATTTCAGCAATCAAGGGAACGTACTGGTTCGAGTACAATTCAAAAGGCTGTAGTTTTCGATATAACAGCCGGTCCTTTTTCGCCAACGTAACAGCTGTACTTTCCGCCGGGATTTCCTCAGTGTTGAATGAATGACCTGTTCCTCGGCTGAAGATTTGGGCGTATTCCTCCGTCCGCTTCAGTACCTTTTCGGTAAACGATTGCCCTTCTTCACTTTCCATCGGCATCCCCATAAACTCGCACATCTCGTACTGGCCGTGGATACCGATTGTTGAGAACAGCATGTCCAGCGAAAACCAGCCAAGCGGCTTAAAGAATTTGAGAAATCCCTTTTCTACTCTTCTGCGCAGAATCTCTTCCCGATGAACCAACAGCAAATCCTTCGCCATCTGCGCTCGCCGTTCCAACAGCGTGAAGAAGTGCTTTTCATCACGGGCATCTAACGCTAGTCTTGGGAAGTTGATAGTGACTACCCGGTGAGAGCCAATATTGAGACCGCCGTTACCAAAACTGTCGGCCCGGTAGCTCATGCGTTCGGTATCGTTTACATAACGGCAGCACATTGCAATCTTGGAGCCCTCGTTGGCGTAGATATTCAGCACACCGAGCTTGACGTTAATCCGACTGATAAATTCGAGGAAGTCTTCATCTAGCGGCTGCCGGTTCTCATCCACACACAAGTTAGCCGTCATAACCGGGAAGCGGTACGGCAAGCCGGTCGCGGGATCTCCCTTGGCAAAGAACTCAGCGATGATTTTCTGGATTTGCATCACGTACTCTACGTCCACTTCCGAGCCATCAGGGTAGCGGTATTCGGAGAAGAGTTTCGTGAGGTTTTCCCGGTCAAAGATGGATACGTTAGAAAACGGTGACTGCCCGCTGGTGCGAAACTTGTTATTGGCCACGTGAACAAACTTCTGCCAGAGGTTGACGATGTAATCTTGGTCCTCAGCGTTTTCCGGATTGCGTCCTTCCTGTTTTAGATACCATGCAAGGTTGAGGATAAGATCACCGGGAGCCACTGCACCGGCAAACTCTTGACTCAGGTCCATCACGACTTCGGTCACTTGGGCCATGAAGCTGTCCGACCGTTTGGGCGGCAGACTTCGCAATTGCCCATAGGGCCGACCCTCAATCATCAAGTTTGCCGTGGAAAAAGCGAAGCAGTACGGAATCTGAATCCCTTGCCCAGAGCTATCGTGAAAATACAATTCACCCCGCCATATGGCAGATATCAGCTTGTTCGCCCGATTAAGACCGAAGCGTTTTTTGCTGTACCGCCACAGCAGATAGTACCCTTCCAACTTCAAGATACCTTTGGTGACCTCCGCCTGATAGTTGTTGGCAGACAGCTCCTCATTGGAGTTAGCGTTCTGATCGACGCTGGCATCGGCCAGTCGTTTAGTGAAGTAATCATGGGACATCTGTCCGACATCGACCTTGTTCGGGCTGATTCCTTCCAGTTCCAACATCTTCAGTCCCACGGGATCTTCGGCGAACTTCTGATAGAGCGTATCGAATCCCGGTTCAAAAGTAAGCGATATCTTCAAGCTACCTTCTCCTTCCGTTGGTCAAGTACAACTTGGTTGGAACTGGCCGGGAATCCGCCAGTGTGTAAGTCCTGACGGTATTCTCCGGCGATGATGACATCGCATAGGTCGATAATGTCGTCGGAAATCGAGAAGATGTTATATCCGGTGTACAGCCATGTGCTCAATCCGATGGATTTGACTGCCGCCAACAATACCTTCAACGCATCAGGCTGATCCATCGGCTCTCCGCCAACAAAGACCACTGCATCATAGAATCGTTGGTTCGCTCGGATTCGTTGAATAATCTCGTCGGTATCAGTCTCTTCCCCACCGTCAAAAGACTGCAGTTCAGGATTGTGGCAACCAAGACACCTCCGTCGGCATCCTTGAAAAAAGATGCTGAAGGCGATACCGTCGGCATCGGATGTATTCAGGTCGTTGAATCCAGCAATCCGAACTGTGGCCATCACGCCACCTCCGATACGCTATCAACAGTGACCTTCCATTTACGAAATCCCTGCCTGTCCACCCACACCCAGAACTCAAAGTCAATTACTTCATCAATGTTGTGCTCTTTAATGGTTGCTTGGATATCGGTAATCTCTTTTCGATATGCCGCCATAGAGAACCGCTTGGTTCGTTTGGACTGTACGGCCAAGATACGTCTTCGGCTGATACCGAGCACATCCACCTTGGAATGAGAACCGGCTGATCGAACAACTAGGAACCCTCGGTCGGTCAACTCATGAACAATTTTTCGCTCAATCTCATATCCCCGCTGATAATTCGTGCGCCCCATTTACGCTGCCACCTGTTCCTTTACCTGATGGCAATGCGGTTTATATAGGCAGAAGAAACATTTCTCCACCATGGCCCGAGGCAGTTCATTGGCGTAGCACATACCGGCCACATCTGCGAACTTATCCAGCAGTCGATTACGATCTTTATCGGTTACCTTCATATAAAAGGCTCGCATGTCCGGTTTGGCTTGGGCTCCTTTAGTCCAGCTGTCTTTCGCTAGTGATTCATAGACAATGAGAAACTCGTCGAGGCCGAATAATAGTGAGTAAGCTACGCACTGCTCTTTGTGATCCGCTTGAGCATCCTTCATCTTGTACTCGCCGATAACTCCAAGAGTGGTGGACTTGGTCTTAAACTCCAGCCCAATCTTGCTGCCATCCGGTTGATATTGAAGGACACCATCCATCATGCCGTATAGCTGAAATCGTTGGCCGTTGTAATCATACTGCCGAACCTGCCGAATGTTCTTTTCCCATGCTGGTCGGTTGGTCGTTTTCGTCCGCACCACCGTAAACTTCGGTGCATCCAGATAGTTCTCGGCATACAGTAAATCTCGCTGCATGGCCCGGTGAACCGCCGAGCCGTTACGGGACCATCGTCGTTGATAGGGAAAGCGGTCAACAAAAGAGGCTTCCACCTTCTTAACCTTGAAATAAAGTTCCCGTTCACATTTGTAGGCCGAAGAAGGCGAGAAAGTAATAACTCCTTTTTTGAACCCTAACTTGCTCGTATCGCTGTTCAAACCATCCAACTCATCCATGAGCAGATACTTTTCGATCTCGTTATCGTTCGGTTCCTCAATGGAATGAATTGCATCGAAGTGTCTAAGGATCGCTTTGGTTAACTCTTGGCCGCGATCGTTGGCGTCAGATAAAACTTCCTGCCGGAGTTCCTTTGCTCCAACCCGATTAATTAAGCTGCCGATGCAAACCACTCCCCTTTCTTTACCCCTTCGCCCCATCGTTGCATAATTTCGGTATCGACTTTTAACGGTACATCCAGTGAAGCCGCCGATGTCATACACGCCTCTATTTCCTTCACATCACACTCGGTAACGGTATCATCCACCATCATCAATGCTTCATCGTGAACCGTGCCGCAAAGAGCCCAGCCCCGGCGACTACAATATTGATACAGGTTGAGCATCGCCCGCTTCATTACATCAGCGGCCGTTCCCTGAATGATGGCATTCACGCTCTGCCGTCGGGCTGATTCCACATCGCCTTTGACTTCATAGAATTTCCGTTTGAGGTTACGAGGGATATCTTTGTTGCGCCATACATTCAGCGGCAGTTCTTCCACTCCGAGAATCTCACAGATTTGTTTTACCAAAGAATCGTAGACCTTCGCTTTCTGGCGATGACCGGGAAATCTTCGTTTTCGTCCATACAGAGTCTCCACATACTCATTTTCCTTGACCAACTCATGAGTATCTTTAATGAAGGAATGGACTTGTGGGTAGGTCTTATAGAAATCACCGATAAATTCATGGGCCTCTTCGACTGTAATGGTTAACTGACTTGCGAGCGTGAACATACTTGTTCCATACATACAAGCCAAGAGCCCAACCTTCATCATCTTCCGGTACTTTGACCCATCGCCGCACTCCTCGATGGGCTTCTTGAATACCCGGCTGGCCAGTGTAGAGTACAAATCCTGACCGTTCAAATATGGCTCTTGAAGATGCTTGTCGCCGCTGATATGCGCCAGCACCCGTGGTTCGATTTGGGAAAAGTCACTACCAATGAGCAGCTTACCCGGTGGAGCGATTATCAGCTTCCTTGCATTGGTCGGCAGGTTTTGCAGGTTCGGTTCGTTGCTAGAGAACCGGCCAGTCACGGTGGCCACCTGATTAAAAGAGCCATGAATCCGCCCATCGGACTTAATTCGTTCCGGCAACGCTTCAACATAGGTACTTAGGAGTTTTGTGAGTTCCCGGTACTTCAACAGGTACTCAATTCCGGGATGCTTGTCCTTTAAGGCTTTTAGCGTTTTCACATCGGTGGACCGGGCATTGACCTCAGGCAACTTCAGTTCATCGTACAGCTTCCGGGACAACTGGATGGGTGAGTTGCAGTTGATATTGCCGAAGTGGTCGGTCAGGGATTGTTCTAATTGATAAATCTCACTTCGCAGTTCCTCGCCGTACTGCCGGGCGTAGTTCTGGTCAATAAGGAACCCGCACTGTTCCATATCGACACAGACCTCGATTAGCGGATTCTCCAGTTCCTGATATAGTTGATCCAGCTTACCTAGTCGCTGAAGGTGCTGCCGCTGCCATTCATAGAGCCTCCACGTGAGGTGCGTGTCCTTGGCGGCATAGACAAGGGCCACATCCAGCGGGACTTCATCAAAGCAGGTTTTCCCAAAGAGGTCTTCAAATGTGTGGCTGGTATCTTCAAATCCAAAATGTTTTCCGTATTTGGTGGCTAGATTCTTCAGGGCATAGGACGGTTCGTTTTCATTCAGCAGAGCCATTGCCACCCGTGTGTCGTGGGCCAATCCTCGCATCCGAACTCCGTGGCGAAGCAACATGTGCATATCATACTTCGCGTTGTGAAGCACCTTACCAATATTCGAATTGGTGAGCATCGCGGAAAGTGCCTTCAATACTACCGAGCGTTTCAACTGCTTCCCGGTTTTGTGGGCTACCGGGATATAGACGTGATAATCCGCTCGGGGCAGGGTTAGGGACATGCCAACGATTGTATCGTTGTACACGTCCAAACCCGTTGTTTCCGTATCGAATGCTATAATAGGTTCTTCTTTCAAATCGACGATCAACTGCTCCAACTGCGATTCCGTTTGCACCAGCCGATAGTTTTCTGGTGTCTTGGCGACCATGTCTTTAAGGACCGATTCCTTTCGCTGGTCTTGCAAGTCGCGCCATAACCGCATGGCATGGGCCTTGGTAAACTTCTTAAGGCTTTCTACGCCAACGCCGATTTCATCGGCATCAATGGCAGACTTGATCGACTTTAGGCGTTCCTTGTCAAGGTTCGAAAGGTTCGTTTGGAAAATTGCTTTCTTCGTAGTTCCTGTATGGCTGATCCATCCGGAGAACCACACTTCTTCCCAAGTGGGCTCTCGCTTCGCCATCTCCTTTCGTAACTGAGCCTCACGAATTCGATCCGAAGCATCCGCTTCAATGGGCTTTGGTAATCCCATGTTCAGTTCGGCCTCATCACCTCTTATTGTTTTCAACAGATTTGCTCCTTTGACTTAAAATACGTTTTCCGGTGTATCATCCGCTTCGATGGGTTTTACCCCATCTTCCGTAACCTCGTCGCTAAAATACTTGTCCACCGGAAACCCAGCCTTCTCTAACTCATCGATCTGCTGTTTCCGGGTTCGAGGCTGGAGCACCGTATCGTAGAAGTCTTCTTCCACAGTCATCTCATCAAAACGCCGGAATTTCTCACGATCCTCTGGTTTCAATTTAATGATGGGATTGAGCGTAAAACTGGTATCCACTTTCGTGCCGGTTCGTTTGAAGACAAAAGCCAAGTCGTGTAAGTCTTCCTTATACTGTTCAATGGACTCAATGATGTTTTGCGATTGTCCACGAGTGCCGTCGAACACACGAATGCTCCCTTCATCGATATCGGCCATCGCAAAAAGGTACCGTTTGCGAGCTCTGAGTCCCTGGTATTCTTCTAGCCCTGTTTTGGATGCATCGCAATGAGCACATTTGTGATCTGCCGGTTCAATACAAGGTTGCGTGTATATGCCGTGTTGGTAGGAACCGTGTGCCAGGTATTCCACATAATCTTCAGGAGACAGCAATCGAACCCGAACAGAATCACCGTCTTTTAACCGGATATAGACTTTCTTAAAGTCGATATTAAAAGATTTCTTCGTCATGGATTCTTTTGCCGCTTTACCTCTTGCAGTGACAATAGACACAAACAATTCCTCCCTAGTTAAACATTGTTATTACTATCGACGGACAAATTCGGTTATAATTGCAACTGAACATTGTTTAGGCAACTTGCTCTTCTTGAGCAAGGAATTTGATTAGTTTTTTCTTTAGTCGGCTCATCGCCTGACGGGATTTCCCATCATACGATGGTGCGCCAAGCATTTTTGAGATTTCGTCAGGTTTAAATCCGTATTCTAACATTCGAATTATCCAACCATCATGCTCGTGAGTTTTGCAGAACTCATCGAGCATTTTTTTTGTCATCACTTGTTCTTCAAATATCTCTGTATCTTTAAGCATTTCGCTTAGTAAATCTCCGGTCTCACTATCTACATAATCTAAGGATAACTTCAATTCGGGACTTATTTGTTTCTTGCCGTTGTAATGTCTGTAGAGTTTTATTGATTTTCGGTTTAACTTAAATCGGAAGAACGTGGTAAAATTCGAGTCCCCATTGTACTGAAGCGCCGCTTCCCAAACCGTTTCATTGAAGAGGCTCACAAGTTCCTCATACTCTAAGAAGCCTTTAGTACTAATGTTTCGTTTACGGGCTTCTTTCGTCACAATGGATTTCATTAACTCGAAGAGTTCGTTAAGTGCTTCTTCATCACCCTCCTTTGCAACCTTCGTGGCTAATTGGTTGGCTTTTTGGTCTAATTCCTGGTAAATCAATTTCAGCGTCCTTTCTCATTCCTGTTTAGTGTTCGAGAGGATGTATTACCCCTCTAATTATCAATGTCGCTTTTTTTCACCGTTTGTGACATCGAAACGCCAAATCAATGATTACCAATTAAATCCGTGGGCAAGTTTGGTGATCAAGGGGAAAATAAAAACGGTGGCGAGGGACATGGAACGAATCCAGTGAAACCTCGGCAACCGTTTTTTTGATCCCATTTTTAACTTTACGTTGTCGGCATTTTCGTTGAACTAGTTGGTTAAAATAGCGACACCCTTACGATACCACTATTCGTACAGGGCGAATAGATGTAAAACGCTGGAATCCAAATTGCACATAGAGTCTCTTTGTTGTGGGAAATGTAATTTTGGGCCTAAATGGGATACATCAGAGAGGATAAACCATGGCCGAAAGGAAACAAACTGCCCGTGAACAGGCTGATCAACTACATCGACAGGCAGATGCCGGTGAATATCTCCGAGATATTCGGGAAAAAAAAGGAATTACATTAACTCAGCTTAGTGAAAAAATCGGCGTATCTGCTGCGTATTTGTCTGGGTTGGAGCGGGGATTTAAAATGCCAAGTGACAAATTAATTATGGAATTGGCTGATTTTTACAAACTTGACACCGAAGATTTATTTAACCGTTTTGGTAAAGTTTCTGCTACGGCGACAACGGTATTAGAGAAAAATCCAGGAATACAAAAAACACTCGCAACAATTTCTAGGGATCCACGAATTCCCGAAGATAAAAAGCAGGCCATGTATGACGAGTTTTTTAATGTATATCTTACCTATCTTCGGGAAATCGGCGAGGAGCCTTATGATCATAGAAGAGGTAGCGATGATGATTAAACCAACTACAATTGAAATTGTCTTGGCGATCAAAGCATTGGGTTTGGCCATAGCCATCATTACATGGGCCATCGGTTGTTGGTTTTTCCTCCAAATTCGGTTAAATCGAGAGCAAAGCGAAAATACATTAAGCAAGATGCCGGTAGGTAACGGGAAGGAAGTCATGTTTACGAATCCAGAAACTGCTGGGGAAGTATTTGAGCTTATTTTTCGGTTTATCCAGTTTAAGCTAAACCCAAAGGAAGTCAGTGTCCCCAGAAACCGGAGACGATCAGCGTGGATAATGGGGTCTGCCTTGGCAATCGCAACCATTTCTCTACTGTATGCATTCTACATTTTTGATCGGTTAATTCGGTTTTTGATGTCCGCTATATAACCAACTAAGCCAATCAATCTCTCTTACAGAATGAGCTATCCTCTTTAGATTATCCCTTGATAACTCATTGACGTCTTTTACATCGTCCGGCAGTCGGAGTGTTTTAAGGCAGACATATCCCCCCAACTGCCGGATAATACTTTCGGCAATCCTTTTCCCGGCACGGTCGTTATCGGTAGCAATTATAAGCTCTTGAATGGGCGATTGGAGAATCAGTTCTCGCTGGCGCGGCGACAGATGGGCTCCTCCGAGTGCGATAGCTGGTTGTCCTATCTGCCATAGGGTGATCGCGTCGATTTCGCTCTCGACGATATATGCCCGAGATGCTCCTCTCTGGTAGATGAGATTCATCCCATAGACGTGATTTTTCACGGGTTGCCCATCCGATACATACCAGAACCATTTGTGGGTCACGCTGCGGAACTTAATGGTCGCTAACGCCCCCTCCCGGTCAAACCAAGGAAACGTAATGGCCCTATTCTTTCGGTCATAGCCAATCTGAAAGGCTCGTTGATACCGCTCCTGAATACCTCGTTGTTCTAAAAGGTATGGGTGACGATATCGGTATTCTATTAATCGTTCCATGGATAAGGGGGGCAACTGGGATTCCTCTACGGGAAGACGAAAGGATAACTGAACGGAATCAATGTCCTTTACATGAATACCATACTCTTCTAGCAGGTAACTTTCCGTTTCAAAAATCGTTTCATTCCGCAACCAGGACAGGAGCTTCGAGAATCCGCCCTTTTTCCATTCCTCATCATCACTTCCGCTATCAATCCAAACTCCAGTATGAAGATGGACCGCAAAAGAGGGATGGCGTTCGGAACGAAAGGGGGAACAGGCGAGGAACTTATCCCCCCTCAACCGTGGCCGTTGCCAGTCATACAATTGAAGTTCTCTGGTGATGTCCACGTCTATTTCGTGGCCCCGAATTGTGACCATTACGCCGCCTGTGGTTCGGACATACCAAGGGCAGCTATCATTTCATCCACGACCTCGATGGCAACGGATAAATAACCAATTGAACTGAGATACTTTGGTCGAGTCAACCCAAATTCCTTTCCTTCACTCGGATTAATCTTGTATTGTCTGTAAAACTCCCTATCAAAGTCCACACACCACACCTTTTTAACTGGGATACCGGACTTTTGCGAGAACAAGTATATTTTCTTAGATAAGGCCTCCCGTAGTTCCTGGTCAGCAAAGTATTCACTATCCGATATGAATTTCGGTGTCCCTGAATTCCAACGGCTTTTTTTGAACAATTGAAATTCTTCCTTTAGTTGTTCAAGTTCCGTTCTTGTTTCTGTCGCGATAGATAGAGCATGACTAACCGTTTTTTCATTTAATATAAGGCGGTCTACCGTCATGGAAAGAACATCTTCCACTCGTATTTTCGATGAAGCTTTCTCCTTCAGACAGTAATACTCGTCAACTAACATCTCATATGCCTCCCAAGCTCGGTCGGTTTCGATGGACTTGGCGTGCATAAAGGCTCCTTTTTCGGTCCAAAGGTATAGGGAGCTAGCTCTGGTCCCAACGACTTCGTTTAAATCGAACTCGTTCTTAAACTGTTTTAAGTCCGCGCCCTTCAGAATGAAGTAGTGCTTACCTTCTTTATATCTGAGTTTATTGCGCGAAAAGTTCTGATTAATTTTTATTGTTTCAGTTTCATACGCTTCAGCTAGTTGAGATGTAGTTAAAACCCGTTGCCCTTGATGTTCAATAACCCGTAGATTCGTCATTCTTTTCTTCTCCTTTAATTAGTAATTTGTTCGGCGACGACTTTATGAAAAGTTCATGTCAATTCGATTACATGACCATATTAGGAACGCGGTTCTTTTTAGGCAGCCCCCTTTCTTTTTTGAAGGATTTGCCGAATGAACTCTACACCTTTCGGAGAAACCAATGTGCGACTTTTGGTATGCCACAATCCATTGGCGAAGAAGCTATATTCTTTCACGGAGAAATGGTCGCTCTCGATATATTTTTGAAGCGGTAGATTTTTATCCATCCCACTCTTGATTAAAATGCCTTCACTGCGTAGTGCCTCATAGGTAAGGTTGCGACCTTCATCCATGGACTTGGCCACTTCCGACATGGTTTGCCATCCATGGGATTCAATAAAGGTATCAAACGCTTCTACTTTCGGAGCATCGGCCTCAACCTTGGCGACAAGTTCGAGACGCATTTTTTCTGTCTGGACAAGTGCATCCAACGCTTCCATATAGTTTTGAGGTAGGATTCGGCCTTCAAAAGTGGGATGTTCTTTTTGATTAACGGAGTATGAACCAGTTTGCCGGATACTCGGCAACACCTCATGGATCACCCAATGTTTGAACTCCTTAGCTTCCGGTTTGCGACTGGTTAGTATTAGGGAGTATAGGCCAGGTTCATTAATCGTGGTCAGTTCTCGCGGGCCTCGAGACGTGTCCAGTATTACTGGACATGTATCTTCTTTATCCAGCCGACCGATGGCATCACGAGATTTGCTAATTCCGAGTACCTCACAGACGTCCTTCGCCACAAACCATGGTTGACCATCAATCATCACTGTCCGTACTTGATTGCCTTCATAGTTGAATACCTTTTGTAAGTTAGTCATTGCAAAACATCCTCCTAATTTTTGATTGATTTTAGAATTGGTCGGTAATATCCGTTTCCCGAATCCGGCCTTCATTAAAATTGCATGTCAATTCGATCACTTGCCCCACGTTGGGCTCGCGTGCCTTCTCTATGGATATCATACCTATCCCATCAGATGCGTCGAACGTGAGGGCTGTCGCGGCGTCCTGAATGACAGCGACGGTCTCGGAATAGTCCGTTAGCCGTGGTGGTTTTACCAGCCGTCTACCCGCCTCATCTTCCTGTCGCTTCTCCTTTTCGGCGGCCCCCGGTGTTTGATGAACCACCAGTCCGACTACCTGATATCGACCAAATATCTGCCGAAGTCGTCGAGATGTAAATGACATCGAATCCCTCATTCGTCCCTTTCCATGATTCATAAGGTTGAATCCATCGATAATCACCATTTTGATGTTTTGATACACATGGAGGTCGGCTTCAATGACTTCTAGCGATAGACCAGCCGGTAGGTCCTCCATGGTTTTGATCACATAGGGAGCCAATCCCGTTTCTGCGTTAAAAGCACTCAGATAGTTGAGATATTGAGCCTCATTCGTTAGCGAACCCCGGCGCAACTTCACATTATCGAAATTCCCCATTAACGTATCCAACCGCAGGGTTTGTTGCTTTTTGGATAGCTCCGGTGAGTAATGTAGGACGCCAAAGCCGTTCTCCCAAGCCGTTAGGCCCATATGAGAGGCAATCCAAGACTTTCCCCGGTTCGTAAAGGCCATTAGTAGGACGTAATCGCTAACCTCAAAGCCACCGCCAAGGGCCTCCGTTAATGATGGATAAGGCGTAGGGAGATACGTCCTTGATCGCTGTTCCTTCGCAGACTCATACCATTGCTTTCGTTCATCGCCGTTTGTCGCGAAGTTTGTTCCAACGTCAAAGCGAACGAGCGTAGTGGTCTCAATCCGTTCCGTTTCGGTTTTTAACCATTGAACAAACTTATCGCCGGGCAGCTCACTGAATTTCTTCACGGCCTGATTTTGCAGAAGTTCAAAGGCTCGTCGCTTGGCTGATTGCGCCTTCAAGCGAGTGCATAGGTATTTGAACGTATCGGCCACTTCGGGTTGGTAATCAAAGGTTTCAAACTGGGCTACGACTGTCCGGTAATCCGGCGTGGTCTGGTTCTCCCGTACATACTCGCGGATAAAGACATACGCTTCACAGAGAGTGGGGAAGTCAGTGATGTCGATTTGATAACGGTAGAGTACAGCGAAATTCTTTTCATCAAGCACCTTGGAGAGCAGTTGCGATTCCAACATTACCTACGCCCTCCCCTGCGCTTGTCTTCTCCTTTGAATGAAACTGGAAATGTGGATCCTTCGATACGGCTGGCGATTCGGTCGTCGAGCAGTTGGCCGATCCGTTCAATCGGCTCGTTCGAGGTATAAATGGTTGCTAATTGCTCTACGGCTCTCGTATCGATGACCTCATAGAACTCATTTTTGAAGGCTTCTGTGGCCTCTCTGATGCCGATATCATCGATGGCCAAGAGAGCTACGGTCATCATTTGGTCTTTTAGCAGGTAATACTTTTGGCTGGCTTCCTCTTGAAGCGTTCGATGGCCCCGGAACTGGGCGTTGAACGCATTTTGATATTTCGAAGCGTTGATAAGGAGAGCCGGTAATTCAGTGATCAGTTTTTTCCGGGTGACATGAAGAATGACGCGAGCCACGAGGTACTCGTTTAGAATGGCTGTGGCTGCGGTGGTTTTTCCGGTTCCTGTTCCTTTTGGATTTACTGCCGGTTCGGGAATGGAGTAGAAATAATATCCTTGGCCGGTGTTTACGTTTTCGATGATATTGCTACAGTATCTAGCCACGAATTCAAAGGCTAACGGGTTGTCCTTTTCAAAGGGAAGCGTGCGCATCATTGATTGCCTGTACGCCTTTGGAATATCTGTAACGCTCCATAGTCCCCCTTCCCCGTTCTCACCGTGGAGTTTTAGGAAGGCGTAGCAGTGGTTGTCGCATCGCTCTGGTTCCCCCGCCTTCTTACATTTGTGAGCCAGTAAACAGATGGAGTCTAATGTCATCCAGCCTTCCTCCTTCCCATATTTGCAACTTCCTGAAGCATCTGATAAGGGTCGCGGCCTCCAAATTCTTTTACGATAGGGTCTGATCTCTTATCCTCTTCTTGGGGTAGGGCAAGGGCTTTATTGCCCAGCCACGTCGCCAATTGACCGAGGGAGGGTCGTGGATACTTGTCTGTTTTCCATGTGGTATCAAAACGCTCGAACACGGTATCCAAGATGGTTTGGATCTGTGGGACCGTAAAATCAGCCAATAGCTTTTTCGCATGAGGCACATCCCTTCCCCAGTTCACGGAATAGTTCACGTTGTATCGCTCACGGTATTTATGGCAGAAGGATTCAATCACGTCCTTGGGGCCAGAGGGTTCCGTTGTCTCTTTCTCCACGGTCATCTCTGCCTGCTGCCCTGTATCTGTTCTTGTTAACTGGTTCTTGTTTATTGGTTTCTTGTTACATCGCAAGTTTGGACAAGTATATAGTTGATCGTTTGAACAAGTGTATGGTTGATCATTTGGACAATCATGTAGTTGATCGTTTGGACAATCGGGTAATTGATCGTTTGGACAATCGCTTACTTGTTCATCTGAACAATCGGTGCTGTCCTTAGCCTGAATTGGTTCCACACTTCCGTTAAACATCGTTACTTGGGATAGCGGAAGAATCCGGTAAATCGATCGTTCCTGTATCCCTTTTCCTGGGATGTATTCTTTTTGTCGCTCTACGATGGGTTTACCATTCCAGCGAAAATCAAGTAAGTCGTGGATATAATCGAAGGCTGTTCTCGGTAATACCCCTAGCTTTTTTGCCACTTGCGCTTGAGTGGGGTAACATTCACCCTCTTCATTCATAAAGGAAGCCAATACAACCAGCGTGGTGAACCGTCTCGGCCCCAATGCAGTAAGCATCCCTTTGTTTATCATGTCTAAATGTAATTTCAGAAAAAGGCCGACCTGAATATTGCTCATGCGATCACTTCCTTGGTGTTGAGTGTTGTAGTTTGTTTAGCCCAACGTAATGACCCCCTCTACTTATCAATGTCGCTTTTTTTCATCTGTTGTTACTTGGGAAATAACGACAAAAAAATACCCACCAGCCGTAAAGCTAGTGGGCATAAGGGTTTATTCCGTTTTTTCATGAAGAATTTTTGTTGCATCGAACAATCCGTTGGCCGATAAACCGACGATAATGCCGTTTAGAATACCTGTCTGGATGGTATCAGCGGGGACGTACATGATGCCAGCGAGGATGCCAAGTACAAGCGTGACCAATGGGATGTACTTGCTGTCAATGTACGTTTTGGCAAACTGTCCTATGGCAATCAAAACTGCTACAACAATTCCGGATTCAAACATCTGCTCACCTCCCTTCGTTATGGATTGTTATAGGGGAGGTCAGGGTTAGGCGATTAGTCCAAGGCGATCCAAAATGACGATCACCCGGTAGAAGGTGGTATCCCCAGTGGGATCGTCTACCACGTTTTTGTTCATCAATTTCTTTAGGGAATCTCTTGCCCAATCAGGAATGGTAGCCAACTTTGCTTCAAGCAACCTTTCCTGTTGCCGTTTGGCGATTGAGGCAATAAAGGCGTCCCATCGTGGCAGGATGAGATGAGGGCAATCTTTTCCCGTCCAGTGTTTGTGGGGAACTACGTTCGTTAGCGGGATGTTGTACTGTTTCATGAGGTCGATAATCAGGTCAATCGCGTTGGCTTCCGCTTGAGCCAAATTGCCATCGCTATTTTCACAAATCTCTACCCCAAGACTGGTTCGGTTGCCAGGACCATTCCCTCCATCACCAGCGTGCCAAGCGTTCTCGTTGGTCGGGATGTGTTGGATAATTTGATGGTCATCGACAGAGAAGTGCCAACTGGTCGTCCCGGCTCCGGGAGACTTGATGAACGCGGCATGACCAGCAGCGTCGGCTCCTGCACTGCCGTTGCCTGTGTTGTGAACGGTGATAAATGTCGGGGTCAAGGGATAGCCAGGACGATTTTTCGCTCCTTGAGGTACGATGTCTTGAATGATATTTACCATATTAGTTGCCCCTTTCTCGTATTTCTGATTTGATGATTTGCACGTCGTCGCTGAGTCGTTCGTACTGCTTTGCCAAGATTTCAAACTGCTTCGAGATGTCTTTGAGAAAGTCCGTAAGCCGATCTTCACGACCTCGGGCCTCCGCCTGCAATCGACGGCTTTCTTGTAGCTGGTATAGATATAAGGAGACAAACAATGAGGCCCACAGGCCTTGCGATAAGGCCTCCGTTAATAGCCCATCCATAGTTCACCTCCTTTCACTCGGAAACTAATAAAAGACGCTTTTTGCGTCTTAGTCTTTGAAGAGCATATCAATAATTAAGTCCAACTTTTCCGCTAAGGTATCGAGGTTCGGCTTCTCCCCTTTTGCCTTGCGGGAGGAGTAATCGGCGATCTTGGCTTTTACACGTTCTGCCTTTTCTTCCCCTTTGGATTTTGGAATCGCCAGTATTGGCTTCGCCATTATTATTTCACCTCCACATTGAAAACCGCAGAATCACAGCCAAGTTCCACGGAAGCAAAGTTTATTGAAAATGCACCTTTTGCATTGCTGATAAAATCGAATTCGGCCTTTCCGTCGGTAGGGGTTAGGGTTAGGGTCGCGGGTTCGTCGCCGGAATGTTTCACCGTCACAAAGACCGGGGTCACGATATCCGGCAGCGGGTTGTCTTGCCAGTCCCTATATTCAACTTGAATGGGTAAAACCTCACCCATATTTAGATCGGTCTTAGCCCCGGTTACAACAATTTTAACGGTCATTCCTACAAAAGATTTGGAGAATATAGAATCTCTATCCTTTTCCACTTTATAAACGTATATGTCCTCAATGATATAATCCTGAGAGTACACAATAGCCCCCCTAAACTCTTATATAAAAAATGGACCACTTGGTATTTGGGGCCGTGCCATTGGATGTATACGAAAAACGGCATTGATTTTCGCAGTAATACAAAGGGGGAAATGTAAAAATGGAATAGGCGGAGATGGTCGTTGAAAAATACGACGCATTTCCTGAATTATAAGAGTATTGGTACGGGTTGGGAAAGAACATGGGATAATACCTGTGACTGGTACTCAAGTTATTTCCTCCCGATGCTTTCCACGTAGATACCCCGCCACTTCCGTTTAATGTCGAACCATCTAGATTGAAAACAGTTACGGCATCTGTGTTTAATTTGTATCGAACATATTGACTGCTTGCACCCATATCAACATAGCCCGCGAGAATAAGAATTGGCCCTGTAATCAGAAAAAGGTCTTGATCGGTTACACTTGAAGTGGACGAATTCGAACCATTGACCGAATAAACGGTCTTTCCCGCTGCCCAAGGGGTTCTGTTCACATTTGCGGTTAATGCTGAAAAATTACTTGCCGAAAGGTCTGTCAAATTGCCTACCTTGGCGTGGACGCTGCCCGTACCGCTCGACGCATCGGTTCGAAGCCCCACCTGCCGACGCAGGAAAGAAAGCAAGGTTTCATTCAATCCAAACAGGCTACATCCTCCCCCTTTTCAGATACTCTCCGTTCCAGTCATAAACGAGGATATCTCGAATCCCGCCTTGGGCAGTTCCCGATGGCGGGAGATACCGATAGACCTTGGATAGTATCTCAGCGTTGTATTCGATGGTCGTGAACCCAGCTCCATACATTCCATGCCTGAGTTCCCCCAATTCACCGGAGAACACCTTGAAGTGTCCTGATGGCCCTAATGTCCAACTTCCCACTGAACCGGTACGATAATAGCAAGGGTAGTTGGCATTGGATGCAGTCTCTCCAATCAGATGGAAATGGTTCGTCGCATCTCCCGCCCCTCGGACTAACAGCCAATAACGAGCACCGTTGACGAGTCCTGTTGCATCAAAAGGAATGCTTACAAAAGCCTTTGTTTTCGGCAGAAACTCTTTCGGCAGAACCATCTGATAAAGCAATTCCCCTTCCGTACTGCCATCGCTGACCAATCCGGAACGGAGTTCTATCACCACATCGGCTCCTGTACCGTTGCCGACCAGTTCAAATTCAACGCGAGATATTTCTGTTACCCCTAATGCGGTAAAGTAAAATGCCCGATCATAGCCGGAACAGTCCATCTCAGAGATTCCGCTTCCGGTAAAGCCGTCGATTTGAGTTCCGTCATAAATCAACGTAAATGGCTGTAGGCTGACCAGACTGTTCATGGTCGCTTCATCTATAATCGAAGTCCCGCCTTTGAAGGCCTGAATAGGCAGAAGATATCCCCCCTTTATCTTGCACTCACCGTAATTCGAGCCTCTACGGTAAGAAGAGTATTGGCCGTTTTTGACCATGGCTTGACCAGCAGATTGAGCATGGTTCCGGTGCCAGGTGTATCTGTGGCACCGGTAAAGACGGCGATTTTCCGGTGATCCCCTACCGCTTCCTGTTGTAAAAACTGTGTCCGAAAGCGAACCTGATTCCCAGTACGGCTAATGGACGACACTGGCTTTCGCAGGACTTCTGTGATGGTTTCGCCAGGGTCATTGTCATCCCCAATAACTAAAAAAGGGCTGGGCAGGGATTGAATACTGTCTGCAATAAGACGTAAGCCTGCTTCGGTAATGAAGTTGTTCAAAGGGCCGACGATTACTCCATCTTGGTACTCGAAAAACCATTCGCCCTTGATGTGTAGACCTGGAATATTTACGATACTACCACCCCATCACATACAACGCCGGTTTCGTCGTACGGCATTTTTGAGTTGAAATACTGAATTCTGGCCCTGCTTTTTAGCTTTACATAGCCGGGATAAGGGACCTCTACGGTTACTCCTGGTTGAATCGTTGTCCACGGTGAGAATGTAATTCCGTCTGTACTGGTTGAAATCTGCACTCTCGGTAATGGACCTGCATCTATTGGCAACACATGAAAAAGAGACCCGATAGTGGAAATCGGCTCTCTCGCTCCTTCGACAGTAAGGTTAAAATTGTCCAGACGAGGTAGTCCTTGAATATCTGTAGACAAGGATTGGCGGACTTGCAGTTTTGCGTTACTAAGATTTAATCCCTGCGTGATACCGGAAATACTACCGCCGTTGACTGTCGGTTGCCAACCCGTCCATGTGGCTCCCCCGTTCTGAGACAGATTTGTTTCCACAGTGACATCACCCGGATATTCAAGCACCACGTAGTCGATATCAGCCGTCCCGTTGCCGTCCGCGTAATTTACGATGAACATAGGCCGAATATAGGCGACATTGTTTTGCATGGGGCCGGGACTGTTGGGATTTGACGTTGGCGTATTGTTGATAGTGGAACTGTACCCTCGGATATATCCAATGAACGTTTGCCAACCGCCGGTAGCCGTCAACGCAGTTCCGCTGGCTCCGTAATAATACTGGCTGGAATGATTATTACTGCTGACCGTATTCACCAGGGTCACCCCATCTGCCGCAACGCCTTCTACTCCGAGATAACAGTTCGGCCCACCAACCGTTGGGTCTACCGTTTGGCGGAATCGGGCTTTGATCACATACAGACGATCTGGTTGATAGGGAATTAAACCGTTCCAGTAAAACCACCCCATCCCACCCGATACCCGCAGGCATCTTCCATCCGTGGCCGTAGGTTCATTCAGAATGAACGTGGTAAGTCCCGGTGTACTGGCGTACAGGTTTACCCAACGGGGGTTCATGGCGTTGAACGGTTCATCCACAAGGGAGCCAGCCATAGCATCCCAAGAGATTTTTGTCTGGTCTGCGGCTCCGAGTCTAGATAAATCTAGCGTAATCACACGGTTTCCGGGTTGCTGAGATGTTAGCGTCAATGAACCGTTTGACGCCGTTACTCCAGCTAGCTGTCCTTGCTGAAATTCTACCGTGGAATCTACACGATAAATGAGGTCAGTACGATTGGGGTCAAAGATTCCAGATACACTCTTTTCGGTCTTAAACGGTAACTCTACTTGGTTAACGACCAATTCATCGGTGACTTTGAACAAATCTTGGTCATAAATAAACTTGTTCAGTAGTTGGGTTTCTGTTGAAGTTTGAGTTTGCTGTGCACTGACTATTGCTTGCAAAAAATCTGGAATCCCTATCAGGCGTCCGCCATATTCGACCTGAAATGTCCAGACCGTAGGCGTAAGCGGTGAAATCGAAACTTTCTGCACCAGAAAAGCATTTTGGATTCCCCGGTTCGGGAGATCAATGGCCAACAGTTGACCGGGCACCCAACCGGGGATTTCTGTTTCAAAGGAACCCCGGATGCGAGGATTCGCATTATTGCGAAGGTCAGCCATCCCTGCGGCTTCCGCCGCCTCAATCGTGGTTAAGCTGGTGTCGTGGATGACATGCTCATACACTCCGTCGCCTCCTTGAACAGAGGCGATGGCCGCTTGAGATTCAAAATCGTCGACCATAGAAATTACATTGATGTCGTACTGATAAGTGAAAGTCAGTGTGGCACCGTCTGCAGGTGTCGCTGTTTGGGAAGAGGATTTCACATACTTATCTTGATAGTTCATGAGGTAGCCCACCGTGGCTTCCTCGGTAACGTTTTCAATACCCACGATCACCGGCGAACCGGATATCGCCAGCGAAAGATTGTGCGGTTTATGAGGGAGTGTCCAAATTCGAGAGTTACCGTCAGATTTCACTTCATAGGTAAATGGGTCGGAAAGCATGGTTCCGCCTTTAATGTAGACACGGTTTCGAAGTCCCTGTGTATCCAAGCGGTGTGCAAGATTACGAATTTCGGTCTCAGAGGTAATCGTTACTGGAGCCTGCTGGGTTCCCGCAATGGGATCGAAAAACCAGACATCCCGGTAATAATCGACGTACCATTCCCAACCGCAATAGTCGGCTAATTTCTTGATACATTCTGAAGGTAGCAGGTAGTCGAAGCAGATGTATTCTACAGTCGGAGCACCAGCTTGAATATTTGTGGAAGTAAACATCTCCTGTCCGTACTTGAGGAGAATGTCCTTCACGATCCAATCCGCTGTTCTGTTTTCATAGGTCTCTACAACCAACCGGCGGTTTAGCTGGTAAGTGTAGTCCTGGCAACCCACTTGCCAAATGTTTAGTGTCCCCGCCGATCGTTTCAGGCGCACGGAATCCACGATGCCACCGAAAAAACGGGTGCCATCGACTTCGATAATGACTTCATCGCCTTCGCCGGGAGGTTGGTTTTTGATGCAAAACGAGCAGGTATCCACCATATGGGTGAGCACCTGCTCTATCGTTAGGTCTTCCAGAAGGACATTATGAATTCGGTTAACCCCGGCGATGAGAATCTGCTCGGTCATTACCACTTCACCCCTCGCCGGGCCAGTTGGCGTTCAAACTGTTCCCAGATTTCTTGGGCATTACTGCCTTGGATGCTGATATTAAAAGTGTGACCGGCACCCACCCCCATAATTTCAGGGGTGGATACTGTGGGTCGATACCCGGAAACGGCGCTGATTGCGTTATTGGCTAAACCGGTTGCTGATTTTTGTACATTCATTTCTTGGTTGTCCATCCCGATGGCAAACCCCTGGGCAGTGTATTCACCCAGTTGCATCATGACCCGGGAGGGTGAATGGATGTCTAAGGCTCGTTTCGCTGCGTTGACCGCACCGGTAAACAGGCTCGATACACTGCTATAAAGCCAACTGCCCAACGATCGCATCCCCTCGACGAAACCCCGTACTAAATTTATTCCCATAGAATAGGCGTCGTTTTTCATGTCCACCCACTTTTGATGGAGCACATCGTAGATGACTTTCATGGATGCCGCCAGCAATATCGGGGCGTCTTTGAAATACTGAAGAATTAGCTTCCACATCTCTTGCGTGAGTACATTGAGATTTTTCGAAGCGGCATCCCAGATATTTCGTAAGATTTCTGTGTCTGAAGTGAAGGTGTCTTTCATCCACGCCAGCGAGTCTCCGGTCAATGTTTCAATCCGGGTAAACGTCCCATCCCATACTTGTCTGACCGCTGTCCAAGCCGTTTCCGCCTTGTTCGATATGGAGTCCATCGTTTGCGCAAATCGGTCTCCTATACTGTTCATTACTCCATTGGTGCTGATATCCAGCCCCTGCATGGCTTGATCCCAGATATCACTCAAATTGCCGCCAATCAGAAATGCAACAGTGTTTTCGATATCCGCGCAGACGTTATCGATTACACTCGATATTGCTTCCCAGATGTAGGAGGCGATCGACTTTATTCCATTCCAACAATCTGTCAGTCGTTGGGTGATTTCTTCCCAATTTTCATACAGATAAATTCCGGTCACCACTAACGCTCCGATGGCCGCTGCTGCTATCCCCACGGGGGTAGCCAATGCCGCCGTGATCGTTGCGAACGTTGCCATGGCAGCAGATACCCCGGCCACGATGCCTTGAATGGCAGAAAAGGCCGCAAATCCGGTAGCGATACCGGCGAGGATGGGACCGATGTTGCTCCAGTTGTTTTGAAGAAGAGAGAACAGCGTGGATACGCCAGTGATAATGCCGTTCAAGATGATTGCCACCGTTGGAGGAAAAGCGGCTTCAATTGCCCCTTTCAAACCATCGGTTTTGAAGCCAGTGGATAGCTTATCTACAAACTCAATGGCAATTGGCATCAGAGCTTTCAATCGCTCCGATACCGGCTGAAGCACTTGGCCCAAGAGCATGTTGGTATTGTCTTTCAAGGTGCTCAACATCCCGGTAAAGGTCTGGCTTTGCTTCTGCATAGCACCGGAGAACTTCGTTCCCATCGCTTCAATCAATGCCGGGACAGCTTGGTCGGCCATCACCTTGCCTTGCGAGGATAACTCCATGAGTTGCTGTTTGCTCATACCTAGCTTTTCCGCCATGAGATCCCATGCTGGGATTCCTCGCTCGGCCAGTTGGTTCATTTCCTCTGCCGATACTTTGCCTTTGGTGGCCATCTGTCCAAGAGCCATGGTCACACCATTGAGCACTTCTTCTCCCCCACCGATCGCCGACACGGCATCTCCGATGGCCCGGAGGTTGGGCCTTACGCTTTCCGCACTGAAACCCATTGCCAGCATGAGTTTAGCCGATTTCTGAAGGCCGGGAAATTCAAAAGGCGTACTGGCTCCGAATTGCTGAAGGTCTTTGATCATCGCTTGGGCCTTCTCTGCCGAACCGAGCAACGTCTCGAAGGAGATAGCCGCTTGCTCCATGTCAGCGTTAAAGGAAAGTCCTTTTCCCAGACCCAACCCGCCGAGAGCCGTGGTAATTGCTCCGAGGGCCGGTAGGGCCATATTTTTTAATGACGTGAAGGCTCCACCCATCGTGAAGCCTTCTTTTTGCATCTGCTTACCGGTTTTTTGAACTTGCCCCATAGCGGACTGGATCTTTAGGTTGAAATCGGAGATGTCTGCAGTGAACTTAACAAGGACACTAGAGAGTGTGGACATTGCTTTCCTCCCTCCTGTCCTTCGATTGGAATTTGTTTTTCAGGTCGTTCAAGGCTTTAAGTTGTTCTTTACGCTCAACTCGCTTGTTGTCCGGTGATTTACCGAGTAACTTATCCGGCGTGACTGGCCGTTTGAGGTTGCCCGATGCGTTCATGATGTGGCAGGCGAGCCAAGCGGTCCGGTGATAATCCGCTTCTTGGCGTTGCTTCTCGTAACTAAAACGGGCTTCAACGATGTCGAGAAGTTCGGCTAACGTCAATGCCCAGAACTGTTCCGGCAATAAACGAAGCGAGCCGAAGGCGACCTCTTTTAGTTGGTCCCAGTCGGCTCGCGTGAGTCGTTTTTTCGGGTAGCGACTTCGAAGGCTTCGGCTATCTTTCGTTGGACATATTCAATGTTCTCAAAATCCACCCAAGAACCAACATCTTTTTCGTTGAGGTTGGTATCCTCATGGATGAGGCCAGCCCACAAAAAGGTACGTATTGACTTGATGCCAAGACCCGTTTCGCTAAGTTCCGTCACGGATACGCCCAACTTATCTTCGATTTCTGCGAGAGCGTTCAATGTATATCGGAGTTTTCGGGGCCGATCCAGTTCAATATCGACAAACCCGCGTTGCTTGTTTGCCATTCGTTACCTCCATTAGCTTCCTGTGGTGACAGTCAATGCACCGGTTCCGGTCAAAGTGAGTTTATAGGTGGCCGCGTCGTCCTGTGGGAACTCATAGGGGAAGTCGGTGATGATGCAACTTCCGGTGTACTTCTTGCCCGAGGGAAGTCGGATTTCCGCTTTGAGCGTCGACCGGCTATTAAATACTTCATCCAAATGATCTAACGCAGTATCGCTACCCAGCATAAATCCGTCACATTCGATGGACCAAGATAAAACCCCGGCCACATTCTCCGCCCATCCATAGGCGTCCTTGGATGTGGTTTCAATTAGGTTGGCCGAGCGATTCAATGTGGCCCCGCTTTGCCCACCAACAACGGTGTAGGTCGGGGAAGCATCCGTCCCGCTCGTTTGGACATAGAGCAATACGTCTACGCCTGCGATTTTTGCCAAAATATCAGGCCTCCTCTGTGATCAGTGAGAAGTTTATTGAATAGATGGATCGATTGTTTTCATCAAAGCCCAAAAACAGTGGACTCGATTGCTGTACTGTACAAAAAATGACGTGGGTGGTTCCCACGTCGAAGTTTCGTTTACCGTTAAAGGTCCGATAAATCTCGGTCGCCTTCGCTTCGGCCGTCACCGGATCGCTGGCGCGAATCAATATCTGCATGGTAGGTCGGCTAAGATTAGCCTTTATGCTGGTTTCTCCGCCTCCCGTCAATCGGACAGATGCACAATTATCGGCCCCCACCGGGAAGGAGTTAGCAAAATACTTGAAGGGGACGGTCTGCTGAAAAACGGCAATAAGTTCTGCCATTTGCACCGCATCACGCCCCCTTCAATACTTTTTGAAGTTCCCGTTCGATATGCTGTTTGTATGTTTGGGCTTCTCCTTCTAACGGTCGGGTTAGAAACTTATTGCCTACAGGATAACGCTTGCCGCTCATTCCGTACCCACCGGGTTTGGCTAGAGACTTTGGGCCGAGGCGGTAACTCAACTCATGCATCGCCAAGGCGTAATTAAAGCCGCGTTCTTTGATGCAGTAACCGACGGTTGCCGTTACTGTACCGGAGTTTGAGGTCGCTTCCATAGCAAAAGACTTTTCTAAAATGCCTTTATCATGAGGTGCCGTTTCGGATGAAGTCCGAACGAGGTTATCTACACAGTCATGAACCGCTTGCTTTAACTGATTGCAGATATCTTTCTTCATGCGTTTCAGAACATGGTCGTGAATCTTGACTTGAATCTTCATCAGACCACCACTTGAGTAAACAGCGGTTTACCGGAAAAATTCCGGATAACGGTGATGGTTAGCGGAGGCTTACAGTACATTTGAGTGAGCTCATCGGACCACTCGATCTGATCACTGAGGCCCACTGGTATCAGAGATTTAATCAAGATGGTCGCTGTGGCGATCGCTTCCTGCCCGTTTACTTGCTGTACTCGCTTATTGGATGCGTCGATTCGGCAAGGGTACACTGTCGGCTCCCCGTATAAAGGCTTTCCCCAGATATCTAAATCCCCTGCCTTACGGATGGTGACGGTCTGCTTCATGGGAATCAATCGGCATACCTCCCTATCCGGCAACCAAGGATGGCGATGACCTCTGGGGAAATCCGACGAACACCTTCCATTGAAATGCTAAGACCACTAACAGATACAGCCTTCACACCTTGTTCAGATTTGCGAACTGTTTCATCCATTCGCAACAACCAAAGAGCCTGCTCGAACACCGCTTCTTCGGGAAGTGGTCGTGTATCGGGACGATAGTTGCGGAATACCCGGTATAGCTGGGTTTCAGCGTTGTTCAATGCTCGCTGCCGAATCGAATCTTCTATTGTCATCCATTCCTCGTTATGAAGCACATTGTTGGTAAAATAGGTGTTGGCTCGATTTAGGTCTGCCACTTACTCACCTACTTTATGGGGGTTTTGGGCTTCTTATCTTCAACGGTTTCTTCCTTGATTTCCTCAACCGTATATCCGTAGTCTTTCGCTAAAAGATTTTTGAGTCTCTCATCTTCAATAATCGCCTCGCCGTTTTGAAACAACACACCCTCGGTAACACCATTGTAAATCGCATTCGGGGTATTAATTCTATATTTCGCCAAGGTAGCCCCTCCTCAAAAAAAGTATAGACGTGGCAGAATGCTCCACCACGTCAACTATAATTAGGACTTTTTGATGTACCGGAGACGTGCTGCGGCCCGTGGATGAAACACAGCCATACCACAATAAAACTCAATCCGAGTACGGAACACGGGTTTACTATCAATTTCTCCAAGGTCACGTACTGATACACCACCGTTACGGAGACCGGAGACATACTGTTCGGTACCAAACTTGATCGCATAAATGGAACCGGTATCTGATGCTGCTCCGGCCTTATCCAACTCATTAAAACCAAGGATCTCTTGACCGGCCCCATCCGTCTCAATGACACGAATGGGGATGCCCGCATAGGTGCTCACTTGACGCCCGAAGGAGTCCTCGCCGCTCTCAATATAGTGAGTGGATTCTTTAAGCGATTTTTTGATTTCCCGACGCATCGCTTTGGAGCAAAGAAGAATATCGGGTTCACCCTCTACCGCATCGATGAGTTCATCCAGTTTATCTGAATCGAAGGGTTTATCCTCACCGTCGATAATCTGTTTGCCATTCAATCGCTTTTGCAATCCATCAAATTGGCTCGGTTGCGCCGCATCCCCTTTGAAGAAGGCTCTGGTAAATTCCAAGGCGAGAGCTTTCGCTTTCAGGTCTGTATGGATGGAGCGAATGTCGTTGACGTTGCCTCGGGTCTGAACGAGGAATTTATCAATGTCCACGTCGCCGCCAAGGATATACAAGCCTTCGGAAAGCTGATTGACCACACCGGCCGATTCAACGTAACCTTCGTTGACCGAACGGAAAGCGATACCCGGTAAGGTCTGCTCCTGATTGTACTTGTACGAGTTTCCCGAAATCTCCATGAACGGCAAGAGTTCCAGAATCGGAGAAGATCGAGCAAACGTTTGAATCACGCCTTTTTGTAATACGTCGGTTGATAGCTTCGCGGCTTCAGTCATTGTAAGTGCCAAAGAAGTAATTCCTCCCTATGTGTTGTATTTGATCAAAGAAAAGGCGCAATCCGCAGAGGGATTACGCTCGTTGAGCATAGCCCATTTTAAGTAGTTGGATGGAACTAAGCTGATTAAGGTCTGTGGTCTTGGCTTGGGTTGGATTGGTCGCTTGACCGACAGGCTGTTCTTGTTTGGTACCAAATAGGCCTTTCTTTTCGGCAGCCGTCAACCATTCCAGCTTTGCTTCTGGTGTGAGGTTGCCGGGAACGAGGTCATGAAAGTCCTTCGGAATGCCTTCTAACTTAGCTTCTAACAGTCCATTAATAACCGATTCTAGCTGTTGAACCCGGCCATTCACAGTTTTGAAACCGTCTTTGGTTTTGGTTAGCTCATCAGCAGTGGTCTTGTATAGCTCTTCAAACTTGCCCTGCTGTTCTTTCGCTTGTTTCGCCCGCTGGTCCCTCTCAGCCAGAAGTTCTTCCAGTTGGGCCTGAACGTCTTTATATTTGGTGTTGATTTCATCGAACCGGGTTTTGGGGATAAGATGCTCTGGTGGCGTAGGTTCCGGCTTCGCTTCAGGGGCTGTTGGCTGTTGCGTCTCTTGAACCTGAGTTTCTTCGGTCAAAATCATATCCTCCTTGCCCTACGCTTGATATCGCGGTCACGTCCACGTGGGGTTGATTGGGCGGCTAGTTTAACGACATAACACCCGTAGGTCGTGTAAAAATTCGGGTATTCTAATCCCGGAGGTGGTTCTATGCTCGCATTTCGAAGATTTCACCAACGCCGACGTAAGATGTGCCGTTTGTATCCGTTTCCTTTGATCATCATAGGCCTCATTGTCGGTCATTTTCTGTTTGGCCGGTGTCGAAAGTGTTAGCTGCCCCCCCGCCACTCCGTTAGGGGTGGCTTATTTCTTACCGAAAAGCCTTCATTTTTTCTTTGTGCTTGTCTCGTAGTTGCTTGGGAAGCAGTTGAATATCCCGAACTGGGCTCACATGGTGCTGACAATTGGGGTGAAATATCTTACCGGTTCCACGAACTTGGTCATATGTGAGGTATCCCGGTGTTAACCCATGAAGGGAAATCACCATCCCCTCAAATGACCGGCAGGCGTCTTTAGCGTTGTGAGACGATATTACCGCCAAGTCCACGCCGCGTTCCATCGTCTCCACCCGAGTTCCTTCAATATGTGCCTGTGTAAGTTTTGTTCGGACCACCATCTCGGTGTACGTTGACAGATTCCATTTCCGACCAGATCGGTCTACAATACCGACCCATGCTTCGCTATCCAATTTAGCTGATAGTCCTTTGTGGGTCAGGTCGCCTACGATGGCTTTTTTCATCGTCTTTCGACCCATCTGCTCTACCGCTTTCACTCGTAGCGTCTCGCTGACGGCGTTTCTTACAAGCTGCTTAATCTTTCTTTCCGTGTTTTGCGTGGCCATGAGCAAGTCCGTGTAGGTGTCGTTAATTAACTCCTCTGTCCGCTCTCGGGCTAGCATGGAAAAAGAGATGGACGATGCCGCCTCGGATAATGAGGTCGCATCGCCCAAAGATAGGATGGTTTGCGCCTGTGCTTCTGTGAACGCCTGTTTAATAACCTGTTCGCACCACGTCTTCGTAGAGACATCCAAATCTCGCAGAATGACCATGATTTGCGATAGCAGTGATTCAGCATAGGATTTTTCTAACCCACCCGACGGAATGGACTTTAACCGACCGGCAATTTCGGTGAAAGCCTTCTGGTAATATCCGATAAGCCGCTTTACATCCCGCTCGTAGACGGGTTTTGGAATCGGCTTCATTCACTGTCACCGGGTTGCTGAAAGATAGACGGATCAGCAACGTCTTCCTCGTCCTGCATCCGTTTCAACTCGACCTCAGCTTGTTCTTCCGTTAAATCATCAAGCCACATTAGGGCCGATTTCTGAGAGATGGTTGCCTTCCCGCCCGTTCGAATGGACATGATGTTGGCCATCTCGGTTTCGTCATCCGGCAGACCGTCTTTGAACTTCACTTTGGGTACCGTCACTTCATAACCCTGCGGCCCTTTACAGGCAATTTCGAGGAGTTGAGCGATCAACAACACCCGCTTCAGGGCTTTGTTATAATACTGCCGCTTGCGGTTCACCTTCGCCAAAATCGAGTTGAGCCGCCATTTGATAGCTAATCCTGATGCCCCGCTCGTTCCCGCATCACCAGAGCCCAGGGCGATCTCGGGGATCTCAGCGTTGATGAGCAACAACTTCACCAGCTTGTCCAATTCCATAAAAGCGGCTTGTAGCTGGCCATCCCAAGTGATGTACTGCGGGATTACTTCGTCCTTCCCCATCACCTCAAAGACTTTATCGACACCCACCCGGAATATGGGGTTGCCTTGTTCATCCTCCCCCAGAGTACCTGCCGGGACCGCCATGGCTGGGTCAGCGTGCTTATCGAGGATGGAAGCAATTTGCGAGAGCCGGTGGTTGATTTCATCGAACAGCGGCTTGTTTTCGCTGAGGTCGTCGATGCCTTCCCATGCATCGTCGGTAGCGTAATTCGGCACGTGAACCACCAGCGGGAACGGCACGCCAGTCTGAACTTCTTTTCGTTCGCCAAGAAGCTCTGCATCGATGCACCACTCATTGATTTCGTTATCCACGGTCACCACAATCGGGTCTAACTTGAACTTGGCGTAAACTATGCGACCGGGATAGTGGGATTCGGCGTTTAACAACCAATCCTCGGCATCACCACGCTTCACAAGCACCGGGTAGGCGATGTGATAGGCGATGATGCGATTGGCGTCGCCTGGAGCCGTTTCGGGGAACACATACTCGGGATTTTGGGCTTCAATGATGACTCGGAAAGGATCGCTCTCCTTCCCCACCATCCCGCCAAACTCTTGACCATAGCGGATTTTATAAAATGAATCGCCTCGGTAGGCGTTGGATAAGGCACTTTCGTAATTCAAGATGTGAAGGTAGTTCCCCTCGACCAACCGTTCGATCGCCAGTTGCTCGTTAGAGTTATCGTTTTTACCAGCAGAGAATGTGGGTTGCTCACCAAACAAAAAATCGGCGGATTTCTTACAAATCACGCCGGGAAGGTTGGTGGAGATATAGAGCAGTTCGTTTTGCCTGCGGGTAAGTTTGTTCTGAACTCGCTGGAATACATCGTAATGCTTACCCAAAAAGAGCTTTTTGTTTTCTCGATATCGCCGAATCCGATCACGATGAGCCAGTGCCGGGTAGTAACTACCGATGGCGAACAGCAATAATTTATACCTCCACTTTATCGACTTCACTCTATATGGTGAGGTGAACCGCTAAGATACAACCTATATGCTATAATTATTAGCAAAATGTTGTAGTAGGAGAGTAAATATGGAAATTATTAATGACACAGACTACACTGGGGCCAACTTACGTAATATCGAGATTATTGGTAAAAAGCTAAAGGGAATCCGTTTTATTCGTTGTTCGTTTGTAAACGGGAAAATGGACGACATCTCAACCATTGGGTGCTCGTTTGTAGAGTGTGATTTCACCCAATCTAGCTTAAATAGTTCATCACACGAGCAATCCGCTTTTTCAAACTGTCGTTTTACAGGCACAAATCTGTTTACATCAACCTTTCGAGACTGTAAGATGACTGGATCTTCCTTTGAATCCGCTAAAATGATCGGAATTAATATTCATGGTGGAGACTGGTCTTACACAGATTTAAGTCGCCAAAACCTTAAGGGGATCAATTTTCGTCAAACTCGACTCGTTGAAACTGATTTTTTTGGATGTAATCTAACCAATGCCGATTTTCGTGATGCAGATATGACAAACGCTGTATTCGCTCAGGCAAAGCTATCGGGGGCTAATTTACGCGGTGCCAAGACAAGTGGTGTTGATTATCGAAATATAGACCTCCGAGGGGTACTCTTAGATATCGGGCAGGCTATCGAGGTTGCAAGTGCGTTCGGTGCTATCGTAGAGTTATAGACCTTCCGGTTTTTTGTGGAAAGTCCGTCGCCTTCCACCCCCGCACAGTTCCACCGCCATCTGTAAGGCATCAGGGAGATCGTCGTGGTCATGGTTGGGGAACTGTTCTAGCTGTTCCAGCAGGATTCGCTGGTGCCTCATGAACCGGAGAATCCCCTGCTCCACAATCGGCTCCAGCGATTCAATCCGTTCTTCCTTCTTGGTCTTACTGGTCACCGCTTTCAGCTTGGTCGTGTAGATACCTTCCTTTGCCATCCGTTCCCGAGCTTGCCGGAACAGGTCGAACTGGGCTTGTACGGTCTCGATGGCGAAAATCCGTGGCCGATACTTGCCAATTTTGTTTATGACCTCAATTAACGCTTCATGGGCAGGACACTTTCTCGCCCAGGTCTCGACAACGTACAGGATTCCGGTTCTACGATCGCGTCCAATGATAACAATGGCATTAAAGTCGGAGCGATTGTTCTTACCCATCGCGATATCCCATGCTCCGAAATAGTCCAACGGCACCGGTCGGCCCATTTTATCTCGCAGTTCTGGGTAGTCGAAGAACGTAAACATGGACGGCTTGAATATCTGGGTCTCTTCATCGATGGGATTGTTTAGGTACTCCGAACCAAAGGCCCGGGAGCCGATGTTGACCTTTTCAATCATGAGTCGGGAATAAGAAAAGCGTCCCGGCCATAAGACCTCGACGCCTTTATCCATATCCTCTTGATTTGTTTGATAAAAGGCAATCGCATCATCCAGCCGGGTTTCATTTTCGGGATTCCGACAGGTAGATTCGAACTGCTCCCATAGGTCGCCCCGCTCCGGTGGGGATACGATGGCTGAGTACGTGCGGGATTCGAAGTCTGATCGCTGAAGCACCGTGGTCAGCAATCCTCGAGCGTGAACGATCGTGCCCATGTAGATAAACGCTGTCTTTGCCGGGTCTCCGATGGGCATAACAACCGAGTTGAACCAATGCAAGTTCTTATCCCGCAGTTCAGGCGTGTTAGTATTCTTGGCCGATTCGAGATCGTCGAGGATGACGAGATCCGGTCGATAAGAGCCATTTCGCTTTCCCCGCAGTTGTTTTCCCATGGATGCTGCTTCAACCAGTACCCCTGTTCGCGTAAGGAACGCTTCCTGGTTATCCCGCTCATTCATGGTTTTTCGATCAGACAAGAGCTCACCAAAGTCCTCGCGCAATTTCTTGTTAAACTTGAGCTGCAGAGATATCCATTCGATGAACTTTTTGGCCATCGAATCCGTTTCAGAAATAATGAGGATGTATTTCCGTTTGTCATAGACGATCTCATGGATGGGAAATCCATTAGACAAATAAGCCGATTTGGCGTGACCACGGGGTGCAGCCCAAGCGATACGTGCAATGGGGTTGTCGATGGATACTACGCGAAGGAGATCGCAGAGTTCTCGGTGAAATCGAGGGGCGTCATCAATATGGACACCTGACGGAATGAGGTTCTGCTCATTCTCTGGGTTTTTATCATCAGAAAAATACTCGTACATGAAGAACAGGACATCAAACTCGGCACGATCAATCCGGCGAAGACGGTAGAGTTCCTTCATGTCCGCGATATACTCGGTTTGCATAGCTGGGCTTAGTTCTTGCTTGGCTCGGACCTCATCGAACAATTGGACTCGCCGTTCTAAGAGTTCCAACCTTAACTGGCGTTCCATACGATTAAGGACGTTTATGGTTTGTTCACCTCCAGAGATGTTAAGAAAAATACTTTTTCGATTTATCGAAGGCTATTGTCAAATATATCGTCATATCGACAGATTGTTGATATCATGGGATTATCATCCATCATATCAACTGAGGTGTATTTGATGAAACTAGGAAAATGGGAGATTTATTTTTCCCCTCATTTGGAAAACCTGGATTATGTTCTGGTTACAAACGATAACCAGCAAATCAAAGCTTATTGGAAAGAAATGTTGATTGCTCATTTGATCGTTGTGGATGAGATCCTGTCTTATCAGGGAGTTTGCCGAATAAACATTCTGCCCGACCAAAACTTCGTCCAACTGTGCCTTGACGATATGGAAGAGGTTCTATCTCAACTCAACAATTAGCTCTTTTGCCACTGTCGCCCTGCACGTTGCCACACGTTCGAACAGAACTTGGATCAAGCATAATTACCCCATTTACATAATCTCTCACCACACGTACCAACGTGTCGCCTCACGTGGGTAGTCGAAGTCAATACATGAAAAAGAAAAGCCCTCACAGACTACAGTCAGGAGGGCGATGGAATGGGCCAATCAAAAACGCCACCAAGAAAACGAATATTACCTACAACAGGACGAGAGCGGGTAAAAACTCCGCTTAGAGGATACATGCCCCGAGTTGAAATTATAAATGAGACGGAAACGCCAATAGGAAGACCTAACCTATCTAGGGTACTTGTTTATGCTGCCGGAATAGTCCTCATAAGTCTAGCGATGTTATTACTAACCTCTATCGTTGGTTCATTAATCCTACGGCTGTTTTTCTCGTTTACATCGGGCGAAGGCTCGTCTTCCCCCATGTAGCAGACGCATTCAAAGAACCTGAATCCCCCTGTCGCCCTGCACGTTGCCCTACGTTCGAACAGATATTCGCCCTGGATATATTTACCCAGCTAATTATTCTGTCGCAACACAGGGCAACGTGCAGGCTCTGTGGGGATATGTGAAGTTTAGAAAGGGTGTCCAGTATTACTGGACATGTTTATACCCACGATAATTCCTCTACGGCTCTCACCAAATCTTCTTCACCGGGCATCGTGTATCGGCTAGTCATTGATAGATTTGGCGAGCCGTCTTTTTTCATGTGGCCCATCAGCCGGGCGATCACGTCAAGCGGTATTTTCCGCACGGCTAATTCGTGGCCGAAGCTGTGGCGCAGGGTGTGGCACGTGAGATGGTCGATACCGGTTAGCTTTGCGTATTTCGCAATTAAGAATGAAACACCGCGAGGAGACATCTTCTCGCTACGCTGGGAGTAAACCAGGTACTCACTCTCGGTACTTCGCGATTCAAGATAACGAAGGAGAACCCGCCGACTATCCACATTCAATGGGATTTCACGATATTTGCTGTGTTTGCCGTTTGGGATGACCAGCGTTCCTTTACGGTCCGTGATCGCCACGTCTTTCATCCGGATGTCGCAAAGTTCCTGAACTCGAACTCCGGTATGGAGCATCAAGGTTACCATTGCTAGTTCCCGTAGGCTGCCGTGTTGCCTTATGGCCCGGATGAGAGCGTTCTGTTCATTACGGCTCAGCCATTTGGGAGACGATTGCGGGACGGTAACACGGTCGATTTGCTCAACTGGATTATCCGGCGCATGACCGTTATCGGCGAGCCAACGAAAAATGACGTTGAGATGGGTTAATGTTAAGGACAAAGTGCTCGGCTTGAAGTTACTGGAAGCGAACCTTTTGAAATTTGCTACGTCCAGTTGTGTGGCCATCTGCGGCATGGTAGACCCCCCGGTGGGGGTGGGGCGGGGGTGCTCCTTCTCATACCACCGGGAGAATCTGGCCCAACTGTCTTGATAAGAACGCAGGGTGGTTGGGCTTTTGCCGTGTCGACGGATTTCTTCGATGAATGCTGTGATCATGACACTCTCTCCTTGCTAAGACGCTGACTAATAAGCCGGATATCCCTTCGAAGTGTTGGGCTTCGTGGGTCACAGCTTATCTCTAGTCAGCGACTAATGCAATGATAGAGGATGAGTTAAAAGGGTGTCCGTTGAATGGACACCCTTTGATTACATATCAGCCAACATCTTCTTGAGGTTATCAATCTCAGCCTCGATCGCTTCGTTGGAACGGGTATCCTCAACCTTCGCCTCAATCTTTTGGACGTCGGTCAATCGGCCCTGATTCTTTAACACGAGTTCAATGGCCTTCAGCTTATTACCGTCGCTTCCGCTGGTCCGAACGATACCTCGGAGGATAGTGTAAGTCTCCGCAAGGAAGTCGTTCATCACACGTTCGGCCACATCATTCTGGTATGCGATGAAGTCGGGCTCTTGTTTCCAACGGTATAGGGACCGATCGGTTACGCCAACTTCCTCAGCGATTTGAGCCATGGTCATTTTATGGATGTCGTTGGTGGCAAAGATTTCAGCAGCTCGCAACTGCTGGGCAGACAGCCGGTATACTTTTGACAAGGTGATCACCTCCCTTCTGAGATCCCATCAATTCCTACTACTACAGTGGGAAAATAAATAACGCCCTGCCAACTTTCGTCAGCAAAGCGTCTTCTCACTGTTTTTCAAACGGACATCCCAGCCCATTATGCTGTTGTTGTTTTATCCACGGTAATTTGACCACCACTTGCTGCCCTGCCTGTTTCTTCTTGTTTACTGGTTCTTGTTCGTTGGTTCTTGTTACATCGCATGTTTGGACAACTATATAGTTGATCAAATGGACAACTATACGTATGTCCAAATGGACAACTATACGATTGTCCAGATGGACAACTATGCGATTGTCCAAACGATCAATCGGGAATTTACTCATGCGACCGGTTGATTATCAAATTGGTTCACCGCGACAACATGCTTATTCCGATGCTCTTCAATTTTGTGAGTCAGTTCAACTGACGGTCAAATTGAAAGCGAGCCCACAACGACTGAGGTTAAAAATGCGTGCCGCTCAATTTGTTTTGAATATTGCTCGGCCAACGCCATTCCATGAATAATGACTAGTAGTGTTTCCAACTTCCTTATGTTCAAAACTTTGGTATTCCTTAGTGCTTCATCAAAGTAAATGGTAAAGGCCGACTTAGGTTGCTTCTTTCGCAACTGCAAGAGACATAGATTTGCCCATTCGCTGATATATTGGTGAAGCTGTTCATGCGAAAGCCCGTCGGCGATATGGCGTATCTCGTTACCTTCGTCAGCCAGTTCCCGAAACGTCATTTTCCTCGCCTCCGTAAGCAATAAAAATATCTTTTTCATCTTATCACAAAATATGTATTTTTTCGACAACCTTGTTGTTATTTTTCCAAGAGATATTTCGAGGCTAATCCCTCAGCGACCATCTCATCATTCACGTTCTTCCCCGCAGAATTAACAACAGCCAGCCATCGCCCATACTTCTCTTTCCGAACGGAATTGACGGTAACGAACTTGCCCTCGATCTGACCAGCCAACCATTGTCTAGCCCGTTCTCCCCTACCCTTTTCCTCACCATGAATCTCTGGCGCATTCAGGCCGTACAATCGGAACCTTTCCTTTATAATGACGTTGAAGCCGAGGTCAACATCAGCATCGAATGTATCGCCATCTATCACTCTCGTGACCGTGGCATTATAGGTGTAATTTACGAACATTGTTACCCTCCAATTTTCAAACATAGCCAAAATAATAACAGCCTGGGCCAATGCGGTCCAGACTGTTTTTTGTTACCCAAAAGATCGCAGTTGTGACAAGTGACTTACAGGAATTGCCGCCAGTATCCCTCTATTTCATGTTTACGCTAAAAACGGTATGATTGCTGTAAGGTGCTGTGGGGTGCTGTTCAGTGGGAGGGACAGTTAACTACAGTGTCTAGTACAGTTACCTATATACCGTTAAGAACCACAGTAATCTATGGTTATGTCGTTGTTCTAGTTACATTGATCGTTTGGACATATGGGAAATCATTAGCGATTGTCCAAACGGACATATGGGAAATCTGGTCTCTATATTACTGGTTAGTTACGTTAGATACCGTAGATTACTTAGTTACCGTTAGTTCATTATGTTATTCTTGTTACATTATCCGTTTGGACATATGGGAAATTATTAGCGGTTGTTCAAACGGACATATGGGCCAGTTGTTCAAACGGACATACGGCCGATTGTCCAAACGGACATACGGGAAACGGCTTACCGCTAGTTTCATTAATAAAGTCAGATTATCCGTGGATGAAACACGCTATCCAATCCCGGCCCGCACTCGCCTCGCCCAGCTGCCGCACGGCTGGGTTGGCCACGTCGCGGGCTGCGTGGCCACGTGTAGCTTGCTGTTATATTCTTTATGGAATTATATCACCAATGGATTCTATCGGAACACATGGTGAAACAGGTATGGCTGTGGTGATTACGCTCTCCACTGCTGGGAAAGCAAAAAACCAGGTGAACATCTGTCCAGCCTGGTTGATGTATGCTGTTTAGATTGCAACTCTTAATTCGTTGGAAACCAAACCGTTATTAATATCGAGGTGGACCTGTTTGTACTGTTCTATCGTGCCAATATCCTTCCAGTAACCTTTGGCATTTACGCCTAACAAGGGTAACTTTTCTTCTAACAGTCGCGGGAACAATTGCTTTGAAAAGTCGTAAAAACCACTTGGGATATAATCGAAGATACTGGGTTCAAAGGCATATATTCCTGCGTTAATGGTGTTGGAAAATACTTGTTCCGGTTTTGGTTTTTCAATAAATCGACGAATATAACCGTTCTCATCGGTAATTACAATTCCAAATTGAGTCGGATCGTCCACCGTGGTTAATGCCATTGTCGCTAGCGCTTGTTTTTTCTGATGAAACTCAATGATTTTCGATAAGTTTATATTCGTTATTCCATCCCCGCTAATGACTAAGAACGTTTCATCAAGAAATTGCTGGGCCTGTTTCACAGAGCCAGCGGTACCAAGTGGTTCATTCTCGATGAAATAATGAAACCGTACACCAAATTGAGTTCCATCACCAAAATATTTCATGATTATCTCGGGGTAATAGCACAGTGTTACGGCAATCTCAGTTATTCCATGTTTTTTTAATAAATCAACAGCATACTCCATCGCTGGTCTACCATGAACAGGAACCATTGGTTTCGGCATGGTGTCCGTCAGCGGACGCAGCCGGGAACCCACTCCACCGGCCATAATCACGGCTTTCAAAAAACGATGCACTCCCCTTGGCAAAAGCCACTTTTTTTAATTTGAAACGAACGAGGTAATGATCGTCGAGATTATAGCCTGGGATTGTTATTTTTATCTCTACAGTTTATTGTATGATGTTGTAATCTGCGAATTGAATACCAGATGTTGTTAACTTGATTATGCTGCTTCGAACGCACGAAGTACCGCGTTTAAAAGTAAGCTTCGAGATTCCTGGGTAATCGGATGAGCGATATCACAAAAGCTCCCATCTGGTCTCTTTCGACTCGGCATGGCTACAAATATCCCGTTTGGTCCTTCGACGACTTTGATATCATGGATAACAAAAGAGTCGTAAATAGTAACCGATGCAATAGCTTTGATAGCACCTGTTTGAAAGATTTTTCTAATCCTTACATCTGTGATAGCCATTCCGAAACCTCTCCCCAAATTATTCAGAATCCCTTGTTCAAGTGTAAACTAATCTTAGAAATAATCAACATTTGTTAAGAGATTTTTACACCTATGTGAGAATTATCTTTATTTACGCTGCTTCCTCCAACCTAATATTTGCCGCCTCCACGTACTGCTTCTCAATCTCAAACGCAATGAACCTCCTCCCCATCCGCTTTGCAGCCACACAATCTCCCCCGCTACCGCAGAACGGGACAAGTACGACATCACCCGGCTGTGATGACTTCTCAATAATCATCTCGGCCAGCTTTACCGGCTTTTGCGTGGGATGGATGTAGGTTACTGCCGGATCGCGAGGCACAGCCCATACATCTGAAATTCGCTTTCCATTCAATATGTGGCGTCCCTTCACTACGAAAATCAGAAACTCATGAGCGGGACTGTAGGCTCCACGAAGATCACCCATTCCCCCGCCGTTCTTTTGCCAGACGATGCAGTTCTTGATGGTGAAGTATTGAGAGATGCGGTGGTACCATGCTACGTAGACATCCCATCGGGTCCAGCAGTAAAAAGCACCACCGTCTTTCAACACCCGGAATGCATCGGCCAACCAGTCGGCCATGATGATGTCATCGTTTTGGATTGCGGTGAACTTTCGCTTGCGACTGCCACTACGATAATTGATGCCGTATGGTGGGTCGGCGATGATAAGGTCGATGGAGCTGGTTGGCAATAGTTTGAGGCCGTAGTTGATGTCCATGTGGTGGATGGTGTCTAGCGTGAGTTCACCGAGGTTTGCTGTCATTGGCCACCGTCCTTGAAAAAAATAAAGCAGTCCGGCCACGATGGGCTGAACTGCCTGTCTATTCAATAGGTGGGCTGTGGGGGGAGGGGTACAACTGATTTATAATTGAAGTAATAATCTAACCTATGCTTAATAGATGATGTCTACCAAGTTACTTTTTAATCTACTAGATCTATTAAACTCTACAATTATTTATATTACGTTAGAAACGACTTTTCGAATTATTGGACCTTCATCACCGTAGCTTACAAAATCGTATTTAACAAAGTTTCTATTACGCATTTTAATTGTTAATAATTTAGAAAAATCATCGTTATGAGTAGAGATAATAATTTTTTTCTGATTAAGATTCGAATCCATTATAGCTCGTAAAACGTCTACAAAAGCTAAGACGTTTACATCATCCATACTTTGTATGGGATCATCTAGAAAGAGTTGATTGATGTGAGTATATTTTTGAGATATACCAAGTCCCAAGAATATACTAAGTGCTAGAACGTTTAACTGAGCGGTACTGAAAATTTGGTCAAGAAAAATCTCATTGTTAGAATCTTTGAAAGATGCTCCATTTCCGTCATTCGATATCATTATTTCAGAGAAATAGGGATGTGGACTAATAGATTTATATATCCAGTTTATAATTGGATGGTGCATGAGTTGTTTTTCAATTGCTGTTCTTTGAAAGCGAGAAATGTTCTCGGCCAACTGTTTAACTATCTTTTCAATAACTTCAATTAGTTTACCTCTATTATCTAACTTTTTGATTTTTTCTTCTACGGTCGAGATCTCTAAAAACACACTATTATATTCAGTTGGTATTTTATACAGTATGATATTATCTAATAGGTCTATAGTTTTTGAAACGTTAGCAATGTTTTGAGGAAGTTCAGTTATTTGTTGAACAAGTCGATTTTCACCATTCGTAATAAAGTCAGATACTCCCTCTTTTAATTTCAAGGATTTTAAAGTATTGTCAATAACATCTAATTCTAAAGAGATTTGAGGAATCTCTTTGACTATCACTTGATTCCAATATGAGTTAACTTCTTTATTTATCTCCTTCAGATCTTTATCTATTATTGTTTTATCTACAAACTCTTTTAACTCGTCTCCATATATTTGAATTTGATATTGTTTAACCCGTTCTAAGAATCCGTCAATGCGTCGTACTTCACTATTTATACTATCTATATTCGTAGCGATTATTTTTTGTCTTTCTGATATAGAACTACTTATTGTATCAATATCCTTAATTATATAAGACTTAACTTCGTTTATTACTTTAATAACACATAAAACTTTTTCTTTAATCTCGGCATTGGCGGAAATAAGCTTTTTTTCAACCTCGGTAACTCTTTTTTCCTCATCAAGAACCGATTTATCGCCGTTAGCCAAAGAAAACTCTATAATAGCAATAATTTTTTCATGAATTGATTGATCTTGTAGATTATTAAATATTTCTTTGTATTTTGAACCATCAAAATTTGTGTTTAAACAAATGGGACAATGAGCAATTTTGGAATTATAGTTTAAAATATATTCTTTTACAAAAAGTAACGCTTTGTTGTATTCGTTGTTTAGGGTTGATAATTCCGACAGGTGTTTTCTATGAGTATTCAGAATATTAAGGAGGGATTTTTTTGTTAAATCTAATTTATTGTATTCAATATTTATATTTTCTAAATTCGTAAAAATTGCACCAATGTCTATGACACTTGTTTTTATACTTTTTTCATGTTTAGTAATTAATGAATTGTACTCATTCCATAGTTCTTTTAAGTCAGTAATAATATTGGGGAGATCCGTTATTTCGTTTTTCTTCAAGTCACATCCGCTATGAAAGATTCCTACTTTATTTCTGAAAATATTGAACAAAGTTAATGATTTATTATTATTTTGTTCTTCCTTTGAAAGTTTTGTTATCTCAGCCAACTTGTTAACTTTATTATTTTCCTCTTTTTCATATTGAAAATTATAAAGAAAACTTAACTTGTTTTGTTTTAATAGGAGATTTTGTATGTTTGTCAGAATTTTTATTTTGTAAACGAAGCTATTAATTAATATTAGATTTTCGTAACGAGCTTGTAATTTAATTTTCTGTTTTTGTAAAGACTCACGATTAGCTTCTAATATTTCAAAGAATTTTGTTTCATTCTCTATTTTTAACGCATTGATTTCTGCAAAGCTGGTAACATTACTTACGTTATATTCTATAACTTTTTTCTTGATATTATCATATAATTTATTTACTTCATCTAAATACTCTTGTACGTTGGTCCAACCTCTGACGTTAAAAAAACTGTTTATTCCGTTTTTTTGACTTGTAAGGGTATTTATCTCTTGAGTTATAGCTTTCTTACTAGATCCGATAGCTTTGCTTCTTGTTAGCTTAGTAATCTTTGAGAATAATGACTCAATAGCGTCTAAATTCATGAGTTGCATGAAAATTTCTCTTCTTGATTCGGGATCTGTCGTCTTTATAAAAGCGTTGATGTTCTCTTGTCCTAGAAAATGTGTATTTAATAAGTTCGATGGATCCTTACCTGACTTAATGAATCTATTTAATAGCTCTTTATTATTATCATTTTGAACAACATTATTTAACGAAACAGTTAGTTGTGAATTATATTGATCCCCTTTACCTTCAGTTTTGTGAAAGCTGCAGTAAGTTGTTCTTTTAATATTCAATCCATTATCAAAAACCAGCTCGACAGAAACTTCCCTATTAATATCTTTTTTAGAGTGGTAAAATTTTAGATAATGGCTTTTTCTTAAATCAAGTACTTTATAATAATCTTCAAACAACTTAATTCTTTTTATTTCGTCCGTTAAGCACCATTCAATTGCTTCAAAAAAAGACGTTTTTCCGAACCCGTTAAAACCATTTAATATTACAAAACTTTTATCTAAATCATCAAATATATAATATCCATCAGAATCTGCAATGGGATTAACACCAAAACCGCGAAAATTCTTTATTTTGACTGTTTTTAGATTCACAATTTATTCACTCCTTAATTTTTATTTAGATCTTTGGAAAGTATATCAACGAAACTTGATAAATCTTCAATCGTGATTTCAGATACATCCTTGTTAAAAATTTTTTTATAATCATAAGAACTTTCTAAGATATCTTGTATATTTATTTCAAGCGGAGGATCGATACTGCCTATTAATTCATTTAGTTTTTTCTCGGGACAAATTACATTGTACAATAATTTTTCTAACTCATCGTTATCGTTATATTGAATTATTATTTTTCTGGCTACGAAACGATCTCTTTGAATTTCGGATATATCAGATTGATTAAAAGAAGCCGACTCAGATGTAATTTTGTGGACCCCAATAATATATATATCCCATAAAATCTTAGAAATCGGGATCAATCGTTCATCAGCTAATTCAAGATTATTTTTGCTATTTACCTTTTCTAAAATTACTTTTTTTAATCCTGGAATATAGTATGAGATTTCTCTTAACTCTTCTGGTTTATTTATTGATAATATAATAAATACTCTATCTTTATTAATACTAGCTATTATTATGTCTTTTTCTTCTATGTTTAACACTGTAGGTACCAATCCTATTTTATTAAGCACTTGTATCATTACAATTATCCTCCATAAACTTATCAAGATTATCTTTAACAAATGTTGAGTTCTGTTCTATTTTTAGACATTCTGTACACTTAAAATCTAGACTTTGTAGTAATTCTTGAGTTAACCTGTTAGTATAACATGATCCGATGTTAGATAAGATGTCGTTAATACCCTCTTTCTTAAACATGCAGAGTCTACAATTTCTTGAATCAACATTAAATACGATTTTTTCGTTTCCGTCAGGAATCGTAGCCTTTTTCAATATATCTTCTATAAAAGCTGTAACAAGGGCATTTACATTTCTAGTATGTCTTGAATTAGGAGTTCCTTTTAAGCAAAACTCACCGATGTTTTTTAAACTAATATTGTTTATGCCGTTTAGATAAAAAAACGAAATGCTATCTATTTCAACCTTTTTGTAATACACTAATACACTTAATGCCTTTATTAGATCAAGTATTATAAAAGGTTCATACGGATACGGACCGATTATAATAGTTTTAGAAATGACATCTAAACTAATATTCTTTGCACACTCAAAGAACTTCTCAACTATTTGAATGAATGTGGACCGGATACCATCGAAATCATCCATTAGTTCTGCTTGAATTAAATCCGTTTCTAATTCATCAATTTTCTCTTCGTATACGTTACAAAACATACTAATAAGTGTATTGTCAAAGTGTTTTTGTTTTATCATATGGTGATTATTTATGTTAAAAAGTAAATCTTTTACGCTCAATCCGTTGTTGTCGTTAGCATCAACAATTGTATCGTAGAAATCTTCCATAATTTTATGTCTTATCTTATTACAATCATCAATGGTAAGATTTGGACTATATCCTGTTAATATATAGTTAATTTCATTCTTTATATTATTTATTGCTGTCCGTTTTTTATTGCTACTTCCAACAAAAAACTGAAACCTTACTGTATTAATAAAATTTATAACGTCTTTTTCAACCATCGCATCGCAATATAAACCGATGTCGTTTGGATAAGTATCTAAATGTAATAGTAATATATCAAGATATTCAGTAATTGTTTCGAATTTCCTTTTTGTTAACTTCTTGAAATGTTCAAAGTTTGATTTATATGGTGTCCTTATGACTGACTCGTAAACTACGCAATACCTTATAAATTTAATATATTCTTGACAATCTGTTTTAGTAGTAAAATTTGTAGTATTCCATTTGTCGAAAAATAACCGATCTTCTTCAGCTATTTTTACATTGGTTTTATATATATATCTACTCACTGGTTTTCCGTTAGTTAGGTTGCTCTTAAAGTCATTATAAAAGTTATAGATCGTATGTCTCACAGATTTATGGTTTCGTGTAAAGTATTCGTCTTTGTAAAATTTTGACTCAATGCAAGTATTGTTTCCTGTAACTAACTTTATATCAGCTCCTTTCTCTAATATAACTTTATCTGATAAATTTCCATTACAAAGTAAAACAAGCTCTCTGCAAGCCAATAGTATTTGAAAATAATACCCAGCTATACTTGCGGGCACATCAGTGCTTCTAGTCATTAAGACTCTCATCCTCTTTCGTCTATAAACAGTCTGGAATTAACAATATTCTAACAAACTTCGTTGTAAAAATATGTCGCATTTTGTCTTAGAGTAAAAAGATTGTCGTTTTTTTTGAGTAGCTACTCTATAACAAAAAGAAAAACGCATTCCTTGTGCTAGTTACTGAGCATTTGAAATTTCACTGTGTTGAATTTTATAATTCTTGTAGCTTGACAATTGCAGAGTCCACCTATCCCCCCCCCCAACCCCACAAAATCGCCCCACTTATCTGGAAAAGACTCATCTGCTATGTAAGCGCAAAAAAAAGATCACGCCAATAATGGCGTGACCGATTGGAAGTTTAGTGGGTGATGGGGTTTTTCCAGGCCATGCTTATATGTTTCAGTGGAAACCTTATAGAATAGTAAACTCTGGTTGATTGATATAAGAATCTCATCCGGCATCTCAATACCAGTCGATTTTTGTACGATTCAAAAACTCCGCTACTTCGCTAGCTTTATTTTTTGGAATAGGAATGTTTATCATCGTACAGAAATCGTAAATTAAAGGAGAAAGGCCCAACAAGTAGGGCTTTTCTCTAAAGCTTAGGTAGTATCTCCTTCATTTTTTCCCTTGCCTGTTCAGCAGAGATCGAACCTTCATGGGCCTCTTTTGAAATTTGAACCATTTCCATATGTCTTAGGTCTGAGTCCGAAAAAATCGGGACATGAAGATATTCTGTTACGTGAGCGCCGATTTGTGTCTTTTCCGCATATCCCAAGACAAAGTCCTCCACTTGTGGTGCATTGAGAAACGCACATAAATAATGTGCTTCGTCCTCACATTCAAACGGAACAAAATATAATTTATGATCAGGTACAATTACCCTAGGGTTGTCCCAATACGGGCTTTTGAGTGAGGAGATTACGCAAGCCTCGAATCTTCCCGATATCTCCGACCAAACCACTTTGTGTGGTGCAAAAGAATAAGCCCCCACGTTCCACACCGAATAATACGGCGCCTTTCGAGGTGCGTGGTATCTTCGATAGCTACCCCTTACCGACAGTTCTTTTACGCCTTGAAATTCGAAGGACTTGAAAAAGTCTAGGGCTTTTCCATACTTTGCTCTCATTACATCTTCTGGGTATCCATCCATCCCCTCCTGGGGAACGATTCCGAAATTGCCTTGAAACGTCCATTGAAAGGCTGATACTTCTCTACCTCTAGCAATTGGGTAAACCAATTCCTTCTCTAAAAGTGTTTTGATGGTAGGAAGTGTTTGCCGACCAAGAGAAACATTGTTCTCAAAAATAACATATTTTTTCCCACGTATCCCCAGTATATTTCCGAAATATATTCCGTTTCGATCAGTACAGATTCCTTTTCGGGCGGGATAATGATATTCCTCTTCTTTTGTTCTTATTAGCTTCACACAGTGCTCGAGACTAGCTTGAGGAACAGTAAGCCACGGGCCACCATCGGAATTTATCGGATACGCCTCATACTTTTTTCGATTCGTTCCGCTCATAGCACTTTTCAATGTAAAGTCGTTTCCGATATTTTTTTTGTCTATTTTTTCCCATACAATCCACGGGACGGGGAATGTTGTGGGTTGCTGTCCTTTTTTGAGCAAAATAAGCGAGGGTTTATTGCTTGCCCCTTCAAACGGTTTTATGTTTGTGAAGTCCTCAACCTGCAACACTCGAAAAAATGTTCCGTTCCGCGGTATCTGAAATTTTCGAAATCCCTCGGATGATTCAGTTTTGAACACCGATCGGGTGATCAAATAGGCCAAGTTACCTCGGTTCTTAAGCCATTTTTCAGCAGTTAAATAAAGCACGAGTGTTGAGATATCTGCTTCAATCCCACCGACAAATACATCTTTAGAAAACAGGTTGTATTGTTGGCAAAAACCTTTAATAGAGTTTCTATACGTTTCTGGTAGACTCGACCATCGTAACCAAGGTGGATTTCCAATCAAGACATCGAAATCATTCAGCGTCACTGTCGCAAAATGGTTTTTCAGCACTCGACACCAAATTCGATTCCACTTCTTCTTTTCTAACTCCAATATATCCGAATAAAGACGGGTGATTTCGTCCGTACAGTTGCATAATCCCCACTCAGAAAGAACGACCTCAAGATTTTGTTTGGCCTGTGATTCTGGAATAACGCCTTCTGATGTTTCGATTACCGCTTTTTCAACCTCGACCAACACGGAACCAAGTTTCCCTTTCTGTACGATATCTTCGGGGATAACAAGCTCAATCGGACCTTCATTCGTCTCCAATCGATACGTATATCCTGACGCTTCTTTCTGCGGGGACATAATCGCATCAGTCAAATATACGGGTATCTCGATGTCATAATCGGCGTACTCCAGCAAATCCCCCAGAGCAAGTAAATAGTTTGTTCTACTGGCTATCACCGCCAACGGGTTCAAGTCATAACCGTATACGCTTTCCAGTATATGTTTAAGAATCTCCTCTTTTGGCAGTTCCATCATACCCTGAATCTTGTGCTGTATTGCCAATACGAGAAATGTTCCTGAACCACAGGTTGGGTCCAATACCCTGTCCTTTATCTTGAAGCCTGATTTTCTCAATACATACTGCGCAAGCCAATCTGGCGTATAGTACTCCCCTAAGTCATGACGTATTTGCTTTGGAACGAGTCTCTGGTACAAGGTCTTTAATAAGTCTTTTACCGCCTCAGGCATAAGAGATTGGACTGACGGATCATAGTCATATAATTGCTCTTGGATATTGATTACGGCATATGCAAGTTCTTGGTTCCATTCGTTTATGTACCAGGAAAAAAAGTCACCTTCCAAGAAGTTCGTTACTCCCAATCGTTTGAACGCACTTCCGTTTTCAATTTCGGACAGAATATTCTTTTTTTCCTCGATTGAGGGGGCCAAATAAAGTTTTTTTGCTGTGTTACCACCTCGGACGTTTTCAAGTACAAAAAGCGCGATTAGCTTGATTAGCATTGAATAATACGTATGGAGAACAAAAATGAATTGTGAGTATTGGGTTCCTATATCTAGTCCGAACCCTTTGGCAACTGCCCCTATGGTCTGTTCAGGGCCTGAATTTGATCCAAACCCTGAAACCTGCCCAAAAAGTCTCCTCCACTCCGTGAAGAACATTGTTGTTCTCACGTCAGAACATTTACAAAAGCTGTTCCAAAGAGCGCTCACGATTGTTTTGGTAATATCTCCATTTGGTCCAAAATCGATAAGCAGGTTTTTTGAGTTCAATGCCTTATAATTTAGCGCTGAAACGTATTTCAAAAACAACCGAACATTGTGAGTATTGATCGGTTGTCTGTCAATGATCACACGCTCATCGTTAGAGTTAAAACGGGCAAATCCAATATTTTTACCGTCCATAATGACGGCCACATAATTGGATTTTTCTTCATGATTTTTCTTTGAAAGATTCGATATGTACTCAAGAGCCTGCGAAACAGCCGTAGTATATGCCTTGACACTATCGAGCTTTCCTGGCTCCTTGTATTCAATGACAAGGTGATGAAACAATGCATCAATACGCCCGTTGCTGATGGTTACTTCGTATGCGGGATCATATGCAACTCCGAAGTTGGGAAGGTGCCTTCGTAATATACTTTCCGTACCAAGCCGTACGTCTTCCTCGGTCTTGGCCTTTTTCCCTGATTCTCGGATTTCTTGTGTAATTTGTAAGACATCTTCAAATTCGAACAAGGTGCTCCACCTCTGTATCAAATCTTACTTGTCTGTCAATTTCATAGTTTGAAATAAAAAGCTCACGTCCGACCTCTCTTGCCTTTTTGTTCGAACTACTATAAAACCATTCATTGGTATACATGTGCGTCCATCCCTCATATAATGTACGGATTTCAGGACAGTCGTCATATGTGATAAAGAAACTATGGGGAGTATCTCGCAGAATTTCTGCTAGTCGTACATGATCTTCGTTCGACATACCATGTCGATACAAGAGGTTCCCTTTACGATAGTACGGTGGATCAAGATACAGAAGGACATTCTCTCCTGGTGCGGTAATAATCTCTCGGAAGTCCAATGCAGTGATATTTGTTCCTAGAAGTTTTTCGCTGCACCTCCGAATTTGCTGGCACAACGCCTGTGGATTCCATCTGCAATCGATTGTATATTTGCTTTTTTGCTCAATTCCACCGATCGGGTTTCCTTTTAAAATGCCGCTGAATGTAGTACGATTTAAAAATAATGTTCGAAAACCTTTTTCCAAGTCCGTTTCGAGTTCTTCAGCTTTTATCCTTCTCCAGAGGGGAACTGATGGTTGGGTATTCAATACTAAATCACACAATTGCTCTGGGTAATCACGCATCGCGACGAAAAAAGCAGCCACTTCTTCGTCGAGATCGTTCAGCCAATTATTTTCAGACAAGGGTTTCCCAAAAAAGGTTGAGCCTCCACCAACAAAGACATCACGATATTCCTGGTGAGGATGATTCCAAAACTGCGTAAAGAACTTCAGTACTTTCTTCTTCGCGCCTGGATAACGAAGCGGTGATTTTGTGATCATCGTAATGCAGTCCGCCTCCTATCTAGCATGCATCATTTTATAATTTTAGCAAAACAACAACCTCGTGGGAATGAAAATCCGAAAGATGTTCACCCATTTCAGACTTGCCTCTGTATGTACCGTCCGTTGTATGATATCATGTTTTACTTGGTCAATGCCAACTGAACCTCTCCCAAAAAACGCACCATTCATCTGCCACCAAATTTTCACTCCCCCCCATCCCCCCCTCCGTCTCCTGTAGTCCCACTGTAGTTCCCCTTACTGTGAACCGACGCTGCCCCCTTAAAAATATCTAACGATCAAAAAAGCTCGCCTTAACTGGCGGCCTTATACTGCTGCATCCCCTAAACCAATCCCTTCTTATCCCAACCAACACCGACCTAATATCCCATAACTTACTCTCTGTTCAAACTTTCAAAAATTGGCTATAATCTTACCCAGAGAAAGTCCGTCTTCCAACAGAGCAACTGACTTGTAATCAGTTGTTCCAACGTTCATTACACCGAGATTGTACATCTCTAGTTTGTCATTCATGGGGGTATGCACTAATTCTCATTACCCCCAATTTGCTCATGGAGATACCACCTGATTATTGATTAATGCTCCCAACTAAATTGGAGATTACTTAACTTGACTCGGTGGCGTAGCTCAACTGGTAGAGCAACTGACTTGTAATCAGTATATCAACGTGTTATTGAACTTAGATTACACGTTCCCGAGATTGTCAAAGCGGATCACGTTCAGAATTTCCCGTTTACTCCACTATTCTCATGGTTTTACGGCTTCTATCTTACTTTATCACAGATGAAAACTTAGCTTGACTCGGCGGTGTAGCTCAACAAGTAGAGCGGCTGACTTGTAGTACAGGACACACTCCTTCCCATTGCCGAAACGGAAAAAGGAAAAACCGACGAGGCTTTTTGGGCCGTGGTCGCCGATTAGTAGTGTCAGTAAGAACTTCTTAAATCGAGAACAACGTGGGCTTTTCGAGCCTCCGGTAAGACGTGATTATAAGTTTCTAAAGTTATCCTTATATTTTCGTGCGCCAGCAACTCCTGCACCACCTTCGGATGAGCACCGGCCTCAAGCAGTTGGGTAGCGTAAGTGAGTCGTAACGAATGAAGATTCGTCTTCGGAATCTCAGCTTTATCCAACGGACGATGAAACTTCGTGGTCAAGTTCCACTGGCTAACCATGGATCAACTGATTACCTTGAAGCAGGTGTAAGTTATCTCTTGTGGGGCGGGAAGGGAAGTTAAAGTTTAGAATCGGCCTCTAGGTTTAATACCCCAACTTTTTCACTCTGAAAGGATCTTTTCATAAAGTAATAGTGGGTACTGGGGATCGCGAAAATGGTGATCAAAATGGCTATAGCTACACTGCTTAACCGCCGGGATTGAGTTCCTCGGCGGTCATTTTTTTCGTTCACACCGAAGATGTCCGTACCATAAAATGGTAGTGTGGGTAAACTCTCATTCACCTTTGAAAGGAGGACTTCACATGGGTGCTGGTGTTGGATTCTCCACCGTAGTCGGTCTTATTATTACTCTCATCGTTATCGGAGCTTTTTATCCTGCCATTATCGGCGTCGGGTACGTTGGTGACGGTTGTTAGTTAGAAAGGAGGAATAAATATGGGTGCATGCGGATGCGGTACAGGGGGCTATATTGGAAATAGCATCGTAGCTCTGGCTATTTTAATTATCATTATAGCCATCCTCGGCACCGGGTTCGGAATGGGCTTTGGTGCTTACTAAGCGATAGACTTTATTTAAGCGTGCGGCGGTGGAAACAGCCCACGCTTTATTATTTCTCTTGGCCGGATGTTGCGTTGGGGGGTCATAATGAGGTGCTTAAACAAATAATCTCTTGCGTAATTCTCAGGTTCAACTATAGTTTGAATGACTTTTCCCTTTTGAACGTGATAGCGGTAAGTTACATCCGGTTCATCAGAGAAAACTATGTTATAAGATATCCCTTCTTTATACTCAATTTCTTCAAAGACCACAAAATTCTCTCGTTTGTGGCCTTTTTTGTTTATGTACTCTTCCATTAAAATCTTGGCGTTTTGTTTATTTTGAATGATCGATTCATTATCCGGTAGACTGTTAAAAACAACGAGAATAAGAGCGATTACAAGAACTCCAAGTATTAACGTTGTTTTTCCAATGAAACTAAAAACTTCAGAACGAAGTCTGCGGGATTCTTCCGATGTCAAAGATTTTTCCTCCAATAATAAAAAGTAGCTTATATGTCTGTTTTCTTCACTCGAATTAGCTGTCGTATTTCGTCTGCACTTTTATTTATGTCGCCTTGTTCTAGTAGTAATACTTATACTGTTAATTTGTAAATATTAAAATATAATTGCCAAATAGTGAATAGAACTGTAATTGTTATCAATATTTTTCCAAAAGGGTTGTTGCTTTTACTAGTCCAGATTAAGTTTGGAATATTAGGTTTCAAAACGACCGCTCCTTTTAAGGAGGATGGGGGTTCCGTTACTTTGGCATCATATCTTCTTTTATCCACTGCAATCTACAGTCCCTACAAAGGAAGTCCCTTGTTAAAAAGGGGTTTACCCTAAAATGCCATGCGTAATAGATTAAGCCAGGAATTATTCCCGTAACGATTATAAATATCACCCACAAAAAGATTTGAATACAAACATTACTCCTTCGGTTTTGGCATTGAAAACAACTCTTTTCGAACCACATCTGGGGCAAGGAACCCATGTAAATTCTCATGGTTTTTTATTATGTGTAATGAATTCTCTAAATTCTTTCGAAAGAGCAAAATTAATATCTCCCACTTAATATCCCCCTACTGAGCTCGGAAACCAGGCTTTATTCCATGGCTTCAAGAAATACTTACTAACTATTTTCAACAAATTTTATCCAAATCCTTCTATGGAATAAGATGTTGCATGGATAAAAAACGCGAGCGCTGCTGTTATCTAAATTGTTCTCAAAAGTAAAATGGCCCTGACGTGCAGAGCCTTTACTGAATACTTTTTTTATTCGATAAGTTCATAGACAAAAAAGAATCGAGTAAACGCCCCATTGCGCTATCTTTGCCTTTGAACAAGATATGGGCCATTATAGCGGCATTATGTGGGATATTGGGTTTAAGGTGATTTTTACTGGGATTCAAGACAGCTACACAGACATCGAGCTTATTCTCCTGCGTTTCAACGTAAAAAAAAGAACCTATGGCGAAAACTTTTTCATCCTCTAATACAGGAATACTGCTCCATTCAATCCATTTATAACTACCATCTTTACACATTATTCGACTGGTGTTAAAGATGGGCTTCGACTCACCGATGTTCATCTCTATGATTTTTATTGCCTCATCCCTGTCTTCTGGATGAATAAAAATTCTTGCTGTTTATGCCAATAAGTTCTTCAGGAGTATACCCAAACAATCTTTCAGTCGATGAGTTGACAGTAATGACTCGCCATTCTAAATCATAAACAACCAGTAAATCTGAAGTAAGGTTGTAAAAGTTGACTAACTCAGATACGCTTATCTTTGGCAGGGGAGAATGTTCGTTTGATAGACTATCACTCACTTTTTGTCGCTTGGTTTCTTTAGTCAACGACATCACCCCTAAAAATCAGATACTTTCAATTATTATCCAGCTAATTATAACTTCTTTCAAGTTAATTTTTGAATATTCTTGATTGTACATTCACTCTTTCCCCATTGCTGACACGGTAAAAGAAAAAAGCGTTTTTGGCAGATACAGGAGCAAAACGCTTTTTAATGATTTTATTTTAACAATTTTAGTTAATCATTTCATAAGGCTTGAGTGAATATGAAATATGAATATCATTAACCGTGTCGGAACGCTGATCACTATGAACCATATCCAAAAATGTCTACAAAATATTCCGGCGACCAGGAATAAGAGTTGGAAGACATGGTTGATGTCCTTGTGAAGCTAAATAGGTGTGAATAATATTGCTTAAAGGAGATGGCGAAATCGTGGCGAGTGCAAACGTATTGACCTTGACTGATGAAAACTTCCAATCGACTGTTCTCGAAGCGGATAAAACGGTCCTAGTTGACTTTTGGGCAGACTGGTGTGGTCCCTGCAAGATGATGACTCCGATCATCGATAAGTTAGCTGACCAGTTAGATGGCAAAGCCCTCATAGGCAAGCTCAATATAGATGAGAATAGACATACTCCTGCCAAATACGGAATCAGGTCCATCCCGACGTTGTTGATCTTCAAAAACGGGCAAGTGGTTGATCAATCTGTTGGTGCTAAAACTAATGCTCAGGTGCGGAGTCTGTTAGAAAAAAACCTGTAAGACAATAAAACGTTCAAAATGGCAACACAATTTCTATCCCATATTTGCATAATCAAATTTCCTTACAGCTTTGTGGCCTGAAATCCTCGGTTATCGGTATTCGCCGGTAACCGTTTTTTTTCGGGTTCATATCACACATGAATTAATTTTCCAAATATTACACCTCTAAAACTTAAAATATAATGACACTCGCCCCGATATTATGTTAAAATTTAAACTGTTCTAATTAATGAACGTGATTTCAATAATAAAAAAAGGAGGGCTTTTAGTGAGTTTAAAACAGAAATTACTGGCTGGGTTCCTTTCAATCATTTTATTAATGATAGTGTCGAGTACGGTAGCTGTTTGGAATATGGGAAATATGGGAGACTCCGCATATGAAATCAAATATTCTTCAGTACCAAGTCTAGAAGATGGTGGATGGTTAAACGGAGCTGTGTCGGACGTTCCTAGGCTGTTATTATTAATAGCGATAGAAACAGATCTTCAAAAAATGGATAAAATAGAATCAGAGGAATTAAACCCATTACTTAAAAAAATCAATACACAAATGGAAATCTATCGAGAAAAATACATAACCACTGATGAAGAAATAAAGTTGTATAACTCCTTTATGAATGATTGGTCGACTTTTTTAAGTAAGATACCTTCAATTGTTACTGCGGGAAAGGCAAATCAGTTCGAATTGACAAACCAGAGGTTATTGGAGGTTCAGCCCGTTTGGGTAAGAGCTAATGATACCATGCTAAAACTCATAGAATACAACGCAAACGAGGCCAAAGAAGACGCTGCTCGTTCAGTAGAAACTTATCAGCACGGAAAAGTGATCATAATTTCTTTTAGCGTAATAGCTACTTTATTAGGAATTATTGTCGCTCTATGGATTGCAAAACTAATTTCAGACCCAATTATAAATCTACAATCGCTCATGATTAAGGCAGGGAACGGGGATTTAACCGTTCAAGCAGAAGTTAAATCTAGCGATGAAATAGGCCAATTAATGATATCGTTTAATCAGATGATTGGTAACCAAATTGATGTCGTAAAAGGCGTTGTTCATGCTTCAGGGCAGGTAGCCGCAACATCAGAAGAATTAGCTGCATCCGCAGAACAAACATCAAAAGCTGCCGATCAAATTGGGCGAAACGTTCAGGAGGTGGCCACTGGTGTAGAAATAACATCAAAAGCTGTTGAAAACACGAGTATAGTGGGACAGAAAATTGGGGAAGCCATACAAACGATAACCGTTAATTCAGCGAAAATGAGTTCTTCCTCGACAGAAGTGCTTAGGGCTACAGAAAATGGTCTTGGTTCAATTAAAAATGTAACGAATCAAATGGATAGGCTAAATTCTGTTGTAGAGGATTCGGCTAATACTATACACAATTTAGGCGAAAAGTCTCAATCGATTAGCCAAATTGTCAATGTTATTACTAACATCGCAAGTCAGACAAATCTACTTGCTCTGAACGCAGCGATTGAAGCGGCACGAGCGGGTGAAATGGGAAGAGGTTTTGCAGTCGTGGCCGAAGAGGTTCGAAAATTAGCCGAAGAATCTGCGAAAGCTACCCAAGAAATCAGTACCTTAATTCTTGAAGTTCAATCAGAAACAAAAAAAGCCGTAGAATCAATGAATAAAGGAACCTTGGAAGTCAAAAACAGTACACATTTGGTTCATCAGTCTGGAGAACAGTTTCAAAAAATTGCAAAACTTGTAGAGGGCGTTACACAACAGATCCACGATGTTTCTATTTTGATAGAAGAAGTTTCTTTAGCTAGCGAAGGAATGCAATCATCGATGAAACAAATAAAAACTTTGGCTGAAAAATCATCGGCCGAAACTCAGGGGATTGCCGCAGCTTCTCAAGAACAGACCGCCTCTATGGAAGAGATTGCATCAGCATCTCAAAACCTAACTTACTTAGCCGAGGAATTACAGAGTCGAGTACAGACCTTCAAGTTATAGAATATGGGAAGGCGTGACCTCGTTGGGTCACGCTTTTCCTTTTTCTAAAGATATTCCCGATACACCGGCAAAAGTACGGTCTTCTGTTTAGCTAGCTCTTCAAATTATAACCGGCAACACTTTTCCCGAAGACGATCGACCTCTTGGACCCTAGGATAGCTTGTTACTACTACTGGCCAACAGAAGTCGCGAGGCTTCGTGGCGTTTTTTTTGGATTAATTTCAGAAGTTTATCTACTTCATCTGCAATAATCACTCAAAATGATATGATTTGAAATTTTAAGGTTATTGTTCTTGTGACTTCTTGTAAGCCTCACCTTCTTTAAACAGCTCCCCAACGGCTTGCCCTAAATTCCAATAGCTATTGCCCATCATTATCATCGGATTAATTTTTTGAGGATCAACTCTTCCATCTGTAAGGGATTCTTGATTCGCATATGCAGAAACTATCTCACCGAAAAACATTTCAAAATCAAATATCGGCATACTTTTAATGACCTTGCAAAGCATGTTGATTGGGCATTCGCTGATCATCGGTGCTCTACCTAATTCATCATAAAACGAGCTAAACATATTCGCCTTGCTTGTTTCTTTTCCCGACACTATACCGCAATAATCGGTTACTTGAACCATGTCCGCCGAAGGGATGTTTATGCTAAAATACCCATTCTCTTTGACACCTGTGGTTGTATAGTGAGTGCTTCGAAGTGAGATATAGAGTACGGGTTCAAGACTAACCACTCCACAGGCTCCAATAGTGGCGTAGTTCGGTTTTCCATCAACGTCCGCTCCTGCTAATACGGTGGGAAATGGGCCGAGTGGCCTGATTGGGATTTTTACCTTCTCCATAAAGATTCCTCCTGCTTCTTATAAACCCATGTATTATCTTGCCCATAAAAACGAAATCGTGTCTCATTGAGGTTTGCCCCTAATGTTTTCTTGTACAGTGAATTATAATGAACCATCCGCCTCTGTTCTACACTAACCCTAATACAAAATAAACTGACTGCTGGGTCGGGAAACCAAGTGGGATTTGGGCATTCCTGGAGATATTTTTGAGTTTTTTAATAGAGAGATTACGGCCCGATTCGGTGTAGGGTCGATCGTAAATGAAGGAGATATTAAACGGACATTATATAGTCATAGAAGATTAAAAAGGCGTAGATTTTATGAATAAAAATATTCGCACCATAACACTTATCCTTATTACGACGGTCATAATATCCGCTTGCGTGAAAAACCCCTTCAAACGAGTAACTGATCCTAGTCCCGATACGACTATTCCCGTTAGAGAGTTACAGGACTACAATACTAATCCTGAACAGGCCAGGGCACTACAAGAAGAATATCAAGGAACCTTATTCTATAAAGGAAACTCCGCAAAGAGGTACGTAGCATTAACCTTTGATGATGGCCCCGATAATTTCTACACCCCACGAATTCTCGATATACTCCGCGATAAAGGAGTAAAAGCTACGTTTTTTATTGTCGGTAAACAGGCAAATACCTTTCCAGAGGTGTTACGTCGGATCGCACTTGAAGGCCATGGAATCGGGAATCATACTTGGGATCATCCAAAGCTACCCAACTTATCTACGGTTGAATTGGTAAACGAAATACAATTAACAGAGAATGAGATACACCGTATCACGGAACTGAAGACTAGATTATTTCGAACACCATATGGTTCTATCAACGGAACTATAATAAAGGAACTACAAAACATGGGATATAAAGTAATTGAGTGGTCGATATACAGTCGTGACTTAAAAGGTAAAACCAAAAATCAAATACTTGATGTGGTGAAGAAAGAGGTTACACCGGGAAGTATTATTTTACAACACTGCAGGGCGACCATACCCGGACAATTGAATGCAGCCGTTGAAGCGCTACCCGAAATGATCGATCAATTACGTTCCCATGGATATGATTTTGTAACGGTCGATACCATTATTCAAAAATAGAGTGCAGGATTTTACCTTGGTGACAAAATACAACCGCTCACCCCCACTGGCTTCTTCGGAAAGGTCGACGAAGTGGCTCTGAGAAACGAGGGGTTGTACTGTTATCCTATTCGAAAGTATAGTCTGTTGGTATGCGAATACGATGATTACCAGTGTATCCCTGTAAGAATCCATTCCATATATGCATAGTACTTTCTGAAGGGCTATTTGGAATGGAGGAATTACTCTGAAGAATAGAAAATTTAAATTATTAGGATTACTAATCGCATTATTAGGCTTTATTGGATACGGACTTTTCGAATTAACACGAATTTATGAACAATATGATTGGCCAATTGAGGAAGTATCAAAAGCCGTCGAAAGTCAAGATCCCAATAGAAAGTATGGTTGGGGAATTGCTAAAACCAAAGATGAGCAACCTCCATTTGTTCCTGACTGGTTAAAGTCGATATTAAAAAAAAATGGTGCCTTTTATATTGGAGATACTAGTCGTAAATATGTCGCCGTTACTTTTGATATGGGTTATGAACTTGAAGGGGCAACTCCTCGTATTTTAGATATCATGGCTAAGCACAATGCCAAAGGCACTTTCTTTTTGTGTGGGCACTGGGTAAAAACCCAACCAGAACTATTAAGACGTCTCATTGCAGAAGGGCACACGGTCGGGAATCATACATGGAACCACCCAAGTTTACCGAGTCTTACTCAAGATAAGCTGACGAGAGAAATCATGGTACTAAACAAAGATATCGAACTTGCATCAGGCTGCGATTATAAAACAAAATATCTACGTCCGCCAAAAGGTGAGTTTAGCCGAAATAGCCTAGAGGCAACGAAAAATCTCGGGTTTCAGTCTGTGTTCTGGAGTATAGCCACTGACGATTGGTCTCCATTAGCGACAACAAAAAAAGTTCAAGAAGACATCGTCAAACAAATTCATCCCGGGGCAATCATTCTTTTACACGGTAACTCCAAACCCGTCGTGGATTCCCTGGATTACATTATTACTTCAATAAAGGAAAAAGGATATACGATCGTTACTCTCGACGAAATCCAAAGTTCAACGATGACAGAATAGTAATATTCTCCTTAAATTTAACACCCTAGGGACGTATATTGCCTTAGGCATTCACCTCGCAATCTCTTCCAGAATAAGGTATAAAGGGTTGATAATTCTGGAAAGGAGGGAATGTCTATGCTGCATACTCACAGATTCTCATTCTTGACTAATCGAGCTAAAAATCACCGACATCGGATGTCTGGTTTTACCACGTATAAAGCTGACGTTCCTGGTCACAGACACGTTTTTTTCGGTAGTACAACTTTAAGTCTTGATCATGTACACTTTTTTACCAATGTCACTGGTCCGCCAGTTCGTGTTCGAGGTGGAGAACATTTTCATAGAATGAGAGGTCGTACAAGTTTTATTCTTGGGCATTCGCATGCCTATAATGGCCGCTCACAACTAGACCGGGATTTACCTACAATTAGATAGCAATTTAGATTGTCCGCCCTTCATCGGGCGGCTTTTTTGTTGGTAATGCTCTTTATATCTAATTCTCAGGCACCCCCATACCCCTCAACAGCAACACAGCCCCCAAAACTGCAGATCATCCTTTCTATGTTCGCTCGCTTCTGTTCCCCCGGTGGGCAACAGTGAGCTTCGGTCAATTACCCAATAAAACTGCAGAACAATTGTAGTCCTCCGAACCACAGGCCCGTTTAAAACAAGAAAACCCCACCACACTCGGCGGGCTTTTCATGCTGTGTTCCCTTAAGTTAATCCTTTCTTCTACCAAGCAATGATTTAACGAGGCCCGATAGGGTCTACGCTTTAAGTTAGAAGTTTTTCGTTGTTGGTGACGATGGTTGTTCTATTTGTTCTAGCCCCTGTTTCTTAATCCGATTTAACGCAATTAAATACGAGAGGAAATTACTGGTAGGAAGTTAAAGTTTTGGCGGCAGGAAGTGAGTATGAGCTAATATTTGTCACCTAATTGTAACGAAACTGTAAAACAATTGAAACTAAGTAGTGAGATAATAGGGTGGACGGATAAATTAATCGAAAGGGTCGTATTACAATGAAAAGGCAAATTATTGCTACAGCTCTCGGAGCTACATTACTCGTCAGCATCGTGAGCCTTTCTGGGCCTGCAGATGCAAGAATGGGTATGCGAGGTAACGGGAGCAGTGCTATGGCAACAGGTTACCAAGCTCAAGGTCTTTGTAACGGTCAAGGGCACGGACTGAGAATGGGACTCTGTCAAACTCAAAATATAACTCCTCCGCCCTGGCAAGGCACGGGTAGAACGCTATCCCCGGAAGATCGGCAAGCTTGGTTTGAAGGAAGAGAAGCCAGACATGCAGCTTGGTTACAACAATTACAGCAACAACAAAGCCAAGAATAATTAATACTCCCGCATAAAGTTTTCAAGAGGATGTGTTTCTTTGTTCGTGGCTCTAAAACGTTTCGCAAGTCTTCTCATTATCCCGTTAGTTATTGGATGTTCCGCCCAAAACCCTTCTATACCTACACAAAAAACGATAGAAAATCAATCACAGTCGGACGCTAGCAATAATCAAATCGGGAACGGACAGCACCTACAACAAAATGGGACTGCACCTCCATGGCAAGGTACGGGCAAGACTCTATCTCCAGAAGAACGGCAGCAAGGGATTGAGGGCAGAGATGCGCGTCAAAAAGCTTGGCAACAACAACAACAAAATCAACAATAAGTTCAAAACAAGCGTTTGGCTATATAGGGCCGGACGCTTTCTTTATATTATCGCGAGAAACCACTCTCATTATTCAACGTCAATCGAGTTGAAGTATGTTTTTTTACCGTTTTTATACACATACATAGAGTCGTATTTTTTATTTAGCGATATCTTATATAATACGCTTGACTCTATACCCTCACGTTTATAATCATTATAATCTTCATTATAAAAAATCCTGAGTTCGTCATCGTTACTTTCAACTTTAACATCTGAAACCACTGGAATCTTATTGCTTTGGTAGCTGATAACATTATTAATATACAAATAATATGTATCCTTATTCTCTAAAAGAAATACTCCATCCTCTTTGGAATGTAAGTTGATAAAGTCAATAACCCTCTTGTTTTGATGTTTTATATCAGTTTTTTCACATGTCAATTTAGGAGTAAAATCGCAACCCGTTAAAAGTATAACAAACAAAGATATAAGAGTTATAAGTCTTTTGATAATACTCACTCCTATCCTGCTAGCTTCAGAGATTTTGCGGATTAGTTTCAGAAGCTTCTATCGACTCCTTCTGTACAGTACGAGTTTTCATAATGCGGTTATAAATAAAGCAAATCAAAAATCCAATAATGAATCCGCCGACCACAGCAACAACAATCCATTCAACCATGCCTCCAAGAATAATATCATCCCAAATTACGCTCTTCCAATTATCCCAGAAAAACGGTGTGCTGTGATTTGAGAAATGTAACTCTTGTCTAGTTGGTAAAAATGCAAGTTGAACCGCATTGGTCAAGTAATAAGAAACAATGGCGGCAGACCAAGTTAAGCTGTTGGCTAAGGCCGACCGCAGCATTGATCGGGAGATTTTTGCCTCGTATAAAGCGATAGGAACAATAGGTACTACCCAGATACCAATACTCAACACTAACCAGGTAATCTCACCAGCGAGACTGGAATAAGTTTGTAGATGCATTAGATTGGATAAGAAACCATGATAGTAAAAGTCAAATACTCCAAACACAATTCCGGTTATGAGATAAATGAACCAACGCCTCACCCTAGCCCCTCCCTTCCGTTTGGCCACGGCCAGATCGACCACCACGTATGGCTTTAATCACTATCGCAATTAATATCACGATCGCAGCTAATATCGTTGCCACTATAGCCTTAAAGAGAAAGGACCTCATGATCTCCCCCCATGACACGTAAAATCGCTGATTACTTCGCAGGTGATATCACAAAATCCTTCTTTTTCTGGTAATAGCAGTAATTTATTTTCTGGTCTTCCTAAAAATCTGCCCCTCCACCTCGCCCTCCTACGCCTCTCAAAAGGACCAACTATACCGTTCATACCACAGACGGGTCTCAAGTCGAAGGTGGGCCATTACATTTTCAAAAATAAAAAATAGAGATAGCGCAAACAATATCATGTATAATCTCCGGCTTGATTTTTGAAAGACTTGAACGGTAAATAGTATCGGCGATCAATAATCTGCCGCTATACCGGTCTTTTTACCATGAATCTATCGGCATTTTTCACAAATCCATATTGTTCATACAGTCCATGTGCATCAAGTGTCCCTAAAATCCCGTTTAGACCTTTTAAATCTTCACTAGTTAGAATTGTTTCTACTAGTTTTTTACCAATACCTTTGCCACGGTATTCTTCATCGATTATGACATCTGCTAACCAGTACATAGTTGCAAAATCTGAAACGATTCGAGCAAATCCAATTTGTCTGTTTCCATGATAAACACCAAAACAAAGCGATGTTTCAATTGATTTGTTTATGGCTTCAATAGGTCTATTCTTCGCCCAATATGACGACGCCAAGAACATATAAATCGTCTCACAGTTTAAAAGTGACTTGTCACTGCTGATTAAATAATCTTCAAATTTAACTTCCATAAAAATCCCCTCTACTTATGTATCAACTTAAATCTCATATATCTTCTCCAGTAGTTTTCAACACATGTGGTTAATCCCCTCTTGCAAGAGATTAATTATTAACTTTTTAATCCTAAAGACTCCAAGTTATCCCCAAAGCCAAACCCCATCAACCCTCACGAAAAAAGCGACCTCACCTGTGGTGGCAAAGTCGTGATACCGATTTTACCGAGCCGAAGGCATTTTCTATCTTGAACAAAGTCGACTTCTCGGTCTGGTGGTATATAGGGTGGGCGAATGTATAGCAACCGGACTGCTAATCAAAGATAAACAGACAAAAACATAATGAGAAATTGGCCGAATCAAAAGCACTGGAAGACGTAGTTTATATAAAGAAAATAACTTCTGAAGGAAATATTTCATGCGCATCGAATGATAAAAACATCAAATATTTGGAGGGATTCTAGTGGCAAGTATTCGGAGCTTGGGAGATGCTCGGGAAGTAATGGTTGCTGGGTTTTTATTGTTAGCAGGCTACAACGTAAGCAAGCCACTATCTGGAGCATCGAAGTACGATTTAATTGTTGAGAAAAACGGTGTTTGCATAAAGGTTCAAGTAAAGAATCTGAAACGCGATCCTGAATATAAAAACTCACCTACGCCGGTTTATAATCTTGAGGTTTCAAGTACCAATATTGAGACAGGAAAACAGGTTGCTTACAAGCCCTCAGAGGTTGATGTAATCATCGGATATAATGTTGAGGAACGGTGTTTTGTTGCCGTTCCGTTGGCCGACTTTGATGGAAAAACCTCTGGTGTGGTTCATTCTAGAGACGGATTACGTTCAAACTATTTTCACTCTTGGTCAGCCTTAGAAGAGTTTGTGAATAACGCTCTGAGTCGGAAAGCGTGAGCCGTCAGGCCACGTTTTTTTTATTATCTCAAGTTTCGCAGTAAGAAAAATGACATAAAGCCTTGATTTTTCAGGGATAAAGGCGAAAAACATCCTCTGATTCG
>NZ_WNKU01000016.1 GCF_009720735.1 Heliobacterium mobile
ATTACAGTCGAAGATGCGTCGAACCACCAAGCCACCATCGCCGTGACCGTCGGGCCCGACGGAGCGATTACCGTCGGTACCATCACCAAATACACCGTTGTCTTCAGCGCCGCTACCGACAGCACCACCGCCAACGATCTGTCCACCTTAGGCTTGGTCGGAACCACGGCAACATCGGGTACGCCCTCCGTCGCGACGGCAGCCGTCAATTCCGGCACCGGCAAGATCGACATCACCTCTGTCAGTGCCGGTACGGCGACCATTACGGTGGAAGATGCATCGAACCACCAAGCCACCATCGCCGTGACCGTCGGGCCCGACGGAGCGATTACCGTCGGAACCATCACGAAATACACTGTCGTCTTCAGTGCTGCCACCGACAGCACCACCGCCAACGATATGTCCACCTTAGGCCTAGTCGGAACCACGGCAACATCGGGTACGCCCTCCGTCGCGACGGCAGCCGTCAATTCCGGTACCGGTAAGATCGATATCACTTCTGTCAGTGCCGGTACGGCAACCATTACGGTGGAAGATGCGTCGAATCACCAAGCCACCATGGCCGTGACCGTCGGTCCCGATGGAGCGATTACCGTCGGAACGATCACCAAATATACCGTCGTCTTCAGTGCCGCCACCGATAGCACCACGGCGAACGATGTGCCCACCTTAGGCTTGGTAGGTACCACAGCAACATCGGATGCACCTTCCGTCGCTACGGCATCCGTCAACTCGGGCACCAGTATGATCGACATCACTTCCGTCAGTGTTGGTACGGCTACGATTACGGTGGAAGATACTTTAGCGAATCAGGCAACGATCGCTGTAACGGTTAACGCGGACGGTACGATCACCATTGGGACTATCGTAAAATTCGGATCCTAAAAATTAAATCTGATATATTGAACAAGAAAACCGGTTGAGAGGCTTATTTCTCAACCGGTTTTCTTGTTCAAAACCCTAACCATAGTATATAGTTGGCAGGCTATACATAACTGAACAGTGTAATCAAGTCAAGTGTTCATAAATTTCTCAGGCATGTATTGTGTCTTAAAATAAGGATGGTATAATTTATCTGAGTAAAATTAACATGATTCAAACAATTTTCTATTCTCCAATGTCGAGTACTTCGTTGAAGTTCCCACTACCGCTAACCTTTCTCCAATGTTATCCAATTAATTATTTTTATAAAAGGAGGAAAGGAATTAATGAAAAAGGTATTTACAATCAATCCGTCGAGCCATGACTCCCTTAGGAGGCCGGGGAAAGGGAAACATCTGCTACTCACTTCCCTATTGACGATTACCATGCTTTCTACGACAGCGATGAGTGCCATGGCGACGCCCATCAAATCCGGGCCTTCCGTAGATTGGGAGAGTACCTATCAACGTCCGAATGGAGGACCCCGTAACTCAGGGGATGAGACACACCCCTGTATTCAACAGACTGATGATGGCGGCTACATAATCGCTTCTTCTACGTTAAGCGCGACAAAAGATGCAGATGGCGACCCTCAAAATGATGTTTATCTCCTCAAAACCGATGCCCACGGAAATGAAGTCTGGAAGCAATTATATAACACACCTGAATATGACGTGGCTATGTCTGTACGACAGACGACGAAAGACGGACGCCCAGACAGCCCAGTCGATGGATACATTATCACCGGTTATACATATGTAAACAGCGATGTTTATAACCAACTCTTTTTATTGCGAACAGATCTTCAGGGAACTCAAAAATGGATCAAATATTTTGGTTCGGAAGATGGCTTAATCTACGATGATCGAGGATATGCGGTCACTCAATCTAGCGACGGAGGTTTTCTCGCGGTTGGTTTTAGCAACTGTGGCCCTAACGGCGACAGGCAAGTTTATGCTGTCAGAACTGACGCGAATGGTGAGCTGCTTTGGGAAAAGTACTACGGCGGCCCCCAAGATGATGAAGTTTTTTCCGTGAGCAATACAGAAGATAACGGCTTTATCCTGGGTGGTTATACAAGCTCTTTCGGAACTGGACGAAAGGACGCATATTTGATCAAGCTGAACGCGAGCGGTAAGGAAGAATGGCAGGAAAAAGCCTTTGGGGAAAGCGAAGATGAAATTCTCTATGACGTAAAACAAACTAGCGATCTGGGTTATATCGCGACAGGGACTACAGCCAGTCCGGAACTTCAGTCGGATAATTGGAAAACCTACTTGCTCAAGGTGACTGCAAAAGGGGATCAAGAGTGGCAAAAAGCGGTTAGCCAGGGCAGTTATGATGAAGGCCGAGCTGTTGTCCAGACGGACGATGGTGGCTACGTTGTGATCGGAACGTCTTATAACGTCAATAACTCGGGAATATATACTCCGATGTTCGTAAAAACCGATGCAGCCGGTACTCCGATTTGGGAAACCGATTATAGCACTAAGGGGAGTTACTACATTTTTTCGGGCCAGCAAACCGAAGATGGAGGCTTTATCGCGGCCGGGTATCCCGATGGTTATGAACGGAAAATCTACGTGGTCAAGCTTAAAGGTGGAGAGACAGCGTCCGTTGAATCTCTCGACCTAACTGGTGCGGGGATTGAAGACGGAAAAGTCAAGCTCAATGTCGGCGATACGCTCAAACTGACGGCGACTGCGGAATATGATGATAGTTCTAACGTAGATGTAACTTCCTCTCCAGCCTGTCGGTGGGATTCCAGCGATGCCCGGGTGGTCACAGTAGACAAGGGGAACGTCAAAGCGGTTGCTGCGGGAACGGCGAAAGTTACAGCTACCTTTGGCGGCAAAACCAAAACAATTACTGTCACGGTTGCCGGCGATCATAAAGTCAGCAAACTAAAACTTACGCCCACGAGTAAGACGATTAAGGTTGGAGACACTTGTCGGCTGACGGTGACAGCCACATATACAGATAAATCGACAGAAAATGTGTCTGAACAAGCATCTTGGCTAGTTAAAACAGGGAACGCGGTTATTGTAGACAAGGGTTTAGTCACTGGCGAAACAAAGGGAAAAGCTACGATTACGGCTACCTTTGGTGGCAAGACCGTAACAGCAAAGATTACTGTAAAGTGATCTATTAAGAGATCACTAGCTGTGAAATCCTTCCGGAAACATTCCATTGTTTCCGGAAGGGTCTTTTTTATTACAGGATTTTTGAATACCCCATACAGGAGATAATCGCAAATCTCTCCAATACAGGTAAATGAAATGATCCTCAGTAAAATTCTTGAGAACTGGCAGGAAATTTTAAACAGCTTACGAAACAATACATAGGATCTCAGGGTGATACATTTTTTACATGAAGTGAAAGGAGGTTACATATCAAGAGGGATCTATGCTTAGAGGAGAGGAGATTAAAGTCAAAACGCAAGTGCCTTAGTACTAAAAACCACAAAAAACTTATTAAGGGGTGGAGAAATTATGTCCGTAAAAAAGTGGTCTATTTGCCTATTCACCGTCATTTTGGGACTATTCCTAGTTAGCCCTGCATTTGCCGATGAAAAATCCGATTATGAAAAACTGATTAAACAACGATCCGCTCAACAATCGGTTGCTGAAGTAACACCGGATACGGCCCAGGTAGAGAACTTATCGAAAGCGGTAAAGCAAAAAGCCCCTGCAGCCAGTTCCGATTATATCTATGAAAGTGAACCCAACTATAACATCTCCCTCGCCGATGACATTGTACTAAACAAATACGTTTCCGGTTCCTTTAGCACCAATTATGATCTGGATTACTATAGAGTAAACGTGCCTACATCAGGAAATCTTACAGTAATCGCTACGGCGGGATCAGATTTAAATAGCCATTTAATTCTACAACTCGTCGACGGTGACGATAATTCTTTAGCCTGGGGCTCTCTCGTAACCACTTCCACATCTTCTGGGCAGGTTATTTCGAAAACCTTGTCGCCGGGCACCTACTATATTGTCTTGTTCGGCGATACTTCCGCCTCTCTGGTTAACAAACCTTACCTTATGGAAGCTCTGATGGACAGCAGCAGCAGCGATACGACGCCGCCGGCCGTGCAGAGTGTCGATCCCCCGAAATGGTCTACCAATGTAAAAGTAAATCAGACCCACACCATTACTTATAGCGAACCGATAAAACGCGGCACCGGTTTAGTCAGTATTTGGAATTACAATACCTACGAAGATTTTCCCACTTCAGCCGCCGTAAATGGAAACACCTTATTAGTAACTCCCGTCGGTAACTTGAAGGCAAACACGAAGTATATGCTGTCTTTGAAAAAAGGGGCTGTCACTGACCAATCGGGGAATCAAAGTGACGAATTTTACTATAGCTTTACCACCGGAGCATCCTCTGATGGCATACCGGTGACCGCGATCTCCGTCAGCCCGAGCAGCTTGTCCTTGAACGTCGGGGATAGTCCCCAACAATTACAGGTTACCGTCAGTCCAAGCAACGCTACAAACCAGAACATAAACTATACCGTGAGCAATCCGAATGTGGTGTCCGTCACCCCAGACTTAATGGTGACCCCACTGGCCGCAGGAACTGCGACGATTACCTTTACACCGCAAGATGGCAGTAACTGCTCGGCTGTTGTAAATGTGGCCGTTTCTGCCAAATCATCCAATTTGACATCCATCGTGATTGCTCCGTTCAACGTTTCCTTGAACGTTGGCGGTACGACCCAGTTAACGCTAACCGGGAAATATCAAGACGGTACAACAAAACCGGTCACTGGTGCCAGCTGGACATCTTCCGATAATAAAATCGCTCGTGTCGATAGCAATGGCAACGTAACCGCCTTAAAAACAGGAACCGTAGTCGTATCGGCCTTATATCAGGGGAAACTGGCTACCTGTACGGTAACAGTTAAGGCAGGTTCTTCCCTAACGGCGACGCCGAGTTCACTCACCATGAGTGTAGGAGAAACCACTTCAGTAAAACTTACCGCTCAAGTCAATGGAGTTGTGCAGGATGTCACCGAAAACGCAGATTGGTCTTCCGATAACAATGGTGTGGTTGTAGTCTCCGAAGGGAACGTAACGGCTATTGCGGAAGGGTATGCGAATATCACCGCGAGCTACCAAGGCAGTCAAGTCCTAATCCCCGTTACTGTGAATGCGACAGCAAGCGATATTACGCTGAGCACCAACCCGGAGGAACTCAACATTCAAGTCGGTGGCAAAGCCCAGCAATTGAAAGTGCTAGCCACCGATGAAACCGGAAGAATCACGGAAGTGACCAAATCATGCACATTCGAATCGGGCGATGAAGATGTGGTCACGATCGATAAAAACGGAAAAGTCACTGCTGTGGCTAGAGGCGAAACTTCCATCGCCGTTTATTATGAAGATCAGGAAATCGATGTTCCCGTCACCGTTACTGCAACGGTGAAGTCGATTTCCGTAAATCCCGCTTCCGTAACACTGGCGGTCGGTGATACCGCTGAAATTTCCGTAACCGGCTATTATGCGAATAAAGAAGAAGCCGATGTAACCGATGAAGCCAAGTTCTCCACATCGAACAAAAAAGTGTGCACCGTAGAAGATGGGGTCATCTGCGCTGTCGGTAAAGGAACAGCTAAAATTACAGTCACCGTAGGCAAGCTGAAAAAGAACGTCACCGTGAAAGTGAAATAAATGAATTGATTCTACCTATCCGAAGGGAACACCCCTTCGGATTTTTTCTGCCACAAAAGTACATTTCAGTATTTTGGCCATTCCTCAAGGGATGTTTCTTTATATTGTAAAGAGGGATACTCCTAGTAAAATTTTTGAATATATGCAGGAAGATTTACGCAATCCACGAAACAGTACATAGAGTATAGGCTGATCTTTTCTACCAAAAGAACTGAACAGGAGGCGGGCTATGGTGAATGTACCCAAGAAACTGCTGGCATTGATCATGTCAACAAGTATGTTCTGTTCCGTCACTTCAATTGCCTTAGCAAACACACCGGATAATCAACCGGCAAGGAGTGTTGTTCAACCGCTAAGTGCCGTAGCCTGTTGCGTCGAAGTGACGACAAAGGATGACGTTGACCCTATAGTACCGATCGGAAGCACCCTCCAACTTGTCGCAACCGTGACCGACGCGAACGGCGATGAGATCAAAAAACCAAGGCTCTCTTGGAAGTCTAAAAACAGCAAAGTCGCCACAGTGGCCAAAAACGGCCTTGTTAAGGCGATCTCCGCAGGTGAAACGACGATCACTGTAACCTGTGGAAAAGTATCATCGGAAATAGTGGTCCAAGTCAAAGACCCTTATGCAATTGACTCCTTGGAAATCCAGGAGCCAGAGGATGGTACCGAATTAAATGTAAATCAGACGATTACCTTGTCTGTCCTTGCTTACGACGAAGACGGAAATGAAGTCGACCTCAGCAAGAGCAAGAAGAAAGTCGCTTGGACTTCTAGTGATGCTAATGTGGCTGCCGTCGATGCGAGAGGAAATGTGAAGGCCAAAAGAGCCGGTGATGTGACGATTACAGCGAAAATCGATGACGTGTCCAATACGTTGGATCTGACCGTCGTCGATCCGAACTCCTCAAGCACGGTGGAAGAATTGGAAATCGAAGAACCGGAAGACGGCACGGAGCTAGAACCCAAACAGACCGTCTATCTTCATGTGATCGCCTATGACGAAAATGGCGATGAAATCGATCTGAGCGGCACCAATCAGAAGGTTACTTGGAGTACGAGCAATCCTTCGGTAGCCACCGTCGATTCTAATGGAAAAGTCACGACGAAATCGGTCGGTGATGTGACGATTACAGCAAAAATCGGCAATGTGACCGCGACGCTCGATCTAATTGTCTCCAATGATGATGATTCCGGAGTATATGTATAGCTCTAGGCTTACCCCGCTTAACCAAAACAGCGGGGTTTTTTTTAATTTTAAAATATTTACACCTAAAAATCTCCTACTTACCGACTAAGGTTATGGAGGATTCCGGTATATACAAACCGAATAGGGAAATCAATCGTTCATTAGAAAACAATTATATGAACCAAGGAGGCGTTGCCGTGATCCATGCGCAGTTGATTCAGAGAAGGTCCCTCTATTCCAGCTTATGCCTTCTAATCGTACTTGTATTGATTGGCCTTATGGTGCTACCGATGTCTGCCAGTGCAGCGGACCCTCCGGTTCCGTACAAGGATATCCCGCTGGGGAATTCCTTATATCCAGTAGTACGGTATCTGTCAGACAGGAATATCCTCCATGGGTATCCCGACGGTGCCTTCCATCCGGAGTTGCCTTTAACACGTGGGCAGATGGCCCAGATCGCGGCTACCCTTCTTCGCCAGTCCGGTCGTCTGCCTGCCGGAGGCGAGGAGCGGCCCTTCACCGATGTGCCCCCCGGCTACTGGGCGCACAGCGCCATTGCCGCCATGAAGCAAGCCGGTGTGATGGAAGGCTTCCAGGACGGCGATTTTCAGCCGGAGGCAACGCTGACTCGCGCCCAAGCGGTAGCCGTCATGATACGGTTAGAACCGGTCTCCCCTTCGGTCGTGCCGACAACAGCTATTGGTGACGTGCCGGCCAGTCATTGGGCATCTCGACCGGTCCAAATGGCTGTGGCCGCCGGGCTCTTTTCTCCTCAGGGGGCCGGCCATGCCTTTATGCCGGACGAGCCCGCCTTGCGCGGCCAGATCGCTCAGGCCTTAGCCAAGCTGCTCACCGTCGCTCCTACGTTACGGCAGCAGCCCTTGGCAATGAAACTCATTCCCCAAGGACAAGCCCTCCTGCGCCGGAAGGGTCACGACGCCGCTGTCCCTGCTCAGGAACCACTCACAGTCACAGGCGGTGATGCCGTGGAAGTGATAAGTGGAGAGGCCCGATTGGAATGCGAAGACGGTTCTTCCTTGTTGCTGACTACCGGGACGAAGATCACGATCACCGAGGCCAGAGGAAGAAGTTATATCGTCAAGGGCGGCCGTCCCAGCGTCACTATCGACCGCCTTGTCTTGCAGATGCCTGTGGGAGACCTCTTCTTCTCGGTGGCTGAACTCCTTAAGGCTAGTGCCAATACTACTGCCCCTGCGCCAACAAAGACTGCCTTGCGCGGGCAAACCTATTGGGCCAGCTCTCGGATCCTGCCGGAAATGCTTTTGGCCTTGGACGGTGAACCGAACCCGGCAGAAAGTGCTGCCAAAAGTGATGAGTGGTGGCGCACGGCCGAGCAAGATTCTTCTCGCTTAGAAATGAATACGCCTTGGGGCGTGGCCTCTGTTCAAGGAACGTCCGGTGAGACTTACGCTATGGCGGACGGAACCGGCGGGACTCGATGCTTAGAGGGTTCGATTCAGAACGTAAGCAAAAGCGGCGGCATCGCCACCGTTATCGGCGGACAGGAGACCTTAGTGCCGGCTAATGCGCCTCCCTCTCCCCCGGCACCGCTCAGTCCTGCCGCGGTCGCCAGCTTTTTCAACCAGCAGAGCTTCTTCACTGAAGCCGCCAATCAGATCGGCCAAAACGCACCAGAACCCATCGCACCGGCAGGGCCCCTGACGCCGGCGCCAACGGTTGCCCTGCCGGGCGTACCTCCGGCCCCTCCCGGTCCGGCTCCGCAGGCGCAAGTCATTCAGCAGGCCATACAAGGCCTTTCCTCGCCGGGAACGCCGGCAGGCCCGCAGTCTCCAGGGAACACTCCGGGACAAGGCCAGGGAAATCCGGGAGGAGGGGGCGGCACGAGCACACCAGATATTTCGGCGTCCCCCGTGAATGTGGAAGCACAACTCAAGGACGGAAATACAGAGGCTCAATCGACGACCCGTTGGACTGTCGATATTAGCGGCACTACCTTGAAGGATAGGTTTAGTGAAGAGCAAATCAGCGTGTCCGGCCTTCCGGATGGCTTTTCGCTTACCGCCCGCAAGGCCTCTGATAAAACGATTGAGTTCGCCTTGATCGGGCAGACGGCTCAACCGGTCCAAACGGCTTTAGACTTTACCGTAACGATTCAGAAGTCAGCCTTTAACCGCTCGCCTAAAGGGGATGGCTTGCCTGTTAAGCTACGGCTGAAGCCTTTCCAGCGAGTCGTCTCGGTCCGTGTCGTCACCGGCACGGTCAAAATCCGGAATGAAGATAATTCCCCCGACCCCTCTGCGAACCAATGGGCTCTCGCCATCGAAAGCGGTACCTTGAAATCCGATTTGTCGATGGATGATGTGGCCGTGGAGGGCCTCCCGGAAGGGCTGAATTGGCAAATGCGCCAAGGTTCTGCCGGGACGATTAAAATCACCGTAACCGGGGAAGCGACCGAGAGCTTTTACACCCCCCTTTCCGTGACCCTCACTGTCAAAGGGAGTGCCTTGCTGGAACCGAATATGGAGGACGCTAAACCGGTGACGGTGATGATCGTCCCCACCGTTCTGAAAGTCGGCGCATCCGCGAAAACCGATACGGTCTATATCACCGAAACCGGCAAGGTCGCCAGCAAACGCAACCAGTGGATCTTTACACTGGACAACGGTACGGTCAAATCGACACTGTCGAAAAGCGATGTCTCCATCGACGGCTTACCGGCCGGGCTTACGGCCACCGTCTCTAAAGGAAACGGAAACGAACTGGCGATCACCCTGTCGGGCACGATGGCCGCTGTCCCTACGGAACGGCTGCCTGTCACAGTCACGGTGCTCAAGAGTGCCTTTCTTGGTAAAAACTATATCGACGCAGATCCGATCACTGTCGCCATTGAACCCCTGCCGGATCGGATCCGCGTGAACGCGGAAACCTCGATGGTACAGATGGCTCCCGGCAATCTCACCGTTGACAAGACGAATAATCGCTGGCTGCTCGCTGTGGATTTTGGCACCGTTCGCTCCTCTGTCAGCAACGACGATTTGGACGTGGAGGGGCTTCCGGAAGGTTTGACGGTGACGGCTGTCAAGGGAAGCGGCAATCGCATCATCGTCACCGTCACCGGGACGCTTACTGCGCCCATTGAAAAGGCCCAAGACGTGTCCATTCGCGTCAAGGGTTCAGCCGTTCAAGAACCGGATATGAACGATGCAGAACCGGTAACAGTGACCTTAATGCCTGCGAAAGCCGATAAGATTTTGGTGGAAGTGCAAGATGGGCAAATCGGCTTAGCCGAAGGGAATCAGACTGTCTCTTCCGACAATACCTGGGTCCTGAAAGTAACCAACGGTACTGTCAAAGCGGATCTTTCGATTAAGGATCTAGCCTTGTCCGGCTTACCTGCAGGCCTTGTGGTGACTGCAGCTAAAGGAACTGGCGATGAGATTGTGCTTACGGTTGACGGAACCTTGGAAAAGGCCCTAACAGAGCCCGCCCAGGTGGCTGTCATCGTGAAGGCCTCCTCCCTAGATCCGGCCACGGGGACCGATGCGGGCCCTGTCAACGTAACGATCCTACCCTCTCAAAGTTCGGTAACCGTCACAGCGATCGATGCGACGATGAAGTTCGATGTGGGCAATCAAAACCTATCGAGCGACCGGCAGTGGATCCTCTCTATCAGCGGAGCTTCGCTTAAACCGGATGTATCGGCCGCCGATATTCTCTTCCAAGGGCTACCGTCAGGTTTTATCCCTACCGTTCGTCCAGGCAGTGCGGATCAAATTATCATTGAGCTTCAAGGAGCGGCAACTGCTCCCCAAGATCAAGGAGCTGTCATATCGGTAACCCTTTTGGGAAGCGCTTTTTCCAAGCCGGGATTGCCAAAGGCCGCACCGGTTACGGTGACGATTGTACCGAGTGATCCTGTTCCGCCGCCTCCTCCGCCGCCAACTACGGATCAGAATGCCCCGGTTTATACAAAGGCTATCATCAGCAATAGCAATCAGACGATTGCCCTGGCCTTTGACGAACCGATTTTTGCGGTCAGTCCGAATACATTGAGAAACGCCATCACCGTAGCCGAAGACGGCACGAACTTCTATCCGCTTTATACTGGTGACAATGTGTCTGTAGAAGCGAATCGTCTAGTGATTCATTTCTCTCTTTCCCGTAAGGGTAGCTTTAATAAAATCAAGGTTACTGCAGGAACGGTAAAAGACGCTTCCAATAACGTGCTGAATCAGGAAATTTGCACGGAAGCTATACGGGCTTACCCCATGGTTAGACAGGCGAGGTTTGAGCATGACACGGGTTACCTGGTTCTTGAAGGGTCTGATTTAGTACAGCTTGACGGGAGTCACAACGATATTGACCCGACAAAACTGGTTATAAGCGATGACACGACGAGTTATACCCTTACCGGTGCGACTATAGGCGCGGAAATCGCAGATAGCTGCAAAGCCATTGTCTATGTTGACGCTTCGATCGATCGAGAATATCTGAATAACATCTTGGACGAAAACGTTGATGTATGGAGTAGTGTGAATCCTTTCAAATTAACCCTATTACAGGGATGGAACGGCGAAAAATCCGTTATTGGTACCGTTCCATTGGGCGTAGTCAATTATCCACAGAAAGTGTTGACACTCGAACCTCACACCTTAGTCGAAGGGTATCAAGCAGTAGATAACGGCTTCAAAGATATTTTTGTCTTCGATGGCTCCAATCGTCTTAACACCGGTGCCACCATCGTATCGTTAAAAGACAACTGCGGAAATACACCTACTCCCACGGTGAATTATCATTACGATGGTGAAACCCAGGAGAAAAAAATTCGGTTACAAGAAGGGTTGGTTGCTGAGAAAAGCCCTTATACGGTTACGTTTACGACAAATACGGACACCTTATCAACCCAGTTAATCGTCGAACAAGTTTTAATCGATGATCAGGTTTTAGCTTCTCATTATACAGACAGCTCACCACTGACACTTACTTTCACAATCATAGGGAACTCTACCTTCAGTCCTGAAATAGAGGAGCATCCCGATGAATATGTGTATATCCAATCCGAACCCTTGTCGGTACAAGCGGCGATGATCTCGGAAAATAAAAAGAAGCTTACGTTATTGCTGGTCGGCGATGCAAATGCCAATTTTGATGTAAATTTCAGTGGTGGCGCTTGGAGCGCGATGTCTTCATTCAGTAAAAGTTTTTACGTTAGCAACTCGCCGTTTACGTTTGATTTCGCAACAGGAAAAATCACGAAATATAGTTCAGTCGGAGGTGTTAATGCAATCATTCCGCCTAGAATCGGGGGAGTGAATGTTACAGCGATCGGTGATAATGCCTTTGAAAATACGATGATTACCAGCGTAGTTATTCCCAGTAGTGTTACTACCATCGGTGCTCAGGCTTTCAAAAGGAACTATTTGACTTCAATCATTATCCCTGAAAGTATCACTTTAATAGGTGATATGGCATTCCAAGACAACCAATTGACAACCATCACGATTGGACCCGGTGTAAGCGTGGGGTATAACCTACTCACAGGTATTAACAATAAATTCCGCGATGCCTATGTCGCAGGGGGGGCGGGAACTTACAAAGGGACGCAAACAGGCGATTGGACAAAAGACGAGGACTCAGTCCCACTATCTTCTCTAACGGCAGGGAGTACAGTTAATTTTGCAGGTTATAGTTGGATTGTCTTAAACCCCAACACTGGTTATCTGCTTATGAAAAATGCGTATGGTAACGACAGGCCATTTTCAGATTCGCTCAAAAACACCTTTGATCCATACGACCCAAACAATATCGCATACTATTTAAATAATAATTTCTACAGTGAATTACCCAGCGGATCTAGAGCCTTAATTCAACCACATACTTGGGCTATTGGTGAACAAGAGAATGAGTCTTCAGCGTCCATCATCTGTCGAGTTGGTTTGATTAGTTACGATGAATACAAAAACATATATCACAGTATCATCAGCGATTTGACAAGTGATGTGTTTTACTGGACCCGTACTCCTGTTCCGCCCAGTCTCGCTAATTTAGAACCAGGACTAGTCAGGGGTGTGTATAGCGATGGCACATTGCCTTGGCGATATGCAACAGAATCTTCAACTGTTCGTCCGGCTTTGTTTATAAATCCCTGCGTACTGGTTGTGAATAATTGTGTCATTGTACCGGCGAACATTAGTGCACCTGCTTTTGCCGATACTTACCCAAAAGTCGGAGCAGATCAAGGATCTGGCAGTAAACAGGTAGAGATACGTGTTCAGGCAGATGCAGGCGGAACGGTATATTATGTGGTCGTAGCCAATGATGCTGCTCCCCCAACAGTTGAGCAGGTGTTGTCTGGTAAAGACAGTTTCGGTATACCCGCACTAGATTATGGATTCCTAACCATTGCAGAAAATGAAGAAGTGGGTTTTGTTACTCGATTGCTTCCGGCTGACAACACCGATTACGACGTTTATGTGGTTGTACAAAACGTAGATGGCAACACCACTGATCCGAAAAAGGTAGATGTCAAAACGCCGATGCCGAACTGACGCCTATACGGTGGATAAGGCCGATTTGCTCGGTTAGTAACGATAACTTGAACAACGTCACAGAAAAGTTGATTCTAAGGAAAGATCGTTTGAAGCATTTACACAAGAACCCCCGGCATGACTGTTTCTTGTCGTACCGGGGGTTCTTTTTATTAAGATACTTCGATAATCAATCCGCTTTTCTTCGCACCATGCTTTTGCGGTCATACCGGGTCACGATACATACCTCCCTTTCACTACTTGTGATGGAGATATTCTTTCATGCTTTCAGCTAACTATAAGCCTAAGTCGATAAAAGGAAATATGAAAAAGACAATGCGCTTGTTAAAACGTGTTACCATGAGTTATACAAAACTCTTCTACCATGGCAGATAGGTCTCATACCTGCGATTGGTTAAAATGAGTGGATTTTTTCCTTTTTAGGATATTGTTAAGAGGTAAGAAAACACCCTCAGTGTTACGACTGAGGGTGTTTTGTGAAGAATACTGAGACTTACTCAGTTACAGTAGCCGTGTACGTAGATTTGGCACGGATAGCCTTGTTTCCGGATGCGTCGGCGATAACTTCATTTGTGCCGTCAGTGCCTGCTGTAGCGTCAGCGTCAAATGCACCCGCTGTAACCGTGAAGACGGTAGTCGCATCAATAGCAGGAGATCCACCTAAGACAATGGATACTTCTTTCTTATCCGAGGATAAGGTAGCGTCAGTTGTAGGAATGGAACCGTTGGTGCTGGAAGCATCGACAGAATACTTTCCAAAGATCATTCGAGCCACATCGGTAGCGTTAGTAGCGGAATCGATATTTACTGCTTCACTGAACACCAAGGTAAGTTTCTTGTCTGAGATATCGTATTTCAAATTTGCTAAGGTAGGTGCGGTTGTATCAGCGTACGCTAAAGTTACACCGGTGCTATCTGCCGCAGCAGTACCCCATACGTTAACGAGGTCACCATCTCCACCGGAGAATTTAACGTTAGCTGCTGTAAGGTCGCTTGCATTAGCACTTCCATTCAGAGTAACAGTTAATACTTTACCGTTGATGGAAACCGACTTAACTTGGTCGTTGTGTCCATTAATGTTGATTTCGTTATTAAGATCGGCTGCAACCTTACCCGTCTTAATGTAAACATTTTGGCTCGTGGTGATTGTCAATGTATCGTCTACACCGACAACTCCATCGCCATTTGTATCTGCATAGACAACGGAACTAATGGTAGGTGCACTGTTACCGGATACTGTCATGGCGTTGGTGGTTTGATCAGCGCCGCTTGCTAAAGCGTTGTTTGCATAGTCTGTGACAGTTGTCGGGAATGTAATCGTGTCACCTACTGCAATGGTGGAAGTGGAACCGACCGTAATGGTTAGCGTGGTGCTATCATCAGACAATGAGTAGGTACTATTTCCAAGAGTATGGCTGTTGCTTACAGTCAGGTTGGACAATGTGAAAGTACCCGGTAATTTAATTGGCTCGTTGAATGTTATCGCTATGGTATCACCCGCGGAGACAGTGCCGGAAGCATCTTTGTCTGTTAAGACAAGGGCTTGCGTAGCGCTCAGTGTGGTTGAGTCAGCGGCAGCAGTAATTACTTCCGCTGTGGTAATATCTCCTGACTTACCAGTAGCCGTCTTAATTCCTGAGGTCTTCAAACTATAGGAAGAAGAAACCGTTAACGGATTTTTGAGATACAGCGTTGCCACAGTATTAGTTGCGTTCATGACAACCTTATTAATCTCAACTTTGCTTAAGGGGTTGGCGGTTAAGTAGAGATCATAATTTCCTTTCACTGTGGCAGTAGCAGGATCTACGGCTACCGCGCCTGAGCCGTTTTTGAACTCTACATTGATATAACCTAAGCTATCGGTAGTATTGTCACCATCGATGGTTGTAGCAGAAGTAACATCAGCGGCGTTAGAAATGGTCACTACTGTCATTTTTGCTGACTGATCTACCGTTGTAGCAGTAGTGTTTGCGTCTTTGAAGCCTCCAGCAAGAATATTTACGTAAATATCTTTCGAGGCAGCAACCGCGGCGTCTAAAGAGTCATCAAGGTTATGGGTACCTGTTGCATCGGTATCTTTTACATATATCGTAGTAACTTCTGAGTTTCCTGTAGCGGGCGTGGCACCAGTAGCATCCGATACAAAGTAACCAGCGGTGCCATCAATAGCGTGATCGTCAGTTCCAGATAATGTATCTGTATCTGCGAAGGTAGCAATCTTGGTGTCAGGGGTTGTGCCCGTTGTCTGAAGACCGGCGATTCCGTTATCGTCCTTGTAGAATTCTATGCTGGCTTTAGTAAAGTCGGCAATGTTATTTCTAACTTTTTCATTAAAGGTAAATTCAACAACGTCGGTATCTTTATTAAATTTGACCGCTGTTAAAGTTGGAGCCGTTGTATCTTTAATGTAGGAAGTTCCGACTACTAAAGTTGCGCTTGAGGAAGCAGCTACGTTGGAATTTGGTGTAGCATCGGTATCTTTAACAGTACCCGCAGCGACAGAAGCGGTTAAGGTACCAAGACGAAGTTGTGTCTCAACGGCTTGAGCTTTTGCGTCAGATAGCTTAAAGGACAAGTCGGTGCTGTCTCCCGTATTATTAAACACGAGATTTGCATCTTGGATGTCCACACCGCCAAGCATGAACTTACTGCCCGCAAAGGTCGTGATTTCTGAGACATCAATCGTTTTACTGAACTTGTAAACGGCAGTATTGGTATTTTCATCATAGGTAACCGCTGAGAGGATCGGTCCAGTAACGATTGTCGGTGTTGTTGTTGTCAAAGCAGTTGTGTTCGCACCATCAGTAAAGGCACCGTCAGCTAATACAATTTGTGGGGTAGCCCCTAGTGCATTGATGCTGTTTAATGTGGCCGCTTCTACAGTAAATGTTACAGTACTGGTTCCTGCAATAGCCGTGCTCGTTCCCGAACCGTCATAGTCGGTTGCTTTTAACAGCACTTTTTGAGAACCAACTTGGAAATAGACTTTGTCATCTGCTGGAGCTGCGCCTGTAGTTGCCTTATCAAAGACAAGGGTTACTGCACCGCTTGCGTTGTTGAAAGATGAGGACAACAATGCAGGTGCGCTGGAATCAGGGGTTAATGTACCTGTAAATTCAGTCGGGGAAGAGGCAATAATCGTATTCGCAGAAGTAGCCTTATCATCTACACCTGTTGCATAGAAAATATATCCGCCGTTGGAGAGTCCACCGAGCGGGTACCCATTTACGCTGGCACCTGCAGAAATGATAAACTTAATCTGAGTTTTCTCGGTGTTTGCAAAGGCTGCTACTGCATTGAGGTCACTCGCTCCTGATGTAGTAACAAAACTGTTCGAGATACCGTTCGTTTTATTGTACAGAGCGTATTTTGATGTAACAGTCAATGCGGAATCGGCAACGGGTTCACTGAACGTAACCAGAAGGGTCTTGTTATTCAGGGCTTGAACGCTTTTAATAGTAGGTTTGACCTTATCTACTAAGGTTACCTTTGCTTGAGTAGCTGCATTTCCGCTAAGATCCTTAGCATCAATGGTTAGGGTTTGATCTGCACCGGCTACCTCGTTAAGAGATACTTGATAGGTGTTGTCTTGACCGGTTACCGCGGTAACTTTCAGTTCGGCGGTACCCTGTTTAACGACGATGCTATTTGCATCTACGCCACTGCCACCGACTTCGTCAGCTACAGTGAATGTAAAGACTTGCTTATCCGCAGTTACATCTACGGATGCCACTGTAGTGATCACAGGGGCAATCTTTTCAGCAACTTTTGTGATATTTAGATCGATCGATTTTGTGGCAGTTTTGCCGTTCAGCGAAGCAGTCGCGGTGACTTTAATTGTACCTTCTGCTTTAGCTGAAACAACGCCGGTAACGGGATCCACCGTCGCAACGGCATCATTGTTACCGGCGTATGTAATCGTGGCTCCTTGTGTAGCCGTCGCAGTTACAGTTGCTGTTTCTCCAACCTTGATATTGGTAGAAGTGGCAGTAATCGACGTTTATTGTCATTTTTTCAAACCAAAAAAAACCAATCATGGGTCTAAATTTTGGCAATCAGCTTCGTCAGGTCGTCAACGGTGCGGTGAACGTAGATCGATGTCGTATCCATGCTCTCATGGCCGAGCAAATCGCAGACATAGTTCATCTTTACACCGCTTTGGATCAGGTGGGTGGCGAAACTGTGCCGTAAACTGTGGGTGCTGATGGATTCCGAAAGGCCCGCTTGGCGGACATATTTTTTGATGATGTGGGCGATTCGAAAATTGGTGAGCGGGTTACCGCGGTTGGAACTGAACAGGTAGGGCGAGGGGTCGCTCCGGTTTTCTAAATAGTCTTTCAAATAGACTTGCAATTGCGGATGAATAGGGAGGCAGCGATCTTTTTGGCCTTTCCCTTGCCGGATAAATAAGCGGTCGTACTGCGGGCTGATGTCAAAAACCTGGAGCCTGGCTAATTCGCTCGCACGGAGGCCTGTATAGTAGAGCGTTTGAATGAGGATCATGTCCCGCTGGCCGCTCCGGTGGTTGAGGTTGACGGCGGCGAAAAGTTTTTCGAGTTCCCGCGGGCAAAGCGACTTCGGCGGCCGTTCGGGCAAGCGTGGCGGCTCAATTGACTGGAGCGGGTTCTTGACGATCAGCCCTTCCGCCAGGGCATACGCAAAAAAAGCTCGCAGATCTTTAATAAACGAAACGAGGGTCGTCCGTTCACACTGGCACTCTTTCGATAAGTAGGCGATAAAGCGGCGGATATGGAGGGTTTGCACGTCCGATAGGGAAGGATCGGACCCCGAAAAGTAAGTCCCTTTGAGAAACCGGTGCAGCCGGTTTAAGCTGTATTGATATTTACGGACACTGTTCGGACTCAGGCGCCGCTCATAGGCCAGGTAGCGCCCGTAGGCTTCGATCTGGTCTTGCAGCCGCGGAGTGCTCATCGGGCCATCGGCCGCAGGGGTGGCGCCCATAATACGGGCAGCCGTTCAATCGCTTCCCGCAGGTGTTTGAGATCGGCATGGAGATAGATCTTGGTCGTCGATAGACGGCTGTGGCCGAGAAATTTGCTGATGTCGAGAATGTCCACATCATCGACCTGAGCGAGCCGCGAGGCGATCGAATGGCGCAGGACGTGGGGGGAGATGGATTTATGCAGCTCGGACGTTTTCGCTGCTCGGTATACGATGAGGCGAACGGTGCTTTTCCCGAGTTGATGCCCTCGGACGCCGGGGAAAAAGTACGGCGACGATGTGTCCGGGCGGATATGGTCCAGGTAGTCTCGCAGGATGGCCTGGAGCTTGGGATGGATCGGGACGACGCGGTATTTATCGCCTTTTCCATGCTGTACTTCGAGGGTGCCCTCTTCGAGGGACACATCGTCCATCTGCAGTGCCACCGTTTCAGCCAGTCGCAGGCCCGAATAAAACATAGTGGCCAAGATGGCTCGATCCCGTTTGCCCCGCATGCTTCCGTCATCGACGCTTTCGATAAGCTGTTCAACCTCAGGCTGGTCGAGATAACGAGGCAGGTTATGGGGGATGCGGGGTTGGGCCAGCCGTTTCGCCGGGTTCTCCGTGAGGATCTCTTCCAGTACGAGGAAGTCGAAAAAGGTTTTAAAGGTGGCAATGGTGTGGGCTAGGCTGCGCGGTTTGTAACGTTTTTTCGCGGATAGGTACTGGATGTAGTCTTTCAGCAGCGGCAGGGTGATCTCCGAGAGGCTGCCGATGCCTTGTTTTCGCAAATACTCGGAGAAGTATCGCAGGTCTTTGCCATAGGAGAGGATGGTGGCAGGGCTGCGGTGCAACTCCACTTCGAGATAATCGAGAAAATCTTTTCGATAGCAATCAAAAAACGGTGCACTTTTATCTGGATCGTAGTTTGGTGATGCCATAGCCGTTGGTCGTCTCCTTTTTGTGCTCCATAAAATCTAGTACAGTAGTCTGTCCAATTAAATAGAAGTTTATGGCGGGAGATGTATCTATCCGTCCGATGTGGCGGCCTCCCAGCGCACCATAGCTTCTTTGAGGTGGTCAGCTTTGGCATGGGTATAGACGATCACTTTGTCGAGGCCGCTGTGGCCGAGCAGTTCCGAGATGGTGTTCAAGTTGACTCCGTATTGGTAGAGATGGGTGGCAAAGGTATGCCGAAAGGTATGGGTGCGCAGGACATCTTTTTCGATACCGGCGAGAGCGGCATAGCGTTTCACCAGTTGATTCAATGTTTCCCGGTGAAGGCGCTGCTGCTTGTGGTAGCGGCTGGGGAAGAGCGGCTGATCGGGGCGTGAAACGTCGTAGCGCCGCACGTAGGCACGCAGGGTCTCTTGGAGGTGATGGTGCAGGGGGATCAGCCGGTCTTTGCCGCCTTTTCCGCTTTGGACGTGAAGGTAGCTGAAATCATCATGGATATCGGACCGCTTGAGTGCTGTTAGCTCACCGTTACGCAGGCCGCAGTAATAGAGCGCCTGAAGAATGCAAAGATCTCGGAGCCCCCACTTCTCGTCGAGATCGACGGCGGCAAAGAGCCGGGTCATCTCATCGACGGTCAGGTACTCCGGTGCCCGGTCGGGCAGTTTGGGCTTGCGGATATGCTGGGTCGGCGATTTTTCGATCCGGCCTTGGCTGATGAGGTAGTTAAAAAAGGCGCTCAGTTCTTTGATGTAATGGAGGAGCGTCGAAGGCTTGGCACCGCGCTGGCTCGTATCGGCGAGGAAGCGGCGGATGTGCAGGCTGCGGATTTGTTTCACTGGCGGCGATTGGTGGCTGTTGATTTCGGTAAGGAAAGCATCGAGACGGCGCAAGGTACGCAGGTAGTGGTTGATCGTCTGGGGACTGTAGTTGCGTTCATAGGTCAAATAGTTGCGGTACTGCTCGAGCTGGATGGACAGGGTCACCAGTTGCATCTCCTTTCAAAAAAAGGTAACCCAAAGCTGTCTCGATATCGGGTAAACAGGCTATACATACAAGCTTTTGAGGCAATTACGATTATACACAGACAGTAATGCAGAAAAATGTCGAAATATGTATGTCAAACAAGAAATTTGTTTACAATTAACTTATATATTGATTTAATTTTTGCCTATTCAAGTTGTCCTATCCAAAAAAAGAACGGCAAAACAACTGCCGTTCTTCATTAGGGATGTATTCGGTTTTATGCGAGCCCTTTCACGAATGTGCATTTTTCAGCACCGATAGTACAAGTGTCCGATAGGCTTGTAGAGTTCTTTCATCGGGGGCGAAATATCCCCACGCTTGAAAGGGAAGACGCCGTTTCTCCTCTGGTACAAAGGCTAGGCGAAAGTAATCGGCAAAGGCTTCTTCCGGTGACGAATGCCAGGAGTCTTCTATGGGGTAGGGAAAATGGCCGGCTATGTCTAAAAAAAGCAGCCACTCAGACGTTTGTCCATAATCAGGATTGAAATACAGTTGCTGCACCGCATGGCCCATCTCATGGGCGATCCGCTCTGCGAGAGTGGCTTCATCATCCCTGATGCCGGCTGGAATGAGCAACCGGATATCTTGAGGGGAAATTCTTTTTTTCGTCGGGTTTACGATAGTCAGTCCACGAGCGAGATGCGAATGGGTTCCGGGAAGGCTGGCGGTAAAGGGCAGTAGTTCAACGTGTATGTGAAGATTTATATCCGGCGGGATGTTTATATGGGAGACGGCGGCAACAACTTCCGAGGGCTGGGGCCAATCGGCTGGTTCTGCCGTAAAAAGTTGCACATCCAAGTTATTTAGATAGAAACCTTCAAGCGAGGGATAGGGAATATCCGTTGGGATTGACGTTGCCCGTTCAGTACGGAGGCGGTTACGGTATTCGATAGCCAACTCTAGGGCTTGCAATGTTCCACTTGTTTTTGGCGTATAAGCGTAACAACCCAATCCGACGGGAAATGAGTTTTCCTGCAATATTGCTTCTTTTTTGCTTCTCAAGTCATCCAGTTCGTTGTCTAGGCCGCTGTAAAAAGAGTCGATCGTTGCCGCGTTGGCGTTGATTTTTCTGTACACTTCTTGCCGATCGTCGGCATTCCACTTAAGAAAGTCAAAACTGTTTTCAGATAGGCTTTGTAAGTGCAGGGAAGCGGCAGCCTTTGCCGCCGCATCCGTGCTGGACATATGAAGCCAAAAGAATGTTGCCAGGCATAGATACTGCAATCGGATCAGCAGATTTGTCTCCATGGGCTATTGCTTTTTCCGGTTTAACCGTAAGGCTTGGATGGTTGCGGCTTCGATGGTGTCGATTTGATTGATGGCAGTGAGTTGGCCGGTGCTCCCGTCGATTCGTAGAACACGCCAGCGGTCGCCTTGGCCTGCGGGCACCTGAAATGTCTGAGGAGCTTTTTCACCGGCACGGTAGACCTTGACGGAGGCACTGGACGCAGAGAGTTCGGTGCTTGCTTCATTTCCGGCATCGCTGTAGTCGTGGACATAAAACTCATAGGTAATGCCGGGGGTGTATTTATCGAGCGTAATCGTTTCAGGCCCGTAGCCGTTTGTATTGTCTACGTCGAGGTGGGCGCCGAATTCCTCGTTGGTACTCTGGCCGAAGTACAGGTGAAACTTTTCTGTGTTCCCTTCATAGCCGACGAGATGGGCGTCTAAGTCGGACGGTTTTTCTCCCCATGACAAGACGATGCGCAGAGCTTGATTTTCGATAACTGGGGACAAGGCAATCGTCCGTTGATTCGGGTGGCCTACATTCAGCATAATGGATTCATTCCAATCGATATACCCGGCGGCGGAGACGCGCAATGTATAGGCCGGAGAGTCTAGGTGTTCAAAGGTGAATTTGCCGTCCTCCGACAGAACGGCCGTTCCGACGACTTGTTCTGTATCGGTCGTCAAAAGTGTGACGGTGGCGCCGCTGATCGGATGGTTATTCGTGGCATCGACGACAATTCCGGAAAGAGACGATTGCACCGATGATGGCTTGAGCGAGATCGTGCCCAAGTCGATTTCTTGATCCTGCGGGGATACGGTGAGAGTCTGCTCGTATTGTTCATATCCGTTGCTTTCGGCCACGAATCGATAGATCAACGCCGGATCGATGTTGACGGATAGTTCAAAACTTCCCTTTGAATCGCTGGTGGTTTGCTTTTGGAGTGTGCCGCTTTCCTGCTCATAGACGGATATGCGGACATCTGCAAGGGGGTCCTTCGTTTCTTTATTGATGATTTGCCCGGTTAGCTGCACCGTTTGTTCTGCGGCGGATAATTCTATGGAATAATTCTCTACCGATTCATCGGTTAATGTGAACGTGGATGAAGCAGAGACGTATCCGTCGGCTTGGGTATTGATGCGATAATCACCGTCCGTTAAATGGCTGAAGGTAAAGGCACCTTTTTTATTGGTGACGGTGCTTTTGATAAGGTGGCCCCTATCGCCGTAGAAGAGGCTTACTTTTGCCCCCTTTACCGGCTCTCCCTGTTCATCGGTGACAAATCCCGCAAATGAAAGATTGCCCTTGGGATCGTCGTTGTTGTTGCTGGAGGAACCTCCGCCCGAATTGGATCTCGATGAGGCGGCTTGGGATACGGACACAGAGAGATGATTGATCAGTCCGTTGATCAAGGCAGCTTCACCGGGATTTTCCGGCATTCCTGGTGTTTCCGCAGGTTGGCTGTCTATTGCCTTTTCTGTGCTCGGTGAGGCGAGTGCGCTCGATGCTTCGATCGCCCGTGACCGTTCTTCAACCCAGGTACGTTGGTTGAGCCAATCGGCCTGTTGGCCGATGGACATAGGGGCCGGTGTCGATGGTGCTCCTCCAAGAGCGATGGAACTGGCTTGGCCCGAACCGATTTGGACGGTTTTCCCACTGGCTTGTACTCGCACATTGCCGGCTAATACGGAAGCTTCACCGGGCAAGCCTCGGCGAGCGACGATTTTCCAATAGGTTCCTTGAATGGAGGCGACACCCCAAGGAACATCGATCTCTACTCTTGCCGTTGTTTCAGTGGAGCTTTTCCACCACTCTTCTCGATCTTTGGCCGGTTCTGACGTTTCTTCCCCAGGCAAGGCAAATACTTTTTGTACGGATGATATCTGTTTTGCCGAAGGGGCTTCCCGCTTGTCTGATGCGAGAGCGCCGAACATGGAGCCGTCAGGCATTTGAAGTTTTAGCCGTTCCACTTTGACGTTCGGCTTGCCGTCCTTAGTTATGTATGTTTTACCACTGGCTTCTTCTAGCGTGATTTCCGTTCCTTTTTCAAGGAGTAGGCCGCTGCCGTCAGGGAAGAGCAGTTCAGCTGGCGTGTTTTCTACTTTTATCGTATCACCAGCGGCCACTTTTTGGGTATTTTCGGTGGCCGTATATCCCGTTTGGCCGGCGTGGCGAATCTGGACAGTTCCGTTGTTGAGCCCTTTGAGTTGCATGTCCAACTCGGCTTTTCGCAAGGACGGGCTGGCGATCATCAGTTTGGCTAAGGCTTGCGAGAATTCGCCCCGGGTGATGGGAGCATCAGGGCGAAAATGCTGCCCGTCACTCCATCCAGCGATCAATCCCATTTTTTGGGCCAGGTTGATCTGCTTAGCGGCCCAGTGTTCCGGCGGGATGTCGAGAAAGGGATGTTCCTGGTTGTTTTCGCTGCGGAGGCTTATCTGTGCTTTCGGTTCCAAAGCGAGCAATACCGTGATCCCTTGTGCTCGCGTCAGGGGATCGTTGGGGTGGAAGCTACCGTCGTCAAAGCCTTTTAAAAAGCCTTCCCGGCTGACGGCAGCGATGGTTCGAGCGGCCCAGAAATCGGGCGGAACATCTTCGTAGGGGCGTTGAGCAATGCTCGACGGTACGGTTAAGTGAGCGGCTTTTGCAAGTAATACTGAGGCGGAGGCCCGGTTCAATCCCTCATCAGGACGAAAGGTCTTGTCTGGATACCCTGAGATAACATCTCGTTCAACTAGATAATTAATAAAAGGAAATTGGGGGGAGTTTTTTTGTAGGTCCGTAAAGGTGGCAGGGCTTTCGGCGGCTTGAACCGGTGAGGGAAGAGCGCACAACGGTGTGAGTATGAAAAGCATAAGCAACCAGATAAACCACCGTCGCAGCCCTAAGCGATGGATCTTTGCCTTCCAAACCATTTGCTGTTTACCGTCCTTTCGTGATGTTTTTCTTGTTAAAAACGATGCCTAATAATTCTACATATTGCCAGTAGATCCTTTGGTTAATAAGAATAATTAAACACTTTTAGAGAACTTGTGACTGGTACATGCGAAAACCCACCGTCCAGCAAATTGTGGAGGCGGGTTTTTATGGCTTAGCCTACTCGTTCATCTTTGTCAGCGTGTATATTTTTACGGGTTGTTGCAGGCCGCGAACGGGCACCTCGCCCAGTTCACTTAGGTCGGAAGGTAACTCGCCGGCTTGCTTAAGATGGCGAAAGGTATTTTCACTGAGAATAATCCGGGAATGGTACTGTTTATTTAGGCTTTCTAAGCGCGATGCTAAGTTTACCGTCTCTCCGATGACGGTAAATTCAGTCCGTTCCTTACTGCCGATGTTTCCAGAGAGTACAAAACCGCTGTTAAGTCCGATACCGATGTCAAAGGTGTGCTCGCCTCGGGCTGTCCATTGGGCATTTAGATCCTGAAGGCGTTGATGCATTTCCCGGGCGGCGTCCACCGCCTTTTGGGCGTGGTCTGCTGTTTCGATAGGTGCGCCGAAGACGGCCATCAGTCCGTCACCGAGATACTTGTCTAAGGTCCCGTCGTATTTGAAGACACAGGCGGTCATCTCAGAGAAGTATTCGTTTAGGCGTTTGACCACTTCTTCCGGTTGTTTCCCTTCGCTATAGGCGGTAAATCCGCGAATATCGGAGAACATGACTGTCACTTCACAGCGCTTTCCGCCTAACTCCACCATATGCGGATTGTCGAGTAGGAGATTTACCACTTGGGGGTTCACGTACCGGCCGAACAAACCTTGGATGTTTCGCTTTTCCCGTTCGGTGAGGACGAAGTTGACGACGGTGGTCCCTAAGTAGGTGAAAAAGAGAGTGATCAACAGGGCACCGAGGTCGATCCACAGGTGCTGCGAATTCCAGAACCAGTAGCTGGCGGTGACGGTGATTACGGCAAAGAGAAAAAGAAATCCAAATCCCTGCAGCGCTTTTCGGCGGCCCGTGAGCAGGTAGGCCAATACACCGGTGACGGTGATGAGCAGTATATTCACGGCAGCAGGGGCCCGGTAGACATACTGGCCCAGTTGGAAAGAGGCGGCAGCGTTGGCGTGAATTTCGACTCCGGGGACAGGTAGATTCCCTTGGAGAATCATGTTTCCGCGGCTGTACGGATTGTTTACTTCATCTTTGAAGACGGGGGAGACTGCGCCGACGAAGACGATTTTATCTTTAAAAGCTTCAGGGGGGATTTCGCCATGCAGAACCTTCTCATAGGAGTAGGTCGGAAAGGTTCGGGCCGGTCCCCAGAAATTAATAAGGGGCATCGTATTTTGTAGTTGAGGTATCGTGAGAAAGCCTGCTCTGGCGCCTTTTTCCGGTTGGAAATCGAGTTCCTTGAAGGGGATCCCTTCATAGGCCATGACGGCGGCGAGGGGGAGGGAGGGCAGAAGCTTCTGGTTGTGCGTGATGACGGCTTGAGCCCGCCGGACGACGTTATCCTTTTCGGTGGGCGTATTGACGAATCCGAGGCTGCGCGTTACGGCCAGCAAGTCTTTTACGGGTAGACGGAGGGTCTGCACCATGTCTCCGTCTTGCGGGCTATAGGAGAAGTGGGCCGCCAGAACGACGCCCTTTTGTTTTTTTATCGCATTGGCAAAGGCAAGATCTTCTTCCGGGGCATCGGCGGTGTTGACCGTTAAGTCGAAGGCGACCGCTTTAGCCTGTGCCAAATGGTCGAGCAGTTGGGCGTGTAGGTGCCGGGGCCAAGGCCAGCGTCCTAATTTGCCGATGGATTCATCGTCGATGCCGATAATGGCGATGTTCTCCGGCGGGGCCTGGGGGCCGCGCAGTTGGAAGTAGCCATCGTAGATGCGGTCTTCGGTTGTTTCCAGCAGGCCCAGCTGACGAATAATGAGGATGACGGTAATGATAGCTGCAGTGACCAGGATGCCGAGGCGATTTACCTTAAATATGTTCAATAAAATAGCTCCCTTCCATGTAACGAATGTTACATTTTTATCATTCCATTTACTATACCAGTTTCCTCCTGTTACTAAAAATATATATAGTAGTAAAAGTCCTTATAATAATCGTTTTCTTGAATTACTATTCGACCTATATCGACAAAATTCGAATACTTAGTATGATAGTATCTTGGTAATCTTGAAAATTCGATAAAAGGTGACGTTTGAATGAAGCAATCCCGTAAAGTATATGTCCCCTGGTATCTTCGCTCTTTTCAGTGTGCTGGGGCCGAATGCCAAGATGCTTGTTGCGGCTTGGGTAAGGCCTTGAACATCGATCAGAAGACCTATAAAAAGTATCGCAAGGTTCAGGATCCTTCTTTTCGAAAAGAAATTGATAGAAAAATTCAGCGGATTCGCAGCGGCGCTACTGACGATGCGTATGCGCTCGTGACGCCTTCTGAAAGCGGGAACTGTCCCTTTTGGAATCGTGATCGCATCTGTTCGATTCATAAAAAGCTTGGCGAGGACGCTCTGCCTGGTTGGTGCGCCTCGTACCCGCGGATTACGAACATCATCAATGGGCGATGGGAGCGAACCGGTACGCTGGCTTGTCCGGCCGTTGCCCGCAGAGCTCTTTTAAATAAGGGGCCCTTAGTGTTAACGGAGATCGACGAGCCGAATCTGCCATTTCGAGGTGTCTATGGCCAGTTAAATGTCAGCCATACATCGGAGCCGGAGCTTTGGGCCGGCTATATCGAGCGGACGCGCCAGTTCGTTTTTTCTTGTCTCCAATCGAGAGGCTATTCGGTGGATGATCGGATGTTGTTATTAGGGTTTTTTTGTGAATCCCTTGCTAGAGTTTTACCAGATGATCGTGCTAAGAAGCTTCCCGCGATTGTTGAAGACATGGATTCGTTTCTTATGGAGCCGAAAACGCTAAAAATTAACTATCATTTGCCCAAACGGGACCGCCGGAATTTACAACGGGATCTTTTAGACACACTCTCCGAATTCAACCAACAAAACCGCTTTTATCAAGGTTTTTCCCAGTTGCTGACGCAGTCCTTTTGTGGGCTGGACGCAGGCAGTAACGCGAAGACGAAACGGGATAAGGCCTACTATGATGCGGAGGGCACCTATTACCATCCCTTGATTCAAGAGCATGAGTATATTTTAGAGAACTTTTTGGTAAATCGTGTTTATAACATGGTGTTTCCATTCATGACGCCGAATCCCTTTGACCAATATATCACATTATGTTTGACGTTTATGCTGGTTAAAAACTTATTGGTTGGCCTCGCAGCCTTCCATAAAGAGCATATTCAGGTGGAGCATATGGTGGAACTGATTCAGACTTTAACGCGGGAAGAAGAACGGAATTCAAGTTGGTTGATGAATCTCAAGCAAAAAGTTATTGAAGGGCAGAATGACAACATGGCTGCCATGGCAATGTTGATCAAATGCTGAGGAAGTCTTGTAGAATAACAAAGGGGCCCTCCTTCCCGGAGGGCCCCTTTGTTATTCTTGGTGGTTTAATTTCATTTATTCAGAATAGGTACCGATTTTTAACTTCTTCGAGCTAACGGTGCTTTTTCCCGATATCGTTGCAGTGACCGCACCTTCTGACGCGTCCGAATCGGCGTTAACGCGTAAATCGGTTATGTAGAGAGTCGATGCTTTTGATGATTTTTTTGATACGTTGAGATACAATGTTTGCTCTGAACTGTCCAGGCTTAACTCCGGTTCTTCCATATTTCCGCTATTTACATCAACATAGGCGTCATCGATATCCCAGGTGAAGCCAGAAGGAAGTTTAATGGAAAGGCTCTTGCTGTTTTTCACCAGGGAGCCTGCTGAACTTTCTTTGACAATGATGTCACTAATCGTATCGCCGTCTTCAAAGGTGGATGTCTTTTTCATCTTTAAGGACACAGTGGCTTCATCGCTGTCATCGCTGTCGTCGCTGTCATCGTCGGTACTGGGAACCTTGGCGATGGCAAGCGACTTCGATGTCGGAAAAGGACTACCTTCGCCTTCAAAGGTCATTTTAAAATCTCCGCTGCTGGTGCCTGTTGGAATTTTAATATCGGTGAATTTAAGGTTGACGATGCCGTTGCCAGCTTCGGATTTTGTATTCGGAGAAAGTGTTAGTTGGAAATAACGACCAGTTTTCTCTGTTTTCTTGAGCTCAGCCGTGGCGATTTCATTCGGTTTTCCGTTGGCATCTGTTGTAGGGATGTCGACACTGCATGTGACGCTTGTTGCCTTTCTCGGCAGGGAGATGAGAACATTGGTGTCTTCGAGCAACATATCATCTGGAACTTCGACTTTTACGGTGCTGGTAAACTTACCGCCAGCTTTTACTTTGGGAACGGAGCCTTTCACAGAATAGGCCGCCGTTGTAGAAGAAGAAGCGGCGTGGGCTGGTGGTGCCGGAATGGCACTTGTCGCGGTGACGGCGCTGACTAAAAAGGCGCCTACCGTAAGCAGGGTCTTCCATGTTTTGAACTTTGAGAGCACGTTGATACCTCCTAAAATGTCGTCGTAATTATGACGTATTTCGGCATAAATTAGTTCCAGTAAAATTGGTTTTTTTGAAAAAAAGTGAAACCTTACCCCGGCTGCTCAGGGGCAAGGTTTCACTTTTTTCGATCAATGTTCTGTATTTAAAGTTAAATTGAAATTGTTATTTAAAAATTCCCCTTTGTTGGTCTATACGCTTATGGATGAAATGGTTAGTTTGTGCTCCATTAAAAATAGGAGATGGGTCTTATTTGAAAATTTACCTTACGAGACGAAAACAACTGTAGGAGTTTCATACAATGATCACGAAGTTATGTTTAGTTGAGACCACGCGACCAGAAGAAGGAGGTCCGTTCCCCATGATTCGGAAAAGTGTCACAGCGGTAGTGACCACAGCTTATTTACTCTCGTTAACGTTGCCGGCCTGGGCGGAACCGGGCGGGCTTTATTACAAGAAGAACTTTTATTCCTGGGACTATATCGATGACAATTCCAACAAAAGCGCTTTTAAAACCACATTATCAAAAGCCAAGAAAGATAGTAGTGCCATTTTCGTTAATGAAGCCGGTGATTTGTACATTGAAGGAAATCGGTACAAAACGAACTTTAACTGGGACAAAAACGGTAAGGAATTAGCCAATGCCAGCAAGTATCCGCTAGCGAATGCCTATAAAGATATGGAGACTTCTGATACTTTTTATCCTGGTTTTACCGATGCTTATGCGACGGATGAGAACACAGTGGTTGTTGAACTAAACCACAAGCTGTCTTCGGTCACACGAAGCAATTTTTCTACAGCCGAAGGGCTTCGCATAACGGATGTTAAGTTAAGCAGCAGCAAAGATAGCGTCACCTTAACGACGGAAAAACAAGAAGCGGGGAAATCGTACAGCCTTCGCTATATGGGAAAAGAAACATACCTTTACTTTACTGGCAGCGGGACAGAGGTGCCTCCGGATGATCCTCAAACGCCCACCAATCCGCTGAAACTCGTCCTAAAAAATCCCGTCTTTCTGACTCCCAACACGACCATGAACATCTGTGAAGACGTGGACTCCGGCGCCCAACTGGAGGTCAGCAGCAGCGACCCTAAGACGGTAGCGGTCAAAAAGGACGGAACCAAAGTCAATGTGACGGCTCTGGCTTCAGGGAGTGCCACGATTTCTGTGACGGCCTTTAAAGCTTCCTATTCCCCTGTTACCGTTACCAGCAAAGTTACGGTGGCCACTGTTATCCCCGATGTGTCTACCGTCGAATTGGGTACAGTGCCTGCCTCGGCGTCAAAGACACTCGATTTAGGCTCTACCACGAATAATGTCCTGCAAGTGGCAGCTTACCCGAGAGATACCAATAAAAACATCATTCCTGGAAAGACGGCGGTTTGGGCATCAAGCAACCCTTCTGTGGCCACGGTAACGGCGAACGCTGATACAAGTGCCGGCACTTCAACGAGCGGAACATCTACGAGTTCATCGACCACAAATGTCCCCACGGCCACTGTGACTGCAGTCGCTGCAGGGACTGCGGTGATCACCGCTACTGTCGATGGCAAAACAACCACTCAGGGAATCACCGTGACGGTCACCGGACAGACGAAACCAGCGGCTGTCGCATCCATCACCAAGTCTGATACAACGACAGGCGAGTTTACTTTCACCACCGATAAAGTGGTCCAACTGTCAGACCTGCAAGGAAAGATTACGGCCACTCCAGATAGCAGTTCGAGCCCTAGCCCGGTTGCGGTTACCGTTTCAGCTACCGGGACTGATGGGAAGTCTTGGAAAGGAACGATTCCCGGGGTAACCTCCGGAACGACCTATACGATCGGTGCAGCATCCCCTTTGACGATTACAGCTACGTCCAAAACGGTCAAATGGGACAATACGGCAAAGATCACTGCCAACCCGACGCCTGTGACCGTCGCGGCAAACGGCACCACCGATATCGCCTTGACCACGGTCAAGATCGCGTCCCCGACGACGACAGTTGCTGGGGTTACCTACGCGGCCCAATCCAGTGACACAACGAAAGCCACGGTCAGCATCTCTGGCAGCAAGCTGACGGTCACCGGTGTGGCCGAAAGTGCGACTCCGGTCAACGTGACCGTCAGCGGCAGTAAAACGGGGGAGACAATAACGCCGATTACGATCCCGGTGACGGTGACGAAAGCGGTGCTTAAACCGTCAACAGCGCCCAAGGCCGAGGATATTGTCGTAACAAATAACGCTGCTGGAGCCGATACGATAGAGATAAAAAATGTGCCTCAGAATGCGGTCGTCAGTGTTTATGATGCTGCGAGCGGCGGCAATTCATTGGGACGAACAAATCAAAATGCCGCGGCGGGTTCCGTTTATATTACGGTGAGTGCAGGCCTGAACGTTTCTTCTATCTATGTCACTATTACAGAGTCTGGAAAAGATGAAAGTACACGGACCTCAGTGCCGGTGCCGGAGGCTACCGGCCAAAGCAAACCTCCAAAGGCCGATGACATTACAGTTATCAATAACGCTGTAAGTGCTGATAAGGTGGTCGTGGATAACGTTCCTGCCGGTGCCACGGTAAAAATATTTGATAGTGCGACGAGCGATACGCCGATCGGAACCGGCACGAATAGCTCTAGTACTTCACCGAGTTCTGTGGATGTTATTATCAACGGTGGCTTTGCTTCCAATGTAAGTACAATTTATGTATGCTTAACTGAACTGAATAAAACGGACAGCGTTCGTGTCAGCAAGAGTGTCCCGGGATTGTCTGCAGCACCGCAGCAGTCGGATATCACCGTAAATAATGCGCCCAATAGTGAGCAAGACTCGGTTACCGTAAAAAATGTACCTGCGAATGCGAATGTATTTGTGTATGATTCCCCTACAGGCGGTACTTTGCTTGGCAAAGCCGGCCCCACGTCATCGATGGGTACGGTGACCGTATTGATATCCTATGGGAGTTCAGTTGTTCGCTTTGATGATGCGCTCACTAGCGTTTTTGTAAGCATCGCCGAAGGAACAAAGCCTGAAAGCACTCGTACGCAGCAGAATATCCCGCCAGTCTCCAAAGCTCCTAACGGGTATTCTCCGTCTGTTAACATAGTAGCTAGCAAAAACTCCGGTACAGCAGATACTGTTACCTTGACCAATTTAACCAATGTTCCAGTAGGGGTACGGGTAAATGTTTATGACTCCGCTACAAACGGGAACCGGATCGCGTATGGAGATACGACGAACAATAGTTCTTTGACGATTCAAGTTGCCCAAGGGATTAAAACCCAGGCTGTGTACGTGACATTTACAGAGAGTAATAAAGCCGAAAGTGCAAGAGTACCAGTTGATGTGACGACGACGGGGTATGTGGTAAGTCGAGCTACAATCACTTCTGTTTCAAATGGTCAAGATCGTATAGATGTCAGTCAGATTAAATCAAGCTCTACTACTTACGAGTATGTTTTGAATGGCATGTTACTCCAGGTTTACGATGCTCCGCTAGGGGGAACACGGATTGGGTACTATAGACAATCTACCGATGCGACGGCTTCGTTCACCGTGAATAAGATATTGGTTCCAACAGTGTATATTACCCTAACTCCGTCAGGAAGTACTGAAGAAGGATTGCGAACTGCGGTTAATCTTCCTGGCGTCTCTGCTGCTCCAACTACGGTTAGAGTTAAAAACATTGCTCAACCCTCAGCCGACACGGTGATTGTAGAGAGTGTCCCTAACAATGCTACAGTCAAGGTTTATAAAAACCGAGAAGATAATGCAGAACTAAATTATAAGAAAAACACTTCTGGTGATACCGGAACGATTACTGTTGACTCAATGGAGTTAGGTTCCTTATCCAATGTGTATGTAAGCATTACCGAAGAAGGAAAAAGGGAAAGTCCGCGTGTTTCAGCTTCGGTTCCATCATTAGCACCGATAGTGGAAAAGATTATTGTGGCTAACGTTCGTTCCGGTACCGATACGGTCACTGTGTCGAACGTCCCTCCGGGTGCGACTGTCCGGGTGTATGATGACTCTACCCAACCGGCAGTAATCGGAACCGGCACGGCAAATATTTCTGGGGTCGCTACAGTAGCCATCACAAATGGATTCGTAAAATCTGATAGCAGTAACATCAATAAAATTAAGGTCACTGCTCAAGATACGATTAGATCAGAATCGGAGGCCACTGAAGTTAACGTTCCATCCGTTCCACCTGATCCGAATGAGATAACGATGGATATGGTTGCCACTACGGTTAAAGTTAATAATGTACCGGCTAGAGCTACGGTGAAAGTCTATAAAGATGCACAATTAACTCAATTATTTGGTACGCCTGTCCCAAACAACAAAGACTATTCTGATGCTGTTGTAGTCGGTCCCGATACGTTGGATTCAGCAAGCGTATATGTTACCGTTACGGAAACCGGTGGTAGGCTCGAAAGTACTCCAGCACCTAAGCAAACACCGTCCACTGCTCCCAGCGTTAATAATATCGTGGTAACGAATAATGCCAATGGAAACGATACTGCTTTAGTGAAATCAGTTCCTCCAAACGCGGATGTGAAAATTTATTTGACAGAGACGGGGGGGACGGTGCTCGCCTCCGCTCATAACTATGGTACGGTTGCAAGCGATTTAACGATTCCCATAACGAATGGGTTTGATAACGGTATAAACACTATTTATGTGACCATAACGGAGCAAGGGAAGTTGGAAAGTTCCCCTCGAACCAAGAAGACCTTTGCCACCGCGAGATTAACTTCGGTGAAGTTTGATGAAGGGACACAGATCAAGGATAATGAAATCGATCCTGATGACAAAATTATAATTACCTTTTCCGACGAGATTTTGCCGAGTTCAGTAAATGGAGCATTAAGCAAAGGCGGTTCTGTATACGGTGACCTGTACGAACTTATCAAAAGTGTAGGTCTCTTTAAATCAGGCACTACGGATTGGCCGTCATCCACAGCAACTCTATTGGAAAGTGATCCCCTGGCAACAAATTCTAAGCTGGAGCTGTCCGCTGACGGTAAAGCAATCACTATAACACCCGGAGGGACGTCCGATGGCGATGAACCAAAATCCTTTTCTTCGTTCACTGTGAATTCAGGGTTGAAAGATAAATTAGGTAACAGTATTTTAACGCCTTATACAGTGACACCGACTTCAACATCTAGATTCAGTTTTGACGGAGTTTCACCAACGATGACCGTAAGTTATGCTGTGGGTTCTTCGAGCTATAGTACTACACCTGTCGTTAAATCGGGTACTGATTTAATCATTAAGACTACCCCGAGTGAACCTTTATCTGATAAACCTAATATAACCATTACTGGCGCAAACCAATTAAGTTCAGTTCCAATGGATGTAAGCAGTAGCGACTATTCATATACCTACCATGTCGGTGCAGGTGATGGAACAGCGACCATATCCTTCAGCGGCACCGACAAGGCGGGTAACCCGATAGTTAGCCCCACCACAGGAAACATCTTTATCGTGGATAACACAGCACCAACCTTTACGGCAGCTACAACGCAAACTTCTGCATCAGCCATTATCTCAAGCGGTTCCATTAGTATTAAAATTGCCTGTGCAAGTCAACAATACGGAAATACTCTGGGCGCCTATGGAAATTCGTTAAAAGTATCCGTGTCCAAACCGGCTGAAAACCATCAAGCTGATTCATTGACTGTCAATATGGATCAAGCTTCTGGAACGCTTAAAATTACGTTGGCCGATAACGATAGTGATAGTGTAGCTATTTCAGCGAATGATGCTGCGAATATTGTCAATGCAATCAATGGTCGGAACTTAGGTTTTACGGCTACGTTAACTAACGGCAGCGGTAATTTCACTGAAGCCACAACAGATCCAATTCCCTTTACTGGTGGCAAAGATAGTATATTGCTAACATTGACCGAAACTAACAATATGGATTCCAATTCTTTAGTTACTGGGGATCTCACTAGCTTTATTTTTTCGAGTAACTCAACGACGTCTACAGTAGAGGGAGCTGCTGCATGGGGACTAAACAATAAAAGCATTCTTTTAACGCTTAATAAGAGTACAATTCAGCTAAAAGGGGCGAAGATCTATATCGATGCAAGTCATCTTCTTAAAGATGCTGCAGGAAACGCGACGACCATTGATGTAGGCCATCCGGTAACGATAAACTAACCTAACATTAGCGGGCCCGGGGAGCGTTTTCCCCCGGGTCCGCTTCCATTATCTACTGGAAACCTTTGCTGTCGATTTTACGTCTAAGTAATAAGAGAAAACCACATAAAAAGAGGTGCTTCTTAAAATGAAAACATCCAACCCTCGGTCGAAGGCGAAAAACTGGATCCTTCTCAGCGCAGCTCTTCCGCTGCTCTCTTTTCTCCCTGTATCCCCCTGTGAAGCATCGGCCACCTACTCTGTCGTCAGTGCTTCTCCTGTCCAGGCGAACAGTTATTTTGATCGCAAGATCCGCATCGAAGTCCCGAGCGGCGCCCTGGAATCCGGTGAGACTGATGAGGTTCAACTGCGGTTTAATTCGGGTGTATCTGTACAGAGCATTACCTACCGGATTCCGAAGACTGTTGAGAGCGCGCCCAACATGTTTGAGGCCGGCACCGGTGAACTGCGGGGCGGGGGCAATGAATTCACCCTCACTGTGACCGGCAGCGGCGGCAGTGGTGACGGTGTCATCTATCTCGACCTAAATGGAATCACGGCGAAAAGCAGTGTCCATGATGTGCGGGTCAGCTTCGAAGCTGCTTCCGGGTCGATCTTTCAACCGGAACGGGCATCCTTGACGAGCGATCAAATGGCTGATTATGATTACACCGTCCGCACTGGCGCCCAAGCCAGTTCCACCGATGCAAACGCGATCAGCATTGATGTTGAAGAGTCGGAAGTAGGGTCCCTGAAGTCCCGCAATGCAGTTACATTGGAACTGCCCTATCCCTTAGTCTGGGATCTGGCGAAGGCGAAACTGGATGTGGTTCGGGGAGACCTTCAACTGTCCGCACCGAGCTTATCGGCGGACCGGCGGACGCTGTCCATCTCCGTGGAGCGCCCCTCCCATCAGGTGTCCACTTTTCTGTTGACCGGCCTGTCTGTCTCCGATCCCACTGGAGAAAAAACGCAGCCCTATGACTATTTCGTAAAAACGGGCGGCAGCAGCAGAAGCGGTGCCGATCAGTTCCAGGCTCGTTTTATCCCCGCACCGAAAAAGCCGCAAGTCGAATCGCCGGAAAAAGTGGCTGTCTTTACAGTGAACGATCGTATGTGCATGATCAATGGCAAGGAAGCCAGTCTCGATGCCGCACCCTTTATTAGTCAAGATCGACTCTATTTGCCGATTCGGGCCGTCGCCGAAGCGATCCAGATCAAGCCCGAAGATATCGCTTGGGAAGCCAATGAAGGCGAAGTTCGAGTTAACCTTCGAAAGGACGGCCATCGTCTTAGCCTAACAACAGGCAACGCACAATTGGAAGACAGCCGTAAAGGCACTATGCTGATGGATGTTGTTCCGGTTATTTCCCCGGAAAATCGGGTCTTTTTGCCGGCCCGCTGGATCGTAGAGCCTTTCGGATATACAATGGAGTGGGATGCTCTCGCCCAAAAAGCGTCGATCCTGCGTCCCCATTTAGGTAATTAACTCGGACCGACAGGAGGAATGTTTTCGTTGTTAAAACGGAGACGGTCGATCTATCTATGGATGTGCCTTTTCATACTACTATGGCCGGCGATCCCGGCATCGGCCATGCAGCCGCCGTCGACAAGTATGATAGAAAAATACAAAGCCGACGGCTCCTATGCCAAACGGGTGGAACGAGCCCGGAATATCGGCGACCACAAACCGAGTTCCGCCATGATGCAGAAACTACGTGTAAAGGCGGAACGGCTCTATTGGAAGGCGAAGGGTCTCTCCGATGCGGAGATACGATCTCGCATGAAGTCCTATGATACTCCTTCGTCATGGCAAGGGGGCCTACCGGCGATAGGTTCTCCCCGAGTTCCCGTGCTGCTCGTTGATTTTCCCGACTACCCACAGGCAGATAAAACCGGTTCGAGAAACGATATTGCGAAGAAAATGTTCGGAAACGGCGACCCCTCTCTCTACCCTTATGATAGCTTACATAATTACTACCAGCGTTCCTCCTATAACAAGTTGGATCTACAGGGCGACGTGATGCAGTGGTATACGGCAAAACATCAGCGCAGCTATTATGAACAGTTTGACAGTATGGAGCCATTGATCGAGGAAATTTTCGATTACTATACCTCCCAGGGGATCGATTTCTCCAAATACGACAACGATGGCGATGGCGTGCTCGATGCCTTCTATGTGAAATGGACCGGTCCTGATAACGGCTGGAGCGGTTTCTGGTGGCCCTACATGACAAACTGGCGCGATGCTTCGTTTGAGGTAAACGGAAAAAAATTAAACACCTATGTGGCCAGTTGGTACAGTAATCTTGAGAATGACGGTTCGGAACAGTATGTGCCCCTGACCGATATCCATGAGACTGGTCATCTGATGGGCCTGCCCGATTATTACGATTATGATTCCACGAAAGGCCCGAGTGGCGGTGTGGGCGGTTTGGATATGATGGATTACAACTGGGGCGACCACAACGCCTTTTCCAAGTTCGTCTTAGGCTGGCTCGATCCGGTGGTTGTCCCTTCCGGTGAGCAGACGATTACGCTTCGGCCGACAAGTCTCTATCCCGATGCCGCCGTCATTATGCCGGGGGCAAAGGATGAACCCTTTGGCGGGGAGTTCTATATGGTCCAGTACCGTAAACAATCTACAGGAAATGATACGAAGAGCCTCCAAAAACCTGATATCCCTGCATCAGGAATGTTGATTTGGCATGTGGACACGAGACTCGATAGTAGCGGCGAAACTATATATGATAACTCCTACACAAGCCATAAACTGCTGCGTTTGATGGAGGCGGACGGCCTAGAAGAGATCGAACAAGATGCATTGGCTGACGCCGGAGATTTCTATGTCACATCGGAAATGTTTGGGCCCGATACAAAGCCGAACTCCCGCAGCTACACCAATCAGAACACAGGTGTTCGCGTTGATGATTTCGGATTGAGCGGAACCACGATGAGTGCACGGTTCAGTATCATTACGGCTTCCGATACGTCCTCCCTACATATCGCCATAGCCGACCCCGATAGCGGAAACAAGCCGGACGGAGTCGCAATGATTGCCTATCACAAGTTCCTCACGCTAAAAGCCAACGTCACTGATGACAACGGAAATACGGTTAAAGGGGCTAAGGTTCGTTGGAAAACGGATGATCCGACACAGACAATCGTGAAGATGGACGCAAACACGGGCCGGATCTACAGCGTACAGGAAGGGAAGGTTACCTTTACTGCCCAAGTGCTTGACGGTGTGGGCGACGTGCTCGCAGTGTCAGATCCGCTTACGGTCACTTTTTATAATCCAAACCGTCCGGCTCGGATAGAGATCGTAGATCCCGATAAGGGTGCTTCTGATGGCATGTATCGATTAAACCAAAAGAAGTCTGTGACCTTAAAGACGAAAGTCTATAACGCGGCCGGCAAAACCCTGTCTAGCAGCCGAGTGCGCTGGTTCAGCGAAGAAACAGGCACTGTGATCCAGTTAGATAGTCGTACCGGCAAAGTGAAGGGGATGAGCCCGGGGACGGCATATGTATATGCCTATATCCCGGACGGGAATGGTGAGGTTCTAGTCAATTCCGAACCCCTGCAGATCAATGTAAAATAAATTGGGAAGCAATGCGGTTGTTGCTGCATTGCTTCCTTTTTGCAGGAGACTTGTCATTATTCGTGGAATCAAACTAGGAACTTGGAAGGGAGTCGTTAATGATGAATGATGAGGCGTTGAAGGAAGATTCATTGATTGAGGGCGTAAAAGAGTCTCTGCCGGAGGTAAATCTGGATGTGAACCTGGGGACAGCAAGCCATCTGCCCCAACCGAACGAGAGCGAAGTTAAAATAGAGGGGTTTTTCTTGCTGAATTTGGATAATTATGTCCAAGTCGCCGCCTTCTTGATGAACGGCTTGCCTCGGCCCGTCCGTTTTGAGCAAATTCCGTTGAAGCTGACAGACCGCAGCGGACAGGTCCTTTTAGGTTATCAGGTTTTTGATATGTCTAATGTCCCAGAGATCCCGGCGAACGGTGTCTTGCCGATAGAATTTAATTTCTCCCAGGATAATATCTTTACGGAGAAGATTTTTCAGGATGATTGGAAACTTTCCTTTGAGATGGAAAACCTGACGGCTCGGATTTCCACACCTCAACCTGTTCAGGCGATGGTGATAGAAGGGTTGAACATCGGCGAAATTTCGGAGGACCAACGGCAACTGTTAGAGGGGTTTCTGGTGCGGCTTCCGCAGATCAAGGAAGGCGAGTTGAATTTCGCTGCGGTGCAATGCTCCTTCCAGGATGGTGCTTTGGAGGCATTGCTGTTGATTCGAAACGGCACGGCGAGAGATGTACATTTTGCGCAACTGCCGCTGGCTCTTCGGGACGCTCAGAGCCAAGAAGTAGCCCAAGCGGTTTTTACACCAGAAAACTTGGTCATTCGTGCCCGAAGTGCACGATTCCACCGTTTTGTCTTTGGGCCGGAGCATCTACTTGGGGCTTCTCCTGATTTAAGCCGTTGGTCTGTCTATGTTCCCCAGTCTCTAGTGAACACAGAGGAGCCGAGAGAGGCGAATGGGGAGATATAAAGGGGGGGAGCTCGTTGCGGTTCAACATATTGGTAGCGGTTGCGGCGATTGTGAGTTTTCTCGTCTTGAGCCCTACGAGCCTGCTAGCCAGTGAAAGCACCAATTACAATGTGGTTTTTTGTAAAATTGATGATACAGGGAATAGCTATCAAGCAAAGATTTCTGTAGAAATTCCCATAGACATGCTGAAAAAAGACGATACGGTTCTTCTGGTAAACCTCCCCTCTGACATCAGCATCTCACAACTCGCTTGCGATGTGCCGAAATCAGTGGACAACGCACCGAATCAGGTCGATTCGGTGGCGGTGGAGAAGGTTTCGAAAGAAGAGTATCGTATACATGTCAAGCCGAGTGGAAACACAGGCGGTAAGGGTCTATTTTATTTGGAAATCGAGAACATTCGGGTTGCTTCCAACTACACCGGTGATGTGGATGTCGATTTTGAAAGTGATGAATCCGATGTTTTCCCGGGCGAAAGCGTGACGTTGACTACGATTAGCGACGGGAAGGTCGATCTTAAGATCGATAGTATTGCCTATTTCGGGGAACAAGGCGGCCAACTGGATACTCTTCGGATCAAAGAGTCTGAAGCCGGGGCCTTCCGGCAGGGCAGCGAATCGCTAAAGATGAAGATACCGGAAGGATTTACTTGGATCACGACTTCGATGGACCTGCATGAGATCTGGGGTGACCTGGAACTCGGCGATGTAACGGTGACTGATAATGGCCGGACTTTGGTCTTTCATGTGCTCCAGCAGTCGCGAAAACCAGCGTATCTTCAAGTAAAAGGATTGCGGATCGAGCCCGATGAGTCCTTGCTGAAGTTAAATGCTTGCGACATCAATGCTTCCTTAGAAGGATCATCTACTCTTGAAGAAGAGACGATCGCCTTAGCAAAGTACTCCCGCATCGCCCAATCGGTTTCTGCGAGCAGCGCTCAGTTGCCCATCGTGGTGTCAGGCCGGGAAGACGTGAAGATTGGCACGTTTACGATTGCGGAATCGATTCCTGAGTCTTTTCTTTCTGGCCGTGCGATTGTACTCACGCTGCCGGAAAAAGCTCACTGGACCCAATATCCGGTATTAGACAGCATTTCCCGTACGAACGGTCTAGAACTTTCACCATGGCAATGGGCTGATGATGATGAACGGTCGATCAAGGCGGTCGTAAAAGAATCTTCTTCCAGCGAGCCAGCTTCTCTCCTCTGGAAAGATGGCGAGGTTCGGTTGGATACAGGAATTTCACCGGGCGATTTGAAATTATCTATTGGCGGATCAGCGATTTCTGTTCGGCAGGAAGTGGCTGTCGCTCGGATTCAGCCGCCTGTAACGGCTCAAGTGGGAACAGTGCCTTCCGTCCAAATCGGTGCCTCTGATCAAGTGGCCGCCGACATTCAATTGGTGGAAAGCACTTTAGAAAGTGTGATGAAAGAGGATGGCAAGGACGAGATCCGCCTGTACCTTCCCTCGGGGGTAGAGTTTATGGCGATTCCAGCAGTGGCTGTGACGGAAGGGAACTTGCCCATCGATACATCCTCGGTGATGACTGGTTATGATCAGGAGATGGGCTGCTCGTTTTTGTCTTTTCGGGTTAAGGGTGAGTCGTTGCAGCCATCGAAGATTCAGATCAGCAATATTCGGCTAAGGATCAGCCGATCTGTTCCTGAAGGGGAGATTAAGGTCCGAGTTAAGGGCAGTGCACTCGATGAGACGGCAGACTTCGATTCCGATACGGTCGCCGAAGTCGCTATTGCCAAGGCGGTTCTCGCCAATCAAGCCGCCGGCAATAGCGGCTCTCCCCAGTCGGCGCCGGTACAGGCGGTGTTTACGGTGGGGGCGAACCATTTTAGCTGCAATGGTACCGATGTTTCTATGGATTCGGCTCCCTATATAGAGGATGAGCGCCTCTTTATCCCTGTGCGGGATATGGCCCGTGCCTTAGGGCTTCGGGATCAAGACCTGGTCTGGGACGCTGCTACAGGGCAGATAACCTTTTTTTCGGCTCAGGGAATGATTCAGTTCAAAGTTGGGAGTGTGGAGTGGTATAGAAATGGCATTCGAGCGGGGGTCATGGATGCAGCCCCGCGAATTGTCCCGCCAGGCCGGGTTACGCTGCCTGTACGAGCTATTGCCGAGATTTTTGGGGCGACGGTCGATTGGAATGCAGTTGCAAGCCAAGCGACGGTACGGCGAGTCGGATAAAGGCGGAAAACCAAGTGGGGCAAGGAAAATGCTACGCATAAGAAGGATTTTTTTCCTTTAAGGAGTAATATCAATAACAGACAAAGCAATTTTTTGGACAAGAATCTGGAAAAGGAATCGGGAGGAGCGGTGGATATGCAAAATAACAGGTTAGTGGGAAAAAGACTTTGGCAGAAGGCAGCTTGGTCTGGAATCGTGGCCGTTAGCATTTTAGCCGGCTCGGTGCACTGGGCTGGCCAGGCCGAGGCGAAGACGGCCGATATTGGTGCCATTGCCGGTGTGTGCCAAGATGATTCCTTGGGGTATCGCTTGGAATTTCAAAACAAAACGAATGATCAGTCGCTGCGGGTGGAAGTCAATCCATTGGAGCCTTCTAAGCTGGTGCCGATCGATACATATTACGTGACCCATGCGCTCGACGTCCGGATGACGAACCGCAACGGGCAGGTCGTCAGCAGCCTAGCCAAGCCGATGCGGATGGCCATTAATTTCAATGAAATTGATTTCAAACGGGCCAGCAAGATGGATACGAGCCAATCGATTACGCGTTTCAGCGTGGGCTATTGGGACAGCGGTGCCCAAAAATGGCGGGTCCTGCCGACGAAAATTTACTGGAATGGCACGACCGGCGTCGCTGAGGCTGAGACGACGCTCGGTACTGGTCAATACGCATTGCTCTGGAGCTATGAGGATGCCCCCAAGCTTAGTGATGTACCGGAAAACCATATTCGCTTGATGGTGGATTACGCGACGATTAATCCTCCGGCGGAACCGTATATTAAGGAAGGCCGGACGATGGTTCCCCTCCGGGTGATTGCCGAGAATTTGAATACAAAAGTCAACTGGAACGGTCCTGAAGGCCGAATCGATTTGGTGAAGGATCTAAAGACGATTAAGATGTGGATCGGCAAACCGGATGTACTGAAGGATGGAGTGCCGCTGCAACTGAAAGATGCCAGCCCTTCGGTTGTTCCGGAGATCGTCGATGGTTCTACCTTTGTTCCGCTTCGCACGGTTGTCGATGCGCTGGGGGCGAAGGTGGAGTGGGATGCCAGCACCCGCACTGTAAAAATTCTCAATAACTAGAACATATAAACCGCAGAGAAGCTGAGTGTCGACGAAGCGTTCCTTCCGAGCTTATGCATCTCTGCGGTTTGTTCGCAATTCGGCCTGTTGGACACCTGTGCAAATCACAACATGAAAAGGCAGGGAAACATCTATGCAAAGAAAATCTTCTGGCTGGAAGCAAGCGGGTATTCTCAGTTTGACGGCAGTATTGTTACTGGGGCAGTCTGCGGGGCCTCCAATTTCTGGGGTAAGCGGGATCGCGGTGAGTGAAGCCCTGGTCACGGAAGATGATCAGAAGGCAGCACGTGGTAAACAGGCGATGGGCGATAACTTTTTTGCGCAGCAACGTTATACAGAGGCAGAAGCATACTACCGGGCGGCGCTGGCCTTGGACGGGTCCCTCTACGACGCCGAGTTGGGGCTGGCCAAAGTCTATGTGGAGCAGAAGAAATATGATGACGCCGAAGCGCTGCTCAAGCGTATTTATCAGGAGAACCCCCGAAATCTGTCGGCGATAGAAACGTTAGCGGGGTTATATTTGAATTCCGGACGCTTGGATGAAGCCTTGGCCGAATACCGGAAGGGTTTTGCCTGGGGAGGGGGAGCCCGTTTCCAAGCTGGTGCCGCAAAGATTCTCGATTCACAAGGGCGGACTGAGGAGGCAATAGCGGCTCTTCAACAAGGGATTGCTGCTGAGCCGCAAGTCAGTGACAGTTATCAGGTGCTCGGCCAGATCTATTTGCGGCGGGGAGAATATCAACGAGCAGAAAAATTGTATCTTGACGGGATACAGTACCTTAAGAGTGATAGCAGCCTATATAAGGGGTTAAGTCAGGTATATCGTGCACTTAATGATTACGAGAAGGCAACCTTTCAACTGACCGAGTCTCTGTCCCGTCATAATCAGGATTCAGAGGCTTATTTGATGCTCGGCGATTTATACTCGGACCAGGGAAAGGCGGATATGGCGGAAAGCCAATACCGACAGGCTCTGCGTTGGGCTGAAGATCCGGTCGTGACGCTTGGCCAAGATCGGGTGGAGCTGGCTCCGGTGAAACGGGCGGAGTTGATTTTTAAAATCGCCCAAGCTCTATCCGGCCAGAAACAGTGGGAACTGGCGATCGAAGCTGATCAAAAGGCGCTGGAGTTCGATAAGACCCGGAGCGATATCAAAGTACATCTCGGCCAAGCTTATGCGGCTGACGGACAAGGTACGGAGGCGGAGAAGGCTTTTGCAGAAGCCTTGGCGATGGACCCGGGCCAGCCGGATGTATTGCTTGCTGCGGGCCGGTACTATTTGGGCGGGAAACGGTATGAGGCTGCCCGGCCGTTATTAAGCCAGGTAGTGCAGGCTGATGGAAGGAATGTTGAGGCGCTCATTGCGTTGGGGGACACCTATGCGGGCTCGCAGCGTTATTGGCAGGCTGAGGATTTTTACCGGCAAGCGTTAGCCTTGGCGCCAAAAAATATTGTGGCTTTAAATCGCCTCGGGGCTGTTCTTCGGGACAGCGGCCGCTATGAGGAAGGGTTACAAGTCTTTTTCCGGTTGAAGGATTTGGATACGGCTCATGCAGACGCTTATGTAGGTTTAGGCGATTGTTACTATCTGAACGGCCGGCCTGCAGAAGCTCGTTCTTATTATGAGCAAGCGTTCAGTCTCGATCAAAGCGATCCTCGTGTTCATATGGGGCTTGGTTATCTGCTGTTAGGGGAAGGCAATGAGGGGGAAGCGAAACGGAAGTTCGCCTACGCTCAGAGGTTATCGCCGTCGACCGAGTCCTTGTTGACGAAAAATAAAGCACCTCAAGGGAAAATCGAGGTGCGGCCCGATGGCGGCCCTGCGCCGCTGAAGGTTTTGCTAGATGGGGGTGTATCGACCGATCCCGATGGGACGATTGTTCAATATGACTGGTATCTGATACCGGGAGGCGGTCAAGAAATTGCTGCCGATTTTACCGCCCTTGACGGCTCTGCTCGAGCACAGCACCTGGGAACGGGAAAAACCTTGGAGTGGCTATTTCCCAGTCCCGGCCAGTACCGGCTGATCCTGATGGTGACCGATGATCAGGGGGCGCAGACGCGCGTTGTTCATCCGGTAGCGATTACCGGTGGTATCTCCCTTCGCTATAACGGACAGACGGTGACGGTGGATCCTTCTGCCGGCAAGATTCGACTGGAAAGCGGCCGGGTGTTGGTGCCTATGCGTCTAGCTTTTGAGTTGTTTGGCGCGACAGTGGACTATGATCCGGCGACAAAGCTCATCACCGGTCGTTTAGGGACGCGGGAAGTGAAACTGACGGCCGATTCGGCGACAGCTTGGGTAAATGGGCAGGAACAGTTGCTCGATGTGCCGGCCCGGATCGACGAGGCCAGTGGGCGTACGATGATCCCGCTGCGGTTTGTGGCCGAGGCGCTAGGGGCGCAGGTAGTGTATTCGCCGGATACTCAGGTGGTCGATATCAACCGGTAACGTTGCGGAAATAAACATGTTTTGGGCGCATGGACTTTCCCGGGGGCACACAAATTATGAAGGAGCATTGCCCCGAATTTTTTGGCATTTGTACTGGTTTTTTGCTATAATTTATGCGGATTTGTCTAGATTTTTTCTCTCGTAGGCTTAAGGAGGATGTGATGATATGGGCGAATGGCCAAGCGGACCGATGAAGTATGCATCCACATGGGGCATGGTCTTTGTCTTTTTGCTCGGCGGTAGTTTATTGGGAGGATGTAGTAAAGGGTCAGCTCCCCAGCAACAGAATGTGAAGGAAATTGGTTCTGTTGATGTGAAGCCGGCTGAAACGGATAAACTACAGGCACAAGAGGTCTACCAGGTAGGCCCTTTTGAGTTGACGATGGGAAGTTCGGACGTTAAGAATAAGAAGACCATGTTTGAGCTTCGGAATAAAACGGGAGATGCGGTGCCCAACGTGGTCTTGCGAGTGACCAGTCCCGATCAGTCTGCCCTTTTTGGGACGAAGGATCAGACGATCCAGCTTTCCGAGGATAAAAAGGTGGCAAACATCGGTAATGTAGGCCCCAAGAAAGACCGGATTCTAGAAGTCGACAATGTGCCGAAGGATCAGTTTGAGATCTATATGGTCTACGGTAAAGATAAACAACAAGTCCGTCTCTATCCGCAGGAGTCTAACGGGCAAGCAACTGGGAAATAGTTGGAATCGGTATCATGGGATTGGAGGACACGATTTTGAAAGATACATTTGATGAAAACGATGTAACGGTCAATGAAGGGGAAACGGAAAACGCTGAGGTGAACGACAAACAGGAAGGAATTACTCTTGAGGGTTCTTTTATTCTGAACTTTAATACGTCTGTCCGGGTCGCCTTTAATGTGCGCAATGATATGGCTCAGCCAGTGTCTTTCGGAAAGGTGCCCTTGGTGTTGCTGAATGGTCAAGGGAAGTTGTTGGGCCGGCAAATTTTTTCGTTAGACAAGCTCGGTACGCTGATGCCTGGCGAAAGTAAGCCCATGGAAGTGAGCTTCAAACGGCGGAATCTGCGGGTCACGAACATCAAACAGGATGACTGGGTAATTGCGCTGGAGGTACCGTCCGGTTTCGACCAGATTCCGAACTTTATGACCGATGAGACCTATAAACGGCTCCCGGCCGAAGAAAAGACTCGCCTGGTGCACTTGTTGCAGTCGTTGCCTCCCGTCAAGGAGACGAGTGTGAAGTTCTTCCCCTTCCGAGGTTGGGCCGATTATCAGGCTGTGCACAGCATGTTTCTCATTCGCAACGGGTTGAAACAAGATGTGAAAATCGATAAGGCTCGTTTGACCGTCTTGGACGCGAACGATCGGGACTTGGGGAGTGTTCTTTTTGAATTGGATGATTTGCTCATTCAAGCGGGCTCCGGCCGGTTGTGGACGTTCAGCATTCCGAAGTCGCAGTTGAATTTAGAAGGTGCCGATATGACCCGTTGGTCTGTTGTAGTCGGTACGCAGAGCTAGGCCCTTTCCCGGAGGAAGAATTACCCCTGCTGCGAACGTCGCGGCAGGGGGCGTTTTTTTAGTGTCCTACTGTACCTTGTTTTGGCGGCGAATACTCGTTATAATAAAATAGATTATGGCGATGGGGGATTGTCCATGTCCAGGCCTATCCGAGTGTTGCATATTATTGGCGGAGGGGAAATCGGCGGAGCCGAAATCCATATCCTGGACTTGGCGAAACACTTTTTAGCCCAAGAGGTAGATCTTTATCTCTGTTGCCTGTTTGGGGCTCCGCTGCTGCAGCGGGCACAGCAGCAAGGGATAAAAGCGGTAGCTGTCCCCATGAAATCAAAGATCGATTTGGCCAGTTATTGGAAGGTTATCCGGTTGATCCGCCAAATTGCTCCAGATATCGTGCATACTCATGGGGTGCGTGCCAATCTAATCGGACGCATTGCGGCGAAGTTGGCCGGTGTCAATTGTGTCGTAACGACGGTCCATAGTGTCTTGGAAAACGACTACCCGAATCCGCTTTCCCGTTGGTTTAATTTTTGGTCGGAAAAACTGACGGCTAGTTTAACGGAAAAGTATATTCTGGTGGCGGAATTCTTAAAGAAGAAGCTGATGGCTCAAGGGATTCCAGCTTCCAAGCTGGCTGTTATCCATAACGGTGTCGATGATAAGAAATTTTATCGTTTATGCCAAAACAGTGCGGCTGGTACAGGGCTGCGTCAGGAATTGGAAATCGCCGATGAAGTGACGTTGGTGGGAATGGTCGGCCGCTTTCATCCGGTGAAAGGCCATAAGTATCTGATCGAGGCGGCTCGAGACATCATTAAGATTCATCAAAATGTTCGGTTTTTGTTCGTTGGGGACGGTTTTTATCGGGATGTGATCGAAGAGTCTATCCGTGAGGAAGGGTTAGATAGCTTTTTTATTTTCGCCGGTTTTCGAGAGGATATTGCCAATGTCTATTCGGCGTTAGATATTTTAGCCCTACCCTCTTTGTCGGAAGGCTTAAGCTTAACCTTAATGGAAAGTATGCTCTGCGGGTGCCCTCCTGTGGTGACCGCAGTGGGCGGGAATCCGGAGATTATTTGTAACGGAAAAAACGGGCTGGTGGTTCCTCCTGGTGATTCCCTCGCTCTGGCGGCGGCATTGGTTCGTTTAATGGATAACCCGACTGAAGCCAAAAAGATGGGTGAAGCGGCACGCCGGACTGTTGAGGAACGGTTTACGGCTCAACGAATGGCGGAGCGGACGTTGGTGCTGTATCGACAACTTTTAGGCCGTTAAAAAGGTAAAGTGAGAGAGACATATATGCAAGAGAATCGCATCGCCCGGGCTGCGGCACTGATTATGGTAGTGACCTTGGCCGGGCGTTTTTTCGGTTTTATTCGGGAGATGTTGACGGCTCGAAACTTCCCTGTTGACCAGGTGGATTCCTATGTGGTCGCCTATACACTGCCGAATATTTTTGGCGTTGCGATGACGGGTGCTTTTTTAGCCGCTTTCATTCCGATTTTTACGCAACTATTGGTCGATGGGGAAAAGGAACGGGCTTGGCGTCTCGGCTCGACTGTATTAAATGCTGTTTTCTTGGCCTTTTTTGTGCTTGTCGCTATTGGAATGATCTTCGCCCCGGCTGTGGTCCAACTGATCGCCCCGGGATTCGCAAGTGATCGGATGGAACTAACGGTGGAACTGATGCGGATCATGTTCCCCACCCTGATCTTTGCCTCGGTTGGTGGAATTACTGCAGGGATTTTGAACTCTTTTAATCATTTTATGCTGCCATCGATCGGCCCAACACTCGCTTCTATCACGGCTGTTGGTTTTATTTATTTCCTTGCACCGTCGATGGGAGTGTATAGCCTGGCTTTTGGTGTGCTGGTCGGCTTGTTCTTTCAACTGGCTGTACAGATTCCTGCCATGCCCCGGAACGGTTTTCGGTATCAGCTGTTGATGGATTTAAAAGAACCGCTGGTGCGAGAGATTGGGCTTTTGATTGTACCGGTCCTTATCGGTGTCGGAATCGGACAGGTGAACATTTTGATCGACCGGATGTTAGCTTCCGGGCTCCCGGCAGGCAGTATTTCCGCTTTAAACTTTGCCAACCAGATCATGCAGCTTCCCATGGGGATTTTTGTTCAGGCGATCTCTGTGCCTGTGTTTCCTGCTCTTTCGGCCTTGGCCGCCAACGGAGATATGGCGGGCTTGCGGCGGACAATGGGGAAGGGGACGAATTATTATACCTTGGTTCTTGTACCGATGACGGTCGGTTTAATGGTCTTATCGATTCCGACGGTGCGGATCATTTTTGAACGGGGCGAGTTTACGGCTGAGAATACATTGGCTACGGCCAGTGCCCTTTTCTGGTATTCCCTTGGAATTCTGCCTTACGCCATGCGGGATTTATATACACGTCTTTTTTATGCCTTGCAGGATACAAGGACGCCCGTTCAGGTCGGCGCCTTTTGTGTGGCGATTCATATTCTCTTGAATCTCATCTTAATCCGGTTTATGGCTCACGGAGGGTTAGCCCTAGCTACGTCGATTGCGACAGCGCTGAATATGATCATTCTTGGCTGGATTTTGTGGAAACGTATCGGAGGCTGGCAGGTTAGGCAGGAACTGGCCGTTTTGAAAAAAGCGGCTGTTGCCTCCCTGATCATGGGTTTGATCGTCTTTGAATTGAACGGGTACTTATCTCAACATTTATCCCAAATTCCTCATTGGGGTGAACTGTTACAACTGTTCGTCTCCGTGTCGGCCGGTGCGGCTGTGTATGCGGTCCTTATCTGGTTACTTCGGGTCGAGGAAGTACGCTTCGTAACGGCATACATTTGGGAAAAGTTTCTCACTTTACGAAGAACCTTAGGTTTTGATTCCAATAGGTCCTGAACATAACGAAAGCAAAAAGGCTGTGAAGGAAAAATCCTTCCAGCCTTTTTGCTTTCATGCTGTAGCAGCGATCGAACTAGTTTTTTTCAACGGTTGGGGCAGACGAACAGTATACCCAGACCAAGGCCGCACAGAGCCAGAAGGAGGCTACCATCAGCGGGACTTCAAAGACGTTTTCGACGGCGTTATGGAGGACGACTCCGAAAAGGCCGCAGGCGATGCCGACGGCGATGGGGCGGTAGCGAGGCGGGCCATGGACAGCTGAACCGACGGCGGTGCGTACGGCGGCGACCATCAACAGAATGAAGGAGATCAATCCGACGAGGCCTGTTTCGGCGCCGGTTTTCATGTAGTAATTGTCCGTATAAAGCGTTCGGTGAGGGAGTTCTGCTCTATGGCGCTCGGCAGCTGCCCCGCCGAAGCGCCCAAAGCCGGCCCCGGTGATGGGATGGGCTTGAAGTTGCTCAAGCGCTAAGCTCCAGCGTTCCAGCCGTCCGTCTGTCGAAGACTTTTTGAAGTACTCCGGGCTGAGCAAATAGCCGATTCGGTCGGAGACGGAGGGCGATAGGACGGGAAGCAGGATGGCGCCGATGAGCATCAGCGCGATGAGGCGCCGGTCTTGGAGGAGGCTAAAGAGGATAACGGCTAGCGCCAATCCGAGCCAAGCGCCGCGGGAAAAGCTGAAGAGCAATCCCAAGGCCATGACGGCGGTAATCCCGAGGTAGAACAGTCGCTGCCAAGGCCTTCCTTGATAGGCGAGGCCTAAGGCGATGGGGGTCGTCAAGACAAGCAGGCTGCCGAGGATGTTGGGGCTGCCGACGATGGAATAGGCCCGGGTCCGCAGGTCTTCGGCCTGGTCCACCCATCCCGACGGCATCGGTGCGCCGGTCACATACTGATAGACGCCATAAGCGGCGATGCCGGCCCCGACAAAGGTAAAGACAATGATTAGGAGGCTGGCTTGCCCCGGTGAACGGACCAGTTGAACGACCAGGTAGAACCAGAGCATGTGTTGGATGACGACACGGAGCCCGTCGATGGGAATGGCAAGACTCGGATAGGTGTGGTCGATCAGAAAGAGAAAGAGCATGACCGAGATAAAGGCGGTGAGGGGGGCTGCGGTAGGATGGGACCGCCAGCGAAAATTCGGCGTTGTGATCCAGTGGACGAAAAGTGACCCTACGATGAGCACCATGAGCAGTTCGTCCCACCAGTTCGCGAGGGATGCCGTTTTGAGGCGGAGTAGCCAGTCAATGAAGGGATAGGCGGCCACTCCCCAAAGCCCGATGACTGGGTGTACGACGATCACCTGAATGATGATCAGGATGAGGGGCAACGCCAAGACAAGGGGGTTGCTGGTTTTTATCCAAAAGTAGGCCAGCAGTGCGCCGAGAGCGAATAAGAGGAAGTACATCAACGAGGCTGACGCACCGGTGAGTGGCGGGGCGACAGTGAGCTTCTCCCGGTTCTGTGGATACAGTTCCGAAGGTAATAGGGAGTAGAAAGCTTTCCCTACGGAGGAATCGAGCCAAATCTCGGCCACGGTGGCTAAAGAGTGCCGCCAAAGTGCAAGGAGCACGAAAGCGACGGTGAGAGCCAGGCCGATTTTTACGGTGATACTATGGGTGTAGAGCAAGCTTAAGGCTAGGCCGAAGAGAAAGGCCAGGCCGGCTTTGGCTAATCCGCCCAGCTGCCAGCCTTCAGGCTGGGCGAGGTGGGATAAGATGGTACCGAATAGGCTTGCTTTGGAAAGCGTGAGCAGTTTCTCTATGAAGAGAATCCGTATACGGCCGAAGGGAGCCGCCATTGATTTGCCCAGACGGATCAGAAGAGACGATTCGGCTTGTTTTTCGAACCGTACTTTCGGATCATTGGTGAAAAACTGGCCGATAAGGCCCAGCCGGGCATGGCGAATGCTTCGTTCCAAGAGGCGACAAAACCGGCTGTTTAGCCAAAGCGATTCCAAAAAAACCAGGATTTTATAGAGAAAAAGAATGAATCGAACGACCAAACTGTTGACAATTATTCGTTCAAAGGTTTGAATGGTATTCAGGAGATTCACCTCCGGACTGTCCGTGTCTTAGATGTATGGTTAATCGAGGTCATAATCGCAGATAAAGGAATGACTTGTTTTGGACATTGTTTGTATCGGCGCTGCCGAGTGGTATGGAATCTGGGCACGGGCACAGCAGTTGATGGTGCGCCTGGCTCGACGGGGGCACCGAATCGTCTATGTGGAACCGCCGATTACGTACTTAGCGCCGTTGAAGAACCGGGAATTATGGAAAAGCCGGTGGCCTTCTGCCGGCCGCCTCGAGGAGGTTGAGCCGGGGAGGATCTGGCGGCTTGAGCCGCCGGTCTTCTTGCCGTTCCATGGTATGCGCCGGGGGTTCAACCGGATCAACCAGCGCTGGTTGGAAGGGTCGCTCCGGAAGGCCCTTTCCTCTCTAGGAATGGAAAAACCAGTTCTCTGGACTTATCTGCCGGGTTCTTGTGATCTGCTCACCGGCGGGATCCAATGGCACTACCGGGTGTATGACTGTGTCGATGATCATGCGGCTTTCTCCGGCCTGATCGATCCGGAAGTGATGGAAACGATGGAAGCGGAGTTGGCCTGCCAAGCCGACGCAGTCTTTGCTTCGGCTCGTGCACTCCGCGACAAAGTGGCCAAGGTTCGTTCCGACGTGACGCTGGTGCCCAATGCGGCGGATGTGGAACATTTTCGCCAAGCCTATCAGGGGGGGCGGGAGGACAATCGCCGCGATGGTAACGATGCGTCGCCTCAGCATGTACTGCCCATGCCTGCCGATTTTCCCCGTCAATTCCGTCATGTGATCGGTTTCGTCGGTGGAATCGGCGATTGGATCGATATTGAGTTGCTGACGAGCCTGGCCCGATCACAGGAGGACTGGGCCTTGGTGCTGATTGGGCCTGTGGAGACAGACGTTAGGATTTTACAGGAATTATCAAATGTATTTTTTCTGGGCCGAAAGCCGTACGCGGCGTTACCTGCTTATATCCAAGGGTTTGATGTTTGCTTGTCCCCTTTTCGCATCAACACATTGACGTTGAGTGTGAACCCGGTGAAGGTTTATGAGTACTTAGCCGCTGGAAAGCCCGTTGTTTCTACGGCTCTTCCAGAGGTACTGTCCTTTGCTCCGGTCGTCGAGATAGGGACCGACGAGTCGTCATTTCTCCGGGCGGTTGAACAGTCGATCCTTACGGACTCTCCGGAGAAACAAGCGGAGCGATTGGCCCTTGCTGAACGGCATTCCTGGGATGCCCGCTTGACAGACATGTTACAGAAAATGGGCCAGTGATCATTGTTGGGGTTTGATGACGGTTACGGTTCCAACTGTGCCTAATAATTGTACCCGTTGGGTCTTGTAATAGTATTCTTTTCCGGCTTTGACTTCTTGGCTAGCCACTTTCAAATCTTCTGTGGAGGAGCGGGAGATTCCGCGGACGGTCACGTAGATATCTTTTAAATTGGGATCGTCTGTAGATATCAACTGGCCTTGCGCGTTCGGTTGGGCTGTACGGTTCGGAACGATGCGTATCGATTCGACATGGGCTTCTTTCGAATCGACGAGGGTGCCGGCTGCCAATAAGGGCTCCGACGGGTTGAGCGTGGCCGCAACTTCCGGTGCGACTCTTCGAAATACCGCCTCAAATTGGACTTCTGTTTCGGCTGTTTTCACGATGTTTTTGGTTTTTGTCGCTAATCCGGCTACCAGTAGTACAACAGTGAGCAAGATAATTAAGTCGAGCGGGTTAATGATACCGAACAAACGCCCTTTGTCATTGATGAATTTCACAGGTTGATATGCCTCCTCAGTTATCGCTTGTGAACTTATTGCCCATAACTCTTATCGTTTCGACATTCGGGGCAAGGTTCCTTTTTTATAAATGAAGGAACATTAGAAGAAAGAAAAAAATAGTGATTCTCTATTGATGAAAGGAAGATTTGTGCCAATGAGGGAAAATGTGAATTTATCAGCTCAAGACATTCAGGGGATTCTACCTCACAGACCCCCTTTTTTACTGATTGACAAGGTGATCGAATTGGAAGTGGGAAAATCGGCCGTTGCGCTGAAAAATGTTACTATCAACGAACCATTTTTCCAAGGCCATTTTCCCGGCCATCCGGTGATGCCTGGTGTGCTGATTCTCGAAGCTATGGCTCAGACCGGAGCTGTCGCTCTATTAAAAATGCCTGAATATGAGGGGCGGATTGCATTGTTCGCCGGTGTAGACGGGGTGCGTTTCCGCCGACAGGTGATGCCTGGTGATACGTTACGGCTTGAGGTGGAGTTGACGGCTCTTCGAAAGAGCATCGGTAAAGGGGTCGGCAAAGCATATGTGGAGGATCAATTGGCATGTGAAGCTGAGTTGACCTTTGCGATTGCCAAGTAAATATTTATCATACATTTGTTAACATTTGCTGCGGCAATAAAGGTCCCCGTTGTATTCACCGGGCGGGTGGAGTAAAATAACAGTTGGAAATGTCGATTTAGTTTGATTTAGTTTGAAGGAGGCGACCTGGGTGTCGATGGCCCTGGCAGCCTGCGCTGCGTTTCTATTCGCCCTCGTACTAACCCCTTTGGTGCGCCGACTGGCCTTACGCCTCGGTATTGTCGATATGCCCTCCGGACGCAAGGTTCACCGGGAGCCCATGCCCTATCTGGGCGGAGTGGCGATCTATGGCGGTTTTGCTGCTGCTATTGCCGTGATGGGTTTTGAGAATTCCGATTTTTTGCGTTCGGAGATCGTCGGGTTGTTGATCGGCGGATTCATCATCACTCTCGTTGGGGTGATTGATGATGCACGAGATTTGTCGCCAAAATGGAAGCTGGTGGGGCAAATCGTGGCGGCAAGCGTGGTCATACCTTTTGGATTGTCTGTCGATTTTGTAACGAACCCCTTTTTTGGCCCCTTATTTGGCCCTGACGTGGTTGACTTGGGCTGGCTAAAGGCACCGATTACTGTCATTTGGATTATTGGCGTCACGAACGCGGTGAATCTGATTGACGGCCTGGATGGCCTGGCTGCGGGGATCGCCTCGATTGCCTCGGTGACGCTGGCTGTGGTAGCTTGGACACAGGGACAAATTTTGGTCGCCTACTTAGCCTTGATTCTTGCTGCTTCTTCCGTCGGATTTCTGAAATATAATTTTCATCCAGCCCGCATATTTATGGGTGATGCAGGGGCTATGTTTTTAGGTTTTGCGTTGGCCTGCCTCTCCATTCTCGGCTTGGCGAAAGTGGCTACAGTCATTTCGGTCTTTATCCCGATTTTGATTGTCGGCATTCCGATTCTCGATACCGGGTTTGCCATATTTCGCCGCTATCAGAAGGGACAACCTATTTTTCAGGCGGACAAGGATCATCTGCATCACCGGTTATTAGCGTTGGGCTTCTCTCATCCTCAGACAGTGATGATTATTTATGGTATCAATACGGTCTTAGGGGTTACTGCTGTCGTGCTGACAAGCCTTTCTACCGCTCAGAGTGTCTTTATTCTTATATTGATATCGAGCTTGATTATCGTCACTGCCGATCGGTTGGGTATATTGGGACGTTCTGCGAGCACGTCGGAAGTGGCCGCTAGCCGGGTCAGCCTAGAGACAGACGACGAGTCGTAGTAAGGGCGATTAGGTCAGGCGACATAGGCCATTGGTATAAACACCAGTGGCTTTTCCTGTTTCAGAAATACATATCCTGGGGGGAGTTCCAGTGGAGCATAAGGAATTGTTGGCTGCAGATGAGTCCCTTACAGAAACGAAGGATGAAATTGGTCTAGAATCGACCTTTAATTGTGCTGCCCGATCAGACAACTTGTCCGTGATAGAATCGGTACCGGAGACGATGGGTCTTACGGTAGAGGAGCGGGACGTACTGCTCGGTGCTTCGGAAGAGCCTACCGGTAGAATCCGGCAGGGCAGAGGCTTCATTCGTCTTTTCTCTGGTGGTATGGCATTGATTGTTGCAGGTTTTATTATGGGGCAAGTGGTTCTCGCTGTGGCAGACCCGGGTAGTCCCGACGATCCATTGATTACGAAAAGTTTTTTTGAAAAGATTTTAGGTGATAACTCAGTTCAGGTACACAATCAAATTGTTGCCTTAAACCAGCGGATTGAAACGCTTCAAAAGGCACTAGAGAAGTCCGGTACATCTGTACAACTCCCGCCCATGCCTGCAAACTATCAAAATACGCCATGGACAGTCGCGCCAAGCATCGCCGGAGCCACGGTGTCGCCTGTGCTGATTAACGGGCCTGTTGACGGTTCTGTGGCAAATACCAACGCCTCTTCCACCGCCGTGATCGGTTCTGTCAGCGGCGGCGTGACAGGGACAGGGGCCTCAACGGCCGTCTCCAACGGTAAACCACAGGGAATGGTCAATTCATCGACTGGTGCGAATGTTCGTTACGGCCCAGGTATGGATTACACGGTTGTTTGCGTTGCAGATCATGGGACTCTGTTAACGATTTTGGAAACCAAGGCCGGATCGGACGGTTCGAAGTGGTACCGAGTCACGCTGCCTGATGGACGTGAAGGATTTATTCGCCAGGATTTGGTGACTCTCAAAAATTAGGTTTGAACTGCAGGATAGTAGATACGGATAGAAATTCTTTCGGTTGGAAAGGCAGTGTGCTTCTTTGAAAGTGCTGGTTACCGGAGGAGCCGGTTTTATTGGCTCCCACTTGGTCGACTTGTTGATCGGCCGGGGCGACGATGTAATCATCGTGGATAATTTGTCTACCGGAAAAGAGGAAAATATTCATCCGCAGGCCCGATTTTTCCTGATGGATGTGACCCAACCGGAGATTCGTGAGGTGGTTCGCCGAGAACGTCCTGACGGAATCGTTCATCTGGCGGCGCAAGTGGACATCCAGGTGTCGCTCCGTGACCCCTTGTGCGATGCCCAGGTGAATATTCTGGGGACCTTGAACGTTTTGGAAGCTTGCCGGGAGAGTGCGGTCAACCGGGTGATCGTCGCTTCGTCGGCAGCGGTCTATGGCGATCCTCTGCGGCTGCCCATTGATGAAGATCATCCCCTCGATCCGGCCAATTGTTACGGTGTCAGCAAGCATACGCCCGAGCATTATTTACAGGTCTACCGCCGCCTTTTTGGAATTACTGGCGTGGCGCTGCGCTTTGCCAATGTCTATGGCCCGCGGCAAGACGCGAACGGCGAGGGCGGAGTCGTGGCCATTTTTTGCGACCGCCTCGGTAGAGGGGAAGCGCCTTCGATCTTTGGTGACGGCGAGCAGACCCGGGATTTTGTCTATGTAGGCGATGTGGCCGAGGCGATCGTCGCGGTGCTTGAGGCGGACACCGAGCGGATTTCAGAAAGCGTCTACAACGTAGGCACCAGTCATCCGCTGACGGTGAACGAGCTCTTTCGAACCCTTTGTGAGGCCACTGGGGCTCAGTTGAATCCTCGGTATCTGCCGCCGCGTCCCGGCGATATTCTACACAGCTATTTGGATAACCGCCGGCTGTATGAGGCCCTCGGTTGGGTACCTAGAACTGCGCTGAGAGCGGGCTTGGAACAGACCATGGCTTTCTGGAGAAAGGACAAGTAGTTGAACAGAAGCAATGGGACGTAACGCACCTTGGCGGTTCTTATCAAGCATAACTTTTTTGACGTAGCCGCTGCGAAGCGGCTTTTTCTGTCTGCTTTAGGCTGTTATAGAAGGCTTGATGAAAAAACTAGGGCGGGTGATAATGGAAAAGACTTTTTCCGGAGACACTTTGAGGGAGTGATAGGCTTGCTACGGAACCGGATAACCGGATAACGGGATAACTTGTCCGGACGGTTGTCCTTCGTCTAAGCAGGAGAAACGACATGGCTTCTGGAAATAACATTTAGGGACCGCTATATAATGACAGTGTTGAAGACCGACGGAGAATGGGTTTTGGTGGTAAATTCCGGCGGCCAGTTGGCAGTGTTGCGACTGTTCGCCGGGAGATAGGACTTTCCTCGACAGAATGAGACAAAACAGGAGAGGGAATGGCACGACTCTTCGACGCTTTTCTGAGGACAACCCGATGAAGGGCATGCTATGCTAACACTCGCCAGGAGGCAGGGCGCCGGTTCGGTGACGTTCGTTCATAGGTACTACACTGATGCAGAGATGCTGATACGGAGACACTGACGCGGAGATTCGCATTAGTTTCTGAGTCGAGTCTCTGATGCAGAATACGTCACCAGGATCGCCGCCGCCGCTGAGTAATTTGACAACGATTGCGGAGGGACGCAGGCATGCAGTTGACTTACCTGTCCAAACAAGGAGAGCTGTCGATTCCCCAAGGTTTATGGGAAGCCTTTCCCCAAGGTGGCCTAGTCCGTTTTAACATAGATGCGGAAGGCCGGTTGGTCATCCGGCCTATCCCCCATTTGCAATGCGTTTCTTCAAATGAAAGGATGTCGATGAATGGCGATTAAGTTCGGTACCGATGGCTGGCGTGCCATCATGGCCGATGAGTTTACTTTTGGAAATGTGGAGATCGTGGCGCAGGCGATCGCTGATTTTGCCCGGGGAGCAGGAATTGCCGACCGTGGCGTTGTCATTGGCTACGATATGCGGTTTTTATCAGATAAGTTCGCTTTCCGAGCGGCTGAAGTTTTGACAGGCAACGGGATTCCTGTGCTCATTCCGCCGGCGGCGCTGCCCACGCCGGTGACAGCTTTTGCGATTACCCACCACCAGGCTGCCGGGGCGATCATGTTGACGGCGAGCCACAATCCGCCGGAATACAACGGGATTAAGTTTATTCCCGAATACGCCGGGCCGGCCCTGCCGGAGATCACTGATCGCATCGAATCGAGGGTAAAGGAGCTGGTAGCGTCTGCGCAGGGCCCCGAGGGTAATGATGGCCAGGAACGATTCGATGTAGCCCCTGTGGTGAAAAAGCTGCGACTGACCGAAGCCCGGAAACAAGGGTTGGTCCGGGATATCGATCCCATGGGCGCCTATATGGCGCAACTGGCATCGGTCGTGGATATGAAAACGGTAGCTGCTTCGGGGTTGAAAATCGTAGTCGACCCCATGTGGGGAGCCGGAATCGGCTACCTGGAGAAAGTGCTGGACCAGTGTGGCCTTGACTATCAGGTGATTCACAACTATCGCGATGTTCTCTTTGGCGGCAGTTTGCCGGAACCTTCCGATGCCGTTCTCAAAGAGCTAAAGGCGAAAGTGGTCGAATCGGGCGCTCATCTGGGGCTCGCCTTAGACGGGGATGCCGACCGCTTTGGCGTCATCGATGCTGACGGCACCTTTATCAATGCCAACCAGGTATTGACGCTGCTCTATCATCACTTACTGACCCGGCGAGGTTTGACGGGTCCCGTAGCCCGCACCGTGGCCACGACCCATATGCTCGACCGCATCGCCGCCAAACAGGGCACCACTGTGGAAGAGACACCCGTCGGGTTTAAATACATCGGCCTTTCCTTGCGGGACCATGGAACACTGCTCGGCGGGGAAGAGTCTGGCGGCCTATCCGTTCGCGGCCATATGCCGGAAAAAGACGGCGTCTTAGCTTGCATCCTGATGGCGGAAGTCCGGGCAGCCGCTGGGAAGCCTTTGACGGAAGTGCTCAATGACATTAGCCGGGAATATGGCCAACTGGTTTCGCAACGGCTGGATCTGCATACGGCGCCGGAAGAGAAAGGGGCTATTATGGTTGCACTGCAAGCCTATTCACCGTCGAAGATCGCCGGGGTGGACGTAGTCAAACGGCTGACCATCGACGGAGTGAAGCTGCAGTTGGCCGATGGCGCCTACGCCCTGGTCCGGGCATCCGGTACGGAACCGCTCTTCCGCCTCTATGTGGAAGCCAACAGCCAGGAGCAGTTGAAGGCGATTCAGAGCGAGGTTAAGGAAGCCTTGAAGCTGTAGTAGATAACCGAATCGAGCAAATGTAGAAATTAATAACTGGTGAAAAAGGAGTGTTGAACATTACTGTTCGCACTCCATTTTTTGTGAAAAACCGACTTGTCATAACGTGTGAGCCAACGGGTCATGAACGTTTTATATTTCGGCACAATTTTATTTTCGGAGTAATTTTGTTTTTCGGCACTATTTTGCGCAAAGTATGATTAAGTTCTTTTAGAGTAAGTAAAAATTTACCATTTTGTTTAGGGTTTCGCTTGATTGTACGTCAAATAAAGAGTACAATAGGACCAGAACAAACGTTTGGTCATACCATAAGAACGGAGGGGACATTGGTGAGCGAGCAAATGCTCCAAAAGATCTTGAACGAAATCATGCTGGTAAAGACAGACATGCGGGAAGTTAAAATAAGGCTCACTAGCATTGAGCAGCGAGTGACGGAAATTGAACAGCGAGTTACTGGTATTGAACAGCGGGTAAATGGTATTGAAGAACGGGTATCCGGAATCGAACAGCGAGTAACCGGTCTTGAACAACAGGTAGCTAATATTGATATGAGGGTTACCGGCCTTGAACAACGACAGGATGAAATCTACCATATCGTTAGAGCCATTGAAGGCAATCTCCAAGAATCCAGGGCCGAAGGAAAATCATCTATAGAGCGCGTGGACAAACTCGAGGGGGATGTAGCCCGTACAGTCCAATCGGTCAGCCGTCTCGCCGATATGCATTGTGAGGCTTTGGAAATTAACAAGGGATTATCTCTAATCACGATCCGCCATGAAGCGCAGATACAGGACTTTCGTCGAGCGAGCATCGCGAACCAGGCAGTATAAACGAGGATTTAACGGGAAAATGATCTGGGTAAAAAACAAAAAAACCCGGCTCAATGTCAAATGGGTATATTTGGCGTGTATTATAAGAGTATCGACGATTTACGTCGGTACTTTTTTATGTACAGGATTTATCCTAATGTTTATCTGATACGCTGTAAGTTAAGTAGTAAAAGGTATTTTCAAAATTTATATAAAATAATGATAAAACAGAGAAATGTAGTGTGAACGATAGAACATAGGTAAAAGGACAGCGAAAAAATCAGCAGGAGAAAATACAGAAACTGTCGAAGAGATAAAGTTGAGTCTTACAAATCCCATCCGGTGACACAAAATGAACGAAATAACTTATGACTGGATTGGACAGGTTTGTTAAAAGTAAAAAGGCGGGTCCAATTCGATGAAAGGCTGTACACATACGCAATATGCAATGTACATGCACTGAGATAGAGAGAAAACCAGGTGGATGGATGGGGAGTGAAAGGTGTGCTCGAAGCCGGGGCGTTAGATAAAGTTGTACGACAAACTATCGATGCGATCGAGAATGCTAAGGAGCAAATTTTTACTATTGCCGAAGACGCCCGGACAGAATGTGCTCGGGTACAGAAAGATCTTCAAGAGATTCGGGAATCAACCCAAAAGATTATCGATAAAGTAGATGCGTTGACACTCAAGGAGCGGCAGGCCCGTATCCGGTTAATGGAAGTGAGCCGAGGGCTGGAACGCTTTTCGGAAGAAGATATCCGCACAGCCTACGAACAGGCTCGAGATATTCAGGTGAATCTGGCTGTCTTGCGAGAGCGGGAAAACCAACTACGCTTGAAACGGGATGAGTTGGAGCGCCGCTTGCGCCATCTGCAGGGGATGGTGGAACGAGCAGAACAACTTATGAACCAAGTGGGTGTCGTTTTGGATTTTATCGGCGGGAACTTAAAAGACCTATCGATGAAAATGGAAGAGGCCCAGCTTCGCCAGCAGGCAGCTTTGCGCATCATTTTGGCCCAGGATCAGGAACGGCTGCGCGTAGCCCGGGAAATCCATGATGGCCCAGCTCAGATGATGAGCAGCCTCGTTCACCAGGCTGAGCTTTGTGAGCGGCTTCTCGATGTCGATTCTGAGGCGGTGCGCCGGGAATTGCGAGAACTGAAAGAGGCAGTTCGAGACACGTTGAAAGATGTGCGTAAGATTATTTATGATCTGCGCCCCATCGCCCTCGATGCTCAGGGGTTAGAACCTGCCTTCAAGCGCTATGTGAGCGACTTCGCTGAGCGAACAGGATTGCAGTTGGAATGCCGTTTTCTGGGTAAGGATCGCCGGCTCGATCGGCCTTATGAGGTGGCCATTTTTCGCATGGTCCAGGAAGTGCTGAGTAACGTCCGTAAGCACGCCCAGGCCAAAAAGCTCCAGTTTTACTTCGAAATGGCGCCGGAAACGGTTACGGTGATTGTCAGGGACGACGGAATTGGTTTTGATCCCGAGGCGATGATAGCTTACTCGGGTGAGCACTTTGGCCTGGTCGGGATGAAGGAGCGGGGAGAACTGCTAGAGGGCGTCGTCGAGATTCGCAGTCAAAAGGGCCGGGGAACCCAGGTATTGATCCGCATTCCGATTCAAGGTGGAAACGACAGGGAGTGACCATCATGGAACCCATCCGAATTCTGCTTGCCGATGATCATACGTTGCTCCGTCGAGGGCTGCGTAAAATATTGGAGTTGGATCCGCAGTTTCATGTTCTTGACGAGGCTGGCGACGGGCAGGGTGCTATCAATTTGGCTCGGAAGATAAAACCGGACGTCATCCTGATGGATATTCACATGCCTGGTGTAAATGGTGTGGAAGCGACTCGCGTGTTGAAGCGGGAGATGCCCGAAACGGGGATCATCATTTTGACGGCTCATGAGGAAGAAGAACATACTCTCGAACTGATCGAGGCGGGTGTCGACGGCTATTTGCTGAAGGACGTAAGCCCCGATGCACTTTACAGTGCCATCCTGTGTGTCGCCCGAGGCGAGTCGGTGCTGAACTCCTCTGTGGTGAGCAAGGCGATTCACCGTGCCCGTGGTCAAAAAGTCAATGAAGGTGATACGGCTTTTCATCCTGCCGATGAACTGACGGAACGGGAACTGGACGTGCTCAAACTGATTGCTCAAGGCTCGACGAATGCTCTGATCGCCAAGAGCCTCTTTATCAGTGAAAAAACGGTGAAAAACCATATTACCAATATATTTCGGAAATTGCAGGTCAAAGACCGGACGCAGGCGGCTTTATATGCGATTAAGCATCGGCTTGTAAGAATATGAGGATGTACTAGCCGGGGCTAGTACATGTAACAAAGAATATGGAAAAGATCCTTTTGATGCGCAGAAAAGCGAAAAAACCTGGGGTAGAATTCTATAGTGATGTGGCAAAGTGTTGCGGAAACCGGTTATTTTCAATGGAGATTCGATTGAAAATAACCGGTTTTTCTTTCCAAGAATATTTGTTTTCAAAATTGAAACTTAGGGTTTTAAAGAACAGGGGGTATTGTACTTGTGAGGAAAAATCATGGGTGTAATGACGGAGTGGGCAAAAAGTGGATTGATCCAAAATCGTGCAGAACGAGGCAGGAAAAGGTCGGTCAAGGGAGAATGAATTATAGGAAGAATATGTAAATAAAGGGTGATGCTCGGTGGTTTGCCTCAAGGGATCTGTCTATTTAGCCCGGGGAAAGGGTAGGTCCTGGTTCGGGTTTACCCATGATCCGGCTCTCGACTTGACGGTGCTCCATCCTGAAGGAGTAGACAGCCTTGTGTCTTTAACGCCGAACTTGCCCATAGGCATCGCCTTATACATTTTGCAGCGGCTTCGCGCTGAAGCGGAGAAAAAGAATCCTGCTGATTTTCAACCCCGGCCGTCTCAGACTGGACGATTCTGGCGCAAACTGGCCCGTACCCTCGGTTGGGGATTGTTGGAGCCGGCCGAGCCTACCGTCGCAGAAACGGGTGGCCAGGAGTACGCCTACGGCCGCCCGGTGACCGAGAAAAATGATCCTGAGTTGAGCTTATGGTCCCGCCGAACGATCACATTGCTTCGAGATCTGCATGAACTGCCGGAGACGACGACCGGTTTTCCCCTCCACGTCTACCGGCCCTCCGGGGGAGAGGAGACTCTTTGCTGGTTGGCTGATTTGAAACGAGTGGCGGAAGTGCTCGAAGGCCGGCTTTTGTTTACATCGGAACTGGAAATGGCTTTAGTTGAAAAGAGCCAGTTGGACGGTATCCCGTTCCCAGTCGGCCAATTGGAGGACATCTTGCAAGTTCTGGCTTTGGCGGGAATCGTCGAGATTTACCCTTCTGTCATGATGACTGGCCCGGAACAGGTTCGCTGTGTCCGCTGCGGACAGGACAGCCGGATTGCTGCCAGTCCCTGTGTTCGCTGCGGCAGGGAGAAGTGTTACTACTGTGAAGAATGCCTGACTATGGGGGAAGCACGCCTTTGCCGGCCTCTCTATGGTTTGGCTGGCGATGAAAACTGGGTCGCCCGATGGAGCCAGAATGTCCTGCCCTGGCTCATGGAACGGATCCCCGACTCTGGTTCGGAGCCATGGGAATCGGAGCCACGGGAAATAGAAGAGTGCAACTCACCCATGCAGTCAGTCCATGACGCAGCCATGGCTCCCGCACCCAAGGAAGGATACAGCCCATTCTGGCCCGTGTTGACCTTTCCCCTGACACCGGCTCAGGAGGCAGCCAGCGAGCAACTGTTGCATTGGCTGGATGGCAATTTTCCGGAACGTCGAGAGGCCCTCGTATGGGCTGCCTGCGGTGCCGGTAAGACGGAAGTCGCCTTTGCCGCTATCGCGCAGGTTTTGCGCCGGGGCGGGCGGGTCCTTTTTGCCGTTCCCCGGCGGGATGTGGTGCTGGAACTGGCCCCCCGTCTGCAATGTGCCTTTCCGGGGATTCCTGTGACGACCCTTTACGGAGGGAGCCGGGAGCGTTTCGGCACCAGTCCATTGGTCGCTGCGACGACACATCAAGCGATCCGCTTTTACCGGGCTTTCGACCTCGTCGTCCTCGACGAAGTCGATGCCTTTCCCTATCAGGGCAGTGCCATGCTCTATCATGCGGTTGCCCGATCCCGCAAACGGGCAGGTCCCGTGATTCTCATGACGGCCACGCCGGATGCTCAGATGAAGTGCGAAGTCCGGTCGAAACGGATGCAGCTGGTGAGCATCCCGGCTCGTCATCACGGTCAACCGCTACCGGTTCCGCAAATCCTTTTGGAAAAGGAGTGGCGCTGGGACCGGGAACAATTGATCTTTCCCGAAAAACTGCTCACCTTCTTGCACCGCAGCGTGGAAGGGGACTTGTCCCAGGTCTTTCTTTTTGTTCCCTCGGTTTTTTTAGCTCACCGTGTCGGTGAATCCCTCAAAGCAGCTACCCGTCTCCCGCCTTTTAACGATTTTAAAGGCACCTGGGTCGAGTACAGCCATTCTCGTGACCCCGATCGGGAAGCGAAGCGACAGCGCTTCAGCCGGCAACTTTTCCCCATTTTTGTGACGACCTCCATCATGGAGCGAGGCATCACGGTACCCCGGGCGAACGTGGTCGTCCTGTTTGCTGAAAATGAGCGGATCTACGATGAGCGTACCTTGATCCAAATGGCCGGACGGGCCGGCCGTTCCACGGAACGCCCCTACGGAGACGTATGGTTTGTAGCGACGAAAATAACGGCAGCCATGCAGGAGGCTGTCGATACGATTCATTGGCTCAATGGGCAGGCGCAGAAGCAAGGCTTTTTACTTTCGGAAGAGAAAGCGGCTCAGTGAGAGTGGGGAATGGGGATTAATAAAGTTGAACGGGATTATGGAACGTTAGAGCAGAGGGTTTATGGAGCTTATGCAGTTATGAGAGGTAGGAGGAGATGAGGGAGATGAGGGAGATGAGCAATGCAGGAAAGGAGCAATGAAGGGGCTGGGTTTCGACTGAGTTGGACGATAGAAGAGACTGCTGAACGAAATGACGGACGTGGAAACCAAGTTAAACCAAAAGGACTGAATAGAAGCTTAGATTGGTTAAAAGCGATCAATGAGACGCTATTCCCGCCTCTTCCGGATTGTCCTCTTTGTCGACAGTCCCTGTCTATCTACGGGAAAGCCCAGGGAAGGACTGGGATCTGCCGACGTTGTGACGAGGAATTATCTCAGTCCCGCAATGACTATCTGCAGTGTCCCCGATGCGGTAAGTACAAAGAATATAAGGGTAAACCACATACGTGTTCAGTTCCATCGGGAACCCTCTGCAGCAACTGTACCGAACAAGAACCCCGATTCATTCGTGCCTGGAATATAGGGCCCTATCAAGGAATCCTCCGGCAGAGCGTTCATGATTTGAAATACCGAGGGTACCGGCAGATCGCGGAGGTATTTGGTATCATGATGGCTGATCGCCTTTGGTCCGCTGTCCCTGGAAGCACTTGGCTAAACCCTTGGGGCCACTTGCGTAATGCCGTACTTGTGCCCATCCCCCTGCATCCCGAAAAATTATATCGGCGTAATTTTAACCAGGCGCTGCGATTGGCAGAAGTGATCGGTAGGGAAACGGGCCTGCCTGTTGTCGATATCCTTGCCCGGCGGGATGATCGAACCGCTCAAGCGCATCTCAATCGGCAGGAACGGATGCATAACCTCAAAGGGCAGTTTTACCTTATCGATTCCGTGGAGGATTTAGGGAAAAAATCATTCGCCCGTACCGCTGCCATCATTGTAGACGACGTCTACACCACAGGCGCTACGGTGGCCGAAGCGGCGATAACACTCAGCGGAGCAGGAATTAAGGAGACCTATGTCTTGACTGTCGCAGCCGGGGTAGGAAACTGATCGTGGGTAAATGTGCAAACTCGTAAAGGATAAAATCTATTGTCCCTCATCTTCTTTCTCGGATATAATAAATAAAAGTGAAGAAACGAGGGATATATCGATGAACGTCAAAAATTGTCCCCGCTGCAACCGGATTTTCATCCCTCAGGGTGGCCGGAAAATCTGTCCGGTTTGCGTTCAGGAAGAGGAAAAACAATATGAGATTGTGCGAGAGTATCTTCGGGAGAATCCGGGAGCACCAGTGCTGATAGTGATTCAAGAGACCGGTGTAGATGAAGATACGATTCTGCAATTCATCAAAGAAGGACGACTTGAGGCGGGCAGCATTCAAGGTGCCGAATTGCATTGCGAGAGCTGCGGAACGGCGATTACCAAAGGTAGGTTCTGCGGCAAATGCCAAGATGAGTTGGCCCGCGACCTTCAACGAGCTGCCGGCTTATCCCAGCCAAAGGCTCCAGAGCGGGAGACAAAAGGACGTGCGAAAGATAAATTCTTTACTGCTGATTTTGACTAGATAACTGTATTGACAAAATAACAGCTGTTTTAGAGTGAGCATGGGTCAAAAGAGTATGCATGGTCCGGTGGGACAGGCTATGCAGATCTTTGGGTCCATGCTCTTTTTCGGCCCGCATGTTGAAAAAAGCGACTAAAGATTTCCGTCTATGCCGACGATATTAATAACAGCAAACTAAAATACTAGGCCCTTGTCGAAAAAGTGAGGGACAGAATGCCACAGGAGGTGCTAGGCATGATTCATTCGTCCAATTTGATACAGCATATTAGAAAAGCATACAGCACTGAACCTGTTACCAAAAGGGCAGAGAGTATCCCCGAACCCAAAGGCGGAGATGGGATAAAACAAAGCCCCGATTTACTCAGCTTATCTGAAGAAGCGCGCCTTTTACAGGGTGCGATGAAAGCCATCCAAGACGTTCCCGAGATTCGCATGGACAAGGTGCTCCATGTACAGGAAGCTCTCCGTACCGGGACCTATTCTATTAGCGGCGAAGAGATTGCGGAGAAAATGATCGGCAGCAAATAAAGTGCCTTCTGAATTTTTATAGAAATTCGGGTGATCTAGATGACGACCAGAGAACAGGTCCCCCGGGGTTTTTCGCTCGGAGGAAAATCCCAGGAGGGCCTTTTTCGACAACTGGACGAATTGCTAGCGCTTCACCATAAACTCATGCAGGGTCTGTTCCTATTAGCGCAAAGTCAGGAAAAAGCCATTATGAAATCGAACATCCAGGAAGTGCAAAAAATAACGGAAGCGCAAAACACGCTTATCTTCCAAACGGGACAAGTGGAATTAAAGCGGCAAAAGCTCTGTGAGGAATGGATTGACGCTCTTAACTTTGAACGAAGTAATAAAAACCTGCAGGCTTTAACTAAGCACGCCACACTGAATGAGTTGATTCCCTACATCCCGCTGGAATATCAGCTGGATATTCGAAAACGGATGGACGAACTGCAGAACCTGATGAAGGCACTGAAAAAACAAAATGCACGTAATGAAGAAATGATTCATTTATCGCTGGACTTTTTAAATCAACTACAAGACATGATCAGTCAAGCGGTTACGAACATAACGCCAAGTTACGGTCCGGAAGGAGAAAAGGAAGCAGAGCTGCTTTCTATATTTAACAAACGGGCCTAAAAAAGGGAGGCACACAATGACATCAACCTTTTTTGGCTTGGAAATTGCCAAGCGGGGTATCAATGCCAACCGTATAGGGCTCGATGTGACTGGTCACAATATGTCGAACGTCAACACGGAAGGATACTCGCGTCAAACGATAGCGATGGTGACGACCCCTTCTTTATTTGCGCCATCAATGCATGGGGTGTACGGTGCGGCACAGATTGGAACCGGGGTGGATGTGAGCGAAATCCGCCGCTACCGGGACTCCTTTTTGGACTTAAATTATCGAAAAGAAATCCGAACACTCGGTTCGTTCTCGATCAAATCGAATACACTCCAACAAGTTCAGTCGCTTCTTTCGGAAAGCGAAGACAAGGGCCTCTCAAGTGTGATGGATCAGTTCTGGGAAGCTTGGGAAGATGTCACTCCGAACACTGATAGTCCTACGGCAGCTCGCGGCGTCGTCGTCGAGCGGGGCAAGGCGCTGGTAGAGACGTTTCAGCATATCAGCCGACAACTGGATCAAATGGAACAATCGCTTAATAATCAATTGTCCCAAAGGGTGTACGATGTTAATAGCTATGCCCGGCAGATCGCTGTGCTGAATGGACAAATTCAGACGATTGAGGCAGGTAACGCTGATAGCAGTGTACAAGGCGGTTACCGGCAAAATGCGAACGACTTGAGAGATCAGCGGGATCTATTACTCGATAAATTGGCTAAAATGGCCAATATCTCTGTATCGGAAGATGCTAGCGGCATGGTTGATGTTTCCGCTGGTAATGGCACCCTTGTATACGGTACCAGTTGTAGACAATTGGTCACATATGACGCCGTTGATGCGAGCAATCGAGCTCTTTTAGAAGTCAAATGGGACTCCGGGCAAGATGCCTATTTTAGTGACGGAGAGTTACGGGGGATTTTAGAGTCCCGCGGCACATTTGTCCCCTCAGGAAAGGCTTCGCTCTTCGGGAGCGACAAATTCGATTGGCAGATCAAGGGTATCAGCGGACCGAGCATCGACAATCTAAAATCGATGCATTTAACAAGTGCTGCCCCTACCGGTAACTATAAATTCACGATCACGACAGCCTGGCAACCGCTGTCGGCGACATTGAACTTGCCTGCGAAATCATTTCCCTTCACGACAGCGAGCACGCTTGCGCTCAACTACGGTGGCAAAACGTGCAATATATTCCTCAATAAAAACGATAATATCGGCTCATTTATCGATAAGGTTAACGCTTTCACCGAGGAAACTGGGATACAAGCTCGGTTGGCCAAAACCGCCTCAGCCGGTGGACTGCAGGTCATTTTCAACTCCATAGAGAATGTGAGCGCATCAGGCGCATTTACACTTGCATTAGCATCAGCGGCGGGGCTTCTGCCCGGTGTCCCTGTGGTTTCCGGCGCGTGGGGATCGGCCCTCTCGGTACAAAACGGACATAATGTGGCCATCAGTTTACCTTCCAGCGCTGGACTGGGTGTTCTGAGTGCTTCCGTCGTTGGGGCGAGGGTCACCTTGACAGATGCCGGGAAAAATATGAATTTAATCACTTTCGATACGGGCAACATGATTTCTTCCTCCGGTGTTACGCCTTTTTCGGCACCTGTGGGCACCTATGAGTTCCAAATCACCAAACGGGAAGGGATTATTCAAGATGCCCGCCGGCAACTAGACGAATTGGCGCTCGTGGTGGTTCAAACCATCAATGAAGTGCATATGGCTGGCGTTTCAGAATCGGACCTCAGAAATAACCCAAGCCTGCTGCGAAGTGATCGCAGATTCTTTGTCGACAGTTCAGACCTTTTATCGGATCCCAAAAGTCTAAGCTCCATTGTTGTGAATCCCGAACTGACTGCAGCCACACTGGCCTGCTCCAAGCCATCGAAAACATCTTCCACCAACGGCACGACGGTCATCGGTGATAACCGCAACGCTCTCGCTCTTGCCAACTTGAAGTACCAGAAAATGCGTGATTTCTTAACCCCCGAGTCTTATGACGACTTCTACCGTAACTTTGTGGGTGACTTAGGTGTGGCTGGGCAGGAAGCGAAGCGAATGAAGGACAACCAAACGACACTAACGGACAACATTCAAAAACAAAGGGATTCTGTTTCTTCCGTTTCTATGGATGAGGAAATGACCAATATGATCCGGTACCAACAAGCATATAATGCGTCGGCCCGTTTAGTGAATGCGATGGACGAAATGCTGGATACGATTATCAATCGGTTAGGATTAGTGGGAAGATAGGTCTGTTTATACAGTAAGCGATAGGAGATAACAACGTTATCTCCTGAACAGCGATTTGATCATGTCACGTAGGCAAGAATTAAGTAACGTAGGCGAGGTGAACCGATATGCGCATAACCCAGTCGATGATGTCCCGGAACTTCATGACGGGACTGTACGATATTACAGGAAAAATGGATAAAACCCAATATCAACTCTCCACCGGGCGTCAATATCAACTGCCGGAAGATGCTCCTATGGAGAATGTGCAGATTATGACTCACCGGTCAACATTGGTCCAAGTGAATAAATACATGAAAAACACTGGTGAGATTCAGGTCTGGCTCGAAAACTCTGATTCGGCTTTATCTGAAGTGAATAATGTGCTACAGCGGGTGCGAGAACTCGTTTTGCAGGCAAACAACAGCACTGCAACCACTGATTCAAAGCAAGCGATTGCCCATGAGATTGGCGAGTTGAATGACCACTTAAAAAACGTGTCGAATACGACGATCGCTGGACGTTATATTTTTGCTGGGACCAATACAGACAAACCGCCCTGTACAAAAGACAGCAACGGCAACTGGGTGTGGCAAGGAAACAATGGTGATATCAACGTTGAAATTGACGCCAATGCCACTGTGCCGATGAACTCAAAAGGGTTCGATATCTTCGTTCGCAACGATTTTAACTGGAATGATTTGACGACGCCTACCACTCCGGCACCTGAGAAAAACCTTTTCAACATGTTGGACGCGCTTACGAAAGAGCTGAAAGATCCCAATTCTACGAAGAGCCTCGACAAATTTCTAGATGTGACCGATCAATTCTTGGACGGAGTGAATGATGAACGATCCTCGATTGGTGCTCGAGCCAACCGCATTGATTTTACCAAGTCCCGGTTAGAAGAGTTCCACTTAAATATCACCGATGCTCTGTCTGGTAAAGAAGATGCCGATATGGCTCAAGTTTACACAAATATGAGCATGCAGCAAAACGTCTTCCGTGCAGCACTCTCCGCCGGATCACGTATTATTCAACCCTCGTTGGTGGATTTCTTGCGTTAGCGATAGCTAATTCGCTGGCGTGAGAAGAAAAAGATAGGGAGGTGACTCCCGATGGCGATCATGATACCCAGCGGCATGTCTGGCTTTCCGGGGGGATTTGAACCTCGCATCAGTCAGCCTCGAGGAATCCTCACGATTGACAACACACCTGTTCGGGCTTCCCTTGGTTTTAAAGATACTTCCGTTTTCGCTCAAGAAAATGCGAACCGGGGCAATCAGACGATGCTTGCCTTTATCGGGCGCATTGCGGCTGAAGGGAATCGAATGGCCCGAATCGAGGATAAATCAGACCCTGCTGTCGAGGCTGGGAAGAGCGCCTTAGACACCTTTGATAGCTTTGAGATTCGACTGGCTAGTCTGGATCCTCCCATTATCCGCTATGAACGACAGGGTCCGAATATCAGTTGGGTGCAAACATCAGGAGATTCATTGACAGGGCGGATTGTCAATCAGTTAATTTAATTCACGCCTGTCTTTCCGCTTCTAGCGAATTCGTATCTATCGAATTCGCTATTTCCTTATCTCTGTCGCTAGAGAAACGTAGACATTTTTAGGAGGAAAACAATGCGAATTCAAACGGAACGATTTGGTGAATTGAATATATCAAGAGAAGAAATCCTCCGTTTTTCTCATGGGTTACCGGGGTTTCTGAAGGAAGTCGAATTTGTCCTCATTCCTCATGGGGAAGATTCTCCCTTTGCTTTTCTGCAGTCCCTTATGACCCCGCAGCTGGCATTTTTGGTGGTAAACCCCTTTGTCTTTTTTCCAGACTATAACGCTCCGATACATATCAATCAAATCAGCCATATTGGCATCAATGAAGCTAATATCGGTGAGATATGGACGATCGTCACAGTTCCAGAAAACCTGGAGAATATGACAACGAATCTACTGGCCCCGATAGTGATTAATCGAAAAAACGGGGAAGCGGTACAGGTAGTATTAGATAAGACGAACTACACCACAAAACACCGTCTCTTTACTGCCGCCACCAAAGCCAGTGCCGGAAATGCTGGCAAAGGGGGAGAATAAGTGCTTGTATTAACGCGGCGCAACGGAGAAAGCATTGTCATTGGCGAGAACGTCAAAGTGAATATTTTGGAAGTTCGGGGGGACCAAGTGCGGATCGGTATAGACGCACCACGGAATGTAGTTGTCCATCGTGGAGAGGTCTATGAGGCGATTCAACGGGCTAACCGTGACGCGGTACAATCGGTTCCGGACATGCAGAGTTTAACTACATTGTTAAAAAACGAGCAAGCAAACGCTTTGTGCACGGATTCTCAAGAAAAGGGAATGAAAAAAACTAAAAATCACACAGAAAAAGCCTAAAGTTGTTTGATGAAGGTTTCGATAATGATAATGTAGACCTAACCGGAATTTGTAAGAGAAACTGGTAAGGATCTACAATATGGTTTAAGAGGCCAAAAAAATGGAGCAAGGATGCTCTAGTAGGTATTCAAGGAGGAATAATCCATGATTATCAACCACAACATGATGGCAATGAACACCCAACGCGCCATGAGCGTAACGACCAGCGCTCAGTCCAAGTCGATTGAAAAACTGTCTTCCGGTATGCGCATCAACCGCGCCGGTGACGACGCAGCCGGTCTCGCCATTTCTGAAAAGATGCGCGGCCAGATCCGCGGCTTGAACCAAGCGAGCCGAAATGCTCAAGACGGTATCTCCCTGATTCAAACGGCAGAAGGTGCGCTGACGGAAACTCACAACATTCTCCAGCGGATGCGTGAGTTGGCTGTACAAGCGACCAACGACACCAACACTGATTCCGACCGTCGGGAACTGCAAAACGAAGTGAAGCAGCTCAAGTTGGAAATTGACCGTATTGGTAACACTACCGAATTCAACACCAAAAAGCTGTTGGAGGGTAGTGCAGCTGGTCCTCGGGAAAAAGTGGACGGCGTTGTCCAGATTAACAACAATAGTTCCTTGTCGATCAGCGGTTTAAAAGCTCTACAGGATACCTTTAAAGGCATTGGCGAAGGGAAAGCCTCTTCAAGCGGTGTTTTAATCAATGGTGCGGTTATCTTAGTAAGAGAAACCAAGACATCTGGTAGCTTTCAATCAACGGACTTTGCCCTTTATACCAACGACGGCAAACGCCTTTCCGGTAGCAACATGTCTTCTTATCTGAATATTTCTCAAAGCGGAATAAAACTGGGTTCGTCGATAACTGCCAGTACGGCTGCACAAGGCAAACAGGTTGGTATGACGTTGAGTGGAATGAAAGTCGGCGAGACAGTCACATTTGTCTTTGGTAAAAACGAAGACGCGAAAAAAGTCCTTTCTGGCTCGATGATGTTCCAAATTGGTGCTAACGCCGGCCAAACCACTTTTGCGGCAATTAATGACATGCGTGTTAAAGCTCTTGATCTGAGTGGTGTAGACATTAGTACCAAATGGGGGGCTGCTGTAGCTATTGAACGAATTCAGCAAGCTATCGAGAAAGTTTCCTCTCAACGCAGCTTGCTCGGTGCCCTTCAAAACCGCCTCGAATACACCATCCGCAACGTCGACACGGCAGCGGAAAACATCCAGGCTTCCGAATCCCGGATTCGCGACGTAGACATGGCGAAGGAAATGATGAACTACACCCGTCTCAATATTCTCCAACAAGCAGCGAACTCCATGTTGGCACAGGCAAACCAAGCGCCTCAAAGTGTTCTCAGCTTGCTCCGTTAATCTTTGAGCTAATCAATAAAATAGGAAAAGACCCAACAGGAGTTGGGTCTTTTCCTATTTTATTGATTAATACAAAGGCCGTTAATAAGTCAATTATCTTCTTGCAATAGTTTACACAAATGCATTTACTCGCTATATGCCACTAAATATACCTGCAAGAAAATTAAAATTCAAAATATAAATACCAAATATCAAAAAATAAAAAATAAATTTGCGAATAATTGCTAAAGAAATTAAATAATTGTCCGATAAATATAATGTAAGCTAAATATATACCGATGGTATATTGAGGCCTTACATCCGTTCCCGGGAACGGATAAAAAATGGGGCATGGACGTTCCATTGATTAATTCAAGGAGGAAATGCAGATGATTATCAACCACAACATGCAGGCAATCAATACCCAAAGGTCCATGAGCGTAACCAGTAGTATGCAGGCCAAATCGATTGAAAAGCTGTCGTCAGGCATGCGCATCAATCGCGCTGGCGATGACGCGGCCGGGCTTGCCATCTCGGAAAAGATGCGCGGTCAGATTCGCGGCTTGAATCAAGCCAGCCGGAACGCCCAAGACGGTATATCACTGATCCAAACGGCGGAAGGAGCACTAGCAGAAACCCATAACATTCTGCAGCGGATGCGTGAGTTGTCCGTTCAAGCGACGAACGACACCAACACCGATTCTGACCGTCGTGAACTGCAAGGCGAAGTAAAACAACTCAAGCTGGAAATCGATCGTATCGGTAACACCACCGAGTTCAACACCAAAAAACTACTAGAGGGCAGTGCTGCCGGTCCACGGGAAAAAGTGGATGGAGTAGTCCAAATCAACAACAACAGTTCCTTACAAATTAGCGGCTTGAAGGATCTGCAAGATATGTTCAAAGACATTGGAGAAAATCAAGCTGCGAGTAGTGGTGTTAAAATCAACGGAGCAGTTATCCTGGTGAGGGAAAAACTGACGTCGGGATCGAGTAATTATACGGCGTCAGACTTTGCCATTTACGACAACGCCGGTAATCGGCTTGCCGGCACTAATACCACCTTCTTAAATATCTCTGCGTCGGGCATCAAATTAGGAAGCAGTGTTGCTGCTGGTACAGCCGCTCAATCCAAGCAAATTAGTGCATCCTTAAGCGGTATGAAAGTCGGAGAAACGATCACCTTCGTCTTCGGAAAGAATGAAGATGCCAAAAAGGTACTTTCTGGCTCCATGATGTTCCAGATCGGAGCCAACGCGGGTCAAACAACTTTCGCTGCTATTAATGACATGCGTACGAAGTCACTAGATCTGAGTGGTGTAGACATTAGCACCAAGTGGGGTGCGGCGGTTGCGATTGAACGAATCCAACAGGCTATTGAAAAAGTTTCCTCTCAACGGAGCTTGCTTGGTGCCCTTCAAAACCGCCTCGAATACACCATCCGCAACGTAGACACGGCAGCGGAAAACATTCAGGCCTCCGAATCTCGAATCCGCGATGTAGATATGGCTAAGGAAATGATGAACTACACTCGTCTTAACATTCTTCAGCAAGCGGCTAACTCCATGTTGGCACAAGCGAACCAAGCCCCTCAAAGCGTTCTCAGCCTGCTTCGCTAAGCTTCATCCAATTCTTATAGCTCTCGAAAGGCCTGGCTCATGCCAGGCCTTTTTAATTGAGAGAGGGTTTATTAAACGAGGGGATAGAGTTAAGCTTTTTACGGCAGTTCTCGATAATAATGATAGAGAGGCACAGATAAGTCGAAACATGATGACGAGCATGCGTAGATAAACGTTTTTGAGAAGCTGGGAGGGATTTTCCATGCCTATGCGTATTTCTGGTTTAGCCAGCGGGATGGATATCGACTCAATGGTAAAGCAAATGATGAAAGCCCAATCGACTCGCAGAGATCAAGTCTATCAAAAAAAGGTACAAACAGAATGGCAACAGTCCGACTTAATCGACCTCAGCAATCAATTGCGCACGTATCGAGATTCGATATTTAAGCTTAAGCTGTCGAATACAACGAGTCCCAAAAGCGTTTCATCCAGCAACAGTGACGCAGTGACCGCCACGGCGACAGCGGACGCGACAAACACCGTCCATCTCGTAACTGTCAACTCCTTAGCCCAAGGAGTTAGCCTGGGAAGTCAAGACTCGATCAGCGCGTCATCCAGTGCTGATAAAAACACCTTGAAAACCCATCTTGGGCTGAGTTCGACAAGTCCCTTTGTCTTAAAGCTTAACGGAAAGGATATTACAGTTGATCCGACGAAGAGTATTTACGAACTCGTAAGCAGTATCAATAACTCTGGCGCGGGAGTTAAAGCGAGTTATGATGTAAATTTGGATCGTTTTTATTTAAACTCGACAACTCTTGGGGCGGATGCAAAGGTCGATTTCTCAGCAACTACGGATAGCAGCGCGCAAGAACTCGTTGCTAAACTTAAGCTCGGAGGAGCGTCTGCTGCGACCAGTGTTTGGGGAACTACTGGTTGTCAATGGAAAGGAACGGCTGGAGAGGTTCAGATCGACGGCGTTACTTATAAAAATCTTACCAGCAACTCATTGACGGTTGCCGGTGTGGTCTATGCGTTTAAGCAAAAGACTTTAGGAACTGGTGAACCAACCACCTCTCTCCAAGTATCCCCTGATATCGAGGGCTCGGTAAAAGTAGTCAAAGATTTTGTCAGCCAGTATAACGAAATATTGAACAAGTTGAACACAGAACTTAATGAGAAAGTATATCGGGACTTTATGCCGCTAACGGATGAACAAAAAAGCGCCATGAAGGATAGCGATATTACGCTTTGGCAAGAGAAAGCACGAAGCGGTTTGCTCCGCAATGAATCTTCAATGCGTGAGTTAGTATCGCAGATGCGCTATTCCGTTTCAGACGCTGTGGGGAGTTTGACAGGCAAGTACAAATCTTTATCGTCGCTTGGGGTTACAACAGGGCTCTATTCGGAAGGTGGAAAACTCTATCTTAACGAAGATACTCTGCGGAAGGCGCTTACAGAGGATCCGGATGTCGTAAGCAAAGTTTTTGGTACGACAGTAACTAAACCGGATCCGACAGACCCCACAAATACTGTTAACGATTTAAGCAACTGCGGTGTCGCTGTTCGTCTATATGATCGACTTAAGCAAGCCATGGATAAGATTCGAGTTCGGGCTGGCACCATAACCGGGGCTGATGACATGAGTGATCTTGGTAAGCAATTGCGGCGGTATGATAAACAGCTAGACGATATGAATGAGCAGTTGACACGCCAAGAAGACCAATACTACAAACAGTTTACGGCGATGGAACAAGCAATACAGAAGTCAAATTCGCAAAGCTCCTGGTTGACACAGCAGTTAGGCGGTAAGGGATAATATATGGATAGGAATTTGCCAGGGGCTTTGCAAAACGAGAGGGTTAAAGCCGAAGAGATCAAAATAGCAACCGATGAAAAGAGTATTTGGAATGATTACTTTTTTTTGACAAAGCAAATGCTATGGGCTCTTCGCCAAAAAAATATGGAATTGTTTAGTGACATGCTGGTACAACGAGAGGGTATGCAAAACCGTATTGAACGGGGGGGATGGAAGGGGCAGGGTGCGAAAATAGGGATGGAAGCCACCCGAAAAGAAGATCTTTTAAACCAGATAGCGGCGACGAATGAGGAAATAAAACATGAACTGATCCTACAGATGAGTGAATTAAAGCGGCAAATTGATAGGTTTGAGGCTTATCATAAGATTGAAATGATAGAACCCACAAGCTTGATGGATCATCGAGGTTAACGTAATTACAAGAGAAAAAGGAGATATATACATGAATCCTCGGAATTCAGCCCAAGCTTATGCGGCGCAAAAAGCCTATAGTGCAGCCAAAAATGGAATTAAAATGGGCGCTTCACCAACATCAACGATACCATCGCCAGCATCCCCAGTTGACTCTGCGAGCGTACCAACTGGTTCGTTTGCAAATCCAGTTTCAAATCAACCGAATATGCCGATAAAGAACGGCATTGCTTATTCGCATGTTGGAGGGAGTCCAAGCAACAGTGCCGATGTATATCTGACCCAAAAAGTGATGACGAGTCCCCCGGAAGAATTAACTACGTTGCTCTACGACGGGGCCTTACGGTTTACGAAAATGGCTATAAAAGCAATCGATGAGAAAAATGTTCAAGAATCTCATCGGAATATATCGCGGGCACAAGATATTATCATGGAACTAATGGAAACACTTGATATGTCCCAAGAGGTTGCCCATCAGTTGATGGTGCTGTATGATTTTATTCTACACTCCCTTACGGAAGGGAACGTAAAAAAAGACAAGACCCATCTAATTCATGCTCAGGAGTTTTTGCAAGACTTAAAAGATACGTGGGTTGAAGCGATAAAACAGTCTCGAATACAAAAGAGCACACAAACAAGCCCCGGTGCATGATGCCGATGCTGGGGCGATAATAACCTACAGGACAGGCGGCTGAACATGATGTCACGAATGGATCGGAACATCCGTTTTTTTCAAGAATATTGTCCGCTAATCATAGAGCAGCTCCAAGGATGGCAACCTCATGATTTAGTTCAAGTAGTACCATCACGAGTTCCCGGCATTCCGACAGCTTTTTATCAACGAGAAGCAGGATCCTTTTATTTACACAGTCGCTACAATCCAATTCAAGAAGCCGAAGCCTGGGCGTCCCAGCAAGACCTTGATGGTATCCGACACGTCATTATTTTCGGCTTGGCTTTTGGATATCATGTTGAAGCATTGGTTAAACGAAAACCAAATGTACAACTTCATATTTATGAACCAGATGGGACTGTATTTTTGGCGTCGTTGCACGATCGAGACTGGACTGCGTTTCCGTGGCAGCAAGTTCGTCACTTGGCTTTCGACGGGAATCGTCCAAAACAAGAACAGTTTTTAATGGAAATGATCCAACAGATAAAAGACGACTGGACGATACTAACGATTCCATCGGTCCAGCGTTGTTTCCCAGAGGTCTACTCTTCGTTTCAGGAACGAATGAAATCATTGAGAGCTGGTTATGTTGAAAGTCTTGAAATCAACATCCCCTTCCAAAAAGAATGGGCCGCCAACGCCTTGAAAAACTTGCCTCATATCCTTAGAACGGATTCGGTGTTCAAACACCGGGACTTTTTTGCGGGGCAAATGGCAATTATGACAGCGTCAGGACCATCGTTAACTGAAGCCATACCCTATCTTCGCACACTGAAGAAAGAAAAGAAAGCGATCATCGTAGCAGCAGGGACGAGTATCAATGCCTTGGTTCGTCACGGCGTTTCCCCGCATATGTTCGTTTCTTACGACCCCTTTGTAAATAACTACAAGGTTTTGCAAGCGAATCTCGATAAAGGAATTCCGATGGTATTTGGCAGTACCATTTACAGTGATATCGTCAGTGAACACGTAGGTCCACAGGCTCACTTCATTCTCAACCAGGATAATGTCTATGAAGCGATCGTTGGAGGTCTCAACACTGACGAGGTGATTTCTGACGCCCCTTCGATTGCCGTGGTTACGTTGCAGCTTCTTTATAAGCTAGGTATTCGAAAATTAATTTTAGCGGGTCAGGATTTGGCCTTTATCGATGACCATAGATATGCTGTAGGTGTGAATGAGGCCGGCTACAAAGATGGCCGAGCCAGCGAAGAGGATCGAGGAAAATACAACCCTGTGGAAGCCAATGATGGTTCCACCGTATTTACCGATAATAGCTTTCAAGTCATGCGCCAAAATCTAGAATATGTGATTCAACAAATCCCTTCAGGTGAGATGGAGATCATCAACACGGCACGGCGGGGGGCAAAAATTGCAGGGACAATCTACTCGGATTGGGAATCGCTCCTGGCTCTATCTAGTGATAAGACACCGACTGGGAAAACGCCTCTCCTTTTTCCCCGAAGAAGTGGAACGAGCCTCAAGCCGATGGCCAAGCGGGTAGAGAAGATACTTGATGATATCTACATAGAGCTTAAGAAGACGGTGGAGCAGTTACACAGATTTTCTGAGCGATGCAATAATGGGGATCAGGACAAAGCTCTAAAAAGTTATCAGAAAGTGCTGCAAAGTCTAGGTCTGCTATTGAATCACCGGGGCTTTACCTCGCTCGTCGCGTACTTAGTTCGCAATGAAACCCATATTATTCAGAAATACTTACCCGACGCAGCCGATTTTGATTGGGAGGAGAAAAAACGCTTTGCTTTCCGAGAAATACCACTGTTTTTGCGCGGCGTAGAGGCTGCCCTGCAGCAATTGCGGCAAGGGTTAACCGAATGGTCTTAAGAAGTAATCGTAGTAAGGATTGGCTATAAAGAAAATACTCAAACTAACGATAATAATTAAGTCAAGAAGAAAAGAACAGTACTTCTTAGAGGAGTGAAAAGCCATGGAATTGGCAAGCGTAAACGCTATGGATGGCGGTTATAATACTTCAAGTCCTCGTGTGTCCGGTGCAGAATCGGGTGCGTCTCGGAACCAAGCTGGTGGCCAAACTACAGATGTTAGTGTGAACGCAAATACCCTTCAGACTGATACCCTTCAGTCAGGCGCCACTGCTCCTCATAACGATCAAAAAGAATCTGTAGTAGATCTTCTTGCTCATGAGTCTCCCTATCGTTTTTCGAAAGATACAGTGGTTCGCATGTTACAGGAAACGAATTCTTTTTTACAGACAATCAACACGGATATTCGACTGCAATGGCACGAAAAAATGGAAATGATGTCTGTCCAAGTTTATGATCAGCGGAATAATCGCGTTCTACGTGAATTTCCGCCGAAGGAATTTTTGGATAGAATGGCTAAGATACGGGATTTTGTTGGGATTGTTTTAGATAAAAAAGTATAACTTAGGATACTGGTATACAAAAAGAGACACCGTAGAACAGTGTCTCTTTTATACTAGGGTATAAAGGAGACGTTTTCTCATGAGGATATGGATTGACGATGAGTATGTCGGAGAAGCGGCGAAACCTGTGGATATTTCATCGATCGTAGAAGTGTGGACGAATCGTCAACCGACGCGAATTATAACTGGATTCGAGCACGCTGGACAGTATATGGAATATGGAGAGCAATGGGATCTGTTCCTTAATGAAAACGCCGTTGGATTGGAAGACGTAGATGTACGCCTATTCACTTCATCACGGGAGGAAGTACTGTTAGAACTAGCCGAATCTGTAAAAGAGTATTTGGAGAGACTAGTGGTTGGTGTACCTCGTCTCGCCGATCAGTTTTATGGTGATGCTAGTGCCGATACCTGGAAAGAGATGGAGAATCTCAGCGAAGGATTGAGTTTTTTAGACTCTTCGGCAAAGTTGTTAGGCATGGGAAACTATGACCAGGGGCGTTTCTTTGACTTATTAGGAGAACTCGAACAAGCGATGAGAAATAGGGATACGATTTTCATAGGGGATTTACTGAAGTATGAGCTGACTCCATGGCTAGAAGGGATTCGGAAGAGTTTTGTTGAAAATTAATGTGTATGGATACAGTTACTTTTTAAGGTGAAGCGAGGTGAATCGTATGGAAGAAATTAATCCGATGAATGACTCTAGCAAAGTCGCTGAATACTTACGGAATAAAGTAGTATTGATAACGGGTGCAACTGGTTCGTTAGGTCGAACGCTTTTGCCCAAAGTGCTAGATTGTAATCCCAAAACGGTTCGACTCTTTAGCCGTGACGAAGCAAAACAGTTTGAACTTCAGCAAGAGTACGCCCATCGACCGGAACTTCGCTTTTTGCTCGGTGACGTTCGCGATAAAGAACGATTGAAACGGGCTATGGAAGGAGTACAAGTCGTCTTTCATTTAGCCAGTCTAAAACACGTACCTCTATGTGAATATAACCCCTACGAGGCGGTTCAGACAAATGTGCTTGGGACCCAGAATGTGATTGATGCGGCATTATATAATTATGTTGAACGAGTTGTATATACAAGTTCAGATAAAGCAGTCAACCCCACAAATACGATGGGAGCAACGAAACTTTTAGCTGAACGGCTTATTTCGGCAGCACGGCAGTGGAGGGGAACTCGTCGAACGATTTTTTCTTCCGTACGCTTTGGTAACGTTATGAATAGCCGTGGAAGTGTTATTGAAGTGTTTAAGCGGCAAATTGAAAAAGGTGGGCCTGTGACAGTTACCGATCCTAACATGACACGGTTTATGATGACCTTATCGCAAGCTGCAGATTTAACGCTTTCAGCAGGAGCATTTGCTAGAGGTGGAGAAGTTTTTGTACTAAAGATGCCGGTTATTCGATTGGGAGATCTCGCTCAAGTTTTCATTGAAGAATATGCGCCCGTCGTCGGTCGTAAACCGGAGGCAATAAAAATAGAATATATTGGTTTGCGTCCGGGGGAAAAACGGTTTGAAGAACTCATGACTTCTGACGAGAGCGTCCTGTCCATTGAAATGGAACGAATGTTTGTATTGCCTGCTGCCCTTGACTCAAGTGCTACAACCGTGATTGAAGACAAGAAGAAGGACGCATCATGCTCTTCTGAATCGGCAGTATCGCTTACGAAAGACGAATTACGATTGTTGTTATCTAGGGAAGGTATTTTTGCGCGAAATTTCTAAATTAGTTAGTTGAAAAATAATAACGATAGTTTAATTTGGGGTTGAAATCGATATGGACGATGGTATAGAAAGGCAAATTAGCAATAGGAACTGGGTATTTAATACAGAAAAAAGCGTAAAAGCCAGACCTGTAGTAGGCAAAGATGGGACAATATATATATGTTCGTTAGATTGTCGTCTTTATGCCTTGCGTGCAGACGGAAGCCTAAAATGGTCTTTCCGAACTGAAGGACCGATATACTCCGCTCCGGAAATTTCAGAAGACGGAAAAATATTCTTTGGAACATATGATAGGCGTCTATATTCCATAAGTCCAGATGGAAAATTGATGTGGTCATTTCTTTCTGAGGGGCCAATCAATTCTTCTGTATTGATTAGTGAAAAGGGTACAGTATATTTCGGAACTTTGGATGGCGCCCTTTATGCACTTACAATTGAAGGGAAGTTGAAGTGGAAATACCAGACAAATGACGGTATTTATTCTACTCCGATTTTGATGACTGATCGGTCATCAGTTTGTTTTGGTTCCCTAGATGGAAATATATATGCCATAAGTGCAGACGGCGTTTTAAAATGGTTAGTTGAAACAGAAGGTCCGGTTTATGCATCTCCGAGTATTGACAAAGAGGGAACTGTTTATATTGGATCTTGGGATAATAAGTTTTATGCGATAGATAATAAAGGTAATGTTCGATGGACATTTCTTGCGGAAGCTGCGATTCATCACAAAGCTGTGATAAGTAATGAAGAATTAATATATATTGGTTGTCTAAATGGTTTTATATATTCGTTATCACTTAACGGTGAGATTAAAAGTAAAGTCAAAATTGGATCAAACCTGTTTACTGGACCTGCTAAAGACACTGAAGGTAGGATGTATATAGGGACTATACAGCAAACCTTACTGGTCTTGTCGCCAGATAAAAAAATTAAATTTGAAATGCCTGTAGAAATGCCTATCCAGACAGAAGTAACCTGTAGTCGAGATGGTTCAATTTATTACGGTACAGATAATGGAGTTGCCTCGATAAATAATCTTCAGCTAAGGCGGTTTAATTGGGTTTTTCATACAGGAGCACAATTTCACAGTAGTCCTATAGTACGAGAAGATGGGGTAGTATATGTAGGCTCTTATGACCATAATTTGTATGCACTAACACCCAAAGGTCAAGTGGATTGGTTTTTTAGAACGGATGGTATTATATACTCCACACCTATAATAGACGAACATGGGGGAATATATTTTGGAAGTTTCGATAACTATGTATATGCTTTATACACAGATGGAAAGCTGAAATGGAGATATGCCACTCACGGACCGGTTTTTTCATCACCTGTTATAGGGAAAAATGGTATTATATATATCGGTTCTAGAGATAATCACTTATACGCGATTAATTCTGATGGCGTGTCTCAATGGAGTTATAAAACGGATGATGAAATATTCGGTTCTCCTATTATTGGTCCGGATGAAACAATTTATATTGGATCAGATGATGGAAAACTTTATGCAATACATCAAGATGGAGCGATGAAGTGGTACTTTAAAACCGAAGGTAAAATACGTGCGACACCCACGTTAGGGTACGACGGGACGATTTTCTTTGGATCTTACGACAAGAAGATATATGCAATCACTCAGAATGGAGACTTGAAATGGAGTTTGGATGTACAGGGTGCAATCCTAACTATTAAACGATCCGATAATTTGTTGCTTGTTGGGACGGAGGAGGGAATACTCTACTGTATTTCGACAAAAGGTGAGGTTAAATGGACATTTAAAGCAGAGGGAGCAATATACTCTTCACCACTGGTTTATAATGAATTGATTTATCTGGGAACTTTTGATAAAAAACTTTACGCCATTGATCTAAACGGAAAAAAACGATGGTCACTTCTAGTAGGTGACGAAATTGTAGCGTCTGCTAATATCGTTAAAGATACACTGTATATAGGCTCCAGAAGCGGTTTTTATTCAATAACTCAAGTTTCGCAGATCAAAAATCGCGTTAAGCCTTTAACCAGTATAGGAATTTCGCAATTAAATTCTGGTGCTTGACATAGAAAAACACCTCTACGACTGGTAAAGTGAAGTTACCGCTAACTAAACGCTACCAGAGAGAGGTGTCACTCCCTATGATAGAGCAAAAGGGTCAAGTCGATCAACTCCCGAATGACATTCGCGGTGCTTTTTCTGAATTAAAAATTGGCAAACATCTTCGCCAGGCTGGCATTTGTAAGAGTAATGGTTTTTCGTGTTTTTATCTTTTTCAAGTTGCTTTCTTATTGATTTTCCGTCATAAGACATGGCACAAATTACTACAGAGCAGTAAAGGTGAACTCTTTCCCGGAAAAGATGCGATTTATCGCTTCCTCAACTCCCCTCATTACGGATGGCGTAAGTTTCTTTCCTCGTTAAGCACGGAGAGGATTTCCGCTATGAAGCGACTTACTTCGGACAAACGCGTATGTTGTTTCATTGTGGACGATTCCATTTTTAGTCGAAATCGCAGTAAATGTGTCGAGTTATTAGCGAGAGTCCATGATCACGCAGCCGGGCAATTTGTCCGTGGATTTCGCATGCTCACGCTGGGTTGGAGTGATGGGCATAGCTTTCTTCCCATTGATTTTTCCCTGTTAAGTTCCCAAAAAGTAACCAACCGAATTGG
>NZ_WNKU01000017.1 GCF_009720735.1 Heliobacterium mobile
GTAGCTATGTCGGGAGCGGATAAGCGCTGAAAGCATCTAAGCGCGAAACCGACCCAAAGATGAGACTTCCCACTACGATAAGTAGGTAAGACCCCAGGAAGATGACCTGGTCGATCGGCCCGAGATGTACACGCTGTGAGGCGTTCAGTAGACGGGTACGAATCGGTCGAGGACTTGACCTTACATCGCTTTACTAAACAACTTCTGTGTGGTTTTCTTGGAATAACAAAAGGGGATTATCGCTAAAAGGGCGGTAGTCCCCTTTCTTGTTGTTTTTAGTCCAAGGGTATAGTGCAAAAAAATAGACGGGGCACACAAAAAGGGTGAATCATCGTATCGGAGTACAATTGGAGTTCAATAAAAAGTATAGAAGTTTAGCGAATATAGCCCAAGTAGATTTCTGAGGCCCTCACTGTCTAGACGAACCTCAGAAGGATTCTCGGACAGATGCAGCCCCCTTGGTAAATGCCCTTTTGTCAAATTTCTCCGGTTTGATAAATAGGGTAGGGGTAATGAATGCATAGTTGTTGAACTTTTAGCCGATATAGGTCACTTTCTCTCCGCGCGTAAGGGAACCGGCTGTCGCGTATCCGGACGATGCAGGCCCAGTGTACGTTGTGCCGCTGGTATTCACATATCGGATGATGTTCTGGTTCGTGATCGTCGATATCGACTCGGTGACATTAACAGTGGTGGTGGGAACGTAACCTCTTTTCTTAGTGTTTGAACCGGTAACCGTGTACTCGATGTACGTCCAAGAGCCTTCATTCCAGATGCGGTTACTCTTTCGTTCTGGGCTACACTGTCTGCCTGGGGATAAAGGCTTGTAGTATGCCGTTTCGGGTACTTCTCCACCACTGCCGGTCACGTAATTTCCGTCGAACTTTTCGACGGAAACGATGTTCACTACACGGAAGCGCACGTAGGTGGAACGGATGGCGTTGTCAAGAAACGACCAAGTCGAACTTCCCCGACGGCAGAACAGCGTGCGGCTACAAAGTATTATAATCAGAAGGATTTGCGGAAACAAAAGCAGGGGTATAAAACCCCTGCTTTTGTGCAATTATGTGTTTTCAACCAAAATAAGAGCCTATAGATTTAGCACACTTGTATTTGCAGACTTATTTTTTAGTGACTGACAATAGGAAGTAACCTGTTTCGTAAAATCGGATAACATATTCTTTAGTATATATAACTTTTTTAAAACTGTCATCTTCATAGAAATCGACGAGTAAGGTTAATTTATCTTGGTCGAACTTTTTATCCTTGATTTTAGTCCAAACATCTCCTCCAAATCCTGTTATTGTCCGAAGAACAACCGCATTTTCCGTTGCAGAATAGCCAATAATTTTTGTTGACTCTAACAAATAATGCTCAAAGTATCGATCTAGTTGAGCCCTTATATCTTTGATGGGTATATGGAACATATTATCCTTTTGACTATACCAAAGCCTTTCATATTCCTCATATTTGGAATGATCCAGCGAATACAAAAAAAACATAGAGAGGGCCTCAGAAGGAATTTCATCTGAATTTTTAAAGTTTAGTTCGTTTTTTTCTACCAATGCAATCTCTAGTCCGTTGATGTAGTTATACAATAGTTCCTTGTCAGTCAAGTTTTTGATACTCTTCATAAAAACAGGCGTCTGGTTATCTATCCGTTCAGTTTGATTATCGACAGATACTTGTGGTCTCTCTTGCGAAGATATTTTGGGCGTTGTGTTTAATTTTTTTATATCCGCACAAGCAGACAGTGATGTCACAATAAGCAATAACAGAATTATACAGATTGATTTTTTCATAATAACTACACTCCTTTGCTTCGCTCAGATAGAATCGTAATAAGATTTGAACATAACTAAAATATCCCATGGTAAATATATTATTTTCATCACAATTGTCCTAGGAAGCTTGATTCCGCAGGGCTGTCATCTCGGCGGCCTTGTATTTTTTCTAGCCTGCCAAGTCACTGCCCGCCAGCAACTGTTCCCCGATCAACTAGAAAAAGTGATTTGTCAAATGAACCGTTAGTTAATGTGAGTTATTGTGCCAGGAAAAATGAAAAAATGTCATAAGAACAAAAATCAGGCATTCCTTCTCTTTGCATTCGAAGGGTTGGTATTATGCCTGACGACTAAGAACCTGATTGTCAAAGTATCTATCTAGTGAAGGAATCATTTTGCTGGAGAAAGCAGCAAAAATGGGGGTCCCATTTCCACAGAAGCTGAAGGCCCTTCTACAAAATAAACCTAGCTCTGATGCGTAATTTTCTCTTTATTTCTTTTTTCCCGTCATCAACCTTTCTCGTTTAGCTTTATTCGATTCTGCATAGTGGTTCCCAATCCGATGCAGTTGCCTATGCACCAGGAATTTCAACCTATTTAAGCACCGATAAGAAATAACTCATAATCTTTACTATCTTATACATTTATTGGTAGTAGTTGCATTTTTATTTTATCAAAAAAATTTCTTTTTTGCACCTACTACGTTAATCCCATATATACGTCTGAGAAGGGCAAGAGAGCTTCTCCTTCTCACCGGCACCAAGGGCTGGCCCCGGCATCATGTTTCGCTATTAGCAACTTCATCGGTTGTTCAACAGCCCAACCTAATATTTCTCCGGCCATTTCTCGAACTTCCAACTGTAACCCAGGCGGGATCTCCGTCAGGGTGTCTACTTTTCCTGATACCAAACAGATATCTTTGGTTTTTCCATGTTTTTAAGAACTTGTGTGGTTTTTAAGGAACAAGAAAAGGTCTATCGCAGTGAATTGCGACAGACCTTTTTCTTTTACGTGACAAACGGACAAATTTCAAAAATTGTATTGTTGACACATGCATAATTTGCGATTACACTTATCCTAGTAAACCGACTAAGATACGTGTATATACCGCCGACCAGAAAAACTGGAGGCTAGGAAAATATCTGCCCCATGCTTATGCATGGCCTGGCAGTAATTCCTGGCCTCCTTTTTGCATCCCGGAACCGAACCATACTTGGATTTACAAAACATGCTCGATTCACGACATTCAACCCAAAACATTCATACTTAAAAAGGAGTGCTGCACATGTCTCAACAAACCACACAGCCGCAACCGCTCGAATCTGTCTCCATCGACACCCTTCGCCAAGCCTTCCAGGACCGGGCCACTTGGTATTATTTGCTCTTAAAAGAAGCCGCTGCTCGGGGGTATGACGCCGAAGCTATCGCGAAAAGTGCCATCTACGCCTTTGGCGTGGACAAAGGTAAAAAGATGGAATCTACGGATGACCTCAACCGTTTCCTGGAGCAGTTCGCCAACCCTGTCGTCCGGTCCGTATTCGACATGCGCGTAGCAGAACTGACCGATAGCCAGTTAGTTGTCGAGTTTCACCGTTGCCCCTTAGTGGACGCCTGGAAAGAGCGCCATGGCTGTACTGTAGAAGAGACAGACAAGCTCTGCGATTGGGCCGTTCAAGGTGACCATGGGCTGATGGCTAACTTCCCCGGAATTGAATTCACTCCGGAAAAACGCATTGGTGCCGGCGAGACCTATTGCCGAATGGTCTTTCGTAAAAAGGCGGCTGAGTAATTGCGTCGTATGTCTTCAACATTGTTTGTTTACAACAACGTTTGTCTTCAACAGCATTGGCTGTGATCTCGACATTAACACCTGGAAAACGATGATCGTTACCCACAACTTCAAGATTTGACAAAGGAGAGTTCTCATGAAACTTTCATTTCTCCATAAATACAAAAAGCTAATCGGCGCAGGACTGGTATCAGCTATGTTGCTCCCTGTCCTTGCCGGCTGCAGCAACAGCAGTACGACCGGTTCCTCCGGCAGCGATGCGGCGGGAGCGGGCAATGAAATCGCCATCGGACTTACAGCTCCATTAAGCGGCGACTATGCTGAATACGGCACCGTCTTCAAAAACTCCCTTGACCTGGCTATCGAGAAGGTTAACGCCAAGGGAGGCATCAACGGCAAAACCCTGAAATTGATCCCTGCCGACAGCAAAGCCGACCCGAAAGAAGCGGCAAACATCGCCCAGAAATTCGTTTCGGATAAAAAGGTCCTCGCCGTTGTCGGTGACTTCACGAGCACCGCTGCCATGGCTGGTTCACCGATTTACCAAAAAGGCGGATTAGTTCAATTTTCGCCGACGTCATCCCATCCTGACTTCACCAAACAAGGCGATTACATATTCCGGAACATCGCCACGCAAGAGGTAGAAGCGCCCTTGTTGGCTGAATATGCCGTCAAAGATTTGAAGAAGAAGAACATCGCCGTTATCTATATCAAAAACGACTGGGGCATTGTGACCAAAGATTATTTTGTCAAAGGTGTCCAAGACCAAGGTGGCAACATCATCGACGTCGAGGAATACCTGCCCGAGCAGGGGAAAGACTTTAGTGCCATCCTCACGAAGATCCGGGAAAAGAACCCCGATCTGTTGTTCCTGGCCAATATGTACACCGATGCGGCTCTTGTCGCTCAACAAGCCCGGAAGACTGGTTTTAACGTTGACCTTATGGGCACAGGTTCCTTGTACTCCGGTGAACTGCTGCGTATCGGCGGACCGGCCGTCGAAGGCCTCTATCTGACCTGCTCGTTCCACCCGGAAGACCCCCGTCGGGAAGTGCAAGAATTCGTCAAAGCGTATACGGCGAAATACGGTATCGCTCCGACTCAGTTTGCTGCACAAGCGTATGATGCCATCAATATGATCGTAGCCGCTCTCGAATCAGGCGCTACAGATCGCCAGAGCTTGCGCGATAAACTAGCTGCGATAAAAGACTTTCCTGGTGTCACCGGAAAAACGACCTTTGACGCCAATCGAAATGTGGATAAGAAACCAACGAAACTGGTCGTTCATCAAGGTAAGTACGTCCTTTACAAACACTAAACTCTATTACGAAAGTAGTTTGAAGGATAGACATATTCGACGGAAAGTTTATCTCTGAGCATATGGGTGTAAATGTTCGCTTAACTGTAAGGTTCATCTCAAACTCCTTGATAACGTTAAAACCTAGTCAAGATTACCGAGTCCCAAGATAACTAATATTCGTATCCAAAACATTGGGTTTTTTTCGTGAGACCTCTTGCCAGGGCGGATTCCATGGAATCTGCCCTAAAAACTAATGTTATTCAACACATTGATGTTGCGGTTTTCAGAGTGATTACGTCAACAAATGAAGTCTAGTAGGAATTACTCTTGCCGGAAAGGCGGTGACCGAGCCCCATGTTTTTGGAACAAATCCTCAACGGTTTGGCCCAGGGCAGCATTTACGCACTGATCGGCATCGGCTTCGCCCTCATCTTTGGTGTCCTCGGGCTCGTCCATTTTGCCCATGGCGAGGTCTACATGATCGGCGCATTTATCGGCTTTCTGATGATCACGGCCTTTCACCTGCCTGTCTGGGCCGCCCTTTTACTGGCCATCGCCGGTGCGGCTTTCGTCGGCTTCCTCGTCGAATTGCTCAACTTCCGGCCTTTGCGAAAAGCACCGGAGTACGCCTCCATGATCTGTACACTCGGATTGTCCGTGGTTTTGCAAAACGCTGCTATGCTGATCTGGGGAAGCGATACAAAATCACTACCCTTGTCCTCCGAAAATGTGGCTTTCTCCTTTTTCGGTGCCAAGCTGTCGATGGAACAGATCCTCATCTTCACTGTCTCCCTTGGACTCATGGTTGGACTGCAGTACATCCTTTACTGCTCTAAGCTGGGCAAGGCCATTCGGGCCATCGCCCAGAACCGGGAAGCGGCTGCCCTCATGGGCGTGAATATCAATCAGGTCATCGCCGCCACCTTTGCCATCGGTTCCGGTCTCGGCGGAGCAGCGGGAGTCCTGGTGGGCCTCTACTACAACGCCTTTTACCCGACGATGGGTTTCATGGCTGGATTGAAAGCCTTTACGGCTACCGTTCTCGGCGGTCTCACCAGTGTGCCGGGGGCTGTTCTCGGCGGCATCATCTTGGGAGTCGTCGAGAACATCACCGCCGCCTATATTTCTTCAGGATTTCGCGATCTCGTCGCCTTCGTCATTCTGATTCTGGTCTTATTCATCCGGCCTTCAGGTATCTTTGGACGGGGCATCCAGGAAAAGGTCTAGGTGATGAACATGTCAAAATCCCTGTTAACATCCATCCTGCGAAGGATCGACGAAAAAGAAAAAAGCCTATACTTGTTATTGCTGATCGCCGTCGCTATTCTTCCACTGGCATCGCAAAGTGACTATGTCCTTCGCATCGCCACTCTTTGTGGAATATATATCGTCCTCGCCTTAGGATTGAACCTGGTCACCGGTTACGCCGGTCAGATGTGTCTCGGCTGGGCTGCTTTTTACGGCATCGGCGCCTACACGTCGGCACTACTCGTCATGCGCCTGCATGCCAGCTTTTGGCTGGCGTTGCCTGCGGCGGGTCTCATGGCCGCCTTCTTCGGCCTGCTCTTGGGCATCCCGACGATGCGCTTGAAAAACACCTACCTGGCGATCACGACCTTGGGATTCGGTGAAATCGTCCGTCTCATCTTGCTCAACTGGACTGACTTGACCCGCGGTTCGATGGGATTGCCGGGGATTCCGTCACCGTCCTTTTTCGGCATCGACTTGGACGGGAAGCTTTTTTATTACTATTTCATCGTTGTGCTTGTGATCGTGACCTTGGTCACGATGGCCCGGCTCGTGGACTCTCGGCTCGGACGGGCACTGCAAGCGATTCGAGAAGACGAACTGGCCGCCAAAAGCATGGGCATCGACACAACCCGTTACAAAATCGTCGCTTTTGCCATCGGCGCATTTTTCGCAGGTATCGCCGGCAGTTTTTTCGCTCATTACTCGGCCTACATCGATCCCCATAACTTCGCCTTTGGCGAATCCATCGCTGTATTATCGATGGTCATCTTGGGAGGCATGCGCAGTCTTCCCGGTGTCGTCTTTGGCGCTGTCGTACTGACCTTATTGCCAGAGGTGCTCCGGGAAGCCGCAGAGTATCGCATGATTGTCTTCGGTGGAATTCTCATGCTGACCATGCTACTGCGGCCGCAAGGCATATTTGGGGGAGTGCAGAGGAAAAAGGTGTCTCTGACTCCTGAGGCCGTCGGTCAGGGGAAGCAACCTCTATATCAAAACCGGTTGCCAGAAAAAGCGGGCTGAAAAAACAGGCTGAAAAAGCGACCACCAATCACCAATAATAGGACTGATGTAAAAAAGCCGGGAGGGTTGTCTGTGTCCCTGCTCAACATTGACAGAGTGACGAAACGATTTGGCGGGCTCATCGCGGTAGACAACTTCTCGGCCCGCATCGACGAAGGAACCATCACCGGTCTTATCGGCCCTAACGGTGCCGGAAAGACGACCGTTTTCAACCTGCTGACAGGCATTTATCCCGTTGATGAGGGGGATATCTTCCTGGGCAACCAGGCCATCACCAACCAAGCGCCCCACCGGATCGCCACCGCCGGTGTTGCCCGCACCTTTCAAAACATCCGCTTGTTCAAAGAGCTTTCCGTTCTCGATAATGTTCGTATCGGCGCCCACAGCCGAGGAAGGGCCGGTATTTTCGGTGCGATCTTCCGTAACAGAGCGGCTCGGAGAGAGGAGGCCACCATCCATGCCAAGGCCATTCAACTGCTGCAAGAGGCGGGATTGGCCGAGTATAGCAGTGAACTGGCAGGAAACCTCAGTTACGGCCTGCAGCGCAAGTTGGAGATCGTCCGAGCCCTCGCCGGAGAGCCGAGATTGTTGATCCTTGACGAGCCGGCGGCCGGCATGAATCCTCGGGAGACAGAGGAATTGATGGCCTTTGTCCGGCGTCTCCATGACCGGGGATTGACGATCTTGCTCATCGAACACGATATGAAGCTGGTGATGAGCCTCTGCCAAAGGGTTATCGTCATGGATCATGGACAAAAGATCGCTGAAGGTCCTCCCGAAGAGATCCGAACGAACCGGGCCGTCGTAGAGGCCTACCTGGGCAAAGGGGCGTAATGATAGAGGAAAACCATCTCTCAGTATGGGTATTTTACCGGTGGAGAAAAACTGGGCCTAATGACGGTGCGAACATTTTGGCGTACTTCGGAAACCATCGAACCATAGGAAAGTCAAAAGCGTCCGAAGCATTACGTTTTTTTCTTGAAAAGAAAATCACCAAGCTTGAGGATATTGTAAATATGTAGATTGACAGATAAAAAATAGAAATCGTACAATGGAAGTATCAAAAGGTGTACATGACAAAAAAGCCCTCTCCTCTGTTTATTCATAACTGAGAAGAGGGCTTTTTTATAGGGTAGATAAAAAAGTCGAGGAGGGATAGGAAATGGGTTATCGGTCCAATCACTGGAGGCGAGTATTGCAAGTTGTAGCCGTCACTGCCATGTTAGGCCTTCCGGCCCAAGCGGTCTTCGCTGACGAGGCCGCCACAGTAAGACACTTTGAAGAGGCGAAAAGCAACGAAGCTGAACTGACCGCTTTCTTGAAGGAGATGCCGAAAGGAGCCGACCTTCACAATCACGTCACCGGTGCCATCTTCGCCGAATCGATGTACGACAAAGCGGTAAACACGGACAACCTGTACTACGACACAAGCACGGGATATTTTGTGCAAAACCCAGGCCCGACGACCGTACCGGCGAGTCAGTTAAAGACAAGCAGAACGCTGGGGAGGAAATTTTACGACGCCGCCACGATGCGAGGGAACTTGCCGGGAACCAACGGACATGATCACTTCTTCGATGCCTTCGACGCCTTTCGCCCGGTGAGCAACGGTATGGATCCCGATCAAGTCCTGGCAGAAGTGGTCGGTCGGGCGCAGGCTCAGAATGTGCAATACTTAGAGTTGATGACGTCGGTGGCGCCGCAAAATGCGTTGAACAGCGCCTTAAGCAATCCGCCCGCCTTAGACAACTGGGAAGAAGCTTGGAAAGTGATGGAGCAGCGATTCCCCGATCTGCTAGCCGCATCGAAACAGTATCTAGATGAACGGGATCAAAAGGTAGCCAAACTGCTGCAAGTTCCGGCACCGATCCCTGGTACGGCAGGTCCGACGAACATGCGCTACGTATATAGTGTTGATCGCAATAAACAGTTACCTGATTTTTTTGCAGCTATGGCCTGCGGGATGGCGATTGTCCAAAGCGATCCTCGCGTCGTCGCTGTGAATATGGTGTCACCGGAAGACTATTACGTCTCCCGGAAGGATTTCGAGAGCCAAATGCGAATTATAGATTTTCTATGGCGCAAATTCGGAAAGCCCCATGTGACCCTTCACGCCGGGGAACTCACCTTGGAATACTCTCCCGTCGAAGTGATGCGCTCACGGATCCGGAAGAGCATTGAAGTGGGTCATGCCGAGCGGATTGGACACGGTGTGTCTATCGCCTGGGAGGACCGGTTACCGCAATTGTTGGAGGAGATGCGGCAAAAGGGAGTGGCCGTAGAAATTTGTTTGACCAGTAACGAGGGGATTCTCGGCGTCGCTGGCGATCAACATCCCCTTCCCTTATATCGAGAAGCCGGTGTTCCGATCACCTTGAATACGGATGACGAAGGGATCAGCCGGAGCAATCTCACCACCGAATATGTCAAGGCCGCCAGTGAATTTAAGTTATCCTATGAAGAACTCAAAGATATCGCCCGCAATAGCTTGGAATACTCGTTTCTGCCGGGAGGAAGTTTGTACATAAATCGAGATTACAAGAAGTTGCAAGGAGAATTCGCCCGTGTCAGAGAGCCGAATTGGCAACCTGATGGGCAGGCGAAAAAGATGATGGACGAATCACAGAAACTGGCCGAGCAAGTTCGGTTAGAACGATCCTTCGTGGAATTTGAACAACGATATCATTAGGGGAGTTCGCCCTGTAGAGATTTTCTACAGCAAAAAATGACTGGGCTTGAAACGATTGTTTCGGCCCAGTCATTAATTCCCCATATGCATCATAGTGCTGCGTAGAAAAGTATGATTGCTGTGAAGAATGAGCTGCAAATACTGCTGTGAATAAGCTGCGAATAAGGAGTACCGATAAGCTGCGTCGATTACCCTATGTGGAAACCGAAAGTAGTGCAAGAGTGAGTTGCAGATATGGGGGAAAGATTGATCTTTCGATAACAAATATACCATGAACGTCCTATCGTGGCTAGAGGGCAATTGAAAAAAATCACAAGCACGAACAATGTATTTTATGGATGTAGGATAAGTAAAGATTGCGGGAGGGACCCATGAAGGAAGGCAGAGCTACCATCATCCTGTTTATCACACTCTTTCTCGTCATGGCCGGCTTCGGAGTCATCCTACCCACACTGCCCTATCTTGTGATCCACATGGGCGGAAATTCCATTTCTCTTGGTTTTCTCACAGCGTCCTATTCATTGTTGCAGTTCTTTTTTGCGCCTCTTTGGGGACGATGGTCTGATCGCATCGGTCGCCGCCCTGTGCTGCTTATCGGATTGAGCGGATATGGCGTGACCTTTATTTTGTTCGGGTTGGCCTCGCAGTTGTGGATGCTGTTTGCCATCCGGCTGCTTTCCGGGATGATCTCTTCAGCCACCTTACCGACAGCGATGGCCTACATGGCCGATATCACTCCTGCCGAAAAGCGTGCCAGCGGCATGGGGATGATGGGTGCAGCCATGGGTTTGGGTATGATCGTCGGACCAGCTCTAGGCGGCTGGCTCGGCCATTATGGTTTTTCAATCCCCTTTTTTGTCGCTGGAGCGATGGCATTAATGACGATGCCTTTTGCCTTTGCTCTGCTGCCGGAATCACTCAAAGAGGAAAATCGAAGAACGGAAGCCTCAACGGATTCAAACCCGTGGCCCCTGTTGCGTGCCTTCCGCCATCCCCAACGGTGGCTCTTTGGGCTCACCTTCATCATCAGTTTCACCATGGCCCTCTTTGAAGGGACCTTTGCCTTGTTCTCCTACGAGCGGTTTCAATTCGGCACTCGGGAGATGGGATTCTTATTTGCTGCCCTTGGTTTTTTGGCTGTCCTCATCCAGGCAGGGCTGATGGGCAAACTGGTAAAACGCTTTGGCAACGTGAGGTTGATTATGGGCGGATTGATCCTGTCTGCATGCGGCCTGACCTTGACGCTGTTTGCTCCAGCAGTTCTATGGCTTTTTTTGTTTACGGCCCTATACAGCATGGGCAGTTCCATCTTGCGCCCCAACGTTTCAACACTGGTATCCCAAACAGCCCCGGAAGGGCAGGGGATATCCCTGGGGATCATGCAGTCCTTTGACAGTCTAGGCCGGATCATGGGGCCCATCGTCGGGGGAGCCTTATATCATCTATGGTTTGGTCTGCCTTATTTGGCCGGAGCGCTGTCGGTAGCTGTGACGTTACTTGTGTCTTGGAAACGGCTGCAGGGATATGGCAGGCTTTTGGAAGAACAATCATAAGTATTCATCGAGTTACCTGAGTCACCTGAGTCGCCCGAGTCTCTTGAGTAATTAATCAAGAAACACCACAGTGATTCCCCCTTATGAGGGGCTGTTTGCTGATGCACGAGACTTTTAGGAAGTGATCTTCGAGGTCTTTCGGAAAAGGCTATAATTAGCAGGTGTCCCCCAATTCTCCAACCGCCGGTACTCGGGATGGGTCGAATCGAAATAGACGATAACCGGCGCCTGATCCAGTTCGGGATGCATGGCGAAAAACGGCCGGTCGCCGTAACGGATCGATTGCAGCACCAGCGGCAACTCACGGCGGAATATATAGTTGCGCCGAGCCGATGTGCCCTTGTCCAGCCCACCGTTTACATAAAGATAGACGTACAGGATGAACCTGTCATCCATGATACGCCACTCTGCGAGAGCCTCGTCCCGCAAGGCTGTGATTTTATCATAGGCATATTCCGGTGCGATCGTTAAAAAGAGGTCGCCCGTTTCATCGGAGTGGGTCAAAGTGTAACGCCGGGGTATCACAGGCGATGTTGCCGTGACGCCGGACCGGTAATCCACAAACAGCTTCTCCGGGTTCAATCCTGCCACTGTCCAGCCCCCCTGTTTATTCATTGCTATTATTCTATTTGAGCGGAAGGCGGCTTGAGACAAGAGATACGATAAGTACAACTTTATCGATCTCATGATGATCATAGAAAAAGGTGAACCACGAGAATGAAAAAAGTCGCTCCTTTCGTCGGCGCTCTGTTGGTTGTCGCCGGAATGGCCGCTTACCTGATTTACGGTTATACCTGTGAGGAGTTGGAAGATGGTAACAAGGTATTCGCCAACCCTCTGCGCTGGACTATTGGTGAAAAGGTTCCTAAGGAAATCTTCGATCAGGCCCAATCGCTCAGTCAGGGTCAGCGGTTAGAAGAAGGACCGGCGGATGACCTCTTTTTCAGCAACGTTCCAGAACTTCCTATCTATACGGGTGTGCTGACGAGAGTGGATGATGTGCTGGCCCCAACGGGTGTGACCAAAGCACTCTTTTCCCATTTCAATATGCTGGTCAACTTTACGACCAACCCACTATCTAACTACCGTGCCAAAGTCGGTCTGATCGTTACGAACAACACGGGCATACCGATTGATGTTTATATGCGCCGAAACGCAAAGGGTGTGAATGTAGACGAAAAGGATGTTCGGTTGCTCCAGGATGACCTGGCACCGCGTAACCCCGCCACGAACGAAGACATCTATTATGGAAGCCAACTGGGAAATAAAGTCGTTCATGAATTCTTCCGTTCCGTGAGCCAAGGGGAAACAAAAGTAGCCTCGCTCCGGCCGGGCGAAGATTATTATTGGTACGAAAAAGCAGGCACACGTGCCTGGGCGATCGGCATGGCGGAGTTTGTCTTCCGGGACAGCACCAGCGGGAAAATCCTCAAGCAGGGAGATCTCCCGGCTTCGCAAGGGATTCAGATGCGCAGCTTTATCTGTGAGTTGAGTACAGAGCTCAAAGAATTTTCTCGTTGGGCCAGCGGACCAGAGACCATCTTAAATCAGAGCGACTATGAACATATCCACATGCGTGGGCTTATTTCTGCCGGTATCAACCGGACTTATTCCGTAAAATACGACGCCCGGAAAGAGGGGCTGCGAAGTCTTTTCCTCGGACCCGGTTTAAAGGACGGAACAGACAGCTCAGTGGCGGGGACAGCCCGGTATAAACCGGAAATGTTCCTCAACGACAAGGTAGGCGGAATAGACAAATACGGGCACATCGCTGGACAGCAAGTCAAGGAATTGCCCGTCGAGAATAATGGCTCTTATGGGATCGAATATCAAATCGAGATCGACGCCGAAGGTCCCTTTGCCATAGCGATTCAGGCCGCCGGAGCCGGCTATGAGCAGTTCGGCAAGCCGAAAGTGGACCTGTACAATCAGTGGATGACGGCCAAACTAGACGATGAGGTACGTACCCTCACCTTTCGGGACCCGAATTACTGGAGTTACTTCAGCGACTTTTCAAAGCTGGGTCCACTGGGAACGGGCAGGGTGTTTTTCGCGGTCGATCAAAGAGGGCACCATCAGCATACGCTTTCGTTGATCTTACCGCCGAACAATTATGCCCCCTACCGGGTTTTGCTGATGCCCGTATCGAGATGGTAGCAGCATCCTTTTAAAATTATACGTTCATGCCCCGTTGACTCACGGGCTATCATGCATTAATACTAATGGGGGCATGGGATATTTTCACAAAAGGTCTAGGAGATGAGGCAATGAAGTTACTCAGAACGAAGTGGTTAGCATCTGGCCTAATCGTGCTATTGCTTGTAGCCATGCTTCCGCTGACCGCTTTTGCCCAAACTCGTTTTGTCGACGCCGACGAAATTCCCAGTTGGGCTTCTCCGTCGGTCCAGGACTTAGTCGATTCGAAAATGCTAAGCGGCTATGCCGACGGCCGCTTTGCGCCGTCCGACCTGGTTACATATGAACAGGTCATCACGGGCATCTTCAATGTTTTATGGCTGCAGGACCAAGCGGCCGGCTTGAGCCAGAGCATGGCGGCCTTGCCTAACGTGTCTCCTTGGGCTCAAGGGTATGTGCAATTGGCGAAGCAGCGAGACATCATGAAGTCGCCGAACAACAACTCTCCCATACCGGCTCCAAATGATTACACCCAACCGGCCAACAGGGCTTGGGTGGCCGCATTTTTAGCCATGACCTTAGGCTACGACCAATGGCAGTGGGACTTGAACAACCGAATTCCTTTCACCGACATGGAAAGTATCCCTGTAGACTTGCGCATGATGGTGAATACGGCCGCTGATTTAGGGCTGGCTTCAGGTATGGGGATAACAAGTTCGAGCCGAACGTGCCCATCACACGTGCTCAATACGCGGTCATCCTGGAAAATGCCAAGAAACTGGCAGAGACATCGACCAGTCTCCGCAGCGTCTATCCCGCCGCACCTCCGAAAGAAACGTTAAATCCAGTCCGCATGGCCTTCTTCCAGAGAGGGCAGGGACAAGACGCCTCAGAGATCAATGGCCGAGTGATCGAAGCTCTAAAAAATCAACATACATATGTTCAGTATCTGAACATGATGAGTTACGGGATGAAGTCTGACGGTGACGTCTTTAACGGAGACAAGACCTTTGGGGACAGCTTCTTTGACGATGTAGAGAAGCTGGCTCACGAAAAGGGCTTGAAAACATTGGTCGTGCTGAACAACTATGATATTTGGCGCAACTGTTTTGATGCTCAATACGCCCATAGCGTGCTGACAAGTTCGGAAAAGCAGGAGAAAGTCATCCAATGGCTGGTGGAGGAGATCGAACAAAACGGGGACTCCGGGGTAAACATTGACTTTGAAGATCTCTACCCGGCAGACCGCGACTTGCTCACGCAGTTTGTGGCCAAAGTCAACGGCGAGATGAAAAAGCACGGTTGGACAACAGTGGTATCGGTCATGTGTAAAACCAATGACACCTATGACTACCGGTACTATGATTACGAAAACCTCGCGAAAAATGCCGACTATATCTTTGTCATGAGCTATGACATCTATAATCCCCGGGGAACGCCGCAACTACCGGGGCCCAACTACAGCATCCCCTTTGTAGAAAAAACCTTAAAATTCGCTGTCATGTCGGTGCCGCCGCAAAAACTGCTCTTAGGCGTGGGAAGCCACTCATGGATCTGGAACGACAGCGAAAGAACACAGATGCCGGCATGGAAAGCAGATCAAATGGTCGCCACCCAGCAGGCCACGGGATATAAAGATCCGGCCTATAACGCCTCCTATGCCACCTACAAAAGTGCCTCCGGCGGTACTGCCAAGGTATACTACCAGGATCAGCAAACTTATCAAACAGAGTTCGAACTCGTGAAAAAATACGGGCTCGGAGGATACGGGCTGTTCCCCTTGGGCTGGGAGACCGGTTCGCTTTGGACGGCTTTAAGGAATGTCTATCCGGGACAATAAAACCGAAGTGTAAAAACGTCCATAAGGAAACGGAAAGAGGAGGGGATAACCCCTCCTCAAATTTTTGACAAATTCTGTCTTCTGCAAAGTTGACTTATGCGTACGATCCAATTAGCAAAGGCCGCAGGTATTCCGGAATGCGCCATGGTTGGTCGGTCCGACATACTGGTTCAGCGGGAAAGAGTGGCGGATGGCGGCGGTTATGAATTGCTTCGCCGTATCGATGGCTTCCCGCACAGACTTACCTTTAGCCAATTCAGCAGTGATGGCTGCCGAATAGGTGCAGCCGGCGCCGTGAGTGTAAGCGGGGCTGAACTTTTCCGACTCAAGGAGGGTAAAGTCCTTACCGTCATAGAGCATGTCGACAGCCTTTTCATGTTGCAGCTTCGCACCGCCCTTGATCAGGACGTAGGCGACGCCCAACTCGTGGATCTTGGCAGCCGCTTCCTTCATATCGTCGACGGTCTTGATCGACCGGCCGGCAAGCAATTCCGCTTCAAAGAGGTTCGGTGTGACGACGGTTGCCTTTGGGATCAGCAGGTCCCGCAGGCCTGGCAGGTTGTCCGGCTGGAGCACTTCTTCGGTCCCTTTGCAGACCATGACAGGGTCGACGACCACATTTTTCAGATCATGCTTGTCAATCGTGTGAGCGGCCAGTTCGATAATTTCCGAACCGAGCATGCCTGTCTTTAAGGCGTCCACACCGATGGACAAGATCGTCGCCAACTGGGCTTCTACAGTCTTCACGTCGACGGGGAACACCAAGTGGCCCCATGTTTCCGGTTCCATGGCCACGATGGTCGTCAAGGCAGTCATGCCATAGACGCCCCGCTCTTGAAAGGTTTTCAAATCAGCTTGAATACCGGCGCCACCGCTGCTGTCAGAACCGGCGATGGTTAATGCTTTTGGAAGTGTCATCATAATCCTCCTCGATACTGTCTGTTATTATGTTTCGGAGATCCTCCCTGGTAAATACCGATCAGCGGTCGGACTGTTTCAATTATATCAACTAGGGTAAAGAATACAAATAAAAGTCATATTTCGAAGGTAAGCGAAACCTGACAGGATGGGTGAGGTTAAAAAGTGAGTATGAAAGGGATAGTTTTCCGGGGATATTTTTTGTGAAAGACTAGACATTAAGCGATGAAGGGAGTGGTTCGAATGCAAGCCGAACGTGCCGAGGAAATCATCAAGGCTTCCGGTATGATTGAGGTGCTTTATCAAGAAAGTCCCGTATGGCTGAAACAGGTTGATAAGAACAAAAACACAGTCATGGTTCGAGACGACGATGGAAAGACGATGGAGGTCTCCCTGAACGACCTGCGCGAAACAGGTGTGGTTCAATAGCAGGGTTCTGACGTCTTGATGGCGAAAAGGGGCCTAAGCCCTGCGTACTAACAGCTTTAGGCCCCTTTTTATCTTAATGATAGAGATAGGAAAGAATCATTTTTAACGAGCTTAAATTACCGTTTAAAGTATAAGTTTAGTCTTGGAAAAAAGGTTTGGAAAACAGTTCAGTAAACACTACATAGTTGAATCGGAAGGTGACGAAGAGTGAACGAAGCAAAAGAGAACAAAGAGGTCACGAATCGTAATGATGGCGGCAATGGTCAAACGGCGTTGGCCACCTTTGCCGGCGGTTGCTTTTGGTGTATGGTGGGACCTTTTGAAGAACTGGATGGGATACATCAGATCCTTTCCGGTTATACCGGGGGGCATAAGGAAAATCCGACGTACCATGAAGTCTGTTCGGACGAGACCGGCCATTTTGAAGCGATCCAAATCACCTATGATCCAGCTGCCGTTGCCTATGAAACGCTGCTAGACAGGTTCTGGCGGCAAATCGACCCGACAGATCCGGGCGGGCAGTTTCACGACCGGGGCTCATCCTACCGCACGGCGATTTTCTATCATGACGAGGGGCAACGGGAAAAAGCGGAGGCTTCCAAAAAGGAATTAGAAGAAAGCAGGCGCTTTGACAAGCCCATCGTCACACAAATCCTACCGGCCTCCACTTTTTATCCCGCCGAAGCATACCATCAGGACTATCACAAGAAGAGTCCCTTTCGTTACGGTCTCTACCGCATGGGTTCGGGACGGGACGCTTTCCTTGAACAATATTGGAGAAAGCCGGAGAAGGCACAACTGAAACAAAAGCTCTCGCCAGTTCAGTACGAAGTAACCCAGAACAACGGCACGGAACCGCCTTTTCGCAACGAATACTGGGATAATCATCGTGAAGGGATCTATGTCGATATCGTCTCGGGAGAGCCGCTGTTTAGTTCTATAGACAAGTTCGATTCCGGCTGCGGCTGGCCCAGTTTTTCCCGCCCCCTTCATGAGGAAAAAGTCAAAGAGAAGATGGACCTCAGCCACGGGATGACCCGGACAGAGGTGCGCAGCCAAGGTGCCGATTCTCACCTCGGACACGTCTTTGACGATGGCCCGGCACCGGGGGGACTTCGCTATTGCATCAATTCAGCCGCCTTGCGATTTATTCCGAAGGAAGATTTGGAAAAGGAAGGCTACGGACAGTACAAGAGCCTTTTCGAAAAGAAAAATTCGTAAGCGTCTAGGTTTCGAATATCGCTGCAGGCCGGGTCCACCCGGCACTTAGCCCCTTTGATTTCGATGGGAAAGGCAGCGACTGTTAACCGTAAACCGTAAGGCTTGGGCAGGCTGCGGAGATCGGCCAACTTTTCAATATGGCAGTACTCTTTTTCCTTGGCCGACAAAGTGAGTCATGTAATTAACTTTCAACGACGAGAGACACCTCGATAGGTACATACCAAGTGTAAGGACGCCACAATGATGGGTAATAAATTCCAGGGGGATTATATAAAAAATTCATATCCCGCAGAAGGAGTCCCACCGTACTGTGTCAAAATAGGCAGGTATTGTTTGGCGTAGTGGACAGGTTATGATAAACTAAAATTTATAACAAGTGCCCTGCAATTGTGCCGTGAGAAATGATTTATTGAGAAAAGGGGATCGTCATGGAAACCAAATCAGCCCCATCTAACTTCATTAAAAACGTCGTGATTGAAGATAAAAAAGCCGGTCGGGTCGATACGGTGATTACCCGTTTTCCACCGGAACCGAACGGCTATCTGCATATCGGACATGCCAAATCGATTTGCCTCAACTTCGATCTGGCCGACGACTTTGGCGGCAAGACGAACCTGCGTTTTGACGATACGAACCCTGTCAAAGAGGATACGGAGTATGTAGAATCGATTAAGGAAGACGTACGCTGGCTGGGCTATGATTGGGACGGCCTTTTTTATGCTTCCGACTATTTTGAAGAAATGTACAACCGGGCCGTTTTGTTGATCAAAAAAGGTCAAGCCTACGTCTGCGACCTGTCAGCCGAGGAAATCCGGGAATCCCGGGGGACTCTGACTGAACCCGGCAAAGAAAGCCCCTACCGGAATCGCAGCGTCGAGGAAAATTTGGATCTCTTCGAGCGAATGCGCAAGGGCGAGTTCAAAGACGGCGAGAAAGTCCTTCGCGCCAAAATTGACATGGCTTCTCCCAACATCAACATGCGAGATCCCGTTCTTTACCGGATATCTCACGCCACTCACCACAACACCGGGGACAAGTGGTGCATCTATCCCATGTATGACTACGCTCACCCGCTGAGCGACGCTATCGAGGGGGTCACTCACTCCATCTGTACCCTGGAGTTTGAAGATCATCGTCCCCTCTACGACTGGGCTATCCGGGAATGCGAGATGGAACATGTATCCCGGCAGTATGAGTTCGCACGATTGAACTTGACCAACACGGTCATGAGCAAACGCTTCTTAAAACAACTAGTCGATGAAAAGATTGTCGACGGATGGGACGATCCCCGCATGCCGACCATCTCGGGTCTTCGCCGCCGCGGCTATACGCCCGAGGCGATTCGGAACTTCGCTCGTGAAATCGGTGTAGCGAAAGCCTACAGTGTGGTCGATTCCAAGATGCTGGAGCATTTCATCCGGGAAGATCTGAAGCTGAAAGCTCCCCGTACCATGGCGGTTCTGCGTCCTCTGAAAGTGGTCATCACCAACTATCCTGAAGATCAGGTCGAAATGCTCGACGCTGAAATCAACCCGGAAAACCCCGAGATGGGTATCCGCCAAATTCCCTTCTCCCGGGAGATCTATATCGAGCAAGACGACTTTATGGAAAATCCACCGAGCAAATACTTCCGGCTCTTCCCGGGCAACGAAGTCCGTTTGAAAAACGCCTACTTTATCAAGTGCCACGATGTCGTCAAGGATGAACAGGGCAACGTGGTGGAGATCCACTGCACCTACGATCCGGAGACGAAGAGCGGTTCCGGTTTCAACGCCCGAAAGGTAAAAGGAACGATTCACTGGGTCGATGCCAGCCAAGGAATACCCGCGGAATTCCGCCTCTATGAACCGCTGATCCTCGATGAGCAACAGGAAGAAGGCAAGTCTTTCTTGGAATACATCAATCCGAATTCCCTTGAGGTATTGTTTGGTTTCGTAGAACCCAACATGAAAGAAGCACAGCCTCAGGAGAAATTCCAGTTCTTCCGGCACGGTTACTTTAATGTCGATCCGAAGTTGACCTCAGAAGGAATGTTGATCTTCAACCATATCGTGTCGCTGAAAAGCTCATTTCAACTACCAAAATAAACTATCAAAGTAAAACGTTCATGTTCCGTTGGGTCAGAACATGTGACCAACAGGTTTTTGTACAAAAATCATTAGATACTCAAAAACGGGTCGCGACTGAAGAGTCACGACCCGTTTTTTTTAGTTGGATTTACCGCAGGTAGAATGCTCTGATTTTTACAGTATCAGGACCGAGTTGTTGAAACCATCCATGTTTTGTTATTTAATTATTCAGGGAAAGAGGATTTTCTCTAGTTTTGTCTAAATAATTACAATCCCAAAAAGAATCGAAGATTTATACATAATCGAGATGGATAATCAAAGAACGAAATAATGAAGGAAGGATTACGATGGCAATGTGGTTTAAAAAGTTGCGCCTACGCAGTAAGCTGCTGTTAGCATTCGCTCTCATTGGGATTATACCGCTGCTCACGGTCACCGCCATTACCTCGTATTTGAGTCAACAGGAACTGTCCAAAAATGCCTATGAGACGAACCGTGTCATCGCCACGAACCTAGCGGTGAACATCGAGAATGTGCTGAACGCACGGATCAGCGCCTTGAAAATTATGAGCCAGATGCCGGAAATGACGACGATGGAGCCAAGTCAGCAGTTACCCGCGATGAAAGCCGCAGGCAGTCAGTTTGTAGACATGGGGATGATTGTAGCTTTGCCCAATGGCCAACAGACGTTGCGTACGGAAGGTCAACTGCAAAACATCGCCGATCGGAAGTACTTTCAAGAGCTGCAAAAAGGGGCCGACTTGGTTGTCAGTGACGTCTTGATCTCGAAAGGGACCGGCCAACCTTCCGTGATCATCGGTGTACCGATGAAGGATGAACAAGGTCGTTTTATCGGGGCTCTCCTAGGAGTGCTAAACCTGGAGAAAACGGGTGATATGGTCGACGCTGTTGCGGTAGGCCAAACGGGATATGCTTTCGTCACGGATCATGCCGGTAAAATCTTAATCCATCCCAATCATGACATGATCCGCCAGCAAACCGATATCAGCATGCTGCCGCCGGTGCAAAAAGGAATGAAAGGTGAATCGGGCTCCGTAAGTTACGACTGGGAAGGGGTCCGCAAACTCGCCGGTTATGGCGTTGTTTCTCAGACCGGTTGGGTCGTCGTGACCCAGGTCCCGGAAGGGGAAGCCTTGGCAGCCGCCAAAAAGCAAATTACGATCAGTATCGCAGTAACTGCTATCGCTATCGCGATCGCTCTCGGAGTCGCCTACCTGCTAGCGGCCAGCTTGGTTCGGCCTGTCCATAAAATTATGGAGGGTACTGCCGCTGTCGCCAGCGGGGATCTGACGCAGACGATTCAAGTGGACGCACTCGACGAACTGGGCCAGTTAGCCAATGCCTTTAACGGGATGACAGAACAGTTGCGGGCACTGATTCGCCAAGTGAGCGAAAAGGCAGAGCGTTTGGCCGTCTCCTCGGAAGAGATGGCGGCTTCCAGCGAAGAAGTGACGGCGACGGCGACCGATGTAGCCCAGAATGTCGATAAAATGGCGAGTGATGCCGAAACCGGGAATACCTCCGTGGCTGAAGTCTCCCAGGTGCTGGTTGAACTATCTTCGCTCATCCAGATTGCCAAGTGTAACGGAGAAGAGGCGGCACACTCGTCAGAGGTGACCCAGATGGCGGCGAAGCGGGGAAAAGAGACGGTCGGAGAAGCGGTGCAGCGCATGAACAACATACGCAATCGCACTGTCGATGCGGAGCGTTTTATGGAAACATTGAGCCGCTATTCCCAGCAGATTGAACTCATCACCGATACGATTACCAATATTGCCGGGCAGACGAACTTACTTGCTTTGAACGCCGCTATCGAGGCAGCCCGAGCGGGCGAGGCCGGTCTTGGATTTGCCGTTGTCGCCGATGAAGTGCGCAAATTAGCCGAAGAATCGAACCGGGGTGCCGAGGAAGTAGCCGAACTGGTCAAAAAAGTGGCCGAAAGCACCGGACAAGCCATGGCCGCTACTCGCCAGAGCCGGGACGAAGTCGACCTGGGCGTTCAAGTGGCCGACCAGGCCCGGCGTTCTCTGGAAAACATTCTAGCCGCCGTCGATGAGACTGTGGAGAAGGTGATGGGGATCGTCCAGGTGACCAATGACGAGGTAGCCAGTTCCGAAAAGATCGTCGGCTTGATTCACAGCTTGGCATCGGTTGTTGAGAATACAGCTCAAAACGCTCAACAGATCGCAGCTTCCACGCAGGAAACGACGGCCGCGATGGAGACGATCGCTGCCGGAGCGGCAGAAAACAGCGCCACTGCCGTGGAGTTGAAAGAATCGGTCGCCCATTTTCGTGTTTGCTAGAAAATTAGCCGCAATCTAAGGGTTCACTATTACTGTGCTAAATAGGTCGTAACAGACGAAAAGGAGTGCCTATCGACGTATCGATGGGCACTCCTTTTTCCCTTGATAGCCATAGATAAAGAAGCATAGATGAGCGATTTATTTTCCTTTTCATATCTGGTTCACATCTGGTTCATATCAGGCTGCGTTGCTTGAAGATTCCTTGCCTGCAGATCAGATCTGTTGATCAGATATAAAATAATCGCGAGCACAGCCGTTCCAAAGTCTGAAATCGGTAACGCATAAGCCACTCCCTCTAGGCCGTACAGTGCGTTTCCGATGACCAGAGCGGGAAGAAATATGGCTCCTTGTGAAAGGGACATGACCAAAGCGGGAATGGATTTGCCCGTCGCTTGGAACACATTCGTAAATAAAAATATGATTCCAAGAAATAGGGGGGCAATCATGGAAATACGGAATAAGGGTGTGCCAATTTTGACGATCTCGTCATTGCTAATAAACATACTTAGGACAAAACTGCTGGAGCTATAGAGAGCCAGCGTGATAAAAACACTCAACAACACAGCAATGATTCCCGTAAACTGAATAATCTCGCTCATCCGGTTTCGGTCAGCGGTATAGTTATAACCGACGAGGGGTTGAACCCCTTCACAAAGACCACTGATGATAAACTCTGGCATCATATTCATCTGTATGGCAATACCGAAAACCGCGACGAGTGCATCCCCATAGCCGGCTGCATAATTGTTCAAGGCGACCGATGATGCGAGCAATAAAAGAAAATTGATCAGAACGGGGATACCGATGGAAAAGGAATTCTTGACAATATTGAGATTACATCGAAAATATTTGACTGAAATCGAGAGCCATTGACTTTTCTTTATCAAATACCAACCATAATAAGTTACAGCCAAGCCGTTGGAAATTACCGTTGCATAGGCGGCTCCGGCCACGCCAAGATGCATACCAAAAATCATCATCGGGTCAAGGACAATATTGCTGATGGTTCCGATCAACATGCCGACCATGGATTCTTTTGCCGCACCTTCTGCGCGGACAATCTGCCCCATCGAAAAACTGAGCATGATCAAGGAACCGCCGCCGGCGATGATAGTGACGAATTTTCTAGTCGCATCAAGCGTTTCGGCACTTGTTCCGATGAAGCGTAAAATCGGCTCCATGAAAATAAGGCATAGGATCGTTAATGCGATACCTGACAATAAACAGGTGTAAAAGGAAAAGGACGATGTGGACTTTACATTTTCATAATCTTTCTCACCGAGCAAGCGAGAGATATATGTTCCACAGCCTATCCCGAAGATATTGGATACGGCCATAAATATGGTGAAGACGGGTAAGGCAAGCATTGCGGCGGCGACAAGGTTTGCATCATTCAACTGACCAATAAAAAAAGTATCCGTTAGGTTTTGTATGACACCGACGAACATGCCCAGTATCATCGGTATCGCCATGTTCGCAACCGCTTTAGGTACAGGTGCTTTTGCTAGATAGTACATATTTGCTTCTTCCATAGGTATTAACCTCCTTAAAAAAATTTTTATGTATCTTTCTAACCCCAAAATACTTAGAATTACAATAATTAGAATTCTAAGTATTTGTCTAAAAAAGCATTACTATCGCTCAAGATTTTTCGAGACCAACTGGAGCAATTCTAAAAATAAACGTTTTTGTTCTGCCGTCATACCAAGAACGATTCGATGTTCCATGTCACGAAAGACATCGTTAAATTCATCAATTAAGTCTTCGCCTTTCGTTGTAAGGGAAAGTACTTTTGCACGTCCGTCAGACACACTGGTGCTTCGTTTTACAAAACCGTTTTTTTCGAGGCCTTGTAATAAGCTTGTAATCGATGACCCTTTTAACCCCATGGCGAGCTCAATATCTTTCTGGCAGATGCTACATCCCTTTTCCTCACAGTCCCCGATATGACCGACGATCCTTGCCTGTTGATTCGTAATACCATGAGGAATAAGGTGTTCGTCGAGAATTAGCTTTAGGTTATGAACGATGTTCCGAAGATAAAAATGATAAACAAAGTCCTCTTTGTCTCCGGCCACCTGCACGAACCCCCTCTTGCAATAAACTTAGAACTCTAACTAATTATAGGCAGAAATAAAAGACCTGTCAAATAGAATCCTTTACCCACCAGCGACGGCTCCATATTTCCGCTGAAGCAAGATGAGCCGGACCGACAACAGGACTGCACCGACGGCTAACCCCGCGATCAAGCCGACCCAGTATCCGAAGGGGCCCCAGGAAGTATAGGTAGCCAATAGGTAACCGATCGGAAGGCCAGCTAACCAATAGGAAATAAAGGTGGCCAGCAGGGTCACATTGACATCCTTATACCCTCGCAGCGCCCCTTGAATGGGCGTGGCGATCGCGTCGGATAACTGAAAGAAGATGGCATATACAAGAAATTCCCGGGCTAGCTGGTGTACGGCCGTGTCTGTCGTGTACAAAGCGGCTACCTGGTCGTTAAAGAAATAGATCAAAAGGGAATTTAAAACCGCCACGATCAAGGCGAGGCCGATGCCGACCTGGATATACTGGCGTGCCTGGGCGAACCGGCCCGCACCGGCTTCAAAACCGATGACAATCGTCAGCGCCATGGAGATGCTCAAGGGGATCATGTACAGCATCGACGCCAGGTTCAGGGCGACCTGATGGGCTGCGATGGTGATGGTATCAAAGGTACTCATCAGCAAGGTGACCGCAGCAAAGATGCTCGTCTCAAAGAAAATGGCAAAACCGATGGGCAGACCAATGTGGAGTTGTTCCTTCCAGGCAGAGAAGGAGACCGGGAAAAGCCGGTCTAGGACATGGTAGGTCTGAAACCGTTTGTCACGGCGAATGACGGTAAAAGCGATCAAGGCGATACACCAGTAGGTGATCGCCGAAGCATAACCGGCTCCCACGCCGCCCAGGCGAGGAAAACCGAAGGCGCCAAAAATCAAGAGGTAGTTTAGGAGAGCGTTGATGGGGAGCGACAGCAAGGTGATCCTCATGGTAACACCCGTGTACCCCAGGGCGTCGATGAAACAACGAAACACGGTATAGACGAAGAGCGGGACGATGCCTAGCGAGAGGGCTATCAGATAGCGACCGGCGATGTCTCGGACGGGAGATTCCAGATTCATCGACTGCAATAGAGGATGCAAGGCGAAAGCGCCGCCGATCAGCACGAAGACCGACAGCAATAAGGCTACATAGACCCCCTGCACCACTGTAGCGGGAATCCGCTCGGGCCGTTTTGCACCGGCAAACTGAGCGACGATAGGCGTTACGGATGATAAGATACCTGTCAACCCGGTAAAGACCGGAAGCCAGATGCTCGATCCGATGGCCACCCCGGCGAGATCATAAGCACCTGCATTGCCGGACATGACCGTATCCAAGAAGGTCATAGCGAACAGGGCACACTGCGATACTAGGATCGGCAGTAGTACGGCGAGAAAGCGGCGGAATTTTTGCGTGATCGACAGGGTATGCAACAGGCCCTCATCCTTGCTTAAAAAATAAAGTTTATCATAGCATAGAATGAAAAGGCGTACAATGACGATAACCGATAACCGATAACCGATAACCGATAACCGATAACCGATAACCGATAACCGATAACCGATAACCGATAACCGATAATCTGTAACCTGTAACCCAAAACCAATAACCGATACCCATACCCACTTCTTATGTAATACCTAAAAAGTAGGCCCCGGATATGCACCCATGCGGTGGCATATGCGGGGCCTACTTGCGCCCATGGATTATTGCAGGCTATCGCTGTCTTCTTTGGCTGTCCGTTTGATCAGCAAGGCCAAACCGCCGATAGCCAGCAGGGCACTCATGATCACGGTACGGAGGAGGTAGCGATAATCATCAAAATAGCGAAGAATACCGAGCGATGGCAGCGGTGCATTCACCAAGGTGAGTACAGCGCCAATGAGCAGTGCGATCCCGAGGAAGGTACGATGTTGCCGCCAGTTTCCTGACCACCAGTCAAAGATACCCAGGTTTTCATCGGCGACAGCCTGACCGGACTGGAGCTTTCGTTCCGTATGATACGTTTCGAAAAAGCTGTATCCGACGAGAACAGGGATGAGCAATTCCGAATCGAAGATGAAGTTCCAACGCTCCAGGGCCAGATTTCCCCAGAAGAGAAGGAGCAGTTGCAATCCCCGCCGCATCTGACCTAAGTACATTTGCCCCAAACCGGGTATCAGTGAAAAGAAAAGTGCGATTCGCTGTCGACGCAGAAATCGCCGCGGCCTAGCCGGTTCGGAATTCGGCGCTGTGATGGTCCCACGGGGCATACTCGAGGAGCCTGAACTAGGGAAAGCCCCGCTATAACCATCTCTGGATCCGGTTTCAGAACTGCGAGCTACTTCGGCAGCACACTGCGGGCATATCCAACCTTGTTGCAGGGCTGTCAAAGGGCCGTTGCGAAAGCCGCAGAGGGTACAGGCAGCAGTTCGATCATTTACCGGGATATCGTTGTTTGTCGTCATTATTTTTCCTCCTGGACAGGTGATTCGTGCACGGTGGTTGCAATTATACCTGGTTTCGAATCAACTGCTTCTGCTTTCTCTTGATTCAAGTCAATTTTATCATCGACAGAATCCATGCTTGGCTTGCTCAAATAGGTGTCAGATTTAATGGGAGCAGAACGGGAATCTGATGAATCTATTGTATCTATTGAATTGGTTTGGGACGTAACCAACTGAGGAGTATCCATGGACTTATCGTCGTAGCCTTTGCGGGGGGAGGGAGTTTGCGGGGCAGCACAGAGGGGCAGGCGAATGAGAAAAGCGGCGCCTCCTTCCGGCGAATCGGAATCTAAGAGGATACTGCCGCCATGGGCGGCGATGATTTCCCGGCTGATGGCCAACCCTAAGCCGGTGCTGCCATTTTTGCCTCGCCGAGCCGTATCGGCACGGGCAAACCGTTCGAAAAGGCGATCGCGTACATGGGCGGGTACGCCTTTGCCGTTATCAGCGATGTGCAGGATATGACTACGCCCATCAGAACTGAGGCTGACGGTGATGCGAATTCCCGGACCATTATGTTCCGCCGCGTTTTTGATGACGTTTTTGATAGCTCGTTCCAGGTGGAGGGCATCGACCGATGACCAAAGAGGACCTTCGGGGATGTCTGCTTCAAGGCTGTCACCAGCCAGTTCAATATCGGCGAGCATGTCGGCCAGCCAACGACGGATCAACTCGGACAAGTCAGCCGGTCGCTGTTCCAAGTGAAAATCGGGGTGGATCAATTTCGCCGTCAAGAAGAGATCATCGACGATGCGCCCCATGATCAGGGATTTGGAATGAATGATGTGGCCGTATTTTTGGGCTTTGTCCGGCTCCCGATAGGCGATATCGCTGAGTGCTTCCGCGTATCCTTCGATGGAAGCGAGGGGAGTGCGCAAATCATGGGAGAGTCCCGCTAACAAGTCTCGTTGCTTACCGGCGATTTCTTGCTCCCGCTGTTGCAAGATACCCCAAGCGGCGTTCAATTGATTAAAAATAGAGAAAAGATCGCCGAACTCGTCTTTTCGCCAGGACTTGATGCGAAACTGAGTATCGCCGCGCTTCATATTCTCGAGGGCGGCTCCCAGCTTCTTCAGAGGGGACCGGAGCAGCCAGGCAAAGGCGAGGGCGGCGATCAGATCGATAACCAGCACAGCGGTGCCTGCGGTCAAGGGAATGCCGGCGAGTAAAAAGGTCTTTTCCTGAATACTTGGAGTGGACGAGGGTTCGGTTTCGTACCGTACCAGCAGAAAATAGGTTTCATCACCAAAATATAAGGGAGCCACTTCGCAGTGGATCTTGCTCTGGTGGATGGGAACGGCTGTTGTCTTAAAAAGGGAATTTAGTCCTGGCGGGTCTTCTTGTGGAGGTTTATAGGCAGCATCTAGCAGTTGAGCCATGTTGTAGCTGTTGGGAAATTGGTCGGCTGCTGCGATGGCTGGATCCTCATCGGGGTTCCAGGTGGTTTTCGTCACCAGAACCCGTCCGGTGCTGTCAAGCACCTGCACCGAAGCAGGGGAGAGGTAGAAGTTTCTATCGAACCGTAACTGCTCACGCAGGCGGTCCATGACGGGACCGTTTTCAGTGGAATGATGTTTGTCGACACTGGAGAGCTTGTCCGTTTGTTCGGTTTCTGTCTTCACAGGGGTACGGGAAGAGGATGCAGTATCAACGACCGTTTTTTCAGAGCGATTCTGCTCGTGGCTTGAAGAATATGTAGCAGAACTCGGATTCAAACCCGGATCGACCGGCTGGATAGGCTGGGCCTTAAACTGGGTTTGCCACCGGCCGATCTGCTCGGCGACGCGGCGGCGCTCATAGTCGTTATCATGAGGCTGTAGTAGTTCTTGGTAGATGATGAGACCACCGACGGCAGTGATGGCTGCAGCCACTGCGGAAACGACCAGAAAGAAGAGAAAGGCTTGGTTGCGGATCTTCATGAGCGGGCCTCCTCAGGAAGCGCTTTCAACCGGTAGCCGAGGCCGCGGATGTTTTCCAACCAATCGCCGGCACCAGGTAAAGCGTCGTCTAGCTTCCGGCGAAGGTTGCGAATATGGACCATGATGGTGTTATCGTTGTCGTAATAAGGTTCCTGCCAGACCCGTTCGTAGATTTGCTGTTTTGTATAGACCCGTCCCGGTGTTTGGGCAAACAACAACAGCAGGTCCCATTCCTTCCCTCGTAGATCAAGAGGGATCTTGTTGAGGTGAGCTTCGACGCGAACACGGTCGATTTGCAAAGGGCCAACCTGTACCAAGGGCTCCGGAATACTTCGGCGTGGACGTCGACGCAGGTGGGCGTTGATGCGAGCGACGAGTTCCCGAGGGCTAAAGGGCTTCGATACATAGTCGATGGCGCCGAGATTCAACCCTAAGACCCGATCGGGCTCGTCACCTCGAGCAGAGAGGATGAACATGGGACAATCCACTTCGTCGCGCAAAATCCGGCAGACATCTAAGCCGTTGACGTGAGGCATCATCACGTCGAGGATGATCAGATCGGGTTTTTCGGAACGGGCCAACTGCAGGGCTTGATTTCCATCGGCCGCAAGCAGCACCTGATAGCCATCGTGTTCCAGATAGCCTGCCACCAACTCCCTCAACTCCGGGTCGTCATCAGCGACGAGGATACGCAGGGAAGCCGCCTCAGCGCAAAAGGTCTTATCCAAAGGGAAGCCCTCCTTTCTGCAAATTCAATTGGATAGCTATACGGTGAAGGTCCGTCTATTCTTGTCTAGTGTAACTCATCGGTCTTATCCCTCACTTAGGGATATCTTAAAAATAGCTTAAATGAACATAAAGAATCCTTTCAATAAAAAAAGTGTCGCAACCAATTTGGTAAAGGACTTTCCCCGGTTAAAGCGAAATATGATTGTGAGAACTACCTCGTTTTTCGTTAAGAATGAGATTCCTAGTGATGAATGTTCCTTCGTATGAACAGGCTTATGTAAAGAAATAAGGCGGCACGGGAGACGATAGGCGTGAAACGGTGGTTTTCGAAAGGGAAAGAGCTATTCGATATTCGATCACTGCGTGGACTTTTACGTTTTTTCACACTCTTTTTATTAGCTATTCCGGCACTTTTGACGGTATTGATTGCCTATTACGAATATGACGATCAAAAGCACGAGGCGTTCCGTCATATCAACCATACTGTCTCCATGCAAACGGAGATCATCGATAACTGGTTTACCCAAAAGGCGGCCGAGTTGCGTGGTTTAGCTCAAATGGAATTTGTCCAACACTTGGATAAACCCATGATAAAACATAACTTTCAAGTCTTTTTGAGCAACCATAGCGATTTCAGTTGGGTCGCTTTTGTGAATACAGAAGGCTTGACGGAAATCGAATATCCCCTGGAAAAACCAGTCGACGTACGGGACCGCAATTACTTTCATAGGTCCTTACGAGGGCAAGAACATATTTCCGATGTGCTGATCAGCCGAGCTACCGGGGAGCCTGTTGTCACCTTATCTTGGCCTCTATTCAACGAAACCGGAGAATTTAAAGGCTTGGTGATCGGAACAGTAAACCTTTCGACGATCGCTTTACTGATGGAGAATTACCGTTTTGGCGAAGAGGAAGAAACCTATCTCGTCGACAGGGAAGGAAAGATGATCACCCGTTCCGGTTTTTCCTATAGTGACAGCAGCCAAAATCCCTTGCCTGAATTGAACATGGTCAATACAGAAGGGTTTCAAAAGGTGTTGCGTGGTGAGATAGAGGGCTCTGCCTACCGGGACTACCGGGGTCAGCGAGTCATCGGTGTCTCTCAATTTATACCGAAACTCGGCTGGGCCGTCATCAGTGAAATGGATGAACAGGAACTGTTGAGTCCCTTTTATCGGAAGATCGCCTTGTTCTTTGGCACCTATGTCATCCTTCTGCTGGTAGTGCTGCCGTCCATACGCCGTGTATCCGAACGGATTGAGATGCCGATCCAACGAATGATGTTAGTCTCCCGAATGATACAGGCGGGAAAGTATGAACAACTGAAATGTGACGATAGCTGCAAGTCGGAGCCGCGAGAGTTGAGTTTGCTCTGTCACACGATTCAGCAGATGGCGACGACGATCGTGGGGGACATGGAACTCCTTAACCAATCGAACCGGACCTTGATGGAATCGGAAACGAAATACCGAAGTCTCGTTCAAAACGCGATTTTCGGCGTTTACGTCCTGCAAAATGACCGGTTCCAATTCGTAAACCCACGGTTCGCTGAGTTTTTTGACTATACCGAAGAAGAAGTTTTAGCTATGTCCAACTACCTGCAACTGATCCATCCGGAAAGCCGAGAGCAGGTTCAAGAAGATGCTCGCCGTCGATTGACGAGCCAGGAGGAACCGACCCCTTACGAGATTCGAGGCATTAAAAAGGATGGCACCTCGATCTACCTGGAAGTGTTGGGTGCACCAGTTAGCTACGAAGGGAAGCCGGCCATTTTGGGGACGGTGGTTGATATTACCCGGCGAAAATTGGCTGATGAAGCGGTACGGGAGAAGGAGGCGCGTTTCCGCACCCTTGTCGAGTCTATCCGTGATCTAGTCTTTACCTTAGACATGGAAGGACGAATTACTGCAACTTACGGGAAATGGCCGGAGGCGGCTGACAACAGCCCGACTCAAATCATCGGAAAGCATATCGGTCAGGTAATTGCTGACACCGAGCCTTTTTGGGACGGTGAACAACCCCAGTTGTGGGCACAGCGGGGGGATTCCATCTTCGTCGAGTGGACTATGCACCTTCCCGAAGGCACGCGCTTCTACCACATATCCCTGTCTCCCATCGGGACGACAGCCGGTGATGTGATCGGTATGGTCGGAATCGGGCGGGACATGACAGAACGGCGACAGATGGAGGAACAACTTCGCTATTATTGCTCCCACGATCCGTTGACCGGTTTGTACAATCGAGCCCATTTTCAAGAGGAAATGAGCCGTTTGGCCGGATCTACATCGCCGGTCGGAGTCATTATTTGCGATGTCGATGGGCTGAAAAGTGTAAACGATACCTTAGGACATCCCGTGGGGGATATGCTGTTGACGGGTATCGGCCAAGCGCTTACGCGCTGTGTCCGTGCGAGCGATGTGGTGGCACGCATCGGAGGGGATGAGTTCGCCATCCTTTTGCCGGAGGGGGACGGGAAGGCGGCGCAACGCATCAGCCAACGAATTCGCCTCGCCGTTGATGCACTGAACGTCGTCCATCCCGAACTGCCCCATTACGTGTCGTTAGGGTATGCCGTAAAAGTTGGCGCGGAAAAAAGCATGATAGAAGTGTTTCGAGACGCTGACGATAACATGTACCGTGAGAAGATGCGCCATAAGAGCCGGGTCCGCAAAATCATCCTTCGAGCGTTGACCATGAAATTGGACACGAAAGAACGAGATTTGATGGGACATATGCAGCGCGTCGGCGATTTAGCCGCCCGTCTCGGTGCGGCGGCCGGATTACGGGCAGACCAGGTGGATAATTTGCGCTTGGCCGGTGAATATCACGATGTTGGTAAAGTGGCCGTTTCCCGGGATATCTTAGGTAAAAAGGGTATGTTGGCCCCGGAGGAGTATTTGGAGGTTCAGCGCCATAGTGAAGTCGGCTACCGGATCGCCCAGTTGAAGACGGAAATTGCCCATGTGGCGGAATGGATTTTATTTCACCATGAGCGTTGGGATGGCAGCGGCTACCCGCAACAATTAGCCCGTGAGGGAATCCCCTTTGAATCCCGAATTTTAGCGATCGTCGATGCCTACGATGTGATGACCCATAACCAGCCCTATCGACATAGCTTGACGCCTCAGGAGGCGGTGGCGGAACTGCGGCGTTTTTCGGGCACACAGTTTGATCCGCAGCTGGTCGGTATTTTTGTCGGTCTGATTGAATCGATGATTGCATCGACAGAGGAAGGGAAGAACTAAGGTTTTCCGATTCCATCGACGAGATGCCAAAAGGCCAAGATGGGATGTTTCGTCAGCATTTTAGGTCCAGAGAAACGCATGACCGCGGTGATTTTCTCCCGCATATCTTTTTTGTAGCAGTGAACCGGGCATCTACCACAAGTCGATTTTTGTTCACCAAATTTGCATCGCTCCAAGCGAGCGAAGGCATAGTTGATCAACTCTTGGCAATCGGGGCAGAGGCCGCCGTCATGGCCATGGTGGGCGTCACAATAGATCTGAATCATCGCGTGAACTGTTTTCTTTTCCCGGGTGCTCCTTCCGTTGTTCTGCATAGTAAAGTTCCTTTCTTTAATGATAGGAGGACTGTGGCTGTTGTCAGTAGAATTGGACGGGTATGATGAACGTGGGAATTAGATGGAACTTTTTTAGAAAAAGGATGAAGTTTCAATGGTTGAAAAAATCGTACTCGGAGGCCAGGCTATCGTCGCGGGGCGAGGCTCCATAGAACACGTAAAAACGCTGGAAGCCAAACGAGCCATGATCGTCACTGGTGGGCAATCGATGTTTGCCAACGGTGCCATCGGCCGTATTGAAGAGATATTTCAGCAAAAGGGATGTGCCACATCGGTCTTTTCGGGCATCGGTCCCAATCCAGACACCAGCATCGTGTTACAGGGACTCGAACAGATGAGAGCCTTTGAGCCGGACGTGCTCATCGCCATCGGGGGCGGATCTGCGCTCGATGCGGCCAAAGTGATGAGCCTTTTTTATGAATACCCTCAGATTACTTTTGAAAATGTCCTCACCGTCCCGCTTCCTGAGCGGCGGCAGAAGCTGACCCTTGTGGCCATCCCGTCCACTTCCGGCACGGGAAGTGAGGTAACCAAAGCGTCGGTCATCACTTTCAAAGAACAGAACTTGAAAATCGGACTGAAAACAACGGCCATGATCCCGGACATTGCGATCCTGGACGGAGAGATTACGATGTCTATGCCGCCCCATGTGGTTGCCGAGACAGGCATGGATGCGCTGACTCATGCCGTCGAAAGCTACATCAACCGGAACATGGGCGCATTTATGGAGCCCTTAGCCCGGGGCGCTGTAGAGGGGATCTTTGCCAATCTACCGGCTTCTTACCTGGAAAAAGACCCGGAAAGCCGCGATAAGATGCATTTGTACCAGTGCATGGCCGGGTTGGCTTTCAATCATGCCGGATTGGGAATGGCCCACGGTATCGCTCACGCAGTCGGCGGCAGGTTCGGTCTCGGTCACGGGTTGCTCAATGCCATTTTATTGCCCTATGTGCTGCGGTTCAATCGACGCGATAGGGAAGTGACCTTGAAATTGCAGCGATTAGCCCATAGCATCGGCAGTGATGACTTCGTCGATTCGGTCGAGCAATTGAACCGGACGCTGCAAATTCCCTCCTCCTTCCGGGAAGCAGGAATTTCTCGAGAAAATTTTGAAAAAGACTTTTCGAACCTCCAGGAAAACGCCATGAAGGGATCGACCCGTGCCAATCCGGTGCCGGTGAGGGCGGACCAGATGGCCTCCTTTTTACAAGGAGTCTTCCAGGGGGATGTTGAGGCCATTCAAGCGATCCCTCAGTAGGCAGCCCTTATTCAGCATCGGTAGTGCCTATTGAACCCAGTGTACCACTAAGCACCTAACTTCCGCTTGAAAAATAGGGCGGCTCCACTTGTTTGGAAGACAGATGTTGAAACAGAAAAGCCGTTTTTTGGGTATAAGCAAGCTGGCCCGATGACTCTTCCGGGCCAGCTTGCTTTTTATATTGACCGGGCAAAGAAAAGGCACAAAGGCTTTTGTAAAGAAACCCAGGCGCCGGGGTGTTGACAAAAAGCAAACGTTTTCGTATTATGTCTATGTATTAACGGACTAAAGGAGATAACATCTATGAATAACGATTCTTTTTGGGAGGCTAACTTGGACGAGATAAAACGCGGATATCGCTGGGATGAAAAAATGGAAAGCTTCGTTTGTATCGTCTGTGGCGCCGCCTTTTTGCAAGGACAGGTTTTTCCGATAGAGGACCGTTTTTTTGATGCGGAAAAGTCGGCGAAGCTGCATGTGGCCCAGGAACATGGATCGATGTTTCAAGTCCTGCTCGGGTTAGATAAAAAGTACACTGGAATCACGGATCACCAGAAAAAACTGCTGACGTTCTTCTATAAGGGCTACAGCGATAAAGAGATCTGTGACGAACTGGGCGGCAGTGCCTCAACAATACGAAACCACCGGTTTAACTTAAAGGAAAAGGAACGGCAGGCCAAAGCCTTCCTAGCCATGATGGAGTTATTGAAAGACACCCTCGATAAGAGAGACAAGTCCGAAGACACCAAGGGGAACCCGAAAGGCGGCACTGCATCTCCGGTGATTACGGAGGCAGAGGCCGAGAAGGTGTTGCGCAGTTGTTTCAAAGAGGGGCTAGAGGGACCGCTGACCCGTTTCCCGGACAAGGAAAAGCGAAGAATCATCATTCTGAACCACCTGATCAGGAAGTTTGCACAAAACCGAAAATACAACGAAAAAGAGGTCAACGAGATCATTAAAGAAGTTTACCCCGACTATGCCATTATCCGCCGTTGTTTCATCGACTATGGTTTCATGGAACGAGCCGACGACGGCAGCGCCTATTGGGTCAAGGCCGATGGGAATTCGGATGATAGTTTGGAGCAAGTTCAAGCAGAGAAGGGAGACAGCATGGATAAAGAACGACGTTCTCAGATTAAACGGGAATATAAAGAGTCCTTTCGAGATATGGGGATCATTCAGATCAAGAATCAGCAAACGGGGAAGGTCTTTATCGAGACCAGCAAAAATCTTTCGGCGGCCTTCAACAAAAACCGGTTTACCTTGATGCATGGGGCTCACCGGAACAAAGAGTTGCAACAAGATTGGAACACCTATGGAGCGGATCAGTTTACCTTTGAAGTGCTTGAGCAGATCAAACCGACAGAAGAAGTCAACCGCGATTGCACAGAAGAGTTGAAGATGCTCGAGGAAATCTGGATGGACAAACTGCAACCGTACGGGGAAAAAGGGTATCATAAGATCCCGAAAGAGAGGTAAGCACCGAAAGACAAGTAAGCGATCGAGGAACATCAACGACGATTGTTTCGACGATTGTTTCATAGCAGCAATAAGGAGAGCGACTTAAAGCATTAGGTCGCTCTCCTTATGTTTTCATTCGGTTGCATGTATATATTTTTAAAAAAATTACAGAGATTCCCCAAAAACGCTTCGACATAGGTGTTCGATATGATATAAGTAATTTGAATGAAAAAGCAACAAAAGAACTTGTAATTGTACGAACATAAATATCTGAATAGTGATATAATTCACTTATACGTAAAATTATTCGGTATACTGAAATTTTCCGATTATTGTCTGCAGCCAATGGAAAGGAGCGCTTCTATGGAACGACTCGATGATCTGAATAAAATCATCAGCCAGTACAAGGATAGCCCGGGCCAATTGATTCGCATTTTGCAGAAAGCACAGGAACTGTATGGCTACCTCCCCGAAGATATCCTCGGCTATATCGCCGATAAGGTTGGCTTGCCTCTCAGTGAAGTGGCCGGTGTAGTCACCTTTTACAGCCTCTTTACGACGAAACCGAAGGGTAAACATACAATCAGCGTCTGCCTGGGTACAGCCTGCTATGTCAAGGGCGCTCCCAATGTGCTCGAAGCGATCAAAAAGGAACTGGCCGTCGACATGGATCAGACGACGGCCGATGGCCTATTTACGTTGACAAATACACGCTGTGTCGGTGCTTGCGGATTGGCGCCGGCGGTGCTTATCGATGGGGAAGTCCACGGCAGGGTCAAAGCCTCTGACGTGCCTGAACTGATTCGGCAATATCGACAGCGTGATCAGGAGGGTGGCACAACAACGGAAGCCGATACGGGTACCAATACTGTAACCGATAAAACGGACAGTTTGAAAAATCACCTACCGCCAAGCCAAGCAGAACCGATCATAGGACCCGTGCTGTCGCTGCAACGGTTAGAACAGATCCGCCACAGCTATGCTGTGCGATACATCCAGCGGATGCACCCTGATCAAGTACCAGATTGGGTATTCCAAAAAGCTGATCATACCTTGGCAGCAGTGCCAGCGGCGAAGTCATACCGGCACCAGATCCTCGTCTGTGCAGGTACGGGCTGTACGTCGTCCCGTAGCGCGGAAATCCAGTCCACCCTGCGGCGGGAACTACAGGCGCAGAGCTTAGATGGGGAAATTGCTGTTGTACATACAGGTTGTTTCGGCTTTTGTGAACTGGGACCGATCCTGGTCGTTCATCCGGAGCGCGTCTTTTACTGCCAAGTGACTCCCAACGATGTGCCGGAAATTGTAGAACGCCACATCGTTCAGGGACAGACGGTAGAACGCCTTCTCTATAAACACCCGCCCGAAGGAGCATCTCGAAAGACCATCGATGAAAACGAGTTCTTCCATCCTCAGATCCGGGTCGCTCTGCGCAACTGCGGCATCATCGATCCGGAAAACATCAATGAGTATATTGCCAGCGGCGGTTATTTCGGCCTGGCGAAAGCGCTCACCGCTATGAAGCCTACAGAAGTGATCGAGACGATCACCTGTTCCGGTCTTCGAGGCCGGGGAGGTGCCGGCTTTTTAACAGGTCGAAAATGGGCCTATACGGCTGCCGTAAAAGAAACCGTAAAATACGTGGTATGTAACGCCGATGAAGGCGACCCGGGGGCCTTCATGGATCGGAGCATACTCGAGGGCGACCCCCATGCCGTCCTTGAAGCGATGACGATCGCCGGATATGCCATCGGTGCCCAGCAGGGTTTTGTCTATGTTCGGGCCGAGTATCCCATCGCTGTTCACCGCCTTGAAGTCGCCATCGATCAAGCACACCAGGCCGGGCTGCTCGGTCAAAACATCTTGGGAACAGGATTCTCCTTTGATATCGAGATTCGCCTAGGTGCGGGTGCTTTTGTCTGCGGTGAAGAGACGGCCTTGCTGAATTCGGTAAGCGGCAAACGAGGCGAACCGCGAACCCGTCCGCCCTATCCCGCTGTCAGCGGCCTCTGGGGCAAACCGACGCTGCTCAACAATGTGGAGACCTATGCCAACATCCCTCAAATCATCTGTAAGGGTGCCGATTGGTACGCTGCGATGGGTACGAGCGGCAGCAAGGGAACAAAGATTTTCTCCTTGGCCGGGAAAATCAACAATACGGGACTCATCGAAGTGCCGATGGGGACGTCACTGCGTACCATCATCTATGGCATCGGTGGTGGTATTCCCAAAGGCAAAGCGTTTAAGGCTGTTCAGACCGGCGGTCCTTCTGGCGGTTGCTTACCGGCTGAGTATCTCGATATTCCCATCGACTACGACAGCTTGATGAAAATCGGCTCCATGATGGGCTCCGGCGGGCTCATCGTCATGGATGAGACGGACTGTATGGTTGATATCGCCCGTTTTTATCTTGAATTCACCCAAGATGAGTCTTGTGGAAAGTGTACTCCTTGCCGTATCGGCACCCGCCGTCTGTTAGAGATTATCACCCGTATCACCGAGGGCAAGGGAACCATGAAAGACCTTGAGCTCTTGGAAGAACTCGGCCACGACATCAAGGAAGCCTCCCTCTGCGGTTTAGGACAGACGGCACCGAATCCAGTGTTGAGCACCCTGCGTCATTTCCGCCATGAATACGAAGCCCACATCAAAGAAAAACGCTGTCCTGCCGGTGTCTGCCCAGCCTTAAAGCCGAAAGGCAAGTATAGGATCGACGGGGAGAAATGCCGTCGCTGCGGGCTCTGTGTGAAAGTGTGCCCGGTAAAGGCCATCTCCGGCGAGATTCGCAAGACGCCCTTTGCTATCGATGCGAAGCTGTGCATTGCTTGCGGCGCTTGCGCCCAAAAATGTCCGGTCCATGTGATCGCACAGGAGGGAGAACGATGAAGCTCGATCTGGAACGGTCCTTTTTCCCGGGGATGCTGGGATTTGACCCTAACGAAATGCATCCTAAAGAACATACCCATCCCTCGAATTTTTTCGGTCCTCAAAAAGTACGCCTCGAAATCGACGGACGCCCTGTCGAAATCGAGGCGGGCAAAACGGTGCTAGATGCGGCCCGGGAAGTGGGCATTACGATTCCCAGTCTCTGCTACCTCCGGGAAATCAACGCGATCGGCGCCTGCCGGGTTTGCCTGGTGGAAATCGAGGGGCAGCGATCTTTACAAGCCTCCTGTGTCTACCCGGTGGCAGAGGGACTCAAAGTGTACACGAACACGCCGCGAGTCCGCAAAGCCCGCAAGCGCGTGGTCGAACTGATTTTATCGGACCACTCGCGCGAATGCACCTCCTGTATCCGCAACCTCAACTGTGAGTTGCAAAACATCGCCGATAATCTAGGGATCCGTCGCGTTGAGGTACATGGAGAAGCCCACCAACTCCTTATACAGGAGAATAACCCTTCCATTCGCCATGATCCCAACAAGTGCATCCATTGCCGTCGCTGCGAAAACATCTGCGCCAAGGTTCAGGAAAACTGTGTCATCGCCGCCCAAAATCGCGGCTTTGATACGATCATCGCCCCGGCCTTTTCCCGGGATATGGGCGATGTGGACTGCATCATGTGCGGTCAATGTGTCCTCTCTTGTCCCGTCGGTGCCCTCACGGAAAAAGAATGCATCGACGATGTTTGGAAAGCCCTCGCCGACCCGGGAGTTCATGTGGTTGTCCAGACAGCTCCTTCCATCCAGGTCACATTAGGAGAAGCCTTCGGGCTGCCTGTGGGTACAAAAGTGACCGGCAAGATGGTAGCGGCGCTGCGCCGCCTCGGATTCAACCAGGTCTTGGCGACAGATTTTGCGGCGGACCTGACGATCGTCGAAGAGGCTTATGAGTTTTTGCACCGTTTTCAAGCCGGTCAGTTGCCTTTCTTCACGTCCTGCTGCCCAGCCTGGATCAAGCTGGTCGAACATCACTATCCCCAGTTCATCCCGAACCTCTCGACCTGCAAATCGCCCATGTCTATGTTCGGTGCTTTGACGCGGTACACATACCATCAAGAACGAAACCTTCCCAAGGAGAAGGTCGTTTCCGTTGCTGTCATGCCCTGTACGGCGAAAAAGTATGAAGCTGCCCGCCCTGAGCATGGTCATGATGGACGTTCCGATGTGGATTATGTCTTAACCACCCGGGAACTGGTGCGCATGATTCGAGAGGCTGGCATCGAGTTTTCTGAGCTGCCCGATGAACCTTTTGATTCGGCCTTCAGGGAAGTAACCGGTGCGGGAACGATCTTTGGGGCCACGGGCGGTGTCATGGAAGCCACATTACGGACGACGAGCTGGGTCCTTTTAGGCAATGGAACTGGGCAGAGCGACAAGGAAAAACCGGCGCCGATCGAGTTCCGGGAGGTTCGCGGGGAAAAAGGCTTAAAACTGCTCCATGTCAATCTCGGCGAATATGACATCCGTGTGGCTGTCGCCCACGGGACAGGAAACGCCCGTCGCGTCCTTGAGGCGATTCAGGCCGGGGAGAGGATCGATTTTGTCGAAGTGATGGCTTGTCCCGGCGGCTGTGTCGGCGGCGGCGGTCAACCGATCCTCGGCGGCCGCGATCATAAGAAAGTCTCCCTCGATTATCGTCATGACCGTGCCGACGCTCTCTATGACATCGACAGCCACAAAAATTTGCGCTACAGCCACGAGAACCCCGTCGTCCAACTGCTTTACCGGGAGATTCTTGGTCATCCGGGCAGTGAACTGGCCCACCGGCTCCTGCATACCGAGGGATACCAAGATCGTGTAAAGGATGATTTCAAGCGGTAAAGGAACTTGTTTCATGGAACCATCTATATATAACCGTAACGGATTCTAAAGGGTGAGCTCTGCTTGAACCAGTAAAGTGAGCTTTTGGTTGAACCCTTTATTTAACGGAAAAGATCCTAACTGCAGGTGAAGGTTAGGATCTTTTCCTTTTCATGAGTTAGTGCACGTCCGCCTAATTCCTGAGAAGGTGAGCAAGAGAGTCCACACATTGAAAATTACCGGCCACTATGCTATCCTTGTCCTGCGCTTATACAGATAATGGCTGCAACCTGTCCAAGGCCGCAGGAGTATGAGGAGGCCCGATGGAAAAGAAAAAAGTGCTCATCATCATACCGGCCTATAACGAACAAAACAGCATACCTACAGTCTTACGCAAAATCCAGGCTTTGCCGGAACAATACGATATTGTCGTCATCAACGACGGATCTAAGGATAACACTTCCCTGGCAGCCCGGAGCGTCAACGGCGTCACCGTGATCGACTTGCCCCACAACTTAGGTATCGGTGGCGCCATGCAGACCGGTTATATCTTCGCTCATCGCCGCGGTTATGACATCGCCGTCCAAGTTGACGCCGACGGACAGCATAATCCCGATGATCTGCCTAGACTCCTCGCCCCGCTGATTCGTGGGGATGTCAACATGACCGTCGGATCCCGGTACGTAGAAAAAACAGCCTATCGTTCCACGATCATGCGCCGTCTGGGCATGGTCATTTTTTCGTTGGTCGTCAGCTTGATTACGGGTCAAAAGTTCACCGATACAACCTCCGGCTACCGCGCCGTCGATCGGGAGATCATCGCTTTCTATGGGCGTAACTATCCGACGGACTACCCGGAAGTGGAAGCACTCGTTTTGCTGAAACGAGCCGGTTTTCGCATCGCCGAGGTCTCCGTAGGCATGGATGCTCGACAAGCGGGCACCTCTTCGATTACACCGCTCAAATCGATTTACTATATGATCAAAGTGCTCTTGGCGATCTTGATCAATGTGGTACGGCCAAAGCTCAAGGGGGCCTAACCGATGGAGTTGACTGTTTACAACTATGCCACCGTTATCAGCGTCATTTTCCTCGGCTTTGTCCTGGAAATGGTGCGCCGCTATTCCTTAAAAGAGCAGTACTCCATCCTCTGGCTCTTGGTGGCCGCTCTCATGCTGCTGCTGTCGTTGAAACATGAACTCCTAGAATGGATTGCCCAAGCCCTGGGCATCTACTATGCACCGGCGGCATTGTTCTTTTTCGGCCTGATCTTTTGCTTTTCTTTGATCCTGCATTTTTCTGTGATCATTTCCAAATTAGACTCCAAGCACACCCGGGTCGTGCAAGAAGTGGCGTTGCTCAACCAACGCATCCGGGAGTTGGAGGAACGCATGGCAGACACTCAACCGAATCCGCGAAAAGGGGCGTAAATAATGCTTACAAAGTCGGGCGGGTATCGATACCGACAATACTTTCTTTATACTGGACTGTTTCTTTTTCTGTTCTTACTGATCGTGGGATGTTCGAAAACGGCACCGCCGTCGCCATCATCTACCGAATCCACGGTACCCCAAGCATCGACACAGACAGAGTCAAAACAGCCGCAGGACCAAGGGCCTTTTCTAAAAAAGGGAGAACCCATCTATATGCTCATGTATCACCATTTTGCCCCGCGAGGCTACTGGCCCAAGCAGGCAGTCGCTGTCTATGTGGACGATTTTTCGGAGCAGATGGACTATTTGCAACAGGAAGGCTATCACGTGGTGGCGCTGCGTCAAGTTTGGGATCATTATAAAAACGGAACGCCGTTGCCTCAAAAACCGGTTGTCATCACGCTCGATGACGGGTATGAATCGAGTTATCAACTGGCCTATCCCGTCTTAAAGAAACATAACTATCCCTTTACCATTTTCCCAGTGGTGAATTGGTTACAATTTGAGAAGTCCAACAAACCCTACGCTCCCGATAAGTCAGACTACCTTTCCTGGCCGCAGATGGATGAGATGGTCGCTAGCGGACTTTGTGATGTACAATCGCACACCTTTGATTCTCACGATAAGGTGAACGGAATTTCAGTACTGATCACAAAAATAAAGAAGGCGAACGGCCAACTGGAGACGACAGAAGAAGCCAACAGCCGCGTAAAAGAAGACTTGCGGCAAGCGAAAACCTTTATCGAGCAACGTTATGGCTGGGATGTCTATGCACTGGCTTACCCTTACGGAGAATATGATGAAAAAGTCATGCAGACGATGGATGAATTAGGCTACGGCATGGGTCTATGCATGAGTAAAATCAAACATAAGAACAACCTTAAAGCGATCGCCCGGATCCCGGTCGCACAGAGTGACGGTCTGAACGGGTTTATTCAACGGTTAAAATCAAAACAAGCACAATAAGAAAATGGCTAGGCGTACGCCTAGCCATTTTCTACATCTCTCATAATTCGCTAGAAAAGACCATGGATGGATAACACACTTATGTCCCTTTATCGTCGTCGATCGTCCGATTACCTCGACGATCCTAATAGGCCAATCCTTGTCCGTACTCATAGTAATCGGAGTAATCCGGTTCATACCAGCGCAGGGAGATGCTCGGCCGTCCTGTATGATCGGCAGGATTTCGAGTGATGAACTGGTCAGGAATCTGCCGATCGCCATAAAAGAGTCGAACCGTTGAAGGATCGTTGCAATAGAAGGTCGTCCCGCGTAAATCGTCGAAGGATGGTTTGAAGCTGCCCAAATGGGGATCATCAACGGTACCTAGAATAATAGACTGACCTTCGCTATCGGCCTGGACTTGAAACCGCAAAAAGTTGTTGACCTGATTGTAACGCAGTAACCGGGAGGTTCGTGCGACCAACAAAGTCCCTTGATGGAACAGTTCCGAAATCCGGCGCAATGGCCCCAGTGCTTCTTCAGGAAAAGCGAGATACAGATCGATAGGGCCGCCTAAATGCTGCGCAAGGGAACAAAAACCGCCATGTTCGATCAACCGAGACAGATTATCTTCGGTTACTTGCCGCTGCAGCAGGTAGGGGCTCCAGAGAAAATCGGGGTTTTTGGGAAACCAATGTTTCGCACAAGAGTAACGATGAAAACCCCAGACCTTTTGACCGTCACCGAGCACAATCGGATAAATGAGATCGGAACGGCTAAAATCAACCTCATCGGCAGAACTAGCGGAATGCCAGACAAAACGGATCCCGTAGGGAATCAACAAGTCTGTATGGTAATAGGGAGATGAAGGATCATCACCGCCTTGATAAGTCCGTGGAGACCCTTTGTGCCCCAGATTCTGCACGTTGGAACTGTTTCCGTGATCGATCCAGACGGTATACTGTAATCCCCGGCGTTTCCATTCAGTGATGCTTCGTTCGGCGATAGCGCGGGTGAAAGAAGTCGGGCCGGGGTCGTTCCGGTTAAAATCACCGTAGCTGTGGACCGAGTCGATCCAACCGCAACGGGTATATTTACGGATCAACAGCGCCGCATACTCTTCCTTCATAGCGATACTGCTCCAGTAACTCATCTGCTGGCGTATGGTCTTGCCCTCGCGGTCGATGGTACCGGGCCAGTCCGAATCGACGACCATCCAACAGGAGTTGCCCACATCCAGGCCGAGGCCTTTTCCGGTTTCGGTTTCCCGGTCGGTATTTAAAAACTGGTGGATCATGCCGAACTCTTTGGGCGATGAGCCATCGATGTCCGAGGTGATGCTCATACTCGCCCGATAAGGATAAGGATGCCTGCGCAGCTCGATATCCGGTGCTTCCGGTAAAGAACGGGGCGTCCACTGATTTACCGGTTTTTGATAAAATAGATGGTGACGCTTGCTTTCCCACAAAGCCAAGGCACCGACGGCGGCAGCGCCGACGCCAGCGGCAAGAAAGGAGCGCCGGCTCATAAGCCTATTTCCCTTAATCATGTCCTTCTCCTTAAGTACGCTCCGGCTATTGCGGAAACACATAAAGAGCGTACTAAAGTCTCACGTTGAAGTCAATGCAAGCAAATAAAAGCAGAAGTAAGGTGTATGATGATAAACGTTCCGGAAGAGTTTCAATCTAGAATAAAGCAAATATTGCCGGAAGATGAATTTAATCGTTTTATGCAGAGCTATCAGGAGAATCCGGCACAGGGACTTCGACTGAATCCGCTAAAAGGGGTAAATCCGGAGATTCTCCCTTCCATCCCCGTCACCCCCACGCCTGTTCCCTGGTGTGACTTTGGCTATTATTACGAGGAAGGACAGCGCCCGGGAAAACATCCCTTCCACGCCGCCGGGTTGTACTATATCCAAGAACCGAGCGCCATGGCGGTGGTAGAAGCACTTCAACCGGAACCGGGAGAACGCATTTTGGATTTATGTGCCGCTCCCGGTGGAAAGGCCACCCAGATTGCTGGATATCTTCGCCACGAGGGGCTGCTTGTGGCGAACGAAATCCACCCGAAGCGCAACAAGGCCCTATCGGAAAACTTAGAACGCTGGGGTGCCCGCAATATCCTCGTGACGAACGAACCGCCGGACAAACTCTCCCGCTGGTTCCCGGAATATTTCGACCGCATCGTCGTCGATGCGCCCTGTTCTGGCGAAGGAATGTTCCGAAAGCTGCCCGAAGCGATCGAGGACTGGTCGGAAGAAAAAGTAGCTCACTGTGCCGCGCTGCAACAAGAGATCCTCCCGGAAGCCGTGAAAATGCTCAAACCGGGCGGGGTCATGGTCTACTCGACCTGTACCTTTTCAGCGGAGGAAAACGAAAAACAGATCGAAACGTTCTTGGAGATGTACCCGGAGTTTACCCTGGAACCGGTACTTTGCGCCGAATTTTTTCAAGCGGCTACGCTTCCTCACACGGTCCGGCTCTGGCCTCACAAACTCCGAGGGGAAGGGCACTTTATCGCCCGGCTGCGAAAAAGAAACTCCCTTGATAGTGCGATAGGGCCATCGGTAAACCGAGCGAGCAGAGAGAGCGCTAAGGCAAAAAAAGGCCCCGATCGAGGGCGTAAGGAGCAAAACCTGTCTGCCAGCCTTCCATCCCTGCCCGCCGATGTGTACCGCTGGTACGAAAGGTTTTGTCAAGAAAGCCTGAATACAGTCCCGCAAGGCCCTTATCTGCTTTTTGGCGATCAACTCTATGCGGTCTCCGAAGAACTTCCCTCTTTGGAACGGTTGAAAGTCACCCGAACAGGTTTGCATTTAGGAACGATTAAAAAAGGACGTTTTGAACCGGCCCATGCACTGGCCCTTGCTCTTTCTCCGGGGGAATGGAAAAAGAGCGTCGATCTATCGCCGGACAGTGACGAGGTATACCGGTACTTGCGAGGAGAAAGCCTGTCTGTGCCCAACCGGGATGGGGGATGGACGATCGTCACGGTAAGCGGTTATCCCATCGGGTGGGGAAAAGTCGCCGAAGGACAGTTGAAAAATCATTACCCGAAAGGGCTCCGCTGGACATGAAAAATGACGTCGATAGTTAATGATGTCTATTCCCCTGGCAGTACCGCTTCGACAGTAAAAGGTTTATTTTGCAGAGAACGAAAAAAGGCGGATTGATCGGATGTACGAACAAAAGGTCCTCATCCGGCATGACAAGGGTCTGCACACGCGGGTAGCGGCCATGATCGTCCAAAAATCGAGTGAGCTTCAATCCAGATACCAAGTATCATTATTTCTGCGCTGCCGGGACCGGGAGCGAATCCCGGCGACCAACCTGATGCAGATCGTGACGGCTACCGTCAAAAAAGGGGAAATCGTCTCGGTATCGGCCCAAGGCGACCAAATTCGACCCGCTGTCTGGGAACTGGTACAACTTCTGGAAAGCGATTTTCCCATGTCGAATGGACGGATGCTCAACCAGGTCGATCGGCTCCTGCAGGATAACGCTTTGACGGCGGAACATGTCTTCAGTAGCGTGGCCAATGGGCTCATCGTCACCGACGAAAATGACATCATCACCATCTTTAATCCTGCCGCCGAACGAATCATGGATTTATCGGCGGCGGAGGTCATCGGCAGAAAGGCGGACCAAGTCATTCCCGGTTCGCGGATGCATGTCGTCACAGAGACGCAGGAAGCGGAACTAGGATGCCGTCAAGTCCTCGGCGCTTCGATCATCATCACCAATCGTTCCCCTATCATCGTGGACGGGAAGGTGAAGGGCGCCGTAGCGATTTTCGAGGACATCTCCGTCTTGGACAAAGTGACGGGAGAACTGCAGGAAGTGAAAGAGCTCAAAGAGCGCCTTCAACTCCTGCTAGAATCGGTACAGGACGGCATCTCTGTAGTCAACCGAGAGGGGTACGTCACCTATGTGAACCCGGCCTACGAACGCATGCTCAACAAAGGAAAAGATCTGATCATCGGCCAGAACGTGAGAGAAACATCTCCCGACGGGGCGAGAAGCCGGGCACTGTCGACGGGCAAACCCGTTTCCGGAGAAATCCGGCGCAAGTCTGCTGTCACCGTCATCGCCGATGCCTATCCGATCATCGTCGATGGAGAGGTCACCGGTGTCGTATCGATCGTCAAAGATATCTCCGAAGTGCAGATCTTGATGGAAAAACTGACCCGCCTCGCTGCCCGCGCCGAATACCTGGAACAGGAATTGCAGCGGACCAAAAAACCGGGCAAGGCGTTCGAACACTACATTGGAAAAAGCGGCAAAGTGCTCGATGCCCTGGCGATTGCAGCCAAAGCGGCGGAAGGGCCGTCGACGGTCATCATCCGGGGAGAGAGCGGCACCGGCAAGGAACTGGTGGCCGAAGGCATTCACGCCGCAGGACCTCGTGCAAGGGGACCCTTCATTCGCGTAAACTGCGCCGCCATCCCAGAGAACCTGCTCGAAAGCGAACTCTTCGGCCATGAAAAAGGGGCCTTCACCGGAGCCATCAAGCGAAAGCTGGGCAAGTTTGAGCTGGCTCGTAATGGCGTGATCTTTCTCGACGAAATCGGAGAAATGGATAAAAACATGCAGGTCAAACTGCTCCGGGCGCTGCAGCAAAAAGAGATCACACCTGTGGGCGGAGAGGAGACCCGACGCATCGATGTCAAAATCATTGCGGCCACAAACCAGGACCTCGAGCAAATGGTCGCCGAAGGCCGGTTTCGGGAAGACTTATACTACCGGCTGAACGTGATACCTATTCATCTGCCGCCGTTGCGAGAGCGGCAAGAAGACATTCCCCTCTTGGTGGAGCACTTTATCGGGAAGATAGCCCGGAACTTGGACAAGAAGATCGAAGGGATCAGCCGGGAAGCCTTAGCGATGTTGATGGAGTATCCTTGGCCGGGCAACGTGAGAGAGTTGGAAAACATCATCGAACGGGTGGTCACCTTGACCGATCATGGACAGATTGGCTTAAGCGATCTCCCCGTTTATCTCCGCGAAGCTGGCAAATCGTCGATGCCCTCCTTGCTCGGCGAACCGTCGGTAGTTTCCAAGAGGGAGAGTGAGCCGATAAAAAACGTTGTAGACGATTCATTACCGGCTCTGCTCACCTGGGAGGAATACGAAAAAGAGATCATCGCTTTGGCGTTGAAAAAACATGGCTCCTTCAACGCTGCCGGAAAAGCGCTCGGACTGACCCATAAAACGATCGCGGCGAAAGCGCGCAAGTATGGGATAGAAAAAACGATTGCTTGGGAGAATGGTTAGAACTTGGGGAAATCTATCAAGTGACTACAGCGATGTTGATACTTTTTCCCAAAGGAAGCCTTGTCTGATGCCGTAAAATCCTTGGCACGGTTTTTGCATCTCTACATGAGTAAGTTCGAAAAATTACATAATCACGGAGGTAAAAGATACCTCCCAAAAAGTGCATGAAACATGGATGAAGCACAGAAATTAGAAAACGAACAAGATTGACGGAGGCGATTGTTTGTGAAAAAGGTCATTAACGCACCGGAGCAAGTCGTCGAAGAAATGCTGCAAGGTATCGCTCTCGCCCATCCCCAGTATGTCCGCCGTGTCGAAGGATTCGATGTAATCGTTCGTGCCAATGCGCCTGTAGCTGGCAAAGTAGCTTTAGTCAGCGGCGGCGGCAGCGGTCATGAACCCTCCCATGGCGGTTTTGTCGGTAAAGGCATGCTTGACGGTGCTGTCGCTGGTGCTGTCTTTACTTCGCCGACCCCGGATCAGGTCTACGAAGCGATCAAAGCGGTTGACGGCGGCAAAGGGGTATTGCTCGTCATCAAAAACTACACCGGTGACGTGATGAACTTCGATATGGCCGCAGAGATGGCCGAAGCCGACGGTATCAAAGTGGCCAAAGTTATCGTCAATGACGATGTTGCCGTCGAAAACAGCACCTGGACGACAGGACGGCGCGGCATTGCCGGTACGGTTTTTGTGCACAAAATCGCCGGTGCCAAAGCGGAAACCGGTGCCGACTTAGAAGCGGTCCAACAAGTGGCCGAAAAAGTCATCGCCAATGTTCGCTCCATGGGGATGGCCCTGACCCCGTGCACCGTTCCGGCGGCCGGCAAGCCCGGGTTTACCCTGGCCGAAAATGAAGTCGAAATCGGCCTCGGGATCCATGGTGAACCAGGCACACACCGGGAAGAACTGCGTTCGGCCGATGAAACGACAGCCCACCTGATGGAAAAAATTCTCGCCGACCTCCAGCTCGCTGCCGGCGACGAAGTAGCTGTTCTGGTCAACGGTCTGGGTGCAACTCCTTTAATGGAACTCTATGTGGTCAACCGTAAAGTCCACCAGATCCTCGGTGACGCCGGCATGAAGATTGCCAAGACCTTGGTCGGCAACTACATGACGTCCTTAGAGATGGCCGGATTCTCCATTTCCCTGCTAAAACTGGATGGGGAAACGAAGGAGCTGCTCTTTGCCGCCGCCGATACGCCGGCATTCGTTCAAGTGTAGAATCACCGGATAAGCAACGCCGTGTGCTGATCGTCGCTTGAAATTGGTTATCCAATATTTATCCATCTGATTACATGGCTTTGGACATAAAAAAGTGTGAAAATAAGGCCTTTTTGAAGGAGGTGGCTTCGTGAGTTCATTTACCGTTGCGGCTCTGGAAGCCGTCGCCGATACGATTGTGCAGAACAAGGAATTATTGACCTCGCTCGATGCGGCCATCGGGGATGCCGACCATGGTATCAATATGGCCCGGGGTTTTGAAGCCGTGCGGGTAAAAATTCGTGCGGCGGCTCCAGGGACCGACATCAGCGGATTGTTGAAGCTGACAGGCATGACTCTCATCTCGACAGTCGGCGGAGCTTCCGGCCCCCTTTACGGTACGGCTTTTATGCGGGCCGCGGCAGCGGCCCAGGGCAAAGCGACCCTTGATCCAGACGGGATCACCCAGATCTGGTCGGCTGCGCTTCAGGGAATCAAGGACCGGGGGAAAGCCAGCCGGGGCGAAAAGACGATGCTCGATGCGATGGAGCCGGCCTATGAAGCCTTTGTCGAAGCGGTAAAAGCTGAAAAGAGCCTCGTCGAAAGCCTAGATGCGGCCTGTGAGGCCGCCAAAGAGGGCATCGAGTACACCAAGACGATCATCGCCACCAAGGGACGAGCCAGTTACCTCGGTGAGCGCAGTTTAGGCCATCAAGATCCTGGAGCTACCTCATCTTATCTCATGCTGGCCGCACTGACGGAATTCTGCCGCAGCCAGCAGTTAGGGGCGTAGGTCGTGGTTGGAATTGTAGTTGTTTCCCACAGCGCAAAAGTGGCGGAAGGCATCCGTGAACTAGCACTGCAGATGGCTAAGCCGGAACAAAAGATCATCGCTGCTGGAGGGATGGCCGACGGCTCTATCGGCACCGATGCTATGCGTGTGAGTGAAGCTATCGTGGACGCTATGACCGACGCAGGCGTTATTGTCATGGTTGATCTAGGCAGTGCTGTCCTCAGCACCGACACCGCCTTGGAGATTCTTGACGAAAACCTTCGTGCCCGTGTCCGGATCGCCGATGCACCGATTTTAGAAGGAACTATCGGCGCCGTCGTCGAGGCTTCCGTAGGCAGTCCCTTGGAACAGGTGCTGGCCACCGCCGAAGGCGCCCGGGAAATGCGTAAGTGCCTGTAAACTTGGGAGGTGTTTAAACATGACCGAAATCCAACTGGTACTTACGAATCCGACGGGCCTTCATGCCCGTCCAGCCTCCCAGTTCGTTCAAACAGCATCGAAATTTAAGAGTAAAGTGAAGATCAGCGCAGGCGGCAAGCAAGTAGATGCGAAGAGTATCTTGGGAGTCATGACCATGGGCCTTCGATCGGGGACCGCCTTTACGGTGACCGCCGACGGTGAGGACGAAGTAGAATGTGTGGCCGCCTTGGCGTCGCTCGTCGAAAGCAAATTCGGCGAAGAATAGCTGCTGCCTGTACATCCCAATCGGAGATTACGGAAATAAACCTGTTTGCGTAAAAAAGCACCGGCTTGCGGAAGATTCCCTTCCCGCGAGCCGGTGCTTTTCAGTACAATAAAGAAAGAGAATAGGTGCTTTTTCGCCTGTTGAAGATATAAGCAGCAAGTGGTTCGAGCATTCAGCACCCTTTTCTCACCGTAAAAATAGGAGGTTTCTCATGATTTTTGACTCTCACGTCCATACTCGTTTTTCTACGGATTCGCAGATGCACATCGAAGAGGCTATAGCGAAAGCAGAGAGATTGGATATCGGCATTATCATTACGGAACATATGGACTTGGAATACCCCCAACCGGAGTTTTTCAAATTCAATCTTGACGATTACTTCCAGGAATACGACTGCTACCGAAGTCCCCGTCTGCGACTCGGCGTCGAGATGGGTATGCGCTATGAACTGGCTGATAAGAACCGGGAAATGGCAGTTCACTATCCCTTTGATTTCATCATTGGCTCCGTCCATGTGGTCGACAAGAAGGAGATATATCCAGAGGCCTTTTACCAGGGTCGGTGCAAAAAAGAGGCTTATGACCGGTACTTCGATACCATGTATGGCTGTGTCCAACAGTTCGACTTTGTCGATACGTTAGGTCATATCGACTACATCTGCCGTTATGCAGCCGTAGAGGATCCGGAAATAGACTATGCCGAATTCCGGGATCGCATCGACCCCATCCTGACGCTGCTTGCCGAGCGGGGGCAGGCCATCGAAATCAACTCCCGCCGACTCGATAACCCTAGGGCTGTCGAGTCACTCTTCCCGATCTATCGCCGCTTTCAGGAACTGGGCGGCCAGTGGGTTACGATTGGATCAGACGCTCACAATCCCGTTGACATCGGCCGTCGCCTCGATAAAGCTATCGAACTAGCTGAACGGTGCCGATTACGACCAGTTTGGTTTGATAAACGCAAGCCACAGTTGATGAAGTAACGTTCCGATTCTACACTGAGCGGGAACCTGTTGATATCGATGTGGTGGAATTGGAGGAAGAACCGATGACGGAGATACATCGGGTGTGCTATCCTACGGCCATCGGCCTGTTGGAAATTCAAGGGACTGATGAAGGGATCTTATCGGTGCTGTTTTTGGAAGAGGGAGCTACAGCGACCGAAAATGCAAAGGAAGCGACGGTTCCTGATTGCCTAATCGCTTGTCGGCAGCAACTGGATGAGTATTTCCGGGGAACCCGGAGAGATTTTAACGTAAAACTCAACCCCCAAGGCACCCAGTTTCAGAAACAAGTCTGGCGTAAATTACCGGATATTCCCTTCGGACAGACCGCATCCTATAAGGATATCGCCGAAGCTGTGGGCAATTCCAAGGCGGTCCGAGCCGTCGGGGGAGCCAACAGCCAAAACCCTATCAGCATCATCGTCCCCTGCCACCGTGTCATCGGCAGCAACGGCAAACTGACTGGCTATGCCGGCGGGCTCTGGCGAAAAGAGTGGCTGCTGGCCCATGAACAGAAGGTGCTCACATCCCCAGCAGAATGTCCTCGGTGAGGTACTTAGCGAATACCCCTTCCATTATTCGGAAGGGGTATTTTCTTATTGAAAACCTTTTTTTATCGAAAGCCTTTTGGCATCATCGCTTGTCCCCGAAGGGTCATGAACGTTTTAGAGTCCGAAAGCCTGTTTTATCAAAGGAAAGTAAGCGCTCAATCTTAGGGTACATTTACAAAGAAACCCCCCCGTTATGACTTATCCGTGTCGTACCAGGGGTTCGAATCATACTGGTTATTTTGTTTTTCGACATTGAATCCGGATTTTACGACGACCTAGGCCCTCTTTCACCAATGTCACATCGGCCCACTGCTGCGGTTCGTAATGCGCTTCATTGTTCTGTTTGGTGGTCCTATGTAAACCGAAATTATTTCACTCTCACAGTACATCGTGCAACTTTTCTGCCATCTAAAGTGGTTACAATGATAGTAGCTGACCCCGAACCTATTGGGGTGACTACACCATTTTGATCCACAGTCGCCACAGATGGTTTATTACTTGACCAACTCACTTTATGGTTCGAAGCATATCTTGGCTTTATAGAGGCGCTAAGGGTAACTGGAGCATCTTTTACGGATAAGTTTAGTCGATTTTTATTTAATTTCACATACTTAACTGCAATGCCTGTTACCGTTACTTTGCATTGAGCCTTTTTCTTTCCATCCTGGGTGGTAACCGTGATAATTGCGGTACCGGGAGAGATAGGGGTTACTACACCGTTTTCGTCAACTTCAGCAACGGAAGGTTTGTTGCTTTTCCACAGAACCTTTTTGTTTGAGGCATTTTCGGGGGTTATCTTGGCGACCAGCTTTACTGAATTTCCGCCGCTCCTTGCCGAGAGCTTACTTTTGTTAATTTGAACCGATTTAACATTAATCGGGGAATCGTTATCTACAATCGAAACCCTCGCCTGACTCATTTCTCCTAAAGTAGCTCCCCCCGTGGGATTGCTTAATGAAACTACAGCAACTCTGTCTCCTGTGTAGCTACTGTCATCTAAAAGGGAAATCGGAATGGTTTTGGCGATCTCTCCCTGGAAGAAAGTAAGTTCTCCTGAAATAGTAACATAGTCCGTTCCCGCTTTGGCGGTTTCATCACTGGTTGCGTAATGTATGGTGACCGTTCCATCGCTCCCGTCGGTGCGAGAAACGATGATATTTATACCTGCATCATTTTCTTTTACCGTATACGTTCCAGTATTGAATTGAAGTTTACCAGCATGGGGCAACTCGTTATCTGAGATTGTTAGATTCGCCGTAGTTACCGTGCCCAGCGTTGCCCCGCCCGTGGGACTACTTAATGTTAGGATTGCCGTTCGGTCTCCCCTGTACTCAGCATCATCGATGACAGGGATAGTGAAGGTTTTGCTCGTTTCCCCATAACCAAATGCAATCTCACCGGTTGTTGCGGTATAGTCCTCACCATCTTTTGCAGTCCCATCGTTGGTAGCATAGTGTACAGAGACCGTTCCGTCACTACCATTAATGCGCTCAACTGTAATCGTGGCCGTACCAGCATCCTCAACAATTAAGTACGAAGGCTGACTGAACTGCAGTTGTCCAGGATACCATGACCATCCGCCGCTGGGTGGATTTGGTTCCCATTTCGCATAGAGGGTAATATTCTCCATCACGGTATCGCTTGTGAAATTCCATGGGTTCGTGCAACCAGGTTCCTTATACCAACCGCTAAAGGTATGGCCTGTTCGTGTCGGTTGCGTTGGCGCCGAAATCATACTCCCACTTATGACGTTGGTAATACTCGGTACCGAAGTACCACCTTGGCTGTCGAAAGTTACTGTAGCCGTCCACTTAGCATACAACGTAATGCTGGCCGTACCTATGGTCAACGTAGCATTAGGGGCGTAATCGGTCCCTCTACCATCCGCTGCGGTGTTCCACCCGTCTAAGGTAAAACCAGCCTTTACTAGATGTCTGGTATTCCTCAGGACGGTGGCGCTTTCTCCCTGCATATAGCCGTTGCTATCTGAGGGAACGCTACCGCCCGTATTACCGTTGCCATCATAATTAACTGAGTAATAAGTAACGGGCATTGTTGTATAAACCAAGGTTAAGGTTTCGTATCCGGTAACACCGTCTGGAAAGTAGATTTGTAGGTTCGAACTGCAACCTTGAAATGTATCTATTGAGAAAACAGGTGGATCTCCTAGAAACTTGACCGTCGATAGGCTACTACAACCATTAAAAACATTGTTTCCAAGATGAGTGACACTGGCGGGAATGGTTACACTCCTTAAACCAGTACAATCCATAAATGTATAGTCAATAATGCTGGTTACACCATCAGGAATGTTTATAACTGTAAGGCTACTGCAACCCTGAAACGTGTGGCTTTCAATATTAGTAACACTATCTGGAATATACACACTAGCAAGTCTGCTACAACCCCAAAAAGCAAAGTCTCCAATACTGGTTACGCCATCAGGAATGATTATACTCGTCAGTCCGTTACAACCCCAGAAAGCACTGAAGCCAATTCTCGTAACTCCGTTAGGTATAATGTGCGGACCCGTTTTATTGGGAGGATACCAAATCAAAGTAGTCCCTAATTTGTCGTACAGGATTCCGTCAACATTCGAATAAGCTGGATTCATGCTACTTACATATATAGATTGCAGGTCGCTACATCCTCCAAAGGCACCACCGCCAATGCTTATTACGCTGTCAGGAATGGTTATACTCGTTAGGCTGGTGTTCATAAATGCACCGCTATCAATACTGGTTAATCTACTATCACTTGGAATGGACACACTCGTTAAATCGGTGCAGTCTAAAAAAGCACTATAACCAATTCTGGTTACGCTGGCAGGGATAGCTACGCTCGTTAGTCCGTCACAACCCTGAAATGCATTGTTATCAATTTCAGATACCCTATGACCATCCATCGTATCTGGGATCGAAATAGAACCACCCAAACCAGAATAACCCGTAATTACGGCTGCATTATTATCAAGTCTGAAGGTGTAGTCACCGTATGTATCCGCATATGAGATATTTGAACCTGACTGAAAGATAAGCAAGGTAAGAATCATCAGGAATACAAAACGTGCTAATCTAACAGACCACCTTGTAAGTTTATACACCAGCTACACATCCTTAACGTGCCTTCTATTACTATAGGCAATTTCTATAGAAATTACCCTTTTCCTTTCTTGTAGTGCATTGTAAACATTTAATCTTAGAATGCATTTACAAAAAGAACCCCCGGTATGACTTATTCTTGTCGTACCAGGGGTTCGCTCTCTCGTGGTTTCGGCTAACTGACCATGCACTGGTAGATTAAGCGCTTACAAAGGAAAAGAATAAAAAGTAATTTGGAAAGTAGAGCAAACCCAGCATCTATTTGAGAATGTATGACACGTTAGGAGGACTTTTCATCATATGGATTGAATGAATGATAGCAAAGAATCATCGGACCTGCCCGTAAGGGATCGTCCGGTTCGTTGGGAGGTCAACCTGAATGGAGATCATCGTCTGTATCAAACAGGTCCCCGATACGACAGAAGTGAAAATCGATCCAGCAACGAACACCCTCATCCGCCAAGGCGTCCCGAGCATCGTCAACCCTTATGACAAATACGCCTTGGAAGCGGCGCTGCAACTCAAAGCTAAACATGGCGGCCAGGTGACGGTCATCTCCATGGGACCGCCTCAAGCCCAAGAAGCATTAAAAGAATGTATCGCCATGGGTGCGGATCGGGCCGTATTGCTCAGTGACCGGTCCTTCGGCGGCGCCGACACCTTGGCCACCAGCTATACACTGGCCGCCGGCATCCGTAAACTGGGGCGCTTTGATCTGATCCTTTGTGGCAAACAAGCCATCGATGGGGACACGGCCCAGGTGGGCCCCGAATTGGCGGAGCAATTGGAGATCCCCCTGATCAGCCATGTGGCGAAGATCGACCTAGAGGGGGAGCAGGTCACCGTCGAACGGGAACAAGAAGAGAGTTATGCTGTCATCAACGCCGCGCTGCCCCTCGTCGTTACCGTTACCAAAGCCGCCTATAAACCGCGTTTGCCGAATATGAAAGGAATCATGCGGGCGAAACGGACCGAAATCCCCATATATACGATGGCCGATCTGGACGTAGATGAACAGAAACTGGGATTAAAGGGATCGCCCACACAGGTACGCCACATTTTCGCCCCCAAACAACGAGTTCAAGGGCAAATGATCCATGCCGACAGCCCGCAGCAAGCGGCAGCTAAGCTGGTCGAAAAACTGATGGAATCGAAAATCATCTGAACAAGGGGGACCTTTCCATATGGCCATTCGCCTGATCGACGAAAAATGCACCGGCTGCGGGGCCTGCGAAAGCCAGTGCCCCTTTGGCGCGATCGTGATAGATGATAGCAAAGCTCGCTTCACCGAGAGCTGTACCCATTGTGGCGCCTGTGTCAGCGCTTGTCCCTTCGAAGCCATCGTCAGGGAAGAGGAATCACCGAAAAAGACCGATGAAAACATGGATTATCGCGGACTCTGGGTCTTTATCGAACAAGACCAGGGCCAAAGTCGCAGCGTATCCTTTGAACTGCTCGGGGAAGGCCGTAAATTAGCCGATGCCATGGGGCAGGAACTGGCTGCCGTCGTCATCGGCGACCGAGTGGAGGCACTGATCCGGGAGGCCGTCGCATCTGGTGCGGATAAGGTCTACGTCGTCGAAGGATCGGAATACAGCCATTACGATTCTGACGCCTATACGAAGGCATTGACCGATCTGGTGAACACATACCGACCGAATGTGCTCTTGCTTGGAGCGACCATCAACGGCCGAGACCTTGGTCCCCGCGTCGCCTGCCGCGTCGAAACAGGACTGACGGCAGACTGTACCGAACTGGGTGTCGATGCAGAGACGGGTTTGGTCGCTTGGACACGGCCTGCCTTTGGCGGCAACATCATGGCGACCATCTTATGCCCGAATCACCGCCCCCAAATGGGTACCGTACGGCCGAACGTTTTTAAGCGGCCCGCCATAGATTACAGCCGGACTGGTGAAATCATAAGAGTGCCGAGCAAAGTGAGGCTGGCTGACTTGCGAACCACCCTCATGAACGTGGTCAACGCCTGCACGGCGGCCTGTAACTTGGAAGAAGCGGAGATCATCGTCTCGGGCGGCCGCGGCATGGGCAAGCCGGAAAACTTCCAGGTCATCGAACAACTAGCTCGGGTGCTCGGGGGTGCTGTAGGAGCCTCACGAGCCGTCGTCGATGCCGGTTGGATGCCCCATCCCCATCAAGTCGGACAGACCGGCAAAACCGTCAGTCCGAAAATATATTTTGCCTGCGGTATTTCCGGTGCCGTCCAGCATCTTGCCGGGATGTCATCATCAGACATCATCGTGGCCGTGAACAAAGATCCGGAAGCACCTATCTTCAAAGTCGCCGATTTTGGCATCGTCGGCGATGTGCTGGAAATTCTGCCGGCTATGATCAAAGAATTTGAGAAGTGCAAATAACCTTGAGAAGAGGGTGGAAGACCATCCTCTTTTGCTTTTTAAACAGGCTACCTTGCATACCGCGACAACGAAAGAAAATTTAAAACAGGACAAGGATTTTATTACTTTTTTATAGAAATAACAGATTGCATAAAGTGAAAGTTTCGACAAGGTACATAATTGGGAAAAGCGCTCGATTCGTACCGACCAACGTAACAACATAATGGAGGAGAAAAGATGAACAAAAAGCGCTGGCCATTATTCGTACAAATTATGGCGATCTCTTTGACGTCTATCAGCTTATGTATGGTCATGCTGGGAGACGTGATTTACAGCTATTTGAAAACGACGGATCAGTTTGAGCAGACCTTCACTCGGACAGCCACACGGACCTTTGACATTCAAGATGCACACCAGGCCTTTACGGGAGCCCTCCTGGATATACGTGGATTTTTGTTTTACCCCGACGGAGCTGATGTCTATGAAAAAGGTTACCGGGAAAAGATCGCTAATAGCCTTCGCTTAGTCCAAAAGTTTACCAGCGGTGCAAATCACTCCGATGTTCGAGAAGAAGGAGCCTTAACGGAAAAAGAGATCACCGATTACATCAGCTTTGGTGACCGGTTAATTGCGGCAAAAAAAGCGAACGATCCTAATTTGTCTCAACTGACGACGGAAGGTCGGAAACTGGTAGTCCAAATCAATGGACAATTTGACAAGCTTAGTGACCTGCAGCGCAACAAGTATATGGTGGCCAATACAGAGGCGATGATCAAAGAAACGCGGCAGCAAATGAATGTTACCCTAATTTTCACCGTTATCATTCTCGTAGCGGCCGTGACCATTAGCTACTGGTACGGGCGAACGATGACCCGGCGCATCATCAATGTCAGTCGGGACTTGGCCATGGTCGGTAAATTAGATTTAACGGGTGCCGATGTTTTGCCTACTCGAAACGACGAGATTGGCGATATGGGATCAATCATCATCAACATGAAAAAGTCTCTAAAAGATATCGTCGCTCACCTAATGAGCGGGTCTGAGACCGTCGCTGCGTCCAGCGTGCAACTGAGTGCCGGTATGGAGCATCAGTCCCGGGCAACGGTCAAAGTGTTTGGAAGTATGGCGGAGATCTCATCGGGTATGTCCCAGAGTGCGGACAACGTCACGAGTATATCGGCTGTTGTTCAGGAAGTCTCTGCAGGGGCGGAAGAAATGAGTGCCACCATAACGGAACTGGCCGCAAACACCCAGAAAGCGACGGAGGAAGCCAACAGCGGTATGTCTATGCTGGAAGAAGTTGTTTCCCAGAACGAGACGATCGGCCGAGCCATGCAAGATATCATCGCTGTCACAGACGTTCTAGCTCGAGAATCGGGCAACATCAAAGGCATCGTTACGGTCATCACCAGCATTGCCGACCAGACCAATCTGTTGGCTTTGAATGCGGCCATCGAGGCTGCCCGCGCCGGTGAGGCCGGTCGAGGCTTTGCCGTTGTAGCCGAAGAGGTGCGTAAACTAGCTGAGCAGTGTTCTACCGCTTCGAAAAATATTGAAGAAATCATCACCAATATGAGCAAAGAGATCGATTATGAGGTTCAAACGGTCGAGCGGGCCAATACAGAAGCGCAAAAGGGAAGAGAGTCTGCCATACGCACTCGGCAAGGGTTCCAGTCGATTTTGCAGAAACTGACGACCATCACCAAGGGTCTGGAAGAAGTCGTGACAGCCGTGGATGAGACGGCTAAGGGAACCCAATCCATCGCTGAAAGTATTCAGTCTGTCAGCGCCGTCGTAGAAGAGACGAGCGCCATGACACAATCGGTCGCCATTTCGATCGATGAGCAAAGCACCGGTATGCAGACGATCAATAACAACGCGGAAGGCCTAGCCAATCTGGGGAAGGATTTAAAAGATTTGGCCTACAAATTCAGAGTATAAGCCGACATCGCGTCATTCAAAGATGTTCCATATGGAAGCTCGACAAGTCCGAATTTTTTCGGGCTTGTTTACATTTATGTTCATTTAAGGAAGGAGGCAGCCTCTGCTTCTCTTTTTGCATGAAGGAACGACAGGGAGAGATGTGGAAGATAGAGCTTACATTCTTCGGCATAAAGGGGGTACGGAATGACAACCATCTGGAAAAAGCCTGTAAAGACGAATTCGCGAAAAAGAAGAGGTGTACAGCACCTAAGCCTGCTTCTTCTCTTCGTCCAACTTGTTTTGTTTATCACACCAGCCAGTGCGGCCGCTTTATCGAATCTCAAAGATTTCCCTCTTTCGTCGGGATTTGAACTTGTTGACGAGCGACCGGTAAAGGATCTCAACGCCACCGGTAAATGGTACCGCCATCGCAAAAGCGGCGCCCAGGTCTATTACCTGCAAAACGACGACGACAATAAGGTCTTCTCCATCGGTTTTCGCACGCCCGCACCGGATGACAGCGGAATCCCTCATATCATTGAGCACTCTGTCTTTTGCGGATCCCGGAAATATCCCGTCAATAACATGTTGAGCCAGATCCAAAAGGGATCGGTCAACACCTTTGCCAATGCTTTTACTACGTCCGATAAGACCTTCTTCCCTGTAGCCAGCAAAAATGAAAAAGAACTGCGCAACCTGATGGATGTCTATCTAGATGCCGTCTTCCATCCGAACTTTTATCAATCTCCGGAGATCTTTTGGCAGGAAGGCGGACACTTCGAACTGGCAAGTCCTGCCGACGTACCGGTATACAATGGCATCGTCTACAATGAGATGAAAAGTCACTACACGGCAGTAGACAACCGCCTCGATCGGGCGATCCTAAAATCGCTCTTTCCCGATACCTCCTACAGCCGTGACGCCATGGGTGATCCCAAGGAGACGTCGAAGCTGACCCGGGACAAGCTGCTGGCGTACCACCAGACTTATTATCACCCCTCGAACAGTTTCATCTTTCTTTACGGGAATCTGAACATTGACGACACGCTGAAGTTTCTCGATGAGGAATACCTGCGCGATTACGACCAAAAGCAAGTCGATGCTTCGATTCCGCTACAGACGCCCTTTGAAAAGCGGCGCACAGTCACCGGCGAATATCCCTTACCCACTAAGGAGGACAGGGACGAAAATACATACCTCAGTTTGAACTATGGAATCAACGAGCCGTTAAGCTCGGAACTGATCCTCACCATGACAATCGTAGATCGCCTCTTGATGGGAACGGCCACCTCGCCCGTGAAAACGACCTTGTTGGGATCCGGTATCGGTAAAAACGCCTACAGCTTTCTGCTGGCCGATATCAAACAGCCCGTATATAGCATCATCGCTGAAAAGGTCCGCGATGAACAGGTTCCCTTTTTTGAATCGACTGTGGAAAAAACCCTTCGGAACTTAGTCCGTCAGGGTATTGACCGGGAGCAACTGCAAACGATCATAGATATGGTGGAATATGAAATACGAGAAAGCCAAGCGGGGGCATCTCGGGGTCTGCTGTACAATCAACTCGTCCTCAATAGTTGGATGAATGGTGGTCACCCTGCAGCACTGTTGAAAGTGGAAGAGGCGCTGGCGAAAATCAAGCAAGGAGCCTCATCAGGATACTTCGAACAGTTCATCGAAGAGCACCTGCTGAATAATCTCTATAGCTCTCTAGTCGCTTTAAAACCGGTCTCGGCTGCCGGAAAAGAGGAACCTCTCAAAACGGCTTTAACCGATGCAGAAAAAGAAATTCTTTTCAGACAACAAAAAGAGCTGCAAGACTGGCAGTCCAAGGCAAAGTCTTCCGAGAACATCCCCCGGCTGACCTTGAAAGAAATTAATCGCCAAGCCCAAGTCCTTCCCTTGGAGGAGCGGACAGAAGCAGGAGTCAAGGTGCTCTTTCACCAGCTCTTTACCAATGGCATCGCCTATGTGGACCTTTATTTCGATACGCAGGATGTCCCTCAGACTCAACTGCCCTACCTATACCTGCTGGCAGAGATGCTGGGGAATGTGAGCACCGATCACCGAAATTACAGGATGATAGACCAGGAACTGAACGAACATACAGGCGGATTGGCCGTCGTGCCCGATACCTTCCCGCACTATAAAAAAGGAGAATTAATCACACCGAAACTGCTCGTGAGCATCAGCGCTGTGGCCGATCAAGTCCCAGCCGCATTAGAATTGCTGGGGGATATGGCTGGACACAGCCGCTTTGACGACGAACGACGACTGCGGGAGATTCTCCATCAGATCCGCACACATCGCGAGAGTGCCCTTTACGAAGCGGGAGAGTCACTCGCACTCGGCCGGCTGCAATCATTCCTATCGCCGGCAGGGCAATATGACGAACAGGGCGGATACAGCTACAGTCGGTTCATCGTGGATTTGGACGACCATTTTGATACCAAGGTCGCTGAAATCCGCCGGAACCTGAAACAAGTGGCCCAGCGGGCGCTGAACAAAGAAGGATTGATCATCAGTGTGACCACGGGTGATAAAGAGTATCCGCTCTTTCAACAGAACGTAGGTCGGCTCGTTAGTGCCTTAGAATCTCAGCACTTTTCGCCGGAGACGTATCACTTCCAAAAGGCCGACAAAAAGGAAGCCTTCATCACAGCGTCGGAAGTGTACGTCGTAGCACAAGGGATAGACTACCGCGAGACAGGTCGGCAATACAACGGTCACATGGAGGTATTGCGCAACGTACTTGACCATGGATATCTCTGGGAGCGTCTGCGTATGAAAGGAGGTGCCTACGGTGCCTTTAGCCAAATTGATGACGGGGGGACCATTTCGCTCTGCTCCGTGGACGATCCTAATGTCAAAGAAACCATCGACGTATACGCTCAGACGGGCGAGTTTTTACGGCGTTTTCAGCCCGGTGAACAGGAAATGACCAGTTACATTATTGGCGCTATCGGGGTTATGGATGACCTGTTAGAACCTTGGGAAAAAGGGCGGGTGGCGGCAGCCCGCTACATCCGGGGATTGCGTCAACAGGATATCCAGCAGGTTCGCGAAGAAATTTTATCGACGAGCCCTCAAGATATCCGGAACTTCGCACCGTTGATGGACGCTTTCCGCAGAGCACGGAACCTGACTGTCGTCGGTAATGGAGAGAAAATTATGCAAAACCAGGACTCCTTTGACAGCGTAGTCGATATTTTCAAATAAAGCGGCTACAACCTGAAGGGATTTGGCGGTACATGCAGAAGAAGTCCTTTGTCGCCGCTAGTAAATAGAAAAAAAGGAACTTTACTAAGATGCATTAAATGGATTTTAGGGGATTGTTCTACAAGCAGAGGTGGGGCGGTACGCTTGAAACAAAGCGGATAACCGATTCCACCTTTTTGCATACCTTGTGTTGGAATCGGGTTAGGGAGTTGGGGCGATGAAACTGCTGCGGGATATGAAGATGGCCTACAAGTTGGTAAGCTTTTTTCTGCTCATGGCTTTGTTGCTCGGCGGGGTAGGTTCCGTCGGTTACTACACAAGTCAGGAGATCTCCGGGAACATGCAGGTCATGTACCATGAACGCATTGTGCCTATGCACCTGATGGACACTTGCCGCTCCCAAATCCATGAAGTAGAGGCCCTGAGCATGCAGCTTCTCCTTGCCCCTGTCAACCAATCCGATGAAAACAACCTGATGCTTCGTGCGAGCGAGCGATTGACAGTCATTGATAACTTGCTGCATACCTTTGAAGAGAGACCCTTGGACAACCAAGAGCGAATATGGCTGGACCAACTCCGGCAGGAGCTCGCTTCGTATCAGGAAGAACGTGCCCAAGCTTTAGCATTGCTGACCGCAGGCCGGCATCAGGAGGCTTTTGAACATTACCAGAACTATGGGGCGGTTCATTTAGATAATGCGGATGCTCTGCTGCGCGTATTAAGCGATCATGTCACGGGAGTCGCTGCCATACAAAGCCGGCAAGGCGAACAGACGGCCTTCCTTTCTGCGGTCACGATCATCGCCATTTCGTCGCTGGCTGTCCTATTGGCCTTGCTTTCGGGGATGTCACTCAATCGGTTGATCACGAAACCATTAAAATCCATGTTGACTGAAGTGGAAAAGGTAGCTGCCGGTGATTTATCTGGCTTGGAAAGCCAGGTTCCCGCAAAGACAAAAGATGAGATAGGCAAACTGGCTATCGGCTTTAACCAGATGGCCCGGAGCTTAAACGAATACCTAAAGCAGTTGGAAGCAAAAAACAGGGAGATTCACTATCAGGCCTATCATGATTCTTTAACGGAACTGGCCAACCGTCGAAAGTTTCAGGATCGACTGCAAGACCTCCTAAAGAACGAAGCCTTAAGGGTTATGGCCATTCTTTTTATCGATCTCGACCGTTTTAAGGACATTAACGACACGATGGGGCATAGCACAGGCGATATGCTGCTTAAAGCGGTGGCCCGCCGTCTGATTCATTGTTTGCCCGGAGCCGATACAGTGGCTCGACTCGGCGGCGATGAGTTTACCGTCATTTTAGTGGAACCCCGGGATAATTGCGTCATCGAAAAGGTTTGTGAGTCGGTCATGCAATCTATCGCTCATCCATTTGTCCTCAAAGGACATGAATATTACATTGCTGCCAGTATTGGCATCAGCCTGTACCCGGTAGACGGCGATAATGCAGAGACTCTTGTTCGTGCCGCCGATACGGCCATGTACCAGGCCAAGCAGAAAGGGAGAAACAACTACCAGTTCTTCACCTCGTGTATGCACGACGCCATCGCCAACCGGCTTACCTTGGAGAAATATTTGCGCAAAGCTGTCGAATTGAATGAAATGGAATTGTTCTATCAACCGAAAGTATGTCTAGAAACAGGGCGTATTATGGGAATGGAAGCGCTCCTTCGCTGGAATCACCCGAAGCTCAAGCTCATTTCACCGACGGAGTTCATTCCTATCGCCGAGGAAACCGGCATGATCCTCGCCTTGGGAGAGTGGGCCTTGGTAGAGGCTTGCCGGCAAACGAAATCCTGGCAAGAAGCGGGGCTGCCGTTCTTGCGGGTCGCTGTTAACTTGTCGCCGAACCAGTTTCACCAACCGGACCTGCCTGAACAGATCCGCTGGATCCTCGAAGATACAGGTTTAGATCCGCAGTGGCTGGAGTTGGAGATCACCGAGAACATCTTGATGGATAAAACGGCCGATACCTTAAACACGCTGCAACAACTGAAATCGATCGGTGTCTGTATCTCCTTGGACGATTTTGGAACAGGCTATTCCTCCTTTAGCTACCTCAAGGGATTTCCTATCGACTGCCTGAAAATAGATCGCACTTTCATTCAAGATATACCCCGGAGCCCGAAAGATGCCAATATCGCCAGCGCCATGATTCGATTGGCCCGAAACTTGAATATGATCGTCGTGGCAGAAGGCGTGGAGACAAAAGAACAACTAGCCTTTTTACAAAACCACCAATGTCACGTAGCCCAAGGCTACATCTTTAGCGAGCCCCTTTCCGTATCGGCTTTTGAGAACCTGATAGAAAAAGGCCGGTATCGGCTCGTGAAAGCGTTGAAAGAAGAAGGCCAGAAGGGGGGCTATTCGTGAAGCGAGAACATACTAGAACTGGTTGGCCGATGGGATGGGTCATGATCGTCCTGAACATGGGCCTTTTAATCTTTTTGACCGGATGTCTCCCTCAGGCTCCGGTGAACCCCAGCAGCTTGAAGGTCACCCTACTCCATGATCCCGGTGGCAGGGGTGACCGTGCCTTCAACGATATGGCCTCAAACGGCGCAGATTGGGCCAAGACGGAATTTGGCGATCGGGTGAATCTCCAAACTTATGCCGTCTCCAACGGCGGTGACAACAGGGAACTGTTATTGAAGCTACAGGGGGAAAGTAAAACGAATCTGGTCATCTGCGCCAGCTACACCTTCGCAAAACCGGTTCAAGAAGTGGCGAAAGACTTTCCCGAGACAACCTTTGTCGTGATTGACGGCTACATCCCTGATTTGCCGGATGACGGTAACATTCTGTGCCTTCGCTTTCGGGAACAGGAGGGGTCCTATCTGGTAGGCGCTGCCGCGGCTATACAGAGTACGACGGGAAAGGTCGGCTTTATCGGCGGTGCTGATAATGACGTCATTCAAAAGTTTGAAGCGGGTTTTGTTGCCGGCGCCCACGCCATCGATCCTGCCATCACCGTCTTGATCGATTACATCGGACCAGATGTGAAAGCCTTTCAAAACCCTAACCGGGCCGAGGAGTTAGCACTCCATCAATACGACTTTGGCGCAGATGTGATCTACACGGCGGCCGGCGGGTCAGGTGCCGGTGTGATCAAGGCTGCGGAAGCTCGCAAGAAGCTGGTGATCGGCGTCGATTCGGATCAATCGCTGATGGTGTCGCCGGGACAGCGCCCGTACATCCTCACCAGCATGATTAAACGGGTCGACTTGGGTGTCTACGAGATCATTAAAGCCGCCCTTCAAGGAGAATTGAAAGGCGGCTACATGGAACTGGGCCTTACCGAAAATGGTGTTGGTTATGCCGTAAACGAGTATAACCAGGCGATGGTAGGACCGATGAATCGCCGGTTGGAAGCCATTCAGAACGATATCGTCAGCGAAAGTATACAAGTACCGGACGAACCGACAGGCCTCAGGCGCTCCGCAAGGGGAATATAAGTATTTCAAAAAAAGCAAGTACACCTGCCATCGCACAGGAGGAGCCGTTTACCTGCAATCATTCGGCTTCTTCAGAATCAACGACTGTTTTCGCTGCAATATCTTTTCCAGACACTGGGCGAAGCGCTGATCATCATCGGCGCTTCTTTTTTTCGGCCCCTTTGTCCGTCCGCCACCTCGGCGAAAGCGGGCTTTCATCTCCCGTTCTTCCAACATAAACTCGATGTTGTCGCTCTGGTATTCACGCCCGCCCGGACTCATACAGTGAACCTGTTTTCCCAGCAGCATCGCCGCCAGTCCCCAGTCTTGCGTGACGGCCACATCGCCCGCTTCGGACAGGTTCATCATCTTGATATCTGTCTCCTGGGGACCGCCGCCTACAGTGACATGATTCTCCGAATCAATCTGGTGACGGTAACTGGCCACCGTCCATACAGGAACATCATACCTTCTCCCAAGCAGCAAACATATCTGCAGCACTGACCGAGGGCAGGCATCGGCATCGATAATAATTTTCATGGGTACCTCCGCAAGCATCGTAGTGAATCAAAAGGAGCAATTCTTCTGCCGTAAACAACCAAAATGATCAATGGCGTAATTAGTGAAATAAAGCATTTGGGAAAAAGGTTAATGTATCATATATTCAACGATCCGTTGAGAAATTACATAATGAACAGCTTCACAAACTTGTTGCATTTCTATACACGTGTCTTCCAATATATACAGTATACAGACGCTCACACAGGCCTTTCAGTGGAAGTATACAATATACTTATACGGTTTCCCACCATTTTTCCTGCGATTAACAGCATTCAGTCTCCAAATCTCTCAGTATTATTGCTATAATGTTATGAAGAAATTCACCACCCATCGGTGGTAGGTAAGGGCAAGCCAATCCGACTGTGAAGCGTGTCCTGCTGGGAGTCCCGCACTGGGGTGTGTCCATCCAACCTCACGTCGGGTTGTTTATATAGCTGCTTATCAAGCAAAAGGAGAGAAAGAGATTGCAAGAGAAGAACTTGATCGGCTTGCCCCCCAAACAGGGTCTCTACGACCCCCAGTTTGAGCGTGATGCCTGTGGCATTGGTTTTATCGCCAATATCAAGGGGAAAAAGTCCAACGAGATCGTCCACCAAGCCCTGACTGTCCTCATCAACTTGGATCACCGGGGCGGTCAAGGCGCGGAAACAAATACCGGTGACGGCGCAGGGATTTTGATGCAAATCCCCCACACCTTCATGGAGCGCGAATGTGCCGCCGTGAACGTCACTCTTCCCACCCCTGGGCAATATGGTGTCGGCATGCTCTTCTTGCCTCCAGACCCGGAACAACGGGCTAATTGTGAACAAGCCCTGGAGCGGATCATCGCCGAAGAAGGCCAAACCCTCCTCGGCTGGCGGACCGTCCCCACGGATAACTCTTCCCTCGGTGAAGTGGCCAAAGCGGCTGAACCTTTTGTTCGCCAGGTCTTCATTGAAGCCGATGCTGCGACGAAAGCCAAGCTGGCTGGCGGTGACGCCCAAGCAGTAGAGCGCAAACTCTATGTCATCCGCAAGCGGGCCGAAAATGAGATCCGCCATGCCAATATGGCCGGCGGCAACTACTTCTATTTCTCCAGCCTCTCCTCTCGGACTATCGTTTATAAGGGCATGCTTACGCCGGCCCAAGTCGATAAATACTTTGTGGAACTGAAAGACCCTGCCATCGAAACAGCGCTGGCTCTCGTCCACTCCCGTTTCAGCACGAACACCTTCCCCAGTTGGGAACGGGCTCACCCCAACCGCTATATGATCCATAACGGCGAAATCAACACCCTGCGCGGCAACGTCAACTGGATGCACGCCCGCCAGGCCATGTGCCAGTCCGATCTCTTCGGCGACGACCTGGCGAAAGTCATGCCCGTCATCGACACCGATGGCAGCGACTCGGCCATGTTTGATAACTGCCTCGAATTCCTCTACCTGACCGGCCGCTCCTTGCCCCATGCCGCTATGATGATGATCCCTGAACCCTGGGCCAATCATGAAAGCATGAGCGATGAGAAAAAGGCCTTTTACGAATTCCATAGCTGCATGATGGAGCCCTGGGACGGCCCCGCTGCTGTCGTCTTCTCCGACGGCCGCTACATCGGCGCCGCTCTGGACCGCAACGGCCTCCGTCCGGCCCGTTACTATGTCACCAAGGATGACATGATCATCCTCTCTTCTGAAGTGGGCGTGCTCGAAGTGCCCGCCGAAAACGTCGCTATTAAAGAGCGCCTTCGTCCCGGTCGTATGCTCCTCGTCGACACAGAAGAAGGCCGCATCATCAGCGATGACGAACTGAAAAACACTATGGCCGCTGAGCAGCCCTACCGGGCATGGCTCGATGAGCACATGACCCATCTGGAAGATCTGGCTGACGCACCGGAAGTGCCGGAACCGGATCATGACAGCGTGCTACTTCGCCAGCAGGCTTTTGGCTACACCTACGAAGAACTGACCAAGACCATCGAACCGATGGGTAAAAACGGCGTTGACCCGATTGGCGCCATGGGCAACGATGCGCCGCTGGCGGTTCTTTCTGATAAGCCGCAGCTTCTCTATAACTACTTCAAACAGCTCTTCGCTCAGGTCACCAACCCGCCCATCGATGCCATCCGTGAAGAGATCATCACGGCTTCCGGCACTACTATCGGACCGGAGAAAAACCTGCTCAAACCGGAACCGGAAAGCTGCCACCAGATTCACATCAAAGCACCGGTGCTCAGCAATGAAGAACTGGCCAAGCTGCGCTTTGTCCAACAAGGCGGCTTCAAATCAGCCACCTTGCCTATCCTCTATACCGTTAAAGAGGGCAGCGCCGGTTTGGAAAAAGCACTCGATGAACTGTGCAGCGCCGCTGACCAAGCGATCGCTGGCGGTGCCAATCTGCTCATCCTTTCCGACCGCGGTATCGATAAGGAGAAGGCGCCCATCCCTGCGTTGCTGGCTGTCTCCTGCCTGCACCACCACCTGATCCGCAAAGGTACCCGCCTGAAAGCGAGCCTGCTCTTAGAATCGGGCGAGCCTCGGGAAGTGCACCACTTTGCCTTGCTTCTCGGCTACGGCGTCAGCGCCATCAACCCCTACCTGGCTTTCGAAACCCTTGATGACATGATCCGCCAGGGCATGATGACGGGCCTGACCCATAAAGAAGCCGTCAAAAACTATATCAAGAGCGCCAGCAAAGGCGTTGTCAAAGTCCTGTCCAAAATGGGTATCTCCACCATCCAGAGCTATCGCGGCGCCCAGATCTTTGAAAGCGTCGGCATCAGCCAGGATGTCATCGATAAATATTTCACCTGGACCCCCTCCCGAATCGGCGGCGTCGGCCTGGCCGAGATCGCCAAAGAAGCGGAAATGCGGCATTGGCGTGCCTTCAACGACCAGCCTGGCCGAGACATGACCCTTGACACCGGTTCTGTCAGCCAGTGGCGTACCGACGGGGAAGAGCACCTCTTCAACCCTGAATCGATCACGAATCTGCAGAGCGCCTGCCGTGCGAATGACTACAAACTGTTCAAGAAGTACTCGGCTGCCCTCGACGATCAGACCCAGAAGCTGAAAACGCTCCGGGGCTTGCTGAAGTTTAGTAAAAAGAACCCCATTTCCATCGATGAAGTGGAATCGGTCGAATCGATCTGCCGGCGCTTCAAAACCGGCGCTATGTCCTTCGGCTCCATCAGCCAGGAAGCCCATGAAGCGATGGCCATCGCCATGAACCGCATCGGCGGCAAGAGCAACACCGGTGAAGGCGGCGAAGACCCGGCCCGCTTTGTCAAAGAAGCGAACGGCGACTGGAAACGGAGTGCCATCAAACAGGTCGCTTCCGGCCGTTTCGGCGTCACCAGCCACTATCTGGTCAATGCCGACGAAATCCAGATCAAGATGGCCCAAGGCGCCAAGCCGGGTGAAGGCGGTCAGCTCCCTGGAGCTAAAGTCTATCCCTGGGTGGCCAAAGTCCGCGGCACCACGGCCGGCGTCGGCCTTATCTCGCCGCCGCCCCACCATGACATCTACTCCATCGAAGACTTGGCCGAACTGATTCACGACCTGAAAAATGCTAACCCCCGGGCTCGCATCAACGTGAAGCTCGTCTCTGAAGTCGGCGTCGGCACCATCGCTGCCGGTGTGGCGAAAGGCCGGGCCGACGTGGTGCTCATCTCCGGTTATGACGGCGGCACCGGCGCTTCCCCGCGGACCAGTATCCGCCATGCCGGCCTGCCTTGGGAACTAGGCCTCGCCGAAACCCATCAGACCTTGCTGCTCAACAACCTGCGCGACCGCATCGTCGTGGAAACAGACGGCAAACTGCTGACCGGCCGCGATGTCGTTATGGCTGCATTGCTCGGTGCCGAAGAATTCGGCTTTGCGACTGCTCCCCTCGTCGTTCTGGGCTGCGTCATGATGCGCGTCTGCAACCTCGACACCTGCCCCGTCGGAGTCGCCACCCAAAACCCCGAACTGCGGAAGAAATTCACCGGCGATCCGGAGCATTTGGTCAACTTCATGCGCTTTATCGCCCAAGAAATGCGCGAATACATGGCGGAACTCGGCTTCCGCACCATCGACGAGATGGTCGGCCGTACAGACGTACTGGAAGTCAACGATGCCATTAAACATTGGAAAACCCAAAACATCGACCTCTCAGCGCTGCTCTTCCAGCCCAACGTACCGGAGACCGTGGGCCGCTACTGCAGCCAGTCTCAGGATCATGGACTCGATAAATCCCTCGACATGCGTGAGCTCGTGCCCATGTGCCGCCGCGCCCTCGAACGGGGAGATAAGGTCGAAGGCAAACTCAAAGTCAAGAACACCGACCGTGTCGCCGGTACCATCCTGGGCAGCGAAGTGACTCGCCGTTATGGCGGTCAAGGATTGCCCGAAGACACCATCAAGCTGTACTTCGAAGGCTCTGCCGGTCAAAGCTTTGGCGCCTTCGTGCCCAAAGGCATGACCCTTATCCTCGAAGGTGATGCCAACGACTACTTCGGCAAAGGCCTCTCCGGCGGCAAGCTGGTCGTTTTCCCCTCGGCCAAAGCCGATTTCGTCCCCGAAGAAAACATCATCACCGGTAACGTCAACTTCTATGGTGCAACCTCCGGTGAAGCTTATATCCGTGGCGTCGCCGGCGAACGTTTCTGCGTCCGGAACTCCGGCGTCAAGGCTGTCGTCGAAGGTGTCGGCGATCACGGCTGTGAATACATGACCGGCGGTCGTGTCGTTGTCCTCGGCAAAACAGGTCGGAACTTTGCAGCCGGTATGTCCGGCGGAATCGCCTATGTCCTCGACGTAGACGGTCAGTTCGCGAACCGTGTCAATAAAGAAATGGTCTCCCTGGAAACGCTCGAAAACGAGGCTGAGATCCAGGAAGTCAAGGGCATGATCGAAAAACATGTCCAGTACACCGGCAGCAGCGTAGGCCGCAACCTGTTGGAAGACTGGAAGGCGAGCCTCGCGAAGATCGTCAAAGTCATTCCCAAAGACTACAAGCGGATGCTGGAAGCCATCGAGCGCGCCAACCAAGCGGGCTTAAGCGGCGAAAAAGCCATCATGGCCGCCTTTGAAGAAAACAAAAACGATAAGTCTCGCGTCGGCGGGAACTGATCTGCTGACAAAATTCGAATCGCCTGCCCCTAGGAAGCGGTGCAGGCGATTCGAGCGGAACATGTCGGCAGAATCGGAAATTGAATAAATGTAGGAGGAACGGCCATGGGCAAACCGACTGGATTTATGGATTATACACGCCAGCTTCCCGCCGACCGGGAGCCGCTGGAACGGATTAAAGACTGGGGAGAATTCCACTACCACCTGTCTGAAGAAGAACTGAAAAAACAAGGGTCACGCTGCATGGACTGCGGCGTTCCCTTCTGCCACACCGGCATGATGATCAACGGCATGGTCTCTGGATGTCCCCTGCACAACTTAACCCCTGAATGGAACGATCTCGTCTACCGGGGCCTCTGGAAGGAAGCATGGATGCGCCTGCGCAAGACCAGCAGCTTCCCTGAGTTCACCGGCCGCGTCTGCCCGGCTCCTTGTGAAGGCGCCTGCACCGCCGGCCTGGCCACTAACCCGGTCACCATCAAAAACATCGAATGCTCTATCATCGATAAAGCCTATGAGGAAGGCTGGCAAGTGCCCAACCCGCCGGCTGTTCGCACAGGCAAAAAAGTGGCTGTCATCGGTTCCGGTCCTTCGGGCCTCGCTGCAGCCGACCAACTGAACAAAGCCGGTCACAGCGTCACTCTCTTTGAACGGTCTGACCGGGTTGGCGGCTTGCTCATGTACGGTATCCCCAACATGAAACTGGACAAGAAAGTCGTCCAGCGCCGTGTCGACCTCATGATCGCCGAAGGCGTCAATGTCGTCACCAGCTGTGAAGTCGGCAAAGACTACCCTGTAGACAAACTGAAAGCCGAATTTGACGCTGTCGTCCTCTGTGGTGGCTCCACCAAGCCCCGTGACCTGCCTGTCGAAGGCCGGAACCTCAAAGGGGTCCATTTCGCTATGGAGTTCCTGGCGTCCAATACGAAGAGCCTCCTCGACTCAGAGCACAAAGATGGAAACTTCATCTCTGCCGAAGGCAAGGACGTCATCGTCATCGGCGGCGGTGATACCGGTACCGACTGCGTCGGCACCTCCATCCGTCACCAATGCAACAGCGTCTACCAACTCGAGATCATGCCTCAACTGCCCTTGGAACGGGCCGCGAACAACCCATGGCCGCAGTTCCCCCGGGTGCATAAGGTTGACTATGGTCAAGAGGAAGCGATCGCCCTCTATGGAGCCGATCCGCGGAACTACTGCATCACCACGAAGAAATTCGTGGGCGATGAAAACGGTCATGTCAAAGAAGTCCACACTGTCCAGATCGAATGGGTCAAGGACGAACAGGGCCGCATGATTCCGAAAGAAATCGCCGGCACCGAAAAAGTCTGGCCGGCTCAACTGGTCCTCTTAGCCATGGGCTTCCTCGGCCCCGAAGACCAACTGCTCGCCCAACTCGGTGTTGACCGGGATCCCCGTTCCAACGTCAAAGCCGAATTCGGCTCCTTCGCCACCAACGTGGCAGGCGTCTTCGCCGCCGGCGACATGCGCCGCGGCCAGTCCCTCGTCGTCTGGGCCGTCAGCGAAGGCCGTGGAGCGGCGCGGGAAGTGGATAAGTATTTGATGGGGACGACGAATCTAAAATGACCGATTCTAGCAGTGCCGCCTTTCGATACCATTAAGATTATAAACGTAAAATTACAAAAAAACGCAACAGGACACAGGGCTGATGCTCATGTCCTGTTGCGTTTTTTAGGGTTATATCTCAAAATCCTTTATAACTTATCAAAAGGAAGGATTTTTAAAAATCAACGATTTGTCTGGATGCTGTTGACAAAGATCTGCATTTTTTTCGAGTTATGGATACTATAATGGATACGATGAAATGCAAATGAAAAGTGGTATCGAGCGAATGGACGACAGGGAGCTTTATTCCTTTGACTGTTCATCGAAGGAACAAAAAAACATTACCGTTCCTCGGGTAGGGAAAATACGCCGGACTGTCCTTTGGAATACAAAGATTTTTCAAGCCTACCGCTGGTATCGTTCATTGCGTATCCTGCTCAAAAAAGACATCCTTCCACCGGATTGGGGGCACTTCACGTGCCTGTTGGAAAAGGCCATCCGATGTGCCTATCAAGTAGATAAAGCCTATTTATGCTTATACGATCCGAAAATATATATTGATAATATACATAGTTACTATTCGTTTACGCTGATGAATCGTGGAGCGAGCAAAAACGCTCACACCTGTTTCATGCATTTAAACGATGCAAAAGGAGAGCCGGAACGGGTTTTCTACTTTCCAATTCACTCGCATAACCGGAACTTCGGTGCTTTTATCATCCCCGTGAATATAATGAATCGTGTGAATCGTTTCGTTGCCGGGGAACGTCGTGCCATTTTAAAGCTATTTTCTCTCGCCGTCATACACTTCGAACAACGATTGCAGAGGGATCACAGTCGCGTTCTGCAACAGATTTGTGAGGTTCGCAAAAGTGTTGCCCAGGACATTCATGATGATCTAGCCCAACGCTTGTTTTACCTGGCTGTTCAGAGTTACCATCTCAAGAATATGATCAACTCGCGATGTGCGCCTGACAAAGCCGTCACAGAACTGCTGGAAAAAATCGATAAACAAATCAATGGTTGTCACGGTGAGGTGCGGCGCTTAATTCAAGAACTGCATAGTCCTATAGAAGGCAACAGTCGTATTGAATCCCTGGAGACGCTGCTCGGACGAATTATGGAGGGCAGCCGTATCCACACCGAATTTTCTGTGCAAGGTCAGTTTAAGGATGACGATTATTCGGTGTATAAAGCGATCTACCGTATCGTCGAGGAAGCATCTTACAATGTCGTGAAACATGCACGCGCGAAAAACCTGAAAGTACAGATTGAACGTACGACGGTACAGTGGGAGGTTCACATCGTAGACGACGGAGTGGGGATGGAAGAAGACAGTATATGCAACCCAGGAAAAGGCTATGGACTACGAGGAATCAGAGAAAGAGTCCTTGCTTTAAAAGGCAGCTTGACAATCCGTTCTCAGATTGGTGAGGGTACTGAAATTGTAGTGATTTTCCCCAGGAGGAGTAAAGAAACATATGAGTATGATCCCGATTCTCTTGGCTGATGATCATTGTATCGTTCGGGAAGGTGTAAAGCTGATTCTTGAGAGTACAAATGAGTTTCAAGTTGTGGGTGAGGTTTCCCACGGTGATGAACTGATCGATGCAGTGCTGAAGAAAAAGCCTCACCTCATTGTCTCAGATCTCATGATGCCAGGCACTTCAATCCTCGAAAACTGTAAGCAAATGAAAGAAAAAATTCCAGAATTAAAAGTGGTAGTACTCACAGCTTTTGCGAATAACCAGGACATCCAAAAAGCGATGTTGTCGGGAATCGACGGCTATGTGCTAAAAGACAGCATGCCGCAACAAATCATCAACACAATGAGACTGGTGTCTGCCGGTTACCTTTGTTTCCAGCCAAATCATGAGACTTGTAAGAACAAGGCGAATCATGAAATACACCTGACGGAAAGAGAGCTGCAGATTTTCCGCCTGGTTAAGGAGAACCTAAACAACCAAGAAATTGCGCAACGTCTATTCATCAGCGAAGCCACGGTGAAAACGCATGTGAGCAGTATACTACGAAAAACAGGTCAACCCAACCGGGCTCAGGCGGTTTTATACGCAATTAAAGTGGGACTGCTATAAGGTGGAAGCGAGGAGGGAGTCTATGTCCCGCTTACCTGTCCTCATGAACGGCACCTTACTCATGACTTTTTTGTTTATGTTGGCGGATGTTATCATGCTCTCCCTTTGTCAAAACGATAGTATCGAAAATAACATCCTATGGTATAACATGGTCCTCTTGAGCACCGGTGTTATGGGATGTGTGCTCTTTTACCGACTCTTCCGAATTGCCTATCAGCAACTTCTTGCAGAACAAGAGAGGCACCTCCAACACAAGCTGAAGGATCAGGTTATCCACATGCTTGAGATACTTGTGCCGATTGTAGAGAGAAAGTCGAATGTCAATCGAAGTGAAATCGAAGGGATTTGTTGGCTGATGCGCCATACGGTCAATCTGCTGCCTGGAGCGGAGGTTGAAGATTGGGAAATCCGTTTGCTTGCGCTGCTCCATTATGTCAGTCGGATCTATTGGCCGGAATACATCTTTGATAAAAATACCGAACTGACTGATGTTGAATACCGCTTTATACGAGAGCACAGTATGATGGCGAAAGGGTTCTTGGATAAGTACCCATCTTTTCGACAGGTTACAGACGCTTTTACTTATCATCACGAGCGAATCGACGGGACGGGATACCCAGGTGGAAGAAGAGAAGGGAACATCTCGGTACTGGCTCAAGTACTCGGTATTGCCGAATGTTTTATTGCGTTGACGACTGCTCGCGCCTATCGAGAGCCGCTCACCTTCACGAAAGCGCTGGAAGAAATTCGGCAATTATCTAATCAGGCTTACTATCCAGAAGTGGTGAGCGCCTTTACACGAGCGCTGCATCGAATACAAGCGAAGAAGACGTCCGAATATCAACTTTACTTTGCAACGGCCAATCACCATGGTATCGCCTAGCTGTCTTGTATAATAAAGCAAAAACCACCTGCCTATTTAGGCAGGTTTTTTCATGAAAATGCTTTTTCATGCTACCCTGTGGCCCGGCGGGACATGAACGTTTTTTATGCTCATGCACTCTTTTTCGACTCCTCCTCCTCAAGTGGGAGGTGGGCTCATACTCTGGGCAAAAGGTGCTCATCCTCGCCGGACTTTTGGAATCAGCTTGGAGTTGAACCGGATTCACTCTGGGGTAGAATTTGATCCGGCCTGTTATTGCGCTATCATAAGCTCATCGACAGACGCCGAGGCGGAAAGATGGTGATGAGATGAAGCAACGCAAGAGCAGCTATCATACCGAGGTGATCTGCTTGGCATTGACTGTATCTTTCAGCGTTATCGGCGTGGGCTTCGGCAATTGGCAGCAAGGCCTGACGATCAAAGGTGTCGTGACTACGGGGGAGATAAACCCTGTGTTCTCTGAATGTGAAGTGGCAGGGGAAAGCGTTTGGCCTAGCCGGATCGAGGATTGCCGCATTACCGATGGAGGCAAGAGATTGGAGATCAGGCTGAAAGACGTCACCCCTGACTATAGGGCACACCTAAAATATGAGATCACTAACCGCGGCACGGTCCCTGTAAAAGTCCGCACGGAAACCGAAAATGCGGACGAAGGTGTCCATTTACACGTTAATAACCCAAACGGAGTCATTGACGGCGGGCACAGGAAAAAAGGCGAGCTGGTCATCGAGGTGGGAGCTGTCGAAGAGAATCAGGACTCCTCATTTACCGTAGACTTGGACTATATTCAGTGGAACTACAAGAAAGATGATTGCGGTCAATAATAATTCACATAAATTTGCTGACGAGTTGATTCTATCGGGAGGTGAGGTCTAGGGATTATTGCAACCGGAGTGATCTGACTGGGACAATAGGTGGATGTCTGGCTGAGTGAAGATCGAAAAAACGATTGAGGAGGATTTTCGAATGAAGAAGATCAAATTTGTGGGGATGACCCTGGCATTAGCTTTCGGCGTGATGGGTGCTGGTTTCGCCGCATGGACTGAGGACATCAAGGTGAACGCTCAGGTAACTACCGGTACCTATGATGTTTTATTCTCGAGTATAACTTCTGACGATGACGGAACCAAGACCGATCCCGGAATGGATAAGAATGTTGCGAAGACTGAGGTGACTCCGGCTTCGGATAACAAGTCTTTCGGTGTGACAATTGACAACGCCTATCCTGGTTACAATTCCAAAGTATCCTATACGGTGAAAAATAACGGTTCCATACCGATTAAGATTACCGGATCGGTCCTGAAAAATCTTGATGCCGCAGAAACTGCCATTGTAGACGTGGTGGCTACGGACCTAAAGGATAAAATCGTAGAACCCGGTCAAACGATAGATGGTACCATCACACATACGTTCAAAAATACAGACAATAACACTGAAAAGCAGTCGATCGGTTATGATGTTGAAGTCACGACGGTTCAGTGGAATGAGGGCAACACTAGTGTCGGAGGCGGCACTGGAGGAACCGGTGACAACAACCAACCCCCCGTGTGATAATTTTCAAATTGAAGGATCCCCCGGCAGAACGACTTGATGCTGCCGGGGGTGTATCCCTTCGGAGGAGGAGGGACTGTGAGAGGAGCAAAAATAATACCGCTCATCTTGTGCGTGGCCTTGGGATTTGCGGGAGTAGGCTATGCAGCCTGGACGGAAAAGCTGACGGTGAAAGGAACGGCCAAAATGGGCGAACTGGACTGGTGCTATAAGGATAATGTTACACAACTTGATACAGGGTATGATTACATCGCCGAACCCGGCGTGACTGACTCAAATGATTTTGAATTTAGACAGACTGACAGGAATGTAGGCAGCACAAAAGTTTTGTTGCAAGATACGGATGGAGATGGTGACAAGGATAACATGGTAGTGACCGTTTCCAACGTTTATCCCGGTTACTACAACAACATCCAGTTCCAGGTGAAAAATAACGGTACTGTGCCGCTTGTCTTTCGGGCCGCTGATGTCAATACGCCGCCGGAGCTAGATGTACGCTGGGTCGATACTTCTCGCTACCCCCAGAAGGCAGGCGATATCAACTCCTTTTCCTTTCATTTTCGCGTAAATGATTCGGTCAAGGAACAGGCAACCTACAAGTTTAACATTGATATAAAAGCTACCCAGTGGAACGAGGCAAAGTTTTAGGAAGCAACCGCGAGACCTCTATCGACTCGGTGAAGTGACGTGACGACAGGCGGCAATAAGGCTTTCGCCTGTCCGCTTAGCGTTGTAGGCAAAACAGGGATAAGGTGGTGAGGGAGCATAAGTAGGAAGTTGTTCTTATTGGTGATCGCATTTTTCACAGCGTTTTCCCTAATTCCCAGCGGCTTTGCCTCCTGGAAGGAGTCGTTGAGGATTGAGGGAACCGTCAAAACGGGGGAATGGAAGGATAAGGCTCAGGGCTCAGAAAACAATGATAAACACGAAAAACATAAAGAGTCCAAAAAGGACCATAAATCGGTGGAGAAAGCGCTTGATTAGATGCCGCTTATCTGATTCGGGGTGAAATCGAAAGGTGGTTAAGAGAAAAGGAAGATTGACACCACTGGAGCAAAGGTACTGCCTGCTCCTCGCGCTCGCTTTAAGCACGCTTTGGGCAATCAGCAACAACTTATTGGCTGACTTTCTCAGTAGCTTTTGGCGAACCTATGTCCTCCAACCCTGTTTATGGTTCTTGCTCGTTTCATGGCTATGGCGTTTACCGAGGGTGCGGCCGTCCGGTCAACAGCGTCTGCGCAACTATTTGAACTGGTTGGCTGGTATTGCTGCCGGATTCCATGTGCTTTTTTTACTTATTGCAGGTATCTTCGAAGGATTTGGCAAGAGCCCTTATTCTTTTAGCTTCTTTGGCATAGTGACCAATCTGATTTATGTAAGCGCATCATTGTTGGGAAATGAATTTGCCCGATCCTTTTTGGTCAATCACTTGGCAAAGAAGCATGCCACAATAACCATCGTTTGCGTTGGATTGCTTTTTACGTTACTAAACCTGCAATTGGCGCAATGTACGGACTTAAATAAAATTATTGAGTTTACACGATTTTTTGGAACGGTCTTCTTCCCAAGTTTGTTAGAGAATGTACTGGCCACATACCTAGCTTACGCCGGTGGTTTTTTGCCGGCGCTCATCTATCGCGGTTTGTTACAAGCGTTTCAATGGTTTTGTCCTATACTTCCCGATCTGGATTGGCCGTCAAAGACGTTGCTAGGATCGTTTATTCCGCTCTTTAGCTTGTTTTTCATATCCAAAATATACATGATGGAATCTCGACAAATAAGAAGAAGCAGCTTGGAAAAAGAGAATCCCCTCGGGTGGATTGGAACCAGCGTTGTTTCTGTGCTCATGGTGTGGTTTTCTGTCGGCCTTATGCCTATATTCCCCTCGGTCATCTTGAGTGGCAGTATGGAACCGTGGATTAAGAAGGGCGACATCGTCATGGTGGAGAAAATGAACGGCGCCGAGGCAAAACTGGGCGATCCGATTCAATATCGATACGAAAATATCTTTATCAACCACCGCGTCATCGAGATTCAAGAAAAGGATGGTAAAAAACTCTACCGGACGAAAGGTGATGCGAATAAATCCGCCGATCCCGATCTGGTCTCACCGGAGCAGATAAAAGGTAAAATAGTCATGGTTATCCCCAAACTCGGTTGGACTACGATCGTAATGAAGACATTCACAGGTGGAATCTCACCGCAAGGAGAAAAATTTTTTGATAATTGAAAACATCTGATTTGGAGATGATGGGGTGAAGCATCGGCTCTCAGTGCCTCCATGGCTGAATACACTAAAAGCACGTCTTTTACGACACCCCTGGATAGGGAGGTTTTATCATTCCTATCCGTTGAATCCGACTATCCGTTGGGGAGTAATTTACTCGGCGGCATTATTGTTAATAGGCTCATTGTTTCTATCGCTCAATACGCTCAAAACAACAAGTGTGAAAGAGGAAAAAACGACAGCCTTTAGCTATAAACAGCAAGGTAAAGTGAATTACAGAGTCTATTTTCTACCGAATCCACTGTATACAAGCGGAGCACTCGGACCGAGCGAACCTTATTTAGAAAAGTACACTGATTACATCAATACCTTCTTTACGTACACCTTCTCCGGTGAGCGACCGGTAAAGTATAACGGGGATTATAGCGTTACCGCATCCATGGAAGCAGCTATTGAAAAAGAGAAAGAAATGGTCAAGGTATGGGAAAAAAAGTACACTCTCGTTCCCAGCACACCTATTCAGGCAAACAACAGCAGCATATCCGTTGAGAAGGAACTTGCCGTCCCGTTTCAGGAGTATAACCTCTTTGCCAAGCAGATTGAAGAAGATACAGATTTCAGACCAGACCAAGTAACACTCACAATACGTTGGAATGTGAATTTTCAAGCGGACACAGACAGCGGGCCCATCAAAGAAAACCTTGTCCGTTCCATGGTGATTCCGCTCGCAAGCAAGGCCTACCGCATCAGCGGTGAAGTGGACGGTGAAAAACCGGGTGCCATTGAAACTACGAGGACGGTAGCCACAGGTGTAAACTACGGTAAGGTCTATTTATGGGGAGGCGTAGCAACGGTAAGTGCTCTTCTGTTAATTTTTGTGTGCCTAGTTACGAAGCCAATGCTGCAAGTCCTTAGTCCTAGGGAAAAAATGCTCAATGAGGTACTCAAGATGCATGGCGATCGGTTTGTTAGAATCAACGGAGCAATAACTGCGGAACCGCACAATACGTTATCAATTCAGTCGATAGAGGATCTGGTTCGCATAGCTGATGAGCTCGGGAAACCGGTTATCTATTGCCCACGTGATGAAGCGAAAGAAACGGATGAATTTTATGTTTTGGATCAACAGAATGTTTACGTTTGCATAATCCAATAACATGGATATATTTTGACTTGTAACACAAGCATCCCTCATAAAGTAGCCGGATCCCCTCTGCCTCTTTTGTTTAGATTCTAACTTGCCGGTGCAAACCGCAGGGAGAAGAGATGGAATGAATAGTGAGAATCAGGCCTTGATTTTGGATGATGAAAAGTTATTCACCCGATGGTTAGGAACGGTGAAGAGTCAAGCTGACATAGCCTTATGGGAGTGGAATGTTCACACGGGTGAAGTCGTAGTTAATTCGCGATGGTACACAATGCTTGGTTATCGTCCTTATGAATTTATCGCAACTTATGAGAGCTTTCAAACACTGCTGCACCCGGATGATCGGCAGAGAGTTTTAAGTCTGCTTGAAAACCATATTATACAACGGAATGGGATTATTGACGTTGAGTACAGAATCCTTTGCAAAAACAAGGAGTACCGTTGGATTCGCAGCCGGATACTGGCGGTAGAGTCCAGCCTGAACCGAGAAATGAGCAATGTGGTGGGCAGTAATACGGACATTCAAAGATCGAAACTCGAAGAGATTCGCTTAAGAGAAAGGGAAAAAAGGTTCGCGCAATTTTTGGATGAAATGCCTTTAGGTGTGGCTCAGATTGACAACAAGGGTGTCCTTATTTATAATAACGGTTCTTTAGAAAGGATATTTGGTCTAAGTCGATGGAATCTCGAGAAAAGAGGCCTAGCCTCCTTTTTATTGGATATACGGCAACAGCGAGACTCGGATCATCTTCTGAACAAACAAACTCCTTTAGGCAGGAGTTCTAAAAAGATACTTGGTGACGGGCGGGAAATGGATGTCGAAATTCAATGGATTTATAACGATGACGAAAAAGGCAACCCGAATTATACTTTTTTCATCACAGATGTGACAGAACAAAAGAGGAGAGAAGAGGAGCTTCATTACCTGTGTTTTCATGATAATCTGACAGGCCTTTATAATCGAGCTTATTTTGAGCAAGAAATGAATCGTTTGAATACCTTTCGACAATTGCCGTTAAGCATAGTCATCGGAGATGTAAACGGGTTAAAACTGGTCAACGATACCTTTGGGCATAAAGAGGGGGATCGACTGCTTGTTTGCATCGCCCAAGTTTTAAAAAGTGAACTGCGCAATGAGGATATCATCTGTCGGTGGGGCGGAGATGAATTTGCGGTTGTTCTGCCGAAAACAGACGAAGCGACAGCAGAAAAAATCTGCTCCCGTATTCTGAGAACTTGCAAAGAGGCTGATGAGGGACCGATCCCCTTAAATATCTCTTTGGGAGTGGCCTGCAAAACAAATCCGGAACAGAAAATAAATGAGATATTTGTACAGGCAGAAGAAAAGCTATACAGAAGAAAATTTCACGCAAGCATCGAAGTACGCAATACAATCCTTAAATCATTAAAAGACAAACTTGCTGAGAAATATAACGAAACTCAGGCGCATATCGAACATTTACGGCAGCTTGCGATTCAACTGGGAAAAAGTTTAAAACTCTCCGATAACGAACTAAATGAACTATATCTGCTGGCCTCACTCCATGACATCGGTAAGATTGCCATACCTGTCCACATAGCATCTAAAGAGGAAAAATTAAGAGTAGAAGAATGGGAGATCATGAAATCCCACAGTGAGGTAGGTTATCGGCTTGTGCGAACACTCCCGGAGTATGCGCATATCGCCGATAAGATTTTAACTCATCATGAGAAGTGGGATGGAACAGGTTATCCCTTAGGGCTTAAAAGAAATGAGATACCGGTGCTTGCCCGTATTCTAGCGATCGCCGATGCTTTTGATGTTATGGTGAATGGAAGACCGTACAAAAAACCGTTGAGCCTTGAAGAGGCGCTACGAGAACTTGCCAAGGGGGCAGGAAGCCACTTCGACCCTGCTATGGTGGAAGACTTTTTTAAGATTATCCCGAGAGTTCAATAGACTTCTTGTTTGGATAGGGATAAATGAGGATGCCTTGTAAGGGATTGATTTACGCACCGTCATTTTCGCGAGTGTTGCAGTGATTGCGGCGAACTGGCGGTGTTTATTTATGTTGAAAGCGTAGGTGAGTCAAATTACGAGGCGAATAGCCGTACAAAAACTTTAACGATGATTCCAATAAATTCATTTGACAAACGGCAGAACATCTGATAAATTTATATCTCGTCAGGAGGGCGGCGGCATCGCCAAGTGGTAAGGCAAAGGTCTGCAAAACCTTTATTCCCCAGTTCGAATCTGGGTGCCGCCTCCATAAAAATACGGGCGATTAGCTCAGATGGTTAGAGCGCTTGCTTGACATGCAAGAGGTCAGCGGTTCGATTCCGTTATCGCCCACCATTTGCCTCGGTAGCTCAGTCGGTAGAGCAGAGGACTGAAAATCCTCGTGTCGGTGGTTCGATTCCGCCCCGAGGCACCA
>NZ_WNKU01000018.1 GCF_009720735.1 Heliobacterium mobile
TCAGCAAAGTCATTGCTTGCCATGGGCATCTCGGCAGAACAGGTCATCCCCGACATCCAAGCCGTCGGAAATGCAGTAGCAGCGGTTGGCGGCGGAGAAGAAGCCCTCGAAGGTGTGTCGATGGCCTTGGGACAAATCAACACCAGCGGCAAGCTTAATGCCCAGGACATGATGCAGTTAACTTCGCGGGGAATTGCAGCATGGGACATTCTCGCCAACAAAATGGGAATATCAACGGAAGAGCTTCGCAAACAGTCTGAACAAGGGAAAATCATGGCTAGCCAGGTGCTTCCCCTGCTGATTCAGGGAATGGGGGAGAAGTACGCTGGGGCTACTGATAAGTTAGGCAAGTCCTTCACCGGAATGACGTCAACCCTAAAAGATTTTATTTCATCAACGCTCGGGGAACTGACGAAACCGCTGTTTACCAAGCTAACCGACGCATTGGATAACCTTCTGAAAACCATTCAGCAACTGAAAAAAGAGGGCAGCTTGGATGCATGGGTGCAGAAAATTCAAAGCGGAATTGATACGGCTTACGAAACGCTAGTTTGGTTTGGGGGCGTCATGCTTTCGCTCGCGAAAGAAATTGCCGATCATTGGGGACTCATTAGTACGATCATTCTCGCTGTGGCCACCGGATTTGCCGCATTTCGAATCCTTTCGTTCGTCACTGCCTTATGGGGTGCCTATAAAGCGGTGGTTGTCACCGTAATGGAGGCTCAAGGAATCGTAAACGCCATTCTGGCCACCACGAACGGACTTTTATATCTAACCGCAGGCATCATCGCTGTCGTCGTGGCGGCCTGTTATGTGCTCTATAAAGCTTGGACAGAAGATTGGGGCGGGATTCGGGAAAAGACCTATTCGGTGGTCAACCTGATTTCTGCTTATATTACCGCGATGCTCACCCATGCCGAAATCGGCTTTAACCAGTTTCGGAGATTTGTTTATTCCGTCTTGGATTCAGTACTAAACGCGCTCAGCCCGGTGGTGGGCTTAATTGGCAAACTCGCCCCCGGCTTTGAGGAAGGATTTCAGCAAATACGGGCTTCCGTATCCAGTACGGTTTCAGACATCAACCTCAATATCGAATCGTTGCAAACTACTGCCGAGGAAGCGTCTGCGGCAATTGACCGAGCCAGTGACAATGTTTCGGCGGCCTTTCAATCTTGGGATACGCCGGGGGAGAAAATCGAAGAATCGGCGAACCAAACTGTGGATGCGTCGAGAACCCTGCAAGATGCCTTACGTTCCATCAAAACTGGTTGGAAAGACGCCGGTTCGGGAATGAGCGATACTTCGGAAAAGGCAAAGCAGCTAAAAACGCACGCCGAGGACGTCAAATCGGCTTGGCAAGTCGCCATCGACTCCATGAACTTTAAACTCAGTGTGTTGGACGCCGAGGAAGAAAAAGCGATCGCTCAACTCGGAAGCCACGCACAAAAGATACAAGAAGTCGCGGTCAAAACAGATTTTCTCAACCAAAAGATGAGTGTTCAGGCCGAGATGATTCGAGATCTTCAGGGGGAATACGCCCGGCTCGTTCAGGAAAAAGGGGAAGATGACGAAGCCACCCGGAAGACGTACCTCGATATGGCCAAGGCGGAAGCCGAGATGGCCAAAATGAAAAAAGAAGTCTCCGATCTGACCGACGAACTTAACCAGCAGGAAAAGCAGTTCAGCCAACTCTCTGACAAAGTGGTCGAGTTAGCCAGGAAATATAAAGAGGACCTCACCAAAGCCCAGGAAGACTACCGCTCCAAGGTGACAGAAGTCAACCATAAGCTCCGGGAAGATGAACAAAAAGCCACGGCAGATTTCCAGAAAGAACTGCAAAACCGGGCCGAAGCGATCGCCGACTTTGTGGGATTGTTTTCAACGGTGGAACACAAAAAAGTGTCTGGCGCGGATCTTCTAAACAACCTCGGAGATCAGGTAAACACATTACGCACTTGGGAAAGCAACCTATCCGTCCTTCGTGGGCGAGGGGTAAGCGACGGCCTACTTGGCGAACTTCAAAAATTAGGACCCAAAGCGGCGGACGAAGTAGAAGCCCTGACCGAAATGACCGACGAACAACTCCATCAATATGTCTCCCTTTGGAAACAACGATCATCCCTTGCGAAGTCTGAAGCCGTGAATGAGCTGCAGGATCTGGCAGCTCAGACATCCCAAAAGATTACCCAACTTCGGGCAGATGCAGCACAGCAACTGGAACAATATCGGCTGGAATGGAAGCAAAAGACGGCCGAAATTAAAGAGAATGCCCTCAAGGAGTTAAAGGGGATGGTCGATGACGCCGAAAAGATGGGGGCATTGATGGTGACCCGATTGGCCGCTGTGATTTCCAAGGCATCCCCAGAACTTGCGGCTGCTCTACAAGGGTTCGATCCGAGAGTGCCGCAGATGAATAGCGATCCAACGAAGGCGGCCCAAGACCAAAAGAACGGCGTGTTGCAGGCTGCGACTGAGCAAAAAGCCGGGGTCATTCAAGCCAACCTGGAGACGACAGTGACCGTCATTCAAACATGGTCCGATGCATCTACACAAATGATGAACCAACAAACACAAATGAAAGAGAGCACCCTTTCCCTATGGAAATCTGTACAAACGGCTTTATCTTCCCTATGGGCTAAACTTCTCGCTGACGTCACCACGACGTGGGCATCCATGAAAAATACAGTTTTTGATGTCATCAAAGAGGTCTCTCTAAAGTTTGAGGATCTTATAACCAAAGCGAATCACTGGGGCGTCAGCTTGATGTCCACATTTATTCATGGGATTCAGAGTCAATTCGGGCACTTAGAAGATGTCTTGTGGAATATGACCAGCCTAGTGGATTCCTACATGCCCCATTCACCGGCAAAGGTAGGGCCGTTGTCCCGTCTGGGTGAAACCGGACCGGGACTAGTAAAAGTATTTGCCGACGGCATTACGAACAGTTTGCCGTACCTGGCGACGGCCTCGGCAAAAATGGCCGGAGTAGCCTCTGTGGCTTTACCAGGAGTTTCAACGAATTCCTTGCTTACAAGCGGTAACACAATCGCTGCAGGGAGCCAAACCTTTCACATTACGATCCACGGCAGCAACGGACAGGAGATTTGGGAGCAGTTAGAGCGACAACTTGTGCGCCGAGGGGTGAGACTGAGTGGCTGATGTATTTCTCATCGCAGGCGTAAATCAGACCTCGAATATATTGCTGGATCGGATTTCAATCGAGCAAGTGTTGACTTCGGCAGTGGACATCTGCTCTTTTTCGATTAAGAGCGTTAAGCCCTCTGAAGGTGATGAAGTCATCGTTGAAATCGATGGAGTAAGGGTCTTTGGTGGGATTGTAGATATCGTCAAACTCTCCAAGACGACGGGTATCCATATCTGGGATGTCGACTGCCAGGACTATACCTATCAACTCGATCGCAAATTGGTCGTAGAAACCTACGAGAATATGACGGCAGACCAGATTGTAAAGGACATTCTGCTCAAATACGGCCAAGGGTTTACCGGAGATCACATCCGTCCAGGTGCGCCTACGGTACAGTACATCGTGTTCGATTACTTGCGGCCTTCTGATTGTTTCAAAAAGCTGGCTGATTACTGTGGATGGGACTGGTACGTTGATTACTACCGGGACGTATGGTTTTTTAATGCGACTATAGATGCCTCCGTTGAGCCGTCATTGGTAGATTCCTTATTTCCGTTACGAAACCTGAAGCACACCATTGACACCCAAGGGCTTCGAAACCGGGTGTATGTACGGGGCGGGACGACACTTTCTGACCCGTTTGTTTATGAAATCATGGCGGACGGCAAAGCAAGAGTTTGGACATTACCGCATAAGCCACACAACGTCACCATGGCTATCTCGGGAATCCCGAAACGTGTAGGGATAGAAAACGTAGATGATGAAGCCGCTGTGGATTTCCTCTTAAATTTTCAGGAGAAATATATCAGGGCTTCTTCCCGAACCCTAACACCGGCCAATGGGGCAACTGTAACGTTTACCTATTGTTACGATATCGACGTCATTACAATGGTGGACGATTTCGACTCTCAAATGGCGATCGCCCAAGTTCAGGGGGGAGACGGGGTGTATGAACATGTCATTCATGAAAATTCGTTAACCACCATTGAAGCCGCAGAGGCCGCTGGACTAGCCGACTTGAGACAGTTTGCGAATCCACGGGTGCGAGGAAGTTTTGAGACCGAAATCCCCGGCTGGGTTCCTGGTCAACTCGTGACCATCCAATTGCCTGATAGGGGAATCGTAAACACCTTCCTGGTACAGAAAGTCATGCTTTCCCCTTTAACCCCGGATACGTGGACGTTTTCGGTGGAATATGGAGGACGGCTTATTGGTATTCCTGATTTTTTGCAAGCATTAGTCAGTGCCCAAAAAACCGAGGGTAATGAAACCGCACTGCTCAATAAATTCGTGTATGGAACCGAGGGGTTACACGTTGGCGATCAAATGACGCTAATGGCTGGCCAAACGCTGTACAAGAATGAGGAAAGTCGGGAAGGCGTATTCCCACCCATTCTCGTCGGGGACGGCGAAGATCGTCCGGCGATTCCCACTTGTGGTTCCTGTCTCATTGTTTTTGCTCGTAACGCATGGCAATCGCCCTCAGCAAAAATTAAAACCAGCATCGATGGACTGAATTACACGCCCTGGCAGACGGTAGACCTGGACCTTGTGATCACAGTTCCCTATACAGGCTTTATCAAACTTGCCAACTTTGGGGCAGATATCAAATATTACAACTTTAAAAAGCCCTTTGATGAAACAAGTAATATTTGCGGTGAGGTGGTCGTTTCGTAATGAAATCATCCCTAGAAATCAAGGGTGAATGGTTTTTTGAACTGGAAGGAGGCCGAGTCATCGGACCTCTTTTTAATTCTATTTCTTCGGCAGGTCTGGAAATTTTGTCGCAAAGCATCGCTGATTTACCCAGTCCCTATTTGGTGGTGGGTGATGACACGAATCCCGGTGAAACCATCGTCGAAGTGTTCCGAAAACCGGTGTCTAGCATTATCGTATCGAGAAATCAGGTGCGGTTTCGCACTCAGTTTCTTTCGGGTGAAGCGAACGGGGAGCACCGAAAAGCCTCCATCTTTGTTGGGGGGACAGACGTGGCAGGAACCGGAACGATGCTCAACCTGCTGACCCAACCTTGGTCAAAGTCATCCAATGTGGTCCTGACCGTAGAGACCCGGCTCACGATTACGTCGTCGTAAAGGAGTGCCACCGATACCATGATCAACGCATTCAAAGCGGGAACAAGTGTAATCGATGAAGCCACCATGAATTCCATTCTTTCGTTACAACCCTTTTCACTGATTTATGACGGAACACAAGTAGATGCCAAAACGGGCGCTGGAGTGGTCCAATTCGATTGTGCGAGCTATGACTATCTGATTTCCTTTATAGCAAGCGGTGTCACCGAGATTTCTCGGATTGAACTGGAACTGGTGAAAGACGGCACTGGGGCCGACGTGACCGTAGAAATTCGTTCGGGGTTAAGTATCGATGGCAGCACCGAAGGAACGCTGGTAAAGAAAATGGTGTTACCTACAGAATTTCTGCCTGCGGCAAAATCCTATATGAGCGTTCCTGTAGACGTAACGGGTCTCACCAGTGGGGCGAGATATTGGTTGGTCATCCGAAAAAAGGGTGATGCGACCAACCACTTTCACGTTCACGGAGAAACCAATGCCGATTCGAATCACCTTTGTTATTACCGGAGCGGAACCGGCACATGGGCTCCCACAAACGCCATTCATTTTAAGATTTTTTCCGGTGAAAACGGTGAACTGAAGCATGGCATGTATGGAAACGGTTATACCACCGTGGAATACAGCGGCGAAATGATCAGCAAGATGTACCGATATTTACCACCCGCCGGAACAACGCAAGGCGGAATTCGGGATGTGCTGACCTATACCTGGAACGGTGAGTATTTGAAACGAGGAGGGCTATAACCATTTTCGGATTGAATGAAACCCTGTTATCGTTCCTTCGGCGGCAGGTGGGTTTACGAACCGACGCATCCAGCGCGATAGGCAGTGTTCATGCCAAGTTAGGGGATATGAAAGACACGTCCAATGCGAATTTTAGTACGATAAACTCAGCCCTGGCCCGGAACCCATGGGCAGCAGGGAAAAAAACCTATGCCGTGTATGGGCAGAATTATAACAATGCGGCATCGAGTACGCCGGATACCGACTTATTTAACATCACTGGCCCATTGCTGATTATTGGCGGATATATTGAGTTCGGTTCCAGTAGTTATGTTCGTTATACCTTAGAGACGGATGGGACCTATTGGTTTAACGGTGTTTACGGAAGTTCCTTCGGGGGGAGTGGCGGCATGTATGTATGGAGGGACGTTGCGGTCAATGGCGGGAACCAAAAATCCTACGCCTTTGTGTTGCCAGACCCTTATCTGTTTAAATATACCGGTACAACGAGCTACAACTACGAAACCTTTTCCTCCAATGCGATTTTTACTTTCCCATCACCGTTTTATGTGGAACAACGGTGCCGGTTGATGTTTAATACTTCAAGCAGTGGAAACGGGCCAGTAAATACTCGGTGGGGTGTTTACTATATCCGCTAAGAGAAGGGGACACGAATGAATACAGAAATTATCATCGAGAACGGCTCTGTTTACGAACTGCATAAAGACGGTGATGAAGTTATATGCAAATGTTTCAAATGTGCAGCTATGAAACTTGTCATTACCGGGGGAAAAAGTTCAATGGGAATCGGAGAAACCCTTTCCCTTCACGTAGAACTTCGAGACTGGCAGGACACACCCATTCCGGATCGGAGTCAAAAAATAACCGTGAGTGTTGCACATGAGGAAGGTGATCCCGTTGTAATCGCCCTTGAAGCGGTGGGAGGAAAAGCGGAGTTTGATTTTATGAGTAATTCGGCGGGAACGTTTTTGGTGCAAGCGGTTGTCGATGAAGTAACCCATGAACCGGGAGTGTTTTGTGTGGAGGTGCAGTAAACATGGGTAAACCCACCTTGGTGATACCGAAATCCCAGAAGCAGTCAGCCTCTGAACGGATCACTGCAAAAATTGCAGACTATACTGCGAAAAAAAACAAAGGCGAAAAACCTTCCTTGGACAGCGTAAACGAAAAGCTAGACTTAATGATTGAGTTGCTAATAAAATCCAATGCTTAAGACGCAAACCGCGTCTTTTTTTTATTCCCGAAAAACGTGAGAAAGGGGGTGAGTCATGGACGGACTGTTGGCGGAAGCCCTTTCCCAAGGGTTGTGGGCGACGCTGTTTGTATCCTTGTATTTGTATCAATTGCAAGAAAGTCGTCGCCTGCAAACCGAAGCACGGGGAAGGGAGGATAAATTGACTGACTTTCTCCGAGACATTTCCAAGCAGTTTGAGATTCTTGCGAAGCAGTATGAACGGCTCAGTGACGATGTGCAAATTATCAAATCCGAAATTCGAGAAAGGGGCAATTAATCATGGCAAACATCATTCAGGACATCGTACCTCAAGGCGCAAAAAATCGTCCCGGCTATCCCATGACACCCATGTTCATCACCGTTCATAACACGGGCAACAGTGCTCCTGGTGCGGATGCCGCTGGTCATGCTGCCTTTATCAAGTCTCCCGGTGCCGGGACAACCAGTTGGCACTTCTCGGTGGATGATCACCAAATCATCCAGCACATCCCGACGAACGAGAACGCTTGGCATGCTGGCGATGGGGCAAACGGGCCTGGCAACCGGACCAGTATCGGCGTAGAGATTTGCGAGAACAGTGACGGCAATCTGGCGCAAGCAGAGGCCAACGCCATTGACCTCATCATTGACTTGATGAAGCAGTTTAACATCCCGATCACGAATGTGGTTCCCCACAAGCACTGGACCGGTAAGGATTGTCCCCATCTCATCCTGCCGCGATGGGATGCCTTTATCGCTTCGATAGCAAAGCGGCAAAAAGAACGCGAACTCGCGGAAAAACTCGCAACGGTCCCCGATTGGGCGAGGGATGGTGTTAAAAAATTAATCGATAAAGAGATTCTGACGGATCCCGTTGGAGATACCACATTCTATCGGCTTGTTGCCATTCTTGATCGCCTCAAATTGATCGCTTCGTAGAGTCGGAAAAAACTTCCGGCTCCTTTTTGTCACGATCAACCTCCATTTCTCGCATTAAGAGATGTAAGGGTTGTGAGGGGAGGTGATTAGACATGTTCGAACCGGCAGTGGTCGTCGCGGTACTCATCGCCATCGGTCAATTCGCCAAGCTGTACATCGACAGCAAGTATATCCCGCTGATTACGCTGGTCCTTGGATTGGTCGCTGGGGTGGCGTACATTCCCGCAGAAACCATTCAGGTTGGCATACTCAATGGCGTTATCGTCGGGCTTTCCGCCAACGGATTGTTTGACGTTACAAAAACATTACACAGAAAAATTGAATAGCAAACTTTACCCACTGGCTGCGTACAGCGGCCGGTGGGGCCATTTCTCGTTTATAGCCGAAGGAGGAGGAAAAATGACTGGGAAAATGATTAGCATCGCAATGGAACGTTCCTTTGATGTGATTGATAAGAAGTGGGACAACGACATCTATGTCAAGATGTATCGTTCGGCCGTCACTAGCGGACTCATCGCCAAACTGGGACCCGAACGGTGGACGGTTCTGTGTATTATCGCCAGCTATATGGATGAACAGGGGAATTGCTTTCCATCTCAAAGTGCCATCGCCAAGGGATTCGGATGTACGCGACAGACGGCCCTCCGATGGATTAACTCCTTACTTGCGTTTCGCTGGAATAATCGCCCAGTGATTGAACGGGTGAAGAATCGAAGACGAAATGGACTGTCCTACTACACGATTTTGCCATTATCTCAGCTAGCCATCTTTAATGGGGAAGTCGAACCAACAGGCGATGTCCAATCCCACGACTTCAAAGAATTGGACGTCAAAGACCTGGACGTCACGATGTCAAAGTCCACGACGTCCGATGTAAAAGAGCCCGACGTCACGATGTCAAAGGTCTTTGACACAAACTATAACCACTATAACAAGAACCATAGTAACAAGAACCATAGTAACCAGATAGCCAAGGCAGGGACCGTTGGGAATACAGATATAGACCCAACAGACCTGACCCATCCAAAGAAGATCATTGAATACTTCTGTGAGAAATACCGTCAGAGATACACCGTGAACTACAACCCGAATTGGAAACGTGACGTGGGACTGGTAAAGAACAAGCTGATGACCGTTTATGAGCCTGTTCAAATCCGTTCGATCATCGACACCGTATTTGCCGAGTACGATACCCGATGGAAGAAGGACACCTACCCCCGGCCATCCATTGGACAGCTCGCGACGTGGTTATCTAATGAAGCTTTGGCTGTTGCAGAGGAAGAACAGCGGACGGACTTTACGCAGGTGAAGCGACATGGTGGCTATAGCGTTGAGGCCATTATGGCGCGTCTGGAACGAGGAAGTGGGAAGGAGTGAGTGCGATCGAATGTCTGCTCTCTACCCAATGCAAAAAGGCTGGCGACGTTGCCCTGTGCCATGGCCACTGCTATGCCTACCTAAAACTACACGGGGAAAGCGGTACCGGCGGCTTGTGGGGGCAAACAGGCATTTCTGTGGCCTATCGTCAAGTAACGGCTCATACGTTGCCGTTCCAGTCGGACAATCCCGAAGCGTTTCGGATGGTCACCACGTACTGTCGGAATGTGCTTCATCAAGTGGGCGAGGGGGTTGGTTTGTATCTGTACTCCGTACCTAACGCCATCAATCCTAAGGGAACCGGCACAGGCAAGACCACGGCAGCGGTAGTCATCCTTCATGAGTATCTGGTCGCTCGAATCATACAGCACGTGAAGCAAATAAAACCCATCATCCAGCTACCGACGTTATTCATCAACGCCTCCAAGTTTCAGAACCGGTTCAATGCCCAATTCCGTGGACCCCGTGAGATGCAAGAAAAGGCCTCTGTCGCTTTTTACCAATGTAAGTCCGATATGTTACAAGCAGAGCTACTCGTCCTCGATGACGTTGGCGTACGTGAAGCGACAGAGGCATACAAGAATGAGTTCTATGAGGTCATCGATGAACGGTGTACCGAACGGAAGGCGACGATATTTACGTCCAATGAACCATTGGAGCGTCTGGGTAAATTACTGGACCCACGGATTGCCAGTCGAATCGAAGGGATGGCGATTCCGATCTCTTTCGAAGGTGAAGATCAGCGCACAAAACAGATGCGTTGATGACGAGTTGGCAACTAAACAAAGATTGAACACAAAAATTTTTAGGAGGATGTAAATCAATGATGAACATGCAGAAAGTATTCAACTATGAGGGTGCTCAGGTGCGGACAGTGATGATCGATGGAGAGCCATGGTTTGTAGCAAAAGATGTGTGCAATGTGCTGGAACATTCTGATACGAGTAAAGCCGTTTCACGATTAGATAATGATGAAAAGGGTACGAACATTGTTCGGACCCCTGGGGGAGAACAAGAAATGGTCATCATCAATGAACCAGGACTATATTCCCTTGTCCTTACTAGTCGTAAACCCGAGGCTAAAGCGTTCAAACGGTGGGTTACTCATGAGGTTCTTCCAAGTATCCGTCAGACCGGAGCGTACTCAATTTTCTATGACCTCATCCCTAAAACACTCCCGGAAGCATTGCATAAATACGCCGAAGCACTCGAAGAAAATGGTCGCTTAACAGAAAAAATAAATACTCTCACCGATCAAATTGAGACGGATGCGCCAAAAGTGGAGGCGTTCAATAACTTCATCGAATCTCATGCTTGGCAGACCATCGCAGAAGTCGCCAAGTCACTAAATTACGGTCGTAATCGTATCTATCAGATCCTGCGTGAAGAAGGAATTCTCATCAAAAGCGGAATGGACAGAAATCTTCCACTGCAAAAATACATCGAACGTGGGTACTTTTCGGTCAAAGAGTACACCTTCTGGAAAAACGGACAATGGATGACGAAAAGCCGCACACTGGTTTCTCCCACCGGGATAGAGTTCATCCGGAATGTTCTGAAGCATAGAAAACTGGCTTCGTAGTTTATGTCCCAACAAACCAACCCAAATCATTCAAAAATAATTAGGAGGACGACATCAATGACGGACTTTTCTTTTCAGGTAATTGAACAACAAGGCCAACGGGTGCTCACTACGGCTCAACTAGCTGAGGCGTTCGGAACGGAAGCTGTAATTATCAGTAACAATTTTAACCGCAACAAAGAGCGTTATACCGAGGGTAAACATTATTTTACACTGGAAGGCAAAGAAAAACGTGATTTTATGAACTATCATCAATTTGATACCAGTCTGAAAAAAGCCAAAATTGTTTACCTCTGGACTGAAAAAGGTGCCTGCCTCAACGCAAAAAGCCTTCAGACTGATCAGGCGTGGAAAGCGTATGAAATGCTAGTTGATGAATATTACCGAATGAAACAGGAACTTGAACGTCCGACTTTCGAAGGCCGGATAATTCCCAAAAACTATATAGAAGCCTTGGATGCGCTTGTCCAGACGGAAAAAATGCGACTAGAACTCGTCGCTAAGGTCGAAGCCGATGCACCGAAGGTGGAAGCGTTTGATATCTTTATCGAATCCCATGGATGGCAAACCATGTCGGAAGTTGCCAAGTCGATGGATGAAGGTCGCAATGGCACTTATGAGGCACTTCGGGAGGAAGGGATTTTAATCAAGAGTGGAATGGACAAAAATTTACCCCTTCAAAAGTACATTGAAAGCGGTCATTTCATGGTGAAAGAGTACACCTTCTTCGCAAATGGCCAATGGATGACCAAAGGACGAACATTGGTGTCACCCAAAGGTGTAGAGTTGATTCGGCAAATCCTCAAAAGCAGAAAGGGAGTGGCGTAACCACTATGTTTTGGCAATCCATGAGAGAGGGTGGATTAAATGCAGGAGGCGCAACTACTTTCCAAAGTGATTGATGAAGACGCTTTCTCGGTACTAAATCGTTTCAACGTCGATGTAACCGACTTTCCTACGTTGGGCGAGGTCTATCTGTTCGTCCGGGAGTATGTACGGGAAAACAAACAATCGCCGGATTACCGAACGGTTGTAGGGCAGTTTGAGCAGTTCGAGTACATCCCGGACGTGCAGGATTCATTCAAATATCTCTGCACCCGTCTCAAGGCCCTATCGGCCAAACGGCGAGCCTTTGAATTGCTCCAACATCAAGCGGCCAAGAAGTTTAGTGAGCTTTCCGGGGACAAGTTTATTCAGTGGTTAAAAGAGGAGACGTTACGGATTGAAGCCACCACGTTGGTTCGCTTTGATGTGGGCACCAACTATGCGGTCAACGGGGAAGAACGGAAATCGTGGTATGAACAAGCAAAGGAAAGTCGATCTCGATCATATATTCCCGCGCCGTATCCATCGCTGACTGAAGCATTGGGTGGTGGATTCGAGATTGGGGACTATATCCTGCTCATGGCCTTTACAAACCGGGGAAAGTCTTGGCTGGCCTCGCATATCGGGCTGTCAGCTTGGGAGAACCAGTTTGGGGTTCTTCATTATTCACCAGAGCTTTCCAAACGTCAACAGGCTCTACGGTTGGATACGTTGATGGGGAAGTTCGATAACGTCAAATTACGCCGGGGATTGTTAGCGAATGAATCGCAGTATTTCGACTATCTGGAAGCCTTCACACCGGAAATGTCCATGGCTCCCTATGTGATCAAAACCATGGAAGACTTGCCCGATGGTTTGTCCGTTGAAGTGATAGAAGCCGACTTACAGATGAATCCGAATATAAAAATGGTCATTATCGACGGCTTTAATTTAATGAATCATGGCAAAGGAAAGATGAGGGATTCAATGTCCTACACCTCACGAAGACTCCGCCAATTGTTTGGACGGTATGAGGTAGCTGGACTGGTTGTGCATCAAACACCGGGGGCAGCCGAAAAAGAAAAGCGAAAATCGGATGAAGACGGCTGCCGAATGGTAAAGCCGCCGAAGCTGACCGACTACTCCGAAACAGTGGCCGTCATTCAGGACGCAGCGACTGCGCTGACGTTCGATGCCGGTGATGGTATCGGCAAAATCAGCATCGAAAAAGCCCGGGAACCGAACGTGGGAAAGGTCATTGAGTTGGTTTGTGATTTCAATGTGGGCCTTATTCGGGAGACGGATGTGACCGATTTGTTTTGACTGGGATGTATTGTCAGGACGTTTTTTGTCACAATCGGGATCGAAAAAACGCATTAAGAGTATGTAAGGACAAAACAGTCCTACAAAAAAACTGAGGAGGAATTCACAACATGAAATCGCTACAAGTCCTTGAGATGAACGGACAACGGTTGCTCACGACAGCCCAACTAGCGGATGCGTACGAGGCGGATATGAAAAAGATAAACGACAATTTCCAGAACAATAAGGACCGTTATACCAAAGAGAAACACTATTATGCACTCACAGGAGATGACTTAAAAGAATTCAAAAGAGCTTACCCGAAAATTTCGGGGAACCTCAAATTTGCTCCTGTGCTGTACCTCTGGACTGAAAAAGGAGCCTGGCTTCACGCCAAGTCACTAAATACGGACCGAGCTTGGGAAGCTTACGAGATGCTGGTGGACGAGTATTACCGGATGAAGGAACAGCTACCGCAGAGCGAACCTCAATATGAACTTCCGAGCAACTTCGCAGAAGCCTTACGGCAATTGGCCGATAGCGTGGAAGAAAATCAGAGACTGCGAGAAAAGATTGAAGAGCAAGCCCCAAAGGTTAACGCCTATCAAACCTTTATGTCCGCAGTAAATGTTTTGCCCGTGAATGAGATTGCAAAGTCGATGGAACTGGGACCGAATACCCTGTTTAACCTGATGAGAGATTGGAAGCTCATGTTCAAGAACCAGGAGGGATACAACATTCCGTATCAGCATTTCATTAAAGCCGGATGTTTTACCGTAAAAACAAAAACCTTCTGGAAAAACGGTGTTAGCCTCAACTCGTCCCGAACCTTCGTAACCCCAAAAGGACAAGATCTGATATTTAGGTTAGCGCGAAAATACAATTTAATTAAAGGAGGACAAAGCAAATGACTAATATGAACTCGGTAAAAGAAATCAATTCAAAACTAACCCGTCTTCCTCAAATTATTGAATTCGATGGTGCTGATATTCGAACTTCAATTATTGAAAATAAGCTTTGGTTTGTTGCAAAAGATATTTGTGATGCCGTCGGTATCGGAAATCCCTCATATGCTCTGACGCGAATCGACTGCAACGATAGAATACTTCATCCTATAGAAACTTCCGGAGGTTTGCAGAACTTATTAATGATTAACGAATCAGGGATATACCAACTTTTACTGACCAGTCGCAAAGCGAAAGCGAACGAACTAAAGAAGAAGATAATCCGACTAGCAGTATCTAGTTATCGTCAATCATGCTTAGATGAAAAAGTAAACAGCAAAATTTTGAGTTATGAAAGGGCGTTAACTGTGCAACCTCAACAAATCCAAGTTTTTAACTTTCAGGGTCAATCCTTACGAACTGCAGAAATAGATGAGGAAATTTGGTGGGTCGCTAAAGATGTTTGTGAGGCACTCGATATTGGTAATCCAACAAAAGCCCTATATCGCCTTGACGATGATGAAAAAATGACACTTACCGACAGAGAAACCATCCTTACTATTAGTAAGGGTGCAATGATACCCATGGTAACCCTCGTCAATGAACCTGGATTATATTCACTTATACTCACGAGTCGCAAACCACAAGCTAAAACGTTTAAGCGTTGGGTCACTCATGAGGTCATTCCTAGCATCCGAAAAACAGGTCGCTATGCCGTCAACGAATCCGAAGTTACAAATGAACAGATGGAAAAACTCGTGGATACCGTAACACGGGCGATGGAGACTATGACCAGCATTGTTTCAACGAGCATGAATGCCACAAACGATATGGTTACCAAGACGATGGACACTACAAACAACGTTATGACTACAGTCCACCAATTAATCAAGACATTAGAACCAGCTCATCCCGAAACAGTGAAACCTACCAATAAACCGTATGCAAATATCGTTGATTTGGAAAGTCGTATCCATGAACTGCGGGATAAAATGCCCAGTCATAACCTTAGAAAATACATCCACCAACTGGCGTCTTGGAGCGGAAAACCAACTGTCTGTTATGGTCGAGTCTATGCGAAGTTAGCAAAGACCACAGGATTTGATGTGTTAGAAGCATACCAAGTCCAAGAAGGCAATAAGGTCAATAAAATCACTTTAGTAGAACAAGCAGGTTACCTACCCGAAGCGGTCGCCATTATGGAAACGGTGATTCAGGACGTCGCATGATCGCGCTTCATAATCAGGATATCGACGTCGATATTGCATCTGAACTCCGGCTATACGACTGGAACCGCCCTCGTTGGACAGAAAACAAATTCCTCGCCTGCTCACCCTTTCGACCCGAACGTCACCCATCTTTTGCCATCCGTCTGGACACGGGAGTATGGATCGATTCCGGTAGCGATGACGCAGAATGGAAGAAAGGAAATTTTCCACGGCTGCTTTCATGGTTGCGAAATGAGACCTACGAGGAAACCGTTGAATATCTAATCGAGCACTATGGAGTCCAAACGGCCGATGCCGATTCTCTTCAATTAAAAATACGCCTGCTTACTTTGGAGGCAGAAAGCCGGACACCGTTACATTCTAATGTACTCATCCCTTTTCAATACCGACATCCTTATCTAGGTGATCAACGTGGTATATCTGAAAACATGCAGAGAACCTTCCAAATTGGATACGACCGAAAACGAAAAGCGATCACCTTTCCTTGGTTTGACCGTGCGGGAAATCTGGTCAATATCAAGTTTCGAAGTGTCCGAGACAAAATCTTCTGGTATTACGAAGGCGGACAACCGATTCGCGACCACATTTATGGCCTGAATTACGTTGTCCGCTCAAGAAAAGAACAGGTATTTATTGTTGAAAGCGAGATTGATGCTCTCACTCTATGGCAAGCGGGTTTCGGGGCAGTGGCGTTAGGGGGAGCTCACTTGTCGACTCGACAGAGGGATCTGTTGATCCGGTTACCTATCAAAGAATTAGTTATCGCTACGGACAACGACCTGCCCGGAAAACGACTTGCGGACAGCCTAATAGAACAACTTGGCGGACAACTGTCCCTAAAGACCCTGGTCTTACCGAGTTACGCTAAAGACGTGAATGTACTGTCACAAGAGGCATTACTTCAAATTTGTCACTCGCTCCGAGACATTAGTGTTCGTATATTCTAGCCAAATCCTAACGCCGTCTTATTAGGTTAATTGCTTCCTTAATCGAAATCCAAATCCCATAAAGGGTGGTGAGTATCGCTATTGCAGATATAAAACCCATAATAATCTGCACTCGTGTTTCATTCTTTTCGGTTTTTTCAGTCGGATATACTTTCATCGTAAAGAAGCGGACGATGGCATCGTATACTTCGCCAATGCTAGAGGGGTTAGTAAGAAGTACTTCCTTTCCCTCATAATTGACTCGCATCATAATTAACTTTTTCATGCCACGGGAAAGACGGATCTGAAGAAACAACCATGCTCCGAACGATAAACCCAAAATTGCACCAGAAACTAGTAACGAAAGCGCACCAAGAAAATGCTGAAAAAGAGTAATTTGAGGTTTATGGTTTTTCATTCTTCAGTCACCCCATCCATTTTTTCGGATTCCATTTCCTCAATGAATGAGAGGTAAGTGTCGTAAATTTCCTCGTAGAGTTCTTGTTTTCGTTTTTTGGACAATTTGGGATTGCTATTAATCTCAAGGAGTAATTTTTGGAATTGAGGGCTTTTTTCAAGTTCATCGGTAACCGATTCTGGAATTTTCCCCAACCGTTGGTACAGCTCGTTGATATCAATCTGATAATACTTCGCCAACTCAACAATTAAGTTATCGCTGGGTGCTTTTAAACCACGTTCGATTTCTGAAAGGAAATTTACAGAAACGCCAACATTTTCACTAACTTCAGCAAGCGTAGAGCCTTGTTTTATCCGTAGATCCCTCAAAAAATCGCCGGTATCTGCAACACGTTGCCAGTAAGCGGCTTTCTCACGCCCCGTCATTCGCTTCGCCATATTCTTGGACCCCTTTCATAACGTCCCCTAAAAACGGTGCAACAAAACTGGGATTCAATAGTTCCCAATAATCTACATCTAGCTTTATATGTCGAATCGTGCGAACATTAAGCCTGTCCTCAGTTAAACTATACAGATTAAGAGGATAAAGATTAAAAAAAGTAAAGACATACGTCAAGAAGACGGAAAGGGGACGCGAACGTTGAAAGATCGAGATAAGCTCGACGGTTACGCACTGGAATTTGCCCGAACGGGAGATGGTCATGCATTCGAAGAACTACTCCGAATCATGGATCCGATTCTGAAATACGAGGCTCGAAAAAGAGAAAATGAGTACATTCACTACGATGAACTCTACCTTATGTTTCAAGAGACTGTCTGGGAAGCTGCCCTGGACTTTAACGGAGAGAAAACCTTTATTCAACGGTGTATGCACATCATGTATCGAAAATTCATCGACTTGTGTCGCCATTATCGTGCCCAAAAGCGGTTCCCGATTAAACCATTAATCTATTTAGCGAATGATGGAAACGAAGAAACCGAATCCTCAGCGAGCCCATTATGGCTCGTCGAAAATTCGGCGGTAGAACAAACGGTAGAAGAAAACCTCTATATAAAAGAACTGCTCGATGGTTTTGCGAGAACCAACGAGCAGCAAGGTAAAATCATTAAGCTTATTCACTTCGGATGCACCAACAAAGAAATCGCGTCCATCGTATTCGGAGAGAACGAATACGGGGATCGACCGCGAAAGGGGGTGCAACGGGCCAAACAAAAATTCAAAGAGTACCTAGACAATGCAGCCTAAGTATCAAAGAACCGTCGGCCTAAAAAGAAGTTCTGTTTCGATTATAACCATAACGATAATAAAACTCAATTACTAAGGGGGACGTAATTCATGGGTGTGATTACAGCGAAAGGCAAGGATGCCAAAGAATCGGTGAATAAGAAGAACTCAAATATCGACTTCAAAAAGGTTTACATCCGCTTAAAAGATGGAGAATCTGTTCGGGTTCGGTTACTAACTCCAGAGGATTATGTGGAATACCGAGCACATGGTTCCTTCCAGCATGAGATATACACGCAACCCTGTATTCAACCGGCGGGTCAAAAGTGTGCTCACTGTGAAGCGGCAAGTGCGGGTATAGAAGAGTACCAAGGACTCCGGGCAAAAAAGCGGTACCTGTTCGCCTTTGCAGATATCGACGAAGGAATCGTTCGAGTCTTTGACGGCAGCAGAGGACAAACACAGGGACTCATTAACACCATTGAGCAATACGCCGAGGATCTCCACGAGTTGGCCTTCGTATTCAAACGAACTGGAACTAAGACGGATACGACATATTCTTTAAACCCCATTATTAAACTGAAACCCGATGACCGTGAGAAGTTTAGCCGGTTTGACGGAACCACAGTGGAAGAAGATTTCTACGAAACAGTCCTGCAACCACGGAGCCGACAACAACAGATTGAGGAACTTCAGAAAGCAGGATTCCTGGTTGAACGAACCTTTGCGGGTGAACTCGTGGATGAAGCCGTAAAGCCTATTGAAGAAAGCACCAATCCCGAAAACATTTTTTGATAGAGGCGGCTCTCCGCCTTCCTTAACCCAGGCAAAGAAGAGGTGATATTCGTCGAACTAAGAATCACCGGACTTGCGATAGTAGATCACCAGTCAACCGATCGAGTCCGAGAAGCCCAAAAGAAAAAGGAACTGATGATGCGGGAACCTACCTGGGAGGAAGTTTGGTACACCGGTTGGATGAGACCATCCGGCAAATTACAGGCGGCCATTTTATCATCAAAGCTGGGGGGATTGGATAAGAAACGACTCCAGATGGTCAAGTCCGCCATTGATGCCGGTGAAATCGGCCTTGGCGTAGATAGCCTTAAGAAGTTTACCAAGGCCCATGCCATGCGGTTGTGGCGCGACTTGCAAGAACAGCGAAAAGAAACGGTCCTTAAAGACATGGTCGCCCAGACACCGGATAATTACCGGCTGATACAAACGGAATCTCAGTTGGAACAGTTGGTCGTCGCTCTGCAAAGCGAACCTATTATATCATTCGATACAGAAACAACGGGTTTAGACGTGTACAACGATGTAATCGTTGGCATGTCCCTAACCTTGCCCAAAGCGGATTACCACGTCTATATCCCGGTGGCTCATAAGGTCGGGAAACAGTTGAAACGCTCGGTTGTCATGGACGCACTTATGCCGATGCTCACTAACCCAAAGGTAGGCAAGGTGCTTCACAACGCCAAGTACGACATGCACATGTTGATTCGCCACGGAGTTCGGATGCGAGGATTGGCCCATGACACTCGGGTGGCAATGGCTCTGCTGAATGAAAATGAGACGTCCTATGCCTTAAAGAATCTGGCAACAAAATACGGCAAACACTTTGGATTTGAAGATACCAGCCTCACATTTGAAGATCTCTTTGGAAAAACCTGCTTTGACGAAGTTCCGTTAGATGTTGCTTTAGTCTATGCCGCCAAGGATACCCATCTCACATGGAAGCTCTATGAGTGGCAACGGCAGCACCTTCAGCGACTGGGTAAACTGGAAGAGTTGTATCGGGAACTGGAGAATCCGCTGATTGATGTCTGTGTCGAAATGGAACAGTGCGGGTTCCTTATCGACCGGAACTATGCCCAGGAGTACGGTGAGGAACTTCGGAGTGAGATTCATCAACTGGAGCTATCCCTAACCGATCACTTCGGAGATATCAACTGCAACTCGCCCATCCAGTTAGCCCGGAAGTTGTACGATGAGCTGAAATTACCAGAGGTCAATGCCCGGTCCACCGATGTGAAAACGCTAAAAGCCTTAAAGGACAAGCATCCTGGTATTGAGCATCTGTTAAAATACCGGGAACTTACGAAACTTCTCAGCACCTACGTCGAGGCCTTACCGGAACGAATTAAGTCCGATGGCCGAATTCATGGATCTTTTAATCAGGTGGCCACCGTGACTGGCCGGTTCTCTAGCAACGAACCGAACCTGCAAAACCTGCCGCCCAAGGCAAGGAAGCTGATCATCGCTCCACCGGGCAAGCTGATTATTGGGAGTGACTTCTCGCAGATCGAACCACGGGTGCTGGCCCATATCAGCGGCGACCGTCATCTCCAAGAACCATACTTGAACGGTCAGGATTTGTATTCCACGTTGGCCAGCCGGGTATTCAAGAAGCCCATCGAAGAGTGCGGCGATGGGTCGAAGTACCGGAAAATGATGAAGGTTGGGCTTCTCGCTGTGATGTACGGTACGAGTATGCACACGCTATCAACCCAACTGGAGATCACGGTTGATGAGGCCCACCAGTTCATTTGCGACTTCTTTAGAACCTACCCACAAGTGCATTCCTTCATTAAATATACTCATGAGTTTGTTAAAGAAAATGAGTACGTGGAAACCTTGTACGGAAGAAAACGCCGATTTCCTGGACATCGACAGAAGGCGAAGGTTTATGATTCATTAGCGAAACAAATCTGCGAGATTCTCGGTGTCGAAGAACTGCCACTAAACGTCTGGCGAAACAATGATATCCCTCGTGACCTCAAGCGAAAATTTTACGATGTCAAGGGAGATGTAGAATCGGCTCGGCGGCAGAGTGTCAACGCTGTTATCCAAGGAACGGCCGCCGATATCATGAAGCGAGCCATGCTGAATTTACAACAGTATTGCTTAGCGAGAGGCTGGTCCCTGTGCGGAACAGTTCATGACGAGGCGTTGATGATGGTGGATGATAGCGTTACTAATGGTGATGTGAAGGAAATTGAGGAGTGCATGACATCGGCGGCTTCTTTGGATGTACCTCTCGTCGTCGATACCGAAATCATGCAACGATGGGGAGAAGGAGTAAAGAAAGAGGAGTGGTTCGCATCGGCAGCTTAGTTAATCGGGTTGGAGCAAAGGAACTCCGGCAGGAAGTTTTATCGGATGCTAACGATCGCGGCCAAGAGTTGACCAAGGCTATCCTTAAACACTTTGATGCAATTCATTCCATTGAGGAACCGAACGATAACGAGATTGAAAAGTATCTGCTCATGGATGAGTTGGATGGTTTGAACAGCGATACGAGCAAGTTAGGGTTCAAAAAAGGAGTTATTACTTTCTCGCCTTCATCGGCCTACAAATGTGAACGGGAACTTTATTTCAAAGTTAAAAAGGTTGAAGCCTCTTTTGTTGACCGCTTTCCTTACCAACGACGATGGTCCCGTAACGGTTCAGCAGTACACCGGGCGATGCAGCGAGATTTACTGTACGCCGAGACTCATCTGGATGCACCGCAATTTACGGTGGTACGAACAAAAACCACCAACCGACCGGCATGGGAAAAGAACATCCGGCAGGTTAGGCAGTTTGAGCGTAACGGCCAACGGTTCCAGCTATACGGCATGATGGACGGAGTCCTTCAATATCAACCGGATGGCAGCAAGATCGGGCTGGAGTTTAAGACCAAGTCTACCACTCTTGGAGTTATCGGCGAGTACAAGATGAAGGATGCTCAAGCGGATCACAAAGATCAATGCGTGGCTTACTCGCTGTTATTTGACCTTGATGAGTTCCTCATTGTGTATGAATCCCTCGCCAAGGACAGCTGGACCAAAGGTGCGGAGGCGAAGCCAGACATGCGAGCCTTTTATATGAATGTAACGGATGAAGATCGCAATCGACTGTTGGATAAATTCGCAGACGTGGCTGGTATGTGCTACGCCAATAAACTACCTCGGGCTATGGTGGAGAAATGCTTCTTCTGTTTGTATAAGCCTCACTGCCATCAGATGAACGCACAGGTGGCGGCGTAATGGGGCGCACAAATTATCAACGAGGCTATGAGATTGAACGGAAGATTGTTCATGAGTTGACAGGACGAGGATTCCTGGTGGTGAGGTCTGCTGGTTCCCATTCCAAGGTGGATGTGCTCGGTATTAGCCGAAGACGCATCTTGGCCGTACAGTCCAAACGAACCAAGCGGTTCTCTATGGCGGCATATCGAAAAGAGATTGCCGGTATCCAAGCGACCATTAAAGAACACAACATTGATGAAGTAATTGATTTTGAGTTCTGGGTGTGGGTGGACCGACAGGGGTTCCGAAAGTGGAAGGTGACCATTGATAGCGTATCGGAGGTGGCGTGATGGCCACAGTTCGGATTGCTGGATTCAACGACCTGAATATATCAGATGCCGACGGTATCGCCTTCAGCATCTTTTTTCAAGGATGCCGACGGAGGTGTCCTGGCTGCCATAATCCCGAATTGCAGTTTTTTGACGGTGGGGAAGAGATGGATACCGATGAGATTGCTCGGCGAATTCAAGCGAATCAGCGATTCTATGATGCTGTGGTCTTTGTGGGCGGAGAGCCGATGGACCAGCCCGATGCGTTGAAGGTATTGTTGGCAGCGGTAAAATCCATTGGGTTGAGCACATGGCTGTACACGGGCCACAACATCTTCTCGATTTCCGACGACATTATCGACCTATGTGACGTTATCATTGCCGGGGAATACCGTCAGGAATTACACACTGGCGGATTCCCGGCCAGTTCCAATCAAATCATTGTGGACCGACGGAAGGAGAAGGTAGCTTGAAGATATCCCTTACTTTTGAACCGGGTTTCGATACGCTCTATCAGAAGTTTTCGAAAGACCCCATTGGACTGAAGATGTTGGAACTGGAAGGTATTAGCCCCAATAAGGTCGATGTGGGGCAAATGTCTCACGATTACTTCACCAAGCGGCTGGCCGATGCCAGCGTCGACCAAAACGCCAACTCCAATGAGGAACTGTCGGCCAACAACTATCAAGCCGAAGTCACCAAAGGAATCTTGAAGCTCGAAGGTTATTATCTCTTGTGGCGGTACAGCAAAAAACGATTTGGACTTCACCGGGCTAATAAGCTGATATCCGCAATCTGGCGTGGTGAACTGTATTTCCACGATAGCTCTGGGCAGGGGATTCAGATTCCGTACTGCTTCGCATTTTCCACGGCGAACTTGATGGTTGAAGGGCGGCCTTATGGTCAACTGCAAAGCCTACCACCAAAAAGGTCGGATAGCTTCATGGCTCAAGTGACCGAAGTCGTGATGGACTTAAGTCAGGAGTTTGCAGGTGCGGTGGCTCCCGGGGATCTCATCGTCAACCTTGCATGGTATCTGAAACAGGAAGCACGTAATCCGGAAAGGGAAGAGGACCGGGATTATATCGTCAACCTCTGGCAGAAGTTTGTGCACGTAGCCAATAACAAGTTTCGTACGAGTGGGCAGTCACCGTTCTCTAACGTTTCTATCTTTGACCGTGAAAACCTGAAGAAACTATTTTCCGAATATCGCTACCCCGATGGCTCGGAAGTGGACGTAGAGTACGTCATGCAAATTCAGAAAATCATTGCGGAGTTCTTTGCCAACGGTGATCCGGCAACCGGCTTGCCGTACCGATTCCCGGTCATGACTGCCAACCTTTGTGTCGACGAAAACCGGCAGCCGTTAGACGAGGATTTCCTGGAGTTTATTAGCCAAATCAACGTCAAACTCGGCGTGCTGAACATTTACGCCAATGAAGGATCCAAGATTGCAATGTGCTGCCGTTATGTAAACGATACCGAACGCATGAGCTACCGGGCCGACAGCTTTGGTAACGGCGGTCTCAATATTGGCTCTCACCGGGTAGTCACCATCAACTTCCCAAGATTAGCGTTAGATGCCAGTGATGAAAAGCACTTCTTCACTCTATTGGAACGGCGAGCACAGATGGCTAAGGATTTGCTGTTGGTTCACCGGGAAGAGATCCTTCGCCGACGGGTAGAGAAGGGATTCCTAAAATTCTTTAAGCCGCTTGGTTGGTTTTCACTGGACATGCTGTTCTCCACTATCGGCATTCACGGTCAGTATGAGATGTGCGAGTTTATGGGGATGCCGATGGAGAGTGAAGAAGGGCAATCGTTCACCGAGAAAGTGCTAAAGAAAACGGAGGAATATGCTATAGATTTCAGCCAAGAAACGGGACACTCCTTCAACACAGAGGAAATCCCTGCGGAGAGCACAGCAGTGACATTGGCGAAAAAGGACCGCTTAATCTATCGCAAGCTACAGCCCTTTGAATTGTACTCAAACCAGTATGTTCCCTTAATCGCGGATATGGGGACCACCGATCGCATTCACCTAACTGGTCGCTTCATGAAGCACGTTAGCGGCGGAGGTATCTTGCACCTTAATGTTCAGGAACGGATTACCGACCCAACTATAATGAAGAAACTCATCTTGATTTCCTTATCAGAGGGAGTTGAACACTTTGCCATCAACTATGGATTCGGGGTTTGCGCCAGTGGTCATACGTCCATAGTGGGGACCGGTAACAACTGCCCTATCTGCGGACAGCCCATAGTGGATTACATGACCCGAGTGATTGGATATTTCACGAAGGTATCTTCCTGGGGCGATGTTCGGAAGAATTACGAGTATCCGAAGCGGAAGTTCAATGAACTACAACAAGCAGGATAAGCGAATTTAGGAGGCAGTTGAAAATGGCTACAGATTTTGCGACTTTGTTTGCTCTGCGAGATGAGTTTTTATTTGCTGAAGAACTTCTTCGAAACAAGGTATTTAACGACAAGCCGGATTCAAACGCTTTGGTAAAGGCGGCTGTGCTGGCATGGGTTGCCGAAAGAGTTCAATACGCGATTGACGCTAACCTCGAATCAATTCGGGAAGAAAGAGAGTGGAGCAGAAAAAGTGAGTCGGTTTAATATTGATCGCAATCCAATCTGTTGGAATGAGCGTGTCCACTTGGAACCGGAACGGCTTAACGACATTTGTAACCTAGAGGATTTCATCAACGAAAACTTCGTTAAACAGGGATTCACGCCGGTCCAACATGGCCGAGTCATCGCATTGAGAGCCACCGACAAAGGCCGCAAATCCAGTGCCTTTGCCTCGGCCCTATACCTTGGCAAATACGATGACATGGGCAATACCGACCGTTTCATTAACGGCATGGTCAAGGCCGGTCACTCCTATGAGCCTATCCGTGGAGAGACAGTAACCTTCCTTTTTATTGGCGTGAGTAAGACTGTCTACGATCACCTGATCACCTACACCATCCGTAACCGCCGAATAGCCGGTGGCTTTCGAGCAAATAAACCTTGGGGATTTGTGGTTCCGTATGAAGCAAAGGACCCATGGCTATACCATCGGATGTTGGAAGAGCAACTAGCTCGATGTGAACAGCTTCGAAAAGACCACCCCGAAGAATCGCTGCAAGCCATTCGCTCACTTTATCCCATAGGCGTGATGATGCCACCGTTCATGCTGGACTTTTCTGAGGAAGCTCTGGTGAAGAACGTGTTCAAGCAACGTATCTGGGAACAGGGTGCTCAAGGTGAAACCCGCGATATCGTCAACTCCATGTTCGAAACTGTCCGTTCACTTGACCCCGAGAAATGGGAAACATTACAGGAATACCACGGTCCCCATATCGAGGGTCATAATCGAGCGATGCGGAAGCTACGGGAACAGCGGCCTACCCTACGGCAATTAGTAGCCAAAAATAAAAACGCCCAGGCCGACGTGATGGACCTGGACGTGTATGAGTTGCTGATGGACACTGTGGGGAAGTTGCCGAAAACGATGTGGGATAAAGCAAGCTAGTTACTCATTTTTCATGACGGATATGGCTCAGATTTTTATGTATTAACTGATACTCTTCAAAACTGATCTCCCCTTTGGCATATCGTCTTGCCGCGATTTTATGTGGTGAAGAGTATCTTTTATAGGAAAATACGATAATTACAAACGGAATCGCCATGAATAGAAGCATGACTGTAATAAAAAGAGGACTAAGGTTAAGCGCCTCTAACATCGAACAACACCTCCATTATGTTTCCTAATTATAACAGACATTAGCTATAAAGATGTAGGGGGTAGCTTTTTGACAAATCAATCAGGTAAGAATCGGGTGCTAGTTGGCGACTGTCTAGATGTGCTCAAATCCCTGCCCGACAATTCTATCGATTCCTGCGTAACAGACCCACCTTACGGTCTTTCCAAAGAGCCAAACATCCGAGAAGTCCTCTCAAAGTGGATGGCTGGCGAGGATTACACCCACCAGGCCAAAGGATTCATGGGTAAGTCCTGGGACTCATTCGTCCCGGGACCCGCCATCTGGCGAGAGGTTTATCGCGTCTTGAAACCTGGCGGCCACATCCTTTGCTTCTCTGGCACACGAACCCAAGACCTCATGACCGTCGCCCTTCGGATGGCCGGTTTTGAAATCAGAGATGTCATCGAATGGCTGTACACCAGCGGATTCCCCAAAAGCATGGACGTCAGCAAAGCCTTCGATAAACGAGCGGGGGTTGAACGGCATATCATCGGAGAACGAGAAGTACCAGATAAGCGTAATGGTCATGGTAGGGCGTATGGTTCATCGCTGTTCGCCGGGGAACAGACAGGGAAAATCGTTCATTACATTACCGAACCAGCGACCGACCTAGCCAAGCAATGGGATGGATGGGGTACATCGATCAAACCCGCACATGAGCCGATAATAATGGCGAGGAAGCCCATGGAGGGAAATACTTGCGAGAATGTTGAGCTATACGGTACTGGCGCTGTTAACATCCGAGACTGCCGAGTACCATCAGATCAATCCGAAGAAGGCCGATTTCCAGCCAACTGCGTGACCACCAATGATGATGAGTGGTACAGCCAATTCTTCAATATCTCGCCCAAAGAAATCTCCAAGAAGTCTAGTAAGAAAGATCGCAACAGCGACTGGCAAGGTAACGTCATTGACCTCCAAGAACGGCGCACATATCCCGGCACAGGCCGTGGCGTCATTAACAGCAAGTACACCATGGACGGCCGTGAGCGTAAGCCGGTAAAAAGCCGTAACCATCACCCGACCGTAAAACCAGTCGACCTCATGGCATGGCTGATAAAACTCATTACTCCACCCGGCGGTATCGTTCTTGACCCGTTCGGAGGTAGTGGTAGCACTGCGGTCGCAGCCCGGAAAAATGGATTTGACTTCATCTTAATTGAACGCGAAGGAGACTACGCAGAAGTGGCAAGAGCGAGGGCGTGCTGATGGCAAAAGTGATTGATTACCGTAAGGCTCTTACGTTGGCAGAAGGGGAGGCCCGGTTGTTCATCACCTTCGTGAACGGCATGGCCAGATTACGAAAGTCTCACAGTTTTTCAGAACTAGATATCGAGTATTATCAACGTTTGACAAAAAGACTTAACCTTCTCAAGCAATGGGAAGCTGTTGAACAACAACATTCTGAAAGGAAGATTGCATAATGAAAATCGCTCTGACAGGGAAAATGCGTTCCGGTAAAGATGCCGCTGCCGATTATTTGGCTGATCATTACGGGTTTAGGAAGTTCGCCTTCGGTGATGCCATTCGCAACCTCTGTAAAGATCTGTTCCCCAACGCTGATGAAGACGGCAAGCCCCGTGCGCTTTATCAAAATGTCGGTCAAGCCTTACGTGATGTAGACCCCGATGTATGGGTGAACTATGTACTACGGCAAATCGAAAGAGAAACTGGCCCAGATGATGATATCGTAATCACCGACCTCCGCCAATGGAACGAATATTTCTCATTACTTGAAGCTGGTTTTGATGTAGTAAAAATCAATTCCTCAGCAACCACACGGATACAGCGTATGAAGCGACTGGGTGAACAGATTCAACTGGCTCAATTTAACCATGAGACGGAAAAGTTCGTTGAGCAGATTGATGCCGATTTCGAGATTACAAACGAGGGAACATTGAAAGAATTGTACTGCTTAATCGACAACGCTTTACTTCATATCAAAGAGGAGGCGGCTTAACTGGGGAAAGTCATTGATTTCTCCGCAAAGGAACGGCGATTGGATGATGCCTATCCATTAGATAGCGAACGAGGAATCTACGCTTTGCTCACTCAACTTCACCATGTCCGGGAATCCCGCTTTCTTAGAGGTGATTATGATGCTAGTTTGTTATTGATGGACTTAGCACAATCCGTCGCAGAAGCAAATCTTACCCATCGCCAGAAGCAAGCGTTGAGACTGGTCTTCATACACGACTTCATTCAAAAGGACGCTGCCCATTGGATGAACATCTCACAACAGGCCGTCAGTGAGCATGTTCGCTCGGCCATTCAGCGGATCGCTCAGGTCAATGAAGAGAAAGAGGTGGCATGATGGTGTTCTCTACAGAGTCGAATTATAAAGCATCATTCGCTAAAGCAGTAGACCTCTTAACTACCCAACACATGCCGGTTCAATGGCGGGTTAAGGCTGTTGATGATCTGATTGAGGCGTATGTAAAACAGGTGGGGGAGGTGCCCAACGAGCGTCAACTAGAACGGCTAACAAACTACATCCTTCGAGATTCCAAAAACCAGCCGGATAAAGTGAGTAAAACCGAGTATCCAGAACTCAATGAAACTCAATGGAAGGTTCGCTCGAATAGAGAGATACCGTTGGAGCAAGTCGGCAATTTTTCCGTTGAAACAAAGCGGGTTGGGGTTAGGTTTAAGCATCGCGATAAGTGTAGAAGAACCGCATGATTACACTCTGTTAAATCAGGGAACGGATATCTTAACGATATTCGAGGGGGCTCCTCAGAAACAGGTGGATCAATGAGTCTAAAAGCATGGTTGCTGCTGTTATTGAACATCTCCCTAATTTTAGCAGGACAGACCCTTATCCGATTGGAGCTAGACCGAATGGGCGGTTTTGAGTTTTCAAACTTACTCAAAGCCGCCACGTCTCCCGGTATTCTTGGTGGTGTGGTGTTACTTACTCTCGCTTTGCCGGTGTGGTTCAAGTTGCTAACAATGGTCCCATTCAGCACAGCATTCCCGGCACAAGGGCTCATTCATTTCCTTGGAATTATCGTTGGGTGGCTGGTGTTTTCGGAGTATGTGCCAACGGTCAGATGGATAGGGGGACTGTTTCTAATGGTTGGGGCTTATCTCGTTTCACTTCAATGACAGGAAGGGTAGGGGATCGGTTAACGGCGGTCCTCTCCAAACTTAACTTTACTATTGAATTAGTCCTAGATAAGCTGTACCTGCCTCGCAACAACAGCAGGGAGGATTACAGAATGACAGAGTTTTATCAGACCGGCCTGGGCAGGAAGTTTTACGAACGGGATATTCCGAAAATTGCCGAATCCCTGTCCACCATCGCCGAGCAACTGACCCGGTTGAACCAGAACATCGAGAAGCTCAATGAGAACATGAGTAAACCAGAAAAAGCTGAGTAACGCCAACAACAGTCCCCCGGCAACGGGGGCTGTTTCGCTCTTTGATAACTAAAAAAGCCCACGCCAAATAGGCGACGGTCGTGAGATTAGAGAACCCTCGCTTGATATGTGGTTGGACGTAGACTCTGGTATAGCTGGGTGGACTTCGCTGTTGATCGTATGAGCTAACTGGCCTTCTATATTGTCGATTAAGTCTTCTTAACAGCCAAGTTCACATGATGTTCACAGACCTTTCAGATCTCTTTCAGTTAGTCTCTGTAATCTATAAACACAGAGAAAAACTAAATATCATCTGGGAGGTTATCAAAATGAGTTCCGTAACCAATCAAATCCCCGTAAATCTGAATAGTAACAGTAAGGCAGCTAGCCGGTCCTCGGTCGGCAAAATAAAAGGCATCGTTTCAGTTTCGTTAGCATTTCTTGGATTGATTGTCACTGTGACCGGGCTGGGCCTCATGGTCGCTCCTCATGGCCCCGCAGCTTCTCAAGGTTGGACGTTCCTTGGAATGAACGTACCTGTTATGAAAGATCTGCACATCTGGCTAGGATTCGGGATGGTTGCGTTTATTATCGGACATCTCACCCTCAATCTGAAAACTTTATTCGCTGAGCTTAAACTCTTTTTCCGGTAAACCTTTGATACCCAGCCCCGTCAGTTTCGTTTCTGGCGGGGTTCTCTATTTATGTAGATAGCCAGCTAATATCTGATCGAACGCCTCCTTATAATCCGGTCCATCATGCACTAGACCAAGATGAATTTATATGAAGCCAATGCTTGTCGTTGATTTCAACGGTAAAAATCTTATGCGAAATTAAATTTTTAATTTTTTGTTGGGGCCGGTTATTCCTCGATATTCATTCCTCCTTGATGGGCGGTCGCCGCAGTGACATCATCGCTCTAGTGGGGAAGGAAGTCAATGGGTGAATATGAAAGAGAAGATTGAGTAAAGGGAAAAATGCGTCAAAGTATTTTCAGACCTTGGTAGGCAGGAGATTGAATCTTGTTGTAAATCCGTCCAATATTGTTGACAATGAAACAGGTTAAATCCCTTAAATTTAACTTTAGCTTGCGTATACCCATTTAAACTAATAGAATAAAATGGTTCTAATAAATGTTTAACAGAACGGGGAGTTGATATCGGAGTTCAACAAATAGATGTTATGAAAGGAGGAATAAAAACCTAAATCAATGTGAGTTACTTATGTTTAATAAATAAAGGAGATATAAAAAATGAATTTAAGTAAAAAAACAATTGTGTTATTAATGTGTTTGGTCTTTCTGTTTTCCGTTAATACTTCAGCATTTGCATGCCCAACCCACGAATTTAAGGTATTAAAAGATGACGGGAACATTAGGCAAATTAGTACGGTGTGCAATAATGTCGAAATCTATGCTGAGCTAAATACTGTTGCTTATCAAGTTTCATTAAGCACTGTAGATAGCATGAAAATAGAGAAAAAATACAAGGTAAATATAGAGACCTTTCTTGATGGTGTTTTATCAGGGTCTTTAATCGATCTTGAAACTAATGAAGTACATGTTATTGGACAATCAGATATAGTTTTACCTATTAGTGATGAGGCTATTAAAGCCGTGCTTACTTACCTTTTTATAGATGAACAATACAATCGACAGATTATTGTGTCTGATGGCATAATGTACCTAGATACTCCATGGGTGATGGCTGTACTAAATCGATATGATTCTAAGTTTTATTACTGTGCCATAGTTCATAATGGACATACTTATATTGGTCCGGGTCTTACCACCAACGAAGCATTAGAACGTGTTAAACTGGGAAAAGACGTATTCGGACAAACGCAAAGTTATGCTATGGTTATAGCGAATTTAGCTGGTGGTGGATATACAAATCCTGAAATTCATGGAAATATTCCGTTTTATTTCTATCACTACCACCCCAAAAGTGGAACTAATATAATGCCAGCACAGTGTTTTTATGCAGCTAATACACCGATTAGATAAGATTAAACCTTAAATAAATGAGATTTTGGAAAGAGCTAATTGCAAATGTTGAAGCGTCCGGCCCGACCACTGCCGAACGCTTTTTCTTTTGTTTTTATGTAAAAAGAAGGAAATCAGTCTCGCCACATCGAATAATCACTCACCAAATGTTGGAAGAGAGTGGTTCCTGACGATGAAAAGCGAAGCAGATAAACTTCTGAAATTAATCCACAAAAAACGCCACGAAGCGTCCCGACTCCTACTGACCCGTAGGATTAATCAAGCAATCCTGGTATCCCGTGAAGTCGACCGGCTACGGGAAGAGTATTGCCGGTTAAAGTTTGAAGAGCAGTTAAACCGAAGACCATACATCCACCAATACACCAGGAATATGCTTTAGAAAAGGGAAAGCGTGGCCCCATATCGAAAGGCTCACGCTTCAATCTGTTCACCATCGGGCAAAATAGAGTACGGATAAGTCAATACGTCCGGAAGGGGGAGAAGAGATGCCCTCAGTTGACACCGAATCGAACGTCTATTTTTCACCGACGTAAAACAAAAGAAAACCACAGCCTCCGGCATCCGTGGTCGTGCCTCCCGACTGGGCCGTGTCGGCAGCATGGTCATGCCATCCGACCGGATGTCGGGGAAGGCCAAGCGTAACTGCCGTCGGCCAGGGCCGTTGATCACATACTCACCGTTAGATGACTTGGTTTCATTTGACGTATTCGACCGGATGAAGTACGAACAGCATGTCCAACTGCTCCCGAAGTGGCGGAAGAAGTATGGCGATGACTATATCTGTGGGGAGTGGGGGCTGACGAGGTATGGGTGGGAGATTATCTGGGAAGCCTTAAATTTGAAGATTAATTTCGCGAACAGATAATTTCTAAGTTGGGAACGTCATTATGAGAAGTCTTTTCCTCATAAATATCCAAAATAATGTCGAAACGGTAATTTCGCTTATATCCATCGTAATAGCCACAGTAGGAAGTTATCTTATCGCTCGTTATAATTTGAAAAAATACGGGCTTTTGTTCTTAATCAGTTCAGTAGTGGGCACATTAGTTTGTTATTTTTTTGTAACCGTTGGGTTTTATTCTTTTCCATTTCGGTTGTTTCCATCATTATTTAAGTTCCCCTTCTTCGCTATTCTTACAGTATTTTCTTTTTATGTTTTGATCGGGGTTCGTTTCAGCCCGACTAAATGGGCTTACAAGATTCCATTCTATTGGACGATAATTAATATTGGCATTTTTATAGAGTCTATTTTGGAGACCAAAACAAATCTAATTAAATATCAGTGGGCTTGGGACTTCTGGGATTCTTACACTGCTTGGTGGCTATTCTTTCTCTTGTTTGAAGTGATTGGTGGAAAGATAGTCCCACCGGAATCTCGTCTACCTATTCCAGATGAAGCTTTTCGGTATGGTAAATGGGCGTGGTTTGTTTTTCACGCTGTGATGTTGTCGGCGGCCATCGGGGTCGGAATTAATCTTGGTTCGATGTTACCTAAACAGTAATTGGGCTTAAACGAAAGAGTCCTGTTCACCAGTGCCGAACGTTTGTTTCTATTTTGCTGATTTTTTCAACTTGAATATCTTGTGATATTGATAGAACATCCAAAACAGTGGCCAATCCGAAAAGTACGACCATCCAAGGTGCAACCATCCCGTATAAAAGATATGTCCGGTTATAAAGTGAACGTACTCTATTAATGCTGCGATACCATTCCAAAAAAACGATTACCCAAACATTCTCCAAAAAGTTTGAGAACGTGGTAGCCACTGAATGAAAGATAGATTACGACAGGATAGACACTCGTGTCATCCGTTAGGTCGGCGTTAAGGACAGTTTCTTTCGTAAGTATTAAATGAAAAGAAAGGATGAGAAAAAATGGTTAAATCGTTTTTAATGTTAGGACAGTCAAATATGGCTGGACGGGGCTTTATTCATGAAGTACCCCCGATTTACAATGAAAGAATACAAATGTTGCGGAATGGTAGATGGCAAATGATGACTGAGCCCATCAATTATGACCGTCCTGTTTCGGGAATAAGTCTGGCTGGTTCATTCGCAGATGCATGGTGTCGTCAAAATGCAAAAGATATTATTGGCTTAATTCCTTGTGCTGAAGGTGGAAGTACACTAGATGAGTGGGCTGTAGACGAAGTGCTTTTTAGACATGCGATAGCTGAAGCTAAATTTGCAATGCAAAGTAGTGAGTTAAAAGGAATTCTATGGCATCAAGGAGAAAGTGATAGTGTTAATGGTAACTACAAAGTATATTATAAAAAGTTACTTTTAATTATTGAGGCTCTCAGAAAGGAGTTGGATGCTCCAGATATTCCTATTATTATTGGTGGTTTAGGAGATTTTTTAGGCAAAGAAGGATTTGGAAAAAACTGTATCGAATATAATCTCATCAATCAGGAGTTGGAAAAATTTTCTTTTGAACAAGATAATTGTTACTTTGTCACTGCCTCAGGTTTAACTTCTAATCCTGATGGTATTCATATTGATGCAATTTCTCAAAGAAAATTTGGTTTACGATATTTTGAAGCCTTTGCTAATAGGCAACATGTATTGAAGCCATTAATTAATGAAAATGAGCTGCTAATTCTAAATCATGCCAGAACATATACTAAAACAGAAAAGATATATATTAAAAGTATGGATTTCGTATTGGGAAAAATATCATATGAAGAATTAGTATCCCAATTTATGCAAATCAATAATGATTAGCCTGGTGATTACGAAGTAACTATCAATATAATTTTGATGAATATTTTTTGATACATTACTGATTTTAGACTACATCCTTGAAACTATAATCAGTAGGGTAGTCTGCTCGATTTAGTGGTTAATTATTTCGGTTCCCCAACATTCCCTTCAACGCCAATATCTGCTATAACTGCCCAACCTGCAATCCCACCGCCATCACGTCGCCAAACAGCGGTCTCACTGCATAACAGCAGGACAGGGGAGTAGCTTTGTTTCCTTAACGTGTTTAAAATTGTAAATTTGGATGGGCTTTGAACGACTGGTTTCGACAAGTTTTTACATTACTAGTATGGTAAAATATTCTCTGACAATTTTGACATAAAGGTGAGGTAGTTGACTTACAAACTAGAGTTTGACGGAAGAGATATTTACCTTAGGTTAAGAGGCCACATTACAGTGTTAAATTCAAGACGGTTAAGAGAAGAACTTTTAGACTTTATTGATCATGGTCAATACTTTATCCACATTGATATGACCGAGGTCGATTTCATTGACGGCATTGCATTGGGGGCTTTGGTGTCCATTTTGAGGAGAACTAAAGAATATGGCGGGAATGTTTTTATAATAAAGCCTAGAAGTTTTATTCGGGAGATTTTCAATCTCACTCGGTTGAACGAAGTGTTTGAAATTCGATAAGGGATATTGAGTAAGCGTTTGGCCCTCTAACTGCCTGACGCTTTTTCTTATTCCGGTAGGGTAGGGGAATAAGGTTGCCCCATTATGCCGAATTCGATTGGTGTGATACGTAGATTCCTCCACAGAATATCGAGGAAAATATAATATCAACACAAAAAGGCCCAGGACTTCTCATCCTGAGCCTTAACTTTATCCACTTCAAACCCCCGTAGGCGTCACGTCAGGCGTCAGAACCCCGTTGTAACCACTGCCTACCATCGCAAAACCCCAGCTAACTCATGGTCGGGGCGACAGGATTCGAACCTGCGGCCTCATTACTGTTGTTTCATTACCGGTACATAACGGGGTGGGGAAGAGGCCCACACGACACCCACATCGCCCCACCGTTCCCTCCAACGCCAATATCTGCTATAACTGACCTACTGTTAATCCCACGCCAAACAGTGGCCCTTTACCGGCAAAACAAAAGCCGGGCCAATGGCCCGACGTTATCCTAGGCCCATATCATGTTGCTTCAAATATTGTTACAAATATTTTTCCTTTCGCAAAAAGTGAAAGAAGGAATTTTTGTCATTTTACTGAAATAAATTGAAATACCCCCTAATTAATAAACGGAGAGGAGATGAAATTAAGTATGGCTTTTTTTATTACCTCGGCATGCATCAATTGTGGAGTATGTGAAAACGAGTGCCCTGTTGAATGTATTTCATCGGGTAGAGACGTTTTTATCATTGATCCTGATAAGTGTATTGACTGTGGAGCTTGTTTTAATGTTTGTCCCGTAGATGCTCCCCAACCACAATAAAAGTTCCCATCAAATCACCTTGGAACATTGGACCGCTACAAACAGATGTTTATGGCGGTTCTTTTTTGTGTATCACGCACCCTCAGTCTCAAAGCCGGGCCATAGGCATGACGTCATCAACACCTCATATCTTCAAATCCCAGTGGCTTCACCTAATTCGTCAGTTCTCTCCATCGCTTATCATCGAAAAATCTCTGTAACCACATTAAAAAGGCCCAGGACTTCTCAGTCTAGGCCTTCACTTTATCATTTCAAACCCCCGTAGGCGTCACTTCAGGCGTCATATCCCAACCGTATCAACCGCCTACCATCACAAAACCCCACCTAACTCATGGTCGGGGCGAGAGGATTCGAACCTGCGGCCTCTTGGTCCCGAACCAAGCACGCTACCAAAGGTTAGGGATTCATAGAGGCTTGTACACCTATTCTAATCCCGCTACCCTGCACCGTCAATGGTTTCTCCATTTAGACCTAAAAGCGTCATCATGGCATCAAGTTGGCCATCGCGTCACCCGTAGGCGTCGGTTTGAGGCGTCAGCCGTATTTCGGGGTTTTTTCATGGTAAAACCGGCTTTTCTAGAGTTTCACAAGAACTTTTTTTAGTCAAGAGAACTCCGTTCATTTGGGCTAGGGCTTTGGCCATTTCTTCAACACCGATGTGATCGAGGTAGATGTCGACCGTAGTCTGGATGGTCGTATGTCCCAAGACTTCCTGTACGACCTTCATGGATTTCGTGGCATCCAGAATAAAGAGCCCAGCCGTATGCCGTAAGCTGTGGAAGGTCGTCTTCGGCAGACCAGCCTTGTCCAACAGCTTCTCAAACATCCGGGTGAACGATGTGGGATCAAGTGGCCGTCCATCATTTGAACAGAACACTAAGTCATAATTAAGGTATTTTTCGCCCGCAATTTCTTTGTCCTGATCCACGCTAAGTTTGTGTTTATGTATGTCTATCATTAAATCAGCTGGTATCGGCAGGGGCCGTTTGCTCCGCTGGGTCTTTGGCGTTTGGAAGATAAGATGTGTTCTCTTTCCTTTATAATCAGGTTTCTGAATACGCTGCAAGGTCTGCCGGACGTACAGTATCCGCCGATCAAAATCAATATCTTGCCAGCGGAGGCCCAATAGTTCCCCTCGTCGTAATCCTAACCGTAACTCCAATAAAAAAGCAGCATACAATCTGTGGTCCTCAATGGACTTCAAGAACTGCCGGACTTCCTCCAACTTCAATGGACGGATGTCTGGCTTAACTTTTTTCGGTAGTTTCACAGCGTCCGCAGGGTTCTTCAGCAGCTTGCCTTCCTTGATGGCTTGTTCGAAGGCACCGGATATGACGTTATGGATATGACGGATAGTCCTGGGGGCTAGGGATCTACCGTTGTCAGCTCTGGGTTTCAGTTTAGCGTTGTACATCAGTTGGATATCAGAGGTCTGGATTTTCTGCAAGGCCAGCGATCCCAGCGTGGGGATGATGTGTACTCGGGCCATCGTCTCGTACTGTGCATACGTCGTAGGCTTCACGTTTGGCTCGATGCACTCAGCCAACCAGTAAGTCATCCATTCCTTGACGGTCATCCTCGTAGGCTCTACGAAATTACCGGTGATGATTTGTGCCTTCGCTGCTATCATCTTGTTGTAGGCTTCCTCATGGGACTTGCCGAGGTAGTTGTAGCGTTTTTTATTGCCGGTGGCGGGATCAGTGTGAAAGAAACGGGCTTCCCATCGGCCGTCTTTTCGTTGGTATACGTTGCCTTCGCCGTTGGTGCGTTTGGTCATGATAAGGTCCACCTTCCCGATGTTTAGTTGGGTCAGTGGACAGTGTTGATTGAAAAGGGGAGGGGAGTCAAGAAAAAAGGTATCTAGTTGGAAATAAAAATAAAGAAATAGAGGAAAAAGATCGAAGGCGTCGTATATCAAGAGTAAAAACAGACTTGAAGTGATTAATTTGAATTATTTGTTTTGGAATACCAAAAAAACCCCTGTTAACAGTGTATTGAGTAAAATTATAAGAAGACGCAAATGTGATATCATTGCTTTAGCGGAATATACAGATAATGTAACATCTTTGATTAATGACATAAGCGATGAGAAAACAAGATATTATCAGATACCGTCCATAGGTTGTGATAGAATAAAAGTCATTGCTAATATCAAGCCCGCCAGAATAAAATTTCTTAAGGATACTGATTATTACACCATCTTACAATTTCCACATGAAACATTAAAATATCATATTGTTTCTTTTGTGCATTTTTCGAGTAAGATGTATCGGGAAAGAACAGATTTTTTATTCTATTCACAACTATTAAAGAACGATATTGATCAGATTGAATTAGTAGTAAATAATAAAAATACAGTAATAGTTGGAGATTTTAATATGAATCCATTTGAGGACGCAATGGTTGCTGCATCTGCTTTCCACGCAGTTCCAACAAGAGATGTAGCAAATAGAAAATCAAGAAAAGTTTCTGGATTAAATCATTCAATGTTCTATAACCCTATGTGGAATCTATTTGGGGATAAAAACAACCCACCTGGAACGTATTATTACAGTAACTCAAATCAAGTTAACTATTTTTGGCATATATTTGATCAAGTGCTAATACGCCCCTCTTTAATCAATAGATTACCGTTAGAGAGTATAGATATTATTAATTTTGTTGAAGAAGAGTCACTAGTTAACAAAAGAGGAATTCCTAATATAAGCGATCATTTGCCTTTGTTTTTTACAATAGTTTAGGAGTGTGACCTGAATGAATTTAAGAAATCTATGGCCAGAACAATTTACTTTTGAAAAAATTACGACACCAAAAGAGACATTGGAGCAACAAGCGTCCTTTTTACCTAAATTAACTGGAGATTTAGTACATGCAGAAGTTGAAGAGGTGGGTAAATATCTCGCTAACGCGAAAAGTATTACCGATCCGTTCAAATACGAATTTTTAATTAAGGGAAAATTTATTGAAGATTATTCATTTCGGGTTTTTATTATTACTCATGACGTCTTAATTTATCCAATTAAAATTCTGCTCGATAGTGGCATATATGAAGAACTTAATGGAACTGATACTTCGGTATGGATTAAAGTAAACGACGAAGAAGAGTTTTTCAATATTTTGGAAAGAACGTTACGAAGCAATAGAATTAGAAGAGTCATTTCATCAATTATGAGTTTATCTAAGTAATAATACGGCCGCATAGCTCGGTTAAGCTATTTTTAGTATTAAATTATTTCTTAAGAATCCCATCCCCCACCACAACCGTTATAACGCCCCACGTCCAATTCGACCCCCATTCTGGTATGAATGGTATAGATGTCCGTTTTCAAAGGTACACAGGGCATTCTGTGGGGTCGGATCTGAATGGTGGAGGAAATTATTAGGTGAGATAGCGGTAGTCAGTGTTTTATATCGCTCGATTGCCGGTCACTATATTAGTAAACCGCCCGTCCTCGGAGCCTTACCGATAAGCCCGTTATTGGGAGGCCAGTGGGGAGGGGCGGTTTTTATCGTACTAAGACTTTTCAAGACTGAGTTGCCATGAGACACCATATTTATCTTGAATCCAACCGTACTTTTCGCTAAATGGGTAAGCAGCTAACGGCATTAAAACTGTGCCACCGTCAGAAAGCTTTTCATAATAATGAATAACTTCCTCCTCACTATCGCATGTGACGTATAACGATATTGCTGGAGTAAACGTAAATTCATGATTAATGCTGCTGTCTATGGCCATAAATACTTGGCCTTTTAATGAAAAGGAAGCGAGCACCACAGATCCCTCTGTACCGGCATCGTTAGATCCGTAACGAGTAATACTTAGAATTTCCGATTGGTCGAATAGAGAGCAGTAAAAGTTCATAGCTTCTTCAGCGTTACCGGAGAACATTAAGAATGTCGTAATTTTTTGATGCTGTTTCACTTAGTCAGCTCCTTATCGCAAATCAGAGAAGTGATTCCGGTAGTTTTCCTGGGTGGGAGCAGAGGGTACACCGATAATATGCCCTATTTACAAAACTGAACTCGAATAATCACCTAAAATCCCCCATCTCCCACCACGACCGCTGTAACGCCCCACGTTTAATTCAACCCCCATACTGGCATGAATGGTATAGCCACTCTTTTTCGAAGCCACACAGGGCATTCTGTGGGGTCGGGTTTGAAGGGTGGAGGAAATAATTAGGTGAAAACTCACAGTCCGGTAAGTTATCGGGCTGTTTTTCTTTTGATGCAGGACTAGAATGACTGTAAGTTAAACTGACAGTCATTCTGGCTTGATAGACGATAACCTCGTCAATAAGGTGGATTACTCGAAAACACTAAAGAATGACTCTAAATTGAACTTAGGGTCATTCAACTCTCATCAAATTTAATCATGGTAAAAGCTTTGTCAGTTGAACTGACGATCATAGGTCTACGGCTATGATAATGAAGGATGTTCGATAATAAGGACTCCCTTTTAGTTCGAAAAAATTGATCACATAGATGCACGACCTAAAATCAATTTAGATCGTCAGATTAGCCAGTCATCAATAGGGTATATACACTGAAAATACCCTCTTCGGTAATTGCATTATTTTTGCATTCACGAATTTCGGGAGCACAAAGTAATGCCTTCTATAGATGATTTGTGGGTGAACTTTTTTCCTTCGCAAAAAGATAGCCATCGCAAATACCTTTACCCATCTCAACTCGCAAACCTTCTATAACAATATCGGTTTTTCCTATGCTGTTTACTCTCGACATAAGTTCATCTTTAGGCCGACTTTGAACCTCGGTTTAACTGAGTTTCAAACACTGTGTTATACCATCTGCGAATTGCGTGTAGTTCATTGACTCCTTAAGGCTATCCGGAATTTTCGGGTACCCTCACAGAGTATAGATAGCGTCAATTCAACTGACTTCATCGGAACAATCAACAACATTACATTTTGTAAGGTCGAGACTTAATAAAAAGGTGTCTGGAGCAGAGTATTTACAGCTAACTCCGCTCCACATAACGATGAGAAATTTTTAATCCCTTTTGCTCAAAAGCTTTCTGAACATCTTCTCTCGATAGGTTCCATGCCAAAGCCCGTTCCTTAATACCCGCAAGTTTAGCCAATTCTTTCTTCGGTAGCTTATCATCGGCTCGTTGTTGTAACGCTTCAACAGCAATATCCGCTAGTTTGTACGTTGCAGCATCAGATTTTTTCTGTTTGAACTCTTCAAACGCCACGGTTTCTAGTAGGCAACCCTTCAGTTTTTTCTGTTGGATGAACTGGGCCAAATATGGGTTCTTGTCAAATAGCCACATTTCAACCTTCTGAGAACTGTTCGGATCTCGGTCAATCCGTAGCGATCCCTGAACCATGTTTTCTGCCGTTTTTAGCAACCGGACAGCTTCCATACTTGCTGATGTATAGTAAACTCGATTTCTGTAGCGGAATGTCCCGTAGGTTCCGAAGTAACCTAATTCATCCATACTTCGTCCAAGAATGCTCTGTTCCACTAACGCATGATTCGCTTCAATCAACGCTGGAGGATATTCGATTCGGCTGGTAAAGACCACACAAGTGTAGTCTTGATATTCATTGGTGCCAATTAAATTTCCGTCATAGGCGACAGTCACTTTTTCCTCAGAGATTTCGTTCGCAAAGAGCCGAGATAGGGAAGTGGCGTTGTTCTTCAAGGTGACGACAAGGGTCCGCTTGTGCCTAGGAAGGATATCCCGCCGAACCACATCAACCACATTCTGGTTAATTTCAGCAACGATATCTTGGGGCTGTGAAAGCTTTGTTTTACTGATAGATATCTTGGCTTGGTAGATGGTCCAGTTTTTGTATGAACGGATATCGGCACAGTCATAGCGTTGAAATCTTCTTGGGTCAGCGTAATCAGCAGAAATATCTGATGTACCGTCGAGGATGAACACGTTCATTGAATCGCTGGCTATTGGTCTCCAACGGGCGAAACTAATCTGCCAATTCTTTGATTCATCTTTTATGCCGTGATGCGTGGTGATTACTGCAAATCGATTCATGAACAAATGTTCGATATCGTAAAAAAGCTTGAACTCGTCCATGCCTATGTGCTTTCGCAGAAAAGATCGCAGTCCGGGCATAGACTTCTTCAATTGTTTCATCGATTCCTCATCCAAAGAAACATTAACCAAGTTCGAATCAGATATCTGCCATTGGGCGATTAGGTTAATTGCTTTGGCGATCTCATTGATATCCTTAACCTTACGATAATACTTTTTCCCATCGTCATTCAGTTCACTTACAACATCCTGAACTTTTTTCACCAGAAGCTTCATTGAATTAGAATCAAGAATCGTGCTGCGAATTAGTTCGGGCTTTTCGTCAATAATCATAACTCGCCGCCGGTGACGTTTGCCGAGATAATCCTCCCACTGACCATATTGGCTAACAAAATACCCGTCCCGTTCGTTGTCCATCATTAGCCGTTCATGCGTCATGATGACAATGGGGTATCTTTTCTGTAACCCATACTGCTTAATCAACGGACAATTTCTTTGTTTATCGCAGTTAGCACCATAGCACATACCGAAAGTGTACTCTTTATGGCCCTGTGAACATAATTTCGGGTTCCAAGATTCCATGATGAAGGCTTTCTGCTCTATAACTTCATCTAACAGAAGTAATTTATCTTTCTCATGCCCGTCGATATCCGCCACGCCGTTAAGATAACTGGCTAAATCATGCATATCATTCTTGGTTCGGCAGACAAAAATTGCTCCAAAAGAATGGTCTAGAGCTGAGGCCGTTCTGCCAAACTGCTTCATCAATGTTGTCTTGCTAAATCCAGGTTGACCTGCGATGGCCGTAATTTTACCCAGTGGTTCCGGATGGCCAAACAGCCTGGCCAAGTTTTCAACATCCCTGGCATGACTGAGTTGCACCACTTTATTTCGTTTTGACATGGTGCGGATAGTATTTTTAGCAGATAGCCGTGCGATTTCCTGTGCCAATGGATCAGATATTTCCGGAAGATCACCGATATTGATCACTGGAATGTCCGTCATCACATGGGCGTAGTCCCATACGTCTTCCACGTACTCTTCAAAGGACTGGCCGACAGATTGAATGACCTCGGCTTCATCTCCATACCGATATAAGCCGTTTATTTTTGCGAAGTCGACGGCATCATCGAAGTCACCACTGTATTCCAACGCATCTAAGATATTCCGGTTCCCGCAAACATGACAGTAATAATTCCCGCTATCCCAAAAGAACACAGTGGAAGCATTACGATCTTTGTGGTCGGGGTAGATGCATCGGCAAGATGTCTTATTGTCATAGTCCTTTGCCTTATCTAACTCACTCACTACCATATCCCGAAACTCGGCGTATTCGGACTGGTCACAATCAAACTGGCGGGTAACTTTCACTGGACTATAAACATCAGGCGTGGCCGCAACAATATCTTCCTGTCGATAAACCTTTCCACTATAATGGATAACTTCGCAGGTGTGACCGTTAGGCTTGCAGTTGTTGAAACCCGGCAACCTCATCTTTTGGGCAGAATTCACTAGCGATGGGTCACTGTTGAAGCTTTTTATAAGCCTTTCCTGGATATGGCGAAACATACTCACCTTGGCATCTTGAACAAACCAATAGGCGTGATAGGACTTTCCGCCACTGTAGACCAACAGACTTGGATCCAATGGAAAATTGTCGATAAGTTTCCGCTGCTCATCGAGAGAGACGTCATCCATTTCCATAAAGTGTGCACGAATACCGGTAATTTCGCTGTCCTTCGTACCGCCAGTGTTGACCACGAAATAAACGCCAAAGCCTCTGCGGTTGTAATCCTCCAGTTGGGTCATGGCTTCAGCGATAGCGGTAGGTGAATATTCAAACGGAATATCCCGTACAGCATCACCACCGTTTTCTTGGCGGACGAAGGCATGGACGATCTCGCCGGGGTCGTGGAATAACTTTAAGAAATCAACGGTATTCAATGATTGCTGTGTTTTCTGTTCGTTCAAATATTTCCCTCCAGCGGACAACACCGATTAGTTGATGATTTCGTTGGTACAACATCCAAAAAATAATAACGATGCCATATGTGTTGCGGTTAGTATGCTGATGAAGCCCGTGGTCCCGTAGATGGTAAAGTAGGGGAGAACCGCCGTTTGAGTCCGTTTAGAAAAGATCGGGGGAGGAGTACGGTAATAACGCAAACCTGCAAAATTCTCTAAGTAGTATATATATTAGAACGTTTTGCAGGTTTCTCCCCCGACCTTCACGAGGCTGTGAAGTATCCTCATATCCTTCTGTGTTGTGATGCACCGTTAACGATGATGATGCCATCACAAGAAATCAATTCATCAAATTGATGAGTCGCCCTCGCCCATCTATAAGCAAAGGGTCCGAGTTAAATTCGTACCCTTTATCTGAAGGCTTCAAAGTAAAGCTGATAAACACCAAGGCTGCCGTCAAATTATCGGCCACCTAAAACTCATCTTGTTCCCTTCCATAACGAGATGAAAAGAGTTATAGTGTGCACCACGAAGCCCATAACTTCGTCGGGCTAACCGGCTTAACTCTCATCTTGTTAGTGGAAAGGGCGTAACAGCAATGATCACAGCATTCATCGATAACCTCCATCGCCAAGGAAAAAGCGATGTGACCCAGCAATCATATCTATCCAGTTGGAACCGCTTTGCTACATGGTTCGGCATCGAGTACCCCCACCCCACCCCCAACGGGGGGCCTATGGAACCGCAGATGGCTACCCAACTGGACGTAGCAAATTTTAAACGCCAAGGTTCAAAGCTGTATAAGCCGAGTACGCTGGCGTTGACGATGGTTCATCTAAATGTGATATTTCGTTGGATGGTACAGCACGGTCACATTCCAGATAATCCAGTTGAAAATCTCGATCGGCTGACCGTTCCTCAATCTGCACCAAAATGGCTGAACCGGCAAGAACAGAATTCTCTCATTAGAATGGTACGGCAACATGGCGATATCCGGGAGTTGGCGATCATTACACTGATGCTGCATAGTGGTGTGCGTGTGCAGGAACTGTGTGATATTCGGATGAATGACCTCAAGCTCAGCGAACGGAAAGGCACGTTGACCATCCAATCCGGAAAGCACGGCAAGTATCGGGAAATACCGTTGAACATTGATATTCGACGAGTACTGGCCCGTTATCTTGAAACCCGGCAAACCACTGGCGATTATCTGTTCTATACCCAGCGAAGGGAAAAGATGACCACTAAGGCCGTTCAGTGCATTGTCAAGAAATACTCCAGATTAACCGGCATTGAGCATCTGACCTGCCATACACTACGGCATACCTTTGCCCATGAGCTGTCCATTAGGAAAGTCCCGATGGATGTGATCGCTCGGTTGATGGGACATATGAAAAGCGATGGCTCACCGAATTTGGCGATGACCAGCCGTTATACGATGCCAGGGGAAGATGACTTGGCGAGGGCCGTTGAGGAACTGAGTTGGGTGTAACCTATTTCTTTTTGTAATAGGTTAACAATGTTGCTGTTCCCTAAAGGGGGGCGATTTAATTTTGACCCAATAAAGTGGTGGTCGAATTAAATTCGGGTACCAATGGTACGGCTTATACCAGTACCCTTAATAGCTGGCATGAATGCGAAATGCCACGTAAGGCCACACGTTGCCCTGTGTGCCCTTCTGATGAGAAAGGTGGGAGCATTATATTAGAACATATGTTCGATTGAACGTGTGCCAACGTGCAGGGCGACAGGGCCAATTGTCCAAACGATCAACCATATACTTGTCCAGATGAACAATCGGGATGAATGCATAAGCGATGGGCGTCCAGTATTAGTGGACAGGGTTTGTCGGTTAAACCGATTAGACTCTTTCAATTGAAGCGTACTTTGCACCTTACAATTTGTAATGTGCAAAAGTAGTTCAAAGTCATCTATGGGGTCGACTTGTTCTATGGGTAATATAATGAACGTCATTTTAAGTGACGTTACCTTCCCAGATCTTAGGAACGTCGTTTGAACCGACGTTGCAATTCCGGAAATTACGAATTCGCAATTTGATCCTCACCCCGAGTTAGGATCAAAATTTAGGGTAGTCGGTTAAACCGACGAGGCTCTAATGAGGTAACCCGGAATTTCCGGGGTAGCTATCTCTTCAACCTAAATTAAATTGATTTTGGTTGACTTGATTATCAAAGAGCTGATACACCATCGTAATGATACAATAATCATTGGCAATATGTAATAGTGGGATGTTGGTTCAAATTCCGTACATTTACTTGTCACAAATGGTCCTAAAGTAGGAACAGTCAAGGTTGTATATTTACCCCCGAGCTAACCTAGTGTGTGAAATAACGAAGAGGGTCAGTCAATTCGACTGGCTCTTTATTATTTTGCTAGCAAGTCTAAAAATCACGCCACCGAGAGGAGGTGATCCAACTGACTATGTTAACTCCAGAATCTATCCGCATCGTACGCACGCATCTGGGAATTACACAGGGCCAACTGGCTCGGAGATCGGGTATCAGTACATCGTTGGTATCTTCGATTGAACGTGAGGAAAAGCGTTTGCTGCCGGAAGTGGAACAGCGTATCCGGAAAGCCTTGGCCATCAGCGATGACACTGTTGACGAAATCCTCAAGTTGCACAGAAAGGTCATCGCTCAATTTTAAGCACACTTATATAGGAAAGAACAATCACGAGGAGGTGTACGATGTTTACAGAAAACCCCAATCAACTCATTCGGCGTAGGCAGTTCAGCTTTGAGATGCTTCAGGCCATTGAGTTACTCAGCCTTCCCAACAAAGGCGGCCACACATTGAAAGAGATTGCCGATATTTGTGGCGTAAACGAAAAAACCCTCCGTCGCTGGAGGGCAGAAGAGAACTTTCAGAAAGAGATCCAGAAGCGAGTGTTGCAGAGTGTCAATGAGATGCTGGCGGATGTAATGGACGCAACAGTGGCGAGAGCGGTTGATGGCTCGGGGAAACATGCTGAGTTAGTGCTCAAAAGCCTAGGCATTCTTAAGGACCAGCACAATATCGTTGCGACACAAGTTGCTGAAGATTATCGCAGTAATGAGGCCATTGAACGGGAAATCGAGGAATTGAAACGTGAACTTGCTAAATTTGATGAGTAAGGGAGGATTCACAGATGGAATTTAAATTGTTGATGCAGGAGTTTAGAGATGAAGCAGCTCGTATGCTAGCGAAGGTCGATGGTCTCATTCACGATAAAGAAAAGGCTAACCAACGTCAAGATGAATTGAAGCAAGAGTACAGTGAGATGCTGTTAGGCGATGTGCCTCAAGCAGATTTATCAAAGAAGAAGCGAGAGTTAGATCGGGTATCTCAAGAGCTTGCAGATTATGATGAACGTATTGAAGCAGTACGGCAATTGCGACTTGATAAGCTGAGATCCCGATTGCCGGAATTAAATGAGGCAAAGCTTCGTGAGTATGATCGGAGAAGTGAAGTTTATAAAGCAACGATACCCGAAGCTCGGCGTTTGAAAGCAGAACTATTGCTGTATTACTGCCAGATGCGAAGGAAAATAAACGATATCCGTGCAGTGCATAACCAGTTCATGGAAGCAGTCAATGCCTGTAACCTTGATGAATTACCATTTCTGACTTATAAACGCCAAACTCCCCATATTCCCGTTTTTTCATTGTTAAGCACATACAGTGGGGGAATGGATGCTCCCTTTGCACCATTAGAAGAGGAAATTATCAATGCGTTTGAATACGCCAAGGTACAACCATGGATTCGATTATATGGCGAGACCGGGGAACTGCTATCCGATAGTATTAAAGCAAATAAGCGATTACAGGAGTTGAAGAATAATGAGTAAAGTATGGAAGTATAGGCCTAACGCCAACGGTGACCTATTGAAGATCATGGTGGAAGACGGTGAGGAAGTGGCGATGAAGCCGATGACTTCGTTGGAACTGTTGGCCCTCGGGTATGAGCGATTGAACCAGGAAAGGGAAGCGAAGGAGAAGAAAGAGGAAAAGCAGCAGACTACAGTGGTGCCGTTGAAGGAAGCTGATGCCAATGATTCGCTCTCATTGTTACGGCGTGGATACGAGTTAAGTGAACAACAGCGTCGTAACGGATAATTGTAACCACTGCGGAAGGGCCACGTGCCTTTCCGCTTTTTTGTCGTTTATGGGACAATGATCGCTATTCAATTCGGGAAGGGATAGGCAGCAAGCCGTCCTTCCGTTGTTGGTCGCTATTTAATTTTGAGGAAAGCCGGGTTCAAAGTGGCGATCCTGATGATTGGCGGTTATGGAGGACCGCAGTGACATCATCGCTCTGGTGGGGGAGGAAGTCAAGGGGGTTATATGTTGCGACGCTCAATCAAGTATTGCAAGGATTTCAATACCACCTTTGCAAGACATGAAGAGAAACTACCTCTGAGGTTTGTCGATAGTCTCTTATTTTACTTGGTTGAGGATATATAGGCTTCAAGTTAGGTTATAAACTCTAAGGGAATAGGTTAAGAAATCAACGATTCAGGAAGGAATTGGACAAAATGCGTTGAACTGGTTACATATAAGTTCCGTCGAGGTGATTTGCATGAGAGAGTTTATTAGGGAGAAAATGAATTGCATTTATCAAGACCTTAACTTAGAATTACAACTAAATGGTGGCAATTGTTGTGAGCTGAAAGAAGTTCGTTTTGATGGTTATAACTTACCAGACTATTCTTTGCCGATGGTACAACAACTTTATCTCTTACGTTATTTTCCGGCATATCTATTCGAATATTATGATATTTACAAGACACTGTTAAATCTAAATTTTATTAATACTAAAGAAATTAATGTATTATCAATTGGGGCTGGTTGTTGGCTAGATTATTACGGTCTTCATTTTGCGTTAAGAGACACGGGTACACGGGTAAAACGATTGTCTTATACTCCTCTTGATAAGATAGAATGGATGTATACTGATGATTTGGGAAACGATTGCTGTTATCCAGAAATCTCAGATATCACCAACTGGTCAAGTCTTGATTGGGATCGTTACAATATTATTATGTTTCCAAAATCAATTGGTGAATTTTCCAATGAGACCTTCGGAAAATTGATTACAGCTATTTCTAATACGGAGTTTTGTCAGACGGAAATATGTATTCTATGTTCTTATAGAGCTACACGTGTAGAGTATGATGTAGCGAGGCTAAGGGCAATTGTAAATACATTTATAAACGTACACAATTATACTTCACTAGATGCTGTTGGTAATTATTATGAATTCCCTGACGGAGAATACTATTCAGATATTCACAGAGAGGCTGTATATCCAAAAGATATTTATGATGCCGTATCCGAATTGCTTTGTTCATGCGATACATATCGAAGGAATAATTATAATTCTTGCGAAGATGACTGTAAATCACTTAATCGCAGACCTATGAAAAAAACCTCGTATATTAAATATGACATAATAAGACTTAAATGGATCCCACCTATCTATTAATGAGTTCTTGACGAGTAAATTCTAGTAAAAACGTTTTTGCCAAGCACCCCCAGTCAATAACCATTATATAATTTGAAGATAAATACAGAGGAGTTAAAAACTAAGAGGAAGGTATATTAAATATGAAGTTTTTTATTCCAAGTGTATGATGGGGGAGTATTAAGAATGATTTTAAGCGTTAGTAGAAGAACGGATATTCCAGCTTTTTACTCCGATTGGTTTATTAACAGAATTAGAGAAGGATTCGTCTTGGTAAAAAATCCCATGAACACTAAGCAAGTAAGTAAAATAATTCTCAACCCTGAATTAATCGATTGCATCGTATTCTGGACTAAGAACCCAAAACCTATGATAAATAAACTAGATAACTTAAAGGACTATAACTATTATTTTCAGTTTACTCTGAATTCATATGATAAAACAATTGAACCGAGTGTACCTAAAAAAACTTATTTAATTAATACCTTTATCGAGTTATCAAATAAAATTGGTAAGAATAAGGTTATATGGAGATACGATCCTATTTTTTTGACTGAGGTTTTTACAAAAGAATATCATTTTAAGTGGTTTGAATACCTCGCCAAGAGACTAAGTTCTTATACTAATAAATGTGTCATTAGTTTCTTAGATTTATATGCAAAAACAGAGAGAAACTTAACAAGCCATACCATTATTCCTTTCAAAGAGAATGATATCGTCGAAATTGCTGAAAATTTATCGACAATAGCAGCAAAATATAATTTAATTATAGAAACTTGTTCCGAGTTAGTAAATTTGTCTGATTATAACATAAATCATGGTAAATGTATTGATGATAAAATTATATCAGATGTAATAGGCGAAAAAATACATATTGAAAAGGATTCAACGCAGCGTGAAGAATGTGGGTGTGTTAAGAGTATAGATATCGGAGCGTACAATACCTGTAAACACTTATGCTTATATTGTTACGCTAATTTTAATACAAAAATGGTAGAAAAAAATATTTTATTGCATGATAAAAAATCTCCACTTCTTTATGGTAAACTAAATGGTGATGAAAAAATAAACATAAGAAAGATGACTTCATATAGGAAGAATCAAGGAACACTCTTTTCTAACAAATAAACTTACCGTACTAAAAAGGCCCAGGACTTCTCATCCTGAGCCTTAAATTTATTCACTTCAAACCACCGTGGGCGTCAAGTTAGGCGTCAATCCTAACTGCATCAACCGCCCGACTGTATAAACTCCCAGCTAAACCATGGTCGGGGCGACAGGATTCGAACCTGCGGCCTCTTTACTGTTGTTTCACTACCGGTACAGAGCAGAGCAGGGAGAGGGCCACAGGCGATGGCCGTACCGGCCCACGTTTCCTCCAACGGTAATATCTGCTATAATTGCCCAACCGTTAAATCGGCAGCCATTACGTCGCCACCAACAGCCTTACAACAGCAAAACAAAAGCCGGGCCATTGGCCCGACGTTACCTTCACCTTATTTAACTCGCCGAAGCGTTTCTTCCTGTTCAATCGACCGACGGCAAAGAGCATCGACTACAACTTGAGTCTTTTGTTGCCCTTCTTCAAGTCGGCTAACAGAGCCTTTAATAAAGTTGATATCCTCAGCCATTGTGGTTAACTGAGCTGTGGTTTCTTCCTGACGATGTTCTAGAGATTTAGTCAGATCATAAAGTTCTCGTTGGCCTGCTTTTAGCGAATGAACATCTGTTTTAATCTCATCGATATCGCCAGCCATTTTTTCCTGACCAGCCTTTAACGCTTGAATCTCAGTCAATATCTGCCTAAGCAGTTGTTCTTCCATTCCGATCGCCCCCTCACTAATATTTTACCTTAAAAACTATAGGACGACCATGACTTATCAGCAAAAAAGCCAGGACTGCTCATCCTGGCCTTAACTATTTCCTCAATCTTTAACTGTTCAAACCCCGTAGGCGTCACTGCAGGCGTCAAATCCTAACTTTAGCCAACAGCTAACATCACAAACCCCAGCTAACTCATGGTCGGGGCGACAGGATTCGAACCTGCGGCCTCTTTACTACTGTTTCGTCACAGGGTTGTCGCCTCACTCCATTAAAATATCCAACATCTTTTTCCTGTTCATCAGAAACTCTCTAGTCACCCGGTAATGCTCGGTCTGTTCGTATTCAACCACTTCGATACCACTTTCTGAAAAATGAAAGATCAACGCATCCGGATACGCCATAATAATAGGGGAATGGGTAGCGATGATGAACTGTGAATTCTGTTGAACCAAGTCATGGATTCGAGAAACCATCGCCATCTGGCGGGTAGGGGAAAGGGCTGCCTCCGGTTCATCCAATATGTAAATTCCACATCCACTAAAACGATTCATGAAAGTGGCAAAAAAAGCTTCGCCGTGGGATTGTTTGTGGAGAGACCTGCCACCATATGAACTAATTACGTTTAGCTCATCAATATTTGTAGACAGGTTGTAAAAACTTTCTGCTCTTAAAAAGAACCCATCTTTGGGTTTTTTGTGATTACGGACTATTGTAAGGTAACGGTGCAACTCTGAATGGGAATCCCGTGTTGAAAAATTAAAGTTGATTGTTCCGCCTTCGGGATTAAATCCAACAGCGATGGCAATAGCCTCTAGAAGTGTTGACTTACCGGTGCCGTTTTCACCTACGAAAAAAGTAACCTTAGAATGGAGATTGACTTCGTTTAATCTTTTAACCGCAGGTAGTGAAAACGGATATTCCGAAAATGTAGGTACTTCACTTTGGCGTAGTCGGATACTCCGGATATATTGTCCTTGATTTTCTGTAAGCATATCTGCACCTTCCAGCGTTAATAGCTTGCATGCTATTAATTGTAAAGCAATTCCATTCAAAAGCAAATGCCGTACGTACGCAAAAAAGCCAGGACTTCTCATCCTGGCCTTAACTGATTTCTCAACTTTTAACTCTTCAAACCCCCGTAGGCGTCACTGCAGGCGTCAAATCATAACCATAGCCACTGTCAGACTTTATAAACCTCAGCTAAACCATGGTCGGGGCGACAGGATTCGAACCTGCGGCCTCTTGGTCCCGAACCAAGCACGCTACCAAACTGTGAGTTTATAAGGGGGGTGTACATTTATTCTAACCCGGTCAGACCGCACCGTCAATGGTTTCTCCAGTTAAACCCACTGGCGTCATCATGGCGTCAAACCTCCCGTGGCGTCACCCGTAGGCGTCTAGTTTAGGCGTCACCTAACATTCGGGGTTTTTTCATGATGAAACCGGCTTTTCTAGAGTTTCACAAGAACTTTTTTTAGTCAAGAGAACTCCGTTCATTTGAGCGAGAGCTTTGGCCATCTCATCTACACCGATGTGATCGAGGTAGATGTCAACCGTAGTCTGGATGGTCGTATGTCCCAAGACTTCCTGTACGACCTTCATGGACTTCGTGGCATCCAGAATAAACAGTCCGGCTGTGTGCCGTAGGCTGTGGAAAGTCGTCTTCGGTAGACCAGCTTTGTCCAACAGCTTCTCAAACATCCGGGTGAACGATGTGGGATCGAGTGGCCGACCATCATTTGAACAGAACACGAGGTCATAATTAAGGTACTTCCCACCAGCAATTTTTTTATCCTGTTCAACACTGAGTTTATGTTTATGTAAGTCTATCATTAAATCAGCTGGTATCGGTAGGGGGCGTTTACTTCGCTGGGTCTTTGGCGTCTGGAAAACCAGCTGGGTTCTATTGCCGTTATCATCGGGCTTCTGAACACGCTGCAAGGTCTGCCGGATGTACAGTATCCGCCGTTCAAAATCGATGTCTTGCCAGCGGAGGCCCAACAGTTCCCCTCGCCGTAAGCCCAACCGTAACTCCAATAGGAAAGCAGCGTACAATCTGTGGTCCTCGATGGACTTCAAGAACTGCCGGACTTCATCCAACTTCAATGGACGGATTTCCGGCTTTACTTTTTTCGGGAGCTTTACAGCATCGGCTGGGTTTTTCAACAGTTTGCCTTCCTTGATTGCTTGTTCGAAGGCACCGGAAATGACGTTATGAATGTGGCGGATAGTCCTGGGAGCTAGGGATCTGCCGTTATCAGCTCTGGGTTTCAGTTTAGCGTTGTACATCAGTTGGATATCGGAAGTCTGGATTTTCTGTAGGGCTAGTGAGCCCAGTGTAGGGATGATGTGGACTCTGGTCATCGTTTCATACTGCGAATATGTCGTGGGCTTCACGTTAGGTTCGATGCATTCCGCCAACCAGTAAGTCATCCATTCTTTAACGGTCATCCTCGTAGGTTCTACAAAATTACCGGTAATGATCTGTGCCTTCGCTGCCATCATCTTGTTGTAGGCTTCTTCGTGGGACTTACCGAGATAGTTGTAGCGTTTTTTATTGCCGGTGGCGGGGTCAGTGTGGAAGAAACGGGCTTCCCATCGGCCGTCCTTTCGTTGGTATACGTTGCCTTCACCGTTGGTGCGTTTGGTCATGATAGGTCCACCTTCCCGATGTTTAGTTGGGTCAGTGGACAGTGTTGATTGAAAAGGGAGGGGAGTCAAGTGGAAGCTTTTAATGCGAAGATTTGGCGGTGATTGCAGTGGTGTTGTCGTTGGTCTAAGGCAGTGATGTACATAAATATATTTTTTTATTATAGACCTAATTCTAAATTATGTTACAATAATATTTGTGGTATAGCTGTTAAATTTTGTTTAGCTGTGTCATGAAGGTGGTTATTTTAATGGAAGACGTCGAACAAAAAAGTCGTGAGCAATTAATTGAAGAATTAGAGTTATTGAAGCAAGAGCACAACTACTTACTGTTAAAACATCAGGCCACTTTGAAATTGAATAAAAATAACATTACTAATACAATTCTTAATATTGTATCAGATTTGGTATTTATTAAGGATGTTAATGGAGTTTGGATTTACTGTAACCAAGCATTTTGTAATTTTATAGGGCTTGATAAAACCGATGTAATTGGCAAAACTGACTATGATTTATTTCCAAAAGATGCCGCTGAATTTTTTTGTGAACAGGACCGTTTGGTTTTAAATGAAAAAGCACCAAGAAAGAATGAAGAGTCGATAACCTATCCAGATGGAAAAAAGTTATACTTTGAAGCCATTAAGAGCCCTTTTTATGAAGAGGATGGCAAAATTTGTGGCTTAATAGGGATCGTTCGAGATATAACTCAATACAAACTAATTATTAACGAGTTAGAGGAAAGCCAAAAAAAGTTAGAGATGTTCTTCTCGCAATCAATGTATGGGTTTTTCTATATGATGTTAGATGAGCCAGTTCATTGGAATGATACAGTGGACAAAGAAGAAACTTTGGAGTATGTATTCGATCATGAACGAGTAACAAAATTGAATGACGCAATACTCGTGCATTATCGAGCTACCCGTGAAGATTTGATAGGTATGACACCGAGGATGATTTTTTCAAGTAACCCTGACTTGGGTAAATTATTGTGGAGACGTCTTTTGGATGAGGGTAAGCTCAAATACGAATTTTATGCAGGAACCGATATGTTTGTAGAGGCGGACTATCGGTGCTTTTATGACAATGAAGGAAGAATCTTGGGGCACTTTGGTATTGAACGAGACGTGACAGAGCAGAAAAAAACAATAGAAGAACTTGAACAAGCCAAAGAAGCTGCTGATGCTGCTAATAAAGCGAAAAGCCAATTCCTTGCTAATATGAGCCATGAAATTCGAACTCCAATGAACGCAATTTACGGTATGGCAGAACTTTTGATGGATACACAACTCACAGAAGAACAATATGAATATGCAAAAACTATTCGTGAATCGAACGAAGCACTATTGACTATAATAAACGATATTTTGGATATCTCTAAAATAGAGTCGGGCAAATTAGTAATGGAATTTGTTGAAGTAAGTCTTGAAGAAACAATATCTTCTGTTGTTAATTTAATGGGGTTTAAAGCAATAGAAAAAGGTATTAAATTAAACACTGTTATTAACATCGACAAGCACTGTGTCTTAATGACAGACCCTCTTCGATTACGTCAGGTACTCCTTAATTTAGTCAGCAATGCGATTAAATTTACTCAAGAAGGAGAAGTTTTACTTCGTGTCTGGACAGAGCAAACTATCGACTCCGGTAAAATAGTTCGATTTGAGATTATAGATACCGGCATAGGAATTAGATTAGAAGATCAAAAGCAGATATTTCAACCATTTACTCAAGTCGATGGATCCACATCCAGAATGTATGGAGGGACTGGTTTAGGACTATCAATTTCCAAACGGCTTGTTGAATTGATGGGCGGTACAATCGGATTACACAGCGAACTTGGGAAAGGAACGACTTTCTGGTTTACGATTTCGTTAATTGAGCATGGTCCGTTGATATACAGCGTTGTATGATAGCGAGTGCGAGCAGTCCATCAAATGGACGGGCTGTTATTCATTTTCGTCGTGACAGAAGCGGTAAATCTCTGAAAAACGCCTTTAATTTTCGCCTAAAAATGACTATATCCCACCACACCCGCTGTAACGCCCCACATCCAATTAGACCCCCAATTCCGTATGAATGATATATCCGATCGTTTTCAAAGGCACACAGGGCATTCTGTGGGGTCTGGTTTGAAGGATGGAGGAAATAATTAGGTGAAATAGGCAATGAACAGCTAATAGCCAGGTAAATTGCCGGTTAGAATAACAGTAAACCGCCCTTCTTCACGATCTACCTGATAAGCCACGTTATTGGTAGGCCAGTGGGGAGGGGCGGTTGTTTTTTCTGTGAGAGTGTACAGGTTGATAAGGTGGGGCGGGGGAGTTAAGGACCTCCACGGAAATATTTAGTCCAGTGTTGTCATAAAAAAGTCATTTTGTGTCATCATATAAACATTCCTTATGCTTCTCCAATTCGCGTTATTGATGGAGGAAATAAGTGTATTACACAGATCTGATTCGTGATCTCCGACTACAGTTATGGGGAATTATTTACCCCCAATGGCGAGCTGATCTTTTTTCGGTTCGTTGGTGGTTAATAGCCAGCGTCATTGCGATTTGCTATGCGATTTGGTGGAAATACGTGGATAAGCATAGACTATCCAACATTCTACTTTTTGGTTCCTTCATCGCAGTCTCACGGATTATCATGGATGATTTTGGAGCATCAGTTGGCGGTTTTGTGTATGCTATTCGACTTATCTCTCTTGGTCATGCATTGTTTCTCAATGATTTGACAGTGTTTCCATTAACGTTTATGTTGGTGTACCAATACTGTTCAACATGGAAATCCTTCCTTGTATGTTCGGTTATCGCTAACGCGGTGTTATGTTTTGCTTTTCTACCGCTACTCTCTTCTCTTGAAATTCTTCAACTTTATACCTGGAGGTACTACTATACCTTCCTGATCATCCTGGGCATAGCGATTGTAATGAGAGCGATAATGTTGACAGTGTTATGGTTTGAAGAGCAGGATGGTACCCTCGAACGAACAGAACTCCCATCTACCCTTTTGGCAAAACCCGCGAGGAGACATCAGTTTTCTAAATCAGATAGTGACAAACAAAAAAGATAAAGAGTTGTTTACTCAGAATCGGTTTTCACGAGTCAAGGAAATAATTAGGTTTAATAACGGTACCCTGTCTTATCGAATATGATAACAGTACAATCGCTCATCTCTCACGGCCATTTCGTCTCCCGTCTCGGGAAAGGCCATGAGGGTGGGCGGTTTTTCTAGATGTTAACTAACTGCTTGCCTAATAATGTTTCCGTTAACCGGAAGGGACCGAACCGAACTGGAGATCAAAAATCCGCTCTTGGATGAGCGGCCAAACTTAGGACTGATGTATCTACATAAGATTGTTTCTCAACAGGCAGATTTATTGGAATGAGTATTTGAACATATGGTGATTAATTGATATCATGGATTCAGAATGGTGATAAATTTTAGCAAAATGGAGGATCTTCATTATGGTTAGGAAGACTTTTAGTGCTGCCGGAGCTGTTGCAGTTGGACCATACTCACATGCAGTTGAGTCTGGAGATTTGATTTTTTTATCAGGGCAAACGCCTATAGATTCGGAAACAGGGATACTTGTGGAAGGTGATATCACTAATCAAACGGAACAATGCTTTAAAAATCTATTCAATGTACTAGAGGCAGCAGGCTTAACACATGACGATGTTGAAAAAGTAAATGTGTTTTTAACCGATATGGGTAATTTTGCAGCAATGAACGCAGTATATTCAAAACACTTTTCTTCACCGTATCCTGCTCGTACAACAATTGGAGTAGCGGCATTACCTCTAGGTGCACAAGTTGAAATCGAAATGATTGCCCGGAGAAGATAACCGTTTAGATGCTTTCTATTTCTTTCCCTAGCTGATCATTTTCAAAGGTACACAGGGCATTCTGTGGGGTCGGGGTTGATAGGTATGGAAATAATTAGGGAAAGGCTAGTGAAATTAATAGCTTTTGAGGTGTTTATTGATTAAATACTCGGGTTACATCGAAAACTAGAATGGTGTCCGTCCTAGTTTAAGGAGGTTGATATACATCAATAAACCATCATTAGACGAGTTATTGGGTCGAGTCGAAAGTAAGTACGCTATGGTTATACTCGCTGCCCTGCGAGCACGTTCACTAAATGATCCCAGCAAACCGGCGGAACCATTGGTTCATGCGAAGAAGGAAGATAAGCCGGTAAGTATAGCTCTTAGGGAAATTGCCGAAGGATTAGTTCGTTACGAACGTGTGAACGATAAAGAGAGCGTTGAGGCTACGTTTGATCGAAAATATTAGCGTAGAAATCTATCGCTGTGTAAGCAGTCCGGCCAACGCCGGGCTGTTATTCATTTGTCGAACACAAATCGTCGGCAGCACTGCTATTTTCGTAAAAAAGCCTTAAATAATCGCCTGAATACCCCCACTTCCCACATAAGGCCGCTGTAATGGCCCATGTTCGATTGGACCCATGCTGTGCTATGAATGGTATGGTAGGTCGCGTTGGAGGGCGTAGGGGGCATTCTGTAGGGACGGTTTTGATTGGAGGAGGGGAATTTTAGGCGATCATAGACTGATGATGGAGATGATTATGATTCAAGTACGGGTATGGATTAGAAAACTATCTGCGTGTGCTCTAATGATTGTGTTGTTAGTGGGTATTTATGCAACTACTGTTTCATCTTCACCAAAAGAAGCAATTAAAAAATATGTCTTTCTGAAGGGTCACTTTTTCCAAGCTATGAACTTAACTATTGAATCAACCGAGATAAACGATGACTATTATGGACATCAGTTTATTGTCCGAGGCTACCGTGAGTCGAAGAGTGAAATCATATTCTTTTATTTGAAACAAAACGTAGATGGATGGTATGTTGTTTCTGCGGGTACTGGGCCATAATCAGTCAATCGCATATCTTCACTGGCTTAACGATAGTTCACGTTATTGGTAGCAACGGGGAGAGGCCATGAGGGTGGGCGGTTTTTTTTGATGCCGTTGCTGCCGTAATCGGGCCAAAGTCGGTATATTTGCCGTAAAAATCACCCCAAAACCCTCACTTCCCACATAAGTCCGCTGTAATGGCCCAGATACGAATGACACCCGTAGTGGTATGAATAGTATAGTAGGTCTATTTGAGAGGCGTAGGGGGGAATGTGGAGGGGCGGATGTGGTGGGTGGAGAAAATTATTAGGTTTATTATTCAACTAAAGTTTATTTATGGTAGAATATAATTGTATTCTCAATATAGCTGAGAGGTTGTTGAATTCGTAAATATGTGTACAACTACATAATGAAAGGAATAATAACCTTGGGAAATAATAAAGTTAGTCGGACAGCGATATTGACGGCAATTTATAGAGCGTATCATTCTAGATACGATAACGAAAAAGTCTTTGATGACTATATGGCTTATCAATTGTTGAGAGAGGACGAATATAAATCCTTCGTAGAACAAATGGTGAATGCTATGAAGTCTTATGATCCTAAATTTGCTGCTTCATTCCCAGATGATTTATCAATCATCTCTTTTATGATGCAATCAATGGCCGTTACTTCGTTAGTTCTTAGTCGTGCAGCATATGCGGAAGAGTATCTTGAGAAAATGATTAATCAGGGTGTGAAACAGCATGTGGTACTTGGGGCAGGAATGGATACTTTTGCATTTCGCCATCCCGAGTTACTGAAAAAGATTAAGGTTTTTGAGATTGACCATCCTGCAACACAAAAATATAAGCTTCAGCGACTTACAGAATTGAATTGGAAGATTCCAGAGAATCTACACTTTATTCCGATAGATTTTACAAAAGAGAGTTTAGTGAAAACCCTAAAACGTTCTCCGTATTACGAACCTCATTCTTTAAGTGTCTTTAGCTGGCTAGGTGTTACCTATTATTTACCCCGCGAGACAGTTTTAGCTATTTTGCGATCTATTGCCGAAGTATCGACAAACGGCAGTTCAATTATTTTCGATTATTTTGATCTTAATGCGTTTAATCAACAGAAAGCAGCCCAACGGGTGCAAGTACTTTTAGGGTTGGCTAAACGAGAAGAAGAGCCAATGATAACAGGTTTTAACCCCGAAACGCTTTTATTAGAACTGACTAAAATTGGGCTAAAACTTAGTGAAAATATGAATCCGATTGAAATTCAAAAACGTTACTTCGAAGAACGAAAGGATAAGTATTACGCGTGTGAGCACGCCCACTTTGCGAACGCGGTTGTACAATAACGCATCGAATTTCTGAGATGACCGTTTAGAGGGCGTAGCGGGGACGTACGAGGTTGGTTTTTTTGGCCCAGGAAATTGATAGGCAAAATAAGTCTCTAGTTATTTGCCCTTTCATAACAGTGCATAATATCCTATTAATGCCTTCTTTTCAAATATCCATCTGCATACCGGGATGTCTAGCTCCCGGTATTTTTTTGTAGACGTAATCAACGCTATGGGAAGCCGTGAAAGCGGTTAAAGCAAAGAGATTTTTAATTGAAAGAGGGGAACAACACTGGACGAAAAGTATAATCAAATTAGAAGAAAGTTGGACCTAAAAATAACTTTACAACAAAAAATATTGCGAGTTATATTTATTTTCTTATTTGGAATAGTTTTAGGATTTTTAGCAAAGTATTTAGATAATTTCCCCATAGTCGGAGAAATTGGGACACACCCAGGAATTTGGATGCTGATTGCAACTTTAATTGCTGTGTGGAGTCGATCTCCAATAGCTTCGGCATTGCACGTATTCGTCTTTTTTGCTTCTATGCTAATAGCATATTATGCTTATTCCAGAGTATTGTTTGGTTTCTTCCCCAAATATTATTTTATTGCATGGGGGAGTATTGCTTTAATTTCACCGATATGTGCATATATTGCTTGGTATGCGAAGGCGAATGGATGGATTGCTGCATTTTCTGCATCACTCCCTATATCACTATTATTGTTAGAAGGATATAGTTTCTTTTACACATTATCTATTCCACGAGGATTTGAAGTGTTTTCTGCTGTAGGACTATTTGTAATTTTGGCGAATGAAGCAAGCCAGAGATTATATATTGTATTAATTACAGGGATACTATTTTTTGTATTTGAGAAACTAAATGTTATTTCTTTAATTTTCGGAGGACTTTAGTTTAAATAGGTCATGTAATTGGAAAGTGAATTAATGGGAACTCGTTTCTGTAAAACACGAGGTTGAAGCCGTTGCAAAATATGAAGCTGTTCACGGGGACAAGAATGAAATACCTGTTGCCTTCAAAGCGATCCCGCTGCAAACACTGGCGAGGTCGCTTTTTTTTCGCGGCCGTCCGGGACACACTAATCCCGGAGGTGATGCGTCTTCATCCAGGAATGGCTTGAATCTCGACGGCAGAAAAGACGGGCTACGTTCCAAGAAATCGTAGATGATATGGATGGTAGTAAATCCGAGCAATTAAAGCTTGCGGATGATCTCGAAGGATTTTTGAACCAGATTAATAGCCAAGATTATCCGATACCGCAGAGTGTTCGAGAGTTCTTAGAGGCAGGCATTAGGCAAGCTAGAGGTCAAGCTGAATGGTATGAAGAACTGCAGGAGAGTATAAGGAAGCAGGAAAACCTCCACTAAACGATGAGCGACCTCACCACCACCGGCGAGGTCGCTTTTGTTTTTGTGCCCATCCTGGGTATCCTAAGCCTGGAGGTGATGCGTCTTCATCCAGGAATGGCTTGAATCTCGACGGCGGGAGAAAAGGAAAAACGAAGAGCTTGCATTGGCTGAATTAAAAGACATTACTGATACCAATGCTACTTTAGCCAACGATCTCAAGTTTTTCCAAGAACAAATCGATGCCGCTGGCCTTACTGTTCCGAAGAGTGTTCAGGAACTATTAAATGAAAGCCAAAAGAAATCGAGTGATCGGGTCAAAATGTTTGGAGAAGTTTATTCTCAGGAAAAAGAACGCATCTATCATTGAACCTCCACACCGCGATCTCGCCACTACCGGCGAGGTCGCTTTTTTGCGTTTACATAGAAGATGAGTTTTTCGCGGGATAAGAGGGGCTTTTTATAGGGTTGAGAGAGGTAGATAGGCCAAAACTCGTTTGCTATGCAGTGGATAGAAGACAAGAATCATAAAAAGGCGGTTTCAAAAAAAGGTATTTTAATATTTACATAGAAATAAAATTTATCCAAACACTTATGGCTTCTATAAATTTTGAGGTGGGATGCTTATGATAGCACTTCAGGCAAGTATACGAGAGTTTATACAAAAAGAGGATCAACAATTTGTTATCCCGGTATATCAACGAACGTATGATTGGAAAAAACCTCAATGTATGGAGTTACTTAAAGACATAAAAAAAGCCGGAGAAAATATAACCGTAAAATCACACTTTCTAGGTTCAATAGTATATATTATGGATAATCATTTTCATGCTACCGGTGTGAAAAAGTTGCTTGTTATAGATGGACAACAGCGAATAACCACAATCTCTCTTCTTGTTTTAGCAATGGCGGAATACTTAGGACAAACGGAACAAAGTTTTGCTGTTTCAAAAAAAGAGTTGCTTAACAGATACATATACAATCAATACTCTAAACAACCAGAAACGGATATTAAATTACAATTAACTAAGTCTGATAAGCATGTTTACGAAAATCTAGTTAGACATGGAGAGGTTGAAAATAAAAGTCATAACATTATTAAAAACTATTTGTACTTCATGGATTATCTCCTGTCAGAGAATCCAAATATTGATCACCTTAATTATGGTTTAAGTAAATTATTAGTTGTAGATGTTTCATTGGTTCGTGGGGAAGATAATCCCCAGCTCATTTTTGAAAGTATGAATTCTACCGGGTTAAATCTTACTCAGGCTGACCTTATTAGGAACTACATCCTAATGGATATGGAACCTGAGCCTCAAACTCTTACTTATGAAAAGTATTGGTACCCTATGGAACAAAAACTAAAGAACAATATACCAGAAACCGATACTATTAAAAATGAATTGTCCGACTTTTTAAGGGATTATCTTATCTTAAAGAGCATGAGAATTCCTAGAAAGTCTTCTGTATATGATGATTTCAAGAAATTTTACGAATCAAAATATACTCGATCAAAAGATGATATAAACTCATTAATGTCTGACTTATTTACTTATTCAAAAATATACAACATCATAACCAAAGGAAAAGACGAAAATAAAGAGATTTCTAATAAGTTTTTAAGCCTTAATAAACTTGATATAAATGTGGCTTATCCTTTATTAATGAAATTACATTGTGACTATACAAACGGATATCTCAATAAAAGTGAAATCACTTACCTACTTGATTTAATCGAATCGTACGTTCTTCGAAGACTCATATGCAACTTACCAACTAATTCATTAAATAAGGTTTTTCTTAGCATTATTAAAGAAATAGATGAAACAAATTATGTCAGAACGTTAGAAAAGATATTGCTCGATAAAAATGGGTCTGCTAGATTTCCTGATGATATAGAATTCAAAGAAGCTTTCATACTTAGAGATATCTATAACATGAATAATAAAAATCGAAAGTACATTCTCAGTAAACTTGAGAATCATAATTCTAAAGAGTTACTCAACGTAGACGAGTTTACCATAGAGCACATAATGCCTCAAACTAAGGATCTCTCTATCGAATGGAAAATGTCCCTAGGAGATGAATGGCGGCATGTTCATGGAAAATACTTGCACACAATTGGTAACTTAACATTGACAGGCTACAATTCCGAAATGGGAAAAAAATCATTCATTGAAAAGCGGGATATGGAAAAAGGTTTTAGAGATAGTCCGGTTCGACTTAACGATAGTCTCAAAAATCTAACGACTTGGAATGAAGCTGAAATCCTTAAAAGAGCGAACTTGCTTGCGGATTTAGCGTTACAAATATGGTTTAGACCATATTATTCAAAGTCTAATGAAGAATATATCTCCAAATTTATTGGATTTAGTGATGATTGGACTGGCAAAAAGCCTGTAAGTTTTGTCTTTATGGATAATGACTACAAAGTAAGAGACTTAACAAATCTCTATACAAAATTAATCTCATTATTGTATGAATTTGACATGTCTAATTTTTTATCAGTAATTGAAGATGAGGATTTTCAAAATAGAAAATTTTGTTCTAAGAGACCAGAAGAGCTTAACTACCCTTATGAAGTATCAGATAGCGGAATATATATTGAAAAGAACCTAAACTCTAATGCGAAAAAAAAGAACTTGGAGTTGTTGTTTGAAAAGTTGGAAATAGATGAGAACGATCTAATAATTAATTTTTAATAACGATTAAGTGGACCTATGCGGGTAAAAACGCACACATTGTACCCCACCACCCACAGCCCACCTATTGAATAGACAGGCAGTTCAGCCCATCGTGGCCGGACTGCTTTATTTTTTTCAAGGACGGTGGCTAATGACAGCAATCAACAGCGAACTAACACCAGACACCATCCACCACATGGACATCAACGACGGCCTCAAACTGCTCCCCGACAACTCCATCGATCTCATCATTGCCGACCCACCCTACGGAATCAATTACCGTAGCGGCAGCCGTAAGCGAAAGTTCACCGCAATCCAAAACGACGACATCATCATGGCCGACTGGTTGGTCGATGCCTTCCGAGTGCTGAAAGACGGTGGTGCTCTGTACTGCTACAGTCGCTGGGACGTCTACGTCGAGTGGTACCACCGTATCTCCCAACACTTCCCCATCAAAAACTGCATCGTCTGGCAAAAGAACGGCGGGGGAATGGGTGATCTTCGTGGAGCCTACAGTCCTGCTCATGAATTTCTCATCTTCGCAGTGAAGGGACGCCACATCTTAGATGGAAAGCGAATTTCCGACGTGTGGGCTGTGCCTCGCGATCCGGCAGTAACCTACATCCATCCCACACAAAAGCCGGTAAAACTGGCCGAGATGATTATTGAGAAGTCATCGAAGCCCGGTGATATTGTTTTGGTCCCGTTTTGTGGTAGTGGCGGAGACTGTGTGGCGGCCAAGCGGATGGGGCGGAGATTCATTGCGTTTGATGTGGAGAAGCAGTACGTGGAGGCAGCCAGTCAAAGATTGAGCATACCTGCTTAAAATCTGGATTATTTGAAAATATTTACAAAATATATTGTCCAACCCTGTTAACTATTTATTGAATATACACGATGATAAAGCTAGACATAACGGGTTTTGGGGGGAAGGCAAAATGGAAATTACTGATATTCATATACAAAGGTTACACATCGGAAATCGTAAAGCTTCTGTGTCAATCACCCTCGATAATGCGTTAATTATTAATGATATCAGCATTGTCGAAGGACCAGGTGGTCTATTTTTAGAAATGCCACAAAGTAAGGATGATCATTGCGGATACGTTGTTTTTCCCACATCAGTTTACTCTTGGGATTGTTTACAGGAGTCAATAATTGAAGCCTATAAAACTAGAAATAACTTTGGAATTTCCGCAACGCTTACCTCATCGTAATATACGAACGATGTCCGTCATAAAGATAGCCAAAAAACATCGTTATATGATTTAAATTCAACAAATTCCATATATTGCATTATTACCGCTGTGCTGATATAGTATCTCTGTATTAAGGAGGATTTCAGCGTTTGAGCGATATAGTGAATATGGAAAATATTTCTATAGAACGAGCAGCGATTAAGTTGGTCATGTGCGAGACCCGCGAAGAAGAATTAGAAATTCGTAGATATTTACAAGAATATCTAGGTTTTTACAACGTGGTCACTGAGATCGGTGGGATAGCTGGGGTATTGATGAATAGTGGAAAATTAATAAACTCTGTAATTGCTGCGGCGATAAATGAAGATGTTATACGAAATACATCACAAAATGTTCATGCAGTTGTAAATGCAACACTTGATGCTATGAATGGGGTCTTTCATAAGTTGCATCTAAACGCGAGCGTTGCACTCTCTGTGAGTGTTATCTCTGATGGAGGTTGGGTGGCAGTGGGTATATTTGGGAAGTACTCTCTTCACCCCAAAATTGAACATTGCCGAGTCGGCCTCGGATTTATGAATCTCTCATAAAGGTACGTGCCTCGTAGCTAGTTCAACGTCGTTTGTAACCGACACAAACAATATCGCCACAGCCATGCCTGTTTCGCAACGTGTGCCGACAGAATCCATTGCCAATATAATTCCATTCAGATAATCCCTGCGAGCCACTCGTTGGCCCACAGGAAGCGACGTTGCCAACCCAGCCGTGCGGCAGCTAGGCGAGGCGGAGGAGGGCAGGCAGGCTCGGCGGTTTCTGTTGTCTCTTTCTTTTTTTTACCGGGTAGAACTATTAATATGATACCATGTCAAAAACCCCGACGTACCCCGCAACGCTCTTTGACACTAAGTATGTACTCTATATATTTACCGGTATAACAGTAATAACGGTATATATAGTACAGTACCCTATGTCAAAGATCCCGACGGGGGTACGTCACGCTTTTTGACATAAAGTATGTATCTATACCGGTATATAAGATCTTATACTGTTATAACTGTATATACAGTATAGGACTGTACACCCCGGCCCAGCTTGTAAATTGCCGGTGTACCCCAAACCTTTATATGAGCAGGAATATCCCGGCGGCGGCTGTGGGCTGCGTAAAATACCGGAATAAACCTGTGGGTATGACATCTAACCGGGCCGCTGAAAAGCGGTCTTTTTTCATGCCGTTATGTAGAAGGTAAAACTGTGAAGTTCTGGAGGGAGGTGATCATAAGATGGCAGTAAGAAAACGTCCAGTATTCGCTGTGGCTCCTGAGCAGGCGAGGGCAGCAGAACTTTTCGTGGGTAATGAGTTGGACGGTAGATTAACCGTGGCCGAAATCGCAGAGCAGGTCGGCGTTAGTCCCCGGACCATATATCGCTGGAAGCAAGACCCCGAGTTCTTAGCGTACCAGAATCACCTCGCCGACTTGCTGATGGAGGACTTTTTAACAGAAGCCTACGCCCGTCTTCGTACGCTGGTGAAAGCCGACAACGAAAAGACCCAGTTGAAAGCCCTGGAACTCCTGTTGAAGAACCGTGGAAAGCTAACAGACGTAAAAGAAGTAACGGCCACGGTTGAGAATACCCGGAATAATGAATCCCTGGCGGACGAGATTGCTGAATTGAAGCGTATGCTCGGAGAATGATCCAACTACCTCTTGTCGGACAAGTTTATTATTGTGTAAACTGAATATGCCCACAGGTCTCCATTTCTTAAGCAGCTACCCCGAATTTGGGATGGCTGCTTTTTTTTGTTTGATCATTCTTCTGTTGATTATACGATCAAAAGAGCTATACTGTAGCCACGAAACCCACGTTTCAGGCCCCATTATCCCGGAAATATTTGATCGTATATTCAGAAGGGCGGACAAAGCTATGATCGCAGACTTCCTTGCAGACCTCGAACGGCGGGGGAAAAGCCCACTCATCGTCAAACAGTACGGAGCTACATGGGGCCGATTCAAACGCTGGTTCGATGCGGAGCACACGGCAATAACAGCGGCATCGAATGATGGACCCCCACCCCACCCCCACCGGGGGGTCTCCGGGCTCGGGCTGGTGCTTCAATCGGACATATCACGTTTCAAAAGGTGGGCTGGAAATACTTACAAGCCCCGTACCATCGCATTAACCCTGTTACAACTCCGGGTTATCTTCGATTTTTATGTCAAACGTGGCGATATCCCGGATAACCCTGCGGCTGACGTTGAAAACGTGCCTACACCGACTCAGAATCCGAAATGGCTTACCCGGAATGAACAGAACTTGCTCATACGCACCGTACGCCAACGGGGAAACCTTCGAGACCTCGCGTTGATTACAGTATTTTTACATACAGGCCTTAGAGTCAATGAAATAGTGACTCTAAGAATTTCTGAGACTCATTTATCCGAACGAAAAGGACAAATAACCGTCCGCAACGGTAAGGGCGGAAAGTACCGGGAAATCCCGTTAAATAACGATGTTCGAAAGGTGATGGCCCTATACCTAGCGGAATATCCCCGGCAGACTAACGATTACCTTTTCTTCACCAACCGTTCTCCCCAGATGACCACCCGAGCAGCACAGGTTATTGTCGAGAAATATAAAGAGCTTACCGGGATCGCCCATTTGAACTGCCATAGCCTACGGCATACCTTTGGTCACCAACTGGCCACCCACAAGGTTCCCCTGGATGTCATCGCCCGGCTGATGGGGCACCAAAAAGCCAACGGCGACCCCTGTATTTCTACAACGATAATCTATACCCGGCCCGGTTCTGATGACCTTGAACGGGCGGTTTCTGAACTGGAATGGACATAAGATCGACCATTTGTTGTCCCTCGGTGTACGCCGGGGGATTTTCTTTTGTTCGAAACTTGTAGACCGCTGATTCAGTCTCTCTATTCAATACGGAAGGGGTTATACCGTAATGGAGAGGAGAGTATCTGTTGAATCATTATGTTACCGGGATTGAACTAGACTGCGTCCATCACATCGACTGCATTGAGGGGATGCGGAAATTGCCGGATGAATCCGTAGACCTAGCCGTAGTCGACCCTCCGTATGGAATTAACTTCACATCAAATAACCGTAAAGTAAAACCGCTTCTGTCCGCCAAAGGAATCCAAAACGATGGTCTGGATAACGCAGACTTTCTTGCCACAGTGATCGAAGAAATCAACCGTGTCCTGAAAGCAAACTCTCATATTTACTGGTTTACCCGGTGGGATAAGGTCAAAATTCAGCAACCGCTGTTAGAAAAGTTCTTTCAGGTAAAAAACAGCCTCATCTGGATGAAAAACGGCCGGTCCATGGGCGATCTCCGAGGGGCCTATGCTGGCCAGTATGAAAACATCCTATTTTGCCAGAAGGGTCGGAGAGACTTAAACGAGGTAGACGGCATTTCCCGACACACCGATATTTTACCGTTCGACCGAGTGCCCCCGGCTCGCCTACGGCACAACCATGAAAAACCCGAAGACCTTATCGAGTTTCTCATCCGCAAGTCTTCTAATGCCGGAGACATCGTTCTTGTTCCATTCGGGGGAAGCGGTAGTGAGTGTGTGGCCGCCAAGAAAACGGGTCGTCGATTCATCTCTTTTGAACTTGAACCGCAATACATCCAAATCGCCAAAGAGCGACTTCAACGTGTACATGCCGCATAATTCAATTTTCGCTGGCCGGCTGTGTGCCATTCTAAGCGGCCAGTTTTTTTATGTGGCATAAACACTCGAAGTCCCCGGCTTCGATCGAACGTTGGCCCCAAAGAACGCGGCTGTGGGGGTAGGTGAATAAGCATGGACATCTTGAACAGGCCCGAACGGCAAAAACGGCTCAATATGCTGGAAGAGAAAATCCGGCTGTATGAACGGGCGGAGGCAAACCTCGGCCTTTCAGAGTTTCAACAGGCGGACTTTATTGCCAATCTAAAGGAACTGGTAAAGCTACGACGAATCGACCGAGCGGAAAGCGACGTACTGTATTTTTGCTATGAGTACTTTTCCGATGACAAAAACCCGACAAACGCTCAAAACCTTATCCCAACGGGAACCACCATCGACGACGCCCCTATGTTTCACCGGGAACTCTGTAGCCTGCTTGAAAACGTGTCCGAGAGAAATGTAACTGCCAGAATCGGCTGGGCAGCCCCTCGGGGACACGCCAAAAGTGCCTATCTATCCAACTGCTTTCCGGTTCATCAAATCGTCTATGGCAAGCGAAAGTACATCCTCATCATTTCTGAAACGGACGGGATGAGTAAAAAGTTCATCGAGTGGATTTCCGGACAGCTTAAATTTAATGAAAAGTTGCGGGAAGACTTCGGGGAATTCCTCAGCCCCCGGAAATCGATGAATGACAAGGATAATCAAGAAGCCATTTTGACCAGTTCTGGGGTACTGGTGGAAGCCGCATCGATGGGCAAGCAGCTTCGGGGGAAACGAAACGGCTCATACCGGCCCGATCTGGTGATTTTGGACGATCTGGAATCCGCCAAAAATACGAATACCCCTGAACTGCGGGAGAAGAACCTGCACTGGTTTAACTCCGTCGTTATGCCCATCGGAGACCCCACTCGGACGGCCTTCATCTACATGGGGACGATCGTTCACGCTTCGGGCCTGCTCCGGTCCGTGTTACACCGAGCGGATTTTGAGAGCCGAACCTATGCAGCGATACTCTCCAGGCCGGAACGAGAAGATCTGTGGGAGCAGTTTGAAACCATCTGCCGTGATGCGGAAAATCCGAACCGGCTAGATGATGCACTATCCCTATATGCCGCTAACCGGGATGAAATGGACCGTGGTGTAAAAGTGCTTTGGCCTACCCGGTTTCCATTTCTCAAGCTCATGATTGAAAAGGTGAATATCGGCTCTCGGGCCTTTTCTTCGGAATTTATGAATAACCCGGTGGATGAGGAAAGTCAAATCTTCCGGCCTGCCTTGTTTACTTTTTTCGACTACGGTGATCTCGACCGACAAACTGTAGATTATTTTGGAGCCTGGGACATCGCCATGGGAAAAAACAATCGCTCTGACTACAACGCCATTCTAACCGTTGCCAGAAATCGAAGAACAGGCTTGTTGTATGTTGTGGATGCCTGGGCGAAGAAATGTCCAGCCCATGAAGCCCTTGCGGTAGCAGCAGAAAAAATCGTCCAGTATCGGCACAAGGTCTTTTCCATTGAAACGGTGCAGGCCCAACATGACTTATTCCGGCAACTTCGAGAACTTCTAACCCGGCGAAGTGTCTACCATACCAAGCTTAAAGCTGTGGTCAGCCGGGGTAAAAAAGAAGAACGCATTGAATCCCTTGAACCCTTAGTGGAGCAAGGGATTTTGCGTTTTATGAGGCACCAGCGACTTCTTCTTGAGATGTTAGAGCAGTTCCCCAACCACGACCACGATGACCTGCCCGATGCATTACAGATGGCCGTGGAACTCTGCGGTGCTGGACGGCGACGGACGTTTCATAAAAAGCCGGAAGGTTTATAACGAAAAAGGGGGGGAGAGCTCTAATTTGTCCTTATTCAGCATTGGGAGTTACTACCCGGAACCGGCTCATCGAGATCGAATACGGCGATACAGGGAAAACAAGAAGTTGTTTCTCGGCAAACACTACGACGTATTCCAAAGGGTTCAAAAAAAACTTTCCCGCAGACAAAACGAACTGCTTTATATCTCCACGAACCTACCCGGCGTGATTTGTAAGAAATCGGCCGATTTTTTGTTTGGCGAACAACCCACCTTTTCCGCTGGTAAAAACGATAACTCCAATGAACAACTGGCGATCGAACGATTAGTTGAGGGGAACGACCTTCATATCCTCAACTACGAAAGTGCCTTATCTAACGCCTACCGGGGCGACTCATTTTATAAAATCCGTTACGGGCAAGAGTTTGGCGGGATGGTGGGGAAGGAGAGCGATCCTTTCCGGGTCATCATTGAAGCTCAGAATCCCGAGTATGTGTTCCCCGAAACGGCTCCCGGTGACGCAAATCGCATCATAGCGTATCACATCGCCTACCCGGTACTTGTGAAGCATGGTGATTTCGAGGATTGGTTGTTAACGACGGAATCCCATTATCCGGGCCGTATCGTCTACGCGAAGTTCAAGCTGGACCCGATTGTGGTGACCGTTGATAACGAAATCAATGAATGGCGGATATCGGCTGAACTCATATCAGAACGGCGTGAAGTGCTTACCGGCGTCCCATATCTGCTGGTGGTCCACGTGCCTAACTATGCCACCGACGATTGTTGGGAGGGCATCGATGACCTCAGCGAAAACAAGCCGCTGTTCGATGAAATCAACCACCGGCTTTCGCAGATTGCATCCATCCTTGATAAGCATGCTGACCCGGCGATGGCGGTCCCGGCAGGTACACTGGGCGAAGATGAACAGGGCAATCCCATCTTCAGGGTGGGCGTCGATAAGGTCTTCGAGGTGATGGGGAAGGACGAAGTGGTCCCGCAGTACATTACCTGGGACGGACAGTTACAGGCAGCTTTCATGGAATTAGATAAGCTGGTCAAGTTACTGTTAATCAACGCCGAAATCCCTGAGATCGCTTTGGGTTCGGGTGATGCCGGGACCAGCGGAGCATCGGGGTTGGCGATTAAATGGCGGTTGAACTCCATTCTGGCGAAAGTAAACCGCAAGCGACAGTATTACAACAAAGCCTTAAAACGAGTACTGCTGATTACACAACTTCTTGAAATCGCCTGTAAGGGATCGCAGGATTATGAAGTGACCATACCTAAGGTAAAGTTCAAAGACGGATTACCGGATGATGAAACCGAAATGGCGAACATTATGTCCATACGAACTGGCGGCAAAGCAACGATTTCCCAGAAATCGGCTCTGATGTGGCTGGATGATTTGACGGAAGAACAGGCCGATGTGGAGTTAAAGCGTATGCAGGAAGAGGATGCCGTGGCCGATCCCTCCATTTTTCAACAACCCGGTGATGGTGAATGATGCCAATTCCAAAGCCCGTCTATGAGCGGGATATCAAACGGCTGGTTGGCTATTACCAGAAGGCTTTTACCGAAATTGCTGGTAGATTAAAAACTATTTCGGCATCGGGCAGGTTGGAAAAAGCCTACGCCGAATCGTTACTTTCGCAAATCATGGTCATCCTTCGGGACTTGGACGGCTCCACAAAATCTTGGTGCGAGCAGGTCATTAATCAGGCATTTACTGGAGCACAGGCACAGACCATTTTATCGTTGGGCGATGCATCATCCTTATCCGAGGCGGCATCGTCCATTTCTTTTTCCATGCTGGCCCGTGAGCGTACCGAGGCGTTGATTAACGATACCTACACGGATTTGTTGATGGCAACACAAAACACAGAAAGAAAGATTAAGCAGCTTGTAAGGAACGCCGTTAGCGAGACGTTACGGGTGAAAGCGTTGGAACAGATGGGTCGCAGAACAATGAAAGGTACCATCATTAACGACCTAACCCATAAAGGGCTGTCGGCTAAGTTGGACAGCGAAGCATGGATCGGCATTGTTGACCGAGCCGGTCGGCGGTGGAACCTGTCGACTTACGCAGAAATGGTTGTTCGAACGAAACTCACACAGGCCCACGTTGAGGGGACTCGTGTGGAGACAGTGGAACGCGGTGTGGACTTGGCGGTTATATCTTCTCATAACGCCAAGGATGCCTGCCGGTCATTTGAGGGTATGGTAATTTCTCTGCATGGGACGACACCGGGATACCTCACATATGACCAAGTTCGCGGAATCGGTAAGATATTTCACCCCAACTGCCAGCACCATGTGAGTCCAGTTCGGGATATACAACTGCTTCCCAAGCAACTACGAGACAAGCACCAAGTAAAAATGAAAGCTTTTCAATAAGGAAAAAGCCACCCCAAACGGAGTGGCAGGAGGCAGTTAGCATTTTCGACAGCGACCGAACACAAAGAGAAACAGGCTGACAATGAGAGCTATGATAAAAAAGGGAAACGGAGACAGCCGGAACATCTCAAGTCGCCGTTGATGCAGTTCTTTAAGATCGATCATGAGACCACCTCCGGGATTAGAATACCCGATTTTTTACACGACCCATCGGTGTTATGTCGTTAAACTAGCCGCCAAATACCCCCACGCGGACGCAACCGCGATATCAAGCGTAGGGCAAGGAGGACATCATTTTGGCCGAAGAAACTCAGGTACAGGAGCCGCAACAACAAACGATTCCCGAAGGAAAACCTGAACCTACGCCCCAAGAGCATCTCATCCCCAAATCCCGGTTCGACGAAATCAACACCAAATATAAAGACGTACAGACCCAACTGGAGCAACTACAAGCCGAGCGTGACCAGCAATCGAAAAAGGCAAAAGAACATCAAGGTAAGTTTGAAGAACTCTATAAAACCACTGCAGACGAACTGGCAAAAACAAATGACGGTTACAAAACCGCCAATAGCCGGGTACAACAGTTGGAATCGGTCATCAACGGCCTTCTAGAAGCTAAGTTGGAAGGGATACCGAAAGATTTTCATGACTTGGTCCCCGGCAACCTCACACCGGAAGCTAGGTTGGAGTGGTTGACGGCAGCCGAAAAGAAAGGTTTGTTCGGCACAAAGCAAGAGCAACCGGTCGGACAGTCAACGAATCCGGCACAAACCCAAACCGCCGACCTCAATCAACTAAGTTCGATCCAACTTCTCAAAATGGGCTATGCCCAGCGAGCGTAATCCTTCACGGGTTACGCTTTTTCTTTGCCCAAATACGCACAGGGAGGAATTATCACTTTGGCACTTACCATGACCGAAGCCGCAAAGTTATCGACCGATGTCCTACAAAAAGGTGTAATTAATACCTTCGCCCGATCTTCCCCCATTTTGGAACTCTTACCCTTCATGGAGATTTCGGGTAACTCGTACAAATACAATCAGGAGCAGACCCTACCGGGTATTGCGTTTCGTTCGGTAAACGAAGGCTATGTAGAATCGGCTGGTGTGGTCAACCAACTTTCCGAAGGCTTATATATCCTCGGCGGCGACGTGGACATCGATAAATTTCTCGTTCAAACCCGAGGAAACGTCAACGACATTCGCTCTATCCACACGGACATGAAAGCAAAAGCACTGGCCTTGGAATTTACCCGTGCCTTTATCAAAGGGGATGCGGCTCAACCGGGGCAATTCGATGGGTTACAGAAACGGCTGACCAATAAGCAAGTGATTGATGGAAAAGACGAAGTGCTCGATTTGCCGAAGCTCGATGAACTAATCGACGCCGTAGAAGGAGAGCCGGACGTTATCTTCTGCTCAAAAACGATGCGTCGGGAACTCAAACTGGTCCTGCAAAACTCTAAGCACTATATTGAAAGCGGCGAGGACTCTTTTGGTCGCCCGGTAGCCACCTACGCCGGGATTCCGATTCGGATTATTGAAACCGACGGAGCCGGTCAGGAGATCCTTGGCTTTACCGAACTGGATAAAGCGGGTACCACGAATGATACTGCTTCGATTTATGCGATAAAATTCGGTGCGGAGCAGTATGTGTCGGGACTCCGAAACGGCGGAGTTTCTGTCCGTGACCTCGGAGAAATTGACAGCAAGCCGGTCTTCCGAACTCGGATTGAGTTCTATTGCGGGATGGCTGTGTTCCATCCTCGGGCAGCAGCTCGGTTACGGTATATCAAAAAAGGTGTTGTTCCAAAGCCCTAAGGATAGTGCAGACGTGGTAGATACGGACTCTGCCACGTCCATTTTTTATATGGGAGGATAAGAGTTTGAAATACCGTATCATGACGCCCAACAAGATTTACAACGGGGTAACAGAAGGGATCTTGTTTACGAATGGCGAGGCTACCGTGGAAGAAGACTGGTTGAAAAATCTGTTTACTAGGGACTACGGGTACACGGCAGAAGAAATTAAAGAAGAAACCTCGGAAGAAAAGAAGCCCACTACCGTAAAAAAATAGGTGATAATCTATGGTCGATTTGAGTGCCGCCAATGCCTATCTTACTCATCGTGTCCTTCATAACGAGGAATGGATGACAGCGGACGACACCACTCGCCAGCGTGCCTTGGATAACGCTGAAACCCAACTCTACCGGTTATTCCGTAGATTCCAACCGGATAATAGACCCATCCCCGAAGAAGCCGTTTTTGAACAAGCTCTCTGGATGTTACGAATGGATGAAACGATCCGTAAAACGCAGCAAGGCGTAAAATCCGTATCGGTTGGTGGACTTTCCATCTCCATGGACCGCGTGAATTCTGTCTCTTCTGAAGTCATCGCCATCCTTGGGCGTCGAGTGGGGAGGTACGCCGACTGATTCCGTTAAAACAATGGATCACGCGAAGCACCAGCGACACTATGGATGCATGGGGGATTATGTTACCTGGTTCTAAGAAAACCTTCCCCTGTCGCATCGAGGAAAAGTTCATGCTCGTCAAGGATTCTCATGGCAAAGAAGTGGTTTCGAACGCCGAGATTCTGCTTAGAGGACTCGTGGAAATCGGCTTCAACGATGTTTTGGAGTGGACCAATGAAAACGGTGTGTCTTATTCTAGACAGCCATTATCCGTATCCGTCCTTCGAGACTTTGGCGGAAAACCTGTATTTACGAAGGTGGTTGTGTAATGGCCAACATCACAGTGGATGCCAAAGAAGTGTTGCATAAGCTGGCGAAGGCGGAACATGAATCGAGTAAAGCGTTGGTTCAAGCGGTCAACGATTGTGCCGATGATTTACTTCGTGTTTCGTCAGAAATTGCTCCCCATGACAAAGGAATCCTTGAAAAGTCCTATGCTCGGGAAGTGAACACAAATCGAGATCAAGTGACGGTAAATGTCCAATATGCCGTCCGTGAAGGGAACCTCAACTACGCCGTTCAAATGCACGAGGGTGAATACCGGTTGGGACCCGGTTCGCGTGCTAAGCCGGGAACAGAGGGGATGTCTGGAACCCACTACAATGTGGGCAATAAGTTCCTAACCCGGCCGTTAGAGGGCGAAGCCGACACATATCGAAAACACATCCGTCAGGTGTTACGCCAGGTGATACAAAAGGATGGCCAGTAACATGAAAGTCATGGATTTGATTCAGTACCTTTGCAATCGAGTAGAGGCCGTTTACTTCGCCAATCGGTTTCCACCGACCGGTCCGGATGATTGTGTCGTTGTTACGATCTTTGGCGGAGGGCCACCGGATCGGAACATTCGACGGCCTTCGTTTCAAGTGATGGTCCGAAGCAAACATCCCGCCCAAGCGGAACAAAAAGCCGGTGAGTTTCTGGATATGCTGCATCAAAAGCGAGGATTTCAAATCGGCTCCGAACAGGTGATTCTATGTAACGCCCAAAACTCGGCTCCCCTCTATGCGGGAACCGACGAAAACGGGCGTTCTTTTTATTCGGTCAACTTTTCAATTTTGCTGGAGGTGGACTAATTGGCAAAACTCGCGGGTGTCGATGTTTTGTTGTATGTGCAAACCGGGGGAACCAACGATACCCCCACCTATACCGTTCTCGGCGGACAATCAGGAGCCACGTTAAACCGTGCCACTCACGTGGTAGACGTAACCTCCAAAGATGCCAACGGCTGGGCCGAAAACGTCGCCGGGGTAAACTCATGGACTTTGGAATGTAACGGCTTCCTAATTGCCGATGACACGGCCACCGTCTATCTGGAGCAGTCTTGGTTGAACCGGGCTATGATTAAGGCAGAAATTCGGTTTCCCTCCGGTCGAAAGTACACCGGCCACTGCATCATCAGCGACTTCCCCTATGAGTTTCCGCAGGATGGGGCTGCGACCTATAAACTGTCTCTCACCGGAACCGGAGCCTTAACGCTCATGGATGGAAGCACCCCGTAAATAATGGAGGGATAACGGAATATGGCAAATAAACACAAATCCTTGGTCGAGATTACGTTGGACAAGCCCAGGAAACTTCGCTACGACTTAAATGCTTTGGCCGAGTTGGAAGATAAGTTAGGCGTATCACTGCAAGAGCTTGATCAATTGGCGATGGGTGTCAAACAGCTACGGGTATTTTTGTGGGCAGGATTAGTTCACGAAGATCCCGGTTTATCGGAGATTGATGTCGGGGCTTTTGTCGACTTGGAAAACCTCGGGGAAGTGAATCAAAAAATCACCGAAGCATTTCAGTTGGCCACAGGAAAAAACTAACCGACGACCCCGAAGGAACGCCGGTTGCGACAAGAACGGATTTTTGGCAACAGGTGAAAGAGACCGCCTTCGGGGTCCTGCAGATCCGCCCCGCAGAAATGTGGGGATTGACGCTGATTGAATTAATCGAAATGGCAGAAGCACGGAGCAAAGAAAAGGTAACGCACTATGAATTCGCGTATCGACGGACGGCTTGGTTGGCCGCAAACCTTATGAACGCAACCGGTACACTCAAGCAGCCCGTTACGGTGGACTTATTGTTGGGAATAGACAGCACCGAGGACTCCCGGCCCATAAACGAAGAAGATCGGACAAAAGCGTTTCGTGATTTGGTAGAAAAGTTCAATCAGTGATGTCCTAAAGGGGGTGAGTTCCTGTCCGTATTAGGGGAAGTGGTCGTCCGGTTAACGGCAGAGATCTCGGGGCTGAAAAAGAATCTAACGGATTCCCAAAAACTTGTGGCCGATTTTGGCGGTAAGGTAAAAGAGCAGGCTTCCGGACTCTTCGATTTCGGAAAAGAAGCGGTGAAGTACGGTAGTATCGTCACTGCCGCCCTGGGAGCCGCCGGGGCCGCAGGCATCAAATATAACGCCGATATGCAAACGGCCCAGATGGGGTTCGAGACCTTGTTAGGCAGTGCCGAACAAGCCAAAGCGATGATTGCCGCCTTAAAACAATACGCCGATACGACGCCCTTTGAATTCCCCGGCGTACAGGAATCAGCAAAGTCATTGCTTGCCATGGGCATCTCGGCAGAGCAGGTCATCCCCGACATCCAAGCCGTCGGAAATGCAGTGGCAGCGGTTGGCGGCGGAGCAGAAGCCCTCAAGGGTGTGTCGATGGCCTTGGGACAAATCAACACCAGCGGCAAGCTCAATGCCCAGGACATGATGCAGTTAACGTCGCGGGGAATTGCGGCCTGGGACATTCTCGCCAACAAAATGGGAATATCAACGGAAGAGCTTCGCAAACAGTCTGAACAAGGGAAAATCATGGCTAGCCAGGTGCTTCCCCTGCTGATTCAGGGAATGGGAGAGAAGTACGCCGGGGCTACTGATAAGTTAGGCAAGTCCTTCACCGGAATGACGTCAACCCTGAAAGATTTTATTTCGTCAACCCTCGGGGAACTGAC
>NZ_WNKU01000019.1 GCF_009720735.1 Heliobacterium mobile
TATTCCATCGGCTATTTTCATATCAATCCCTCGCAATCATTGTCCAATAGTATCTGTATTTTACACTATTTTAGTAAGTTAAAGTCTTTTGTTTAATGTTTGAAAAACCATTAATAGGCAATGAACGTGAAATTCGCTGTTCCGACATCGTTGACGTGCGGGAGTAACCGATATTGCCACAGTCATGCCTGTTTCGCCACGTGTGCCGACAGAACCCATTGCCAATATAATTCCATTCAGATAATATCAGCGAGCCACACGTTGGCACACAGCCCGCAACGTTGCCAACCCAGCCGGTGCGGCAACTGGGTGAGGCGAGTGCGGGGCCGGGGTTGATGGCGTGTTTCATCCACGATAATGTGACTTTAATAATGAGACTATCGGCAGACTGTTTCCCGTATGTCCGTTTGAACAACTGGCCCATATGTCCGTTTGGACAACCGCTAATGATTTCCCATATGTCCAAACGATCAATGTAACTAGAACAACGACATAACTATAGATTACTGTGGTTCCTAACGGTATATAGGTAACTGTACTAGACACCGTAGTTAACTGCTCTGCCCACTGAACAGGGCCCCACAGCATCTCACAGCAATCATACCTTTTTTCCCATAGACATGAAATAGAGGGATACTGGCGGCAATTCCTGTAAGTCACTCGTCACAACTGCGATCTTTTGGGTAACAAAAAACAGTCTGGACCACATAGTCCCAGGCTGTTATTATTTTGGCTATGTCTGAAAATTGGAGGGTAGCAATGTTCGTCAATTACACCTATAATGCCACGGTCACCAGAGTGATCGACGGAGATACATTCGATGCTGATGTCGACCTCGGCTTCAACGTCTTTATAAAGGAAAGGTTCCGCTTGTACGGCCTGAATGCGCCAGAGATTCATGGCGAGGAAAAGGCTAGGGGAGAACAGGCTAAGCTGTGGTTGAAGAATCAAATAGTGGGAAAGTTCGTTACCGTCAATTCCGTTCGGAAAGAGAAGTACGGGAGATGGCTGGCTGTCGTCAACGCAGCGGGGAAGAACGTGAATGATGAGTTGATTGTCGAAGGGCTGGCCGTTCCGTTTATGAAATAAGACCCCCGACGTATGTAGACCTGTAAAAATAAACCTGCTACGATGGTTATATCGTTAGGAGGTGTCGATGTGGATTATAATCAAGCGAAAAGTCGTTTAGCTCCATGCGGACTTGACTGTTCACGCTGTGCTGATTATGACTCTGGAGAAATACAACAAATTAGTTCTCGCCTAACCGAATTGCTCGGAAATTACAGACGCCTAGCCGCTATTAAGGCAAACACATTCCCTGTCTTTCAGAACTATCAGCAGTTTGAGGACGTACTCTCGTATTTTAGCCAAGCATCATGCAGTGGATGTCGTGGAGAAAACGTAAAATGCCCGATTAATTGCCCGGCACAAACTTGTCATAAGGAAAAAGGCGTTGATTTTTGTTTTCAATGCGATGAATATCCCTGCGATAAACCTTTTCCAGACGCGATTGAGAACCGATGGAGAACATTAAATGACCGAATGAAAAAAATCGGCGTTGAAAAATTTTGTATCGAACAAGATAAAAAACCTAGGTATTAATATGGGCGATACGCGGTAAGCACGAGGGATGATTTTCATTTGACCGTCAGTTGAACTGACTCACAAAATTCGAAGAGCTTCGCAATAAACGATGTTGTCGCGGTGACCGATTTGATAATCAAACCGGTTGGCATGAGTAAAATCCCGGTTGATCGTTTGAACAATCGTACAGTTGTCCGTTTGGACAATCGCATAGTTGTCCGTTTGGACATGCGTATAGTTGTCCATTTGAACAACTGTATAGTTGTCCAAACATGCGATGTAACAAGAACCAACGAACAAGAACCAATAAACAAGAAGAAACAGGCAGAGCAGCCAGTAGTGGTTAAATTACCGTGGATGAAAACAAACAACAGCATGATGGCCTGGAATGTCCGTTTGAAAGATTGCGAGAAGACGCTTTGCTGACGAAAGTTGGCAGGGCGTTTTTTATTTTCCCACTGTAGTTGTAGGAATTAACAGGATTGCTGGAAGGAGGTGATTACCTTGTCGAAAGTATACCGGCTGTCTGCCCAGCAGTTGCGAGCCGCTGAAATCTTTGCCACCAACGACATCCACAAAATGACTATGGCTCAAATCGCCGAGGAAGTTGGCGTAACCGATCGGTCCCTATACCGTTGGAAACAAGAACCCGACTTCATCGCATACCAGAATGATGTGGCCGAACGTGTGATGAACGACTTCCTTGCCGAGACTTACACTATTCTCCGAGGTATCGTTCGGACCAGCGGAAGCGACAGTAACAAACTGAAGGCCATTGAACTCGTGCTGAAAAACCAGGGCCGATTGACCGACGTCCAAAAGATTGAGGCGAAGGTTGAGGATTCCCGTTCCAACGAAGCGATCGAAGCTGAGATTGATAACCTCAAGAAGATGCTAGCCGAGATGTAATCAAAGGGTACGAACATTGTTCGGATCCCTGCGAACTCATCCTCTATCATTGCAATAGAAGATGAGAAAGACTAGGAGTGTCGTAATCCAGCCCATATAATTGCCCACTTATCTCTAAAAAAACTCATCATATATGTATAGGAGTTTCTCTTAACTTCTGCTGCATATGGGCCCGATATAATCGTATTATGCAGGATATCAGTTTATTTCGTCGAACATAGGTAAGAAAATAATGCGAAAGCTATCACATGCACAAAAGTTCAAAGGGGGGACTTGCAGCCAATTAGGCTGCCTTCTCTATCCATTGTATTTTAAGCATAGACATAAAAAACACAAAAGTTCACAGCCAGTTCACCAGTTAGACACATTGATTGATTAGAATAAATTAATGGTAGGTACACAATAAGAAAAATCAGGAGGCTTCCTATGCAAACGTTTCGAAACTTCAATACGGCTACAAAAATTATCAGCCTCATCGTACTTATGAGTGTTTTTATGCTGGGAGTAGGGTTCGTTGGTTTCAGTTACACCAATGTAGTAAGTTCAAACATGCAGGCCATGTATCGTGACAGTTTATTACCAGTAAAATGGCTCAACCAAGTACGGGCGGACAACAGATTAGTTGAAGAGTTAACATTGAAAATAATGTTGACCGACCAAGATAAAAATACAGAGAATGTATCATTGAGTAAAATAAACGAGCAGATTCAAGAAATTATTTCCCTTTTAAATGAATATGAAACTACAAACCTAGATTCTTTTGAGTCAGAAAAGCTAGCACTCATTAGAAAGAAACTGGACGCTTATGGGGTGGAGCATCAAAAAGCATTGAATCTAGCTACGAATGGACAGAAAAGTATCGCCTATGCCGAGTTCTCCCAAAATGCGACCCCGCTAATGATGGATGTAAATACTTCTCTCAATGAGTTAGCTGAATATAAGAGTAAAAAGGCTGAGGAGGAAAACAATAACGCCATGATAGGCAGCGCCATGGCGAAAAGAATGATTATAGGAATTACTGTCGTTGCCGCAATCGTATCTTTAGGCCTTGGATTGATTATTTCTAAGGTAATTGCAAATCCGCTCGTCGAAATGGTTGGTCGAATTCAGCAGGTCGCAGAAGGAAATCTATCTATTAATCAGGTGAAAGTTAACTCTACCGATGAAGTAGGTCAACTTGGGATCGCCATTAACACCATGTTAGTAAACATGAGGAAGCTTGTAAAGCAGGTGACTGTATCAGCCGAAACAGTAACCTCGTCATCGGAAGAGCTATCGGCAAGCACAGAACAATCTGCCCATGCGAATAGTCAAGTGGCCATGGCAATTAGTGACGTCGCTCATGGGGCCGCTGAACAGGTAAAAACGATTAATAATACAGCTAGGATTGTAGATCAAATATCAGCAAGCATCCAACAAATCTCAGTGAACACGAACGAAGTGGCGGCCATGTCGGACAGAACCGACGAATCTGCCCAAGACGGAGAAAGAGCCATACATACCACAGTCAGTCAGATGATGAATATTGAGAAGACGGTTATGACGTCTGCGGGAGTGGTAGCAAGGCTCGGAGATAAATCCAAGGAAATCGATCAAATTGTCACGACCATATCGGAAATCGCAGCCCAAACAAATCTTCTAGCATTAAATGCAGCCATCGAGGCTGCCCGAGCTGGTGAAAATGGAAGAGGATTTGCTGTTGTGGCTGAAGAAGTTCGTAAGTTGGCCGAACAGTCACAGGTAGCATCCAAGCAGATCGCCGAACTGATTCGAGAAGTTCAAGAAGATACGCAAAAAGCAGTTGTTGCCATGAGTGCGGGCACGCACGAGGTGAAGATAGGTACAGATGTTGTAAATGATGCAGGAACTGCTTTTAGAGATATTGCTACGTTAATCACCCAAGTATCGGGAAAAATTAGAGAAATATCATCGGCCATTCAACATGTGGCTAGCGGAAGTCAGCAAATCGCTTTTTCTGTCCGTGAAATAGCAAAGATCAGTGATGGTACTGCCAATCGGGCACAAACTGTCTCTGCGGCGACCCAAGAACAATCTGCCGCGATGGAACAAATAGCAGCTTCTAGTCAAAGCCTTTCAAGCATGGCAATGGAATTACAGGCAAGTTTACATAAGTTTAAAGTTTAAATCTTGCATCATGGGCAGCCTCAATGCTGCGACAGCCTATTCAAAAATTTCATAAGACATACTCAGCGCCATTCCTATGGATAGTACATAACCCGTCAGGAGCCACCCCGCCTTCATCGGCCGTCAAGCGTAGCAATAACTCTTGAGCCACCATCGTTACCGTAACCCCCTGTATGAAATGACCCACCCGATCAAAATGATTGCGCTAGTAAACTTATCCAGCCTTTGTTCTTTCTTTGAACATCGAGAGCACGACATCATTGGGGCGAGAGAAAAAGGCATGATTGCATAGGGTTAATATAAAATCACCCTAGCTCCTTACCGAGTAGATAAAGGAGAAGGGTGACTGTAAACAGGCCTATCGAAGTTTTACTGCTGTTCCACTTGCAGCGACCATCAACATTCCTTCACGGATGACTTCGTAATCGATATCGATGCCAATCACTGCATCAGCACCAAGGCGAGCGGCTCGTTCCTGCATTTCACGCATAGCGATCACGCGAGCCTCGTTAAGTTTACTTTCATACGCGCCAGACCTACCGCCGTTAACGTCGGTGATGCTAGCGAAGAAGTCCCTGACCACGTTAGCCCCCATAATAGCTTCACCAGCGACAACCCCTAGATAATCAGTGATCACCCGGCCCTCTACGTTATTCGTAGTGGTAACAATCATTCCAATGATCCTCCTTTCATTCAAGTAAGGCAGCATATTTAGATTTTTGTTATCTCACCAATAGGTTGATTTACATTACCTTCATACAAACCACCATGAAAACAGATAACCGGTTCGATATCGTATGCGGTGAGTACTTGTATTTTACACTATTTTAACCAGCCGATCCTAATGTTTAATCTTTGACCGGTGGCAAGTAAGCCCTGGGATAGCATTAGAACATGCGTTTCGCAATAGGAACATATGTGCTAAACTATATCCAGGAGGTGGTCTTTTGAACCCGAAAGTAAAACGGTTTTACGAGTCCAATTATCTTTGGCGTCCCATGTTACTGCCCGAACATCGTGAAGTAACTCGCATAACTCAAAGGGAATGGTTGAGTAACGAAGAACCAATCCCAGAACTCAACGATATTCGCCTAGAAGAATTGGCTCGGCTGATCGAGTTGGCTGCGAGCGAACAGTGTGAAATAAAGATTCGGATAAGATCGGGACAGTGGATGAGTGGAATCCCCGTCAAATCGAAGTCCGGCAAATTGACGATCCTTTCTGACGACAGGGAACGTGAAATTCGCTGTTCCGATATCGTTGATGTACGAGAATAGTTCATATTTTAAACACAAAATGGACACATTTCGACGTTATACTTATTTTATCCAAAAGTTATATCCTTTTAAGGAGGCACGAGTTATGCTGGATAAGCGACAGAAGATCTCTAAGAAAAGTAAATTAAGCGAATTCATGATAAGGCTCAGCCAAACCGAAACAGGGCAAGAGGCCAGAGAGTTACTTGAGGTGGAAGGAAAGAATTATACGGTGGGTCAATTTTTGACTGCCATAAACTACAGTGATTTTATTTCTCCATCGTGAATCAAGATAAGGCGGACGTTCCTGTATGTCACCTGTGACCAAAGACATTTGAATATTTTGCGAAGAACAGCCTGGGTGGTATATCCTAGGCTGTTTTATTTTTTGACTAGCAGGACTGCCCTTTGGTTGTACAGACTCAAAGTACCCTCGATTAGCCCGAGAAAGAAAAGCGAGTTCGGTAGTTAGCCCTACGCATAACATAGCACTTGTAGCAATAAGATCGAGAAGGGAGACTTGTTCATTAACCTGAAAATCTGCGGAGGTGGTAGAGATGCACGATTATGGTCTTTTTTCAGGTCTCGTCGGATCCGTCATGGGATTACTGGGGATTGTGATTGCCATCGTACCCTTTTGGAAAATATTCAGTAAAGCTGGTTTTTCGCCGTGGTATAGTTTGCTGTTGATTATTCCTATCGTCAACATCATCATATTATTCTTCTTGGCCTTCGCCGATTGGCCAGCCTTAAAACAGCAAAAACAGCCTTACGAATTCGGACCTCAATAAATCATGAAACAGGCGACACGCGGTGAAACATCATTCACCGCGGGGTCGCTTTTTTTGTGACCGAATCGTCCTGGAAGAGAATTTCTCCGCCTTTGTATTCTCTATCTCGTTCCGGTTAGGTATAATTAGTGCATAAAGTTCGTTGGATCAAGGCTTATGGCCAATAAATAAGGTGCTTAGAAATGAGTGTGGTCGTGCATGAAAAGGTCATGGATGCTCTCTTTTTGTCTCATTTTTATGTTATTGTTGACGGGTTGCGGGCAACAGAAAGCTGCCGATTTTATATCCCAGCACTATAGTCTCGAAGCGGCGCAACAAGATGGTTCTGGTTCATCTTCTAAAACGTACCGAGCCGCTCAGACGCCTGTCGGTGAAGTGGCCACAGCGATTGTCAGTGTAGAAAAGCCGACTGAACAATCGGCCTACAACGACGACAAAATGGTTTTGTTGTACAATAATAATTCTATCATCACCGTTACGAAAGATGCCAATCTCCCTCAAGACAGTTTGGTGAATGTAAGCTCTGTTCAGTACGTTAAAGAACACACGGGCAGTGGTTTCTGGCAGGGATATTTGCTTGGTAATACTCTGGAGCGAATCTTTGGATCGAGTCCTTCGACATTCAGTACTCCATCGTACACGCCGAATAATGGCTACCCTTTCCCGTCAAAAAGCGGTTCTTCCAGTTCTTCTGCTGACAGTTCAAAAGGAAAAATAGACGGAACGACCATTAAACCGACCACATCGTCCGGGACGGGTACGGTGACTCGAAAATCGAGCGATACCACTTCAACACCGACAGAGTCAGCACCGTCAAGCGTAAGTGGATCTACATCATCGAAAAGCACAGTCTCCAGCCCTCCGAAAACCACTACATCAGTTCCATCGAAACCGTCCACATCGAGCGGTGTTGGTTCCGTCAAACGAAAATGATTTGAGCGAGACGAAAGCGTTAAAGCGTCTCTGCGGGGTGAAATTGACTTCACCCCTTTTTCGTGCGCTCCCGAGGGAATATAGTACGACATGGTTACTTCATGGGATACCCGCAAAAAACCAACAGCCCTATCGAATGTTATAGATAACCTCCTTATAAAAGGAGTGTTAATTTGAAAAAGACGGAGGACGAGAATGAGAAAAGCGATTACAACAATCATCACCGGTTTCGTAGCAGCTTCCCTATTCTTGACGAGTGGGCTCCCTAGCGCCGATGCCTTTTGGGCGAGGTATTCCACGTCTCAAGCGATTGCGAAGTACAAGGAGTATAGCGATGATTACCAAAAAGACGAAGTAACCAAAGTGGCGAAATGGCGACAATCGTACGCTTCCATCGATGGCAGCTTGGCCGATCAATTGGTTGAGCGGGCCATTTGGTATATGGACCAAGGCTACATGGTTTACGGACATCAATATAAAGGGTATAAAGATTATGGGATTGTAGACTGCTCCAACTTTGTATCTCTCATATACGGTGACTTTGGTTTCGATATAACGACCACCGCAAAAAACTATGGTACTGTAGGTAAGCGAGTTACGGGCGTTTATGCAGCAAAAGAAGGAAAATACTGGACCATTAAAGGGACTGAAAACCTGCGTCCAGGAGATATATTCACCTATTGGAAGACCGATTCGAACGGCAAGAAGTATATCAGTCACGTGTCCATCTACATGGGAATGATCGATGGACAACCTGCAGTCATTGGAACTGCTGACAGCAAAAACCCGACCGCCATCGGCATCGTCAATGATGTTCGATATTGGTGGGGAAGCAACTTGTTTACGGTCCAACGGGTACTGCCGGAAAGCTCATGGACCCCAAGTAAAACTATCGCTGGACACACTGCCAAAGCACCGGTAATCCCGAAGAAATATCAATTACCGCCGCAAAAACCTGTGATCATGCCCGCCCAAGGCAACACAGCTGCAACAAATTAACTGCATAGGAAAGAGCGTTTGTCAGCATGAAAAAAGACCCGCCACCTTCTCAAGAAAGGTTGGCGGGTCTTCCTCTAGTTGACATAGAGAAATCAATCACGGTGAAGGGAAATGGGTACATCTTTCACTGTTGTATTCGCCTCTTGAATCGTCTTCATCTGCGCTTCTTGACTGAACTTGTCCACGAGCACTTTTGCTTTCGGAGAATGGTTTAAGGCTGCCGGTCCGCCGATGCATCCATTGATACAAGCCATCCCCTCGATGAAGTTCTCCGGAAGTTTTCCAGCCTTGGCGATACGCAGCGCTTTGATACATTCTTCGGCACCGTTGCATTTGAGCGGCTTCACGGTAATATCTTTATTGGATTCCTTCAGGGATTGAACGACCGCTTGGGTCACACCACCGGAACGGGCGAAGGCGCGTCCAAAGGGAGACGTTTCCTCCCGGTGATTTTCTTCACACTGAGCCGGATCGATCTCTGAGGCGGAGAGAATCGCCAGCAGTTCTTCGAAGGTCAGCGCATGATCGACGGCGCCGACTACGTCTTCGCGCACCGTTTCCGCCTTTTTTGCGATGCAAGGGCCGATAAAGACGACCTCTGCTTCTGGAGTTTTTGCTTTTAGGTACCGCGCCACCGCGATCATGGGAGAGACGGCAGAAGAGACATGCTCCTTTAACTCAGGGAAGTGTTTCTCAATCATTTCGACAAAAGCGGGACAGCAGGAGGTGGTGAGGAAAGAACCTGCTTGAATTTTTTCTTCCAGTTCGGCAGCTTCCTCTGGAATGATCATATCGGCACCGAGCGCCGCTTCATAGACATCGAAGAAACCGATTTTTTTCAATGCTGTCCGCAGTTGTCCCAAGGTGGCATCTTGAAACTGGGCGACTACTGCCGGAGCTACAATCGCATAGACAGGATGATCTTTGGCCTGCAAGCTTTGGATCACATGGGTGATGAAGGATTTTTCGGAAATGGCACCAAAAGGACAACGATAGGCGCACTGACCGCAATTGATGCATTTCTCTGGGTCGATCTTGGCCAAGCGATCTTCCCCGGTCGTAATCGCTTTTACCGGACAAGCTTTGACACAAGGACGGAGGGTGTCTGTAATCGCGCCATAGGGACAAGCTTGTTTACAACGGCCACATTCGATACATTTTTCTTGATTGATGATCGCTTTGCGGCTGATTTGACCGATAGCGTTCACCGGACAAACTTCCATACAGGGATGGGCGATGCAGCCCCGGCATGCTTCGGTGACGGTAAACCGTTCTACAGGACATTCATCGCAAGCCGTTTCCATGACTTGAATGATGCCGCCGGAAGATCCGCGAACATCATTTCCGCATGCGAGGATGATCCGTTCCCTAAGGACCGCTCGCTCTTTATAAACGCAACAACGAAAGTGAGGCTTTTTTCCTTTAACAATCATGTAGGGGATCAGATCTTTATGCTGATCGAGTGTTTTTTCCATAGACAATTTGGCAACATGGGTCAGAACTTCGTGGCGCAGCAGTTGTACAGTTGTTTCGAATTTTCGTGGCATGATTCGGTCCTCCTTTGATTGCATATATATATTTATCGTTAATCAAAAATAGTTCTGGTAGTGCACGGACCATTATAAAGATGTATGTAACTAAATACAATGATATCCTCTTGGGAAAAAAGCAAAAAAAAGCCGCCCACCATCACAAATGCTGACGGAATAGTTATCTTAATTATGTCAACGACGATTGGATATACGCGATGGTTTGATATAAGCGACGATGGGTTTAATTAGCAGGTAACCCCGCGAATATAATTCGGAAGTATCCGTCGAGCTTCTTTAATAGAACGGCAAGCGAAGTCGAGGTCTACTTTCGCCTTTTTTTGATACAACTGGTAATTGGCTCGGTAAGTTTCCGGTGTGTTGATCAACATGATCGAGTTTGCACCCCACTCCAATGCGAGCCGCTGTCCATCAGGATGCAGCGTAGCCAGGGAAGTGGTGGCAGGAATGAAGGCGCGGCCGCAGAGAAGACGGGTGACAGCGACAGCACGCAGAGTCAGATCTAAGTCCCCAGGCGGGTGATTTTCTAAAGGGGTATGCTCGGCAGGGAGAAAGGGACCGACGCCGATCATATTCGCGCCCAGATCGCGCCAGTACAGGATGTCTTGGGCGATGCTGGCTACCCTTTGACCGGGCAGACCGACGATGCCGCCTGTTCCCAGCAGGAATCCCGCTTCCCGGAGCCAGAGGAGGTGTTGTTTACGCTCTTGCAGATCATCATCAGGATGGACTCGTGCGAAAACTTCCGGATCGGTCGTCTCGATGCGGAGGAGGTAGTTGTTTGCTCCTGCCCGGCGAAAAGCCCGGTAATCTTCTAAGGATCGTTCCCCTAAACTTAAGGTGATCCGCAGGCCGTACTGTTTTTTGATGGACTTGATCAGTTCCACCAGCGATTCTGTGGCCTCCGGCGACTCTTCGCCCGATTGCAGGATGACAGTCCGTATCCCCAAGGCATAAACGTCGCCGACTGCAGCGAGAATAGCTTTGTTGTCCATACGGTAACGGGGCAGTTGCTGATTCCCCTTACGAAGCCCGCAGTAATGACAGTTCTTGCGGCACTGATTGCCGAATTCCACCGCACCTCGGATGTCGACCACATCACCCAACGTTTCTTGGCGCAAAGCATCAGCGGCCCCTTGAAGGGCTCGATGATCAGCCGGAGTGGGAGGGGATAGAAGCTGTTCAACTTCTTCCAGGCTTGGTGCATTCATTTCCCGTACTCGATTCAACAGGTCACCGTAAGCGGCTGTTTCCACTTGTTCCAAAGCGTTCTGCCAAGCTTCTCCGGGAGGGACTGAACGCCAAGGTTCCAACGCCTGCGGATGTAGTCCATGGTTCGAAAGCAGTTCCTGCACTTCCGGACCGTGAAATCCGGAAAAGACGATGGCCGTCGTGCAGACAGGGCCGAACCCTTTCGGGGTGGGGATAAAGTCGCCCTGTACGCCGGAAGACTCCATCAGTTGATGCGCTTGTAAAGTTTGTTGCATCGAGGGGAAGACGACGATCCACCGATCACCCTTTGGCTGCTTCGTCAGAAATTTATCTAACATGAATGTGGCAACGTCCTTTCCAGGCTAGATATAAATATCTCGTTCGCCGCACCGCAGTCGCTCCATTCCCTGCCGCAGCCGTTCGGCTTTCTCCTCAGAAAGTTGGGTCAGCGCTTGCTCGATTACAGCGGCCCCCCTTTTCTGTAATGACTCATCTCCGTAATCGAGCAGGTATTCTTGTAACGTCAAAAGGGCGTTCGGATCGCACATTTGAGCGATATGCCCGGTTTTGGCCAAGGCCATAAAATCTTCACCCGTCCGGCCGCTCCGGTAGCAAGCAGTACAAAAGCTGGGGATGAATCCTTTCTCCATGATGGAGAGCGTTACTTCCGGCAAGGAGCGATGGTCTTCCAGGTAAAACTGGCTTCCTTTGGTTTCAAGATCTTCTGCCTGTTCTGTTCCATCGCGATAACCGCCGGGGGTGGTGGAAGAGCCGGCACTGATTTGGGAGATGCCCAGATGGAGCAGTTCATTTCGAAGTTCCGCTGACTCCCGTGTAGAGAGGATCAGCCCTGTATAGGGAATCGCCAGGCGAAGAACGGCGACGATTTGTTTAAAGGTTTCGTCATCGATCGAATAGGGGACAGTGGTTAAGGCTGATTCAAAGGCTGGTTTCAACCGGGGAACGGAAACAGTATGCGGTCCGGCGCCATAGCGATCCTCTAAGATCCGGGCGTGTTCCAAGAGGGCCAGGATCTCAAAAGGATGATCATAGAGTCCAAAGAGAACACCGAGTCCCACATCGTCGATACCGGCTTCCATGGCCCGGTCCATCGCAGTTAGGCGGTTGAAGTAATCCGCTTTAGGGCCCGATGGGTGCAGATAGGCGTAAGTGTCAGGATGATAGGTCTCTTGAAAGAGCTGATAGGTACCGATTTGGGCATCTTTAAGGATGCGAAAATCGTCGATACTCAAAGGAGCACAGTTTACATTCAGACGACGAATATCGGTGGACGAATAAATCGCCTCGACCATCTGGGCGATAATGGTTGCTGCAGCTTCCTTGGGGTGTTCACCAGCTACTAACAGCAACCGTTTATGTCCCATTGCTTCCAGTTGCATCGCTTGCCGACGGACCTCTTCTACGGTGAGGCTTTTTCGGACCAAGGCTGTATTGGCGCGACGAAAACCACAGTAAAGGCAGTCATTGATACAACGGTTTGACGTATAGAGGGGAGCGAAGAGGACGATTCGTTTCCCGTAAATCTCATCTTTTATTTTTCCTGCTTCTGCAAAAAGAGCAGACCGCCATTCGGGGTTAGATATCGATAAGAGAAGTGCTGTTTCCCGAAGAGATAAGCCCTTTTTTTCCCGGGCCTTTGCCAGCACCTCGTCAAAACAGTTCTGATCCAAGGGAAGGGGATGTTCAAGGGCAGCATGGATGGGAGCTAATGAAATACTCATACATTACCTCTTTTCTCAGGGTCTACAGGGCGTCCTCGTTTATTATAAACCAAAGTGGAGAATCGCCATGAAGATTAATTTTTCTTGCTTGTTTTAACAATAAAAGCCGGGCGTCCGGGTAGCGAACGCGTCGGCTTTTACTGTCTCTCTTCTACATCAACATCTAAATGATTTGAAAAACCCGGTTGAGTCGTGTCAACTCAAAGACTTCTTTAACGACCCCGTGGATTCCTTTGATGACCACATCGCCCCCGCTTTGGCGGGCTCGTTTCAAGACGGTGACGAGTACGCCGAGACCTGAACTATCGATAAAGTTGACGCCTTGCATATCGATAAGAAAATGGACGCCATGATGATTAGCATGTTGGAGAAGCTTTTCACGCAATTCCGCTGCTTCTGTCACTAGAATGCTTCCAGTCAGGGTGACTGTTACCTGATTGTTCGCTGTAACGATGTTCTGAATCATGATGTTCATCCTTTCGTTATTTCGTCCTGATTTTTTGCGTCAGGCGATCCAGTTTGTGGAGCACTGTTTTGGAATGGTGCTCTAATTCAAGGAGCACTCTCTTCGCTTCCTCACGGTTCCCCGATTGATAGGCCAAGACGGCTTTCTTCGCACAATCATGGACTTGCTGGTGAGGTTCTTCAAGGGACATAAAGTTGGGATCCCTTTTCAGCGGGTTGTTTTCATCGTAGTACCATTTACCGAGGCGGCAATGGTGATGGGAAGTGACATCGTCTAAATCCAATCGCTCGACACCGTCGATCATGTTGGAAATACGCAGTTTCCAAAGTAAGTGATCCGATTTGGCGCGAACGAGCAAATCAAAATCGGTCAACTTTTGGGATGAATCATCGACGGTAAACCTCTGTACCGTGTGTAAGAGTGTAGAGGCCATAGCACTCGTCTCTTCCGTGGAGGCGGCGATCGTTTCCATCGAAGCGGAAGCTTCTTCTGTAGCCGCCGCTACCTGTTGTACATGGGAGCTTACATTTTCAATATTGGTTGCGATGGAGTCGATCAATTTGACGATCCGATCGGAACTGGCCACGTTCTCATTCGTCACCTTGACAATCTCTTGAACCGCCCCTACCGTCCGGTTGACAGCCGTGACGATGTTGTCGAGGGCATGACCCGCTTCTTGTACCACACGGAAGCCTTGTTCTACCTCATCGCGGCTTAGTCGGGTAGCTGTGACTGCCGCTTCGGTACTTTCAGCCACTTTTTGCACTAGTTGATCGACTTCCTGAGCCCCTTGGCTCGATTGCTCGGCCAGTTTGCGTACTTCGTCGGCGACAACAGCGAATCCACGTCCTGCTTCGCCCGCCCTAGCCGCCTCAATCGCGGCGTTCAGTGCCAGCAAATTGGTTTGGTTGGCGATACCGGTAATCGTATCGGTGATGGACTGAATTTGCTGGGAGTAACTGTTGAGGGTCGTGATCCAGTTTTCCGTTTCCGTCGTCTTCTCTTTTATTTTCGTCATCCGGGTTACCGTTTCCTCTACCGTCTGCTTACCTCTTTCCGCCGTCGTTAAAGTCATGTTTGAATCGCTGGCTGCCGATTCGGCTTGGTTCTTGGCGATCTGGATGAGGGACGATAGTTCGATCAATACGGATGACGCGTCTACAACAGACCGGCTGCCTTCTTCTGTCTCTCGGGCGACCTCCTGCATGCTGGCCGCTACTTGTTGGAGGGAGGCCGATACTTGCTGACTCGAGGCCGCCATCTCTTCCGAGGCAGCGGCCATTTCTTCGGACGTTTTCCGGATGCCTCTGATCATATCGGACTGGTGGTGCACCATCTGGTTGAAGGTGGCCGTCATGTTGCCAAATTCGTCGGTAGCTGCCACCTCGCCGTGGACCGATAAATTCCCGGCTCCCGCTTGTGTCATCAACAACTGGATCTGCTGAATCGGTTTAGAGATACTACGGACCAGGAGTGTACTTAAGAAAAGGGAGATGACGACGGCAAAGAGGGTAATAGCAACGATAGTATTTATGGACTGGGAAATATCTTTGTCAATATCCCGATTCAACGTTTCAGCTACGTCTGAATTGAAATCAGCGATCTTTTTCCATAACTCATTCTCTTTTTCAAACTCCGGTTTGCTCGTCGACAATAATTTCAGAGCTTCTTCTGAGTTCCCGGCTAAGGCAAGATCGATGATCTTCTTTTGATTGATATCGTTACGTTCTGCTAAGCTCTTTACCGAACGAAGCGTTTCCAATTCAAAATCGAGCAAGTATGTCTTCTCATAGTCATGTGACAGTTGTGCGACTTTATGTTTATTGTCAGTAATCTGCTTTGCCAGGGAAGAACGTTTATTGATGTCAGAAGTTAAAAGCATCTCAAGCAATTTCGATTCGCTGTCATGACTGAGAGACCCTATTTCATTGAGCCATTTAACAGGCAAGAGCCGATCATTGTACATTTGCTCAGCATAAACGTCAATTTTACTCATGAAAAAATAGCTGACTGCTCCGGTACCGGCTAATAGGAAAATGACACCTGCAATCAAAAGTAGGATTTTTTTCGTAACATTTAGGTTACGGAGCCAATTCACTGGATCAACCCCTTTCAAATAGTGAATAACAACATAATCAAAGGCTTTTTCTTAGTTTATCATAGGTTAAACCTCCCAGCCAGTGTGGGAGGTTTATTTACTTTATTAAACATTTATAACATGAAGTACTTGTAGATTTATAGTTCTACAAACATTATACTGGCACGGTGTCTTATTTGCACTATAGAGAGGGGGATAATGATGCAAATAAAAAGCACCAGACTATATCCGTGGATTCTTTTTGCGGCTTTTTCGCTGGGGGGATTGGCTATGGCTCAACCAGCCTTAGCGAATTATCCTGATATTTCGTTATCTATCAATGGACATTTCATTCAGTCAACGCCAGCGCCGAAGGTCATCGGTGGATATATTGCCGTCCCCGCTCGTGGCTTGACCGAAAGTCTAGGCGGCAAAGTGTATTGGAACGGTGCTACTCAAACGATGACGGTAGTCCGTGGCGGAGCCAACGGCACCGTCGAAATCGGGAACCCGTGGGCTGTAGTAAACGGTAAAACGATCAAACTCGCTTTCGCTCCCTTCTTATCGGGAGATCGTCTGTACCTTCCGTTGAACTTTCTCGGGAAAGCGTTTAACGCCTCACTGAATTGGGACGCTGTAGACCATATCGCTTCTGTGAATACGCCTGATCAAAAGTTTCAATGGGGAACGGGAATGCGAGCAGTCTCCATTCCGGATTATCAAGTGCTGAAGCAACGTGTGCAAGGGTATCTCGATGAGCGTCCCGGTCAGGTCAGCGTCTATGTGCAAGATCTTACGACAGGTGCTTCCTTTGATATCGGCGGTGATCAAATTTATATGACTGCCAGTACCCATAAATTGCCGACCGTATTGTATTTATACACCTTGGCGGCCCAAGGAAAAGTGGATCTAAATTCGACGCTGACTTATACCTCAGATTATTACCGTCAAGGGACGGGTATCATGCAGGGAGAGCCTTTTGGCAAAGAGTATAAGCTCCGCGAACTTGCCCGTTTGGCTATCGTCTACAGCGACAACGCCGCATGGGCTATGCTGCTTGATTACCTCGGCGATGACAATCTGGGTCAATTTGAACAATCTATCGGTGGAACGGTAACTTACTATGATGACAATAGTAATCCGCTGACCACTCCGCGAGACATGGGAAAATACCTGGCCTATTTGTCCGTTTTCCGAGACAATCAGCCTGCTTTGGGCAATGAGATTTTTAATGCTTTAGAAAACACCGTATATAATGATCGTATTCCCTCTGAACTACCTGCTGGTACTGTGGTAGCCCACAAAATCGGCTCCCTCAATGACAAGTTTCATGATGTCGGTATCGTCTTTGCTCCGAACCGACCTTATATCATCTCCATTTACAGTAAAGATGGATGGGAAGCGGCATCAGTGCAGACACTGGCTGATCTTTCCCGCATCGTCTACGATTATCAGGTTTCACTACCTTGATCAGTAACGCTCTGATCAAGAAGATTGAAAAAACCCTCGCCTATCCCACGTGGAATTCTTTCGCGGCGGGAGGCGGGGTTTTTTCTTTTTGTATGAGGAATAATCGGTCCGATTCATGTCAGCTATCCTGCCGAATCAAATCCGACGAGGACGACACCGAGTACGATGAGGGCCGCACCACCGAATTTCAGCGGTGACATCGTTTCGCCCAAAAAATAATAACCGGCAAAAACAGTGATCAGGGGAGAAGCAGCCAAAACTAACGCCGTTTGGCCGATATCCCCCCGTTTGATCGCTGCATAATAAGCCAAGTCTCCTGCAAAGGTGGCTAAAAAGGCCTCCATGGCAAGGAAGTACCAACTCCTGGTGCTGATATCGCTGATGCGGCCGATGTTTCCGCTGATCAAAACCCATAGCCCGACTAAGAGTATCGTGATCAAGGTGCGGGCGGCTAGGCCGTCGATCGTCGGAATTCCTCTCAATCCCACTTTTCCGAAGACCGGTGCCATCCCCCAGCAGATGGCACCGAAAAAAGCCAGCCAAAAGGCGTACAATCGTCATCCCTCCGTCCGAGAATCAGGACATCCGTTCGACCACTCTAGGCATGGGTTGGTAATAGTCCATCCCGAGGTCTTTTGTAACTTTCTTCGAGTCGCTGTATTCGATCGTCAACCAAGACTTTACAGAGAGTCCTTCGAGACCGGGAACAAGTACTTTCTCTTCGCCTTTGTTGAGTGTACTGTTTGTACGATAGACTGTCGGTGCCTGTTGGCGGTTGAGTATTTCATGATGCCAGGTTACGTTCGGAGGGTTCACACTTCCGTAAAATCCCATATACAGTGTGTTATCTTCCGTATCCGCCCAGATGACGACGGGACTATCGGTATCGTTTTTGATCTTAAAGTCTTGGACGCCATAAAAGACAGCCGCATCTTGCCCCGGTGGTACATAAGGGACTTGCATCATATGGGGATGCCGTTCAATGATCTTCAGATTGGACAGGACGGTGGTGTTATACAAGGTGGTGGCCACTTTGCACACACCCCCTCCGACGGTCTTCACCACTTTTGCCCCTATATAAGTGGGACCTTCCTGGAAGCCTCGCTGCGTCGTGTAAGGTCCAATGGTTTTGTTCATAGAAAAAATCTGATTCGGTTCAATGACCGTTCCAGCTAACATGTCAGCGGCTAAGGCGACATTATACTCTTCGCCGGGAAGCGGGTCGGGAAGGGTCGTCTGAAAGGCCCCCATCCGGATCGTGGCACGGTGCTTCGTACAGAGCTCTTGAAAGCGCGGGTCCTCTTCCCATTTGAGCGGCCCTTTGACCGGACGGCCGTAGGGATGTTGCCGGGTTCCTTCTTCCGGTAGAGAAGATGCGTCGCTTGGCGATGAGTTTTCTGGCTGCGGTGGTGCAAGGGGGGACTCTTCCTGTTTCGGGCTTGATTTACCGAGATGTAGGCCTTTCAAAAGGGTACCATCCCCAAAGGTATGATAGGCTGAAAAACCGATTCCTGCAGCGATGAGTGCTCCCATAAAGAGGAACACTCTTTTTCTGCTGAGGGACAATTCGATCCTCTCCCTCCAAGAGACAGTCGAGAAAACCTTTCATGAAGTCTCTAGCATTAATCCATACACCAGGATCAGCAGATTTAGACCGTTTCTTCGGGAGGAATGGAGATAATACGAAGTTGGATGCCAAAAAATGGACAATAACTACATAACTTCAAATGGTAAAAGAAGGAAATTATTATGAGCTTGTCGAAAGGCTCTGTCGGAAAGTGCACTAGATAGGGGGAATAAGGATGGAAAAAACGCCTTTACTACATCTTTGGCGGGCTGATCATTGCCTTGGTGATCGGCATGACGATTCAAGGTACGCGCTTGTACAACAAAGCCGATTCGGAGGGAACTAAAAAAGCCTTTACCGAGAGCAAGGTGACGATTGAGGGAAAGGGTGCTTTGACGGAACGAGATGGCATGAAGGAAAAAGGTTTAGATAAGGAAATCCGTGTTCACGTATCTGGCGCCGTCAATAAGCCGGGAGTCTATCAGATGCCTGCTGGAAGTCGGGTTGATGATGCGTTGCGCTTAGCTGAAGCCGGCCCTAACGCTGACTTAGAGTCGATCAACCGGGCCGCTTTGTTGACGGACGGACGGCAACTCGTCGTGCCGGCGATCCGGTCAGAAAATGGGAGTAATGAATCGATGAAGAACGGTCAAGCTGTAGGCACAACGACGAGCGGGGGAACATCGAGAGCTTTCTCGAAAGGCAGCTCTAGTGGAAACGGAAATGCTGGTGCAATCATCAACATAAACTCGGCCGACGCGTCGGAAATGGATAAACTGCCTGGAGTCGGTCCTGCCTTGGCCCAGCGGATCCTTCAATACCGGGAGACGAAAGGACCTTTCCAGCGTGTCGAAGATATCCAAAACGTGCCTGGAATCGGTCCCAAGAAATATAACGATATGAAGGACATGCTTTCGGTTTATTGAGTGAAGCCGGCTGCATGAAGTTGATGGAATGAAGACGAGAGAGTGGGATAGGATAAAAAGGCGATGCAGGAGGAGTGATGAAGAGATGATGCATGTGATCTTAGAGGGTTATGGAGACAATGAGGCCTACATCAAAACAGATGATGGGACCATGACCATTCCCAGACACCGGGTGCCCAAAGAAGCCAAGATTGGCGATTGTCTCGTGATGCGGGATGGTGCCTATTTCGTAGACAAAAAAGGGAACTGTCAAACTCGTTGATGGAGGATTCATGGGAATCCAGGCTGACCGGAAGCGTTGTCCCGGTCAGCCTTTAAATTTATTTTTATGAAGGTGAGTACTATCTCATTGTCTATTGACATGCGTCGACAGAGTGGTATATTAACCTGTATGGATAAAAGGTCGACGCAGGAGATGACGCAACGGTGCTAAACAGTATCAAAGGGTATAATCTAAACTCACGTCTTTTACTTTTAGGAATGGGACATTTGGTGACGGATATCAACCAGGGTGCGTTGGCGTTAGTAGCCATTTTATTGAAGGACAAGTTCGATTTATCTTATTTTATGGTCGGTTTTACGATTTTGGTCGGAAGCGTCAGTTCTTCTGTCATTCAGCCCCTCTTCGGTTTGCTCAGTGACCGCTATCGGGCTACTTGGTTGATGCCGATCGGTACGTTCACCGCAGGTGCCGGTATGGCTTTAGCCGGGATTGCGCCGACGTACGGCTTGGCCGTAACCGCATTGCTGATTTCCGGTTTAGGAGTCGCTGCTTTCCATCCCGAAAGTTATAAATTGGCCCAAGCCGTTGCTGGGAAAAAGAAAGCTTCAGGTCTTTCCCTTTTTTCCGTAGGCGGAAACTTGGGATTTGGCTTAGGACCTCTTTTGGCCGGTTGGTTTAATAAATGGTGGGGATTGACGGGACTTATCTGTTTTCTACCTATCGCTGCCGCTATGGCTTTTTTGTTGTATCGCTCTACTCAAAAGCTCTATGAGCAGCAAGCTGTTCTTCAAAAGGATCTGAACGGTGGCGGTTCGGCGAATCGGATATCGGAAAGCTCGGCGTCTGTCAAATGGATCTTGGCTATCTTGTTAGGCGTTGTCTTTATCCGCTCTTGGGTGACTTCCGGCTTGACGACATATGTACCCTTGTACGTAGTAGATGTATTAAAAGAGACGCAGGAGCAAGGTGCTGGATTGTTGAGCTTTTTCCTGATCATCGGTGCGCTGGGGACGCTGCTCGGAGGACCGATCGCCGATCGCATCGGCGCCGGCAAGTTGATTGTTTTTTCCTTAACGATTACAGCTCCTCTCGTGTTGCTGATCCCCTTTACCCAAGGGTTGCCACTCAGCATACTGATGACACTGATCGCGATCACCTTGTACGCGAGTTTTTCCTCCACTATTGTTCTGGGACAGCAGTTGCTACCGAATCATATGGGGACTGTTTCTGGATTGATTATCGGATTCGCCATAGGCATGGGTGGTGTAGGGGTGACGGTCTTAGGGAAAATTGCCGACGTTGTGGGCATACCCCCCATTTTTTATGGCATGACGGGGCTCCTCCTCTTGGCCGTTGCCCTCACGTCGGTACTGATAAAACAATGGAAGAACAAAGAAAAAGCTGCAACGGTTCAATGACCGGCAGCTTTTTTTATGCCCCAGGAAATGCTCAAGAAAACAAAAGGATAAATAGCTCTTGCAAGCATAAGCATAGAAGGTAAAATAAGGTTGAAAATATTTGGAGGGATGTGACAAACCCATGGGGTGGCTGCAAGGAGTCAATCAAAAAGTGATACGAGGGATTCTCTTATCTGCTGTTACGGCGGCTCTCTTCGTCTCAGGTTGTTCGAGTGACTCGGACAAGGTCAATGAACCGAAGGAAGTCTCTGCTCAAGGGCAATCGATCAGCAAAGAAGAGGCCAGGAAGCAGTTGATTTCAGGGAATGAACGTTTCCAATCGGGAAAAGTGATCCATCATGATTTAAGCGAGCAGAAACACCTTGAGCTAGCAAAGGCGCAACATCCCTTTGCGATCGTATTAAGTTGTTCTGACTCTCGAGTTCCTCCGGAACTGGTTTTTGACCAGGGTCTTGGCGATCTTTTCGTGGTTCGCTCGGCCGGTCACGTCCTGAGTCCGGAGACGATTGGCAGTATCGAATACGCCGTGGAACACTTGCACACGCCTTATCTCGTCGTTTTAGGTCATGAGAGCTGTGGTGCTGTCAAAGCTACCGTGGAAGGGGGCCATCCATCCGGGAGTATCGGCGCTGTCACCGACCACATTAAACCGGTAGTGGAGAACGTGAAAACGAAAGGAATCGATCAGGAAGAGCTGACGGAAAAAGCCGCCGATGAGAATGTGCGACAGACAGTGGCGGCACTGCGGAAAAGCCCTATAATCGCCGACGCGATAGCCAATGGAAAATTGGCTATCGCCGGGGCGAAGTACCAGATGATTTCGGGAAAAGTCAATTGGTTGGATTAAAGGTCGATTAGCCAATAAATCTTATTCGCTTTTAGCCGGCTGGGAAGGTTCTTTACCGATGGCATCCCTCAAGTTTTCCAACCATTGGCTGATCTGTTTTTCACGTCCGTTCGCGGTGGGCTCGTAAAAGCGAGTTCCCTCGATTTCGGGCGGCAGGTAACTCTGTTTTACATAGCCCCCGTAGTTGTGGGGATACTTGTAACCAATACCGCTGCCAAGAATAGGGCCTGCCTGAGAATGAGACATATCGGCGAGATGGCGGGGAACAGTGATCCTTTTAGCTTCCCGGACAGTCCGAAGCGCCCTATCGATGGCATCTTTCGCACGGTTGCTTTTGGGAGCGCAGGCTAGATAAAGGGCGGCTTCGGCGAGAGGAATCCGACCTTCCGGAAGGCCGACCAGTTTCACCGCATCGGCGGCAGCTTGCGCCAGGACGAGAGCCATCGGATCGGCCAATCCAATATCTTCGGCGGCATGGATGACGATGCGGCGGGCGATAAAGAGGGGATCTTCGCCGGCTTCCAGCATGACGGCCAGCCAATATAGGGTCGCATCAGGGTCAGAACCGCGGATGCTCTTAATAAAGGCGGAGATCGTATCGTAATGACGGTCTCCTTTTTTATCATAATAAACAGCGATCCGACCGGTCACCTGCATCACTTCATCGGGACCGATGGGCTTGTCCAAAGTGCCATGAGCAGAAGCCACCATATCGAGAATCGTCAGTGCCGAACGGGCATCCCCTTTAGCTGCTTGGATGATCAATTCCAGCCCATCTTCTGTTACCGCATCAGCAGGTAAGCCCAAGCCCCGGTTCGGTTCGGTGACGGCTCGTTTTAACAATGACCAAAGGTCCTCTTCTGAAAGCGGATGAAGCATGTAAATACGGAGGCGGGAGAGGAGCGCCGAGTTCAATTCATAGAGAGGATTTTCGGTGGTAGCGCCGATTAAGACCAACGTTCCGTCTTCCACGATCGGGAGCAGCAGATCCTGCTGGGCTTTGTTAAACCGGTGGATCTCGTCAATAAACAGGATCGTACGCTGTTGTTCGAAAGATAGACGCGATTCAGCCTCTTTGGCCACTTTCTTGATATCAACCGAACCGGCTGTGACTGCCGACAAGGTCTCAAAGTGACTGCTCGTAGTCTGGGCGATGAGCCGGGCGATCGTTGTCTTTCCGGTCCCCGGCGGCCCGTATAAGATGAAAGAGTGGACTTTGTCTAGGTCCACCATCTTGCGAAAGAGGGACTCGTTATTTAAAAGATGTTGCTGCCCAGCCACTTCATTGAGGCTGCGTGGACGCATCCGAAAAGCCAAAGGGCCTTCCTTCGCCTTTAGGGCTTCTCCTTGATAGGAAAAGAGGTCCAATGGCTTCAGCTCCTAACGAATTCTATTCAAATCTATTTTAACCATCCTTATACACAAACCCAATATGTAACCCAATAAAATAACGCCTCCAGCCATAGAGTCTCTATGCCTGGAGGCGTTTTCTCTTTCATTAACGCAGGGTTTGATTCTTTTTGGCCCGCTCTCGTTGGGTGGGGTCGAGGAGACGCTTGCGAAGTCGGATGTTCAAGGGGGTCACTTCAACCAGTTCGTCGTCATCAATCCACTCTAAGGCGTCTTCCAAGGAGAGGATTCTTGGGGGTTCCAGTTTAATGGTGCCGTCAGAACCGGAAGCCCGCATGTTGGTGAGATGCTTGGCTTTGGCCACGTTCACATCCATATCTTGTTCCCGGGCGTTTTCGCCGACGATCATTCCCTGATAGACATCGGTGCCAGGGGTGATGAAAAAGGCGATCCGTTCCTGCAAATAGCCAAGTGCGTATGCCGTGGCTGTACCATGTTCGAAAGCGACAGCAGCGCCTTTGGTCCGCCCAGGGATTTCGCCGCGGTGTTCGCCATATCCGTGGAAGAGGTGGTGCATGATCCCGAAGCCCCGGGTATCGGTGAGGAATTCCGTCCGGTAACCGATGAGGCCCCGGGCAGGGATGATGAACTCAAGACGGACTTGACCAGTGCCGTTGTTGACCATGTTGGTCATTTCCGCCCGGCGCGTTCCCAGCTTTTCCATGACTACACCCATGTATTCTTCAGGAACGTCGATGATCAACTGTTCCAGAGGTTCCATCAGGTTGCCTTCATCGTCTTTGCGGAAAATGACGGAGGGCTTGGAGACGGCCAATTCGTAGCCTTCCCTGCGCATCGTTTCTATCAGAATAGACAGGTGCAGTTCGCCGCGGCCCGAAACAAGGAAGACATCGGGGTCTTCTGTTTCCTGGACCCGCAAGGCTACGTTTTTCTCCAATTCCTTCAACAAACGACTGCGCAGATGGCGGGAGGTGATGTAATCGCCTTCTTTGCCGGCAAAGGGGCTTGTGTTCGTTTGGAAGGTCATCTGCAAGGTCGGTTCATCGACGTTGATCACCGGCAGGGGAGCAGGATTGTCGGGGTCGGAGATGGTCTCGCCGATGTTTACATTATCTAAACCGGTAAGGGTGATGATTTCCCCTGTGCTCGCTTCCTCGACAGGGACCCGTTTCAACCCTTGATAGGTGAAGACTTGCAGCACTTTGCCTTTGATGATGTCGCCGTCCCGTTTGCAGATAGAAACCTGCTGGCCTGTACGAATTTTTCCTTGATGGATACGGCCAATGGTGACACGACCTGTGTAGCTGTCATAATCGAGCGAAGAGATGAGCATCTGCAGGACGGCAGAGTCGTCCCCTTCTGGACAGGGGACTTTTTCAATGATCGTCTGGAAAAGAGGCTCCAGCGTCGTTCCTTTTTCATCGGGATCGAGGCTAGCCCAGCCAGCCCGGCCTACGGCATATAAGACGGGGAATTCCAACTGTTCATCATCGGCGCCTAGTTCAATGAACAGCTCCAAGATTTCGTCAAGCACTTCTGCAGGACGGGCATCTTGGCGGTCCATTTTGTTGATCACGACGATAGGCCGCAGGCCCGATTCGAGGGCTTTGCGAAGGACAAACTTTGTCTGCGCCATAACCCCTTCAGCGCTGTCTACCAGCAGAATAGCACCATCGACCATCGAGAGAATGCGTTCCACTTCGCCGGAGAAATCTGCGTGTCCAGGTGTGTCCACGATGTTGATTTTAATGCCGTTGTACGATACGGCCGTGTTCTTGGCCAGGATGGTAATACCCCGTTCCCGTTCCAAGTCGTTTGAGTCCATGACGCAATCCTGGACTTCTTCATTGGCCCGAAAGATACCGGACTGTCGTAGCAAACCGTCGACCAGTGTAGTCTTGCCATGGTCGACGTGAGCGATGATGGCGATATTCCGCAAATCCGTACGTTTCAAACTCGCATTCTCTCCTTAATTCATAAAAAAAAGATGCCCTCAGACATCAACTATTATCACTAATATTTAATGATAGAGCTATAGTCATTGACTGTCAAGGGGTTTCTATAGTAAGGAATACTTTTTTCCATTGGTCCTATTTCGACGGGTATGGGTGCATCCTGAACCGAAAGTCTTGCTTAGTTTAGGTACAGCTCTCATTGGGTAAAATTGGTTTAGATTGATCGAAAAATAACGGCTTGTCATGGAATGGAAGAAAGGTGTATTCTTAAATAAGAACATTCCTAATTAAACGTTCCGGTTCATATAGGGGTGAATCACTCCGTTCCCATTGAAATCAGGATTACTGTACTCAATGGATAAACTTTAATCACCGCAGTGATCGATTAGGAGGCTCATCGGGTGTTGAACATTGTCCGACCATTCAAACGCGAAAAGGATCGAAACGGCGATGAATCGATCCTCGTGGAGGCCCGCCATGTGTCCTTTCGTTACGACCAGCGGGAAACATTAAGTGATATAGAGCTGAAAATCATCCGGGGAGACTTTCTCGGCATTATCGGCCCGAACGGGTCGGGAAAATCGACTCTGCTTCGGATGCTCTTAGGGCTGTTGCGGCCGGAAAAAGGGGAAGTCTTTCTCTGGGGCGATCCCGTCGATAAGTTTCGCCGTTGGCCCCTCATCGGCTACGTACCTCAAAAAGCCATCGCTTTTAACACCGCTTTTCCTGCTACCGTATGGGAAGTGGTCTATGCAGGCCGGCTCGGCCGAAAGGGCCTTTTCGGATGGAAGAATCATCATGACAAAGAAATCGTCGACGAGTGCTTGGAAAAGGTCGGTATGACGAAGTATGCGGGCCAACTGATCGGCAATCTTTCGGGGGGGCAGCAGCAACGGGTATTTATTGCCCAAGCTTTAGCTGGAGAGCCGGAAATCCTCTTCTTGGATGAACCGACGGTTGGTGTCGACGCAGAACAGCAAGAACTGTTCTACAGCTTATTAGAGGATCTCAACCATAACATGGGTCTGACTGTAGTCTTAGTCTCCCATGATATTGGTGTGATTACAGAGCGGGTGAACAAGCTCGTCTGTTTGAACCGCCGGCTGTTCTTTCACGGTGAAGTGGGCGGCTTTAAGGCACGGCAGACAGAGATTTTAGCCAAGATGTACGGCCATCCTGTGCAGATGGTTCAACACCATCACCACTAGGAGGAAGAGAGCATGTTCGGTTTCACAGAAATGTTTCAACATGATTTTATGGTCCGGGCCTTTCTGGCTGGATTGATGGTCGCCGTCATATGTCCGTCGATCGGACTTTTTCTCGTTTTGCGCCGCCTATCCCTCATTGGCGATACTATATCCCATATATCTCTGGCCGGTGTAGCAGGAGGGATGTTGTGGGGCGTCTATCCGCCTCTGATGGCGCTCACTTTTTCCCTCATCGCTGTCTTAGGCCTGGAAAAACTTCGCCGGAGCTATCAGAACTATGCTGAAATCTCCACCGCCGTCTTTCTTTCTGGCGGCGTGGCGTTGGCAGTTATCCTGCTCAGCGTGAAAAAATCGGCCTCATCAGATATTATCAGTTACCTCTTCGGAAGTATCATCGCCGTTAATCGTCAAGATTTAGTCATCTTATCGGCCGTGTTAGCCATTGTCCTCATCGTCATCGGTTCTCTTTATCATCGCTTTTTCTATATCTCTTTCAGCGAAGAAAAAGCGCAGCTCAGCGGCTTGCCGGTCTACGGACTAAACTTAGTGCTCATGGTCCTGGCGGCTCTCGTCGTCGCATCATCCATGCGCATTGTCGGCATCTTGCTCGTATCGTCGATGCTTGTGTTACCGGTAGCGGCTAGCTTGCAGATCGCCCGGAGTTTCCGGGAAGCTTTTTGGTTGGCCCAAGCTTACGCCTTAACATCTGTGACGGCAGGTCTTTTGGCTTCCTATTTTCTCGATCTGGCTCCTGGAGGATCTATCGTATTGTTAGCGGCGTTCCTGCTCGTATCGACGATCTTGGTAAAAAAAGCTTGGCTCCGTTTGCGCCCGCTACGGGCGAAAGATCGCCTATCGGCAAAGGAACTGGCGAAAATCCAATAAACAAGAATAATCCTAAATGGGATTGATATGGTTTACGGAGGGTGCATGGAGACAGAACAGGTACTCAATTTATTAAAGGCAAAGGGATATAAGTGTACGCCCCAGCGCCGGGCAGTTGTTGAAGCTCTTGTCCGAGCCGAACATCCCTTATCCGTCAAAGACCTCGTCGATGAATTACGGGAGCTTTTTCCCGATATGAGTGCAGACACGGTCTATCGCAATGTAAAGGTCCTCAGCGATTTAGGGGTGGTCAATCTCATTCATAATCAGGGAAAAGAAGGGGCCCGCTTTGAACTCGATGGTCGCCCCCATCACCATCACCTGGTCTGTGTCGCCTGTGGTAAATCGGTATGCCTGCCCTATTGTCCCATGGAGGAAAAGGCGGAAGCCCTTGCCAAGCAAGAGGATTTTAAAGTGCTTGGTCATACCTTTGAAATCTTCGGCCATTGTCGTGAATGCCAAAATAATAAGGAGGGAACATCATGATTCCAAGAGCGTTGCAAGGGCTGCTGATTGGTTTCCTTACAGCGGCGGTTATCTCCGGATGTGCCTCTAAACAAGAGGGCATAAAGTCTGTCAGCCAGGAGGGGCAAAAGGTCCAAGTCGTCACCAGCTTTTACCCTATGTACGAATTTACCCGGCAAGTAGGCGGCGATAAGGTCGAAGTGACCAACCTGGTTCCCCCGGGATCGGAGCCCCATGACTGGGAACCGTCGCCGCAAGATATGGTCAAGGTCGGCAAAGCCCGATTGCTTGTTTATAATGGGGGCGGTTTTGAAGGGTGGATCGAAAAAGTCAGCCAGGCCGGCAATAACCCTAACTTGCTTCTGGTAGATACGAGCAAGGGCATTGAGATGCTCCCTAGTGAGATGAGTGAGGATGCCGAGCATGGGCAGGACGAGGAACATAGCCATCAGCACGGAAAATATGATCCCCATTTTTGGCTTGATCCGAACTTGGTCAAAATCCAGGTAGAAAACGTCAAAAAGGCGCTTGTCAATGTCGATCCGGATAACAAAGATTATTACGAAGCCAACGCAAAGGCATACCAAGAAAAGCTGGACCAAATAGACCGGGAGTTTAAAGAGGTCATGAGCAAGACTCAGTCGAAAGAGTTGATCACGACCCACAGCGCTTTTGGTTACCTAGCGCATCGTTATGGCTTACATCAAGTTTCCATCATGGGCATTTCACCTGAGGCAGAACCCAAGCCGGCTGAACTCGCTCGCATTGCCGAATACGCACGAAATCATGAGGTGAAATACATATTCTTTGAAACCTTAGTAAGTCCGAAAGTCGGGGAAGCACTGGCGAGGGAAGTGAAAGCGGAAACACTGGTGTTAAATCCCATTGAGGGTCTGACGGAAGATGAGCAAAAACGGGGACTCGATTACGTTGCTGTGATGAAGCAAAACTTGGAGAACTTGAAAAAAGCGTTAGGGTATCAGCCCTAAGAGAAAAAACCCTTTAGCCTCCTTTGCGAAGGAGGCTTTTTTGATCCCTTGGCAACACTGGCAATTCAACTGTCAATATTTATTCCTTTACCAGTAAGCTCTTTTGACGGTACTATATTTAAGAATCAATGGGTCTATTGTTAAAATGTCAAAACAAAGGGATGAGAATGACAAAGAATAAGAGTAAAGGGGGATGATTTATTGCACCGGTACACATTAGCCGTTGGAAAATTTAGGTTTTTTGTTCTCGCCGTGGTGACTTGGCTCTTTTTCTGTAGCACCTCGGCAGCTCTAGCGGCGGAAGAGTCGCCAGATCTGAGAATAGTTAAGTTTTGGGTCGGTAAAAATGTCTATGAAGTCAACGGCAAAGAATACTCGATGGATTCAGCGCCAGTCGTTGACATCCAAGCGGGACGATTGCTCATGCCGTTACGCTATTTGGCCTACAGTCTAGGTATCACTGATAGCGACATCGAGTTCAAGAAAAATACAGCCGGTTCGATAGACGAAATCATTGTGCGCCGCCCCTCTGAGGGTGGTTTTAGGGATACCTTGCAGATGTTCATCGGACAGCCGGACTTTATCGTCAATGGGGGAGAAGCAGGTACGCTGGATGCCCTTCCCCGTATCGACAATGGTCGTACATTGGTGCCTTATCGTTCCGCTGCCCAGGCTTTAGGGGCACTCGTTTTTTGGGATGCTGCGGAGCGAGCTGTGGTCGTAAAAACCTGGAATCGGGTGCCGTCTCCAGCAAACCCATCATGGTCGAAAGTGATCCTCTATCCTGGACTACAGAAAATCGATCGCATTGGAGTGGGAGGTACCGCAGATTCGCTGAAGACCAAGGTCCCCGTCGCTATAAACGGGAGTGATGGTATCACCCAGTTCAATGTCATCGACTATTTGCATGCCTGGGGAGTGCCGGCACAAAACATCCTTTACGACCAACGGGGCGGTTTGATGGTTCGTGGAGCAGCTGGAGCAAACATACCTGGACAACCTTATCGTGCCGGTTTTATCTATTTCTATGCGGGAGAAGGTTGCGGCTGGATCAGCAACAATCACAAGACAAATCCAGACGAAGGGGTTCTAGCCAACGAGATCAAAAACGGACAATTGTACAGCGCCATGCCGCTCTTTTATGCCATCGGCCCTTTATTCGGCAAACAGGTCGAAGGCAATGTCAGTGCTGATTCCCTGTGGCTGCGCCTGATTTCATAGCCGAAGCGAAAAGAGAGTTCCTCCCTTTGGGGAGCTCTCTTTTTAAGTGCCTGAATAGTCCGGTTCATAATGGGTCCTATGGACTTGCCAATGTTGCCCGTCGCTTTCGGCAGTGATCGCGCCGCAGCGATCGGTTCGTAAGACCTCTGCGCCTGCATCGTGCCAAGCTTGCTGAACCTCTGGACTCGGATGCCCATAACGGTTTTTTCCTACGGAAATGACTGCTAGGGCTGGTTGACCTGTAGATTGCAAAAAATCTGGCTTTAAATTGTGTCGACTGCCGTGGTGCGGGACTTTTACAATGTCGGCTTTTAGGCTTTGGGAAGATGTCTCTGCAGCGGCCACCATGGCTTGTTGTCCTTCGTTCTCTATATCACCGGTAAGCAAAACCCGGCATTGACCGTGCTGCAGAAGCAGAACTAGTGATGAATCATTCGTATTTTGAGGCTTACGTTCCAAGCCAGGGTGTAAAACATCTAGCTGCACCGACGGATCGGGGCTAATGTCACTGTCTAACGGTGGTGTTTCGAGGACAGGGATATTTTTTACTGAAGCGAGTTGAAGAAGCGCGTCGTATTTTTCGGATGGTTCTGGCGGGGTAGATAGGACAAGTTGCTTGACAGGATAGTTTTGCAGAATATAAAAGACCCCGCCTATGTGATCTTGATCAGCATGGGTGACGACAAATGTATCGATATTGGTGATTCCTTTTCGATTAAGCAGTGGCGCCAGCATCTTCTCCCCTGGATCGTAAGGTTTGCTTTGCTGGGCATGTTCTGAAGAAGGGTGAAATTCTGGCGGCCCTGGCACATCGATGATCACCCTTTTGCCTCCCGGCGTCTGAATCAAGATGCAGTCTCCCTGACCCACGTCGAGAAAGGTCACTTGCAGTGCTGGAGGGAAGAGAAGTCGATAGAGGAAAAAGAGAGTCGCAAGGAATGTCGTGACGGGGAGCGTCAAAGTTTGAATTCGGACAGACACCTTGGGGCTCAAGTGGCCGAGGGCAAATTCCCGTACCAGGATAAGCAGGAGGTAGAATGCGAGGAGAAGTAAGGGAGGCGGGGTGGCGATCGTCAAGGCTGCACCGGGCAGCGTAGATAAATGATGTAGCACTGTAGTCAGCAGTTCCACTGAGAGGCCGGAAAAGACGACGAGCGCCTTGGCACCGCCGATCCAGACCGGTAGAAAGAAGAAGGCGGCAAAACCTAAAATAGTGACCAAGGCGATGATCATCCCTGCGAATAAGTTGGCTAAGAGGCCCGATAGAGAGAGTATATTGAAGTAATAGACGGTGAGTGGACCTACAGCCAGTAGAGCTGCAAGCGAGAGGAACAAGGCCTCGACAGAAAGTTTTTTCAGTGCACTCCAGAACCGTGCCCCGGAACGATTGCCCGGATCGGAATTGGGGATGAACCCTTGAAAGATCGGCAAGAGGTAGAGGATACCCCATGTTGCGCCAAAGGACAGTTGAAATCCGGGATCGGCCAGCATGAGAGGATTGACGATGAGGATGGGCAGAGCTGCAGCGGCCATGAGGGTGAATGGTTCCACCCGTCGCTGAACGCCGTAGGCTAGCAAGCTGCCGCAAGCCATGAGAATGGCTCGCTGCACCGAAGGGGGAAAGCCGGTCATCATTCCGTAAAAGACGATTACCAGCATGGTAACAGCGATGCTCGGCCAGAGGGGGAATTTCCAGCGCTTGCCGCCGCGCAGGAGGAGCAAGAGGGTGCTTGTGATGACCGCCACGTTTGAACCGGAGACAGCAAAGGCGTGAGCCACGCCGGTAATTCGAAAAGCTTCCTGGTCTTCCTCAGAAAGTCCCCCTTGTCCGCCAAATATGATCCCGGCGATGATTCCGGCTGTGTCCGATGGCAAGGTGGAAGCTAAGATTCTCTCCATCGTTTGCCGCCAGTCGTAAGCTAACCTGTGCATTGTATCGATGAGACCGTGATGAATCCCTTCGGGAGATGGAGCGAAACGAATCTGATTCGGTTGTGTGGTAAAAATCTCAACGGCGATGCCTTGCCTCCATAGATAAGCTTGATAGTCGAAGTCACCAGGATTGCGACGAGGAGAAGGAGCTTGTACCTGTCCAGTAACTTGGAGATCGTCCGCTGGTTTCACTTCAAAAGGTAAGGCCTTTCCTCGGTGCTTTACCCTCACGGTTTCTTTGTCGTCCAGCAGGAGGTCGAAGACGAAGGAATCTTCTCCGTTGGTCACGATGCTTTCAACTTTGCCTGTTAAGGTAACCGTACCGCCGTTGTGCTTATATAAACTGGATACAGGTTGAGAAGCCATGTACGCGTAGAGCCAGCCGAGGGCGGTGACCATCAAGAACAGCGATAGTGTTAACATATTGTGCCAGTAGGTGTTGCGATGCTGAGAATAGGAGAAAGGGTCGCCGAAGAGATGCCTATCGGAAAATCGAAACACCAAAAGACCGGCGATGATCAAGCAGAGACCTAACTGAACCGTATCACCTTGCAAGGGATATCGGACGAGTTCCCGGTGATAGAGCCCAATCGCGATACCGAGCATGAACAAACATATAAAGACCACCAAGGGGCGCTTCATTACGACACCTCCAGTGGTCCATTTCTACAAATATCCATAAAAACCTTTATATTACGGACGTTGTTTGAGAATTTTTACCCATTTCAGAACTTAGGACTATTGAGAAATCAGTTGCATGACTCATATCAAAGTGATATCATTCAGGTATCAAGATGATATGGAGGGAATGGGATGACTGAGCGAAAAGCTTGGAAAGTTAATGGTTTTTTGGCTTTGCTGTTTTTTGTGTTGTTGTTTATTTCTTCAGGGTTACTCATCATTGCAGGGACAACTATCCTTGGGGTTTTCATTTTTGGGATATCTTTAATTCTCATCACGGGGATCAAAATTGTTCAACCCAATGAAGCGAAAGCGTTAACTTTTTTCGGGCAATACCTGGGAAGTGTCGGAGATAGCGGCATTTGGCTCACCATTCCTTTTACAGCCTGGAAGAAGGTATCTCTCAAGGTTCGTAATTTTAATAGCGCCAAGTTAAAGGTGAACGACGTCGAAGGGAACCCGATCGAAATCGCCGCTGTCGTTGTCTTTCGAGTAGTTGATACGGCAAAGGCTTTATTTGATGTAGATAATTACGAAAAATTTGTAGAGATTCAGGCAGAGACAGCGCTCCGTCACGTCGCCACCAAATACCCCTACGACAGTTTTGAAGGGAATGGCTCTTCTTTGCGAGGAAATACGGAAGAGATTGCCACTGAGATTGCCCGTGAGCTACAAGCGCGCCTTACCGTAGCGGGGGTAGAAGTGTTGGAAGCAAGGTTGACCCATCTTGCCTACGCAACAGAAATAGCCAGCGCAATGCTTCAACGCCAACAAGCATCGGCGATACTAGCTGCCCGGCAGAAGATTGTAGAAGGGGCAGTAGGTATGGCCCAAATGGCCATTGAGAAGCTGCAAGTTGAGGGGATTGTCGCACTTGATGAAGAACGAAAAGTAGCCATGATTAACAACTTGCTCGTCACCATTGTTTCTGACAGGTCGTCCCAACCTGTAATTAACACTGGCAGCCTCTATCAATAGGTGATGCAGGTGCCGCCCAAAAAAAGTTTTCCCCTCAGAATAGATCCGAACCTTTATCAGGCATTGGAAAAGTGGGCTGGAGATGAAATGAGAAGTGTAAATGCTCATATTGAATTTCTCTTGCGAGAGGCTGTGATAAAGGTGGGACGATTACCTAAAACAGATAAAAAGCATCTCACTGAGCAGAACTTATCTGACTAGATTAAAATGCTTATGTTTACACGTAAAAAACGCGCAATGTAGGGTTGCGCGTTTTTTACGTCGTCTGCAGGGTCTTTCTAAGGTGCAGATGATGTCCTTGTTTAAGCGAACTCGGTCATGTATACAGTCTTTGATACAAATCTAGCCAGTGATATCCCTCGGAATCTACGTTACAATCCCCGTTTAATCGAATTCCGTTGCGACACAAGAACCCCAAACAGTACTCCTCGGCGAGGATTCGCAAAAAGCGCATTCTTGTCGTCTTTTCCGATTGCAGTGCCCGGAGGTTAGACAGAAAATGAACACATTCTAACGTTCCACTCTCATAATAGCGGTGGCAAAGGCGCCAAAAACGCTGGGGGAAATATAACAAACCGAGCAAGACCGGGTACTCTTCCGGGAAGATCGGCGTGATCTCGTCGTAAGTTTCCAGGATAGCCCGGGCAAAGCCGAACCTCCAGCGGTGGCTTCGCAGCGTTCGGTCTAAAAGTCGGGCCAGGTCAACGAGGCGTATATCCCAACGGCAGTAATCGAAATCGATGATCTTAGCCTGTCCTTTGTAATCGAGTACAAAATTTCGCGCGGCCACATCCCGGTGGATGAAGGTACCCAACTTTTTCGCTCTCCGAGCGATAGCGCGGTATTGGGAATTTTCCAGGATGTTTAAAGCTGTTTCGGCCTGCAGGATCTGCTCATTCAAGAGAGGCAAAAGAGGAGACTTTTCCAGTTTTACTCGATACCGTCGTAAATCCTCTGTTCGACGAGAAAGGGTCCGGATCCACCGCTCCCAGTGAGGGCGACGATAGAGGTCAGGCGGTGTTTCCAGCCCCCGGCTGTACTGATGAAACTCGGCCAAAGTTGCCGTTGCTGCAAAGATATGCTCTCTTTCCCCGAAATCGCAAGGGATGTCGGCTACCCAATCGGTAAGAAAGTAGCGGTGGCCTCGGTAAAAGGCATAGTAGCTACCTTGCAACGTGGGCAGGAGTACCGGCGACTTGTTGAAGCCTTGCTGATTTAAGTGGGCCATGGCTAGGCAGATATACTGAAGTTTATCTTCTTCATAACATACTTTTTTTAAGCAAAGTGGCCCGAGATCGGTCTCCAATCGCCAGACCGGCGACAGACGCTGCGCTGAACGCAGGCGGTACCCGTATGTATGACGTAAAAAATCGGCCAGCTCCTCCAGGGTCAATTCTGTCATCAAGATTTTCCACCGCTCTTGCATTCGATGGTATTCCTTCTACAATATATGTTAAAGCGTGTCTGTGGGTTTGATGAAATGGAGGGTACCGATGGACTATTCCGGTATGAAAGCAACGATTCAACGGGACGTTTACGCTTCTGTTTATGTGATATTTGGTGATGAACCTTTTTTGATGCAAGAACTGCTGGACGAACTGCTGCGAAGCTTTACGGAAAAGCCTGGCGGGGAGTTTAACGTCGACCGCCTAGAAGGCGACCTTTCGGCAGAAAGCGTGGTAGAAATGGCTCAGGCTCCACCGTTTATGGCCGATCGGCGGTTGGTGATCGTTCGAGACTTTACCCTGTTGAAGGCGGGAAAAGGTTCAGAATCGACAGAAGGGGATAGTTCCCCCTCGAAAGGAAAAGGGGGAGCTGCCAAATCAAAAGGGGCCGAACCGGAAGTGCCGTTGACGAATTACTTGCAAAACCCGAGCCCGACGACCTGCCTCATTTTTTACTCACCTTCCGGTGTGGACAAGCGAAAACGCCTTTATAAGGCCATCGAGAAAACTGGACATACCGTTGAGATCAAAAAGCCAACGGGTGTCGAAGTCGAAGCCTGGGCTGCCCAGCGAGCCCGAACGATCGGACTGCCCTTTGAGCCGGAGGCCCTATCGATGCTCATCGAACGTACTGGCGAAGACATCGGGCAGATCGCCTTGGAAATGGACAAGCTCTATACTTTTTTAGGGGAACCAACGGCACAACGCCGAGTCACTCGGGAACGAGTTCGCCGTCTGGTGCCAGCGACACCGGAAGACAATATTTTCGCGATCGCCGACTCCTTGGGAGATCGGCGAATCGATCGGGCGTTGACGATTGCCCGAGACGTCATCCGCCAAGGGCAGCATCCCATCCCTTTGCTGTTCCTGATCTTGCGCCATGTTCGCCAACTGCTTCGCTTGAAAGAACTGATGGCAGCAGGTGTGCGTAAAAACGATTGGGGAAAGGAACTGAAGCTTCCGCTCGGTGTTATTCGCAAGCTCGAGAGCCAAGCGGGACGCTTTCAGACGGACGATTTATACCGCCTCTATCACCGACTGACAGAGGCCGATGTAGCCATCAAGACTGGTGCCGGTGAGGCAAAGCAGACATTGGAACTTTGTTTGCTCGCTTTCGGTAACGATAGGAAATGAAAAAAAGAGAGACCAGGATGGACCTGGTCTCTCTTGAGTAGCCATGAGCAAGTTTATGTTAAACAGCCTTGGCTTTGGAATTAAATCTTTTGGTGATGCGGGATTTTTTGCGGGAGGCCGTGTTCTTGTGAATCAGGCCTTTGGCAGAAGCTTTGTCTAGAGCTCGGACAGCCTTGGCAAGTGCAGCACGAGCATTGTCCATATTGGCGGAAGCCAGAGCTTCTTCAAAACGTTTCAAAGTCGTACGCAGGGCGGAACGAGCCGAAGCGTTTTTCAGGGTGCGCTCCCGAGCAATTTTAACTCGCTTCATCGCCGATTTGATATTGGGCATACTCTCACCTCCTTGCCACTCAACAAAGGATATTTTACCACGATGATCTTGCAGATGCAAGAAATAGTTTACCATTTCTATAGGACTATATCACGGTAAGTATGTTTTTCTTTCCTCCGGCGATACTACAAAGGAATCCTGTCAAAAAGGAGGAAGAGCGAACCGTGATAGGTTTAGTCGTCCGTTTTCTCGTCTCTGCCGTCGTACTGCTGGTGGCCAGCTGGTTTATTCCTGATTTCGTTGTTAACGGATTTACGGGTGCCGTCGTGGCCGCTTTGGTCATTGCTTTGCTTGGCTATGCCGTAGAAGCTCTATTTGGCGACCGCATCACCAATATGCACCGGGGAATCGTAGGCTTCCTCGTATCGGCGGCGGTCATCTGGGTGAGCCAGTTGCTGGTTCCAAACGCCATTAAAGTGGGCTTGTTTGGAGCTTTGTTGTCGGCCCTCGTCATCGGCATCGCCGATGCTGTCGTTCCGACGCCGCTCAGTCCAAAAGCGCTGCAAGGCAAGCGCTAAGAACTGCTTCGTTACCTGCAAAAAATTCATAGTTAAACGACCCCCGACATACCCATATATATTGGGAGAGAAGGGGGTTGTTTGCTTTGTTATTTAAGAGGACAAACCCATGGGGGCGCAGTCGACGCAGGCCCTTTTGGTTGGTCGTGCCTCTGTTGATTTTAGTCGTCGTAGGATGGCTTTGGCAAGGTGTACGCATCCATTCATCGGCTTGGGCCATCATTTCTCCTGGTGAGATCCTCAACATCGCTCTTCCACTGTTACGATTTAATTCTCCTTCAGTTCAACCGACAGGCACAGACAACCGTTCTGCTATCCCTGGAGAACCCTCACAACCATCGTCTTGGTTTGAGAATAAAAACGACTATCTGAATCGGATTCTGGAGGGCCAAATTCCCCTGCTTGGCGGCAGGGTCGATCCGACGGGAGGGACCTTAGCGGCGAAGACAGCGCCGAATCGGGGAAATGTGTCGGAAGTGGAAGGGGAAGATTATCCCGATGTGGATATTCCTCGTGAAGATCCTCGCGGAGAGGGAGCTACAGAACCGGATCATTCGACGGCATCGGGAGAAGTGATGCCTACCATTTTAATCTACCATACGCATAACGGTGAATCTTATGCTGCCTCAGGCGGCGAAGCCAGAAAAGAGGGACAAAACGGCGGCGTTTTCAACGTGGGGACTCGAATGACCGATCGTTTGGAACAATGGAAAGATAAATACGGTATTGCCGTAGAGCATTCGTCACGGATTCACGATGCACCATCGTACAATCTCGCCTATAACGAATCGAGAAAAACAGTCCTCGAGTTTTTACAGAAATATCCCAATCCCCTCGCTTTGATCGATCTCCACCGTGATGCCTTGCCCACGCGAGAAACCGTCACGATCAGTAACAAGACCGCCGCTAAAATACTGCTTGTGATAGGCACAGATCAGCGGGCACCCCATCCCCACTGGAAAGACAATCTGCGTTTTGCTGAAAAGATACAGAGCAAACTGGATGAGTTGTATCCCGGGTTGTGCAAGGGTGTCGTCACCAAGTCCGGTCGTTACCATCAACAGATGCATCCACGTGCCGTGCTGGTTGAAATTGGCAGCGATCAAAATTCTACGAAGGAAGCGGAGACGGCAGGGGATATGTTTGCCGTCGCCCTGATGGAGGTCCTTAAGGAGGAAAATCTGATAAAATGACCGGTTTGAGAAAAAAGGTTGCCAAAGCTAAAAATACTAATACAATAGGGAAGGGAAGTGGGACAACCGTTTCGTAAAGGAGAGTCGGGGAATGAACCAAAAACCGGAAGAAGGCCAAAAACCCGATGGCGGCGGCCAGCGAATTGCGAAAGCGGCCGGGTCGATCATGTTGGCGATGTTCATTTCCCGGATTTTGGGTTTTGTTCGTGAAGCGGTCATCGGGGCCAAATTTGGTCAGAACGGAGTGACCGATTCATATATTGCGGCCTTTGCACTGCCGGACTTTTTATATTTTCTCTTGGTGGGGGGCGCCCTTTCGACGGCTTTCATCCCTGTCTTTTCGTCTTATGTGGCGACAGACAAGGAGAGGGACGGCTGGGTAGTCGCGTCGACCTTTATCAATGCGATGATTTTGCTGTTGGGGATCGGGGTCATCTTCGGAGAAATCTTCACGCCCCAGTTGATTCCACTTGTTGCCTATGATTTCAAAGGTGAGACGCTAGAGCGGACGATCTTTTTAACACGAATCATGTTCCCATCGGTATTGTTCACGGGCTTGGCTGGGCTCGCGATGGGTGTCCTCAACTCATACCAGCATTTTCTCATGCCCTCTATCGGAGCGATTTTATATAACGCCGTCATCATCATCTGCGGATACTTTCTGTCGGATCGTTTTGGTATTGCCGCCTTCTCGATCGGTGTGGTGTTGGGAGCATTGACCAACTTTATCGTGCAGGTTCCCATGTTGATGAAAATCGGGCTTCGTTACCAGATGACCATGGATTTGAATCACCCTGGTGTGCGCCGGATCGCCAAGTTGATGATCCCGGCTCTTATCGGTCTATCTATCGGTCAAATCCAAGATATTGTGAACCAGAACCTGGCGTCGGCGCTGGAGCCCGGATCGATTACGGCGCTGCGATTTGCCAACCGACTCATGCAGCTTCCTTTGGGTGTATTTGCCATCGCCATTTCGGTGGCCATATTTCCGACGTTGACGAGCACAGCTGCTCGACGGGAATGGACAGATTTCCGGAAAAACCTCTCCTTAGGGTTGCGCACGGTAATTTATATCACCTTACCGGCCGCTGTCGGGATGACCGTCTTGCGGGTGCCTATTGTGCAAGTCCTCTTTGAGCGAGATAACTTCACCCATGAGGCCACCTTAGCGACGGCATCAGTGTTGCTCTTTTTCCTCTTGGGACTTTTTGCTCAAGGTGCGAACCAGATGTTGCCCCGGGTATTCTATGCGCTGCAAAAGCCGCAGATTCCAGTTCGAGTCAGTGCCATTGTGCTGGTGATCAACACAGCCGTGAGCCTGATTTTGATTCCTTACATGGGCGCCGAAGGTCTCGCCTTGGCCTTTTCCTTAAGTGCCTTCCTCGCCTATGGGCTTTTCTTAGTTCTCGCTCGAAAAGCCCTTCGATCCATCGATGGGAAGCATCTTCTGTTTTCGTTATTAAAGACCACTGCCGCCTCGGTCATCATGGGCGCTGTGATTTGGGTTATCTTGCGGTTTGCCCCTCTGGTCGTCGATCTCTCCACCAAGATAGGCCAAGTGAGCCTGCTCATCGTGACAGTCCTGGTCGGTGCTGTTGTCTATGGCGCGTCTACTATGGCGATGCGGATGGAAGAAGCTCAGATGGTCTCTCGTGCCTTTTTGAGTCGCTTTACCGGCCGGTAAATGGGCATTGTTCGCGCTATGTCTATCGGTTATAATACATTGGATATGTCTTTTTATTGGGCAAGGGAGGAACCAGATCTATGGGAATGGCACAAGCCAACATTCGCAATTTTTGCATTATCGCGCATATTGACCACGGCAAATCGACCCTTGCCGACCGCATCCTGGAGTACACTGGTGCCCTTACGGCACGGGAGATGGAAGACCAGGTGCTGGACTCCATGGATTTGGAGCGCGAGCGAGGAATCACAATCAAGCTACAGGCCGTTCGGTTGCAATATAAAGCAAAAGACGGACAAACTTACACATTGAATTTGATTGATACGCCCGGTCACGTAGACTTCACCTATGAAGTGTCCCGTTCCCTGGCCGCTTGTGAAGGGGCCTTACTGATCGTCGATGCGGCCCAAGGTATTGAAGCCCAAACGCTGGCCAACGTCTATTTGGCCTTAGAAAACGACTTAGAGATTATTCCGGTCATCAATAAGATCGATCTCCCGAGTGCTGAACCGGAACGAGTCAAGCAGGAGATCGAAGATGTCATCGGCCTCGATGCTTCTGACGCCGTTCTGGCTTCGGCCAAGTCCGGCATCGGGATTGAAGAAGTTCTCGAAGCGATTGTCAAAAAAATTCCGGCGCCAAAGGGCGAACCGGAAGAGCCGTTGCAATGCCTTATTTTTGACTCTTTCTATGATATCTATAAAGGCGCTATTTCCTATGTCCGTGTCGTTCAAGGAAGCGTGAAAAAGGGTTCGAAAATTCAGATGATGTCCACCGGTCGTACTTTTGAGGTGACTGAGGTCGGCGTCTTCGCGCCGGCGCCTCGCCAGGTACAAGAACTGTCCACTGGGGAAGTTGGTTTCATCGTCGCCTCCATCAAGAATGTGAAAGACACTCGCGTCGGCGATACGATCACGAACGCTGAACGCCCGGCGGCAGAACCGCTGGCTGGTTATCGCCAGGTGACCCCCATGGTCTATTGCGGTCTCTATCCTGTGGAAGGAGCTGACTATGAAGACCTGCGGGATGCCTTGGACAAACTCCGCCTGAACGACGCATCGCTAATCTACGAACCGGAAACATCCGTCGCCTTAGGTTTTGGCTTCCGTTGTGGTTTCTTAGGCCTTCTGCATATGGAGATCATTCAGGAGCGGTTGGAGCGGGAATTCGACCTGGATCTGATCACAACAGCACCGAACGTCATCTACCGGGTCAATCAGACGGACGGTGAAGTGGTTCTCGTCGACAACCCCACGAAACTGCCGCCGAACCAAAAGATCGAGTCTATTGAAGAACCTTATGTAAAAGCCTCAATTATGGTCCCTTCGGACTTCGTAGGTGCCGTGATGGAACTCTGCCAAGAGAAGCGGGGCCTCTTCACCAACATGGACTACATCACGAACCAGCGGGTCATGCTCGTCTACGAACTTCCTTTGGCGGAGATCATCTTCGATTTCTTTGATCAACTGAAATCGCGTACTAAAGGATATGCCTCCCTCGACTATGAACTGATCGGCTACCGTGTTTCCGAGTTGGTGAAACTGGACATTTTGCTGAATGGTGATTTGATTGACGCTTTCTCGATCATCGTTCACCGTGACCGGGCTTATCATCGCGGCCGGGCTTTGGCGGAAAAACTGCGCGACCTCATTCCGCGGCAGATGTTTGAAGTTCCCATTCAGGCAGTCATCGGCAACAAGGTTATTGCCCGGGAGACGATCAAAGCGATCCGCAAGAACGTCTTAGCTAAATGCTACGGCGGTGACATCTCGCGGAAACGGAAACTGCTGGAGAAACAAAAAGAAGGCAAAAAGCGCATGAAGCAGGTCGGCAGTGTCGAGATTCCCCAAGAAGCCTTCATGGCTGTACTCAGCATCGATCAGTAAATAATAACAGTAGGAATAGAATCATGCCAACTGTACAACCTCTCAAACAAGGATGGGGAGTCTATATCCATATCCCCTTTTGCCGGAGCAAATGCGCTTATTGCGATTTTTATTCCCACGGGGCGTCGGAACAAGAACGGCGGGAATACGCTCAGGCGGTCATACGTCATATCGCTGGGGAAGCCGACAAATGGGATGGGGCTCATGGTCCGACAACCGTCTTTTTTGGTGGTGGTACCCCTTCTCTACTTCCGCCGGAATCAGGAAGGGCTATCTTGAAGCAGATTCGGCATACCTTCGGTGACCATCTTTTATCGGAGGTTACCATCGAGGCAAATCCGGGGACGGTGACCGGCCCCGATTTGCTCCAGTGGGTGAGAGGAGGCTGCAACCGCCTCTCGCTGGGGGTACAAGCCTTTCAACCGCGCCTGCTGGCCTTTCTCGGCCGCAAACATTCCCTTGAGGATGTTCGAGGAGCCGTCACGGCAGCAAAGCAAGCGGGCCTGTCCAACGTGAACCTGGATTTGATTTATGGCATCCCCGGCCAGTCTATGGAGGACTGGCGGCTCTCTTTGGAATTGGCACTTGATCTAGAGCCGGCGCATCTTTCCTTATATAATCTCAAACCGGAAGCGGGAACACCTCTAGCCCTATGGCTAGAAAGAGGTTTAACGGGGGTTTGCCCGGAAGACCTGGAGGTGGAGATGTATGAGGAAGCCCGTCGGCTTCTCCATTTGGCAGGTTTTAGACAATATGAACTGTCCAACTTTGCCCGGCCCGGATGGGAATGCCGGCATAATCTAAACTATTGGCACCGTGGTGATTATCTGGGATTTGGCAGCAGTGCCGCCTCCGGTGTGGGGCTTCGCCGGTGGACCTGGGCGGCTGACAGTCGTCAGTATGTGAGGGCTCTCTCGTCAGGCTGTGACGTACCCATCGGAGACGACGAGATGCTTACACCGGTAGTCGCCGCAGAGGAAGCTGTCATGCTCGGTCTTCGGTTGACCAAGGGGGTAAACCTTCAGGAGGTCCTACGGCGATACGGCCTGGGAGAACGCCAGGGGTCTTGTTGGCATAAACTATCGACAATCCTCCATGGCAAAGGTTGGGTCGATTACGATGGTTCTCGGGTGAAGCTCATGCCGGAGTCCTATCTTGTCGCGAATGAAATCATGGAAAAATACCTAGGAGAAGAATCAGAGAATTGAGAGACAGGTGTCTTTTTCACTAGGGAGCCCAAGTATTGACAAGCGGCTTCCCCGGTGGTATTTTTTTATCGTAAGACCATTAGCACTCGTCGGTCATGAGTGCTAACAACGGGAGGTGCTTCGGGGATGCAGATGAACGATCGTAAGCAAAAGGTTCTTTGGGCCATTATTCATGACTACGTATCCACCGCTGAACCCGTTGGTTCCCGAACGATTGCTCGTAAGTACAATCTCGGTGTCAGTCCTGCCACGATTCGCAACGAAATGTCGGACCTAGAGGAGTTAGGGCTCATTGAACAACCCTATACATCGTCCGGCCGAATTCCCTCAGACTATGGTTACCGCTATTTTGTCGATTGCTTGATGGAACGGAAAGCCCTCGCCGCAGAAGAACTGCGCATCATGCAACAGACTATGTCTGACCGGCTGCAGGAAGTGGACTATCTGATGCAGCAGGCGAGCGCGATCATTTCACAATTGACCAACTATACGGCCGTCGTACTTGGTCCTCAAGTTGGTAAAACCACTTTTCAGCAGATCCAACTCATCCCGATCATGCCGACAAAAGCTGTAGCCGTCATTATCACCTCGGCCGGAGTCGTCGAGAGCAAGATTCTCGATATTCCCGAATCGCTAACGCCGGAGGATTTACAGCAAGTCTCCGCTGTGATCAATGAATCCTTGCGGGGATTGACCATGAATCAGGTGAGAGCTTCCCTCTGTCATGAACTGGCGGAAACGTTGAAAAAGCAGACACAGGTGTTGAGCCAGTCTTTGGAGATCATCGACGAGGCTTTGCATGCAGATAATGACGAACGAGTCTACCTGGGTGGAACATTGAACATCTTTAAACAACCTGAGTTTAAAGATGTAGATAAAATCCAAACGCTTCTGGGTATACTAGAGCAGCATCATACCGTTCGAGAATTGCTGCATCACACCCCGGAAAGGGGTGTAAACATCACCATCGGTACAGAAAACAAACATGAAGGTTTTCGCAACTGCAGCATGGTGACAGCGACCTATCATCTTGACGGTGAAGTGCTCGGTGTGATCGGTCTTGTGGGGCCGACTCGAATGGAGTATTCCCGATCGGTGGCGGTCATCGAAAGCTTGACGGAAAACCTATCTTTCGCTTTAAAAAGAATATTGAATCGATAGCGTTTTTGGGAAATTAGGGGCTTTTTGTCAAACGAAAGTCCCTATTTCCCTGCCTATATTGACAATCTTTGATTTTCGCTTGGAGGAACCGTTTTGAGTGTCAAACAAGTAAGCAGCAATACGGAAGTGGACGAACGGCTCGCCGCCTTGATGACGAATGCCAATGCCATCCGGGCTATTTCCTCAGCCGTAGAAGGCACATTAGGCCCCAAAGGCTTGGACACGATGCTCGTCGACAAATTCGGCGATGTGGTCATTACCAACGACGGTGTCACCATCCTTCAATTGATGGAAGTGAACCATCCAGCGGCGCGCATGCTGATCAAAACAGCGAAAGCGCAGCAGTCTGAAATCGGCGATGGAACAACGACGGCGACAGTGCTCGCTGGCAGCCTGATCTCGGAAGGCGTCAACCAAGTGACCAAAGGCGTCCCTGTCTCCCGGGTCATCGAGGGACTGAAAGCCGGTGTGAAGAAAGCTATCGAGATGTTTCACCGTCATGCCCGGCCGATTCAAGGGGTTCATGATCCCATGCTGGAGCGGGTCGCTTTAGTGGCAGGCCGGGAACATCAGGATATCGCTCAGTTGGTCGTAGATGCCTCCCGGTTGATCGGGGAAGAGAAGCTGAAGGAATCAGGTTATAAGCTCTCTGATTCGGTCCGTGCCCGAGAAGGCGCTGATAATCAGGTCTTGACTGGAGTCGTCGTCAACAAAAAGCCCATGAACGAGGATATGCCTAAACGGTTGGAAAATGCCTCCGTTCTAATCGTCGATGACGCCCTTGAACCCGAAGAGATGGGCGATGAAGCGCTCAGCACTGAAGCCGGCTTCAACTGGTACCGTCAAAAGCAACAAGAATTCCTGGAGAATATACGCAAAATCATCGCATTAGATATAAAAGTCCTTTTGGTCGACCGCGGTGTGGAAGATATCGCCGAAGAGATGCTCACCGACGCCGGTGTGCTGGTCATCCAGCGCGTCTCCAGTCGAGAATTGAAAAAAGCAGCCGAACATACTGGCGCCCGCGCCGTCAAACGAACCGGTTTGAAACGGGAGCCCCAAGATCTAATCCGTTATCTCGGGAAGGCAGGCAAGGTTATCGTCGACGATAAGTTGGAACATGTCTGTCTGCTTCAGGGTTCCGGAAAACCGGTAGCCACCGTCCTCGTTGGTGCGGCCACGGAAGAGGTCGTCGGCGAACGGGAACGGATCGCCAAAGACGCTGCATCGGCCGTGCAAGCTGCTGTTAAAGGCGGCCTAGTCCCCGGCGGTGGCGCCGTGGAGTTAGCAGTGGCCCGGCAGATTGAAGAGGTCCGTAGAGAGACGAAAGGCATGGCTGCCTACGGCCTGGATTGCGTCGTTGGAGCTCTGAAGAAGCCTTTCTCGCAGATCATCACCAATGCCGGCTTTAACCCTTTGGAAAAGCTGGGTGACGTGATCGCCGCCCAAATGGAGCAAGAGAGCGATAGACTTTCCATCAACTGCGATAATGGTGAAGTCTCTGATATGTGGGAACTGGGCGTCATCGACCCTGTTCTCGTCAAGGTACATGCCTTGAAAGCAGCTGGAGAGGTCGCCGAAGCGATTTTACGCATAGATACGATCATCAAAAAGCGTGAAGAACGAGCCGATGGCAAAGGAGAACATGGGGAGGGTAATTGGTGACAAAAGAAGAAAAATTGACCGTAGAAGAGCCTGTTGACACTTCTGAAAAGACGGCTGAACCTGTGGATGCAGAATCGGCTGCAGAAACTGTGCACAGCACTGCAGATTTGCATGGAGTAGCAGGTAACCCTGAGGAGAACTCGGAGGAACAACAGGCGACAGAGGCAGCAGAACAGCTGGGCAAATTCCTGGCTGAAGTCGCCAAGACGCAGGAAGAACTTGAAAAAACGAAAAAGGAATTGCAAGATGCGGAAAATCGCTATCTGCGCCTGCAAGCCGATTTCGATAACTTCAAACGACGGACCCGCCAGGAAAAAGAAGAACTAGGTACCTATGCAAATGAACAATTGATTAAAAAATTGCTCCCCGTACTGGACAACTTCCAGCGTGCCCTCGATGCGATGAGAAAAGCCGGGGCAGAAAACATCCTCTCCGGTGCGGAAATGATCCAACGTCAGTTGATCGACATCTTGGCCAAAGAAGGCCTAGAAGCGATGAGTTCCGTCGGTACGGACTTTGACCCTACTCGGCACGATGCAGTCATGTATGGCGAAGCTGACGGAGAGTTTGCTGACGGCATTGTCATGGAAGAGATGCAAAAAGGCTACCTTCTGAAGGAAAAAGTTATTCGTCCCGCTATGGTCAAAGTGGCTAAAGGTTAAAACATAAGGTATTCATGCCAATTCAAACTTAATTCGAAATGGTAATGTTTTAAATTTAACGGGAGGTATCATCATATGAGTAAAATTATCGGTATTGACTTAGGAACGACCAACTCTTGTGTAGCCGTCATGGAAGGCGGCGAAGCCGCGGTTATCCCTAACCGGGAAGGGGCCCGTACAACTCCCTCGATCGTCGGTTTCTCCAAAACGAATGAGCGCCTCGTCGGCCAAGTCGCGAAGCGTCAAGCGATCACCAACCCCGATCGGACGATCATCTCCATCAAGCGCCACATGGGTACCGATCACAAAGTGAAAATTGATGATAAAGATTATACACCCCAACAAATTTCAGCGATTATCTTACAACGCTTGAAGGCGGACGCAGAAGCTTATCTCGGTGAAACGGTGACTAAAGCGGTCATCACCGTTCCGGCCTATTTCACTGATTCCCAGCGGCAAGCGACGAAAGATGCAGGCACCATCGCCGGTCTTGAAGTCATGCGCATCATCAACGAGCCGACGGCGGCGGCGCTGGCTTATGGTGCAGACAAGGAAGAAGACCAAACAATCCTCGTCTATGATCTCGGCGGCGGCACATTTGACGTATCCATCTTGGAACTGGGCGACGGAATTTTCGAAGTCAAGTCAACCTCCGGCAACAACCGTCTCGGCGGTGACGATTTTGACCAGCGCGTCATCGACTGGATGGTAGCAGAGTTCAAAAAAGAAACCGGTGTCGATCTGCGCGGCGACAAGATGGCTGTGCAGCGTTTAAAAGAAGCTGCCGAAAAAGCGAAGATCGAACTGTCTGGAGTCATGTCCACCAATATCAACCTGCCCTTCATCACAGCTACGGCGGATGGTCCACAGCACTTGGATATGACCTTAAGCCGGGCTAAATTTGACGAAATGACGGCTGACCTGGTCGAAATGACTATGGGCCCGACCCGACAAGCCTTGGCTGACGCTAAAATGGAGCCTAAAGACATCGACAAGGTCATCCTGGTCGGCGGTTCCACCCGGATTCCTGCCGTTCAAGAAGCGATTCGTAGATACCTGGGCAAAGAACCTTTCAAAGGCATCAACCCTGACGAAGTCGTCGCGATGGGTGCCGCTATTCAAGCGGGCGTACTCGGTGGGGAAGTGAAGGGGATCGTTCTTGCTGACGTGACCCCATTGTCTTTAGGCTTGGAGACCTTAGGCGGCATTTGCACCATCTTGATCCCGCGGAACACCACCATTCCCACCTCGAAAAGCGAAATCTTCACCACCGCTGCTGACAACCAGACTTCCGTGGAGGTTCACGTCCTGCAAGGTGAGCGGAAAGTGGCTGCCCAAAATAAAACGCTTGGCCGATTTAACCTCGGCGGCATCGCACCGGCGCCTCGGGGCATCCCGCAAATCGAAGTGAAATTCGATATCGACGCCAACGGTATTGTTCACGTCAGCGCCAAAGACAAGGCGACTGGCAACGAACAAAAGATCACCATCACCGCCTCGACCGGGTTGTCCAAGGATGAAATTGACCAAATGGTCAAAGACGCGGAACTGCATGCCGAAGAGGACCGAAAGCGTCAAGAAGAGGTAGAGATTCGCAACCAAGCAGACGCCATGGTCTACCAGGCTGAGAAAACCTTAAAAGACTTTGGCGACAAAGTCGAAGCGGCTGACCAAGAAAAAATCAACGCTGCTAAAGAGGAACTGAAAAAGGCCCTTGAAGGCAACGACAGCGAAGCGATAAAACAAAAAACAGAAGCCTTGACGACAGCTGTGTATGAAGTATCCACCAAAATGTATCAGCAAGCAGGAGCTCCCGGAGCGGCCAATGACGCCGGTGCACCTGGTGCTGGCGGTTTTGGCGGAGAAGCGAAAAAAGATGACAATGTGGTCGACGCCGACTATACTGTCATTGATGACGAGAAAAAGAAATCCTAATTGGTCGACGGGGGGCTTAGCCCCCCTGTCAATGCTTTTACCGGGGGGAGGGGACAAGTATGAGCAAACGGGATTACTATGAGGTATTGGGAGTCAGCCGTGAGGCCGGGGAACAGGAGATCAAAAAGGCTTATCGCAAGCTCCTGAAAGAATATCATCCTGACGTCCACCCGGATAAAAAACTTGCAGAAGAGAAGATCAAAGAAATCAACGAAGCTTATGAGGTTCTCTCTGATCCGGATAAGCGGGCCCAGTATGATCAATTCGGCCATGCTGGTCCCGGCGCCGGCGGATTTGACTTTGGTGGAGCCGACTTTGGCGGTGGATTCGGAGACATTTTTGACATGTTCTTCGGTGGCGGAATGGGCGGTGGACAGCGCAGGGGTCCTCAAAAAGGTGCCGATCTGCGTTTCAACATGTCCCTTTCCTTTGAAGAAGCCGCTTTCGGTGTGGAAAAGGAAGTGGAAATTCCACGGATGGAAGCCTGTGATGTCTGTGGCGGCAGCGGTGCCGAACCGGGTACGACGGCACAGACGTGTCCCACCTGTCACGGATCAGGCCGAGTCGCTACCGTCTCTAAGACGTTCATTGGAAATGTGCAGACCGTTCGCCCCTGCGGCACTTGCGGCGGCGAAGGCAAGATCATCAACAAGCCTTGCCGTCATTGCGGCGGTCAAGGGAAAGTTCGCAAACACCGCAAGATCAAGGTGAACGTCCCTGGCGGCGTTGACTCAGGAACCCGTATTCGGGTACCTGCCGAAGGGGAAGCGGGAGAACGGGGAGGCCCACCGGGCGATCTCTACGTATTTGTCGAGGTTCGTCCCCATTCCTTCTTTGATCGTGACGGCGATGACGTGACCTGCCAAGTCCCTGTCAACTTTGTCCAAGCGGCCCTGGGAACGGAAATCGAAGTCCCCACCTTGGATGGCAAGGTGCTCGTCAAAGTTCCCGAAGGGACCCAATCGGGTACGGTCATCCGGATTCGCGGCAAAGGCATCAAGCGGCTTCGAGGAACCGGTCGGGGAGATCAACGGATCGAGATCAAGGTTTCTGTACCGACCAAGTTATCAGACAAGCAAAAAGAACTTCTCCGGGAGTTCGGCAAAACGCTGAGCCTGGACAATATATCAAATGAAAAAGAAAAATCATTTTTTGACAAGGTGAAGGATGCCTTCATGTGAAGGCCGTTCTGAAACAGCGGGGAAGGGTGTGTCACCGTTGAAATGGCGTGAAATCGCCATCACCACCCGGCAAGAAAATGCCGATGCGATGGCAGAAATATTCGAAACCGTCGGAGCGATGGGGATGGTAATCGAAGATCCTCAACTGATCGCGGATTATATCGACAGCAATGTATGGGACCATCACAACGTGGAAATCCCCGACGTTCCCAAAGGCATGATTCGACTCAAAGTTTATTTGCCTGTCGATGAACGTATCGAAGAGCGCCTCAACCTGCTGCAAGAAGAATTGTCGGCCTGGGAAAGATCCCAGGATGGTTCGTCTGCCCATGCATGGACAATGAACGATATCCTAGAAGAAGACTGGGCCCATGCCTGGAAGGCTTTTTTCAAGCCGGAGAAGGTGGGGCGGCAGATCGTCATTCGTCCTTCTTGGGAACCGTATGATGCCTCTGCCGATGATCTGATCATATCCATCGATCCGGGTATGGCTTTCGGTACGGGGACACACCCGACAACAGTGATGTGCATTCGAGCCTTAGAAGATTACATTTTTCCAGGCTCTCAAGTGATCGATGTGGGTACCGGTTCCGGTGTGCTGTCGATCGCCTCTGCTTTGCTGGGCGCTGGTCGCGTCTTAGCCTTAGATAACGACTTGGTGGCGGTCAATTCGGCCCGAGAGAATATAGAACTGAATCACGTCGATTCGGTCGTAGAGGTGCGCCAAAACGACCTGTTGGCAGGCATCCAAGAACCGGTAGATATCTTAGTTGCCAACATTGTAGCCGATGTGATTATTCGACTTTCTCCCCAGGCTGCAGAACTGCTGGAATCGGGAAAATTAATGCTCGCGTCAGGCATCATCCAGAACCGTTTAGATGACGTGGTCGATGCGCTTACAGCAAACGGTTTTGTCATTGAAGAATTGATTAGTCATGGAGAATGGGCGGCTGTGGTCGCCCGCAAAGAATAGTTCATGCACCGCTTTATTTTCGATCCCGCCCAAAAGTTTGGTGATCAGGCCTGGCTCGATGGGGAAGAGAGCAATCATCTCACCCGGATCCTTCGGTTAAAAACCGGCGATGAGGCTATCCTTTTTGATGGTCAAGGAAACGAGTATACCGCTCGTGTCGCTGAAATGACCAAAGATAAGGTGCTCATGACAGGTCTGCAATCCACGGGAGAGACTCGAGAATCGCCTCTGCAGGTCTGTCTCGTTCAATCGGTAGCCAAAGGCGAAAAAATGGATTGGATCGTTCAGAAGGCCACCGAACTCGGTGTGAGCCGTATTCTACCAGTGCTGACAGAGCGGACGATTGTCAAGCTGGATTCAGGGAAGGCCATCGAACGCAGGGACAGATGGCAAAAGATCGCTCGTGAAGCGGCAAAGCAATGTCGGCGAACGATCATTCCAGAGGTCATTGTCCCCATATTCTGGAGAGATCTGCTGGCTCAATGGGACCGTTCTCAACCGCTGCTGATCCCGTGGGAACAGTTAAAAGGCATCGATTTGAAGACGGCTTTGCGCCGCCTGAATTCATCGGCTTTACAGGGATCTGGCTGCCTCGGACTCGTTATCGGCCCCGAAGGAGGACTGACAGAGGAAGAAGTGGACAGGGCTGAAACGATTGGCGCCCTGCCGGTCAGCCTTGGTCCCCGAATTTTACGAACGGAAACGGCCGGTCTTGCTGCTTTGGCCGCGATCATGTACGAACTGGGGGATTGGGGATGACCGGAAAACAGCCCACCGCTGCCTTCTATACGTTGGGTTGTAAAGTCAACCAAGGCGAAACCGATTCGATCGCGGGTATGTTCAAAGCACGCGGTTACCAACGGGTCGACTTTGATGAGCCGGCCGATGTGTACGTCATCAACACCTGCACGGTGACCCACCTCAGCGACCGAAAGTCCCGTCAAACGATCCGGCGGGCTTTGCGCTTAAATCCGGACGCCGTCGTCGCTGTGACAGGCTGTTACGCACAGACTTCCCCCGATGAAGTCCGGGCCATCGAAGGCGTCGACGTGATTGTGGGAACGGATCAGCGCAGCCGAATCGTGGAACTCGTGGAAGAGCACAGGGTCGCTGGGAAAGCCGTTGATCAGGTCGGCGATATCCGCGCCGTTCAGGTCTTTGAAGAACTGCCTGCCGTCGCTGAGATATCCCGGGCAAGGGCTTCCATCAAGATCGAAGATGGATGCAACCTTTTTTGCACATACTGCATCATTCCCTATGCCCGAGGACCGGTACGAAGCCGCCCTGTGGAGAGTGTGATCCGGGAAGCCCGTCGGTTAGTTTCGGAGGGTTATCAGGAAATTGTCTTGACAGGGATTCATTTGGGTGCTTATGGTGCCGATTTGAATAGGGAGCTTGCCGATCTGCTGGAACAACTTATCCAAGAGGTGCCTGAATTACCGCGACTGCATGTGGGTTCGGTAGAACCGCAAGAGTTCACCGAAGACCTGTTACGGATCATCCAGCAACCTAAAGTGAACCCTCATTTTCATATCCCCTTACAGTCCGGTTCCGACTCAGTCCTGGAACGAATGGGAAGGCGCTACCGGCGGCAGGATTTTATGGATGTCGTCGCGAAGATACGTTCATTAATCCCCGATGCGGCGATCACTTCTGATGTCATCGTCGGCTTTCCTGGTGAGACGGAAGCCGATTATTTGCTGACAGAGGAAACGTGCAAAGCGACTGCTTTGGCAGGCTTGCATGTATTCCCCTTTTCTCCGCGCAAGGGTACGCCGGCCGCATCTTTTACGGATCAACTGCCCGCCTCGGTGAAGCAGGACCGGGTGAAACGTTTGATGGCGGTTGCCCAAGAACTTTCGCGGGCTTACGCAGAGACATTTGTCGGTAAAACTATAACGGTCCTCCTTGAGGAAAAGTCGGGGGAATACTGGTCGGGACATACGAACAATTACTTGAAAGTGCTCATCCCGTTCCAGACGGGTGAACACAAAGCTTTAAGCTCCCTCGACGATGCTGACGCAAGGGATCAACTTGTTCCCGTCCGGTTGGAGAGACTTCTTCCGGACAACACCCTTCTCGGACAACCGCTGGAATCTCAGCAAAGGGGGTGAACTTGAATTGAGCGATTGTATTTTTTGTAAAATCGTTCGCAAGGAAATTCCCGCCCAGATCGTTTATGAAGACGATGTCGTTGTAGCCTTTAAAGACATCAATCCGGCAGCGCCTACCCATATTCTGATTATACCCCGGGAACACATTTCTTCGATCGCAGCAGCTGAAGCCAGCCATCAAGCGATTTTGGGACAGCTTTTGCTGGCCTCCCAAAAAGTCACTGCAGCCCTAGGGATAGAGCCAGATAAGCATCGCCTGGTGATCAACACCGGCGCTGATGCGGGTCAAACTGTATTCCATCTACACGTCCACTTACTTGCAGGTCGAAACCTGGGTTGGCCTCCCGGATAAAATGGTATAATAACTACTGTTGACGCTTTCGCCCCCTGGAAGTATAATGTAGACTGTGTGTATCTTGTTTCAATCACACAAACGTTCACCGCACCGAGCATAGCCTGGACCCGGCATCATAGATACCAGCGGGGGGAGGGAAGCGGAATGAGCGAAGTACGAGTAGGTAAAAATGAGAGTTTAGATAGCGCCTTGCGGCGTTTTAAACGCTCCTGCCAAAAAGCGGGCGTATTGTCCGAATATCGCAAACGGGAACACTATGTCAAGCCTAGTGTGAAGCGCAAGAAAAAATCAGAGGCAGCCCGGAAACGGAAGACCACCTAAAGAAAGGTGAATCATCTATCCATGTCCCTAAAGGAACGTTTGATGGAGGACATGAAGCAGGCGATGAAGGATAAGGAGGCCGGAAAGTTTCGGCTCTCCGTGATTCGCATGGCTAGGTCCGCCATTCAGAAAGCGGAGATCGATAAACGGCGTGATTTGACCGACGAAGAACTCTTAGAGGTCTTAGCTCGGGAAGTCAAACAGCGCCGCGACTCCATGGTCGAGTACGAAAAAGCGGGGCGAACCGATGCGATTGACGCCCTGAAACAGGAGATCGACATCCTGACCGCCTATCTTCCCCAGCAACTTTCCGAAGAAGAGGTCCGCGCTTTGGTGCGAGAGGCTATGGCGGTGACCGGAGCCCAAGGTCCTCGGGATATCGGCAAGGTCATGGGGGTTCTGATGCCCAAAGTCAAAGGCCGTGCCGATGGCAAGCTGGTTAATCAGATTGTCAAGGAATCCCTTGGCTAGTTTGTATACTCCTGAAAATAGGTTTGAGAGAACCCTCGTCGAGATAGGCTCGACGAGGGTTCTTTTCGTTTGTCGGCGGCATGTTAAGCCGCCTTTTTGCATATCTATGGACAGGAGTCCGGGAAGGGGGCTATTGTCCTTGGCTTGGGAACGTGGTAAACAGAGGCTTCAAAAAGCGTTGGCCGGCCTCTTGGAAATGCCGAAAGATGTGCTGATGGACTATCCCAAAGTCACCATGATCGGCAATGTGCAATTAGTCTTAGAGAATCACCGCGGTATTGTCGAGTATACGGAAGAGCGCATCCGGGTTTTAGTCACGGGTGGCCAATTGGAGATATTCGGGGAGAAACTGGTCTTGCGAACAATCCTTCCAGAAGAATTGATGGTGGAAGGGCGGATTCACCAGGTTCATTTCCCGAAGTAGCACTTCAGGAGGGAAAAAGATGCTGCGCAACTGGTGGACCTTTTGGTTCGGTTTCTTACGCATCAACATCGAAGGAACTCAGTTAGAGAAATTTATCAATCTGGCTGCAAGCAGAGGGATCCCCTTATACGACTTACGCAGAACACCGTCAGGCCGGATGACGGCGCGAGTTCGTCTGGACGGCTTTCGCCTACTCCGGCATGTAGCTCGGAAAACAAACAGCCGGGTCCGCATCGAGGGGCGTTCCGGCTTTCCTTTTTTCCTTACCCGGGTAAAACGGCGCAAGGCTTTGGTCATGGGCGCCTTCACGTTCGTTTTAGCCATATATATGATGTCGACATTTATCTGGGATGTGGACGTAGTCGGCAATGAGCGCCTGGACAAGCCGACGATTTTACAAGCCGCTTACAATTCCGGTGTTCGTCCAGGCCGGTGGCTTCCCATGGTCAATGTTCGGGAGGCGGAACGAAGGATCATTGCAGAAATTCCAGGACTGGAATGGGTGGGGATTCGAGATCAGGGGACACGACTCATCATCGAAGTGCAGGAAAAGGTCCTGCCGAATCGACCGCCTGTGGCTGGTCCGAGCCACATCGTCGCCGCTAAAGACGGTGTGATTCAACGGATGATCGTTCTCGTCGGCGAGGGAAAAGTAGCCGAAGGAACGCGAGTGACTAAGGGGCAAGTGTTGATTTCCGGGTTGATTTACGCACCCCCAAAAGAGCAAGAACCCCAAAAGACAGCAGAGGACAAGCCGGCTCCGTTAAAAGTGCACGAAAAACTTCAAGCCAAGGGCGAAGCCTGGGCACGGGTTTGGTACGAGCAAACTTTAGAGGAACCGACACAATTGGAGGGGACAATCCCAACTGGAGAAACATCCGGTCAATGGAGAATAAAATGGGGAAATCAGGAAATCATCATAAAAGGACCTTCTTCGAGTCCTTTCGCAAACAGTAATGAAGAGGTTTATACAAGAACACCTTCTTTATGGAGGAATCTCCAAATACCTGTCGAATTAATTAAAACGGAATATCATGAGTTGCGCCCCTATCGCCAAAATCGTACTCCGCAAGAAGCGATTACAGCGGCCCAGGACAAGGCACGGCAAGCGCTTATGGGACAGTTGCCTCAAGGTGCAAAGGTTTTGCGCGAGATGGTCCTACCCCAGCCTTCGTCTCCAGACAAGGTGAAAGTAAAGGTGTCTATCGAAGCATTAGAGAACATCGCTTTGCCGCAAGCCATCGACGCTGTAGAACAAGGAACGTAATGAATAGGTGAGCGTAAGTCACAATAGGAGGTTGGACGATACTGTCGGCATCCGACCGTGAGGTCCGAATCAATTTAGAAGACAATTGGGACGCCGTACGGCTTTTTGGACATCGTGATGAGAACTTACGGCTGATTGAACGGTTGAGTGGAGTCCGGATCGTAGCCCGTGGCGGCGAAGTGATCATCACCGGAGAACCGGCCAATGTGGACCGTTCAGCCCGACTTTTTCAGCAGTTAGTCGCCATGGTTAAGTCTGGGCAGTCCATCGGCGTCGGAGAGATCGAATACGCCTATGCCTTCACCGGTGAAGAAGACCGCTCCCTTCTAGCCGACTCGCTTTCGGAAGTGATCTTCACGACTGTCCGGGGAAAACAGATCAAAGCCAAAACATTAGGCCAACGGAAGTACTTACAGTCGATCCGTCAAAATCAAGTTATCTTTGGCGTGGGACCTGCCGGCACAGGCAAGACGTACCTTGCCGTCGTCATGGCTGTTTTAGCCCTAAAGAACAAAGAGGTTAACCGGATCATCTTGACCCGGCCCGCTGTGGAGGCTGGAGAGAAACTCGGTTTCCTGCCGGGCGATTTGCAAGAGAAAGTAGATCCTTACCTGCGTCCGCTCTATGACGGCCTTTTCGATACGATGGGAGCCGAACCAACTCAAAAATTTATAGAACGAGGGATCATCGAGATTGCTCCTCTCGCCTATATGCGTGGCCGTACCTTGGATGATTCTTTCATCATTCTCGATGAAGCCCAGAATACGACGCCTGAACAGATGAAGATGTTTTTAACCCGTCTTGGCTTTGGTTCTAAAGCTGTCATTACGGGAGATATTACGCAGGTGGATCTGCCCCGGGGTTCGAACTCGGGGCTAATCACCATTCAAAAGATCCTGCAAGGTATTGAAGGAATCAGTTTTCATTTCTTCACCACCGGGGATGTCGTGCGCAACCCCTTGGTCGGCCGTATCATCCGTGCTTATGAAGAATTTGAAGGCCGAGGTGGACAGGGAAACAAATGAGGTGACATGGATTGGCGTATAGCCAGATAACAGCTCTGTTGACGCTCGCCGTAAAAAAAGCCTGGCAATATAGCTTAACTCGCCGTGTCATCTTCGGCCTGGTCTTTTTTTTGACTATTACTACGATTTTATCCTATCCCTACCTGTCTCCATCAGAGACTTTAGAGGCGGGAGAGGTATCCTCCAAGGATATCACATCGCCTATGACCAAAGATGTCGTCGACGAAGAAAGAACCCGCATTGCCAGGGACCAGAAGGTCAACGCCACGCCTCCTGTCTATACTCACGATCCGAATGTAGCCAGTCGGGTGAAAAACGAGATTGAGCAAGATTTTAACGCGGTTGTAGCGTATCAAAAGGCTCGTCCAACGAATGAAGGCGGGACAATCAACGGCAATGGGACCGACGAAAAGTTGGATGCCTTGAAGAATCGGTTGACGGTGACTATACCGGACGCTCTTCTGCAAAGACTCGTCGCTATGCGTCCTGAGTCATTGGCCTTTATTCAAAAGGAAACGGAAAATTTGGTTATTGCTATGTTGAATATGCCTGGACTGACGGAGGCCTTGGCAGAACCTTCCGATGCCGCTGCAGCGGTGCAAGGATCCACTCGTGTCTTACCCTACAGCATGGCGGAAGCTCGTTCGAACGTGCAAGAGCGGATCAACAGTTCCTCCTTTTCGAAAGATGCGAAAGATACCCTGCAGGTCATCGTGCCGCTATTTCTGCGTCCCAACGCCACCTACGACGAGGATGCGACCAAGCGGTTACGGAACGAGGTCAGACAGAGCGTAGCTCCCTATACAATCCCCGTTCGCAAAGGAGAGATCATCATCCGCAACGGGGAAGTGGTGACGGAAGAACATATTCGGATTTTATCCCAACTGGATATGCTCCGAACTGGCGAAAGCTGGATGAAAACGGGCGGGATGGCACTGCTAGTCCTGTTGAATATATTTATCGTCATCTGGTACCTGCGTACATACCGCCGGGACCTATACAAGGACGAGCGTTTACTCGGCCTTTTGGGGTTAATGGCCACCATGACGCTGCTGACGGCCCGGATCATCACCAGTATTCGCCTCCATGACCAGCAAGACATCTATAATCAACTCTTGTATGTGATTCCCGTCGCCACGGGTCCCATGCTGCTGGCGATCCTCTTGGAAAGCCGAGTGGCTGTGTTCATGTCATTCGTGCTTAGCGGTTTTATCGGTATCATCGCTGACTACTCCATTCCCCATGCCATCGTCGCTTGGATAGGATCTATCGTCGGCGTATACAGCGTATCCCGCTTCAGTCAGCGCATGGATTTTGCCCGTGCCGGTTTTACCATTGCGGCTGCCAACATGGTCGCTATCTTCGCCATGGGCCTGGCGACAGGGGTCAAATTGCGCGTCCTGGCCACCTATGGAGTGCCGATGGGTGTAATCAACGGTATTTTGTCGGCCGTCTTCATGATCGGGTCGTTACCATACTTAGAATCTGCTTTTAAGCTGACTACCTCTGTGAAGCTCTTAGAGCTGGCGAACCCGAACCGCCCTTTGCTGCGGCGCCTCTTGATGGAAGCGCCGGGAACATACCATCATAGCTTGCTGGTCGGAAATTTAGGTGAAGCGGCCGCAGAGGCTATCGGTGCAGACACGCTGCTCGTCCGGGTAGGCGCCTATTATCATGACATCGGCAAAGTGCGCCGGCCAGCCTTTTTCATTGAAAACCAGTCCCAGGGGCAGAACCCTCATGATAAGATAGCACCCACTTTAAGTACGTTGATCATCACATCCCATGTCAAAGACGGCGTGGAGATGTGCCGTGAAGCAGGATTACCTCCGCAAGTCGTCGATTTAGTCGAACAGCATCACGGTGTAACCCTCGTATCTTATTTCTATCACCGAGCCTTGGAAGCGGATCGCACCGAATCGGTTCAGGAAAAGGATTTCCGCTATGAAGGACCGAAACCGCAGACGAAAGAAGCTGCCCTGGTGATGCTGGCCGATACGGTGGAGGCGGCTGTCCGCTCTCTTCCTCAACCGACACCCGGTAAAATCGAAGGGCTGGTTCGCAAACTCATCAAAGAAAAACTGAACGACGGCCAGTTGGAAGAGTCTGATTTGACCTTCAAAGACCTGGATCGGGTGGCGCAAGCTTTTTGCCGGGTCTTGAACGGAATCTATCATACACGAATTGAGTATCCTGAAGGCATGACGAAGGAATTGGAAGGAAGGAAGAATCGAAGTGGAACTGTATATAGTGGATGAACGAGATGAGGTATCCTTAACTCCTGATGAGGAAGAGACATGGCAGCTTCTCTTTGAGCAATTGGCCCTTCTATGTCTGGAGGAAGCCAACCATCCCGTCGAAGATACGGAAATCAGCCTGGTTCTCACCGATGACGAAAAAATCCGCACGATGAACCTGCAATATCGCAATATCGATGCACCGACCGATGTGCTCTCCTTTGCCATGGAGGAGCAGACCGATGATGAGCCCGAATTTGAAGATCCCTCGGCCGGTCAAATCCTCGGTGATATCATCATCTCTGTGGAAACGGCGGAACGGCAGGCCAAAGAATACGGACACTCGCTGGAACGGGAAATGGGTTTTCTCTTTGTCCATGGTATGTTCCACCTGCTCGGTTATGATCATCAAGAAGAGGAAGATACTCGCGCCATGCGGGCTGTTGAAGAAAAAGTGCTACAGAATCAAGGACTCCTGCGAGGCTAACCTAAAGGATGAACTGGGCAACATTTTTTCGCTCCTTCGTCTATGCGGCCCGTGGAATCAGCTGGGTCGTCCAAACCCAGCAGAATATGCGTGTTCATGTCGCTGCCGCTGTGACGACCATGGCTATGGCCGCTTGGTTTCGATTAGGCGGTTGGGAACTGGCTTGGGTTGTCACAGCGGTTTTTCTGGTTCTTTCTGCAGAGGCTTTTAACTCCGCCATCGAAGCGGCAATCGATCGAATCGGACCGGAGCGGCATCCCCTTGCTGGTGCCGCCAAGGATGCCGCTGCAGGTGCCGTCCTCATCCTGGCGATTCACGCCATCATCGCCGGTATCGTCGTCTTTGGGCCAAGAATCCTGCAGCAGTGGAAGGGAAGTGGCTTATGACCGGTCATCAGGAAGGCTTGTCCACCATCTCAGAAGCGGTTTTGTCAGAACTGATTGCGCAAGCTCGAAAGGCTCGAGATAAAGCTTATGCACCCTATTCCCGGTTCCGTGTCGGTGCGGCCCTGCTCGGGGAAGATGGCAAGATTTATAGCGGCTGCAATGTTGAAAACAGTTCTTTCGGTTTGACCAATTGTGCCGAACGAACGGCTATATTTAAGGCCGTATCGGAAGGTTGTCAACAATTTCGGCTCTTGGTGCTGACTTCGGACGCAAAGGAGCCTGTAACCCCTTGTGGCGCTTGCCGCCAAGTGATGGCCGAATTTGCTCCCCAGATGAACGTCATCATGATCGACAACGAAGATCGCCGTCAGGTCTTGTCTGTAAACCAGTTGCTTCCCGGAATGTTTACGTTAACGCAATAATCATCTTGTTGAGGTGACCTTATTTGGCAGAAAAATTCCGCGTTCTCCGGCGGTACAAGCGAGATAAAGTGAATCGTGAAAAATCGCCGAAATTCCCAAACGAAGAGGTACGTACCATACCTTCCGTGACCGAAAAAAAGAACCTCCGTTCCGGATTTATCAGCATCATCGGACGGCCGAACGTCGGTAAGTCGACCTTGATGAATCAGTTGATCGGCCAAAAAGTGGCGATCATGTCGGATAAACCTCAGACGACACGCAACCGAATCGTCGGGGTGCTCAATGACCCCCGCGGTCAGGCTGTTTTTCTCGATACACCAGGTATTCATAAACCGAAACATAAACTCGGCGAAATCATGGTCACGACGGCCCGGAAGACCTTAAACGAGGTCGATCTGATCTTATACGTTGTGGACGTGACCGAAGAGCCTGGCGGAGGGGAGCAGTTCATCAGCAATCTGCTCAAAGAAGTCAAAACACCGATCTTCTTGGTTGTAAACAAACTGGACGCTATCACCCGGGAAGAAGGCCTAAAACGGATTGCCCAATATTCGCAGCTCGTCTCCTGGCAGGAAGTTATCCCGGTATCGGCGAAGGAAAAGACGAACTTAGATACCTTAAGAGATCTGATCTTCGGACGACTGGAAGAAGGACCGCTCTATTATCCGGCTGACGCTGTCACCGACCAACCGGAAAGACAACTGATGGCTGAACTGGTCCGGGAGAAGGTTCTCCTGGCGACTCGGGAAGAGATTCCCCATTCGGTGGCTGTCGTGATCGAATACTTGCAGGACACGCCTCGGGGCGGCTTAGTCGTTCACGCTACGATCTATACAGAACGTGATTCTCAAAAGGGGATTTTGATCGGAAAAGGCGGTTCATTGCTCAAGCAGGTGGGCCAACAAGCCCGCCAAGAAATCGAAGCACTTCTCGGTACGTCGATCTATCTAGAACTCTGGGTCAAGGTGAAAAAAGACTGGCGCCATCGCCCTGATGTTCTCCGATCCTTTGGATTCGACGACCGAAAAGACTAAAGGGGGGCTGGAAGATGTCCAGCCAATGGACGAAAGATCAAGTGGCCCGTACTATCGATCATACGTTACTAAAACCGGATGCGGTGGAAGCGGAAATCGTCTCGCTTTGTCGGGAGGCGGTGGCAAACCGTTTTGCCGCTGTATGTGTGAACCCTATCTGGGTACCAACTTGTGCGAAACATTTAAAAAATGAGTCCGTCAAGGTGGCGACGGTGATCGGTTTTCCCCTCGGTGCAAACTGTACGGAAATCAAAGCGAAAGAAGCCCAAGCTGCCCTGCAGGCAGGCGCGGCCGAACTGGATATGGTGTTGAATGTGGGCTGGGCAAAACAGGGCCATTGGGATAAAGTACAAGAGGATATCGCTACGGTTGTCGAAGAAGCGCGGCAATATCCCGGGGCTGTCGTTAAGGTGATCCTGGAGACGGCCTTCCTTTCCGACGATGAAATCGTGGAAGCTTGTCACCGCTCCGTCCAAGCCGGTGCCGAATTCGTCAAGACCTCAACTGGTTTCGGACCGGCAGGCGCCACTGTGGAACATGTGGCTTTGATGGGTAAGGCTGTTGGAGAGCGGGCTAAGGTTAAAGCTTCTGGGGGCATCCGAACAGCGGAAAAGGCAGCGCAAATGCTCTCTGCCGGTGCCGATCGGTTAGGTACAAGTGCGTCCATCGCTATTTTGAACGGATTCGCTTGATAAGCGATTTTTTGGGCCGACGGGGGCGGAAACGTTGCGTGTATATCGTACAGAAGCGTTGATCTTGAGGTGCCGTAATTACGGTGAAGCAGACCGCTTGCTCACCCTGTTGACACCGGAACGGGGCAAGGTTTCGGCTATCGCCAAAGGGGTGCGCAAGCCCAAAAGTCGACTCCGTGCAGGAACGCAGCCGCTGACTCATTGTCACTTGGTTCTCTACGAAGGCCGCAATTTGCATACGATTACACAGGCTGAAGCGCTGGAGTCTTTTGCAGGATTGCAAGGGGACATCGATCGGTTCGCCCACGCCTCCTTAATGGCCGAACTGGTCGATAAATTCAGCCCGGAACAGGGCGGTTCTGACCTCTATCCGCTGCTGCTTACCTTTTGGCATCTCCTTACTGTCTTTTCTCCGCCTATCGTAACCCGCCTTTTTGAGCTGCGATTGTTGGCTCTGCTCGGCTATTGTCCCGAGTTATATCACTGTATCGATTGCGGTGAACCGTTAGATGAGGAATCCTCCTTCGCTGAAGGGAAGCCCGTCAACTACTCGCCTTCATTAGGCGGAATCATCGGCCATTGCTGTCGCCATCGCCACCCTGATGCACTTTCCGTCGCCACCAGCACGATCGCACTTCTGCGCCATATGTTGGTGATGGATCCCCGTCATATCGAACGAATCAAAGCCGGGGAAAAGGTGATGGGTCAAGTGACCAAGATGTTGCGAGACACGATTCGCTGCCGTCATGACGGCCATGTTCGCTCCTGGAGCGTGTTGGAGGATTTATCGACGGGAAAGGCTGATTTCAGCAGGAGTAAAGAACCTTGATGCCCTGGAATCCAGAGTGGTTTCCAGGGCACGCCTTTGTTTGCAGATTTTAATACGACTGCATTTCGATTCGGGATCGTTTTATGTTAAAATGAAGTTTGTTCACTCTGGATATTTCACCAAGAGTGTGCGTAAATATGGCATTTCCGTTCAAGGAGGGTACCCTGACGTGAATTTTCAAGAGATCATCTTATCACTGAACCAGTTCTGGGGTGAACAAGGGTGTATCATTCAACAGCCCTATGATATCGAAAAAGGGGCTGGCACGATGAATCCGGCTACATTTTTGCGGGCTTTGGGACCGGAGCCCTGGAATGTGGCTTATGTGGAACCATCTCGTCGTCCTACTGACGGTCGTTATGGCGAAAACCCTAACCGTTTACAACATTATTATCAATATCAAGTCATCCTCAAGCCGTCACCGGACGACGTCTTGGAGATGTACCTGGATAGCCTGCGCCGCCTCGGCATTGATCCACTGAAGCATGACATTCGTTTTGTCGAAGATAACTGGGAATCACCAACCCTGGGCGCTTGGGGACTCGGTTGGGAAGTATGGCTCGACGGCATGGAGGTCACCCAATTCACCTACTTCCAGCAATGCGGAGGTATCGACTGTAAACCTGTCTGTGCGGAAATCACCTACGGTTTAGAACGGATTGCCACCTTCATTCAGCAAAAAGATTCTGTCTTTGATATTGAATGGGTGGACAGCATCACATATGGCGATGTTCATCACCAAGGGGAAGTGGATTACTCTCATTACAATTTCGAGTTAGCTGATGTGGAGGCGCTTTTTACCTTCTTCGACATGTATGAAAAAGAGGCTCTGCGAGTGATTGAAAAAGGCCTCGTTCAACCTGCTTATGATTATGTATTGAAGTGTTCGCACACCTTTAACCTGCTCGACGCCAGAGGTGCCATCTCGGTAACGGAACGGACGGGCTACATCGCCAGGGTCCGTAATTTGGCCCGTGTCTGTGCCCAGGGCTATGTAAAACAGCGGGAAAAACTCGGTTATCCGCTGATCAAAGATAAGGCTCTGCGAGCAAAGCTCGGTCTGGATTAATTCTAAGGACGTTGAGGAGGATACCCGTGGAAACTCGCGATTTACTGCTAGAGATCGGTACAGAAGAAATTCCGGCGAAGTTCATGGCCCCGGCTCTGGCTCAATTAAAAGATCTCGCCGAAAAAGGCTTGCAAGAAGTCCGGCTTTCCTTCACTGAGATAAAAACATATGGAACGCCTCGACGGTTGGTGCTCATGGTCAAAGGCGTTGCGACACGGCAAGACGATCTGGAGTTGGAAGTGAAAGGGCCTGCCGTCAAAGCAGCCTATGACAGTCAGGGAAACCCCACCAAAGCGGTGCAAGGATTCGCCCGTTCCCAAGGGGTCGACATTTCGTCACTGATCACGAAAGAACTTTCGGGCGTACCTTATGTATATGCAATCCGCAAAGAAACAGGGCGTTTTGCCGAAGAAGTGCTCCCTCAACTTTTGCGAAACTGTATTTCCGGATTAAACTTCCCGAAACCGATGCGTTGGGCTTGGGGAGATACCCGTTTTGCCCGCCCCATCCGCCGGCTCGTCGCCCTTTTTGGGGAAGACATCCTGCCTCTGGAGATCGAAGGAGTCATTGCCGGACGGAAGACTACAGGTCACCGCTTCCTCGGTGGCGGATCGATTACGCTGGCCAATCCTGGTGAATACCTGGAAAAGATGGAGCAGGCTTTTGTCGTCGTCGATCATGAGCAGCGTAAAGCTATGATCTGGCAGCAAATCACCGACTTGGCTGCATCAGAAGGCGGAAATGTAGAAGAAGATCCCGGTTTGCTTGAGGAAATCAGTCATCTCGTTGAATATCCAACGGCACTGTGTGGACAAGTCGATCCCTCCTTCATGCACTTACCTGCGGAAGTGATCATCACGCCGATGAAAGAGCACCAACGTTATTACCCAGTCAAAGACGGGGAAGGAAAGCTGCTGCCTAAGTTCATCACCGTCCGCAACGGCAATGCCGACCATCTGGATGTGGTCCGCCAGGGCAATGAGAAAGTTCTGCGCGCTCGTCTTTCTGATGCTGCTTTCTTCTATGCGGAAGACCAAAAACAACCGCTGGCCGCTTTTGCCGATAAACTGAAAAAGATCGTTTTCCAAGAGAGTTTAGGAACCGTCTATGAACGGGTTGAACGGGAAATCTCCTTGACCGGCATCTTGGCCGACCACCTGGGCTTTTCCGGCGATGTGAAACAGCGGGCGATGCGGGCAGCCCAGTTAGCCAAGGCCGACTTGGTCACCCATATGGTCTACGAGTTCCCAGAACTACAAGGCATCATGGGAGAGAAATATGCTCGTCTCTCGGGAGAAGAGCCCACCGTCGCTCAGGCTATCCGGGAACATTATCAACCTCGCTTCTCCGGAGACGAGACGCCGAAGACGATAGAAGGCACTCTCGTCGCTTTAGCCGATAAGCTCGATGCTATCGTCGGCTGTTTTTCCATCGGCATCATTCCGACCGGTTCTCAAGACCCTTATGCCCTTCGTCGACAAGCCCAAGGGATTTGCCAGATCATCCTCAGCGGGAACCTGTCCTTGTCGCTGTCGACGGCGATCGAGCAAGCGTATCACTTGTATCAAAAAGCGATAACTTCGGCTCGAAGCCTGGAAGAGGTCGAAAAAGACCTGGCCGAATTTTTCCGGCAACGGCTGCGTTATCTCCTCGGCGAAGAAGGGATTCGATATGATGTCATCGAGGCTGTCCTCGCCGAAGGGATTGATCAACCACTCGAAGTGTTTAAACGGGCCAAAGCATTGACGGCTTTAAGGAGTGTCGATGCCTTCTCTGCATTGATTACAGCCTATACCCGGGCCGCCAATTTGGCTAAAAAAGGCGGTCAAGAGCCGATTCGTCCCGAACTGTTTGAATCTCCATCGGAGAAAGAACTTTACGAGGCCCTCGAACAAGCGCAAGCGAAGATCGAACAGTCTCAAGGCGACTATGATGTGACTTTACGAGCGCTCGCTGAACTGCGTCCGGCTGTAGACCACTTTTTTGATGCGGTTATGGTCATGGCGGAAAAGGCTGAAGTGCGAGAAAACCGCTTAGCCCTACTGAATGAGGTCGTCGGCTTGACGGCAGGCATTGCCGATTTAAGTAAAATTGTCGACTAGAATAAAAGGGATGTTCAAATCGTAACAATAGGGGTGTATTGGCTTCTGCGAAGCCAATACACCCCTATTTACGTAGGGAAACACTGGAGAAAGATCATTCCGACACCGTAACTACACCAGCGAAGGTCTATTTTTGTGAAAATATAAGCAAAAATTGCTTTATCGCAGCAGGAAAAGGTCAGTTGATATAGTATATATCATTGTAGGTCATAATTAGATTTAGTATGTCATAATTATGGCGACCAGGTGAACTTTTCCATAGGGTGGTGACAACTATCGAACTGTCCGAACGTCAGGTCAAAATCGTACAGATTGTTAAAGATCGTGGTCCCATCACAGGTGAGCAGATCGCTGATCTGTTAAATCTGACTCGTGCCACATTACGACCTGACCTGGCCATTCTCACCATGTCTGGTATTCTGGAAGCTCGCCCTCGAGTGGGCTATTATTACAACAGCCGCTCTGGAAACACATTAGTTGCTCGGGCTATCGGAAAACTACGGGTGAAAGACATCAAATCCCTGGCCATCGTCGTGAGGGAGTCGGCCAGTGTGTATGACGCTGTAGTCACCATGTTCACCGAAGATGTGGGTACCTTATCGGTGGTGGACGGGGAAGGGTATTTAGTCGGCATTGTTTCCCGAAAAGATCTCTTGAAAATCGCCATCGGCGGGGGAGACGTCCAGAAAATGCCTATCGGCATGGTGATGACACGCATGCCCAATATCGTTACCATCACCCCTGATGACACCGTTTACCTGGCTGCCAGACGGCTCATCTCTCATCAGATTGATGCTCTGCCGGTTGTCCGAACTTATGTGATGCCCAATGGGGAAGAGCGGCTGGAAGTGGTCGGCCGGTTGACAAAGACGAATATCACCCGATTATTTGTAGAACTCGGTGATGGAGAGAATTAAGGAAGTTCTGTGAACAGACGGTGAATGAAACCGGGGAGGGGAACAAAATCTCTACTGCCAATGGTGTAAAGCCCGTTGTCTATGTTGTCTCTGACTCCATCGGCGAAACTGCAGAGTTTGTTGTTCGTGCCGCAGCTAGTCAGTTTGACGGCAGCGGGGTGGAGATCAAGAGGGTACCTTATGTATCAGAAAAGTGCCATATCGCAGAAATCATCGACGAAGCTGCAGGTAAACCTTGTATCATCGCCTACACCCTGGTGATTCAGGAGATGAGAGAAGCGTTGCTACAGATGGCCCAGGAAAAAGGTATCCAGACTGTGGACATCATGGGACCGATGATTCAAGGGATACAGAAGTTGACCAACTTGCAGCCCGCTTTAAAACCAGGTCTGCTGCATCAACTGGATGAACAATACTTTCGGAAAGTTGAGGCTATCGAGTTCGCCGTCAAATACGACGACGGAAAAGATCCTCGCGGCATTTTGCATGCCGATGTCATCCTAATCGGTGTGTCCCGGACGTCCAAAACACCGGTCTGTATGTACTTGGCTCACAAGCGAATAAAAGCAGCCAACGTCCCCTTAGTCCCAGAAGTAGCGCCGCCGGAAGAACTTTTCCAATTGCCTCGGCGAAAAGTCATCGGATTAACCATCTCGCCAAGTCTGCTCAATGGCATCCGTACAGAACGCTTAAAGACGCTGGGATTGGCAGGAACAGCCGATTATGCCAGTTTTGAACGAATCATGGGCGAGTTGGAATATGCCGATTCCATCATGAAGCGAGTCGGTTGTCCCATTATCAACGTCACGAACAAAGCGGTAGAAGAAACTGCCGCCAAAGTTTTAGAATATTACTATCGGGGGGAACGGAATGTCTAAGAAATGGGTCTATCTGTTTGAAGAAGGGAAAGCGGAGATGAAATCCCTTCTCGGAGGAAAAGGGGCCAACTTGGCCGAGATGACCAATATCGGTCTGCCTGTACCTCCCGGTCTTACGATCACGACAGAAGCATGTAACGCTTACTATGATCATGGAAAAGACTTTCCCGAGTCTTTGATGAGCCAGGTGAAAGCGGCTCTCGAACAAGTCGAAGCGAAACTAGGGAAAAAATTCGGAGACCCGCAAAATCCTCTGCTCGTGTCGGTTCGCTCCGGTGCTGTCTTCTCGATGCCGGGGATGATGGACACGATCCTGAACCTGGGGTTGAACGATGAAACCGTAAACGGTCTGACCGAAGCGACCCAGAATCGTCGCTTTGCCCTCGACTGCTACCGTCGCTTTATTCAGATGTATTCTGACGTCGTTCTCGGAGCTTCCCATGCCGAGTTCGAACACATTTTAGAATCCTACCGAGACAAACAAGGCGTTCGTTTTGATAATGAACTGAGCCCTGAGTCGCTTAGCGCCATGATTGAAGACTTCAAAGTGATGGTCAAGAAGACAACCGGACAATTGTTCCCTCAAGACCCGATGGCTCAGTTAGAAGGAGCCATCCGTGCAGTCTTCTCCTCTTGGAATAACGATCGCGCCATCATCTATCGTCAAATCCACAAGATCCCCGATGATCTCGGCACCGCTGTCAATGTGCAGTCGATGGTCTTCGGTAACATGGGTAATGATTGCGGCACTGGTGTAGCCTTCACCCGCAACCCTTCGACTGGGGAAAAGACGCTCTACGGTGAATACTTGATCAATGCTCAAGGGGAAGATGTTGTCGCTGGTATTCGGACTCCTTTACATATCTCTCTACTCCAAGAAGAAATGCCGGCAGTCTTCGATCAGTTTGTCAATATCTGCGGTATTCTCGAGAAACATTATCGAAACATGCAGGACATTGAATTCACCATTCAAGGCGGAAAACTTTGGATGCTGCAGACCCGTAACGGAAAACGTACTGCCGCCGCTGCCGTGAAGATCGCCGTAGACATGGTCGAAGAAAATTTGATCAACAAAGAGGAAGCGATCCAGCGAGTCGAGCCGGAACATCTGGACCAGTTGCTCCACCGCCGAATCGACCCGACGGCCAAACTGACCGTCATTGCCACTGGTTTGCCTGCCTCCCCCGGCGCCGCCTCTGGCAAAATCGTCTTTGACGCCGATGAAGCAGAAGCCCTCGGAAAGACGGGTGAAAAGATCATCCTCGTCCGGACCGAGACGACGCCTGATGACATTCACGGGATCGTTCAAGCCCAAGGCATCTTGACCAGCCGTGGCGGTATGACCTCCCACGCCGCTGTCGTTGCCCGCCAGATGGGCAAGACTTGTGTCTGCGGCTGCGAAACCTTGCGCATCGACTATGCACGTCAAGAGTTCATCGTTCCGACTGCTGCAGGCGATTTGAAAGCCTACAAAAAAGGCGATACCATCTCAATCGACGGATCTACGGGACGGGTGATTGAAGGCGTTGTACCGATGCTCGAACCGGAACTCACCAGTGAATTCCAGACCCTGCTGTCCTGGGCTGATGAAATCCGGACCATCGGTGTTCGAGCCAACGCTGATAAACCACAAGAGGCAGCACAAGCGCGGGCTTTCGGTGCTACCGGTATCGGTCTTTGCCGCACGGAGCATATGTTCATGGCCCAAGAGAGACTCCCCATCGTACAGGAAATGATCCTGTCCCAGAACTTAGAAGAACGGCAGGTCGCCTTAGCCAAACTGCTTCCCATGCAGCAGGAGGACTTCTATGGTATCCTCAAAGCCATGTCCGGATTCCCCGTATGTATTCGTCTGCTCGATCCTCCTCTTCACGAGTTCTTGCCCAATGAGGAAGACCTAGTCGTAGAAGTCACGAAAATGCGCTGTGCTTTAGAATACGCTGACGATCAAAAAGAAGCTATTCTGTCTAAGCTGGAAGAGACGGAAGCACTGCTGAAAAAAGTCCGCACCCTCCACGAATTTAACCCCATGCTCGGTCACCGGGGATGCCGCTTAGGGATCACCTACCCGGAAATTTACGGGATGCAAGCGCGGGCTATTTTCCAAGCTGTAGCCCAATTGGTACAAGAGGGCTACGAGGTAGAGCCTGAAGTGGAAATTCCGCTGGTCGTTCACATCAATGAGTTGGCCTTCCTGCGTCAACTGGTTGTCGATACAGCCGAAGCGGTAATGGCTGAGACGGGTGTCAAATTTGAGTACACTGTAGGTACTATGATCGAAGTGCCTCGGGCAGCCCTTACGGCCGATCAAATCGCCAAAGAGGCTCAGTTCTTCTCCTTCGGTACGAACGACCTCACCCAGACCACCTTTGGCTTCTCTCGTGACGATGCCGAATCGAAGTTCCTTGGCTATTACAGAGATCGTAAGATCCTCCCGGAAAACCCCTTCATCGTGCTGGATCGAGAAGGCGTCGGCCAACTGATGAAGATCGCCGTGGAAAAAGGCCGTGCGACCCGTCCCGAACTGCTTGTAGGTATCTGCGGTGAACATGGCGGCGAGCCTTCGTCCATCGAGTTTTGCCATCTCATCGGCTTGGACTTTGTCTCCTGTAGCCCCTACCGGGTTCCCATCGCTCGACTAGCTGCAGCCCAAGCGGCCGTCAAAAACAGCTAATCAAAGGCTTATATTTTGAATTTATCCGGGCAAAACTAGGACCATGATAGAAGTATTTGATGATGATGAACTCTTTCAAACAGAAATGCCCGGTGAACTCATTCCGCTCGCTTCCCAGGTGGATCAAAAAACAGGAACGAAAAGAACCCAAAAAAATGGTCATAAAGACCCCAGTGAATTGCATAGACTATAATGGATTATATTTCCAACGCAGGTGTGGCAGCGGAGCCACTGCGTTTTGTGCCCTTGGCAGTATGCCAAGGGATTTTTCTTTTAAACAAAACATTTACATGTACTGAATTGATAAGAAGGAATTAACAAGAACTTGTAGAATTAATTTCCTTATTTATAAAATCCAATTCGGTTGGATGTCCTTTGATCACAAGTGAATAATAGTTGAGTACGGAGTTCCTTCGATTCCGCTATTGTAAAGTGACTGGATCTTCCTAAGCTCTAAGGAGAGGTAGCGTATTCATGTTCGAAAAGAACAATGAAGAACCGAACACACTTGAGATCGACCTTTTATACATTTTGTCACTGTTGCAGAAAAAGCTGGCGCTGATTTTTTCTCTGACCTTATTGGCAGTTTTTATTTCAGTATTTATTAGTAACTCAAGTTTCGCAGATTAAAAATCGCGTTAAACCCTTAACCAGTATGGGAATTTCGCCAACAAATTCTGGTGCTTGACATAGAAAAACACCTCTACGACTGGTAAAGTGAAGTTACCGCTAACTAAACACTACCAGAGAGAGGTGTCACTCCCTATGATAGAGCAAAAGGGTCAAGTCGATCAACTCCCGAAAGACATTCGCGGTGCTTTTTCTGAATTAAAAATTGGCAAACATCTTCGCCAGGCTGGTATTTGTAAGAGTAATGGTTTTTCGTGTCTTTATCTTTTTCAAGTTGCTTTCTTATTGATTTTCCGTCATCAGACATGGCACAAATTACTACAGAGCAGTAAAGGTAAACTCTTTCCCGGAAAAGATGCGATTTATCGCTTCCTCAACTCCCCTCATTACGGATGGCGTAAGTTTCTTTCCTCGCTAAGCGCAGAGAGGATTTCCGCAATGAAGCGACTTACTTCGGACAAACGTGTGTGTTGTTTCATTGTGGACGATTCCATTTTTAGTCGAAATCGCAGTAAATGTGTCGAGTTATTGGCGAGAGTCCATGATCACGCAGCCGGGCAATTTGTCCGTGGATTTCGCATGCTCACGCTCGGTTGGAGTGATGGGCATAGCTTTCTTCCCATTGATTTTTCCCTGTTAAGTTCCCAAAAAGTAACCAACCGAATTGG
>NZ_WNKU01000001.1 GCF_009720735.1 Heliobacterium mobile
CGGGGTTAGCTTCAGGTTGTATCGAAAAACTGTGAAAAAGCGAGTATTACGGAGAAAAGATTAATTTATTGAGGGAGTGTACATTTCAGAGAAGTGATTTAAAGCCTCCAGATGTGGACTCAATGACTAAAAGGATAATGTGTTTGCTAAGCTGTGTACGTAATAACAATAATATGGAGACTTTTTCAAAGAGAATGGTTCTTCAATACATACGGTTTTTTCATGAAGAAAATGAAATCTAAGTGGATAATGTTTTGAACTCATCTGCTTAGGATACTAAAGCAGATAAGAAGAAACTCGCCCACAGAAGCCTAATGTTGGAAGAGAATCAATGGTTAACCGAAGAAAAGATAAAGAAACAATAAGTCGAGAAAGGAGATTTAATTTGAAGAAATTCATATCGGAAAATTATTGGATTATTTCTTCGTTTATAAAGTATCCAGAGTCGATGGTACAAAAGTTGCCTCTTGATTTTATGGGTAAGCAACAAGTACTCAGTAAAAACTTATTGTAACTCAACCCCACAGCCCATCTATTGAATAGACAGGCAGTTTAACCATCGCGGTTGGACTGCCTTTTTTCTAGGACGGTGGGGGTCTGTAAAGACAGCGTGTCACCTTGACCGAGGAAGTGGCAAAATGGTTGTGCCACAAGAGGGCCAGCTTTTCCTGGAGGGGAAAAGACCCTCCGGTCATCTGTCGTAGCCAAGCGGCCTGCATGGCAATCACAGGCAAGGGGGCATTTTCGGTCAGCAAAAACGACCTATGTGTTACCACATCGGTCGGCAGGAGAGGGGTGGGGAGAGACAGAAGAATAAGACTGTTGAGGAAGACTACGGAACGATGTCATTATTTAATGATAGGAGCGTCTGTTGCTATGGCAAATGAAAGAGTGAAATCCGGGAAACCAGCCATCCTCCTCGTCGCCTTCGGCACGAGCGTGCCCGAAGGGCGGGCGGCCCTGGATCATATCGAAGCCAACGTCAAGGCGGCCTTTCCCGGCGTGGAGGTGCGATGGTCCTATACCTCTTCGATAATCCGCAAAAAAATCGCTCGGGAACAACAGGTGATCATCGACAGCCCGCTGACGGCGCTGTCGAAACTGAGAGATGACGGCTACAACCAGGTGGTCGTTCACTCCTTACATGTCTTTCCTGGCCGAGAGTACTGCGACCTTGAGGAAATCGTCAAAAGCCTACAAGGGATGAAGACGAGCGACGGCCCTGTCTTTGACAGGCTGGTCCTCAGCGACTCGCTCCTTCATGAATTCAACGATTACCAGCGGGCTTGTGAAGCCATCACCGGCCTGATTCCGGCAAACAGCGATGAGGAAGCGCTGCTGCTCATGGGCCATGGGACCGACCACCGGGCCTTGAGCGCCTTTGGCTGCCTGAATGATCTCCTGCGCCACCAGTACCGGGGCAAGAACGTGATGCTCGCCACCGTCGAGGGCTACCCGGAACTGCAACATGCCCTGGGCGACCTGGTCGCTAGCGGTGTGAAAAAGGTAAAGCTTGCGCCGTTTCTGGTCGTGGCCGGCGGCCATGCTCAAAAGGACATGGCCGGTGATGAGCCCCAATCCTGGAAAAGCCAGTTGGAAGCTAAGGGGTTTGTGGTGAGCGCCCACATGCAAGGGCTCGGCGAGAATGACGCTATCGTCAATATGATGGTGGATCATCTTAAGAAAGCATGGGAACGGCAGTGACAAATACGCTCGAACGATTTGAATAGTAGAAAATCATAGGGGGAGACATCCCCCGTGTTATTCCCAGCAGAACCTCATTCACCGCTCAGTTGCGCTCCCGCATTGCCACAGTTGAGTCTATAAACTGACATCTTGCATTCGGTCAGTAAATAATCATCAATATCAAATAACGACTGAGGCGACCATTTATGAACCAAGAAAAAAGTAATCTTCAAAAAGGCAAAGTAATTATAAGATTGCTAAAAATTGTAGGTATAATTATTCTACTATTCGTCTGTTTTATATCTTGGGGAGTTTATTGGTTTTTTTTCAGCATGGATTCTCTCCCTACAGGTGAATTAATAAATGAAGTTACTTCGCCTGGTGGGAACTATACTGTAAAAGGATACCGTTCGGATGGAGGGGCTACCACCTCTTATGCAATACGAGGAGAACTGGTATTCAATAAGCAAAAAAGGGCACCTAAGAACATTTACTGGAATTATCGGGAGGATCAAGCGAATATTATTTGGCTCGACGATGATACCGTAGTGATCAATGGGCATGAACTAAATGTGCCGAATGATAGATTTGATTTTCGAAGATATCGTTAAAATAATCGTTCTGGTTCAGTCGTCCATAACAACTTCACACAATCGCCCAGTTACATCGACCTCCCAAGTACCACTCGTTGTCGGGAGCAGCGTGAATGGGCGTTTTTTTTCGTTCAAGAGGGTGCGGTTTACAGAATGACAAGGATGTATTAATATGAATGTAAATACAATTTATGGGATGTAAAGCGGGATATGTCCCAATTTGAAAGCTCTCTAATGAAAGAACGTGTTGAGCTGCTTTCAAATATATTAATCGCTATCCTTTTATGGACGAATGGAAAAATTCAGCTAAAAGTATTGGCTTTCTTGCTGTTCACATTTGCCGTTAGCAATAACCCAAAGCAATAATCTAATGATTAGCCCAGCTAACCCGTCAGTCCAGGGAGCTATACCGAAATTGGAAAGAGATATAGCGGTGACCGCGATGAGGTTGGTCCCAGTCGCAGCTAAGTCTTCAAAGAAAACCGAGCAAGGGACTCTATTGGCCGTGGATATAATGAACGAAGGCACCCAGGTTGTTAAATATAGGACAAAAGGTGAGAAAAGTGCCGTTAATATTTTTTTCAACCATATCGGCGTTACTGGGGTTTGCCATTGGTCAGCTTCTAGGCACAATGTTTGTGATTATATTTACAATAATAGGGTTTATAATTCCAAGCATTTTAGTTGTTGATAAAATATATCAACAAGTATTAGGGCCAGGAGACTGCAGGAAAATTGACGAACTTCAGAAAGAGCAAAAAATGTGAGGAGTAGACACAGAGGGCGCATAATGGAGGGGGTAGCATGAGGTCCTTTATCTTTAAAGCGCTAACTGCAACGATTTTTGCGGCATTCCTGATATTAATAGCGATCGTGATTAAAGCCGTACGTGGTAGCCGTTCCAGTTGTGACCATGGAAGTGGTGACGTTGATTTGGTAGTTCTATCTGATGATTACAGCGGTAGTGATGGAATTATAGATTTCGGCGGGAACGATAGTGACCTCAGAGGCAACAGTGGCGGAGGCGACGATAGAAGTACATGAAAAAATTATTAGTTCTTTTGTGTATTGTTAGTTCACTTTTGTCTATAACTGGGTGTCTTTCAAAAGGGAATCAGAATATAACTAATTCTCAAAATGTAGGGGCAATTCAGGTATGGGTTGAAGGATTCGACGAAAACCTTGAACATCAATGGCAAGTTGATACCAATACCAGAAATGTTGATAATAAATATTTATTTGATATTGCACTAACGAATATTAGCAACGAAACTGTTGATGTAGTTTCAATATCATTAAATGGGGAGAGAAGTGGAACAATCAACGGAGCTGCTGCTGTTGATGTTATGCCGAATAGTAAATTGGGTGTTTTAGATTGTCCGTTAAAAGAAAACGAAGCGAATTACAAATTAACAATTTCATGGGTAGAACAAGGAAAAAAGAATTTATCGACGCTGACAATAAAGGTAACCCGATTCGAATAATTTTTTGAAGGAAAGCCTTGAGGAATCGAGTCATAATTCTCTAAACGTCTTTCCTGTCTTCGGTTTAGATGTTTAAAACAATAGTCAGAAAGAGAGGAGTTCCATTGTTTATTTTATTAATCATCGCCTACGCCGCGATATGCTTTATATTTCTACGAACTCTTATAGATTTATTAGTTAAGATATTAAACAAAGAGGATATATACTATCAGAAATTATCGTCATCGATTCTTTTCTCTATCGTTTGTTTAATACCGTTTGTATCTTTATTAATGAGTATTTTCTATGGAGAACTTAAAGGGGAACGCAGTATTATAAGCCCGCTATGAAGGCGAGCTTGCTTATTAGTTGAAACGATTTTAACCAGACCTAATCAAAGGCCCGATAAAAAGAGAGAACATTTCTTTCAAAGTTTGGATAACAGTCGGCACATACATGCCAGCAAGCTTTCTCTTTTATCTGTGAACCCCAAAACTTAGTTACCAACGTGCAGATAAGCTCGACAGCGGTTTGTTGATGACATAACTGACAGACCGTTTCTTTGACAGACAAAATGCCCCCTCCTTACATAAGAATTATCTGAAACTTCAGATAATAAATCTTATGAAGGATTAACATTAAATTTGCATGTACACTCTGTAATCGAAGTCGCCAGTAATAAATTTTCTAAACCAGCAGGGTGAAAACGCTGAAAAATTAAGCAAGGCATAAATTGCAGTAAATTTAGAAATGTCCTGGAGGAAAAAGTAGGATTCTGTCGAAATCCAATGCGAGAGAGGTTATAGCAAGATAAGGCTATTTCTAGGGAGGATTATTTATGTCAGTATTGGACAATGCTGTTTTACAGGCGGAATTTTATCAACTTTTAAATCCCCTAGATTCATGCGTTATGATCACTGATGATGAAGGAACTATAGTCCACTTTGTTCAAGCTAAAACGTTTAAAATGAATGTGTCAGTCGGTTCTAAAGCTGCTTCTGAAGGTTCAATTGCTAAAGCATTAAAGACCAGAAGTGAAGTTCGAATGTCTCTTTCTAAAGAGCTTTATGGAGTACCTATAAAATCAATTTGCCTGCCAATTATTGAAGAAGGTAGACTCGTTGGGGCGATAGCTACCGCAACAAGTTTGACCAACCAAGAAGCGTTAGAACACTCGGCTCATGCTATAGCTGCTACCTCTGAGCAAATTAGTGCTACTACAGAAGAGCTAGCAGGAACAGCTACAGAGTTAGCAAATAACCTTGTCAACCTAACAAAGAATGGAGAACGCATTCTTGACCAAGTGAAAAAGACTGACGATATATTACATTTCGTTAGTGATGTTGCATCTAATTCAAACTTGCTCGGGCTAAATGCTGCGATAGAAGCAGCTAGAGCAGGCGAACATGGACGTGGCTTCGCTGTTGTTGCAGAAGAGATTCGAAAAATGGCTGATAATAGTGGAAAGGCAGTTAAGGACATCAATCAGATACTTATTCAAATACAAAGGGATGTTAAAGAGATGGTTCAAGTGTTATCTGAAACTTCGGGGATAGGAGAAAGACAAGCTGCTGCTACGGAAGAAATTTCGGCCTCCATGGAGCAACTGGTTGTAGCAGCTGATCAAATCGAAAAAATTGCAACATTTATTTAGTCTAGTGCAGCCCGGAATTCAATTCACCGGGCTGTTTTTCATTTAGTCGACAGAGTAAAGTTGCTCCGACATCACTATAGGGATTTTCGCTTGTTGTGTTATCTTGACAATAAAGGAGTTATAGAAGAAGGTTACAAATGAGCTTTATAACTGCATCCATATGGTTTTAAAGAATAATCCGTTCAAAATGTTCGGGAAGATACTTATGATTGGAGAAGAGAAGGTGAATAAATCGAATGCTCCTCCACATAGGTCTTCCCAAATTGACACATGGCATCAAGGACTGGTTTTAGATTTTTACCTGATTCCGATAAAGAGTACTCCACTTTCGGAGGGACCTCAGGGTAAACCTTCCTTATAATCAACCCATCCTCTTCCAGGCTTCGCAGCTGCTGCGTAAGCATTTTTTGTGTGGCTTGCGGGATTAACCGTTTTATTTCGCTAAACCGTAACGTTCTATCCAATAAGTACCATAGAATCAAGGCCTTATAGCGACCGCCGATGAGCTCTATCGCCAACTCCATGGTGCAGTTAAACACAGTATTTTTGTATTTGATCATCCTTATCCTCCTGAGCGGGTAGTAAGTATCTAAATGGGTACTATATTACTAAATAGTGCGTACTTGTTTAGATGCATTGTAGTCAGTACTATTATACTGCATAAGACATCAGGGGAACATATCCATTAGAAGGTTTCGTAAGGAAAGGATGATAAGCATGGGATTTTTAGAAATTGCCAAAAAGAGGTATTCCTGCCGTAACTTCCTCCCTAATCCGGTGGAAAAGGAAAAGTTAAACCAAATATTAGAGGCGGCCAGGGTGGCTCCGACAGGTGCCAACAAACAACCTTATAAACTGCTGGTCGTTCAAGAAACGGAAGGACAAGAAAAATTAAAAAAGGCTGCCAAAACGTATGGCGCTCCCTTGTCCATTATCGTTTGCGGAGATCATAGCAAAGTTTGGGTTCGGCCTTTTGATCAAAAGAACATTCTCGATATCGATGCCAGCATTGTAACGGATCATATGATGCTTCAGGCCACCGAGCTTGGTTTAGATTCTGTTTGGATCTGTTATTTTAACCCGATAGTGCTACGCGAAGAATTCAATATCCCTGCAGGATACGAAGCCATTAACATCCTGGCTATCGGCTATTCTGCCGAAGAAGCTCAATCTCCAGACCGCCACGAAAAAACCCGTAGACCGCTTCAAGAAATGGTCTGCTACGAGGAATTCAAATAAGCGACTTCTGTTTGGGACAAAAACTGTAGTTTGCACACATGTATATAGGCACGTTTTTGAAACCACGAACAGCGATCTTGCCAACATGTGCAGGGTCGCTGTTCGCTTGTTCTAAAGTGATGTCATGTATTTTGAATCAATCACCAAAATATACAAAAAGAAGGATTTTGGCATATCTTCCGCGAAATACGTAGAGTATACGCTGTGCTTTCAAAGAGAGATGAATGTACGGACATAGACGAATGAAAGCATGAAAAAAGTTTCGAGGTAACGCTTATGGAGTTAGCGATGGTCTTTTTCGTCATATTGTTACTCGGAATCACAGTAGTAGTGATTTTCGGAAAGGAGCAGATCAAAGGGGTAATTGCTCCTCTGGCGATTTTGTTAATCGCTGATTTTTTACTTCTCTACGGAAAATATGTTGTCTCTGACGGTTTTCTGACGTTCATTCTATACGTACCTTCACTGGTACTGATCGCAATCTCCGGTATATGGTCGTTGATTATTTGGGTAAAATGTAGAAGAGACAGGGCCAATCAGCGTAAGATACTGGCCGTTGCCCTCGGCTTTGTTGTGACGGCTGTAATTATGGCAACTCCCGCACTAGACCAAATGGATAAGTTCAAACTCTATCAAAAAGAATATCTCGCCGTTTCCGACGCTATATTCCTAGCATACGATCAGGGGAAACTGTCCCTGGGAGAGGAATTCACATCACCGCCGTACAGTATTTCAGGTGTAGATAAGCAGAAGAGTCGATTTTCCGAGGAAGTGGTACATAAGATGGGTACTTTACATAAGTCGGCTGGCGTCAATAGTTATATTGTCGCCGACCAAGACGTCATCTATTTTAGCTTCGGGGCCAATCTCCAATCGATCGATGGCATCGCCATATGTAGAAACGGTAAAGACCCTACGGTAGATCTATCGCTGAAGTCAAGATTCTTTGATGGTGCCACTTCTTATGAATACATCACTGAGGGGGCCTATCATTTTAGAGACGGGTTGTAAATGGACCGAACCTTCAGAGGTCGGTTGACAAGACGACTAGGAATTAGTTGAAGGAACGAAGCAACAGCCACGCGAACCCTTTATTCAGGCTGTACAGTGTGTTCCCAAAGTGAGGTGAATGTATGGATTACAGTTTGAGCCTTGTATTCGCCCTATTGATAAACATGCTCGTGATCAGAATCATCATGGAAGTGTTAGCTCGGTTTGGCATCGACTTCGTAGGGTTCTTTCGAGACTTGTGGAAAAAGCTAAAAAAGCAACGCCCGTCTTCACGGCCTCAATGAACTACGTTCAGAGGAGGCTAGTTAGGACGGGCTTTTTTTACATGTTATCTTGAGCCCTTTAAAGAGGGCGATTTTCGTCCATCTCTTGTCCCAGGAGCAATAGCTTATTCATCGTTTTCCAATTGCGTACCGTGGCAGGCACCTCTAGTTTCGCAAGTTGACTGGCAAGTTTTGAATTTCGAATACTCTGATGAAATAATAGATAAATATCCCGGCCCTCGATGAAGAACTCTTCATATTCACTGTTGTACTTTAATAAGGATTTTACGCTATCCTGTGAAAGGATATCTGTTAGCAAGGCGACGTACAGGCACTCGCTGTTCGATAACGATTCGATCTCCGACACCTTTTTCTCCGGAAAAGGGCAACGGACTATAATTTGTTCAAACTCTGCTAGAGTTCTTAAAATCACGGCGACTGAAAATCCAAAGCGTAGCTCGATTTGAGACTCGATTTTTTTACAGAGTGCACTTTCCGGTTCGTCAGATTTTAATAGAAGATTGCCGCTTTGAATGTACGTTCGTACATCACCAAGCCCGACTGCTTCCAGTGATTTCTTTAACTCGGTCATTTTAATGACGTTTTTTCCGCCAACATTAATTCCTCGTAAAAGGGCGACATACGTAGTCAAGCAAACTTCTCCTTTACCTGCATTCAGGATAACTACGTTGAACTTTTTGAGATGGACCAGATGGACCACTTCGCGACCTACAAAAAACCGACGGGTGCATATCGCGCCCCCAACACGGTTTCCGAAGACCCTCCCAGGAACCGATCGATTAATGTAGCATAGAGGCACCGGAAATCGGTGGTATACTTCAAATCTCCTTGATCCAGGTCGGTCAACGACGGGTATTCCCCATAAAGCCCTCCCTTCACTGGCGCACCAATGAAAAAGACCGGTCCTGCCGTTCCGTGATCGGTGCCGCCCGAAGCGTTTTCATTCACGCGCCGGCCGAACTCGGAAAAGATCATCAGCAGCACCTGATCAGCTTTCCCTGATTCATCCATATCCTGACAGAATCGGCTGACCGCATCGTCGACCTGCTTCAGTTGACTCGCCTGTGCCTGTACCTGTCCCGCGTGCGAGTCAAAACCAGCGAACTGTGTATAAAGGATTTGAGGCTGTGGTGGCTCGCCTTTGATCAACGCGGCTGCGTCGGCCAGTGCCAGACCCGGAACGGTACTGAGGTAGCCTTCTCTCGTAGGTTTGAGACGGTGTACTTTTTCTACAGATACGACTAGGCTATTCCCTTTTTGTCTTACCAAGCGGTAGGGAGCGGTGGAAGAGGAGCTGTTCGGGGAATCTGGGGTATACATCTGTTTGAAAGCGTCAACCATGGCTGTGTCCTTGGACAAGGAGTAACTTGATAGGGAAGGAATGACCGGTACGGATAAATCCCCTGACAGTGCCAGCAGCATTTGATTACTTATGACGACGGCACGCAAGGGGTGATTTATATCGGGTGTAGACTCCATGTATCTTGCCAGCCATCCTTTTCGAGCTTGCACATCGGGGTCGGCCAGATTCCAGATATCCATCGAACGGAAGTGGGAGCGGTCCGGATTCGGATAACCTACCCCTTGCACGATGGCGACGCGGCCGGCACCGTAGAGTTTATGTATACCGGCGAGGGACGGCGCCAACCCCAGCCCGTTTTCGAGGGGCAGCACTGTATCCGCTTTGATCGCGATGGTGGGACGGTTCTTGTAATAGGCTTCATCCCGATAAGGAACTACGGTGTTCAGCCCGTCATTCCCACCGGCCAATTGGACGACGACCAGGGTCCTATCACTACGGGGTGCCTTGTTTTGGTGAGCCAAAGGGGAACTGTTTGTGAAAAAGCCGCTGCGCCATCCGGCGAGGGCAGCCGTTCCTAATCCCGCAGCCGCAATCCCGGTGCCGACAAGAAACTGTCTGCGTGTAAAGGAATTTATGACGTCCGCCCCCTACATCTTCTGATTTTCAGGTGAGATGAGTAACAGCGCCAGAAGTCCCTGAGCTTTCGTCAGGGACCAGTCGCCCTTTGAGAAATGCAGCAGAGCTTCGCGAGTGTTCGCTGTCAAGGTAAGACATAAGATACTTGACCACTCTTCGATAGCGGCTTCTGCCGAGGGGGGCATATTTTGTCCCAGGGGGCCTTCTTTGGCCAATCGAGCAGCCTCCTGGGCAAAGTGAAAGCGCGAGCGCAATGTGGCACTGTTCAGCCAGATCTCACCACTGGGCCAACCGGCCACATTGGGGGGCTGAAAAAGCAGTTGTCCCATTTCGTTTAGCCAGTGGGAAATTTGATCTGCCGTCAGATGGATACCAGTGAGGCGGACAGTTTCCGCAAGAAACTGTGTGGGATTTTTGACTAGGCTATGTTTTTCAGCGGCTTGATAAAATTCCTCACGGGTGAAGAGAACTCCCAGAAGCGTTTTCATATCATATTGGCTGTTACGATAAAGGTCTGCTAATTCCCGGACCAGTTCCGGCTCGGGATTTTCCCGGTAAAAATGACGGCATACTTTTGTGGTGATAAACTCGGCTGTTCGGGGATGTTCCAGTAACAACTCAACGATACCATCAGCATCGAAGTTATCGCTTTTTCCGAAGATAGTCTTCACACTTTGGTCGTGAAGCTCCTGGCGGAAGACGCTTGCACCTGTTTTATCCAGTTGCCAGCCGGTGAACGCTCGGGCGGCCGCTTTTATGTCGTCTTCGTTGTAACTCCCTACTCCCAAGGTAAAGAGTTCCATCACTTCGCGGGCATAGTTCTCATTAGGTGCTCGGGAAGTGTTGCGGTAGCCGTCAAGCCAGATCAGCATGGCCGTATTCTTGGTAATCGCTTTTAGTAGGTCGCCAAATTTACCTAGACCGAACCGGTAAAAGAGGTCATATTGCTGTGCCATATAAAGGCTGCGGTTTACTTTGACGAGAGAAGTGGCGAAGTGGTTGTGCCAAAAAAGGGCCATCTTTTCCTGAAGCGGAAAAGTGCCTTCGGTGATGCGTTTGATCCAGGCGGCCGGCATCGCTTTATAGTTGTTTTGTTCCCGCTGACGGCGGGCTTTTCGCTCTTCTTCGTCTTTCAGTGGTTGATTACCGTCGTCGTTGATGTATGTACTCATAGAAAGAGGATGAGGATCTTCGCGCAACCACGACTCCGGTACATCCGCATTATTCGGGACAGGGTAAAAGGAGCTGCCAGCCCAGCCAGCTCGCAGCAGCAGTGCATGGCGGCGTTTTTCACTCTGTTCAGCCAACTGGCATAACCTACCTTTCTCAGGAGCCCTTCCTTCCATTGTAGCACCAAAGGCACCTGAGGTCTGTAAACTTCCCCAAGATAACCCATCGATGAGATAAAAAGGCCCAGAAAAGACGCTCGTCACGGTGAGCTTTTTCTGGGCTTAGAGACGGATGGTGGGTGTTTTAGGCCGGACCTTCCTCGGCCGATTCGCTGGGGCGGCTATGTAATATCATGCCGGCGATGACAAGCATCATGCCTGCGAAACCGCTCGTCGATGGTAAGGCGCCGCCTAAAAAGAACATATCGCCCAACAGCGAAAAGATGATTTCACCAGCTTGTGTTGCCTCGACGGCCGCCAACTGGTGGGGATGATTTTTGGCTATGTCTGTGGCCATGAAAAATAAGGTGGTCGCGATCACGCCAGAACTGACGGCGACGTTAAAGGACTGTTCGATTTGACCCAGGCTCGGCAGAGCGGTTGCGAACAAACCGTATAGGGATAAGAGAAGCCAAAAGGGCATACTCGCTAGGGTCATCCCTAAGATACGCTGGTAGGTATCTAATTTTCCCGCACAGAGGAGGATCATCTTTCGGTTCCCCAAAGGATAAGCGATAGCCCCGACGAGGACTGGGAAGGAGCCGATCAAGATCTCTTGGAGAGAAAGTGTATCGAATTGTACTTTTTGCATGATCAAAATGCCGAACAATATGACCATAGAATAGAGCACGCTTTTCCTGGGGATTTTTTGGCCACGATAAATCAAGGGGATCAATAACGTGCCGGCTACGATGGTGACTTGCCACATCCCCGCGATTAACCAAGAAGGGCCATAGGTAGCGGCGTAACAGAGTGGAGTGTAAAAAAGTCCAAAGCCGACGGTGCTCCACAAGATCCACCAACTGAGATGTCCTTTCATCACAGACAAGAGCTCTGCGAGATTGCCTCGCAGATAGACGATGATGAGGAAAAAGGGCAGCGTGAAAAAATAGCGTAAGCTGGCACTCCAAACCCAACTTCCCCCGGAAAGTTCCATCAGCCTGTTTAGAACAAAGGTGATTCCGAAGAAAGCCGATGCGAAGATACCAAGAATGATCGGTTTCAAAGACGGCCTCCTTGTTTTTTATAAAGTTTAGCGAAGTATAGGGCTCTCCTTAAAATTATACAATGGAAACAAGCCATAAAGAATTAGGTTTAGTTAGAATCTATCTGGAGGAGTTCCTTGATTTGTGTGGAATTTAATCTCGTGGAATAAGCATACAAGAATATACATATATGAACGACATCGCCGGTGTTGCATACTGGGCGTTACGCAATCGGTGTGTTGACGAGACGAAGGGGAAATCGGGGGTAGGTCGACCGATGAACTGTCCAAACACTCCTGCCAAGAAAATGGCCGCCTTAACGATGACGTTGACAATGGCGTTGCTGCTTGGGCAGCCGATTTGGATACCGGAAGCGTCCATTCGAACAGCGGAAGCCTCCTTTCCGGAAAACAAAGGCGAGACAGTTGCACAGGCGGACACGGGGGAGACTCCTGAACCTTCCTCAGAGGTGATAGCACGCGCTGATGAGCTCTTACAGGCGCTGATCGAATCCAACCCCGCATTAGGTAGGTTGAAGCTGCAAGGCAAATCGAAAGAATTCGTTGAAGGTACAGCCACGCAAGCCCTTTATTCCGGCTGTACATCTACCTGGAACATCACCTTAGGTAGTGAGAATGCAGATGAATGGGCACAGCTAACGGTGGATGGGCAGTCGGGAGAAGCGATCCGCTTTTGTTGGAACAACTATGTAGCTTCGAAAGAAAAGAATTTGACGGAAGAGCGAGCCAGAGAAGTGGCTTCGTCCTTTCTAAAGACTGTTGCCGGTGAACAATTTTCCGTATATCGCATCAAGGAAGAAAGCCTAATCGAAAATGGAGAGTTTGCTTTTCAACGAACCGTTCGATTCGAACGTTTGATAAACGGCATCCCCCTGTTGAATTGTGGCTGGTATGTCGTTGTTGACGCATACGGACGCATCAATGACGCGAGGTTAGAGGGTCCTCATAATTTTTCCGATGCCTCTTTTCCGAAACCGACCGGCCTGTTACCGGTCGAAGAACTCAAGGCAAAGGTCGATAAGTGGTTACCATTTCAGTTGTCCTATAGACCAATGACATCGGACGATTCGAAACAAGGCCCTCCTAAAGCCGGCCTCGTTTACACACCCGTGGTGACCGGAATCGTATTGGCAGACGCCGTGACAGGAGAGGCGCCGCCATCCCACAAGTCGGAAAGCGAGGTTTTCCGCTTCAAGGGCGATGATCGCAACATCATAGGCAATGAAGCAGAGGCGGTTCAGTGGTTGAAGCGAACCTGGGGAGTCGATGTCCAGACCATGGAACAGATAAAGGTTCCTATGCCTGGTCATGAGCCTGCCGAGGTATTATATCGTTGTCGAGTGCCCTTTAAGGGAGGTGTAGCCGTCAAGTCAGGAACGACCGATTCAGGAAATGGCTCCGAGCAGGGATGGGTCAGGGAATACAATATCGCCGTGGAACCAACGACGGGAAAGTTTATCCGTTATAGCGTGATTCAAAGCGGTGAGGACATCCCACAACTGTCCTTACCGGAAGATCAGGTGAAGGAAAAAGCCCGCCGATGCCTGGAAAATATGCTGGGCAACGGTGAGTACGATGTAGAGATGGAAATGCTGGACCGTACGGTCCACATCCCTGAATGGGTCGATCACAGCCGGTTTTTAAAGGGCGAGTTTATTCCCGATGGACTTTATAATTTCCATTTCCGCTTCAGGCATTATGGCATACCGGACGGGGAGATTGGTGCATCTTGTCTGGTCAACAGTAATACTGGCGATATAAACTTGGAGCAGTTGAAATACCCTCAAATGAGGAACTACCCGGATCCGTCTAAAGCGGTCTCGGTAGACAGGGTTAAGGCGGCTTATCTGAAAAAGTGGACGCCCCGATTAGTCTACGAATGGCCTGATTTTTGCGGACAAGGAGCGCCGAAAGCCAATCTCTGCTATACCATTTCTGATGAAATGGTGGGGATTACATATGACGCCCTTACCGGGGAAGAGATGAGCCTGTATACTCCTAGTTCAAGTGGAACCATAATGTTTGATTGGATTCATTGAAAAACCGCCATGGTCTGGCGGTTTTTCTTTTTGAACGGAACGACAAGATAATAGCGAAAAGATATTGTGAAAAAATCCAAAGTGTTTTCTCTGCTCCCAGGTGAGAACGCTTCGCTGTAAAAGGTATAGGCGAAACTAAAGTGGGGAAAATGATTTCGAGTTTTTGCAACTTCACCACAGTACCGCACTTCAGAGGAGGACCTTGCGTGAACAACTTTCGAAGAATGTTGACTGTAAACATACTCGTCTTAGCCTTACTCGCCGGTGGGGCGATAGCCGCTGTATACTTTTATAATCGAGCGATCAATTATGTGACGACAAACAATGCACGTATTGATGCGACTCGTGTCACCATTACACCATCCGCTTCAGGTCAATTGATCGGTTGGAATGGGGACATCGGAAAAAAGTATGCCCCCGGTGAGCGTGTCGGCATGATTCAACCCGCCGTCCCGGGTGCCCCGCCTGTAGATGTGACATTTCCGATGAGTGCGACGATCGTACAGCAATCGGCCGTGAAAAACTCCTTTGTCGCCGCCGGCACACCATTGGCTTACGCCTACGATATGGATAATCTTTACGTGACGGCGAACATCAATGAAAACGACTTAAGCAAGGTCGCAGTCGGACAGAACGTTGACATCACTGTCGATGCTTTCCCCGGAACACTCCTCAGCGGTAAGGTTAACCGCATCGGAATGACGACGGCAGGGACATTTACCTTGTTACCGGAACAAAACACCAACGCCAATTATACGAAGGTCGCTCAGCTGGTTCCCATATCCATCGCGTTGGATGGAACGAAAGGGCTCGACATTAAACCAGGGTTGAGTGCCAACGTAAGAATCCACCGTTAGGAGTGGGGTCATGGTTCTTGAGTATTTGATAGGCTATCTCATCTTCGCCCTCATTGTCATCGCAGCGGCCTATGCGTTGTATATCTATAGAACCAATGAGAATCTGCCCGAAAATGAACCTCCTGTCATAGACCCTACCTTCACGGGAATGATCTCCGGACCCGTGACGGAGCCCTTTGAGACTCCCCATCACGAACTTGCCCGCAGCGAAGGTGAAGTAAGGCAAGTCAACCCATCTCCGCAGGAGGTCAACGAACCGCTACAGGAACTTCCTGTCGGACGAATCGTCACGGTCATGATGTTGGGGGCCTTTGTATCCATCCTCAACCAAACGTTGATTAACGTAGCGATTCCCCACATGATGAATGACTTCAATGTCTCAGCCAGTACCATCCAATGGCTCATTACCGGATTTATGCTCGTCAACGGCATCCTCATTCCGATCAGCGCCTTTTTAATGGAGACTTTTAGTACGAGACAATTGTTCATCGCGGCGATGATTTCCTTTACCATAGGTTCGGTGATCTGTGGTTTCGCCAACTCCTTCGCCGTGATGATGATTGGTCGTGTGGTCCAAGCGGTAGGAGCTGGGATCCTTATGCCGCAAGTGATGAACGTATTCCTGACGGTGTTTCCACCGGAAAAGCGGGGCACGGCGATGGGAACCATGGGTGTGGCCATGATTTTCGCCCCTGCTGTAGGACCGACCTTGGCCGGGTGGATTGTGCAAAACTATACCTGGCGCATCCTCTTTTTCATCATGGTTCCCATCGGCATTATCGACATCGTCATCGCAATCAAGTGGTTGTCCAATGTGGCTAAACTGACTTATCCCGAGTTCGATATCTGGGGAGTGGTCTTTTCCACCGTTGGTTTCGGAGGGCTCCTTTACGGGTTTAGTCGAGCCGGGACTGTCGGGTGGGGTTCGGCAGAAGTGATCCTCTTTGTAACACTTGGCGTTATCGGTGTCGCCTTGTTTATCTGGCGTGAATTGACCGTAGAAAACCCGATGCTGGAGTTCCGTGTTTTTCGCTACGGTATTTTCTCTCTGACGACGGCGATCAGTTCGATCACAAACATGGCCATGTTTGCAGCCATGCTCCTTTTACCGATATACCTACAGAATATCCGTGGCTTTACGCCCCTGCAGTCCGGCTTATTGTTGCTGCCGGGAGCATTGATCATGGGGGTCATGTCACCGATTTCAGGAGCCCTTTTCGATCGCATCGGTGTTCGTCCACTCGCTATCGTTGGGTTGCTGATCACAGCAGCAGCTAATTATGAGTTCGCGAAACTGACGGCGACGACCACCTACCACAATATCGTCTTGATCTACTGCTTGCGAAGCTTTGGAATGTCCTTATTGATGATGACTGTAATGACGGCAGGCCTCAATCAACTCCCCGGCTATCTAAACAGCCATGGAACAGCCATGTCCAATACGATACGACAAGTGGCTGGATCGTTAGGCACCGCGTTGTTGGTGACGATCATGACCAACCGCACCAGTGTACATCTGGGAGATTATATGAGTGCGATGGTCTCCAGCAATCCGTCAGTCAATCAGCAATTCGGTGGAATTACACACGCTTTGGCATTAGGCACAGGCGTGACGGCAGCCCAAGCTCAAGGGTTAGCGACCACTGTTGTCTATGGCTTATCGGCCAAATATTCGGCGATCGCTGGGATTAACGACGCTTTTTTGGTGGCGACGGGAATTATCCTGTTGGCCTGGGTGATGTCTTTCTTTATTCGAAGGGTCCCTTATGGGAAGACTGAGTCGTAACGAGAGATTCATAAACAAAAGAAACCTAACGATACAAGATTATCGCTGGGCTTTTTTACTGGTTAAAGGTCGGTTAGAGTTTTTCATTGATAGTAAAGATCATTACGCCTTGTCGTAGTGAACCTAACAACGATTTCATTAAGGGTCAATGAAGATTACTATGTATCTTTTTTTATATTGTAGCAATACTGAGCCTATAATATAATGTAAATACTGTTGACTATCCGTAAGCGACGCGCTGTGAACAAGTCATTCATGAGTGCAGTCGTCGGAACTAACTCGCAATGTCCATGAAGACCCATACAAGGCGATGGTCGTCTCAAAGATTCTTGAGCTTTGTAGAGAACTAGGCATACATTCTGTCGCAGAAGGAGTAGAATCCCAAGGAGAGTGGTCCTGGTTAAAAGAACGAGGGGCCGATTTTGTTCAGGGGTACTTCTTTGCTAGACCTGCGGAAAAGCCAATTCCGCGGGACCAAATAAGCCTTGACTTTTTACAGACCGAAAGCGTTGGCTAAATGTTTCACTCTTTATACTTGTTACAATAAGGAATTATATGGGGACATGTATACCTGCCGGAGCATCACGCTTCGGTTTTTTTGGTAAAGTACGTTTATATTTGTCATTAGGTGGATTATAATTAGTTAATACATCTATGATAACTCGCTGATAGGGGCTGTTAATCTTGGATAGTCTTCCGAAGGAAATAGATCAATTTATCGATAAGTTGACTGAATTAAAACAAGAATATACGGAGCTTTTCTATAAATATCAAAATAATACCCGTCTGATGGTAAAAAATCAGACCGTCATCGATAATCTCTTAAATGTAATCCCCGATATTATTTTTGTGAAAGATTCCAATGGCGTCATGTTAAATTGTAACAAGGCCCTCTGTGACTTTTTTGGTATGGATAGTAAAAGAATCATCGGAAAGACCGACTATGAGTTGTTTTCCAAAGAAGATGCTGAACTTTACCGACTGTTGGATTCTAAAGTAATGCGAGAAAAAAGAACCCAAAAAATTGAGGAATGGATCCTTTATCCCGATGGGAAAAAAGTGCTGGTTGAGACGATCAAAGAACCCATTTTCGATCAATATGATCAAGTGGTTGGCATCATTGGTATCTCTAGAGATATTACGCAACATAAACAAACACTGACGGCATTACAGGAAAGTGAAAAAAAGTTGGAGATGTTCTTCTCTCAGTCGATAAACGCCTTCTTTTACATAATGACCGACGAACCGATTCGCTGGGATGATACGATCGACAAAGAAGAAGTGCTGAATTATGCCATGCAGCACCTACGAATTACGAAGTGTAATGACGCTTTGTGCAGCCTCTACAGAGCTCAAAGAGAACAATTAATCCATCTACCTATGAATGATTTTTGGGGCAAAGACACAGCACAATGCAAGAAAATGTTAAAAGAACTGTTGGATTCAGGGAAACTTCGTATAGAAATGTCTCGAGAAAAGTTCGATGGCACAGCTATGTATGTCGAAGGAGATTATCAACTTTTTTATGCTGACGACGGGAGAGTGCTCGGCTATTTCGGCGTTCAACGGGACATCACTGAGAAAAAACGAGGCCTTAAGGAGTTAGAAGTCGCTAAGGAACAAGCTGAAGCGGCGAATCATGCCAAAAGCCAATTCTTGTCGACGATGAGTCATGAAATCCGCACGCCCATGAACGGAATTTTAGGAATGTCTGAACTTCTTTTGGATACGCCCATGTCTGAAGAGCAAAAGGAATTCGCCAAGATGATCAAGGATTCTACCCATGCTCTCTTAAACGTCATCAGTGACGTGTTGGATTACTCTAAGATCGATTCGGGATCGATGATGATCGAGAAGGTGGAGGTACATCTTCAAAAAACGATTACGGATGTTATCGATCTGGTAAAGGTTACGGCTCAAGCAAAGGGACTATCCTTAATTAGTTTGATTGATCTCGAGAGTGCCCTGACGATACAGTCCGATCCGGTTCGCCTTCGTCAGGTATTATTGAACTTACTAGACAATGCCGTTAAATTTACGCAACGTGGGGAAGTAACCTTACGAGTGTCCACTCAAGAAATCCATAGTAAGAAGGAAGCCCTCTTTGAGGTCATTGATACAGGGAGCGGTATTGAGGCTAAAGATATCGAACGCATCTTCCAGCCCTTTAGCCAAGTGGACAGTTCCTTTTCGCGAAGATACGGTGGTACCGGTTTAGGGTTATCCATCTCAAAGCGTTTAGTCGAGCTGATGGGCGGAACGATTGGAGTACATAGTCAGAGCGGCAAAGGATCGAAGTTTTGGTTTACCATTCCGTTGATTGAATGGGCCACATCGATTGCTGAGTAAGGCAAGTACCGAACGCATGAATGAGTAACGGCATTAATGTTAGAATGCAAGTTAACAATAGCATAAAGGTGAAAAGCCGCCGAGGGAGGGCGGCTTTCTTGTTATCTCATGACCTGTGGATGAACCTATTCGGGTAACACTTAATTGGTTATTGCGTAGATTATCTATATCGATATAGTGTAAAGCTATTAGTGATGAGGTATAATTCCTATAAGATTGCTGTAGATTCAAAGGGGGACGATAGCGATGTCTCTGGCTGAGTTACTTAGAGAGGGAGAAGAGTTTAAGTACGAGATGCTCAAGCTAAAGCTATCGGATAACTTTTTTAAGAGTAAAAAGTATTTGGATTGGATAGAGCGATGTATTCAATCGTTGAATGACAAGATCTCTTCGGAGCCCTTAGCTAAAAAGTTTTTGCATCTATCCAAAAAGCCGACGCAATTTAACGATATTACACATGACGGTTTCCTCTATATGTTAAGGGCCTTTTGTTTAACTGAGAGAGGATAAGGCCCGTAAAAAGCGAAACGCGGTGAACCATTCACTGCGGATTCGCTTTTTTATTTTCCTTTGATATTAATCGCGGTTCGGGAATATCGGCAGATTATTTTTCTGAAATCCAAAAATGGAATTGAATCCTTGACATAAATTAGTATTTATGGTCTTATATATATAAGGACTTATATATAGCCGCTAACTTAGCGTCTGATGTGGTCATGGGCCAATGATTGCTTATGTGATCGGCAGTGTATGAGAAGTAACGGAATGATCTGATGATTGAAATTTGAAATGGCAGGTGCAACAGATGTCGCTCAAACATGCTTTGCTCGGTTTTTTGAGTTACAACAGCATGACTGGCTACCAGTTAAAACAGTATGTTGATGAGTCTGTCCAACACTTCTGGAACGCGAGTCTGAGTCAAATTTATCCGACGCTAAGTCAAATGGAAAAAGAGGGTTTGTTGACGATGGAGGTGGAGTACCAAGAGGAGAAACCCAATCGCAAGATTTACCATATTACCGATGCAGGACGCCAAGAATTACAGCGCTGGTTACGTGAACCGACGAATCTACCATCGGTACGAGAGGCCTTTCTCATCAAAGTATTTTTTGGCGGAACGATGGAAAAAGAAGATATCTTGTCTCAGATGAATCAATATTTGAAACTTCATCGGGACTTATTGGCGATGTATCAAGGGCCAGTTCTGGAAAAGATGCAGCAAGAAGCAGCAAATCTCGAGCGGGACAGCTTTTTCTGGGCCTTAACTCTAGAGGCGGGAATCAACCTAGAAAAAGCATGGATAGAGTGGCTGGAAGAGTCTATTGAAAAAATTAAAAAATACGCTACTGACTGAAAGAATGGTGGTTTAAGGAAATCAACTAGGAAAAGGAGGGGAATAAACGTGAAGGTATTAGCGATCAACGGAAGTCCAAGGGGTAAGTATGGCAACACGGAGTGCCTTTTACAACCATTCTTAGAAGGGATAAGAGAAACGGGAGCGGAAACAGAAACTATCTATCTTGTAGAGAAGAAGATCCATCGTTGTTCTGGATGTTTTAGTTGTTGGACAAAAACACCAGGTTTTTGTATTCACAATGATAGTATGCCTGAACTGCTAGAGAAGGTTCGCGCTGCCCATGTCCTTGTTTTTGCGACCCCGTTATATGTTTTCACGGTTAGCGGACTGATGAAAGATTTTATGGACCGGATGGTCCTTCCCCTGAATAAGCCCTATATCGTCAAACAGGGGGATCATTATACCCATCCAACGCTCCATGAAGATGATCCACCCAAAAAGATCGTGCTTATCTCCAATTGTGGATTTCCAGAACGACATCACTTCTCCGGGTTAGTCGAAACATTTCGTTTGTTCTATCATTATGAACTCGCCGCTACCATTTTGTGCTCTTGTGGTGAACTGTTAAAAGTACCGGACTTGCAAGAGAGTAACCAGTGGTATACGAAGGCCGTTCACCGTGCGGGGGTGGAATTTGGGAAAGACAGCCGTGTTTCACGGGAGACCCAGGCGGTATTGGACCAAAGCCTAGCAGAACCGGAGGATTATGCCCGCATGGCCAACCTCTACTGGGACAGTGTCATCGTAGGGCAACAAGTATCTGAACATATGACCACCCCTACTTCTATGGAGGCTCTTTCGCCCGCCTTACCCTTGCCGGAAAATCAAAATAAAATACCGGAAACGTTTCTCGATGTTATCACCGGACAAGCAGCGCTCTTTAACCCGGAGGCTGCGAAGAGCCTGAGGGCGGATATTCAGTTTATCGTTTCCGGCGGCGAATCTGGGGAGTATGTATTGCGAATTAAAGACGGTCAATGTACAGCTCACCGAGGGCTCGTTCCATCGCCTACCCTTACTATCCATACCCCCTCCGATGTCTGGATAAAGATCGCCCGAAACGAATTAAGTGGACAAACCGCGTTCATCAAGGGGCTTTACCGGATTGAAGGGGATATGGAGATTCTGCTTCGTATGAACAGGCTGTTCTCAAAAAAGGAGGGTTCGAAGCCGAATAAGCCTCCGTTTACCAATGACCAAACCACTACGGCGGGAGAGACTATCGAGCGAGGGCCTATTCGGTTACCGGGGATGGCATGGCTGTCACTGGCCTTCGTTCCTTGGATCGTCCATTGGTCTACCATTAATTTTCCTGCATTGAGCAATCTCGTTCAGATGGGTATTCCTTTGCTCCTCGGAGTACTCCTGTGGGGGTATCGAAAAGCCTACAGCAAACCAAGCTGGATGGAGACCGTATCACCAGTTTTCTTTGCACTATCTTGGGTATTTCTTATAACTGGTAGCTTCTCGACTACCTATGTTGAGGTTTTCGGGTTATTTTTCCTTGGGGGGGTGTGGGCAGCTACATTGGCAACCTCAATGCCGCTTACAGGAGAGTATTCAAAGTGGTACTGGCCTTCGGCGTTATGGAGTCACCCGGTCTTTATTAAGACCAATGCCATCATCACAGCCGTATGGGCGGGAGTGTTTATGATTCAAGCGACGGCCATATTAGCTGGACATTTCGCCCTGGAACATGCAGGTCTTTGGACGTCAGTTCGGCTTCTGATTAATATTCCTGCCATTTTCTTTACGATTTGGTTCCAGAAGTGGTATCCGACTGTAGGCTCTGTCAAAACCCCATAGAGTAGTTTGTTCTTTGGGTTGAAAGCATCGTTGCACCCATGAAGTAATCAGATATATAGAAAAGAAAAGCTAAGGAGCTTCTTTTTAAGAAACGTCCTTAGCTTTTTGGCTTTAGTCAAGTTTAAATCGCTCTACCACCGCTTGAGATGAATGAGATATCTGCGTCAGTTTGCTCGCCGAGGAGGCGACTTCCTCTGAGGACGCGGCCACTTCTTGAGCGGTGGCGGTCACCGATTGAGTGGACGAAGCGGCTTCGGTGGACTCTTTATATAGTTGTTGCAGTGAAGCTGAAGCAGTAACTGCCATGTCAACCTGACTATCGGCTCGCTGAATGACGCTGTCAAAGCGATCCATCTGGCCTTTTAGCAATAAGACCATTTGACGCAGTCGCTTCGCATTTTCTTGAGATTTGTGGTACTCGGCGTCAGCTAAATGGTATCCTTCATCAATGGCATGAACGGTAGCATCGATATCCGCTTCGACATCGGCGATGATCTTTTGAATGCGGAAAGCTGCTTGACGAGATTCCTCAGCCAGTTTTCGAATTTCTTCGGCGACGACGCCAAAGCCGAGACCGTATTCACCCGCCCGAGCAGCTTCTATGGCGGCGTTGAAGGCCAATAGGTTCGTTTGGTCTGTGATCTCTGTGATCACGTTCAGGATTTCTTTAATCCCCCGGCTTTTTTCGTGAAGTTCCTTCGTGGTTTTCGAACCTTGAAGCATCTTTTCCGCCGTCGATTCGGACAGGGCCTGTGCTTCTTGAATGGAGTTGGAGATGGTCTCCGATAATTGGGTCAAGTGAAGACCTTCCTTTGAAGCGGCTTTTCCATCGGCGACGATGTCTTGGGACAGTTTTGACAGCAGTTCCACTTGCTCCACCGTTGCTGATAATTGGCGAGTTTGCGTAAGCAAGGTGCTGGCTACGGCTTCATTGCAGCGAGCCAGGTGATCGGCGGCTTTAGCGGTCTGCTGGCAAGTGCCTGTTAAATTCATCGACTCGGAGTTCAATATCCGTGAAGACTGCAGGATCTCCCCGATCAATTGGCGCAATCCTTGGGACATTTCATTGAAGGCCTCGGCGAGCTGGCGAATTTCCGGCTCATTAAACTCTGTGTTCGTGAGTTGAATAGTCAGGTCGCCGGAAGCGAGTCTCCGGGCTTGCGCTCCTATGTACTCAAGGGGTGAAGCGATGCGACGAGCTAAAAAGAACGATGTGACGAGGGAAAGTAGGACCATCCCAGCGAGTAAACCGAGCAGTACGTATAGTAAATGTTGGATGGGTGCAAAAAGCTCTTTGGCATCTTCACGGATCAAGATGGTCAAATGGGTGAAGTCAGACTGCATGAGAGTGGCTACATAGTGGGTGCCGTTTTCTTCGTAATCAGCGATACCTGTTGTATCGGAGAGGGGCAAGGGATAGCTGTCGGAAGAGGCGGCGTTTTTCTTATCTGGATGGTAGAGCAGTTTTTGCTGATTGTCGACGATGATGATCTTTTTATCGGCAGCAGAATCCAATTCTTGCATCCTTGTAATAAAAGAACGGATCACATCATCGACACGAAGGTAGCCGGCCAGAACGCCCACGACCAATCCTCCGTCAGTGATGGGTACCGCGACGGTCAAGATAGGTCTACCGGTAACTTTGCTGATCGACGGAAGACCGACGACAAAAGTCTTTCCTTCCTTTAATATGCCCTGTACATAATCTCGATCGGCTACGTTCACCTTAGTTCCATTATTCGAACGGGCGATCTGCATTCCCGTTAGGTCGATGACGGCAATGGAATCCATATCGGGAAAGACATTGCCGAAAGATTCAAGAAGCGACTTTTGTTCTTCTGCATTCATACTCTTGATTTTAGGTAGACTGGAAAGCTGTTTGAGCAAACTCCGTCGCTCTTCGATGGATTTGTTTAAATCTTGATGCATGCTGTTTGCCCATTGGGCTTGGTTGCGACGAATCTCATGTTCTAAGGACGTACTGACATTTTGATAGGAGATATAACCGAGGAGGAGAAGTGGCACTAGCGAGAACAGGACTAAGATGAGAATGAGCTTAGACTTGAGGGACATCTGGAATACCTCCTTTTTTTGAGATCCACGGAAACAGTCGTTAGCTTTCATGGCAAATAAAACGTTCATGGCCCATTGGGCCACAGGCTATCATGAAAATGGCTTTCTCATAAAAAAAAGAACAAGTATCAAAGAGGATACCTGTTCTCGCCTTCGAGATAGTTCTATATAATTCTTAGTTATCTAATTTTACGATGGATCCGATGTTGCGTCAATAAGAAAAAGGGGTCAATCCTAATCATGCGTTCGTGGGATGCTCTGCCGTACAACAGGACTTGCAGGTATTATTACAATTGAGCAAAGAGACACAACAGAACCTACCTATTCGGTACGGTTTTGTTGTGTCTCTTTGATTCGATTATTTTGACCGTCTATCTCTAGATGGTAAACTTTTTAATTATATCTGTTAAATCAGTGGACAGTTGAGCCATTCGTTGTGAGGTAGAACTGATATCGTGCATAGTGGCTGCTTGTTCTTCTGTAGAAGCGGATATATTTAATACAACTTGTGATGACTCTTCCGTAACGGATGCGACTTGATCAATAACCTGCATTACAGATTGTGCTTTTACTATTAGTTTCTCGGTGGACGCATTCAACTTACCAATTTCGCCCAAAAAGGCAGTGATCGATTGAGATATCTTTGTATACCCGTTACCAGCAGCATTTGCTATCTCTACTCCATCGACAATTTGTCGTGTACCTTCATTAATATTATTCGCAATATGTTTCACGGCGGATTGAACCGTCTTAATGCGGTCGGCGATTTGTTGGGCCGCTTGATTGGATTCATCTGCTAGTTTACTTACCTCGCTCGCTACAACACCGAATCCACGGCCCATTTCTCCAGCTCGGGCAGCCTCAATCGCAGCGTTCAAGGCAAGCATGTTTGTTTGGCCTGCAATAGTTGTAATCATATCTACGATAGTACTAATTTCTCGAGAGCTATTTTCAAGCGCTTTAATTTGTTCCACGTTATGTTGATTGGTTTCTGCGATTTGATTCATTCTGTTTACGGCATTTTGAATCAAAATATTGCCGTTATCGGTTAAAGAGCTAGTTTCCCGTACGATATTTACTAGTCTTTCACGTTCAGAATCTACGACTTGACTTATTTCGATCATTTCTGATGCAAGGTTTCTCGCCTCAAAAACATCTTGAGCTTGTTTTGAGGCACCATCAGCTAACTCTTGAATGCTATGGGAGACTTCTTCTGATGCATCGCTGATTTCCGTAAATGCTTTTGCTAAATGTTGAGATATTATTACGACGTCATCAGACTGTTTGCGAATTTGTCTTATGATGGCCTTAATGTCGTTAATATTCGTGTTGATTGCGGATTGTAAATCTCCAATTTCGTCGTCCTTATTCTGGGTTTCATTTTGGAGAACATCTAAATTCCCGGCTGCTATTTCTTTCGCTAATCGAGATAAACGAACAATCGGTTGATATGTTAACCTCGTTAAGACAAGAGTAACGGCGATATTAATCAGAAGAACGATTGTGATTTGAAGAGCCAATTTCTTTTGCATAGCTTGGTATGCGGAAGTGATATCTCGTAAGACCACTACACCGCCAACTTTTTGATTTCCCGCATCGAAAATGGGGAAAATTGCTTTTGCGAAGACCGACCCTTCACGGCTAATTTGATCGAGGACCAGTCCGTCATCAGGCAGATTATCGATAGCCTCCGCATAAGCAAATATATCTTCACTGTCCCTCGTCTTATCAACTAAAACTGACGATGATGAATTATTCCAATTGTTATCCAACCCATGGTTTTTTCTATTTTTAGCCCATTCTTTTTCATCCAAATATTCTTTTTTAATAATCATGCCATAGTCGTATCCAGTTTGGTTCTTCAAAATACCAAGAAAATGGTCTACTTCTTCTCCCAATTCCATGTAGCCAATTAACTGTCCCTGATATCGGTAAGGAGCAACCACTCTCAAGGCAAAAGCAGTTTTACCTAGTTCTAATCCGGAACTGAAGCCCTGTTGCTCGATCGCTTTACGATATGTAACTCGGTTGATCACGTCGCCAAAATTATCTGGCTGATGAACCCGTAAAAAGGCAGTTTTATCCGGTTCCGCATTATGAAAATACCAATGGGTGATTCGATATCGTTCTTTAAGTTGATTAAAGAGCGGTGATATAGTCTTATAAAGCATATCTCGGTCACGTTGTATAAAAATCTGGGCAATCTGTGGATTATCCATTAAGGCATTCATCGTCGCTGACATCATGGACACGTCGCTGCTCACAAGATGTTCGAAATTCTTTCTAGAAATCGTAATTTGTTCTCGACTATAAGTTGATGCTTCATCGTTATAGGATTTAAGGATTAATGCTCCGACAGCAGATGTACTGATAAAGATCGAGATAATGGTAGCTAACAGGATTTTCTTTTTAATTGAGTAGTTTTTCATACATATTACCTTCTCTCAAGTTATTCATATTATCAAGCCAGAAGTTATGTATAAATAACTAAAGCTTTGCATAGGGAATTTGTAACCGATAAAATAATTATAGCTCTTGCTCCTTGTCATCACAATACATAAATTTACACAAGAACCTACAAAACCAATTAAATCCTATAGATAGTATTTGTTAAAAAAGTCCAAAAATGAAGCTATCAGTTAAACTGAACTGTAATCCGACATAGATCGAAAATTTATTCGTCGTCTCACCTTCTCAAGCGCTTGGAATCGGAATGGAAAAGAACAGGCTATAGATATTCTTTTTTTGAATATCTATAGCCTGTTTCTCTTTATTACCCGTTGTTATCGGGCTGTTTATTCGAGTCGAAATCGCTCTACCACTGATTGAGATGAATGAGATATCTGTGTCAGTTTGTCTGCCGATGCAGCCACTTCTTCTGAGGAGGCGGCCACCTCTTGAGCGATAGAGGTAACGGCTTGGGTGGAAGAAGCGGCTTCGGTAGACTCTTTAAATAGTTGCTGCAAGGAAGCCGAAGCGTTGACTGCCATACCCATCTGACTATCAGCCCGTTGGATGACGCTGTCAAAGCGTTCCATCTGACCTTTCAGCAAAATCACCATTTGACGAAGTCTTTCTGTATTTTCTTGTGATTTATGATACTCGGCGTCGGCCAATCGATAGCCTTCGTCAATGGCGTGAACAGTGGCGTTGATATCGGTGCCGATATCGGCGATGATCTTTTGAATTCTTAAGGCTGCTTGGCGAGATTCTTCGGCCAGTTTTCGAATTTCTTCGGCGACCACGCCGAAGCCGAGTCCATATTCGCCCGCTCGAGCTGCTTCAATGGCAGCATTAAAGGCCAACAAGTTCGTTTGGCCCGTGATTTCCGTGATCACATTCAGGATTTCTTCAATCCCGCGGCTCTTTTCGTGAAGTTCGTTCGTTGTTTTCGAGCCATGAAGCATGGTTTTCGCCGTCGACTCAGACAGGGCCTGTGCTTCTTGAATGGAGTTGGAGATGGCCTCTGACAATTGGCTCAAATGAAGGCCCTCTCTCGATGCAGCTCTTCCATCCGCGACGATGTCTTGTGACAGTTTCGACAGCAGTTCCACTTGCTCCACTGTTTCCGATAATTGGCGAGTTTGAAAAAGCAGGGTGTTCGCCACGTCTTCGTTGCAACGGGCTAAGTGATCGGCCGCTTTAGCGGTCTGTTGGCAGGAGCCGTTTAGATTCATCGATTCTGTATGTAACGACTGCGAAGACTTCCGGATTTCTCCGATCAATTGTCGAAGTCCTAGAGACATTTCTTGAAAGGCATCAGCCAGTTGGCGCATTTCAGGTTCATGGTAATCGGCTACGTTGAGATCGGCCGTCAAGTCTCCTGAGGCCAACCTCCGGGCTTGTGCACCCATAGACTCCAGGGGAGAGGCGACTCGCCGAGCGAAAAAGGTTGAAGTTATGAGGGAAAGAACCGCGATTCCCAGCGACAGGCCGAGGAGAATGTACAGCAAATGTCGGATGGGGGCGAATAGGATTCGCTCATCGTCACGCATTAATACGGTTAAGTGTGTATTTTCAGAAGACAGGAGGGTGGCCACATATTGTGTGCCCGCTTCTGTATAGTTTACCTCACCAGCGGCATTGGCAGGAGGCAACGCATAGGTGCTGGAAGCCCCGACGTTTTTCTTATCCGGATGGTAGAGTAATTTCTGCTGGCTGTCGACGACGATGATTTTATTGTCAGCAGAGGGATCTAATTCTTTCATCCGTTCAATAAAGGAAAGGATGACATCGTCGATACGAATATATCCGGCAAGGACACCAACCAGCTTATCCCCATCGGTGATCGGTACGGATATAGCCAAGATAGGCTTCTGTGTAACTTTACTGATGACGGGGAGCCCGACAACAAAGGATTTTTTTTCTTTGATTATCCCTTGTACATAATCTCGTTCAAAAACATTGACCTTCCCGTCGTTGTTGGAACGAACGATCTGCATTCCTGAAGGATCTATGATGACAAGAGAATCCATGTCCGGAAAGACGTTAGCGAAGGATTCCAGGAGAGATTTTTGCTGCTCTGGGTCCATGCTTTTAATCTTCGGTAGACTCGACAACTGGTTGAGCAGATTCCGGCGCTCCTCGATAGATTTGTTTAGATCCCGCAGCAGGCTATTTGCCCAAAGGGATTGGTTTTGTCGAATTTGCACTTCCAAGGATGTGCTGGCTGAGTTGTAAAAGATATAACCGAGAAGCAAAAGCGGCAACAGGGAGAACAAGGCTAGACTGATGGTAAGCTTGGACTTAAGGGTCATCGGTATCCTCCTTCGTTTGAAGTTTCAGAGTAGTTCGTTTTTTCGGCGGATAAACAAAAGAACAAGTGAAAAACACTTGTTCTCGGCTTTGAGATGGAATAGTTTAGATGCCATTTTTGTAGCTTTGTATCCATTTTACGGATTCCAACTCTCCTCGTCAAGGATGAAAAGGGATGTACTTAAATACTTAGGGAAATCATGAAGTAATTCTCGGTGAAAAACGTGATAAAAATGCAAGACACAGTAAAAGTCATAAGCTAGCTTTGCTTTTACTGTGTCTTTTTTTACTTGCTGTTTAGTTGCTTTTTCCCAGGGTTACTTTGATTGGTTTGAATTAGATTCTATTGACGATGCGTCCATCTGTGCCGATCGTGACGACTTGCCAGGGGAGGACTTTACCGCTAACAGTGAGGGCCTTTTTCACGGAGTTCACGATTCCGCCGCAACAGGGCACTTCCATCCGCAGCACAGTCAAGCTTTGGATGTCGTGGGCGTTTAAGATTTCTGTCAGCTTTTCGGCATATTCGACGGCATCCAGTTTCGGGCAGCCGATCAGGGTAATTTTGTTTTGCATGAAATCTTGATGAATCCCAACATAGGCGAATGCGGTGCAATCGGCGGCAATCAGTAGATGGCAATTGTCGAAAAAGGGAGCTCGCGGGGAGACCAGTTTTAACTGACAGGGCCATTGGCGCAGTTGCGATTCAGCGTTGAAGCCATCTCCCGCATTTGCGCTAGCGCTGACGTTAGATATCACCGCGGTTCCTTGCGGGATCTTGGTTTCTTTCATTGGCAATCTTTCAAAAACTCGAGCATGCGTGCCAGGGCAGCCGCAGGGGATGGGAGCTTCCGCGTTGGCTTTTTTCGCTTCTTCCATGCGCTGTTTCACAGCAACCTCATCGAAAGGATTGGCATCCCGCTCCTCTAAAGTGATAGCGTTGGTAGGGCACTCGGGAAGACAGTCGCCGAGACCGTCGCAGTATGCATCAGAAACCAGCTTCGCTTTTCCGTTAATCAGTTGAAGGGCACCTTCGTGGCAGGCGGTAATGCAGAGCCCGCAACCGTTGCATTTTTCCTCATTAATCGTGACGATTTTTCGTTTCATATAGGTTATCCTCCTTCGGATTGTTTGCCTTTACATCTACACTATAATAAAATTGAATGAAAAAATCGGTAGCCATGGCTACCGAAACGTCTTGATTCAGATAATGATTACCTGTAGAAGCAAAAGAAGAGCCCGTCGGTAAAGAAGATAAGAGGTAAGCAGCGAAAGCTAAGGGAGCAAAAGAACAAAATGGAACAGATTGAACAAATGAAGCAAATCAAACAGGATGGGCTAAAGAAGCTTACGGAAAAGTCTCGTCTTTTATCCCAATGCTCGCTCTTTCAAGGAATTGAACCGGTGGTTATCAATGAAATGCTGAATTGCCTTGAGCCGAAGAGCTGCCGCTATAAAAAGAACGATACTATCGCCTTGGCGGGGGAACCTTTTGAGAGTATTGGTGTCTTGCTCAAGGGGGAGGCCTTGGTGATCAAGGAAACGGCCGCAGGCCACCGATCTATGATGGCGCTGCTCCGTCCAGGAGATCTTTTTGGAGAAATCGTCGTCTTTTCTAAGAACTCGGCCTGGCCAGCCACTGTCATCGCCCAGGAAGAGAGCCAGGCTCTGTTCATATCTCGGCGAAAGCTGACCGGTCAATGTGAACAGAGTTGTACTTGGCACCGGACGATCATCGAAAACATGCTCAGGATCATTTCTGAAAAGGCCATGATGCTGAATAAAAAGGTGGAGTACTTGACGATTAAGAGCATGCGGGGGAAACTGAGCACCTTTTTCTTGGAACAGCATCGAAAAGCGGGTACAACGACATTCCGCCTTCCTATGAAGCGGAATGAACTTGCTGACTTTCTGAATGTCTCCCGGCCATCCATGTCCAGGGAAATGGCTCGCATGCGCGAGGAGGGTTTGATTGACTTTCATCTGGAGACGGTCCGAATCATCAATGCTGAAGCGCTGCGGGATATGGGCGAATGAAAACAAAGCATCTAAAACTATGAAGACAACTCGTTGTAATAAAAGTGACCAGTGATGACTTTTGGGCGTTCTTTACGGACAGTCCAAGAGTCTTTTCCATTATATTGATTGCTAATTGTCACTTTGTTTCCTTTAAGAATCTATACAACCGGAGAGACATTATCCCCTATAATGAGGATGTGGCAAGTTATCAAATGCACAAGTGGTACCAGTAATTTCTATTTTAGTAGCAGCCGAAAGGAGCAACCTATGAAGCCTTACGTCAAAACTCTCATCGGCGCCCTCACCGTTTCTACCGCTCTTTTCAGTACTACTGCGGCCTATGCAACCGACGTGTCCTATGTCGTCCAGTCCGGCGATACACTATGGATCATTTCTGTAAAACAAGGTGTTTCTGTTGATCGAATTAAGACCCTGAACGGACTTACCAGCGATGTGATTTACGTCGGTCAAAAACTCTATATGGTGGAAGCAAAAGTCTACACTGTCAAAGCGGGCGATACCCTTTGGCTGATTTCGAAAAACTTTGGCGTAACGGTGGACCAAATTAGGCAACTCAATAAGTTGACGAGCGATATGTTGTATGTGGGACAACAATTGAAGATCACCGACGGTGCCTTGCCAAAGGTATCCGGTGTGACAACGCCGACGACCACGACCACCACGCCAACATCTACCACGACAACACCGACGACCACGACCACCACGCCAACATCTACCACGTCGACACCGACGTCTACCACGACAACAACGCCGACATCTACGACAACAACCGGTACTACTACACCGACCCAAACGACCCAACCGGCTCCGACAACTGAACCAACCACAACGACGCCCCCAACTTCTGAACCTTCGCCCACGCCTACGACGACACCTTCCTCGGAACCTATACCTACATCAGGAGCTGTCCGGCCGACAGCCGTTACCCAATGGCCGAGCATCACCTATGTGGTCCAAGCTGGAGATTCTGGCTGGTCCTTATCGCAGAAGTTCGGCGTGCCGCTCAGTGACCTTTACCGATACAATTATATGAAGACCGATGAGTGGTTCGATGCTGGTCAAAAAATCGCCATCAACGGTTTTGCTCCCCGCAACTATGATGTATTCCCTGGAATGCATGTAGCTCCCTCAAAGTATGGGGTCATAGCCGATTGGTTTTTCGACGGACAGTATGTATTAAACCGGAATGATCAATTTCAACTAACCGATGTTGATACCGGCAAAACCGTTCAAGTGAAGATGTTAGGCGGATACAATCACTCTGACGTGGAACCTCTGACTACAACGGACACCCAAACGATGAAAGAACTTTTTGCCACCTGGACGTGGAACCCACGGGCCGTCGTGGTCTGGAAAGACGGTATGAACATCGCCGCATCGCTCTCGGGGATGCCCCACAGCTATGATACGACCCCGACGAATGGAGTAGATGGGCACTTCGATTTGTATCTGAAAAACAGCTGCCCCCATGGTACCACCACGGACGCTTACCAAGCTCAACATGCGGCCATGATCCTCAAGGCAGTTGGAAAATAGTTTACATAATAGACCACCATGCCCTAATGCGGCACCATCGGTGGATATAAATGGGCAATATTACTATTGTGGCTAACCGTAAACATGAAGAAAAGGAGTTGCATTGGTTGGCAACTCCTTCTCTAACGGGTATAACGCTACAGCCCTTGAAGAATCGAATGATGAAACTTATGCAAAGAATGAACTTACTTCGCCGTAACCTTCACACCAGCGTGGTTCAGAAACATTTCAACAGCAGTCAGATGATTTTTCACGCGGGTATTGATCGGATCATCGTCACCAGTTTCAAAAATTGCCGATTTTGAACCAAAAATACCAGCGGCGCGGGCTAAACTACCGCCAACAGGATATTTAAGTTTCGAGAAACGTTTCGAATAGGCTGTAGTCTTGTTTAGTTTGGAGACGAGCTTGGAAGCGTAATCATCCATGTTGCCAGTAGGATAGTAAATGATCGACTGACCGACAGAATCTTTGTTTTGCACATGGTAATCAAATCCCTCATGCAGGTCTAGCAGGTAGTCCGGCTTGTACTTCAAGTACTCACTCCAAATTGCCTTTGCCAATGCATTATCGGCACCTTCTTTTTTCGACTGCGGGAAGGCCCGGTTTAAGTCACCGAAACCAGAGTCACGGCGGAATTTTTTAATACCTACCTTATTGGCTTCGGGAAGAACAATGAGAGTACCTTTGTCGATTTTCCAGTTTTTCACCTGTCCGGCTGCTTTATAGCCGGCAGGTTCATTCCCGTGGACGCCGCCAGAGACCCACACTGTCGGGCCAGGCTTGTCCCCTTTAATGATATACATAGTCGTTTCCCAAGATGTTCCTTTGCCGAGTACCTTGGTGGTCACCGGCGAATTCGTTGCTGCGGCCGCTTCCCCAACAATATTCACAGAATTCGGAATCATGGACAGGGGAGCGGTGAGGAGACCGAATGATAAAACACCTGTAAGAATCCATGTTGTAGTTTTAATACGCATACCCAATCCACCTTTCCGAGTAAAAATTCATTGCAATAGTGAAAAAGAGTGCATGTCGAAGGCGATGCTGACTATACTAATACATATAAACGGATAAATCTATATTAAAATACTTGAATTAAGAGTAAAAATTGTAAATGAAAAACCCCTCAGTCTTTCCAATAGGGAAAAACTGAGGGGTTTTGAATGATATTAAATTATCGAATTGGCTCTTTTAATTTGAAACTATAGAATAGGCAATCCGGTGTGAAATGCTGTTTATCTGCTTGTTGTCATATTGATCGTCTTACCATCGCTTCTTGCGACAACCGTGCCTTGTTGATCGGTCCGGTAGACGCCGATCTTCGCTTTAGTCAATTTTGCCATCGTCTCTCGATGGGGGTGACCGTAGCTGTTATCTTTGCCGCAGGAGATGATGGCGTATTTGGGAGAGACGGCTTTTAAAAAGGCGTCTGAGGTGGAACTGGAACTGCCGTGGTGACCGAGCTTCAGCACATCGGCTCGCACATCATAGCCTTTTTTCAGGATTTCTGATTCCGACAATGCTTCGGCATCGCCCATCAACAAAAAGGATGTGCTCCCATAGGTCAGCTTTAGCACCGCCGAGTAGTCATTTAAGTCTTCATAACTGTCGCTGTTGGGGGCCAGCATTTTGGCTTCCATACCGTTTAGGTTTAGATTGACTCCGCCTTTAGCCTGTACGCGCTGGGCGCCGCTTGCTTTGATCGCGTTCAGTAGGTCCTCATACGTTTTGGATGTATGAGCAGCCTTAGGCAAATAGACTGTATTGACGGGTATTTGTTTCAGCACATCTGGGAGGCCGCCGATATGATCTTCGTGGGGGTGGGTAGCGATGATGGCATCCAGACGACTTATTCCTTGTGACCTTAGATACTTCACCACCGAAGGTCCATCGTCACGGTTGCCGCCATCGACGAGAACCGCCTGCCCTGCAGGGGTCTGGATGAGGATGCTGTCGGCTTGGCCGACGTCGATAAAATGGACGGTCAAGTCCGTTACGTTCGTTGGTTTCGCTGTCGGTTTGCTGCCAGAGCAGCCAGCAAGGGCAAAGGAAAGGAAGGTAAGAAGAGCCAGCATTAAGACGAGAATAGAGGGAAGTGAACGGCGACTAGGCATTGAAAAAATCCTCCATTGTACGAGCCATCGCTTCTCTTCGACGGGCCGTAGCTTCGTTATCTACTTCGATATGTAGGAGCAAAAAATCACCCTCACGAGCTTCCGCAGGCAATAGGGAGCGGGGTAGGGAGAAGGTGGAGCCGTCTTCTGTCTCAATCACAGCCCAATTCTCCTCAAAGCGATCGATCGTTACATGGCTCGGGGGAAATGGTGCTGTCGTCATAGCTTTTCTTCACCTCCAATTCGAAGTGATATTCGTAGGACCAGTTCGGTAAAGGCGCTCACATACTTATCTCTGATATTATTACATATTTCAATCGATAAGTGTTCGTCGTAAATATGGGCTGTAGTGTTTCGGTCACGTAACATGGACAGCCACAACTCGTCGTCTTCAACGATGCCTGCGGAAAAAGCCTCCCTTAGCACAGTTTTCGGCGAGTTCAGTCCGGTGAGTCCTTCATCCTCAAAAAGGGATTTTAAGGTTTTCCAAGCTAGTTCAAAAGTGAATTCAAAACGCTGAATGATTCCGTCCCTGGCTAAATCATTGCTTTCATCATATTTGGCTATACCCTCTGTCAGTCTCGAAAGGGCTCGTTGATAGTTTTCAAATTTTGATTTATGTCCGATCATAAAGAAGCACTCCTTCTTTCTCGATGATTTCTATCAAATCCCGATTTGTCTGTACACCGATAAACACCACATCAATTTTTAAGAGCGTATCAAGGTCGTCCAAATCACTAGACAAATGCCCCGTAAGGTTAAATTCAGGGAGTGGGTAAACGGCTAGATCGATATCACTCGTTCGATGGGACTCTCCTCTTGCCCGAGAACCGAACAAAACGATTTTATCTATCGCATATTTTTGCCCAATAGACCGTATGTTTTCAATAAGCTTTTTCTCCAGATGAATATTCATTAATACTACCTCAACTTTCGTTTTAAAACAGCTTAAAACCTCATTGGGGAAAGGCCTATCTTTAATTATATTCTGCTTTATTCAACTTTAATACGTGATCATCCCATGACCGCATAACACCTGTGACATGTTTAGGATAGGCTTTTTTTACGACAATCACTAGAGAATTACAAAAAAAATAGAATGATAGTACCGGCGGGCAGGAATTGGCCTTGAAAAAGCCAATAAGATAGAGAAGCCTGTCGGGAGGGATTTCGCATTGAATAAGGCAACTTATACAGTAACCTTTTGGGGGGTACGCGGTTCACTTCCTGTACCCGGTTCCCAAACGTTGCACTTTGGCGGCAACACTCCCTGTATTCAGATTCAGATTGGATCACGCCTGTTAATTATCGATGCCGGTTCGGGGCTCTATAATCTGGGCCAGAAACTTGTCGCGAACGGCAGCCCTCTACGGGGTGATATCTTAATTAGTCATACTCACTGGGATCATATTCAGGGATTTCCTTTTTTTGCGCCGGCCTTTATTCCGGCCAATCGCTTTATCTTATATGGGCAGAGCAAGCTCAACCGAACCTTCCACGATCTGATGAAGCGGCAGATGATGCCGCCCCATTTTCCGGTTCCCTTGCATGAAATGGGTGCCCAGATCGATTTTCAGGAGATCGACCCAGGAGATGTGCTCGACTTGGGCGACGAGATCACGATAAAGACGGCACGGACGAACCATCCCGATGAATGTCTCGCTTTTCGCATCGAGCATGGCGGACGCTCTGCCTGTTATGTCACAGACACGGAGCATTTTCACCAGGTCGATCCAGAATTGACCCGATTGGTGGCTGGTGCCGATCTGGTCATTTACGACTCCAATTATACCGATGATGAGTATGCCGGACGGATTGGAACGCCGAAGATCGGCTGGGGTCATTCGACTTGGCAGGAAGGGCTCAAACTTGTGCAGGCGGCGGGTGCAAAGCGCCTGATCCTATTTCACCATGCTATTCATCGCAGTGACGACGAATTAAAACAAATCGAAGCAATGGCTCAGGATATCCTCCCTAACTGTACGGCGGCCTGGGAAGGCATGGAGATTACACTGTGAAAGAAATGCTAAACAGGCTGATTGACAGCATTTTTATCGCATGTTAAACTATCTGCATCTTAAAAATCTATAGGATACCTCATCTCTTTTGGGGTGAGGTAGAGGCGCGGTTGATTATCAGTACCGTCGGGAAGGTTCAAAGGCATGAACAGAGCACCGGTGGGAAAGGGATCGCCGCCGAAGTCCAAGCTTTGCCAGGTTTGGGCTGGGTCTGCAATGAAGAATTGCAGGACTGTCACTGAGGACCTTTCCCGCCCTCGGTGGAGCACTATCTTACGTACCTAGGGGAAAAGAGTGAGGTATTCCGCCGGTGTACTTGTGTATACAACCGTCGAGAATGGCTCGGCGGTTTTTATTTTGCATCGCTGGATCGGACAACGAGAATAGGAGGAATTCCATTGCCTGCGAAAACACTTCCTTTCACCAAAGAGCAACTGGAAGACATGATTGCCCAATACCCGACGCCTTTTCACATTTATGATGAGAAAGCGATTCGAAAAAACGTACGCAACCTGCTGGCCGCCTTTGCTTGGGCGCCCGGTTTTAAAGAATACTTTGCTGTCAAAGCGGCTCCTAACCCCTATCTGATGAAAATTCTCAAGGAAGAGGGCGTCGGTGCTGACTGCAGTTCCATCGCCGAACTGATGCTCGCTGAGAAAGTGGGCCTCTCCGGGGAAGAGATCATGTTCTCTTCCAACAACACACCTGCTTTTGAGTACCAGAAGGCTTTTGACATGGGCGCTGTCATCAACTTAGACGACATCACCCATATTGAGTATCTGGAAAAGCATGTCGGTCTGCCTGAGTTCGTCTCTTTCCGTTATAACCCCGGTCCGCTCCTCAAAGGCGGCAATGTGATCATCGGTATGCCCGAAGAAGCCAAGTATGGCCTCACCCGGGACCAACTCTTCGAAGGCTATCAGATCCTGAAGGAAAAAGGGGTCAAGCGTTTTGGCCTGCATACGATGGTCATCTCTAATGAACTGAACCCCGATTCCTTCATCGAAACGGCCAATATGATGCTCGACTTAGTCGTCGACATCTATAAAAAACTGGACATCCGTATCGAGTTTGTCAACTTTGGCGGCGGTATCGGCATTCCCTATCGTCCCGAACAAAAGCCGGTCGATTTGGATTATGTAGGCGAAGGCGTCCGCAAGGTCTATGAAGAAAAGATCCTGGCCAACGGTCTTGAACCGGTTCGCATCGCCATGGAGTGCGGCCGCATGATCACTGGCCCATACGGGTACCTGGTGACCCAAGCAATCCATAAGAAGAATATTTATAAGCGCTACATCGGCGTCGATGCTTGCATGGCCAACTTGATGCGTCCGGCCCTCTATGGCGCCTACCATCACATCACCGTCGTGGGCAAGGAAAATGAACCTCATGATGAAGTCTACGATGTAGTCGGCTCCCTCTGCGAAAACAACGACAAGTTTGCTGTCGACCGCAAACTGCCTTGCATTGAAGACGGAGATATTCTGGTTATCCATGACGCCGGTGCTCATGGTCACGCCATGGGCTTCAACTACAACGGCAAACTTCGTTCTGCTGAATTGCTGCTCAAACCAGACGGCAGTGTAGAAATGATCCGCCGGGCTGAAACAGTGGAAGACTACTTCGCCACACTGGACTTTTCCAGATTATAATCGTCAAGAATCATTGACATCCTGCTGTCTAGAATGCTAGAATTACTTTGAACCTGGTCAATTGCATAGATGATACCTCATCTCCTTGCGGAGTGAGGTAGAGGCGCGGTCTCATCAAGAGTACCTTCAGGAAGGTCCAACGGCATGGACAGAGCACTGGAGGAAAAGGGATGGCCGCCGAAGTCCAAGTACGGCCACACTTGGGCTGGGTCTGCAGTGAAGAATTGCAGGACTGTCACCGGCGGGTTATTCCCGGCTTGCTGGTGGAGCGCTATCTTACGGTTATGGGAAAAGGGGAGGGGTATTCTCAGGCCTGTCTGTACAGCCGCCGAGAATTCTCGGCGGCTTTTCTGCATGTCATGAAGAAATTTTGATTTGAAAATGACGGACTGACAGAGTTGAACCCGATGCAAACCTGCCCGTTGGTAAGAAGCAGTGAATAGAAGCATGGCAATATAAGCCATACTGAGGAAACGTGAAACAGGATCGGAAGGGTGGTGAGCACATGTCGGAAAAATACTATGAAATGATGATGGAAGAGATCAACAGCCGGCAAGCCTCCCAAGATACGGCTGAGCAATTGGAAAATGCTGAAGGACAAGAGTAACCACAAAAAGTATGATAAAAAAGCATTATAATTGGTAAAAATGCGGTGAGTAAATCACCGCATTTTTTTATGAAAAAAGTCTCCTCTCCGCGAAAAAGGTGAAAAGAAGTCCTCTTCCTGGATGGAAGATGGTAAAAGGCAAAGCGGCTGTGGTATAATATTCCCTATGATAATTTGTGAGAGGCGGGCTCACGTGGAGATTATTTTGACCCATAATAATACTGATTTTGACGGTTTGGCTGCTGCCTATGCCGCATCCAAGCTGTATCCACGGGCAGTCCCCGTCCTGCCCAGCAAACTGAGCGCCAATGTACAGGAATTCATGGCCCTGCATAAAGATACTTTGGGATTCAAGCCGGCGAAGGATATTCCTCCGGCTGTGGTCAAACGACTGATTTTGGTCGATACCAAGATGGCCTCCCGCGTCGGTCCTCTGGGGCAACTGGCCCAGAATCCCACTGTCGATGTGCACATTTACGATCACCACCCACTGGGGGCTGACGATACGCCGAGCACATTGATGGTCCGGGAAGATGTGGGTGCCGTAACTACCATCCTCGTCGAGATCCTTCGGCGCCGGCACAGTAAACTGACCTCCTTTGAAGCGACTCTGCTCGCGCTTGGCATTTATGAAGATACGGGAAGCCTCATGTTTTCGACCACTACCGATCGGGATGCGGCGGCGGTGGCCTTTTTACTGCAAAATGGAGCCAACTTGGCCGTGATCAATGAGTTTATCGATCGACCGCTCTCAACAGACCAAAAAAACTTGCTCTGGTTGATCACGGATCGTTCGACAGTCCACATGATCCATGGACTGAAGATTTTGGTGACTTCCGCTGTCATCGATGATTATGTGGAAGGCTTGTCCCATCTCGTCCATAAGCTGGGGGACATTGAAAGCCCCGATGTGATGATCGCTATCGTGCACATGCATGACCGGGTCCACATCGTCGCCCGCAGCCGAGTCGACGCGGTCCAGGTCAACCGGCTCCTCCATCCTTTTGGCGGCGGCGGTCACGGCGCCGCTGCGGCAGCGACAGTCAAAGGCGGCAACGCTGAGTCCATTATGGGGAAAATCGTCGATACCTTGTATAGTTCAATCCGTCCCCAGCCCGGGGCACGGGAAATCATGAGTTCCCCTGTGAAGACGGTGACTTCGAACACGGTCATCGAAGATGCGGGCAAAGTCATGCTGCGCTACGGTCATACGGGGCTGCCTGTCGTGGATGGAGCTCAACTGGTCGGCGTCGTCAGCCGGCGAGACTTGGATAAGGCATTCATCCACGGACTGCGCCATGCGCCCGTTAAGGGATTCATGTCTCGCAATGTGATCACGGTGTCGCCCGATACGCCGATGCGGGAGATTCAACGTCTGCTCATCGAACACAATATCGGCCGTTTGCCGGTGATGGAAGAGGGGAAGCTCGTCGGCATCGTCTCCCGTACTGACGTGCTCCGTACCTTGCACGGGGAGGCTCCGCTTCGCTATTGGACGAATTTTCAACGCTCTGGCGAGGCTTTGACAGCACCGCAACAGCGCCAACTGACCGGTTTGATGCGTCAACGCCTGCCAGCAGTGCTCCTCAATCTTTTTGAAGACATCGGCCGTCTGGCAGACGATGAAGGTATTCAGATTTACGTCGTCGGTGGGTTCGTTCGGGACCTGCTCCTCGGAGTCAGCAACCTCGATATCGATCTGGTCGTCGAAGGCGATGGCATCCGCTTCGCCACAACCTTAGCCCGGTTTTTAAAAGGCCGGCTCCGGGTTCACGAGAAGTTCGGCACGGCCAACATCCGTTTCGGCGATCATAAAATCGATGTGGCTACAGCCCGTCGGGAATTTTATCAGTACCCGGCAGCTTTGCCTCAGGTGGAAGCGTCAGACCTACGGCAGGATCTTTACCGGCGGGACTTCACCGTCAACGCGCTGGCCCTATGCTTAAACCGCGACCGCTTCGGCGAGCTGGTCGACTTTTTCATGGGTCGCAAGGATTTGGAGCAAGGTCTGATCCGAGTCTTATACAACCTCAGCTTTGTCGAAGACCCGACACGTATTCTGCGGGCGATTCGCTTTGAACAGCGGTACCGGTTCTCGATTGAACCGCAGACCTTGGGTTTTGCCCGGGAAGCGATCGCCCGGCACATGATCCGCGAAGTCTCCTATGAACGTATGTTTGATGAACTCATTTTAATCCTGAGTGAAGAAAATCCGGCTCCGGCACTACGACGGATGACCGAGTTGGGAATCTGGGAATATCTACTACCGGGGCTTGAGTGGACGGCTTGGCTAGAAGTGGAAGTGTCAGCGATCCCCACTTTGCTGAAGTCATTAGCAGCCCAGGGTCTGCCTAGTCCGAAAGAACGGTGGATCGTCTTTTTCTTCGCCCTTAACCGGCGTTTGTCCGCCGATGGCGTCCGATTTGTAGTGGACCATTATCCGCTGAAAGCATCCATGCGGGAATTGCTCCTGCGCATTCAACAATCGGGGTCGTCTACATCCCAAGAACTGCAGGCCTGGTTACGCGGCAGTTCTTCCTTAAGCAACTTGGAATCAATCCTGCAAGGCTGGTCCTGGGAGTCGCTGCTTGCGCTTCGGGCCGGTTACTCGGTGGAGGAAACGCTGCGTCTAGCCGAAGCTTGGCAGACGATTGAGCAGTCAAAGCCCATCTTAAACGGCAATGACTTGAAAGCGATGGGGATACCGCCGGGGCCGAAGTACGCGCAAATTTTAACGCGCCTTCGCGAAGCCTCTTTAGATGGCCGGTTACCCGATAGGGAGGCGGAGAAAGCTTTTGTCCAGAAGCTGATCGCCCAGGAAGAGCCGGTTTGGCGAGAATAAAGGAGGTAGCGATGTTCGACTTCAGTCTCACCGACTTGATAGCCAGGGCGCCGGCGATTCTCATCGCCCTGGCCCTTCACGAGTACGCTCACGCCCGTGTAGCTGTTTGGCTGGGCGATCCGACGCCCCGCTGGGAGGGCCGGTTGACGATCAACCCCTTGGCCCACCTGGACATTTTGGGGACGATTATGCTTGTCTTCGGCCCTTTTGGCTGGGCCAAACCGGTCCATGTAAACCCTGCCAATTTTAAGGGGGACCGCAAGCGGGGCATGATGCTCGTATCCCTCGCCGGACCGCTGATGAATGTTTTACTGGCTATCCTGTCGGTCATCTTGCTCATCGGTTTCTGGAACCAACCGGAATTGCGGCCGATCCTGCAGAGTCTGCTGATGATCAATGTAGGGTTAGCGGCGTTCAACATCCTGCCCATTCCGCCGCTCGACGGTTCGAAGATTCTCTACGGATTGCTTCCCTATCGCTACTCCGGGTGGCTTTATTCCTTAGAGCAGTATGGTTCGCTCATCCTGTTACTGATCGTCTTTTTCCCATCGCTGTCCCGGTTTTTGCTTATGCCGATATATGACACGCTTTATGCGATTATCCTGCCGGTGGGAAGCGCCATCGGAAAGCTGATTTTTTAACGTTCAAAGCTGAGGAGAAGAGAGAGGAGTTTCACCATGAAGAAAGGGAAAATCTTTAGCGGCATGCGCCCGACGGGGCGGTTGCACATCGGTCATCTGAGTGTGTTAGAAAACTGGGTCCGCTTGCAAGAGGAATATGACTGTGTCTTCGGTGTCGTCGACTGGCATGCCTTGACAACCTCCTTTGAGGATGTGCAGTCCCTGCAGCAGCGGATCCGGGAGATTGCCTTAGACTGGCTGTCGGCCGGTTTAGATCCGGAAAAATGCGATATCATGGTGCAGTCGCAGGTAAAGGAACATGCCGAATTGCATCTGCTCTTTTCCATGATGACCCCGGTCAGCTGGTTAGAGCGGTGCCCGACATATAAGGATCAAATCCAGCAGTTCGGCCTGCAGGGCAAAGAGATCAATATGTACGGTTTCCTCGGCTACCCCTTGCTGATGTCGGCCGATATCCTGCTCTACCTGGCTACCCATGTGCCGGTAGGGCAAGACCAGATCCCCCACGTGGAAATCAGCCGGGAAGTGGCTCGCCGGTTCAACTTCATGTATCAGAAGGAAGTCTTCCCGGAACCGCAAGTGCTCTTATCGGAAGTTCCCCTGCTTCCCGGTGTCGATAACCGCAAGATGAGCAAATCCTATGGGAACGATATCTCCTTGACGGCGTCGCCAGAAGAGATCAAGGAAAAAGTACGGCTCATGATCACCGATCCGGGCCGGGTACGCAAGACCGATCTGGGCAATCCCGATGTCTGTGTCGTCCATACCTACCACAAGATCTACAACGACGTGGAAGTGGAAGGCATCGCCAGCGATTGCCGCAAGGCCGATATCGGTTGTGTCGCCTGTAAGCAGCGGCTGGCTGCTAAGTTGGAAGCTGTATTAGGCCCCATTCGGGAGCGCCGGGACCAACTGCTGGCCAAGCCCGGCATCGTCGATGAGGTTTTGGCTGAAGGTTCTCGCAAAGCCCGTGCCCGCGCTTCTGAGACGATGAGCCTCGTCCGGGAGGCCATGGGCGTTAAAGGGGTTCTGGACTAGCCCGCCATGTCATCGGATATGACTAAGGCTGGGTCAGCGGTGACGGCCTATCAGGTAAATCTCCCCGTCTTTGAGGGGCCCTTTGATTTGTTGGTTCACCTGATCGAAAAGAACAAGGTGAACATCTATGATATCCCCATCGCTCAAATTACGGCTGAATACCTGGCCTATTTGAGACAGATGGAAGAGATCGATCTGGAAGTGACCAGTTCCTTTTTATTGATGGCTGCTCAACTGCTCGCCATCAAGGCGAGAATGCTCCTGCCTAAACCGCCGAAAGCGCCTGTCGATGATGATGGAGAAGAGGCAGGGGAGGATCCGCGGCAAGAACTGGTGGACAAGCTGCTAGAGTACCGCAAGTATAAAGCGGTAGCGGAACTGCTGCGGAGCCGGGAAGTGGAACAGATCGCTGTCTACGGCCGAGTCGTCGATCCTTCCACCATGGCTCACCTCTTTCAGGAGGAAAATCCCCTTGAGGGGGTTATGCTGGGCGATATCTTGGCTGCGCTCCGGAAGGTGCTGAATCGGCAGGAGAAGGAAGAGCCCGTCGCCGATATCCCCCGGGAAGAGATTTCGATTCAAGCGCGCATGCAGGAACTGCTCGAATTCATCATCACCCGTCCCAAAGATGATCCTGTCGTCTTTTCATCGATCTTCGACGAACGACGGCGTACAGGCGAGGTCATCGTCACCTTTCTGGCTGTACTGGAACTGGTGCGCATGAAAAAGATCCGGGCTATTCAACGATCCCCCTTGGGTGAGATTTATCTGATTGAGGTGCCAGTTTTGTGACGCAAACAGCTCTCTTTACCGGGCAGATGGATCGGGTCTTAGAAGCATTGCTCTTTGTCTCCAGCGATCCCGTTCCCCTAGATACCCTGGCAGAAGTGACGGGTTTGTCCGCAGAGGAGGTCCGAACGCTGCTGAACGACCTGACCGTGGAATATACTGAACAAGGCCGGGGCTGGCAGTTGGAAGAGGTAGCCGGAGGTTTTCGCCTTTCCACTCGACCGGATTTTGCACCTTATATCGAGCGGTTGTTGCGTGCTCCCCAGCAAGGCCTGTCGACAGCGGCCCTGGAGACGCTCGCCATTATCGCTTACAACCAGCCGGTCACTCGGCTGGAGGTGGAGCAGATACGCGGCGTCAAATCGGAACGCTCGTTGGCGACGCTGCTCGGTAAAGGTCTCATACAGGAGGTCGGGCGAAAAGACGCGCTAGGCCGTCCTATCCTCTATGGGACTACGGAACATTTTTTACGCCATTTTGGCCTGCGCGGCATGGAAGAACTGCCTCGACTCGAAGAGGTTTTTGTACAAGATCTGCTGCCGCTGGTGGAGCGGGAACCTGAGCCGGACGGTGACAGCCACGAATCTGCCGGGACTGCCGCCTTGTCCGAATCTGAACCGGAGGCTTGATGTCGATGCAGCCAGTACGTCAATCGGTATCGCTGCCTGGAATTCGCCTTTCTTATCTAGAATGGAAAGGACAAGGTCAGGAGCCATTATTATTGATGCATGGTCTTGGCGATCATGCCTTGATGTGGAGTCGCCTAGCCGATCGTCTAGCCGATCGCTTTCACATTGTGGCCCCCGATATGCGCGGACACGGCGAAAGCGATAAGCCGAAGCAAGGCTACACCTTTGCTGAGGTGATTCTCGATCTGGAACGGCTCATGGACCATCTGGGATGGTCAACGGCCCATATCCTCGGTCACTCCTGGACGGGAAAACTGGCGCCGATCTGGGCACGGGAAAATCCTCAGCGCTTCCGGAGCATGATTCTGGTCGATCCTATTTTTATCATCAAGATGCCTGCCGTCATGAAGTTGAGCTTTCCGATCCTTTTCCGGGTCCTTGACAGCCTGAAGGGGATGGGGCCTTTTGCCGATTATGCCGAGGCCGAGGCAAAAGCACGGACCTTGCGGCAGTACGAAGGCTGGAGTCCTTTCCAAGAGATGGTCTTCAAGGCGGGAATGGAACAAAAGCCTGACGGGCGCTGGGGCAGTAAATTCGTCGTGCCGGCACGGAATCAGATTTTCGACGACGTCATGCGAGTGGCCGGTTTGACTGAGCCGATTCATGTGCCCACTTTATTTGTCCAGCCGGAAAAAGGCGTCAACCGGGCCGAGTTTCAGATGAAGCCGTACATAAGGTATCTGAAAAATCTGGAGGTTCGCCGGGTCCCCGGCAACCACTGGCCCATGTACGTGGAGCCGGAAGCTTTTGAGCGGGCTGTCGAGGAATATTTGATGAAACAGGTTAGGTTATAGACACTATCGATTTTAAGAAGGGTGGCAAAACCAGACACATGGGAGCTCAGTATATCGACGGCAAGTCCATTGCCGCCCAGCTTCGAGCCGAACTAAAAACAGAAGTCCAATCGTTGCGGGATAGAGGCTTTCAGCCAAAACTGGCCGTGGTGTTGGTCGGAGACGATCCGGCATCGGTCGTCTACGCCCGTTCCAAAGAGAAAGCCGCAGCCAATGTGGGCATCGAATTTGAGTTATTTACCCTTCCCAGCGATACGGCTGAGGCGGAAGTGCTCCAGTTGATTGAGCGGTTAAATGGCGATGAGCAGATCCACGGCATCTTGGTGGAACTGCCCCTTCCCAAGCACATCTCGAAAGAGAAAGTCATGGAGGCAGTTCATCCCTTAAAGGATGTCGATGGGGTTCATCCGCTCAACCGGGGTTACGTCATGGCCGGTCAACGGGGACTTGTTCCGGCTACTCCCTTGAGCTGTATTGAGCTGTTGGAGCGGTCCGGTGTGGAAATCAGCGGCAAGCGAGTGGCCATCGTCGGACGGGGCGAGACCGTTGGCAAACCGCTCATCTTCTTGCTGCTTCGCCGCAACGCCACAGTGACCGTTTGCCATACCCGCACGAAGGATCTTGCCGGAGAGACGAGGCGTGCCGAGATCATCATCGCAGCAGCCGGTAAAGCTGGCCTAGTCACAAGAGATATGGTCGCTCCGGGAGCGATCGTCATCGACGCGGGCATCAATGAAGGGCCCGACGGTTCCATTGTCGGAGACGTTTGCACCGCCGACGTAGCAGAAGTGGCGTCGTTCATTTCGCCGGTACCCGGCGGAGTCGGCGCTTGCACGACAGTGTTGCTCTTCCGGAACGTGATTCAAGGACTTAAGATGCAAAAAGGGTTGGCCTAAGCAGGCCCGCCCTTTTTTATAGCTAACAATAATGAACGAGGGATGAAAAACATGAGTGATATTTTCGATCTTTCCTTGCGAGAAGTCATAACCCAATCGGCATCGTCATCGCCGACGCCGGGAGGCGGCTCCGTTTCGGCCATCGCCGCGTCTTTCGGGGCAGCCATGGTCGCTATGGTGGGTAACCTGACGACAGGAAAAGAGAAGTTCAAAGAGGTAGAACCGCAGGTACAAGAGCAGCTTCAAAAGCTGCAAGGGATTTTAAGCCGCCTGGAGAGTTTAGTCCGTGCGGACATAGAAGCTTTTGACGCCTATATGGCCGTGTTCAAGATGCCTAAAGATACGGAAGAACAGAAGGCTGCCCGTGCCCAAGCGATGCAAGTAGCGGCTAAAAATGCCACCAATGTGCCTTTGACTATTGGTGAAACCTGTTTGGAAGCGTTGGCGTCGGCAGTGGAACTGGCCGTTGTCGGCAACAAAATGGCCATCTCCGATGTGGGTGTTGGCGCTTATTTAGCGGAGGCTGCTTTAAAAGGCGCTTTGCTGAATGTAGACATCAACCTTCCTGCGATTAAAGACGAAACCTTTGTCGCCGAATCAGCGGCTCGTCGAGATCGACTTATCGAACAAGCCCTAGCGCTGCGGGATACAGCCGTAGCTGAAGTGTTAAAGCGGATTAGGGGCTGATTACTTCCATTTCAGTAACAGGGATAATTTTTTAACAGTGTACAGCCCACTATCAGACGTATGACCGTCAAGGCTTACAGCCGACAGCAGGGTTCTATGGATAATTTAGGCTAACCCTGGGTATGCTATCCTTCCGAAGTGAGGGATAGCCTCCACCATGATGAATCTTTTGAAATGGATCCTCCCAGTCGGGGGAATCCTACTTATGCTGGCGTATCTTTTGGTACGCATGCCCTTTACCTTGCAGGTTACCTATAAAAGAGAAGGCGAAAAAGATGAATTCACCTTGTCCTGGTTATTTCTCGGACACTGGTGGACTCTTTTTCGCCTTCCCAAGGTTTCTCTATCGACGAAAAAGCTCAAACCAAAATTGTTATACAGATTCAAATATCAAAAAAAAGAGCAGACCCGCCGCGAAAGCCTGATAAAACTTATCGCCCAAGCAAAATCCCTCTTTCCTAAATTCCGTCGTTTTTTACGAGTCATCGATGTAAATTTAGATAATTTTCAAATCCATAAACTCCAATGGGTGACGCGGGTCGGTGCAGCAGATGCGCTTGAAACGGCATTATTGTCTGGTGGTTTATGGTCGTTAAAATACACGCTGCTTGCTCGCCTTTACCGTTTTGTGAAAGATCCTGACGCCTTGCCGAGAGTGAATGTAGTTCCTTTCTACGGAGGCAAGCGTATCGATGTATTCCTCGATTGCATAGTCACAATGCGCCCCGGTCATATTATCATTGTTGGACTATGGCGTGCTGGGATCATACCAGGAATGTTCACAAAAGAAGGTGAAGGTCGGAATGAATCATCCTATCGAGGCGCTGATGCGGACGGCCATGGAGAGTCTCAAAGAGATGGTCGACGTCAATACGGTGGTGGGCGACGCCGTCCAGGCACCCGACGGCAGCCTGATCATCCCCGTCAGCCGCGTAGCCTGCGGCTTCGCCGTGGGCGGTTCCGAGTTTTCCGAAAGTAAAGGTCAACCGCAAAGTGCTTCTGATACAGGGCTTCCTTTTGGCGGCGGCAGCGGCGCCGGTGTTTCCGTTCAACCGGTTGCATTCTTAGTCGTCCATGAGGGAAATGTTCGCTTGCTGCCTGTTGACGGCAATGCCGTAGCGGAACGTCTGATCGATTTGGCCCCTCAGGTGATGGATAAGATTCGTGATTTGGTTGCCGACAGAGGCGATATGTCGGAAGAGACAAGTGAATGTGACGAGGAGAAAGTTGAAGAAAAACTCCACGAGCGAAAAAGGCATTGAGCGAACGTGTTCCTTGAACAACTACTTTTCTGATACCTTATTGAGTTGAATTATCCCCCACATAAATGAGCCCCCCGAGATGTTTCTCAGGGGGCTTTCGCTTACCCTTTTGGTCCGGTATCCGGTTCCGGTGTGACGGGTGGGTGGTTCGTCGTCTGTGCCTTTCCCGACGTATCGGGTTCCTTGATGGATCGGCTGTTCCCGTCTTGAGAGGGTGTCGTCACGACGGGAGGAACATCGATCGTCGTCTCGGGCACCTTTTTGACTGGTTTATCTTTCGCCGATTTCTCTGAATCGACCAAAGGCGTCTGGCGATCAGGCTCATCACCGGTAGAGGGCGTGATGACCTCGGTAGCTCCTTCCGGATGAGCCGGTTCCATCGATGGAGGTCCGGGAGACTCTCGATGTCTGGGCGACCAATCATAATTTTTCGGACCGATGAACTTTGCCGCCCGGGCCACCTCATAGTCCTCTGGTTGATGGAACGCTTCGACCGCTTCGTTCTGCAAGGCATCGTTCATGATCTCGCGGAACATCTGCGCTGGATAAGAGCCTCCATAGATTTGTTTTAAATAGTGGCTATTGTCCGTCTTGTCGTATCCCATCCAGACGGCACAAGTGTACTTCGGCGTATAGCCGACGAACCAGGCGTCTTTATTCCCTTTTAGGTTCTTAAATTCGGGGGTCGGCGGAAGTTCTGTCGTACCGGTCTTTCCGGCGACGGGATGGCGCATCTGAGCGCGGTAACCGGTTCCCGATTGAACCGTCGATACGAGCATCTGAGTCGTTCGATAGGCGGCGCTGCTGCTCATTACTTGACTGGTCTTGTACTCGATGGGGAGTTCCTTTCCTTGAGCGTCGATCACTAGGGTGACGGCGTGAGGCTCTACATAAGTACCCATATTGGATAAGGGTGTGTAGGCCCCAGCCATCTGCAAGGGGGAAACGCCTTGGGTCATTCCACCTAGAGCGAGGGAAAGGTAACGATCTTGATCTGTCAGCGGCAGGCCCACATTCTTGGCGAACTGGATTCCTTTTTCCATCCCCATCAACTTAAAGAGATAGACTGCCGGCACGTTTAAGGAATAGGCGACGGCCTCCCGGATGGTCACAGGACCTCGGTAGCGGTTATCATAGTTCCCCGGAGAGTAACCATCAAAGTCGATGGGGGCATCGACGAGAATATCGTCAGGCGTATAGCCTGCCTCCATAGCCGGTCCATAGACGACGATCGGTTTTAGGGCAGAACCGGGTTGGCGGCGAAGTTGTGTCGCTCGGTTAAAACTGCGCCTTCCGTCGTAGTTGCGTCCTCCACCGAGTCCCTTGATCTCGCCGGTCTTATGGTCGATGATGGCCACACTGGCCTGAACGGGCTGGTCAGAAGGTCCCGGCGGATAATTGGAATCGTCGTTCATGACATCTTCAATGCGCTGTTGGACCTTCCGATCGAGAGAGGTGTATATCTTCAAACCGCCTCGGAAGACCTGATCTTCGCTGTAGCCGTGGTTTGAGAGCTCATTGATGACGTAGTCGACAAAAGCGCCATAAGGGTACCGGCCTTGGGTGACACCGTGAATCTGATGGGGGAGGGCCTCTTTCTTCGCCTCTTCCGCTTGGGCTGTCGATATCATATTGTTTTTGCTCATGATGCTTAAGATAAGATTGCGTCGTTCCAACACGGCGTCAGGATTCGTGATCGGCGAGTAGTAGCCCGGCCGCCGAGGGATCGAGGCGATCATGGCTGCCTCGGCTAGGTTAAGCATGGATGCGTCTTTTCCGAAATAGGTCTGGGCTGCTGCTTGCACACCATAGGCGCTGTGGCCGAAATAGATGCGGTTGAGATATAACTCCAATATCTGATGTTTGCTGAAGCGCGATTCCAACCGGTAGGCCAAAAAAGCTTCCTGGATTTTACGTTTAATCGTTTTTTCCGTGGACAAGAAGGTGTTCTTGACGAGCTGCTGGGTGATCGTGCTGGCCCCTTGGGAATAGCGCCCGTCTTGAAAGTTGGTCACCAGGGCCCGCAAAATAGCGCGAAAGTCCACCCCTTGGTGATCGTAAAATCGAAGGTCTTCTGCCGCCAGCATGGCATTTTGCATCATTAGAGGTATGGAATCAAGGGATATGGGGATACGGTTTTGTTCTCCATGGAGTACCGTAATGAGCTCACCGTCTTTGTCGTAGACAAAGGAAGTCGCTTCGAGAGAGCCAAGCGTTTCGGCATTCAATTCTGGACAGTCATTTAAGAAATAGGTAAGAGTTCCGATTCCTACGAGCAAAATGAATAAGGTGATGACGGCGACGACCTGGAGCCAACGGCGAAATTTGGACGGCTTGCCCTTATCAGTGGAAGGAGAATCGCGGCTAGGGCCTTCTTTTCGATCAGGTGTTTGAAACATTCTATGTGTACCTCCACGGCATGATGTACCTCGAGGATTTTCCCCCATATAGTGTACTTATTCTCAGTGAATATTCATTTTCCTGCCAATTATTAACATTTTTTCCTGAGCGTGATTTGGTCTAGCCTATCTTTCCCCCCTCATAAGTTGTACCGTTTAGGGGGGATTCGTCGATGAATGTGATCTGGCTTTTCTTCTTGCTGGGAGGTATCGGTATCGCGGCGTCCCATGGTGATATTCAGAAAGTGACCGACGGCGCTCTCAAAGGAGCGGAAATGGCTGTCGAAGTCGCCCTCGGTCTTATCGGGGCCATGTCTCTGTGGCTGGGCATCATGCGCATCGCCCAGGAAGCCGGATTGATTCGTGTCGTCGCCCGCCTTGCCCGTCCCTTCATGGAGCGGCTTTTTCCCTCCATTCCGGCGAATCACCCGGCCTTGGGACACATTTTGATGAACTTAAGCGCCAATGTTTTAGGTCTTGGCAGTGCGGCGACCCCATTTGGGATGAAAGCGATGCAGGCGATGCAGGAGTTGAACCGTAACCGTCCCGAAGCCTCCGCCGCCATGTGCACCTTTTTGGCGATGAATACATCTTGCATCACCATCGTTCCGGCGACGATCATCAGCGTCCGGGTGGCTGCAAACTCGGCCAATCCAACAGAGATCGTCGTGCCGACGATCTTGGCGACAACGGTAGGCATGTCGGTGGCTTTGACTGCCGATTGGCTGCTGCGGACCTATTTTCAACGACGGAGGGGTTGACGATGTCAATCTTCAATACATTGTCCCAGTGGACCGTTCCCATGCTCTTTGCCGTTATCTTGATCGCTGGTGCGTTGAAGAGGGTAAAAGTCTATGACGCCTTTGTCGCTGGGGCGGAGGAAGGCTTCACGATTGCTGTAAAGCTGATTCCCTACCTGGTGGCGATGCTGGTGGCTATCGGTATATTCCGGGAAACAGGCGCCATGGACATGGTCATGAACGCCATCAGTCCGCTCACCGATTTTTTAGGCATTCCTGGGGAAATCTTACCGCTGGCGGTGATGCGCCCCTTGTCGGGCAGCGGTGCTTTAGGGGTGGCCACCGAACTCATTCAAACGCATGGACCGGATTCTTTTCTAGGTCGTCTGGCGTCCGTCATGCAAGGGACGACAGATACGACCTTTTTTGTGTTGACGATCTATTTTGGGGCTGTCGGCGTGCGCCAGTACCGGTACAGTCTGTTTACCGGGTTGTTAGCGGACGTGACAAGTTTTCTGGCATCTGTCTATTTTTGCAGACTTTTTTTCGGCTGATTTTAATAAAGTGTCAAAAAGTGCTTTTCCTCACAACAGGATTGTGGTATCATACGTTTCAAGAGAGTTGACTGTCAATTCTGAAAAAAACCATTTTTTGAAAAAGGGGTGCAGTAAACGATGGCTACGTCCCCTGCGTTTCAGACAGGTGATCGCGTGATGACCTATAATGCTAAGTCGGGGACCGTCTCCGATGTTATCTTTGAGGATGACGGCAGCAAGATACTGTTGATCAAGATTGACAATATGCCTGGTGAGTATGCTTACGATATGATGGAAGTCATTCCTGCTGACGGTGGTGCCAAATACAAAGCGTACAAGACCGATCCCCTGAGCGACATTAAAATGAAAAAACGCTACTACGCGTAAATTCCATAGACTGTACACTTTCTTTACCAAAAAGGAGTACATCTATGTTTGATTGTATTCAATATACATTCGTGGATCTGTCGAGCAGATGACGCCGGCAGGTCCTTTTGTTTGCGGATTGAGGCGAACATGGTATAGTGAGATTGGAAAGGAAAAACTATTGCGGTAGAGATTCATGAAAGAGGTGTTATCGACAACGACCGCAGAACGATTGCAAAAAGTGCTGGCTGCTCACGGTTTAGCCTCTCGGCGGGAAGCGGAAGACTGGATCCGGGCAGGCCGGGTGCAAGTCAATGGTACCGTCGTCACGGAGTTAGGCCTTCGTGTGGAAGAGGGCAAAGATGTGATTCAAGTGGATGGAAAGCCCCTGACCGTTCGGGAGCGGCACCAATATTTTCTCTTGTATAAACCGAGGGGTTTCGTGACGACCCGGAAAGATCCTGAGGGCCGGCCGACCGTCATCGACTTGTTAAAAGATGTTCCTGCCCGCATTTATCCGGTGGGGCGGCTGGATCAGGATACAGAGGGACTGCTCTTATTGACGAACGACGGAGAGTTGGCTTATCGGCTGACTCATCCGAAGTACGGTGTGGAAAAGACCTATCATGCCCGGATGCGGGGGAACGTTCCCGATCCGGTGATCAAAGCCTTTGCCGAAGGGGTTATGTTAGAAGATGGTTTGACGGCACCGGCGAAGGTGAAGGTGCTCGATCGGGAGGGTGGCGCCACCTGGATCGAACTGACCATCCATGAAGGACGGAACCGGCAAGTCCGGCGCATGGGAGACGCCGTCGGTTATCCGGTTGTTCACTTGACTCGTGTTTCTTTTGGTCCCTTGACGATCAGCGGGCTGAAGCCCGGTGCCTACCGCCCGTTGAAACCGCAGGAAGTACGGGCACTGCAAGGGGCAGCCGGAATCGCAAAAGGGAACAAAAAGCAAGCAGAAATCAAAAGAAAAGAAGCGATAAAAGCGCCGGGAAAAGCGGCTGAAAAAAATAAGCTTTCCAAACCTGCCGGGCCTGCTGCAAAGGGTCTGAGTTCAGTTCCGGGCAGGAAAATGGACGGAGGGAATGAAGGTGACAAGACCGGTTTTGGAAAAAGGCCTCATTCAGGTGTACACAGGAAACGCAAAGGGTAAAACAACGGCTTCCCTCGGCTTAGCCTTACGGGCTATCGGGCATGGGTTTAAGGTGTTTATCGTTCAATTTATGAAGGGCAGTTCCTATTACGGTGAACTGGCTACGATCCAGCGTCTGTCCCCCGATATCCAGTTGGCCCAGTACGGACGCAATTGCACCCATGATCCCCTCATCCGCCAAGGAGAAATGCAGTGCGTCGGTTGCGGCCATTGCTTCGTGCGCAAAGGGGCAGCCACCGAGCAAGACAAAAAGATGGCAGCCATGGCTCTCGAAAAATCGCGGCAAGTCATCACGAGCGCTGACTATGATCTGGTCATCCTTGATGAACTATCGAACGCGCTATACTTCGAACTGGTGACGATTGAGCAAGCATTGGAACTTCTCGATCTCAAACCGGAAAAGGTAGAACTGATCGTCACCGGCCGCAATGTGCCGCCGGAAATCGTAGAACGGGCCCACTTGGTCACCGAAATGAAGGAGATTAAGCACCCCTACCAAATCGGTGTCGCCAGCCGGAGAGGCATTGAATACTGATCCCATCGGTCCTCTGGACCAAGAGGCCATGGAAGCGGCCCAGCGGCGCTGGGATGGTTTGATCAAGCCGTCCAGAGGGCTGGGGTCTTTAGAGAGTTTTGTGGTCCACTTGGCGGGGATAACGAGCCAGGAAGTTCCTTGCTTAAATCGCCGCCGGGTGCTGATCATGGTAGCTGAGCACGGCGTTGCCGAAGAAGGGGTCAGTGCCTATCCCGAAGGGATGACCCGGTCTATCGTGGAAGCCTTTTTACACGGCCAGTCTGGTACATCCGTATTGGGGCGGGAAACAGCCACCGAAGTTTATTTGATCGATGTGGGCCTGAAGGAAAACTGTCATCGCGATTGCCACGCTGCTGGAACGACTGTTCCCGGTTACCAACTGGGAAAAGCGGCGGCCCAATGGATCTCTTTGAAGATTGCAGCGGGGACGAAGAATTTTCTCAAAGGCCGGGCCATGAAGCGGGAAGAGGTCCTTTTAGCCCTACAAACAGGGGCGAACCTGGTGAGACAGGCGGCAGAAGAAGGGGTCCAAGCCTTAGCACTGGGGGAAATCGGTATCGGCAACACCACCTCCTGCAGCGCTATCACAGCGGCTTTGTTGCAATTGCCTCCCGAAGAGGTCGTTGGGCACGGTTCCGGCGTCTCCGACAACGCTATGGAGCGAAAAAGGCGCGTCGTCGCGCAGGCCTTGTGTCGGCACGATCCCCCGACCGGTGATGCGGTGGAAGTCCTGTCGATGGTGGGAGGATTAGAGATCGCTGCCCTGACCGGTGCGATTTTAGAAGCGGCTCGCCTGCGCCTTCCAGCTATATTAGATGGTTTTGTCACCTGTACGGCTGCCTTGTGCGCTTTTTTTCTCGATCCCGGCATTCGTGATTATCTGTTGCTCAGCCACTGGTCGAAAGAAAGGGGCCAGCAGAAGATCGTCGACTTTCTGCAACTCAAGCCGCTCCTCGCCTTTGATCTGCAGTACGGAGAAGGGGTGGGTGCGGTACTGGCCCTTCACCAGGCTTATCTGGCTACCTGTGTGCTACGCGATATGGGGAAATGGCCGAAAAAAAGGAATAATGATCCTTCGCCTCGAATATTGTAGAAAATCCTGCTGGAGGTTGGAGGAGACAACGTTGGGGAACGGACTAATGGGAGACGATTGGAGACGCTCGGCCATCCGGGCTCGAGTCCGTCTAGATTTTCGCACTCCCTTTCGAAAAAATAGACTTTTTTTTGGTTCACCGGATCTGGAGAAACAGGCCGAAGAAATTCGTGATCAGTATGTATCCCTGCTTCGCAATGTGCCCATTCAAGGGATCCAGGTGGAAGATATCGATCTAGGCGCCGATGTATACGTGTTACTAGATGAGGAAACAGGCCGGGAAGTGGCCTTTGCACCGGTGATTTTGACGGTCGGTGCGGACAGCCTTGAAGATTTAACGCGCTTTTCCATGCGTGAAGAATTTCGTAAAGTGGAAATACTGGAACCGGACCAACTCTTTTTGCATCCTTTTGAAGTGGAACGGTTTATTTATCGAATCAATGAGGAACAGCGTCGCATTCAACAGCAGTTGGAACGGCGCATGACGGCACGGTAATAAGGAACAACCCTGGTAATTGGAGTGTGACGATCCTGGACAAGTCGCGGATCATTGTTGTTGGGGGAGGGGCTGCCGGGTTGACGGCAGCCATCATGGGGGCCAGAGCCGGGGCTCCCGTTTTGCTTTTGGAGAAAAAAGATCAGCTTGGCAGAAAGCTGATGATCACCGGCAAGGGACGCTGCAATGTGACGAACGCCGCCAATGATGTGGAAGAGATCATCGCCAATCTCCCCGGCAACGGCCGTTTCCTCTATGGCGCCTTGCGAGCATTTGACCACCGGCAGACGATGCGTTTTTTTGAAGAGGAACTGAGGCTGCCGCTGAAGGTGGAGCGGGGCAATCGGGTCTTTCCCGAAAGTGACCGGGCCGCCGATGTGGTTGACGCCATGGCCCGGGAGATGAAACGGCTCAAGGTGGATGTGCAGACCGGTGTTTCTGTTACTGCCGTCGAGCTGGATGAGGACGGACAGGTGGCAGGGGTACGGACGGGACAGGGAACGAAGATTCCCGGCCGGGCCGTCATCATCGCCACCGGGGGAAGCACCTACCCGGGGACAGGGAGCACCGGTGACGGCTACCGGATGGCTGCTGATTTGGGCCTTCATGTGACGACGCTTCGACCTTCTTTGGTTCCCTTGATCGCCCAGGAAGATTGGGTAAAGGAGCTGCAAGGGCTGGCGCTCAAAAATGTCCGGGTGACCTTGTGGGATCCGAGAGGGAAGAAACTAGGCGAAGAGTTTGGGGAAATGCTGTTCACCCACTTTGGCCTCTCCGGCCCGATTGTGTTAAGCTTGAGTAAAAAAGCGACCAATTACTGGGAGAAAAGCGGCAAAGAGCGAGAGCCCCTGACCATAAAAATCAACTTAAAGCCGGCATTGACGCCGGAACAGTTGGACGCACGGATTCAGCGGGATTTTCATGAGTACCTGCGGAAGCAATATAAAAATGCCTTGGGAGACTTGCTGCCGAAATCGTTGATCCCGGTGGTGATCCGGCTTTCCAAAATCGATGAGGATAAGTTTGTCCACCAGATCACCCGCCAGGAACGGCATCAGCTGCTGGAGACGCTCACAGGTATGACTGTCACCGTCATCGGTCATCGTCCCATGAGTGAGGCGATCGTAACAGCTGGCGGTGTTGACATCAAGGAAATCGACCCGAAGACGATGGCAAGTAAACGGGTGCCCGGTCTCTTTTTTGCCGGCGAAGTGGTCGATGTAGACGGCTATACAGGCGGATTTAACTTACAAGCGGCTTGGTCCATGGGGTATGTGGCTGGGCGGGCCGCTGCAAAACTTGTCAATCTGCCGGCAGGAGGGGTATAATGAGCATGCCCGAAGGAACACAAGGTAGGACGGGAGGACGGAGCATGGGAGGCAATCCGGGAAGCAAACGGGTGGCCGCTGCTGCACTGCGACTGGCCATGAGCGAAAGCCGCGAAGATGAGCATGAACTACGCCGGATGTTTTTACAAGAAGGGATCCGGACCGCTGCTGTAGACTACGGCGGGGAATTCGTTCCAGCCGTGAAGAAGATCATCGAGCGGGCTGTCGTGGCTGCCAAGCGGGAAGGGGTCATCCGGGAGAGCCATCCGGAAGAGGGCGCCGTAGCCGGCGCTACCCATGAAGCCATGATGCAGATCATGCCGAAAGCGGTAGGACTGAATATCGGCGGGAAAGTGGGCATCGCTCGCTACCAGGACCATATCAGTGTGGCTATTTTCTTCGGTATCGGTTTGCTCCATCTTGATGAAGTGGCCGTAGGTATGGGTCACCGGGCAGCTTTATAAGTGTAGAATAGTAGGGAGGTAGGGCCATTTGACGGTGAACTATGTACGGGGGTTGCGTGGCGCCGTTACGGTGGAAGAGAACAACCGTGAAGCCATCGGTCAGGCGACACGGGAATTGTTGACGGAGTTGCTCGATGCGAATGAACTGCAGTTGGATGATATCGCTTCAGCGTTTTTTACGGTGACTCCGGATTTGAATGAGGGCTTTCCCGCCTATACAGCTCGCGAGATGGGTTGGCACCAGGTGCCTTTGATGTGCGCACGGGAAATCGACGTTCCCGGTGCTCTCCCGCGCTGTGTTCGTGTGCTGCTGCATATCAACACGTCGAAAGGGCAAGAAGATATGGTCCATGTCTATCTGGGGGGAGCGGCCAAACTGCGTCCCGATCTCAACCGGAAAGACGGTTAGGATAAACAGAACATAAGCAACGTAATGAAGCTATAGTAAAGCCGCTATGTCCTTGATGACTGGCGGTTTTATTTTGTTCTTTGTCATTTGTCGATAATTACAACAAAAATCATGCTTTGAAAAAGGATCTCCTACCTCCCGTAGCGAAGAGTACCCTCAACGAATAAAAGGAATATTGAGCCTTAGAATAGGATTTGTTGATTACAGGGAGGCCCTTGTGATGAATCTACAAGGCGGGGGAAAAGAAAATCACACCGGTTTTCCATTCGGCATCGATGAAATACTGCCTTTCTTCGATATTTCGCCGGAACTGTTTTGCATCACCGGTTTTGACGGTTATTTTGCCTATCTTAACTCCGCCTGGGAGAGGATATTCGGGTTTTCCAAAGAGGAACTCTTTGCAGCTCCTTATGTAACGTTCATTCACCCAGAAGATTTGGAACGGACCGAGCAGGCGATGGCATCGCTTGTCCCTGGTGTCAAGACGGTATCTTTTAAAAACCGGCTGCGCTGCAAAAACGGCACTTTTAAGCATATACTGTGGAACTCGGCACTGGTCACTGAAAAGGGTCACATTTATGCCGTCGGGCACGATATGACCGCCGATGGGCAAGTCGAAGCAGGGATCGCAGTGGAAGAGAGCAATGCCTTCGAGGTGGAACTTCAAGAAGCAAAAGAAGCGGCAAACCGTGCCAAAAGTGAGTTTCTCGCTACCATCAGCCACGAGATACGTACGCCTATCAACGGGATTTTGGGTATGACCGAGCTGCTGTTAGAATCGGAGCTTCCCCCAGAACAGCGGGAATATGCTAAAACCGTCTGTGAATCCGCCTATTTGTTGCTGAACATCATCAATGACGTATTAGATTTTTCAAAAATCGAGGCGGGAAAAATGCAATTGGAAACCAGCGATATGCTCCTGGCTCCTATAGTCGAAGAAATGGTTCGTTTTTTTGAAGCCAAAGCGAAAGATAAAGGACTTTCCCTTCAGGTAAGTCTAGACGATAAAGTCAACCGCCTCATGCGCGGTGATCCGGTCCGACTGCGCCAGGTATTGTTTAACTTGGTCAGCAACGCTGTCAAATTTACGGAAAAAGGAAAAGTCATCATCCGCGTTCTCGTGGAGAGGGAAGAGGACGATAGGGTCATGATTCGTTTTGAAGTGTCTGATACGGGGATCGGCATGTCTGAGGAAGCATGCCGGCGATTGTTCGAACCCTTCGAACAGGCTGACAACTCGACGACCCGCAAGTATGGCGGAACCGGATTGGGCTTGTCTATCTCCAAAGCGCTGATCGAAATGATGGGCGGACAAATGGGAGTGATCAGTCAAGAAGGAGACGGTTCGATTTTCTGGTTTATCGTGCCCTTTGCTCGATCCCTTGCCCCCGTAGAGGGTACCGAATACGCTGTGACCTCTATTAATCCCTCAGAATCAGATCGGGTTGCTGCCGATGAAGCCCTGCCTGCTGTCAAAACGGAAAAACCGATTCTCCTGGTCGAAGATAATTCGGTCAACCGGAAACTGGTGTTGTTACAGCTAAAAAAGCTAGGCCTTACCGCCCATGCTATCGTCAACGGATGGGAAGCTGTTGAGGCTTTTCATCATCAGCCTTTCAGCCTGATCTTGATGGACTGCCAGATGCCTGTCATGGATGGCTACGAAGCAACACAGGCGATTCGTCGGTCCGAAGCGAGAAAAGGCGGTCATATCCCGATCATCGCCATGACTGCCTATGCCATGCAAGGCGATCGGGAACGGTGCCTCAAGGCCGGTATGGATGACTATTTAAGTAAACCTTTTGTGATTCAAACACTTCGTGAAGTGTTGGAACGGTGGTTACCGATGAAGCGTGACGAAGAATCCGGTGTGATTGATACAGGGTTGTTGGAAAGCCTCCGCGATCTGCAGGAGGAAGGAGAACCGGATATCGTGGCCGATGTCATCGATATCTTTTTACGGGATACCCCTGAAAAAATTCAAGCTTTGCATGAAGCGGCTCAACAGCAAGATATACGGGTCCTGACCAACTTGGCCCACAGTATCAAATCGAGCAGCGCTGGTATCGGCGCTGTTGGACTCTCTGCCTGCAGTAAAGAGCTGGAACTCATGGGACGTCAGGGGCAATTGGACGGTGCCCATGAGAAGGTTGCTCGTATAGAGGCGGAATATATCAAGGCGAGGAAAGCTTTAGAAAAGATAAGTACGAATGCGTTCCCTCAAAAATAATCGAAATCATATTTACATTTAATATATTGTGGAAGATATTCGTAAAAAATGTACTGCTTTTATCAGGGTTTGCAGGATTCCCTGTTAGAACGAGGAATATTGATCAAAAGAAAACGAGTGCGCATGATGGCTTTGCTTCGAACTCGGCGATTTGATGGGTCAATGAAAGGAGAAGTTCATGGGAAACGACTATTATCAAGTCAGCCGGAAAATGGAAGATCAAATTGCAGCACTATCGGAAGCTGTTTTTGGGCGTCAATGTAAGGACCAGACAGAGTTGACTAACCGGTTTCAGTCGATCGGACGCTCTCGAGCGCTCCAAGATATGCAAGCGCAGTTGTCTTTCTTAGCGGAAGCAGTCGCTACGGAGAGGCCCTCTTTATTTACCGATTATGTGGCGTGGCTCAAGACGATGCTTCTGGAAAGAGGTATACCCATATCCGATGTGGTGAATAACCTCACTTATAACCGAGAAGTACTTCAGAATATGCTTCCTCCCGAAATCCACAGCGTCGCTTGTGCCTATGTGGATATGGGCATTCACATCCTCGATGGCTCGCCGGAAGAGCCGCCCACATTTTTGCATGTTCAAGCGCCTTTGGCGGACTTGAGCCGTCAATATCTCGAAGCGCTCTTACGGGCCGAGAGACATGAGGCGAGTCGCTTGATCATGGACGCTGTTCAATCAGGCATCGCTGTCCGGGATATTTATTTGCATGTCTTTCAACGTTCCCAATATGAGATCGGCCGTCTTTGGCAGATGAATCGCATCAACGTGGCCCAGGAGCACTACTGTTCGGCGGCAACGCAGACGATCATGGCCCAGTTGTATCCCTACATTTTTTCGGGAAAAAAGAACGGCTATCGGCTGGTGGCAACCTGTGTGAGCGGTGAGCTGCATGAAATCGGTATCCGCATGATTACGGATTTGTTAGAGATGGACGGATGGGATACTTATTTCCTCGGTGCCAGCACACCAGCAGACAACATCCTGCAGGCATTGGAGGAACAGGCGGCCCATGTGCTCGCTGTGTCTGCAACGATGACGTTCCACGTTCGGATGGTCGCCGAATTGATTCAAAAGGTTCGTTCCTCCGAATTGGGTAAAACGCTGAAAATTATGGTCGGTGGATACCCCTTTAATGTGGAACCGGAGTTGTGGCAAAAGGTAGGCGCCGATGCCTTTGCCCGGGATGCGAAAGAGGCGGTTAGCGTCGCCAAAGGCTTGGTAACAGCGTAAACAAGAATTGTCCTCCTTGGTAGAGGGAGTGGCCGGAAATGAATTCTTCTGAGTTGACAACGGGCCTTGCCGTGATCTGTGACTGGCAAGGCATCATTCGACGGGTGATCAGCAATGAGTTAGGTGCTTCTACCCGTACACGGGCTGGACAGCCTTTTCCCGGAATCATTGATCCTAAGTGTATCGATAAGGCGATGAATTTTATCACTGCCTTGCGAACGCAAGAGAATGTATTCAATTGGGAACTGAATGTCCCTGTCGGCGATCAACTGTTTTTGCTTTTCTTCGCTGGTTTTGCCCATGATGGGCAGTTATATATCGTTGGAGCCCGTTCACGAACGGCCATGACCCAACTCTACGAGGAGATCCTTGAAAAGACGAAACAGACACCGGTCTTGCGAACGACGATGAAGGAACTAGCCAGTCAGGCAGGGAACCAGGCCGATTGGGATCGGGAACTGTATGATGAAGTGACCCGGCTGAACAACGAACTGGTAAATTTGCAGCGTATGCTCGTCAAAAAGTTGGAGAAGAGCGAAGAGCGCCACCGCCTGCTGGCGGATAACTCTTCCGACTTGATCACCCGCCTTACACCGGAAAATGTCATCCTGTATGCTTCGCCCGTATGCCGGCACTTGCTGGGATACGAGCCGGAAGAGCTGATCGGACGCTCCGGCTACGAGTTTATACATCCAGATGACACAGAAAAGGTGATCGACGCGTATAAGCGACTCGCTCATGCATCAGAGCCTTTGACCCTTCGCTATCAAATCCATCGCAAAGACGGCCAGTACATATGGTTTGAGACGAAAAGCCGCCCTGTGTTCGATGGTGAAAAGGTGCAGGAGATCATCGCTGTATCCCGCGATATTACGGAACGAAAGCGGGAAGAAGTGGAACTGCAGACGGCGAAGGAAGCAGCCGAGGCGGCCAACTCGGCTAAAAGCGCTTTTTTAGCTACGGTCAGTCATGAGATCCGGACACCGATGCACGGGATCATCGGGATGACAGACCTGCTCATGGAGACGCCATTAAATGCAGAACAGCAGGAATATACCAAGACGATCAGCGACCTGTCCCAGCAGTTATCGGCGATCATCAACGACATTTTAGATTTTTCAAAAATTGAAGCCGGTAAAATCGACTTAAATATCACCGAATTTCAAGTCCCTCTGGTAGTCGCTGAAATCGTCAATCTTTCTCGGTGTAAGCTGGATTCACAACGCTTTCAGTTTGTCGTTGATATCGCTGCAGATGTTCCTTCTACCGTGCGAGGCGACGATGTGCGTCTGCGTCAGGTCTTAACGAATCTCGTCAGCAATGCCGTCAAGTTCACCGAATCGGGGAAGGTAACTTTGCGAATCACCAAAGTGACGGCAGATAAACCGATCATACGGTTTGAGGTGATAGATACGGGAATTGGGATTCCCGAAGAGGTTCAGCCACGCTTGTTTCAGCCCTTTACCCAAGCAGATAGTTCGACAACCCGTAAATACGGAGGGACCGGTTTGGGGTTAGCGATCTCGAAACGTCTCGTGGAATTGATGGAAGGCCAGATCGGCTTTGACAGCAAACCTGGGCAAGGTTCGACCTTCTGGTTTACGGTCCCTTTGGAAGCCTCTCTCACAGTCAAGAAAAATGAGGAGCCCTCCACGATTCTTAAGAACCTGCCTGCACGAACACCGGCAGAGAAGATGATTTTGCTTGTCGAGGACAATCCAGTCAACCAGCGACTGGCCTTGTTGCAGTTAAAAAAATTCGGCATTCCGATCCATGCTGTCACCAACGGGCGGGAAGCCGTCGAAGCGATCAAGCAGAAAGCTTATACATTGGTGCTGATGGACTGTCAGATGCCGGAGATGGATGGCTTTGAAGCGACAGGGGCCATCCGGAAGATGGAGTCTGAGCAGGGGGTGCATACGCCTATCGTGGCTATGACAGCCCGGGCTATGCAGGGTGACCGGGAGGAATGCCTCGCTTGTGGTATGGATGACTACATCAGCAAGCCGATCAAGATGGAAGACCTTCGCCGGGTATTAGATCAGTGGTTTTCAACGATGCAATCGGATCGTACATCATAGAAGGCCCCCTTCCATGCGGAAAGAGGGCCTTCTATTTCATATCATCTTATTTTAGCTTACTGTTGACGATGTCCCAAAAACTCTGATCCTCGAAGCCTAGACGCCAGATGCCGATACCGCCCAGCCCGTATTGATTGACTAAGTCTAACTTGTAGGCTGTCGATTGGGCGTTTTCGTACCAGACTTGATGGCTTTGACCATAACTGTCGGTGTATGTAAACCAGGGACATTTGGCCGTGTCATCCCATTGGGGAGTGACGTTGTATTGGCTGAGCAGTTTCGGTACCGTCAAATATGTAACCGTCTTCGTGCTGGATCCATACCAGTCGTATCCGTAGGTGGCGATTCCGAGCAGGATCTTTTCTTTCGGAATGACCGAGGTGGCGTATTGTACGGCTTTCGTCACGTAGCCGATCGAGGCGATCGGACCTGGTGTTCCTCCAAACCAGTGCTCATCATAGGTCATGATTTGTACGAAGTCTGCGCTTTGTCCGAGGGCGGTAAAGTCAAAGGCGCCGCCCCAGGAGGAGGTAGTGTCATTGTAGGTTTTACCGGGGACGGAGACGATGACCGTGTACCCAAGCGGACCGAGGGCACCTTTCATTTCCTTGATGAACTGGCTGTAGTTGGCCCGGTCAGTCCCCTTTACGTTTTCCAAATCCACGTTGACACCGTTGTATCCGTTGGCCGGAAGGATGGTTTTCAGGCGATTGATGACGTTTTGTCGAGCTGTGGCGCTTCCCAGCAGCGTTGATGCTGTTGTCTGGTCAAAGGCTCCGTTGATATAGTTGTGAATCAGGGCGTATGCCTTCATCGACTTGGATTTGGCCAAGGAAATTCCGTCTGCCGGTGCCGTTCCTGTCAAATTCCCTTGTCCATCGACTCGGTAGGTAAAAGTCGAAATGGCGTTAAAGTAGCTGCCATAGTTGGCGACAGAGTTGTAAGCCGTCTTATCGCCGCTGTAATCGACAGGATAGTAACCGAGAATCGTCTTGCCGGTGACGGTCGTCGGGGAGGTCGTTGTTGTCGTTCCTGATGGGGTCGTGGTGCCGGTCGTCGAAGTTGGCTTCGTAGTGACTTTTTTGGCCGCTAGAACAGGAAGAGGCAAGATGAAGAGGGACATGAGCAGCAGGGCCAGAAACAGACGAAGCTTTTTTGACATAGTCAATTTCTCCTTTGATGATGTGTTATAGTGCTACGGATGCTTGTGCCTGTCTGCACATTTATTTTAGCATAGATAAAATTTTCTTACATCGGTCAAAGGTCCTAAAAAATTAATTATCAATAAAAAACCACTCTGGACAGAGTGGTTTTTTTAATAAAGTACCGGTATTTTGTTTAAAAAGAATGACAAATTTCAAGTCGGCTGTTGTTTATTTCAGCTTGGCGTCGACCATATCCCAAAAGCTCTTATCTTCAAAACCTAAGCGCCAAACGGCCACCCCGGCCAAATCGTATTGGTTGACTAAATCAAGTTTATAACCGGTGGAACGGGCATTTTCATACCATACGTCATGTTTTTGGCCTGACCCGTCCCAGTAAGTGAACCAGGGTGTTTTGGATGATTCATCCCACCATGAGGTGATGCCGAAGGTGGATAGGATCTGGGGAACGGAGTAGTAATCTACTGCTTTTGTCGTCTTACTGCTCCAGTCATAACCATAGGTGGCGATGCCTAAGAGGATTTTCTCTTTTGGGACGGCGGTCAATGTGTACCGGATCGCATGGTTTACGTAATCGATAGAAGCGATCGGGCCTGCCTGTCCGCCGGGCCAGTGTTCGTCATAGGTCATGATCTGTACATAGTCAGCGGAATTCGCCAAGGCGGTGTAGTCAAAAGCGCCGCCCCAAGCAGAGGTTCGGTCGTCAAAGAGCTTTGCCGGTACGGAAACGATGACTTTATATCCTCTAGGGGATAGGGCGTTCTTCAGTTCTTGGATGAATTGGCTGTAGTTGGCCCGCTCGGAGGCTTTCACGCTCTCTATGTCTACGGTGACGCCGTCATATCCATTCGATTGTAAAATGTTTATCAATTGGTCGATCGCATTTTCGCGAGCCTGAGAACTGCCGAGGAATATGGAGGCTAACTGCTGATCGAAATTTCCGCTTTCATCGAGGTTATGGATCAGCGCATAGGTCTTGACCCCTTTGACTTTCGCTAATGCAAGACCGTCGGCAGGCGCTTCTCCGCTTAGGTTGCCTTGCTTGTCCACGCTGTAAGTAAAGGTGGAGATGGCATTAAAGGAATCGCCGTACGTGGCGAGTGAATTATAAGCCGCTTTGTCACCGTCATAATAGACCGGGTAATAGCCGAGGATGACTTTTTCGTTCCTATATTCCTGCAATTGGTGATTGTTTGTGTTGTAGATACCGAGGGCTTGAGAAACGTCAAAAAAATAGGCCCAAGATGAAGACGGATGCATGAAGAGGAGAAGAAGCAGGGAAAGCATCACAAGAGGTAGTTTCCGTTTCACTGGTCCGTCCACTTCCTTTGGTTGATAAAAGTAGTGCGAAATCGAAGCATTATGTAGCATTGGCGGCCATGGAGATGGTTTAGTATTTTGCTCGTCTATCGTATCATGAAGCAAATCGATGAAGATAGTGAAAAAACCACCCAGCATTGGGTGGTTTTTTCATTCGGAACGAGGTTGAGTCGGGTCGCATTCTGGTGGCTTGATCGTCGAAACTTGAGCCAGTTTGATTAAGTAATAGCATTCTTCCCGAATCATGTGATCCGGCGTCAATGGTGGAAAAATGCCAAGCACGGCTTTCGTTTTTCTTGACGCTTCCAATTGTGTAAGAAAGGCGCTGAAGGAGTTGATCTCTCGTTCCACTTGACGGTTGAGGTACTGCAGAGCAGGAAACTCTTTGACGCCTGCTCGCATGTAACCAGCCAGGTTGACGGCTTTTTTATAGAGGTTGTCGAACTGTCGTTCAAATATCAAGTTCGTGTCTATCAATGGCTTTTCCACTTCATCCAGTCCGGAGGCGAGGAAGGCGGCGTGTCCCGACGCGTCAGAGAGCCAGAGGAGGTGCAGGTGGGAGACCTGGACGGTAGGGCATTGTTTAGCCAGCAGGAAGCAGAGGATGCGCAAGTACTCTTCCACCTCGTTGACCATGTGGTTCAGCATCGTCGGCGGAAGGTTCAGATCGATCTTATCGATGATGTGCCGGCGCAGGAGGTGAAGCTTGAAATTGCGGAGTTCCCGGGCTTGGTTGTAAGCCTGTTGACCGAGTGCCATCAGGTCTGTCTCTGGTCCCGCCCGACGGGCTTCTTCCAGCAGTCGATCGAATTCAATGATGAAGAATTCGGCTCGCTGGATTTCGGCAGCCTCCTTCGGCGAAAGGGCGTTGAAGATAAAGCGGCTGTGGTCTCCCAGGATCTGCAGCCAAAAACGATGTTCAAAGAGGGCACTTTGTTCAAAACTAACAGTCTCCACAGATACCCCTCCTTGTGAATGAGTCAATCATTCTTTTGCCGATAAAATACTATGTCGTTGCCCGATAAAAAGAATAACTTCTCGCATAGAGGAGGGGGCTGGAGAGAATCTTAAAGAGAAGAAAGGGTATGGGAATACTGTTTAGACATGAAAAGCAACTTGCTCTTTCCGCTGGAGGCAAGCACTTCGATGTCTATCATCCCCATGCACCGAGCTTTCAGGAACCGGACCAAGCTCAATAAGGAGGCAAAGGCAACAACGGGGCCGAAGGTGAGAAGAATCATATTGTCTCATTACGCAAGGACTACTTAAGGGTAATAGGTGAGAGGAAAGAAAATGAAAAAACTGCGTGTTGGGATCATCGGAGTCGGCATGGCTTTCGAACAACTTCATTATCCAGCCTTTCAAGAGCTGAAGGATCGTTATGAGATCAAAGCGCTCTGTGATACGGTCAAAGATAAAGCGCAGTCTTGGGCCCGGCGTTTAGGCTTGAGTGAGCAGGATGTCTACACCGATTATCGCCCGATGGTGTTGCGGGACGATCTGGATGTGATCGATATCATGGTTCCGATCAGCTTGAACTACAAGGTCACCGAAGATGTGGCCAAGGCGATTTCAGGAACCGCAAAAGGCATCATCTGTGAAAAACCCTTGGCACCTACCCTGGATCAGGCTGTCGCTCATGCCGAGCTTCCTCGAAAATACAATGTTCCCGTGCTCATCGCCGAAAACTATCGCTATAACGAAGAGATTGATAAAATTCGGGATTTGGTCAGGACAAAGCGCATCGGTGACGTGGTCTATTTCATGCAGAACCGAGTCGCTTGTTTTCCTTGTGAACTGAACCAACCGAATAAATTCCCCAATGCGGAATGGCGCCAGCACCCGGACTACCCGGGCGGTGCGATCATGGACACCGGTGTCCACGATATGGCAGCGCTCCGGCACATCTTCGGTGCCGTCGATAAGCTCCATGCCTTCGGGGTTCCCTTGGAGTCCGATTATTCCCCGTACTCTGTGGTCTGTGTGAATATGCTCTTTAAGAACGGCGTTACAGGCCAATTTTCCTTCTTCTCGTCGGGAAAAGAGATGCAGCGCCCTCTCATCGGACTGCGCATCTTTGGGACGAAGGGCATGATCTATCTGGAAGAGCGCGACTGCGGGACCATCAATGTAACCTACAACGATGGCCGTGCCGAGAAGATCATGTACCGTCCCCAACGAGGCTATTACAATGAATTGCTCAATTTCCACAAATTCATGACTGGCGAAGAGCCTATATCGGTTCCACCGGAAATGGAGTATGGTGATACAAAGACCATCCTCGATATCCTCCGTTCAGCTCGGGAAGGGAATGTGGTGACTGTCGATGAGACAAGCGACTATTCCCCGGTCTACGGTGCCGGTCATTTGCAGGAACAGCAACCGACGACGATCATGTAAAAAAAGCCGCCCACCTTTTTCGGAGGTGGACGGCTTTCTCTTTACTTCAAGTGCGGTTGAACTACCGCAGGGTTCGTTGGGGCAGGGATCCGGTCTTTCTGCGATAGCCATCTTATACTTTGCGGACCCTAATCTCCCCCTTGGTGCCGTCGTATTCCACTCGGAAACCTAAAGACTCGCTCAATAGACGCAATGGGATCTGTGGTTGTTCATCTTGGACGATTAAGGGCTGAATCGTTTTGATAGGGCGGTCATTGAGCAGTACCTCGCCTCCGGCGATGGGGATGATCAACTGATTTCCGCCCATGGTGACGATGGCTCGTTTTTCTTTTTCCCTGTAGTCCACCGATCCGCCGAGCGCCTCTCCAAGAAATTGTAAGGGTACATAAGCACGGTCGTCGACGATTTGAGGCGGCTTAAGCAGGGGGATTTCTTCGTCGTCAAGCCAGGCTGTCGGTTGGGCCAGCGATAGTTTTAGCGTTTGCTGGTGAGATGAAAGGAGGAGCTCTTTTGCTCGGATCAGTTGTAGTGGGTGGTATGTAACAGGTTGATCCGGTTGCAGACCGATCTTGTCCACCGGGTGGTCGAGAGCGGTGGTGTAGCGTGCGATGGTCATTTTCAAATATCCGCCCGAATCTAAGGGGAGGATCGTCTGTACAGAGCCTTTGCCGTAAGTTTTTGTACCGACGAGAAGGGCATGAGCCCGATCCCGAAGGGCACCGGCCAGCAGTTCTGAGGCGCTGGCCGTGTTGTCATCGACGAGGACGACCATGGGAAGAGGTTTTTCGGATCCTTCTGTATAGTAGGTGGCCTTCTCGACCTTGCGGCCGGCGATGTGATAGAGAGGCCCTTCCGGCAGTATGTCGTCGCCGATGGCTTCGGCGGCTTGCACTTCACCGCCGCCGTTACCTCGCAAGTCGATGATCAGTTTGCTCATTCCGGAAGCTTGTAGTTTTTTGTAGGCACTATTAAATTCTTCGGCGGCCCGGTCACCGAAACTGTCGATGGATATGTAGCCGATCTGGTCGCCTAGCATCCGGCCTCCGACTTGAGGAATATTGATCAATTGACGTTTTAGCTGCAGGGCCTCTTCCGTACTGCCTCCAACCCTTTGAACAACGAGACCGACGGTGGTGCCGACAGGGCCGCGAACTTTTTTGGCCACGTCCTCTGTCTTCATTCCCTTCGTTGACTCATTGTTTACTTTGATGATGACGTCGCCAGATTTTAAGCTGGCTTTTTCGGCGGGCGATCCAGGGAAGGTGTGATCGACGATAGGATAATCTTTTGTCTCTTTAATCACCATGCCTAACCCAGCGTAATTGAGGTTCAAGTCTTCGATCAGGGATTTGTATTTCTCTGGGCTGAGGTAAATCGTATGGGGGTCATGGAGATTCTCGATCATTTTATCGATGGTCTGCTGTTGCAGCACCGAAGTGGACGGTTCATCTACATAATAGGCCGATAAGAGCTGCCGTATTTCTGGCACAACGGAACTGTCCGATGCTGCTTGCGCTGAAAGTGGAAAAAGGGTCAGCGAGAGCAACAGAGAGATAGTGTATAAGGGCCTACAAGTTTTCAGGAAAAGTCACTCCTTTGCAGTGGAACCTCAAATGGATTCATCCCTAAGCTAACACTAATTTAAAGCCAATCACAATGCAAGTGGAAGATTCCTTTGAACAGGTAAATTAACGGGTTGACAGAAACATACAGCCGTGATAAGGTGTCAATGAGTTGAGAATTAGTGTAGTTGAGCGGAGTTTGAGTGGAGTCGAGCGGAGCATAGGCGGTTTTTTCATGTTGAAGTATGGAAAGACCGGTCTACTTCGGTAGGCCGGTCTTTTTTGCGCCTTTTTTCAGTTCGCTTCACTCTCCGCTGGGAGGAGGGTGAATCATACAATGGATAAAATGAATCTAGATGAGTTTTTACGTCTGAGCCGTGAGTACCGCTATGTCCCGTTGTGGACATCTTTTCACGCTGATGAAGATACTCCTATCACCTTGTACCGCAAGCTGGTCGGTGACGGGTTGGGGTATCTCTTGGAGAGTGTGGAGCGGGGTACGGTACTCGGGCGTTATTCTTTTGTCGGGGCGGAGCCAATGGCCTTTTTCACATGGCCTTTAGTCCAGTCGGAAGAAGGTGCTCGAGGGGGTGCCGGTAGAGAGCCCTTAGCGGAACTACAGAAGTGGCTCGACGGTCTTCAGGTGGCACCGATTCCAGAGTCAGCCCGGCTACCTCGCTTTTATGGCGGTGCTGTCGGCTATTACTCCTATGATCTGATTCGCTATTACGAAGAGCTCCCCGAAAACAGTGTCGATGACCGCCAACTGCCGGAGATGGTGCAGATGGTCACCCGATGCACCTTGATCATCGATCACCTGCGCCATCAAGGAACGCTGGTCTATCTAGCCGAAGCGGGCGATGGGGAAGCTTATCAGTATGGTCAATCCCAGATGGCGAAACTGTTGGAGAAGCTCCGCCGCTCTACCGAACTCCCGGCTTCTGTCGGCACTGAGTCGAAGGCAGATGATGCAAGTGGGAAAGTGCAGCCTACATCCACCTTTGATCTGCCGAGTTTTTGCCAGGCTGTGGAGCGTTGCAAAGAGTATATTGCCGCCGGTGACGCTTTTCAGATCGTCTTGTCTCAGCGTTTTTCCATGCCGCTGAAGACGGATCCCTTAAATGTGTACCGTTCGCTGCGGTCGCTGAATCCGTCACCGTATCTCTTCTATCTGAACTTGCCTGGAATGCAGATGGCCGGTTCTTCGCCGGAGGCGCTCATCCGGGTGGAAGGCCGGCGCGTTGAAACTCATCCTATCGCCGGTACACGGCCCCGGGGAAAAGATGCGGAAGAGGATCAGCGCCTCGCTGAGGAATTGCTACAAGATGAAAAAGAACGGGCCGAACACCTCATGCTCGTCGACCTCGGCCGTAACGATCTCGGCCGGGTCTGTGAGATCGGTTCTGTGCGGGTGGAGCGGTTCATGGAAGTGGAACATTACTCCCATGTGATGCACATCGTCAGCCGCGTCGCCGGAGAATTAAAAGCATCGGCAAGCGCCCTGGAAGCGTTAGCTCGAGTCATGCCGGCGGGGACGTTGAGCGGCGCCCCGAAAATCCGGGCCATGGAAATCATCGACGAGTTGGAGCCGGTACGCCGGGGACCCTACGGGGGAGCTGTGGGATACTTAAGTTTTGACGGTAATTTGGATACCTGTATCACCATCCGGACGGTCCTTATGCGGGACGGGAAGGCGGAGATCCAGGTCGGCGCCGGGATTGTCGCCGATTCCGTTCCAGAGATGGAGTATCAGGAAACCGTAAATAAAGCGAAAGCTCTTTTTGAGGCTTTGGCCAAAGCGGAGGAGAGATTCCGTTGATCCTGATGATCGATAACTATGATTCTTTTACCTATAACCTCGTGCAGTACTTGGGGGAAATGGAAGAGGACATTCGCGTCTTTCGCAATGACGCCTTGACATTGCAGGAAATAAAAGCGCTGGCTCCCGATCATATCGTCATCTCCCCGGGTCCTTGTACCCCGAACGAGGCAGGCATTTCGATGGCTGTAATTGAGCAGTTCGCTGGAAAAGTGCCGATCTTGGGTGTCTGCTTAGGCCATCAGTCGATCGGGCAAGTTTTTGGTGGTCGCGTCATCCGAGCGCCCCGGTTGATGCATGGAAAAACATCGCCGATTCACCATGACGGCAAAGGTGTCTTCCGGGGATTGCCGAATCCCTTTACGGCGACTCGATATCACTCCCTGATCATCGAAGAAGAAACCATGCCTGATTGCCTGGAAATCACCGCTCGCAGTGACCGGGGAGAGATCATGGGCGTACGGCATAAAGAGTTTTGCGTCGAAGGCGTCCAGTTTCATCCCGAGTCTATATTGACGTCAGAGGGAAAAGGGCTACTGAAAAATTTTCTTTCCATGAAACAGTGATCGATTTTAGAAAAAACTGATGAGGTGAGCCGAGATGAGTGAAACAGGATTGGAGATTGCCCGTCAAAGTCTGCACTGCCTGCTCGGTGGAGAGCGGCTCGGTGAGCAGCGTGCCCAGATGATCATGGAAGCGGTGATGGAAGGCCAAGTGCCTTCGGTTCAACTGGCGGCTATCCTGGTAGCGTTGCGGTTGACTGGTGAAGGAGAAGAGGAAATCGCCGGCTTCGCTCGAGCGATGCGCCAGCGTGTTTACAGTGAATTGCAAGAATATGTTCCTGCCGATTTTGAGACGACCCGTTCGCGCATGGTTGATACCTGCGGAACCGGGGGAGATGGAGCGGGAACCTTTAACATATCGACAGCGGCAGCCCTCGTCGTCGCTTCCGCTGGTGTCCCTGTAGCGAAACATGGCAACCGGGCCGCCTCAGGACGAGTTGGATCGGCTGATGTGCTTGAAGCCTTGGGTGTCGTTGTGAATTTGTCGCCAGCTTATGCGTATGAGAGTCTAAGGGAGACCGGTTTCGGCTTTTTCTTTGCGCCCCAGTGCCACCGGGCCTTGGCTCATGCAGCACCAACCCGACGGGAACTAGGTGTACCGACGGTCTTTAACCTGTTGGGGCCCTTGACCAACCCGGCCGGTGCCCCCCAGCAACTGCTTGGCGTCAATAGCGCCGAGCGGGTGAAGACCATCGCCGATGTACTCAACCGGTTAGGAACGAAGAAAGCGATGATCGTTCACGGCCAGGACGGGCTCGATGAGATCACCCTCACCGGAAAGACCCATTTCGCTTCCCTGGACGAAGGCCGGGTGACCGTCGATATGCTCGATCCCCGGGATTTCGGTTTTGCCTACTGTACGATGGACGACCTGAAGGGCGGCGACAAAGAGGAGAACGCTCGAATCGTCTTGGAGGTCTTAAAAGGGGAAAAGGGCCCCCGCCGCGATATCGTCCTGCTAAACGCAGCCGCTGCGTTACAAGTGGCCGGTAAAGTCGATTCCCTGCAAGCGGCTATTCACCTCGCCCAAGAGGCTGTCGACAGCGGAAAAGCGATGGCCCTGTTGAACAGAGTCAGTGCGTTGACTACAGAAGCGGCTCGAAAGAGCCAAGAGGTGAGTGCATGAAAGACCTGCAGCCGGAGATAGCTCTGACCGGGTTTTTACAGACCATGTGGGAGATTCAAGCGAAACGGGTGCAAGAGGGACGTCGAAAAGTCTCTTATGCCGAATTGGAACAGGAGATTGCCAGCCTTCCAGCCCCGCGAAAATTCTCCCGTTCCTTACAAGAAAATGAGAACTCTCTGGTCACCATCATCGCTGAAGTGAAGCGGGCATCCCCTTCCAAAGGCCCTCTTTTTCCTGAAGCCAAGGCAGGGGAACTGGCCGTCCGTTACGAAAAAGCCGGTGCCTCGGCGATTTCCGTGCTGACAGAAGAAAAATATTTTCTCGGCTGCCTGGAAGACTTGCGGGAAGTATCTAGTCGCGTCACCATACCGGTGATGCGCAAGGATTTTCTCATCGATCCCTATCAAATCTTAGAGGCGCGCTGTTACGGAGCGGACGCCTGCCTGCTCATCGCCGCCTTCCTGGGTCCGACCCGCTTGGCTGAGATGTGCGCCGCTGCCTTACAATACGAACTGCAGCCCTTGATCGAGATTCACGGGGTAGAGGACCTACAGTGGACTCTTCAAGCGGTCGAACAAAACCGGAAGAACCATCCCCAATGGACCCCTGTCCTCGGCATCAACGCCCGCAACTTAAGCACCTTGACCGTCGATAAAGAGCAGGTTCTTCGGCTCGGCGCCGCACTGCCGAAGGACACAGTCAAAGTCGCCGAAAGCGGCATCAAGACTCGTGAAGACGTGGAACGAGCTGCCGCTGCAGGATACGATACCATCCTCGTCGGCGAGGCTCTCGTCACCGCCGCTGACCCGGGAGAAGCGATTCGGCAGTTGACGGGGAAGGCTGTCGGGTAAACAAACAGCTGATTATGAATACCGTCAGTGCAACCCTTGGTACTATCTTCGTAACAGGACTATTGTTATCGAAAGCATTCTTTAATACAGGGCTATTGTGATTTGGGGAAAAATCTGGGGTGTAATGACGGAGTGAGCGTTTTGGGCGCAGCGGCGTTAAGCGAGCGCAGCTTGTGGAGCGTTAAGGGCGCCGTGGTTCACATGCAGAAAAGCCCGGAGGTTTGGCGCCCTAGCGGAACAGGCAAGCGAGTAGCCGCGGAGCCCTTAGCGATCGGAGTCATTACACCCCGATTTACCACAATGTACCACTAAATTCTGTTCGTAATATTAAATTGTCAAAAACACAGGAGGAGGCCTCCTAATGCCTTCCTACCCTCGCGTCAAAATCTGCGGCATACGAAGCCATGAAGACGCCCAAGTGACCGTCGCCGCCGGCACCCATGCCATCGCCTTTAACTTCGTCCGCGGTTCCCGGCGCTATATCGACCCCGAACTGGCCCGGGAAATTGCCCTCGCTCTGCCGCCATTCATCTCCATCGTCGGCGTCTTTGCCGATGAGCCGCGATACAGCGTCGAGGAAATCGCTTCCCTCTGCCGCCTCCATGTTCTGCAATTTCACGGTGGTGAGTCACCGGAATATTGCCGGCGCTGGTCCTACCCGATCATCAAAGCGTTCCGTTTCCGCGATGAAGTTCTTACAAGGGAAAGTCAGAATGAAAACAGTATTCAGGAGCATCCCCTTGGAGAAAAAAGTGTCAACGGTAACTCCAACAGTCAAGTCGAAAAGGTGACAACTGTCTTTGACAACTGGGAGCAGCTATCTCAAGCAGCCCTTAGCTATGAGGTAAGCGCCTTTCTGGTCGATGCCTATTGCCCGACCGCTTTGGGGGGAATGGGAAAAGCCTTTGACTGGTCGAAAATTGAGGGCTCTTTACACCGCCCAATGATTCTCGCGGGGGGATTGAACCCTGAAAACGTCCGGGAAGCCATTATGCGAATTCGCCCATACGGCGTAGACGTGGCCTCCGGGGTAGAGAAAGATGGAAAAAAAGATTGGGAAAAGTCGGCAGCCTTCGTTGAAGCTGCTCGTTGTCGCATCGATTAATTGCGGAAAAAGAACGTAAAGAAGGTGTTCTTCATGATGGAACAAGCAGATAAATTCGGCCGCTTTGGCGTCTACGGCGGAGCTTTTGTCCCCGAGACGTTGAAGCCGGCTTTGGAAGAACTGGATTCGGCCTTTCGGCGATTTATCGACGATGAGGATTTTCAACGGGAATATGAGGATCTGCTCCGCGATTATGCCGGTCGTCCCAGCCGGCTCTATTATGCACAGCGGCTGACAGAACACCTCGGCGGAGCTCGCATCTATCTGAAACGGGAAGATTTGAACCATACCGGATCCCATAAGATCAACAACGTCCTTGGACAAGTGCTGATGGCAAAGCGGATGGGGAAAAAACGGGTCATCGCCGAGACGGGCGCTGGTCAACACGGTGTGGCCACTGCCACCGCCTGCGCCTTCTTTGACATCCCCTGTGAAGTATACATGGGCGCCGAAGATGTGGAACGGCAATACCTGAACGTTCTCCGGATGCAACTGCTCGGCGCCAAAGTGATCGCCGTCTCCTCGGGCACTCAGACTCTGAAAGATGCTATCAACGAAGCGATGCGAGACTGGGTGGCTAATGTGCAGGAAACCTTCTATTGTTTCGGTACGGCCGCTGGTCCTCATCCCTATCCGAGCATCGTCCGCCATTTTCAGTCTATCGTCGGCCGGGAGGCTCGGGAACAAATCCTCGAAATCGAAGGGCGGCTGCCTGACGCGGTGCTGGCTTGCGTCGGCGGCGGCAGCAACGCCATCGGTATTTTCTCCGGTTTTCTGAAGGACACTTCCGTCCGCCTGATCGGGGTGGAAGCTGGCGGCGACGGCGTTGAAACGGGACGCCACGCAGCTTCCTTGAATGCAGGAACGGTAGGCGTACTCCATGGGGCGGTGTCTTATCTATTGCAAGATGAGAACGGACAAGTCCTGGGAACCCATTCCATCTCAGCAGGTCTTGATTACCCCTCGGTAGGGCCGCAGCTCTCTTACCTAAAAGATATGGGCCGAGCTGAATTCGTGGCTGCTACAGACAAAGAAACGCTGGAAGCCTTCCGCCTGCTGGCTCGGACAGAAGGGATCCTGCCGGCGCTGGAGAGCGCCCATGCTGTCGCTCATGCTGTGAAAATGGCGAAAAGGATGACCAAGGACAACCTGTTGATCGTCAACTTGTCAGGACGCGGTGACAAAGATGTTCATACACTTGCCGGGGAGGTAGGCTGATATGTCGACAAAAGGCGGTACCGAACGGATTGAACATACCTTTCAGCAGCTCAAGGCGGAGGGACGAACAGCCTTCATCCCCTACATCACCGCCGGTGATCCTGATTTAAATACGACAGCCGAACTGGTGCTGGCACTCGAAGCAAGCGGTGCCTCCATCGTCGAGCTAGGGGTGCCCTTCAGCGACCCTGTCGCCGACGGTCCTGTGATTCAAGAGGCAGCCTGTCGTGCCTTAGCCGGCGGGGTCACCTTGATGAAAGTGTTAAAAATGGTAGAGGAACTGCGAAACCGCAGCCAAGTGCCGATCGTCTTAATGACCTATTACAACCTGCTGATGCGCATGGGATTGAAACGGTTTGCCCAGGAAGCCTATGCGGCAGGAGTCGACGGGGTGATCATCGCCGACCTTCCTGTGGAAGAAGGAGACGAATTACGAAGCTATCTCGATGAAGTCGGCATCGCTCTCATCCCTCTTGTAGCGCCGACAACGCCGCCGGAACGGATCCAATTGATCGCCGAAAAAGCCCGGGGATTCATTTATTGCGTTTCCCTCTTGGGTGTGACTGGCGACCGGACCGAATTGCCACCTGATGTCGATCTTTTGTTGAACCGGGTCCGGGAGCAGACCGACTTGCCCTTAGGACTCGGATTCGGCATCTCTACGGCCGCTCACGCATCGGCTGTGGCTCCGAAAGCAGACGGAGTCATCGTAGGCAGCGCCATCGTCAAGCGCATCGCCCAACATCCAGACGATAAGGATCAGGCCATCGCCGAAGTTCGGCAGTTTACCAAAGAGATTACGGCAGCGCTGGCATAATTCAATAGGCGGAAGGGTTGCAGCCCGGTGGAGGCTGTGCTATATTTATAAATGTAGGACGATCCATTCCCAGGGAATGGGTATGTAGAATGGGTTTTCATGGTCTTGTGATGATGAATCCGCTTGACGGATTCGCTTGTAGGAAAGTTAAAGGGTGTAGCACGGAAGTATGGCAGGAGTTAATGTAGGCTTTTAGAAGGTACTCCACCAGCTGGGGTACCTTTTTGTCTTCTTATCAGCCCTTTTGCTGCGTTTGCCCGACCTTCCTACCGGACAAATTATGTAAAGGATTAAGGGAGGAAAATCATGATTATTGTGATGAAGCGGGGAGCGTCGGCCCAAGAAATTGAATCGGTCTGCCAGCGCCTGCAAAAGGAAGGATTTTCGATTCACATGTCCGAAGGCGTTGAAAAAACAATCATCGGTGCTGTCGGTGATAAATCCCGGGTAGTCATCTCCAACTTGGAAGGTCTAGACGGTGTGGAAAAAATCGTACCGGTGTTGCAGCCCTACAAACTCGCTGGCCGCGACTTCCGGCAAGAAGATACAGTGATTCGAATCGGTGATGTGGAGATCGGCGGCGGTCAGATCCAGGTCTTCTCCGGTCCTTGTGCGGTGGAGAGTTGGGAACAACTGCTCGAGGCGGCCCTCGCTGTCAAAAAGGCGGGCGCTCGTATCCTCCGGGGCGGCGCCTTCAAACCTCGTTCGTCCCCATACGCCTTCCAGGGTCTCGAAGAGCAAGGGTTGAAGCTCTTGGCTCGGGCTCGCGAGGAGACGGGCCTGTTAATCGTGACGGAAGTCATGGATCCCCGCAGCATCGATCTGATCGCTGAGTACAGCGATATCCTGCAGGTCGGCGCCCGGAACATGCAAAACTTTCACCTGCTCCGGGAACTGTCCAAGATCAATAAGCCGATCCTCTTAAAACGGGGCCTGTCGGCGACGATCGAAGAGTGGCTGATGGCTGCCGAATACATCATGTCCGGCGGCAACTACGACGTCATTCTCTGCGAACGAGGGATTCGGACTTTTGAGACGGCTACCCGGAACACCTTAGATTTGAGTGCCATTCCCGTCATCAAGAGCTTGAGCCACCTGCCGATCATCGTCGATCCGAGCCACGGCTGTGGAAAATGGCAGCTAGTCCGTCCCATGTCTATGGCCGCACTGGCCGCCGGTGCTGACGGCCTTATGATCGAGGTCCATCCCAACCCGGCAGAAGCGCTCTGTGACGGTCCCCAATCGCTCAAGCCTCATAAGTTCGTCTCCTTGATGGATGAACTACGAGGAGTGGCTGGATTAATGGGTAGAACCATTTAACAGTGGCTATGGCTTATTCATGGTAACCTATATGCTGAATCCTGAGATGATCGGTACTTGGCATTAGCTGAGAAGATAGTCCTTGGCATCTGATTTAATAGACCTGTCGATAAACTATTTGTCTGAATTCTTACTTTGAGGTAAAGTATTAGCATAGGATTTTGAACATATAGGATAGGGAGATTCTATGACTGATGTAAAATCGAAACTGGCAGGCTCCGTCCAGGGGCCTGTCGGTTACCTTGGGCCTGAGGGAACGTTCAGCGATGAAGCGGCTCAGGCTTTTTTTTTACCGGAAACGCCACGGAGACCTTATAGCACCATACCCATGGTCTATGAGGGCTTAAACCGCTGGGAAATCGATGCCGCTGTACTGCCCATCGAAAACTCCATTGAAGGCGCCGTCAATCAAACCCTCGATGCATTGATTGAAAACCCAGGGCTCTTTATCGTCGGCGAGATCATCCTTCCGGTGTGCCATCACTTCCTCGTTCCGCCTGATGTAGACTGGACGGAAGTTACCGAAGTCTATTCCCACCCGCAACCGTTAGCCCAATGCCGTCACTTCCTGGAAAACCGTCTTCCCAACGCCCAGGCGACAGCGACGAACTCGACGGCCGAAGGGGCCAAAAAAGCGCTGCAGGTTTCAACGGCAGAATCGCCGAAAGGGGCCATCGCTTCTGAGTTTGTGGCGAAGACATATGGACTGGAGATTGCTGTTCGCGATGTGCAGAGCCGTCCGAACAACAAGACCCGCTTTGTCGTTGTTGGTCGGCAGCTTACAGAGCCGACAGGCAATGACAAAACGTCCATCGTCTGCGCCCTTCCCAGCGATAGACCGGGCGGACTTTATGAGATTCTCAGGGAGTTTGCTGAACGGGAGATCAATTTGAGCCGCATCGAATCGAGACCGACCAAGTATGAACTCGGTCAATACCTCTTTTTCATCGACTGTGCCGGCCATCAGCGCGATCGGAAAGTATCGGAAGCACTGAACGCGATCGGCCGTTTCACCATTTTGACGAGAGTATTGGGAAGTTATGTCCGGGGGTGAACTCCTAGAAATGAAGCAGCCTTTCGCCCTTTCGCCAATTAAACGGGTGGCCATCATCGGACTGGGCCTGATCGGCGGTTCTTTGGGGATGGCCTTGACGCAAGGTCGTATCGTCGAAGAAGTCATCGGCTTTGATCAGGATGAAGAAGCCCTCTCCTTAGCATTGTCCACACAAACCGTTCACCGAGTAGAAAGAAACATGGCTGAGGCCGTCCAAAATGCCGATCTGGTGATCATGGCCACTCCGGTGTGCACCTACCCATCGATCGTGGCAGCCATCAAGACCTCCCTTCGCCCGGGAACCATCGTGACTGATGTGGGTTCCACGAAATCTTGGGTTATGGACCAAATGAAACGGTTGCTTCCGGAGGGAATCGCCTTTGTAGGCGGTCACCCCATGGCCGGTTCGGAGAAAAAAGGCATCCGCGGAGCCGATCGCTATCTGCTCGAAAATGCCGTCTATGTGCTCACGCCCGATAGGGATACGGTTCCTGAAGCTATCGACGCGGTTAAAGCGATCATGTGTGCGGTCGGTGCCCGGGTACTCAAACTTTCCCCCTTGGAACACGACCAGATGGTCGCTGTGGTGAGCCATCTCCCCCATATGGTGGCGGTGGCGCTGGTGGAGACATTGAGCGAAGTCGCCAAGAGTTATACCCAGGCGCCCATGTTGGCCGCTGGCGGCTTTCGGGATACGACCCGCGTCGCTGCGGGAGATCCTCGCATGTGGGTCGATATCGCCAAGACAAACCGGGAACCGCTTCTACATACGATTGGTCTATTTCGCCGGGCGCTGGACCGGCTCGAATCGGAAATCGGTGGCTGCAGCTCCGATGGCACCGACCAAGTAGCATCGCTGCAAAACACCTTGAGCCATGCCCGGGATGTGCGCCTGGCGATTCCCGGTAAAGCGAAAGGGGTGCTGCCGGGCATTCACGAAGTGGTCGTCACCGTTCCGGACAAACCGGGCGTCATCGGCAACATGGCTCGAATTCTCGGTGAAGCGGGGATCAATATCGCCGACATCGAAATCCTTCGGGTTCGTGAGCGAGACGGCGGCACGATCCGGATCGGTTTTTATGAAGCGGAAGAAGCCGATCGGGCCGTGGAAGTGCTCGCTGCCTCGGCGGTTATCGTCAAGCGGCTCTAAGTACAATACTTGTGAATAAAAGAGGAGATTCTTTGCCATGCATGAATCCCACCAGATACTAAGCATCACTCCCGGCGGCTCCCTTCGCGGGGAAACAGAAGTTCCTGGTGACAAATCGATCTCTCACCGGGCGGTCATGTTTGGCGCCTTGGCGAAGGGAACGACGCGAGTCCATCGCTTTCTTCCCGGTCAAGATTGCCTTTCCACCATCGACTGTTTTCGCAAACTAGGCGTTTCCATCGAGATGCCAGGACCGACAGAAGTCCTCGTTCATGGTAAAGGCTTGGAAGGATTGCAAGAACCGGCCGATGTTCTTGATGTAGGTAACTCGGGAACGACCATGCGGCTGATTACCGGCATATTGAGCGGCCAGTCCTTTTTCTCCGTCCTCACCGGCGACGGCTCGATCCGGCGGCGACCCATGGCCCGAGTGACCGAGCCGCTGATCGAAATGGGCGCTTCCATTCGAGGGCGTGAAGGAGCGAATAAAGCGCCATTAGCTATCTACGGAACCGAGCAGCCCCTCAAAGCGATCCATTATCAAAGTCCCGTGGCGAGCGCCCAGGTCAAATCGGCGATTTTGCTGGCAGGGTTGTTCGCTGACGGCAAAACCCGAGTGACAGAACCGTTGCTTTCCCGGGATCATACGGAGCGGATGCTCTCGTCCTTCGGTGCCAAGTTAAACCGGCTGGATCGAGGATTGACGGCAGAGATCGAAAGCTTCCCTAGCTTACATGGTCAAGAGATTGAAGTTCCCGGCGACATCTCATCGGCCGCTTTTTTGCTCGTCGCCGCCAGCATCGTCCCCGGTTCGGAAGTCACCTTGCGCAATATCGGCATCAACCCCACTCGCGACGGCATTCTCGACGTTCTTCGCGAGATGGGTGCCAATCTCCATGTAGAAAACGAGCGCCTGGTCGCTGGTGAGCCGGTCGCTGATATCACCGTCCAAAGTGCATCGCTGAAAGGGACGACGATCGAAGGCGCTATTATTCCCCGGTTGATCGATGAACTCCCCATCATCGCCGTGGCCGCTCTGTTTGCAGAAGGCACGACGATTATTAAAGACGCTGCTGAGCTTCGGGTTAAAGAAACGGATCGCATCGCCGTTTTAGCGGAAGAACTGCGCAAACTTGGGGTGACCGTTGAAGAAACTCCCGATGGGATGATCATCCCTGGCAACCAACAAGTCAAAGGCGGCACTGTAGACAGCCACGGTGATCACCGTATCGCCATGTCTTTAGCCATCGCCGGTCTCCTCGCCGCCGACGAGACGGTTATCCGTGATGCTGCTTCCATCGATGTGTCCTTTCCTGGCTTCGCTGCCACCCTGCAATCCCTTCGAAACTAGGACTTTCAGGTCATTTATGGTAAAATATCCGGCAAGAAGAAGAATTTCTCTGCCCGATCTACAAGCTCATATTCGCTAAACCCCTAGCGATGTGGGCGGTAGACCCAGACTAAAGGAGTATGGTACGTGACGAAAGCCGGAATCCAAGTGGCCATCGACGGTCCCGCAGGTGCAGGAAAGAGCACTGTCGCCCGGGAGGTAGCCCGTCGACTCGATTATCTCTATATCGATACGGGAGCCATGTACCGGGCACTGACATGGTTGGCCCTGCAAAAGGATATTGATTTAAACGATGAGTCCGCCTTATCCCTCCTTGCCGAAGCAACGGACATCCGCCTGTTGCCTACCCTCGAAGGGCTGAAGGTGCTCATCAACGGTCAAGATGTGACCGATGCGATTCGCCTTCCTGAAGTATCGCGCCATGTATCCCAAGTGGCTGCTGTTGCCGGTGTCCGGGTACCGATGGTGCGCTTGCAGCAGCGCCTCGCCGAGGAATGCGGTGTCGTCATGGATGGACGGGATATCTGTTCCTATGTCCTTCCAAGGGCGGAGGTTAAGATATTTCTGACCGCTTCCATTGAAGAGCGGGCCCGCCGGCGCTACCTCGAAATGTCGGCAAAAGGCGTCGACATCACCTTGGAACAGTTGCAAGCAGACATTGCTCAGCGGGACAAAGAGGATGAATGCCGTGATGTAGCCCCCTTGGTCAAAGCGGAAGATGCCCAACTATTAGACACGACGGGTATGGATCGGGAAGCAGTGGTTCAACAGGTTTTGCAGATGGTACATAAGGCGGGGGGCTGATCAGGCGATGAGTGAGTTGACGCAACACCGGGAATTTGTCACTTCGTCTTTTATGTACCGCTTCATTCGAGGAATGCTGATCTTCTTTTTTGCACGGATTTGTCGATGGCGCCTGCAGGGACTTGAAAATGTCCCGAAAGATGGCCCTATCATCATGGCTTTTAATCATGCCTCAAACTGGGATCCGATGATTCTCGTCTGCGCCTCCCCGCGAAAAGTTCACTTTATGGCCAAGAAAGAATTGTTCGAGGTTCCTTTCGTAAGTTACATCGTGAATTTAGCCGGCTCATATCCGGTCGATCGGAGTAAAATGGGCCGTCAAGCCTTAAAGATGTCGATCGACATCCTCAATCAGGGTAAGGTGATCGGCATCTTCCCAGAGGGGACCCGAAGCAAGACCGGCGAAATGGGTGAAGCGAAGGCGGGTACCGTCATGATCGCCGCCAAAGCCGGAGCACCGATCGTCCCCGTGGGCTTGTATAACAGTCAAAACGTCTTTTCTGGCGGTTGGTTTCGTCCCGTTTCAGTCTGTTTTGGCTCGCCCATCTATTTGAATTCGGATGGGGGAAAGCTGACGTCCAAAGACATGCATGAACTGTCCGAACAATTGATGACGACGATCGCTGCCTTGGTTCAGGATGCTAAAAAAATGTTATAAAAAGTTCTGTAGTCCATAAAAATTATGAAGTTGCCCTTGAGGACTTTATTTAATGGTAAATAAAGCCCTCAAGGGCAACTTTTTTGTCCAAGGACAGGTATACCTTTTTCAAAGAGGCTACGAATCAGAAAAATTCCTCCAACCATTGAAGACATGAAAAAAGAAGGGAGATTAAATACTGTTGATAGATGCCCAGGAGAGCGGTGAAAACTATGAGTTATTTGGATCTAAAAGCAGGATTTCTTAGATTTATCACGAAAATAAAACCAGACTAACTCGGGGAGTGATGGGATTGCAAGTACTCCTGGCGGATCACGCTGGGTTTTGTTTTGGAGTTCAGCGAGCTCTTGATCTGGTTGAAGATGAAGTAAAACAGAAACAATGCGTGGCCACCTATGGGCCCCTCATCCACAACCCTCAAGTCGTTGAGCGACTAGCCCGGCAGGGGGTAAAGGTTTACGATGATTTGCAGGACCGTACACCGGCTCGTCTCGTCATTCGTTCCCATGGCGTAGGACCAGAAGTCTATCAAGAGGCCAAAGAAAGAGACTTCCCCGTCATCGACGCCACTTGCCCCTTTGTCAAAAAGGTACAAACCCTTGCCCAACGGTTTACCCAAAAGGGGTACCAAGTGGTGATTGCCGGAGACCGAAATCATCCTGAAGTACAAGGGATCCTGGCCTGGAGCGACGGCAAAGCTTTTGTCGTGGCGAACGGGGAAGAAGCAGCCACCCTAAAGCTTCAGGGTAAGGTGGCGTTAATCGCACAAACTACCCTCAAAGAGGCCACCTTGCGGGAGATCGAACAGGCCTTGCGCGCTCAGCCCGTAGAACTGGAACTGCGTAATACCATCTGCGCTGCTACCGGCAACCGTCAAAAAGCAGCCCGTCAACTGGTAAACGAGGTTGACGTCATGGTGGTTATAGGAGGCCGCAACAGTTCAAACACGGTAAAATTAGCGCAAATTTGCCGGGACACAGGGGTTCCCACCTATCACATAGAAGAGGCTGCCGAACTTGAGCCCGAATGGTTTACGGGCAAGCAAAAAGCGGGGGTAACGGCGGGGGCTTCAACTCCCCGTTGGATCATCGAGGAGGTAATTCAAAGAATGACCGAACTGAACCAGGAAAAGGAAACAGAATTTCAAGCACAAACTCAGGAATCTGCCGCAGAATTTGAGGATATGGGCGAGAGCTTTGCCGAATCCTTGCGGATTTTCGAAGAAGGGGCACCGAAAGAAGGCGGTCTTGTCACAGGTACCGTTGTTAAGGTTAGACAAGATGAAGTCCTCGTAGACGTAGGCGGTAAGTCGGAAGGCGTTATTCCCCTGCGAGAGTTGGCCACTCGCACCCCTGATTCGGCCGAAGGCATCGTTAAAGTGGGCGACGAAGTGAAAGTGGTCATCGTTAAGGCCGAGTCGGAAGACGGAAACATGATCCTCTCCCGCCGTCGGGCTATCGAACGGGAAAAGATCGTTCACATTCAAGAAGCGAAAGAGAAAGACGAAATCGTCACCGGTGAAGTCATCGCCGTCGTCAAAGGCGGTCTCCGCGTTGATGTGGGCGTGACCGGTTTCGTGCCGGCTTCCCAAGTCGATCGAGGCTATGTTGAGAACCTGAACAAATACATCGGCCAGACGCTGCGCATGAAAGTGATGGAAATCGACACTCGCCGGAACAACTGCGTCCTGTCGGCGAAAGCAGTGCTGGAAGAAGAATACAAACAAGCTCGCGGTAAGACCTGGGAAGAACTATCGGAAGGACAAACCCGCCGGGGTACTGTCCGCCGTCTCTCCGACTTTGGCGCCTTTGTCGATCTTGGTGGTGTAGACGGTCTGCTCCATATCTCGGAGATGTCCTGGGGACGCATCAAGCATCCTAATGAAATCGTCAAAGAAGGCGACGTCATCAATGTTTTCGTGCTGAAAGTAGACCGGGAGAAAGAAAAAGTTTCCCTTGGCCTCAAGCAGGTGCTTCCAAACCCCTGGGATAAAATCACCGAAAAATACCCCATCGACAGCATCATCACCGTCACCATCGTACGGCTCACTCCCTTTGGCGCTTTTGCCGAATTGGAGCCGGGCGTAGACGGATTGATTCATATCTCCCAACTGGCTGACCGCCGGATCAATAAGCCCGATGAGGTCGTTTCCGTAGGCGATCAGGTCAAAGTCAAAGTCCTCGATATCAAAGAGGCCGAACGGCGCATCTCATTGAGCATGCGTGCCGTCAAAGACGACGAAGCCAACGCCGAGGTCCAGGAATACCTGGCCAATCAAGACAATCAATAATCTCCATACCATCGACCGGACGGATCGTAGAAGCGGGACAGGTGCTGTCCCGCTTTTCCTGTCCCCTTGGGAGGCCGCCTGTGAAAACCTTGATTATCGCTGAAAAACCGAGCGCCGCTGAAGCGATTGCGGAAGCCTTGACAGAGCCCTTCGTCAAAAAACGAAATTATCTGGAAAGCAAGGACTATTACATCAGTTGGGCCATCGGACACCTGGTACAACTGGCCGAACCGGAAGATTACCGGTCCAGCTTAAAGCGCTGGCGTTTCGAAGACCTGCCCCTCTTACCGGAGTTTCAGTTGCGCCCTGTGGCCAACACGGAAGCCCAACTTAAAGCGATTGCCGCCTTGGCAAAAAAAAGCAAAAGCTTGATCAACGCCTGTGATGCCGCCCGGGAAGGGGAACTCATCTTTCGCTATATTGTCGCTTTTCTCGGATTGCACCATCTGCCCACGTGGCGTCTCTGGACGGCTTCCCTAACCCCTGAAGCGATCCGGGAGGCCATGAGGGAAATGAAGCCGATCACCATGTATGATAACCTCTTTGCATCGGCCCGCTGCCGGAGCGAAGGCGATTGGCTCATCGGCATCAATGCGACACGAGCTTTTACGACTCGTTTTGGAGAACTCCTTTCCCTTGGCCGGGTACAGACGCCTGTCCTCGCCATGATCTGTGCAAACCGCCGGTTGCGGGATGACTTTGTCCGCCAGAACTACTGGGAAGTATGGGCAAACTTTCAAGGCGAAGGCTGCAACTATCAAGGCAGATGGTTTCAAGGCGAAGAGACAAGGTTCGATAAGCGGGAGCAAGCCCAATCGATCGCTCAGGAAGTCCAAAACCGGCCGGGAACGGTGGAAACGCTTGAACAGAAAGAATCGAGAGAACTTCCTCCCAAGCTATACGACCTGACTACCCTGCAGCGGGACTGCAACCGTCTCTTCGGATTTGCCGCCAGCAAGACGTTGAAGATCGCTCAGGAGCTGTATGACCGGAAATTCATCACCTACCCTCGTACCAATAGCCGGTATGTCGATACCCATGGCATCGGGCTGATTCGCGCGGTTGCCCGCCGCCTCGGCGGCCACCCCGTCTATGGCGAATGGGTCCAAAAAGGCAATCCTCAACTGGTGCAGGAGCGCAACCGCAACCTTTGCCGTCCGGAAGCGGTAGAGGAGCATCACGCCATATTGCCGACCACCTTTGTGCCGGACAAGCTCACCGGTGATGCCCTAAAGGTATATGATCGAATCGTGCGGCGTTTATTAGCTCATTACTTCCTGCCGGCTCGCTTTAAGGAGACCCGCGTCATCACCCGGATCGATAAGCATCTTTTTCGCACCGATGAAAAGGTGATCATCGATCCAGGCTGGAAAGTGGTGGACGGAGGATGGAAACCTCCCGAAGAAAAGCTGCTGCTCCCGCAACAGCCTGGTGTACCTGTTCGCTGCGTTCATAGTGAAGCCACGGAAAAGCAGACGGAACCGCCGAAGCCCTATACGGAAGGCAGCCTGCTGGGAGCGATGGAGACGGCCGGTAAGAAGCTCGACGACGAGGAACTGAGGGAAGTGCTCAAAGATGCCGGGTTAGGTACGCCGGCGACCCGGGCGTCGATCATTGAACGGCTAAAAGATGTCGGTTACATAGAGCTTGAGGGCAAACATATTGAGCCGACCGCTAAAGGCATGGCATTGATTGAACTGGTGGAACGTGCCAATATCCCTGTCCTGCTCTCGGCAGAGATGACAGGACGGTGGGAAAAATACTTAAATGAAATTGCCCGGGCTAATGGCCAGTCCCAGGAATTCAACCGCAAAGTGGTCGATCTAACGGTCCATGTGATTCGTCAGCTAGCTCAGGCTGATAAAACATGGTATGACAAGAGCGCTTGCGCCAAGTCACTCGGTGTCTGCCCCCGCTGCGGCGGGCAGATCGTTGAAAATCGCAAAGCCTATGCTTGTTCCAACTGGAAAAACCTAAATTGCCCCATCACCATTTGGAAGACATTCCGGGGAAAGAAAATCTCCGAAAAAACAGCCCTTGCCCTGCTGCAGAAAGGCAAGTCGCCCCGTCTCCGCTTTTACAGTAAGGAAAAGAAGCCTTACCCGGCAATCATCACTTTTGATCGTGAGACCGGACAGATGGATCTTCAATATGAATCCAGTCCCAAAGCAAGCAGTCCCAAAACCGGCAGTACGCAGACAAGTCGCCCGAGGAGTCAAAAAAAACCCCCCGCACCTGCATCGTAAGAAGCAGACGGGGGGTTTCAACATTCATACCTTTTTGGGAGAATTTTTGGACTTGCTTTGTACCATTTCGTCTTCTGTTGCGTTGCTTGTAGTATCTCTGGACTCACTGATGACCGTCTCAGTGACGACGTTCTCACTTGTTTCCGCTTCTGATTGCGCAGTCACCACGGCTTCTGCCGCTACGCTGCTCTCTTGTTCTTCGAGAGATTGAGGTCCCGTAGACAAAGCCAGCTCGTCATCGGATGAGATGAACGAATCTTCGCGGGAGTTCGCCGCAGAGACTGTCTCGTCGGCACTCACTGCCATCGTCTCTGTCGTAGCTGAATCAGAGAGAATTTCCGTAGATGATGGTCTCTCGGCATCGGTTTCAACGATGTCTTCAGACGTTAAAGTCGGTACTTCGTCATTTTCTTTTTTCGATAAGGGGATGACGATGGTGGGCCTTCTAGCCGGACGGGGAAGAGGACGTACCGTAGGCGGTGCGATGGGACGCACCGGAAGGAGTTCGCCTTGACCTGGTGAGAGATATGCGTCTGGTGGCGATTCAGGAACGGACGGGAATGGAATTGTCCCTGGCGCTGGTTGAGGTAGCCCATAGGGTGTCGGGAACGGTGGTTGACCGGGGGTTGGTCCGGGAGACGGAGATACTCCAGGTGAAGGGAGTGGGGTAGGGGTTGGAGAAACTCCCGGTAACGGCACAGGTGCGGGAGACGGGGAAGCCTCCGGACCGGGCAGCGGAGTAGGAGTAGGAGTAGGAGTAGGCGAGGCTCCAGGCATCGGCTTAGGTGTGGAGGGACAGGGCTGAGGGAGCAACTCTCTGTAAGGATAGGCATAGGGATAAGGCGGCGGATCGGTCGGTACAGCCGGTTCGTTGACAGGGCTTGTTTGCGGCATCGGTTGGGGCATCGGCTGCGGAAGTGAACCACTGGGCACTCGCTCTTCCGGTAGTACCCGATGGGGTTCCTGCATTTCCATCATGTCCAACAACCTGCATTGCATATGGTGGTAGAGGTGAAAGTACATCTCATCGCAGCGCGACTGCACGGCCTGGGACACCATCTGCTGCATCATGCAGAGCAAATGCGGTTCTTGAGGGCACCTATGCCTGCAGTAACCCGGTCCGGTTCCCATCAAACCGGGCTGCCGGTATGTCTCCATGCCGTAAGGACAATGCGGGTAAACAGCCATCGAAATGAATCCCCCTCCAAGTTCACGGCGGTCATTTTTTCCGCTACCATACTATGAACGTGAGGGGGAAAAGGTTAGGAGGATTTAAAATGAGAGGGAAATTCCTGACCTGGATACATGGTTCGCTTATGGCTCTTTGCATCTTCGTCCTGGTCTGCACCCTGCCAGCCTATGCCGACGAGCCCCTCTTTTCGGGACAGCGGTATACGGTTTTGCAAAAAGCGGCACCCTTGTCCCTCGAACAAAGCCAAATCATCTACGGAAAACTGTTTTATGCCGGTCAAACGGACTATTATCGAGTACAAGGCAAAAAAGGCGATCTGCTTCTTTTTGAAATGGCGATACCTCGACGGGGAGGCCTGGAGACTTTTCGACCCTCTGTGGCCGTCATTGGACCAGGCTTGCCTATGGTATCCTTAGATCCTTCCTATTGTGTCATACCGAATGGACTGGGGGCTCATATCGTCGAACCGTCCCTGAGAGAACGGGAAGTTACCGATCCGATGACTAGGTGTGATTACTGGATCACACAAGTCTTTCAATTCCGTCTACCCAGCGACGCCGACTACTACCTGGCCGTATTTGACAAAGAAGGAAAGCCCGGAAAATACTCGCTGCAAGTCGGTGTTCCAGAGGAACGGAGCATTGCTCGAGCCGTAAAGCATCCGGTTCAGGTGCTGCAAGTCCGGGCTTGGTATAATCCTACCCAACTGCTGGTGGTCATGGCATTTGTGGCAATGGCGATGGGGTTATTTTTTATAGGATGGATAGCCAAACGACAAAAGAAATAAAAATTCGATTTAGGGGTTGCCGACGTGGGTAAAAGATCGATATAATGTCTACCATACAGGGAAACATTCCTCCCCAGATGGACAGAGGTGAAGCCATGAACCCAGGGGGAAAACGTTTCTATCTCGTCGATGGCGAGATTCTCCCGGAAGCTATCTTAAAGACAGCCATGGTCAATGAAATGCTGGCGAAAGGTGAGGTCGCTAAAGTCAGCGAAGCCGTGGAAATTGTCGGTTTGAGCCGGAGCGCTTATTACAAATACAAAGACGGAGTTCTTCCCTTTCGGGAATCGGGCCGTACGAGCATTATCTCAGTGAGTCTCATGCTCGAACATCATCCGGGCATTTTATCGCGGGTGTTGAACACGGTAGCTGCCGTCGACGGCAATATTCTTACCATCAATCAGTCCGTACCGGAAAAAGGTTTGGCTCCCGTATCCCTAGTCATGGATACGAGCCAAATGTCAGTGGACGTGCCTCGATTGCTCAGTGAGTTGAGACAACTCACTGGCGTCCGGACGGCCCAGTTAGTCGGGGATAGTGAAAAAAAGTGAGGTGCACTCTATGAACCAACCTATATGGATCGGATTGCTCGGTTTCGGAACCGTCGGCAGCGGCACATTGCGTATCTTGGAAAATCGCTTGGAAGATATCGCCCGGCGTTTAGGCCGGCCCGTAAAAGTTAAAAAAGTGCTTGTCCGGGACGTGACGAAACCGCGGGCCCTTCCGATCGATCCGGTCTTGTTGACGGACAACCCGGCAGAAATCCTGGAGGATCCCGAGATTTCTATCATCGTAGAGCTTATGGGTGGGATCCATCCCGCCTTGGAATATATCAAGGCAGCTTTGAGCTCCGGTAAAAACGTGGTCACCGCCAACAAAGACCTGATGGCGATTCATGGGCGAGAACTCTTCGCTCTGGCCGAGGCGAATGGTCTTGACCTGGAGTTCGAAGCTTCTGTCGCTGGCGGCATTCCCATCATTCGTCCCCTCAAAGTATGCCTGGCCGGCAACCAAATTGAAGATATCAAAGGCATCATCAACGGGACGACCAACTTCATCCTGACGAAGATGACTCAGGAAGGCAGCGACTTTTCTGAGGTGCTCAAAGAAGCCCAGGCGCTGGGCTATGCGGAAGCCGATCCGACGGCCGACGTGGAAGGCCTGGATGCGGCCCGCAAACTCGCCATTTTGGCCTCAATCGCCTTTAATACGCGAATCACCTTAAATGATGTCCACGTGGAAGGGATCACGAAAATATCGGCTCGCGATATCCAGTATGCCAGCCAGATGGGATATACGATCAAGCTTCTCGGCATCGCCAAAGAGACTCACGGGAAAGTGGAAGCCCGGGTTCATCCAGCCATGATCCCCAACAGCCATCCTCTTGCCTCTGTCAATGATGCTTTTAACGCTATTTTCGTCAAAGGCGATGCTGTCGGCGAGACTATGTTCTACGGACGGGGAGCTGGCGACATGCCGACAGGCAGCGCTGTCGTCGGTGATATCATCGATGTGGCCCGCAACATCATCAACGGCCATACAGGACGTCTTAGCTGCACCTGCTATCATCAAAAGCCGATCAAATCCATCGGTGAAGTCGAAGGCAAATACTACATCCGTCTGCTTGTGACTGAGAAACCAGGGGTACTCGCTTCCATCGCCGGCGTTTTTGGTGACGAAGGGGTCAGCATCCAAACGCTCATTCAACAGGAACAATTCGGTAATGAAGCCGAGATCGTCCTGGTTACACATAAAGTTCAGGAAGAAAACTTGCAAAAAGCCTTGAATATCCTTTCGGAAATGCCTATTGTAGAGAAGATCGGCAATGTTATTCGTGTCGAGCAGGGGTAGCACAAACCAGCCGGTGTGATCGAGCACCGGGGGGAGATTGAGAGGAGCAAATATTGTGAACTGGCCAGGAATCATACCTGCGTTTAAAGAATTTTTACCGGTGACCGAAAAAACCCCCATGTTGACTTTAAAAGAAGGTAACACCCCGCTTATCGCGGCACCGCGCCTGTCAGAACAGATCGGTGCCGAATTATACTTCAAGTTTGAAGGCATGAACCCGACAGGCTCTTTCAAGGACCGTGGCATGGTCATGGCTGTTGCGAAAGCCGTCGAAGAGGGTTCACAAGCCATCATGTGCGCCTCCACCGGCAATACGTCCGCTGCGGCTGCCGCCTATGCCGCCCGTTGCGGAATTAAGTGCATCGTCTTGATTCCCGAAGGGAAGATCGCTCTGGGCAAACTGGCCCAAGCGCTGATTTATGGTGCCAAGGTGATCGCCATCGAAGGTAACTTCGACGAGGCGCTACGCATTGTCCGCGATATCTGTGCCAAACATCCTGTCACCTTGGTGAACTCAGTCAATCCCTACCGTATCGAAGGCCAGAAGACGGCAGCTTTTGAGGTTTGTGAGCAGTTGGGCGATGTGCCCGATTACCTGGCCATTCCTGTCGGCAACGCTGGCAACATCACTGCCTATTGGAAAGGCTTTGTCGAGTGGAAACAAGCTGGCAAGGTTGATAAGACACCGAAGATGATCGGCTTTGAAGCCGAAGGCGCTGCAGCCATCGTCTTTGATCGGGTCATTGAAAAACCGGAAACGGTCGCTACGGCGATTCGCATCGGTAACCCGGCTTCCTGGCAAAGCGCTGTCGCCGCGGCTCGCGATTCCGGCGGCTGCATTGATTATGTGACTGATGAAGAGATCCTGGCTGCCTACCGCATGCTGGCCTCACAAGAAGGGATCTTCTGTGAACCTGCTTCGGCCGCTTCTTTAGCCGGCGTGATCAAAAAACGCAAAGCCGGCTATCTGCCGGAAGGTGCGAAGATCGTCTGCGTTCTCACCGGTAACGGTTTAAAAGACCCTGATAATGCGATTAAAACGGTGGCTGGCGGCCCCATCATGGTACCGGCGACGGAAGAGGCAGTTTTACGGGAGGTTTTCTGATATGACGGAAGCCCCCATTCCCTCCGTTCGAGTAAAAGTGCCGGGAACGACGGCCAACTTAGGTCCCGGCTTCGATACGCTAGGTATGGCCTTAGACATCTACAACTTCGTTGAACTTTCGGAGACTAGTCAAGGGGTCACTGTCGAAGTCGAAGGGGAAGGGGCTTCAAGCATTCCCCGCAACGAGAGCAACATCGTGCTCAAAGTGGTCCGCCAGGTCTATCAACAGGCGGGAAAAAACCCGACAGGCTTACACCTTAAACTCATCAATGAAATCCCTGTGGCTCGCGGGTTAGGATCGTCAGCGGCTGCTCTCGTCGGCGGTGCCGTAGCCGCCAACGAATTATGCGGTAACTTTTTGAGCGATCAGGAGATCCTGGAAATCGTCACAGAATTTGAAGGCCATCCGGACAACGTCGCACCGGCTTTGTTTGGCGGTGTTGTCGTTTCGGCTCAAGTGACCACGTCCAAGGGTAAAGAAGTGGTCAGCCGTAAAATTCCGCCGCCCTATGGCATGAGGGCGATCGTGGCGATTCCTGAATTCCATCTGGCAACGAAGAAAGCTCGCGGAGCCTTGCCAAAAGAAGTGCCCCATCGAGATGCTGTCTTTAATGTGTCCCGAACCAGTATGGTCATTATGGCGATCATTCATAACGATTGGGACCTTCTCGGCAAAGTGATGGAAGACCGTCTCCATCAGCCCTACCGGATGTCGCTCATCCCGGGTATGGCCGATGTATTTGAGGCAGCTCGCAAAGCCGGGGCACTGGCTGCTGTCCTCAGCGGTGCTGGTCCCACATTGATTGCCTTTTCCCGCGAAAATACCGGCGGTATCGCCCAAGCCATGGAAGATGCTTTCGCCGCTCACGGCGTCAAATGTATCACCAAAGAATTGAAACCTTGCCCCATGGGAGCTAAGGTCATATAAATATAATTACAACATTGTGTTTCAAAAGGATGTGAACCGACTTGGCCATCGTTGTCCAGAAGTTCGGCGGTTCTTCCGTAGCTAACGCCGAACGCATCAAGCGGGTCGCCCGACGGGTCGTAGAAACCCAGCAAGCAGGTAACCAAGTTGTAGTGATCGTATCGGCCATGGGTGACAGCACCGATGACCTGATCGACTTGGCCAAAGAGATTACGGACAAACCGAAAGCCCGGGAAATGGATATGCTCCTGGCGACAGGAGAACAAGTCTCCATCGCTTTGTTAGCCATGGCGATTGATAAATTGGGATACCCCGTGCTCTCCTTGACCGGTCCCCAGGTGGGGATCCTGACGGAACATGTTCACGGGAAGGCGAAAATCCTCGACGTCAACCCTGAGCGACTTCAGCAGGAACTCGATAACGGCAACATCATCATCGTCGCCGGGTTCCAAGGGGCGACCGAAGACGGAGAGATCACGACGCTCGGCCGCGGTGGTTCTGATACGACGGCGGTAGCTATTGCGGCTGCCTTAAAAGCCGATGTCTGTGAAATCTTCACCGATGTGGACGGTGTCTATACAGCGGACCCGCGGATTGTCCCCAAAGCTCATAAACTGCAAAGGATCACTTACGATGAAATGCTGGAATTGGCTAGTTTGGGTGCCCAAGTTCTCCATCCTCGTTCGGTTGAACTGGGCAAGGAATATGGTGTTCCCATTCACGTCCGTTCGAGCTTCAACCATAATCCAGGAACCTTGGTGCAGGAGGCAGTAGATTCAATGGAAAAAGAACTCATGGTCAGCGGTGTCGCTTATGACCTCAACGTCGCCAAAATCGGACTGTTTGATGTTCCCGATAAGCCGGGCGTCGCGAAAATGCTCTTTAAAGCCCTCGCCGAAAAGCGGATCAACGTGGATATGATCATCCAGAGCGCTATGCGAAATGATCGCAACGACATCGCTTTCACGGTCGTCAAAGATGATCTGGACACGGCAGTCGCTGTCGTCGAAGCAGTGAAAGAGGCTATCGGAGCCGGCGGACTGAGCTATGATGCCAACTTAGCCAAGGTGTCCATCGTTGGGGCCGGCATGGTCAGCCGTCCCGGTGTAGCAGCGATGATGTTTGAAACCATGGCTGAAGAAGGCATCAACATCGAAATGATCGCTACCTCGGAGATCAAAGTCTCTTGTGTCGTTCGGGCTGACGACGCTAAGCGGGCGGTACAGGCGATTCACAAGTCTTTCGAGTTGGAAGGGGACGCCCCGGTCAACAGTGAAGGGTTTGCGAGCTAATTAGTAGAGGTACATCATGGTAAATCGGGGTGTAATGACTCCGTTCGCTAAGGGCTCCGAAAATAGAATCGGTTTGTTTTATAAGTCCTTCCCTGATGAAAATATTGGGGAAGGACTTTTTTATTTATTCTTGAAGGGTTTCGAAGGGCCCCTTCGTCTAATCTTACAGAAGCCAAGATCAAGAACCGATAGCAATTCGATGCGAGGGGAGGGATGCCACCGGTCATGGATGACCTATTGAACGAGGCTTTCATTGAACGCTGCAAGTCGGGAGACAAAGAAGCGCTGTCTACGCTACTGGCAACGATTCAGAAACCGGTGTATAACCTGTGCCTTCGCTTGTTGCAACACCGGGAAGATGCCAGGGACGCAGCGCAAGAGTCTCTGCTCCTTATCTGCAGGGCCATACCCCAGTTCCGAGGCCACTCTAAATTCTCCACCTGGGCCTACCGGTTGGCTACTAACCACTGTATCGACAGGATGCGAAAACGGAAATGGACGACAGTGCCGCTCGAACCGCATGCAGAGGTTCATTCTGAAGGGGCGATCCCTTGGCGGGGCAATGGGCCTGAAGGGGAAGTTATCCGCAAAGAGACGGGGAAGAAGGTTCGGGAAGCGATTGCAGCGCTGCCTGAACATTACCGAACGGTCGTGGCCCTCTATCACCTTGATGATTTGACCTATTCAGAAATTGCCGACGTTTTGAATTTACCGAAAAAGACAGTGGAAACGCGCTTGTATCGAGCGAAAGTTATGCTTAGAGAGTCCCTACGAGATTTGTCTGAGAAAGGAGAACCTCTGCCTTGAGCCGCTGCGAAAAAATTCGATGGATGCTGTCCGCTTATGCTGATGGGCAGTTAAGTTGCCCTGACCGGGATTTTGTACAGAGCCATCTGCAAGATTGTCCTGAATGCGAAAAGGTACTTGCCGAGCTAACTGAGTTTGATCTTTTTTTGCAAGAAGCCATGGTGCTGGAGGAACCTCCGGAAGGGTTATTCGATTCAATTTGGACTTCGCTAGAGTCGGAATCGATTTTCTCAGGGACGGAACAACTGGTTCAGCAGGTTTTAGCAGTGAAGGAAGAACCAGACCTGTCTTGGATAGACCTGTTGCAGCGACAAGGGGTGATCGCCGCAGGGTGGGCAGGACTCGTCGTGATTGCTGCTTTCCTGATCGGGTTTTTCTGGCCTCAAATAGCATTGAATTGGCTTGAGCACCATCCGGCCATAAACCACTTTGTCCAGAATCCAGGAGGTTTTGTAGTCACTTATTTTGTGGAAAGCAAACTCCGCCTGACCGAGGCCATCGTCAGACATGGCAGCAACGTACGAAATATCGTTCAACATCTGTCTGACTTCTATCTGTTCACTATACCCAAGCAGACATGGCTTTGGACAGGCATGGCCGCCTGGAGTATTATAGCTGCCTGGCTCTGGCGGCGTCAGATCACCGATTGATTTATGAAACTGAACCACGACCCTAAAGTGCATCAGGAATGTAAGGAAGTGTATTGAGATGAAACGTGTAGGAATTATATTAAAATGGTTTCTCCTGTCGGTGCTTTTGATAGGTGTCGGCGCAGCCGGAACAGGATTGTTTTTTATGCATTCGAAGAGTCAAATCAATAGCCCCCCTTTTTATGACGAGCACTCGATGGGAGTGGAACCCCGAACGGCGGAAAGGGATCCGCGAGGCATAGATACTGTTTATGTTCGCTCGGGCGAACAACGGGCTAGCATCCAGGAAGCGGGCTCCCGTGTCATCGTTCAAGGAGGGCAGGTTCTCGGTGATGTAACAGCTAAGGAAATTCGGGTGGAAGAACGCGGTATCGTCGCCGGAAATGTAAACGCCGATTACAACGTGATCATCACGGGAGGGCATGTCCGTTCGAATGTTACTGCGAGAGAAGTCCGACTCTATCAAGAGAATGATCAAGAAAGGAATTCGGGTAACTACCGTGACTTCTCGACGAAAGATCCGGCGGCAATCGGCGGTGCCGTAAAAGCTTTTAACATAACCGTTGCTGAAGGTACTCAAATCGCGGGTACCGTCGTAGCTGATGGGAAAGCCGATTTGGCCGGCACAGTCGGTGATGTGACCGCGAAGAATATCGTCCTACGTTCTACTGCGGTCGTCAAAGGGAATATCCAAAGCAGTTCTGATCACATCGTCATGGAACCGGGCGCCCAAGTATCAGGAACCATCTCCGGCACAGACGGTCGTGGCATACGTATCATCACTGATCAAAGCCAGAAAAAAGACAAGTTTGAGCCTGAGCACAATAGTGCGCCAATACCGCCTGTACGAAACAACAATCCGAGTTCATCTGTCGTTGTCCAAGAACGTGGGGGCTTAGCTTACGGAATACTTTTTTGGATTCCTGTGCTCATCGGTCTGCTGGCGTTATCCTTTATCAGCTACAGCTTTCTTTTCCGGGATACGGAACAAGCGGCTGACTCCATACTCATGCAGCCCCTTCGTAACCTCTGGATTGGCTTTTTAACGGTTATCGCCTTAGGCCCGCTTGTATTTCTAACAGGCATCACCATTCTCGGCATTCCTATCGCCATCGGCTTCACCCTATCGGCTGTGGCCGCGGCGATCGCCGGTTGGACGGCGGCGTCGCTCGTCATCGGACGCAAGGTATCTCAACACCTTGGCCCTTGGCAGGGGCTGGGCGTTTTAGGAGAAGTACTGATCGGCGCCTTCTTGCTGGCCCACCTGGGTTGGGTCCCCCTAATCGGTTGGTTCATTTTATTCCTTTCGGGCTTGATGGGCTTTGGCGCGGTAACCCGCCTCTGGTACCCACGCTTTCGAGATCAATGGCGGGAATGGCGGCAAAAGCGTCGGGATCGAAAATCGACGAACGAAGAGGTAACGCCGTCAAGCACCACAACAGATTCACCGCAAAACCATCCCATCGATTCATCGTCCGACGGCTCCCCGTAAAGGTATGAGGACAAATCCGAGGTTCTCCCAGAGAAAGGGGACAGCGACAAAAGTTTTGAAAAGGGCTAAGTATTTTGCATGACTTCACAACGCTCGGGGGATTCTTATATTCGGGAATCCCAGAGGAGGTAATGCAAAAATGCCGCAAATGCAGAATTTTGGTGGACAAAATCAATCGATGTACGGCTCTCCGCTGACCCCGTATGGTCGTAATTTTGGCGGGCAGGCTGGTATGATGGGTATGGGAGGAATGAACACGATGGCGACTGCGATGAGAACAGGCGGACAAAACCAAAATCAAAAGCAAGGTGCCCATGAGATCTTGATGGTTCATGAGGTGCTGACTCATACGATCGATACGATCAACAATTTTGAATTGTATCGTCAACATGTAAAAGATTCGCAACTGGCTAACATCCTCGACAATCAACTACAGCATATGCAAAGCGGCTATCAGAACATCGTGAACTTCATGCACAACCGCGGTACAGCCCATGCCGTTCCCTACCGGGCGCCTCGCAGCGGAAGCCCCGCTTATGGCCTGCGTAATCCTTCGCCGCAAATGCCGAACACGTCGATGAACCAAATGGATGATCGCGACGTGGCTTCCTGTATGCTTGGTTGCGCCAAATCCAGTGCCATTATGTGCACGCAAGCTGCCTTGGAATGCGCCGATCCTACCCTGCGCAATATGATGGTCAGCTGCAGCCAGTCGAGCATCAACCAAGCCTACGAGATGTTCCAATATATGAACCAACGGGGTATGTACCAAGTACCCACCCTGGCAGACAACACCACCCAAACGATGGTCAACACCTATCAAGCCCCTCAGGGCGGCATGCAAATGCAATAAGCTTACCGAGCCGAAGAGCCTGGAACCCTTTACAGGGGAATCCAGGCTCTTTTTATTCGACCTTTCTCTCCTTGTGAGCGCCAGTTTAATTCAGTAAAATAAAGGGACTTGCGAGGGGGAGTGAGCGATGAAGTCTGTGGTGGAGTTGTATGAAGAGCACATCAATCCGTCTATAGCTCGTTTGTATCGTCTGATGGGGATGGCCTCGACGGCCCGTAAAGCGGAAGGATCCTATGTGATGGATGATCAAGGGCGAACCTTCCTCGACTTTCTGGGCAACTTCGGAACGGTCAGTTTAGGTCACCGCCATCGTCGGGTCGTCGACGCCGTCATCTCCCAACTGGGTGTAATGGGGCAGACTGCACGGTACCTGCTCGATGAACCGACGGCACGACTCGCTCAGATGCTGGCCCAACTGACGCCGGGTGATCTGCAGTACTGTTTTTTCTGTAACTCCGGCACTGAGGCGGTGGAAGCCGCCATGAAAGTGGCCCGGCTGTCGACGGGGAAAAGCGGGCTCGTCGGGACGATAAACGGTTTTCACGGTAAAACATTAGGTTCGTTGAGCCTATCGGGACGGGAACCCTTTCGGGAACCTTTTGAACCTCTTTTACCGCGAGTCAAACATATCCCTTATGGAGAAGTAACGGCCTTAGTACATATTCTGGAAGAGGACCGAGATGTGGCCGCCTTTATCCTGGAGCCGCTGCAAGGCGAAGGGGGCGTTGTGGTACCACCGGCAGGTTACTTGAGCGAAGTGAGAGAAATTTGCGACGATTACGGCGTACTCTTGATCTTAGATGAAGTACAAACCGGCATGGGTCGAACGGGAAAATGGTTTGCCTGTCAAGAGGAAGAGGTAGTTCCAGATATTCTTTGCCTGGCGAAAGCCCTCGGTGGCGGTATCATGCCCATCGGTGCAATCCTTAGCCGGCCCTCTGTCTGGCAGCCCATGCTGGAGAACCCCTGGATCCATACAAGTACATTCGGAGGCAGTCCCTTGGCTTGCGCCGCGGCGATCGCGGCGATTGAAGTGATGATGGAAGAGAATTTGGCCGGGCAGGCTCGGGAAAAAGGCCTGCGGATCATGCAGCGTCTGCAAAAACTGGCCGAAAGGTACCCCCAGGTCATCGCCGATGTTCGCGGGCGAGGCCTGCTCATCGGCATTGAATTTGTGAAGGAGGGCGTTGGAGGGGTAGTGATCGGCCGTATGGTGGAAAATCAGATCATCGTCGGCTATGCCTTGAACAATCCCCGGGTCGTCCGCCTGGAACCACCCTTGAATGTGGCCGATGAAGATATCGATCGGGTACTTGATGTATTGGAAGCTGCCGTTGCCGAGGCGAATGAGATCATTGAAGAACTGTAAACACTGATGAGCTTCATAGCTGATTACATAGCGGATAAGGTTAGCGGCTCGACTTTTTTAGATTTGTGGGCGTCCTGTGGAGTCTTTGAAGCAGAGGAGGGGGAGCCATGCCTTCGGTGGAAGTGAGCCTTTGGATCGATGGCAGCCCGGAAGAAGTATTTGAGCTGGCGAGCCGAATGGAAGAGTATCCCCGGTTTATGGAGGATGTTCGCTCCGTCAAGGTGATCGAGCAAGGCGACGGATACACGGTGACCGATTGGGTGACCGAAGTGGATGGAAAATCTTTTTGCTGGAAGGAGCGGGACGAATTCTATCCCGCGGAAGGGAAGATCCGCTATCGACAGATCGCCGGAGATGTGAAACGCTTTGAAGGGGAATGGTTCTTTCGCCGCGAAAGAGGTGGCTGTCAAGCAGTGCTCACCGTCGATTTCGACTTAGGCATGCCGATGCTGGCGCCTATTCTACATCCAGTGCTAAAGAAGAAAGTCCGGGAAAACAGCCAGGCCATGTTGGCTGCGATTAAGGAAAAAGTGGAATCCGGCAGTTCCCAGAAACGACGATATTAACGGAAAATCTCCGATAGAGTTTTTTATTTTTACACCAAATCCCTTTTGTCGTGGAAAAAAGTATCGACGAAAGCCTTACAAAGCTTAAGAAAATATTAGGCTTTCTTTTTTTTTTATACCCAGACATTCACTAGAGCAGGAATTTGAGAGGTGTGCTAGAATTATAATAACGCTGCCGGCCGGAAAGGGGTGTTTTCATGATGTCCTGGAGAATGTGGGAATCTATCTTACCTGAACTCTGTCGAGTTCGGGCACTTTTAGAAGAGAAAATGCCGCTTACGTCCAAACAGCACCTACGCTATGTAGGTTGGGGGACTTATAACGTGCATAAAATGTTTCCGGCCATCCTGGTTCTGCTTACAGCTCGTATGCTCGGGGGAACAAATCGGCAAGTAAACTATCTGGCGGGTATCGTCCAGTTTATCCAAGCGGCCACAGATATTCACCGTTTGATACCGGATGAAGGAAAAAACCAATTATCGCTGGAGAAAACTACGATTCCCTTTTCGGTACTGGTAGGGGACCTTTTCTATGCCCATGTATTCAGCCTTCTCAGTCAAGGAGGCTTGTTGGCATATTTGACTCCCTTGTCTCGCACGATCTGCCAAATTCATGAAGGCGGTGTGATCCGAAAGGAATTTGTCGAAACCGGTTTTGCTACGGAAGAGCATATCCTGGCGACTCGCGAATTGGAATTCGCGAGCCTGCCATCGATGTCCTGCCGCATCGCCGGGGAGCTTTGTGGCGCTTCTACGTCCCAATTGATGGCTTTGGAACAGTTGGGACGAGCTGTCGGCATGTTGACGGGAAGCCGCATGGTACCTGCTTCTGCGGAACAGATGAAAGTGTGGATGGAAGAAGCCTTGGACGCTCTAGAGCAGCTTCCCCAAGGTGCCATGTCAGAAGCATGTAAAGTGATGTTGACGCAAATCTACGGGAAGAATCGGAACGAGTCCTTCAATTTGTCTATCGATGTGAAATCGATAGGGATCGCTCCGAGTCCCCGTGCTGTCGTCGTATGATAATCCAATATGAAAATGCCGGCTTCGTGGGCCGCCCAGTGACAATCACTTGTTTGTCTGGGCGGCTATTTCAATTTCTGTCTTTTTGACGAAAAAGCTACCCCCTGTCGGAGTAGCTTCCTGTCTAAACAGAAGTCTGCTTGGTTAGTCTGGATTAGCTGCGAACTTTTGTAGCGGTATCAGTGGTCGTGGAGTGTTTGTCCGTCTTGGTGTCGGTGCCTATAGACTTCGGATTGACGGACGTGGCTTTCTTTTTATCGTCTGACAAGTTGCCATCTCCTTTATCATTACGACTTTGATTTTGGCGGGGCCGCTGTCGTGGTAAACTCGGAGGCGTCAACATTTCGACCGGAATCTAAGTCCCCGCCGTGAAAGAAATCGGAAATCCTATCGCCACCGGGGCGCGGTTGTTGTTTTCCTGGGATATAGGGTGTGTCAGGCATGTTTATCACCTCCTAGGTTAGTATGTCCAAGTCGCTTGTGGATAGATGTGGATGACAGGATGTTAGCAAGAACAGGTCAAATGATTGAATAAATAAGGAATCTCGGATAAAATAACGGAAGAGAAGGTGGTGCTATCATCAAGATGCCCGATGAGTTCCATTCCGCAGAGGAGAAGGAACGATATATACAATCAACCTTTTCCACGATTGCTTCCCGTTATGACTTGATCAATCAAGTGTTTACGTTCAATTCAGATCGCCGCTGGCGCAGAAAAACAGCCTATTACTCGGCAGTAGGCATCGGGGGTACAGCCTTAGATGTTTGCTGTGGAACCGGTGAACTAGCTCAAGCACTGGCTGAACGGGTAGGTCGCAGAGGTCATGTGGTCGCCTTGGATTTTAATCACGACATGCTGGAAGTGGCCCGGGAAAAACAGCGTCAGCGCTTGTTAGAGCCTCAAATTGAGTTTATCCAGGGAAATGCCATGGAACTTCCCTTCGAGGACAATCGTTTTGACGCGGCGACTGTCGGTTTTGGTCTGCGCAATGTTCCCGATTATCGTCAGGCTCTGCGTGAGATGACTCGGGTCATTCGCCCCGGTGGCACTGTTGTCTGTTTGGAAACAAGCAAACCGGTTTCAACGGGACTTCGTCTCCTCCATGGTCTTTATGTGGACCACTTTATCCCTATGTTGGACAAGATGGCGGCAGGGCGGCAAGGACCGTATGCCTGGTTGGCTCGTTCGACGCAAGCCTTTTTGTCCCAGGAAGAACTGGCTCAGGTTTTTCGAGATATCGGACTCATCAATGTACGGTACTACAACCTTTTTGGCGGTGCTGCCGCCATTCACGTAGGGTACAAACCTGCCAATCCGATATCCCCATCCCATACCGGAGAGTCGTCCTGATAGTTTCTAGGGACGATTTCTCCGGATTTTCTTGCGTTCCGAAAAAAGAAACCGGGGAAGCTATGGTCACCGAGATAAGTCACAATATCCTTGCGAAAGAGACATCCGCATGTAACCCTAGGAGAACCACATATTCAAGAGGCGGGTATGGCCCAGCGCCGGGCTGACTTTGGCCTCGCCAGTACGTAGGAGGGAATCCCTTGCCGAAATCATCGACAGGCGCCATCGGCCGCGTAGGCACCTTCATGGAAATGATCAAGTTTGAGCATACCATCTTCGCCTTACCCTTCGCTTATATCGGCGCATTTTTGGCACAGGTGCGGATACCAGATTGGGGTCCTTTGTTCTGGATTACCATGGCCATGGTCGGCGCTCGCACGGCAGCCATGACGCTAAACCGGCTGATCGACCGCCATATCGACCGCAAAAATCCTCGTACAGCGAATCGGGCTATGGCCAAAGGAATTATCAGACCGTCGGAAGCATCCGTCTATATCGCGATCAGTTTCGGTTTGCTGCTTCTCTCGGCAGCCATGCTCAGCAAATTAGCCTTGTACCTTTCGCCGCTGGCGGTTTTCCTCTTGACGCTCTATTCTTATACAAAGCGCTTTACCTGGGCCTGCCATATCGTCCTCGGCATGTCCCTGGCGGCAGCGCCGATCGGTGCTTGGATCGGCATCAATGGCACTGTCGACTGGCCTGTGATCGTCCTCGGTCTTGCTGTCTTAACCTGGTCAGCCGGATTCGATATCATCTACGCCTGTCAGGATGTGGATTTTGACCGCTCCCAGGGCCTCAATTCCATTCCAGCCCGTTTCGGTATCACCCAGTCACTGAATATCTCCAAACTCTTGCATGTCCTCGCCGCTGTCTTTTTAGTCTTAACGGGCTATCTCTTAGGAATGGGCTTATGGTACTACATCGGCGTCATCGTATCGGCAGGGCTCCTCATCTATGAGCATTCTCTCGTGTCCCCGACAGACCTGAGCAAGCTCGACGCTGCCTTTTTCGCCATGAACGGCTATATATCCGTCGTTATGTTTGTTTTTACCTTATTAGACATAATTTTGTAACCGCTCAATATTTTATTTTCGCTCTTAGCCGGAGGATGTAATTACCAAAAAAACATAAGGGGGAAATCCAACATGGACGAACTCTTCACCCATAGCCCCTTGGCTGACTTGATCCCTAAAGTCCAGGCTGGGGAACGGCTCTCTCGAGAAGACGGAATCCGTCTTTTCCAATCGCAGGATCTATTGACGATCGGATATCTAGCCGATATGGTGCGTAAACGGAAAAACGGCGACAATGTGTACTTTATCAATAACCGCCACATCAACCCCACGAACGTCTGTGTCAACCGCTGCAAACTATGCGCCTTCGGTGTGGACAAGGGGACAGAACAAGCCTATTTAATGACGCTTAAAGAGATCGAGGAAAAAGTCCGCGGCTCTTTGGCGAGCAAACCTTCCGAAATCCACATCGTCGGCGGCCTCCATCCGGATGTGCCTTTTGAATTTCAAGTGGAGATGTTACAACGGATCCGAGAAATCAATCCTGATACCCATATCCAGGCGTTCACTGCGGTGGAGATCGACTATTTCACCCAGCAGACGGGAAAACCGGTTCGGGAAGTCTTAGAAATCCTAATGAATGCCGGCCTCGGTTCTCTGCCGGGAGGCGGCGCGGAGATCTTCAGTGCTCGCGTACGTGATAAGATTTGTCCGAAAAAGATATCTGGTGAACGGTGGCTTGAAATTCATGGAGAAGCTCACAAAACGGGTCTGAAAACGAACGCCACCATGCTTTACGGCCATATCGAGACGATTGAGGAGCGAGTCGATCACCTCATCGGTCTTCGGGAACAACAAGATAAGTCGGGAGGCTTCCAAGCCTTCATCCCTTTGGCCTTCCACCCGAAGAATACGGAAATGGAAGGGGAGGGATTGTCTCGCACGACCGGCTACGATGACTTAAAATGTCTCGCTATGGCCCGCTTGATGCTGGACAACTTTGATCATATCAAAGCATTCTGGATCATGGTCGGCCCCAAACTTTCGCAGGTATCTCTCTCCTTCGGTGTCGATGATATCGATGGAACTGTGGTGGAAGAAAAGATCACCCATGCCGCCGGAGCTGAATCGGGCATGGTTATGACCCGCCAAGAGCTGGTTTCTATGATCCGGGCAGCCGGTCGGATACCGCTGGAACGAGACACCCTATATAACGTTGTTCGCAGGGAGTTTTAATATGTTGCGGTTGGGACGAGTCGATTACTTAAACGTATTGCCGATCTATTATGCTTTCGAATCGGGAGCAGTCCCGCTGGCAGCCGAAACGATCCGGGGAGTGCCGGCTCTTTTGAATCAAAAGTTCATAGCCGGTGAATTGGACATCACTCCCATTTCCTCTATCGCCTATGCCCGTCAGCCCCAAGCCGGCTGGGTGCTGCCCGATGTGTCGATCAGCGCTGACGGTCCCGTCGCTTCAATACTGCTTTTTACCCGAAAACCTGTCAAAGAACTCAACGGTGAAACCATCGCGGTGACGACATCGTCGGCAACATCTGTGGTGCTGCTACAGATCCTGTTGGAACGACATTACGGTATCCGGTGCACCTTACGACCGGCGGCACCGGAACTGGAACCGATGTTGACGGAATACCCGGCGGCGCTGCTGATCGGTGACGACGCGCTCCAAGCTGCCGAGGATGCAAAATCGGGTCTGTTGAATCATCTGGCCATCGAAAATGTCATCGATCTCGGCCAAGTCTGGAAAGAAATGACCGGCTTGCCCATGGTCTACGCTCTATGGGCGATCCGCGATGATTATGTGCGGCGCTATGATCGGGAGATCGATCAAGTGGCCCAAGCTTTTCGTCAAGCCCGGGCCTGGGCCGATAGTCATGCTCAAGAAGTACTCGCCGAAGCCTCTCGCCGCTACAGCCTTCCTCTGCCTGTGCTTGATGATTATTTCCACCTGATCCGCTATGACTTAGATGATTTGTACCGGAAAGCAGCTGAAACCTATTTTGCCGAGGCGGCTCGCCTGGGGATTCTTCCGGCTCCCGTCAAGCTGCAGGTCTGGGGTGAAGTCTGAGGTGACAATGATGACATCAAATTGGAAGGCAGCCCTTCAAAAAGCGTTGCAAGGTCAGCGGTTGACCCTGGAAGATGGCTTGGTGCTTTTCCATGAGGCAGAACTGCTTCCATTGGGAGCCGTCGCGCGGGAAATCAGCACCCGACTGCATCCTGAGAATCGGGTCACCTTTGTCATCGACCGAAATATCAATTACACCAACATCTGTACGACCGGTTGCCGCTTTTGTGCCTTTTACCGGTCCCCAGGCCATCCGGAAGGTTATGTCCTGCCGAAAGAAGCGATTTTCCAAAAAATCGAAGAAACGGTTGCCGTCGGCGGTACGCAGATCTTGATGCAGGGAGGCATTCACCCTGAACTGGGCATCGAGTATTACGAAGACCTCCTACAAGCCATCAAAGGTAGGTTCCATATCCATATCCATTCCTTTTCACCGCCTGAGATCGCTCATATCGCCGAAAAAAGTGGACTGACGATAGACGGAGTCATTGCCCGCCTCCATGAGGCTGGTCTCGATTCGATCCCTGGCGGCGGTGCCGAAATCCTCGATGATCGGGTCCGCCATTACATCAGTCCGAGAAAAATCGGCTGGCGCCTCTGGATGGACGTGATGCAGGCGGCTCACCGGCAAGGGTTAAAAACGACAGCCACCATGATGTATGGTTCCGTGGAAACACCGGAGGAACGAATCATGCACATGATCCGGGTCCGGGAAGCCCAAGATGAGACAGGCGGGTTTACCGCTTTTATCCCTTGGAGCTTTCAACCGGCCAACACGGCCTTGGGAGGGAGTGCCTCGACCGGTGTCGAATACGTAAAAACCCTTGCCCTTTCCCGGTTGATGTTGGATAATGTTCCTAACATTCAAGCGTCATGGGTGACCCAAGGCGCCAAAATGGCCCAGGTGGCACTACAATTTGGGGCTAACGATTTTGGGGGAACTATGCTGGAAGAAAACGTTGTCCGGGCTGCCGGTGTCGTTAACCGGGTGCCCCTAGACGAGATCGTCCGGTGCATCGGTGAGACGGGAAAAGTACCGGTTCAACGGGATACTTTATATCGCATTCTTCGGGAGTTCTAGGGAGGCGCAGGTCGCATGACGGATGAGAAAACGATGCCTTTGATGGAGCACCTGGAAGAATTGCGCGGAGTGCTCATCTGGTCTCTTGCTTTTGCATTGGCAGGGACCATGATCACCTACTATTGGAACCAAGACCTCATTGCACTCATCACCAAACCCTTAACCGACTTGGGGATTAAACCAGTCATTTTACGTCCGGCTGAAGGCTTTTTCACGTCCGTCAAGATATCCTTTTTTGCGGGTCTTATCGTTGCTGCCCCGCTGATATTCTGGAAGATCTGGTCTTTTATCGTACCTGCCTTATACCCGAATGAACGCAAATGGGTATACATCGTCTTACCCTTCTCGGTGTTTCTTCTGGTGACCGGGATCCTTTTCGCCTTTTATGTGGTCTATCCCATTGCGGTTACTTTTTTGATCACCTTTGGCGATTTCACCCCTATGATCTCCATCAGCGAATACTTATCCTTCGCCCTCTGGTTTATTCTGCCTTTCGGACTTATTTTTCAGCTTCCCCTGGTCATCATGTTCCTTGTCCGTATCGGCATCATTGACCATCACTTCCTTAAAAAGTATCGAAAACATGCCCTGTTGATCATGTTCGTGGTCGCTGCCGTGTTTACACCGACTCCTGACGTGGTCTCTCAAACGCTCATGGCAGGGCCTATGTACCTACTCTACGAGATTAGTATTTGGGTAGCTCGTTTCATCCAACCGAAAAAAACAACGGAAGAACAGTCCATAGAAAGTCAAGATATGCAATAGAAGGTCAAAGCCGCTTTCACTATAGAGAGCGGTTTTTTCTGCGTTTTGTCTTCCTAGCCAGGGAAGGGAATATTTTTTGTTCAATATATTAATCGCTTTAATATCTGCCGGTTCTATCTGAAGAGAAGGTAATTTTATAAGCGGAAGCGAATGTCTTTATATCTAAATCGTGATAATTTTGTGATATAATCAGAAATAGATCGTTTCATTGCAGAAATACACGTGAGAGCAGAGAGGGGCCTGCCGATGAAAGTGGAATGGACAGATGATCTGCTTATCGGGATCGGCATCATCGATGACCAGCATAAGAAGTTAGTCGAACGGGTAAAAGGCTTTACCAAAGCTGTCGAATCAAGAGATATGGCGAAAATTGAGGAAACCATCAATTACTTGATCGGCTATACGATTCAGCATTTCGGTGCTGAGGAGCTGATCATGATCCGAAACGGCTATGATGAGTTTAAGAGCCATCGAGAGGAACACTCCTCTTTCATCAACATCATCTATGATGCCAACAAAAGTTTGCAAAAGAAAGAACTCACGCAGGAGAAGCTGGAAGCGTTGCAAGAGCTTTTTCTCCAATGGATCGTCAACCATATTAAAATCAAAGACAAACGCATCGGCGAGCAAATTATTTGACGGGGGTTCTTTATGAACGACCTGAAAGACATGGATGCTTTTCACCTCGACGTGCTTCGGGAAATCAGCAATATCGGTGCCGGAAACGCTGCGACGGCCTTATCGACACTGTTACAAAAGAAAGTGGATATGAAGGTATCCCGCGTCATCCCTATGCAGTTCAATGAAATTACCGAATACGTAGGCGGCGCGGAGAACATCGTGGCTACGGTTTTCTCACGCATCGATGGGGATATCTCCGGCAACATGCTCTTTGTCATCGGTGAAGATAACGCTAAGGGTCTGGTTGACGATCTGACTGGCAAGACTGGTGATGGTCAACTTTCCGATCTGGCCCTATCGGTGCTGCAGGAGATCGGCAATATCTTAGCAGGCTCCTATCTGACTGCTTTGGCTGATTTTACCGGTTTTGAATTGCAGACAAATGTGCCATCTCTGGCTATCGATATGGCTGGCGCGATGCTCAGCTTTGGATTGATGGAGATCGGACGCAGCGGCGATTGGGCGATTATGATTGATGCAGAAATACATACGGAAGAAGAGACTGGAACGGACGATATCGCCGCTGACACGGAAAAAAACAAGGGCGAAAATATGGACAAAGGTGGAAAGGGCAAGTCGGGTCATATCTTTCTGTTGCCCGATCCGGAATCCTTTGAAAAAATTTTTATTGCCTTAGGAGTTCATCGGTATGGCAGTAATTAAAGTGGGTATCGCCGACTCGAACATTTGCAAGGCCCCAGATTCCATCACCACCTTGGGACTCGGATCTTGTGTCGGCCTCACACTCTATGATGAATCGAATAAGGTCGCCGGTATGGTACACGTGATGCTGCCCTCCTCAGAGGTAGCACGCAAAGGCGATTTCAAAAAAGCGAAGTTCGCCGATACCGGAGTGCCTGAGTTGGTCGATATGTTGATCAAGGCAGGGGCAAACCGGTCGCGATTAAAAGCGAAGATGGCCGGCGGTGCTCAGATGTTCAGCTTTGAAGGAAAGATGGATACGTTGAGCATCGGTGCAAGAAACGTGGAAGCTTGCAAAGCGGAATTGATGAAGTTGCGGATCCCTCTGATTGCAGAAGATACGGGAGGGAATTATGGCCGTACGATCGAATTGTTCAGCCAAACAGGTATTTTAGAAATCCGGGCCGTATCAAAGCCTGCTAAACAGATTTAACAAGAGGGGATTCTCACCGTTTGGAGAGAGTCCCTTCTTTTCTTTATGGAGGATTCAATGAAAGAGAGAAATAAGCAGTTCACGGATCGCTAGATTGAAAAACTATCATAAGGAAAAACGAAAATAACCATTGTGCTTAAACCACATTTCCTTTACAATCTAACGTGGAAATTGTGAAAGAAGGAGCAAGTAACTTGGCAAACGATTTGAAACAGGTTGAAGCAAAAATCACCGTTGCCGACCCTACGGCGCTAGGTGTTTTTGGTCTGGCCATGGTCACCTTTGTGGCGTCTACCCAGAAACTTGGTTGGACCAGTGGTGTTTCCGGCCTTGTACCTTGGGCGGTCTTCCTAGGGGCGATCGCGCAAGTGATCGCCGGCATCTTTGACTTCAAAAAGAACAACTATTTCGGTGCGACGGTCTTAACCACCTACGGATTATTCTGGTTTGGTGTGGCCATGTCCTGGTCCATCACCCTCGGCTGGCTCGGTCCAGAGTTTCAAGCCGCTTTTAGCACAGTCCAACTCGGCTGGGCTTTTCTGGGGTACTTTATCTTTTCCCTCTTTATCATGGTCGCCGCATTTGAAACGAACAAAGTCTTTGCTGCGATTCTCGTCTTGATCAATGTGCTCCTTCTCTCGCTTGCTCTCACATCCTTTAAGATTGTCGACCTCCATCCGGTAGCCGGCTGGTCGGAATTCTTCATCTCCTTGCTTGGTTTCTATGGTTGCGGTGCCATCTTCTTGAACAACTTTTTCGGACGTACCATTCTTCCCATCGGTGGACCTATGGGTTTCATCAAAAAGGGTGCCCGCTAACCGATTGGGCATTATCTAAAAGGCCACATTTGCACAAATTTGCAGTGTGGTCATTTTTGTCTTTTAAAAATTATCATCGATTGTTGACAGCGATCGACAGAATCTTCATTTATTTAATAATATAATGCTTCTATAGACACTTTTATTGTTGAGGGATAGAAGAGATGGACAAATTTCATTTTGTCTCCGCCGAGCAGATGGTAGATAATTCTCCGCAGCATATTTTTGCATATAACTCGGAAGGGAAATATCTCTATGCCAACCTTGCTGGTGCAGAAGCCTGCGGTTTACAACCGGATGACTTCATCGGGAAATCCTGGAGAGAATTAAGGTTTCCCGAGGTCGTTATGGAGCCTTTTGACCAAAATCTGAGGAACGTTTTTGATAATGGAAAAGCGATCAAGGACGAGACGATCTTTTTTACGGTCAATGGCCCTAGATACTATGAATATATTCTTCAACCCGTCTTCTCTCCGGAAAGAGCCATTACAGCGGTGGTCAGTTATGCCCGAGATATTTCCGTCCGAAAAGAAAAAGAAGAGATCATCAATCAGTTTTTCAACCTTTCCTTGGACGTCTTTATGATTTTAGACTTCGAGGGAAACATCGTAGAAAGCAACGGGATTTTAAGTAGGCTGCTCAGGGTAGAAGAAAAAAGATTCTCGAACATAAAGGATTTTGCTCTCCTGCTCCATCCCGCTGATTTTGAAAAGACCAAAGAAGCCTATCATTTCATGATCGTAGGAATTCCAAGCACGAATTTTGAGAATCGTTATCGAACCTCCACCGGTGAATACCTGTGGTTTTCATGGAATTCAATGCCGAATAGGAGCAAAAGGCTGCTCTATATAGTGGGGAGAAACATAAGTGATACGAAGAAGGTTAGAGATGAACTGACCGAATCGCACGAACGACTGGATCGAATCCTGAACAGCATCAATGAGGGTTTTTTTACTCTCGATCGCGAGTGGAAGTTTACCTATGTAAACAAAGAGACGGAACGAATGTGGTCGATCCCCAAAGCCAAACTGCTCGAAAAACGGTTATGGGAAGCCTGTCCCGATGCCTGCAATGAAAAGACTTACTCTGAGTACGTAAAGGCTTTCCAACAAAACGAAGCAGTTCGATTTGAGGAGCAAAACGGTCATACCGGAAGATGGTCTGAAATCACTGCCTATCCCTCGAAAGAAGGGCTGACCGTTTTTTCTCGGGACATCACCGAAAGGGTACGCAATGAACAGAAAATACGTAGAAATGAAGCTCGTCTTCAAGCCCTATTAAAAATCAGTCGAATGAGTAAGGAGAAAATTGAGCATATCGGCAGAAGCGTTCTCGACGATGCACTTACCTTGACAGGAAGTGAAATCGGGTATATTGGCTTTGCTAATGAAAGGGACACAAAGATGCAAACCTTTTCCTGGTCTATCTTTGCGAAGACTTGTGCTATTTCGAAGAAAGCTCAAACGCATTCCATTGAAACTGGCGGTATTTGGACTGAGGTAATTCGTAAGCGGAGAGCCTTGATCATCAACGACTATAACGCTTTTTCAACAACAAAAAGGTTACCCCAAGGGCATGTGTGTCTAAAACGAGTGCTTTCCGTCCCGATCTTTGAAGAGGATAAGATTGTTATGCAGGTTGTCGTAGCCAACAAGGCGGGGGAGTATGACAGTAGTGACATCGATTTTTTAACAGTCTTAGTAGGCGGCATGTGGGAGGTGCTTAAGCGAAAAAAAGCAGAGACGGAACTTCGCTTATCGGAAGAACGTTTTTCCAAGGCTTTTGCTATGAGTCCGAGTGTGATGTCAATTAGAGAACTGGATAGCGGAAGATATGTAGATGTGAACCGTACCTTTGAACGAGTCACTGGTTTTTCAAGAACAGAGGTAGTGGGTCTGAGACCGGAAGAATTGGGAATCTGGGAAGAAAATAGTGAGATTCAAGCTTTTATGCGTGGAGAAACCCTGGCGAAAAACAGGGAATGTAACTTTTTTGTCAAATCGGGTATTTTTACAGGGCTCGTATCCACCGAAATCATAACTATAAATGGGAAAAAGCACATTCTGACGGTGACAAACGATATGTCAGAACTAAAACGATTCCAACAAGAATTTTCACGCTTAGATCGGTTAAATTTGATTGGACAGTTGGCCAGCGGTATTGGGCACGAAGTTCGCAATCCCATGCAGACGGTCCGCGGGTTTCTCCAGTTGATGCAGCGGAAAAAGGAATATAGTCGCGATGAACCCTATTTTGAATTGATGATCACCGAACTGGATCGAGCCAATTCCATTATTACCGAATTCCTTTCCTTATCGAAGAAGCAGTCTGATAATCTTATAGAAAAAGACCTAAATAAGATTTTAAATAAATTATCTCCACTGCTTCTGGCTCAAGCTTTAAACGAAAATAAAGAGATTGACATTAAACTGGGTCAAATTCCGACGATTCTTGCAGACGAGAAGGAAATTACCCAATTACTTCTCAACCTAGTGAAAAACGGATTTGATGCGATGGAAGATCGAAAAAAATTGTTCCTACAGACGTATGTTGATGTCGACGGAAAGGTTGTGCTTGAAGTCAAAGATCAAGGCCGGGGAATCGCCCGAGAGATTCAAGATAAGATCGGAACGCCTTTTGTGACGAACAAAGATAATGGGACTGGATTGGGATTAGCTGTCAGTTACAGCATCGCCGACAGGCACAAGGCGAAGATAAATTTTGAAACGGGAAGTGACGGGACTACCTTTTATGTGAGGTTTTCTCCGGGGGTTTAAGACATTATGATTTGTCTTTTTTCTCTGCAGTATTCACAACTTGTTCATATGGTAGAGTGAAGCTGTTGAAGCTTGTTTGCTAAAAAGCCAAGACTATTAGCGAAAATGACAAACTGTTTTTGCTGAGATCTTGAATATGTGTGTAATATAATTCCATAAATATTTACACCCTTTCTTCCGTTGCGAAAAGGGTGTTTTAATTTTTAAAATCCATGTATAATTCGGACTAATGGGCATATAGTCCCAAATCCATGAAATTGAAATTTAAAAGGGACAATTAACGGTAAATGTAGCATATATATACTAATATCAATAGTATAAAGGGGTTATCAACATGTCCACATTGGAAAGGGACATTGAAAAAATCTTTATGCGAGATCAACGGGAGAAAAAGGTCGCTGCTAATGGAGTGCGAGGTCGTGCTTCACGACTCGGTCGAGTCGGCCGCATGGTCTTTCCCTCTGACCGACTATCTCCAAAGGAGAAACGCCAATATCGTCAAGCAGGGGCATTGATCGTTTACTCCTTATACGATCAATTGGTATCTTTTGATGAATTCGACCGAATGGGTTATCTCCGGCAGCGGGAACTGCTGGCTAAGTGGCGAACAAAGTACTCCGACGACGAAATATGCCGAGATTGGGGATTAAGTCGCTATGCCTACGAGATCATTCTGGAGGCCTTGGAACTACCGCAAAAATGTCAGCTGACTTATAAAGATCAATAAAAACCCGCCTGAATCATGATGATACCGGGCGGGTTTGTTTTATCATGAGCCTTTATCAATAGGTTGAAGTGAGAAGGGGCAGCTGGCCTTGCATGGCGTAGAGAAGACGGCTTTCCACTTCAGCCCAGTTGATCAGATTCCAAAAGGCTTTTACATATTCGGCTCGACGATTCTGATAATCGAGGTAATAAGCATGCTCCCAGACATCGATAACGAGTATAGGGATAGCCCCCCATTGAGTTAAGTTTTGATGTTTTTCCGCTGTCAGAATCTCCAATCGCCGCCAAGCGGGCTGCCATACAAGGATGCCCCAACCTGAGGCTTCCACATTGACAGTTCCTTGGGTCAGTTGCTCTACAAAGGCGGTAAAACTGCCAAAATACTTGTTTATCTGATTTTGTGTGTGCGTCCCCGGTTGGCCGCCCCTTCCGGGTGACGTCATGATTGTCCAATAGACGCTATGTAGGATATGACCGGAACCATGAAAGGCCAGTTCACGTTCCCACTGTTTGACTAAAGAAAAATCCTTTTTCTGCCTCGCTTCCACGAGCTTCAACTCTGCTCGGTTCAAGCCTTCCACGTAGGATTTGTGGTGTTGGTCATGGTGAATCCTCAATGTATTCTCGCTAATGACTGGCTCTAGGGCATTATATGGGTAGCTGAGCGGCGGCAACTGGTGTTGACCGGGGGGAACCGTAAAATATTGCATGGTAGCAAACCTCCCGACTTTTTGGGTACGCTGCTACAACCTATTAACAGGTCTTAAGACGTATACGGACTAAATTTTTCTTCTGGAGGAATCTCCCTCAAAGTGACGAATAGTAACCTCAAAAAATTGCAAGAACAATGCAGAGAGACTTTTGGGAGCTTTTAAGGAGGGGTGTTTATGAAGCATCTTACCCGATGCCCTGATTGCGGTTCGACGGATATTGGTCAGGGGATCTTCAAAGGGTATGCCAGTTTGATGCCTGTCGAAAATTTTTTCTCCTTTGGTTCTCCTGTCGTGGCCGATGTCTGTTCGAACTGCGGACTCATCCTTCGACTTCGCGTTGTAAAGCCACACAAGTTTAAATCTAACTGTTCTGATTTTGAGCAATTAGAACCGGCTGACTAAAACCCTTGCCAGGTTGAGCAAGTACGTCAGAGATTCTGACGTCCAGAAATAAGCTGGTTTTATTAGCTGAATTTTGTTCGAAATTCGTGCATTTTTTTTACATTTGAACATATAAATCATAATAAACCGTGGTCAGGAAGATGGACAGGCTCGGTATTCGCTTAAGCTCCCGACGACTCGTTGAGGTTTCTCTTTCTTTACACCACTGACACATTATGCGATAATATCGTAAAAGGAGCGTGGCGGTGGTGTTGCAACACCTGATGACCGGTTTGCCGGAGGACTTGGTTACCTTTGTCCGGGAACTTCGGGCAGTTCGTGACCGGTACCGGCACGTGAGCATAACTCCCGTAGACATTCCTTGCGCTAGTATTCGATTGGCTGTCGTAACAGGACAACCCTTGTTGGATCTGGTGGCCTTTACTATCGCTGAAAACCAATTTTCTGATCTACTCGATGAGATGTTGGCAACCGTAAGGGTCCAACGGCCATTGTTAGAAAAGCAGATCGACCGGATAAAGATTCATCTGAAGCAAGTGGATCTAGCTGTTTTAGCATTTAAAGGGGCTATCGATGAAAACGTTTACTTTCGTTCACTCGCTCAAGATGCTGCTGTGAGTCAGGAATTGTACCATTTTTTGGTCAATCAAGCTGTTCGTCCGTTTCTCGTCGCTTTTGCCCGGGAATATGCTTCTCGTCTAGACTTGACCCATTGGCAAAGGCCCTATTGTCCGATCTGTGGTCGCTTTTCCGACTTATCACGATTGTCTGGGGACGAAGAGGGCCGCCATCTCGTTTGTATTCATTGCCAGAGTATGTGGGAATATGAGCGCTTGGCTTGTCCCCACTGTGGAAATAAGGAACCAGAAAAATTAGATTATCTATCGACCGAAGAGTACCCAGGATGGCAGATACATATTTGCCAACGATGCCAGGGATACGTTAAGACTGTTGATAGTCGTCAAGCTTTTATCAACCTTTCCGTTCTTGATGAGTTTGATACGCTCATGCTGGACATAATCGCGCGAAAAAAGGGCTATCTTAATGAAAGAATCGGGCCTATTCTTAACTAGGGCGCTCGAGGAGGAGCATCATGTTTGGTTTTTTGTCTACGATCGGCATACCGGAACTTCTACTTATCCTCGTCGTAGCCCTGTTGATCTTTGGACCTGGAAAGCTTCCAGACGTAGGAAAGGCTCTAGGAAAAAGCATCAATGAATTTAAGAGTGCCACGAGCGCCAGCAAAGCAGAAGAAAAGGTGTCAGAAAAACCAACAGCATCGGGAGACTCCCCAGATCAGGGGAATGCTCCTTCAAAGGACAACTGACCTTTGGTAAGGGCACGTCTCATGGGCGTGTCTTTATTCATTCGACGAAGATTCATCATCCTTTTGATGACAACACAACTTTGAAGCAGGTGACTTCATGCAGTCTCGTCTTTTTCAAGATATTCAAAACGACTTGGCCAAAGTGGAAGCCGAACTGGCCAAATATGCCGATACTTCGCTGCCGACGTTGACCGCTGCGTCCAGCCACTTGCTTCATGCAGGAGGAAAACGACTGAGGCCGGCCTTTGTATTGCTGGCTGGCAGGTTTCACAATTACTCTCTTGAGCGCCTATTGCCATTGGCGGTAGCCATGGAGATGATTCACATGGCTTCCTTAGTTCATGACGATGTGGTCGATGAATCGAAGACACGGCGAGGAATCCCAACGGTAAAAGCGCGCTGGGGAAACCGCATTTCAATCCATACAGGCGATCATCTTTTTGCCCGTTCCCTGTTGCTCATCGCCGAACTGAACGATGATAAGATTTCAGAGGTGTTAGCCAAGGTCTCTGTGGAGATGTGTAAAGGTGAGATCCAACAGATGTCTGGCACCTTTGATGTAAACCAAACCTTCCGGGACTATCTGTTCCGTATCAAGCGGAAAACAGCTCTTCTCATTTCTGCATCGTGCCAGTTAGGCGCAATGGCAGTTAAAGCCGATCCTTCGATCGTACGGGCGCTGAAAATGTATGGTCATCATCTCGGTATGGCCTTTCAGGTAACCGATGACATTCTCGATTTGACAGCCGACGAAGCAGAACTTGGCAAGCCTGTCGGTTCAGACCTGCGACAGGGCATCATCACTTTACCGATCCTGGAAGCCCTTTGGGAGACGAAAGATCCCCTGTTGCGTCTGTTAGTAGCTAAGCGGGACAAGTCCCAAGAAGAAGTCGGACAAGCGATTGAGATCATAAAAAATTCTGGAGCGATCGATCGCAGCCAAAAAATTGCTCGTCGCTACCTTGAGAAAGCAAAAGACGAGTTAAAGCGCCTGCCGCCGGTGCCAACCCGGGATTCTTTAGCTTCTATTGCCGAATTTATTGAAAAACGAACGTACTAAAACGTGATGGAAATCCTTTTTCCTTGTAAGGGGATATGCTAGAATAGGTAACGTTGAAAGTTGAAGGAGTGAGGAAGCTTGGTACAATCAAATGCAGACCTTAAGGCTTCAAAGTCTCCAGAAGAACAGTTGAATCAGCAAGATCCCGATAAGGATGGATTTGTCGATAAAGCATGGAACTTTTTTAGTTCTATGAAGCTGGGCCTTTTCCTCTTACTCATCATCGCAGCAGCCTCTATCGCTGGCACCATCATTCCTCAGAACGGTTCCCCTCAAGAATACGGTTCACTTTATTCGCTTTACAACACTTTGGGACTCGTTGACATGTACCACAGTTGGTGGTTTCAAACGCTTTTGTTCCTTCTGGCGATGAATCTGTTTATTTGCTCGGTAAACCGGGCTTCTTCACTATGGCGCGTTTTTTCCAATCCGCGGATTAAAAGGGCTGACGGCGAAATCTCCCGGATGGACCACTCCTTTCATGCTGACAAAGCGATTTCGGAAGAAGGTGTGGTTCAACAGGTAAAGGATGCATGCCGGGATAAGGGTTATCGCGTTTTCACAGAGCAAGAGCCGGGGAGAACATTCCTATATGCCGAAAAGGGGCGTTTTGGCATCTGGGGTTCTCTGATTTCCCATATCGGTTTGCTTGTAATCCTCATCGGTGCTGTCATCGGCATCTATGCCGGCCAAGAAGGCCAGATGCCGGCTGAAGTACACAGCACCTTTCATATCCGAGATGTGCAAGGGCTTGGTACGGTAGACGGAGATTTTGATGTTCGAGTCGATGACTTCAAAACGGTCTATCGTCCCGATGGCTCCATTCAGGCTTGGATCAGTCGTTTGACGATCTTGGACAAAGGTCAAGAAATACTGACTAAGGATATCGAAGTTAACCATCCCCTTGAATTCCGAGGATTTAAGATCTACCAGTCTTTTTATGGCGCGAACATCCCCACGAAAGTCACATCGAAAGAAATCCCGCAAGGTTATGACTTTACGATCAATGAAGGTGACTTCATCCCTGTTCCCGGCACAAATCTGGGTGTCTTGGCCTATAAGTATGTCCCCGATTTTGACCCTCAATATGGCCTCCAGTCGAAGTCTGACCAACCCAACAACCCGCGCATGGTTTACGTGCTATACCGCGGAAAAGAACAGATTGGCGTCGGCGCTGCTGAATTAGGCAAAGCTGAAGTGCTTGCCGGTGGTGAAGGCCAGATCACCTTTCAACGATATGCTCCGTATACAGGGTTGACCATCCGTCGGGATCCCGGAGTGGCTATCGTTTGGTTGGGTTGTGCCGTCCTACTCATCGGTCTGGGATTATCCTTCTACATGCCTCACCGCCGCATCTGGGCCATTGTAGAAGGCAATAACGGAAAGAGCTCGTTATCGTTTGGAGGGTTTGCCCAGAAAAACAAAATCGCCTTTGAACAAGATTTTACTCAATTGAGAGATAAACTCTGAAGGGAAAGGGGAGGGATTTGACATGACGGACATGGTAGCTCAAGAAAACTTGCTGTTTTACATCACTTTTGCAGCATATGGATTGGCAACCTTCCTCTATATCGGCTTTTTGGTGATCCGCAACCAATCCCTTGCTCGCATCGGTTATTACTCAATCGTTATCGGTGTCTTGGCCAACACGGCTGCTCTAGCCCTTCGCGCTATTGTTGCTGGATATGTTCCCTTAACGAATGGTTATGAATTTCTATTAGCATTTTCCTGGGGTATCGCTTCAGTCTATCTGTTTGCCGAAAAAAAATATCAAATCCCTGTTGCCGGAGCTTTTGTTGTTCCGACTGCCTGGTTGATTCTAGCCTACGTGGCTGTGCTTATGGATCCGGCGTCGAGAGCCGCCCGGCCCCTCATGCCGGCCCTGCAATCCAACTGGCTGACCTATCATGTCATCACAGCCATGTTCTCGTACGGGGCTTTTGCTTTTTCTTTCGGTGTCGGCATCATGTACCTTTGGAAAAAGAGCGCGGAAAGCCGGGAAAAACAAAGGGGTGTTGTGGCTTTCCTGCCATCATCGGAAAAACTGGATGAGATCGGTTATCGACTGATTGCAATTGGTTTTCCGCTCCTCACCCTTTGTATCATCACTGGTGCTATTTGGGCTGAATATGCTTGGGGCCGCTACTGGAGCTGGGACCCGAAGGAGACTTGGTCGCTCATCACCTGGCTGATTTACGCAGCCTATCTCCATGCCCGTTTCACCTATGGTTGGAAAGGCAATCGGGCTGCCTGGATGGCTGTGATAGGATTTTTAGCTGTGTTGTTCACCTTTTTTGGTGTCAATTACTTCTTAAGCGGATTGCATTCATATGCAAAATAGCCTAAGGAGTAGATAAATTAGTGGCATAGAAAGGGGCTGTGCTGTTGTATCCATTGATGTTAAGACTGGAAGGACAACCTTGCCTCGTCGTCGGTGGGGGCCAAGTGGCCGAACGGAAGATTGAATCTCTTCTTGAGGTAGGGGCTCGGGTGACTGTGATCAGTCCCGAAGTCACTCCCGCTATTCAGGAATGGGTTCAAGAAGGGAAGCTGCGCAGCTACCTGCGGGGTTACCAGGAAGGAGATGCTGCAGGACATTTTGTTGTCATCGCGGCTACCGATGTTTCTGAAGTCAATGAGATGGTCGCTCGCGATTGCTTCCAGCGGAATATTCTCATCAACACAGTTGACATTCCCCCGCTCTGTAATTTCTACGTGCCTGCCGTTGTTCGTCGAGGCGACTTAACCATCGCTATCTCCACCAACGGTGCCAGTCCGGCTGTCGCCAAACGCATCCGTAAAAAAATGGAGCGTGAATTTGGCGAGGAGTACGGCGAGTACCTTCAAGTGATGAAGTCCCTTCGTGAACAGGTACTTCGTGAGGTTTCTGATCCGGAAATGCGTAAAGATATTTTCGAGCGTCTGGCTGATGTCGGATTGTTAGATTGCATCAAGGCCGGTGACGAACAGGGACTGAAGGAGCGAATCGCCCAGTGTTTATCTTCGTCGTAGGGCTGAACCATAAATCAGCACCCGTAGAAATTCGAGAACAATTGTCCTTTCCGGAACACATCCTGGAGAGTTCTTTACATCGACTGAAATCGGAACCTGGCATAGAGGGCTGTGCTATTCTATCTACCTGTAACCGTACAGAGATCTACGCGGCGACGACGGATCTGGAAAAAGGTCAAGCTGCTGTGAAGCGATTCTTTTCCAACTCGGGCCCCTTGCAGGTAGACGACTTTGCCAATAGCATTTACACTCACACCCTTTATGATGCGATACGTCATCTTTTCCGGGTGTCTGCTGGTCTGGATTCTATGGTGTTAGGGGAGACGCAGATCCTTGGTCAAGTGCGCCGCGCCTATCAAGCGGCCTGTGACTATGGAACTTCAAACGGGATCATCAACACCTGGTTTCAGCAGGCAATTACTGTAGGCAAACGGGTTCGCACGGAGACGGGTATCGATCAGCATGCTGTTTCTATCTCCTATACGGCGGTGGAATTGGCCCGGCAGGTCTTCGACTCTTTAGAAGGACGAACCGCTTTAATCCTGGGTGCCGGTAAGATGAGCGAACTTACCCTGACTCACCTGATTGCCAACGGGGTGACTACAGTCCTTGTGGCCAACCGTACCCGCGAACGAGCCGATGAACTAGCTCGCAAATGCGGTGGTAAAGCCGTTTCCTTTGCAGAGCTGGAACAACATATGGAAGTCGCAGACATCGTCATCTCTTGTACGGCAGCTACCCACTATGTCATTCGCCGCAATCTCGTAGAGACGGTCATGGCGAAACGGCCAGAACGTCCTCTTTTTCTCATCGATATCGCTGTCCCACGGGATATCGAACCGGCTGTCGGCACGGTACAGTCTGTGCATCTATTCGATATTGACGACCTAAACAGCGTTGTCGACCGGAACTTGGCCGAACGCCAGAAAGCAGCATCCCAGGCGGAAGTCATCATTGAAGAAGAGATCCATGAGTTCATCAAATGGCTCAACTCCTTGTTTGTTGTACCGACGATTGTTGCTTTGCGAAATAAAGGGGACGCGATCAAGGAAAAAGAACTCGAACGGGTGCTGGGAAAGCTGAAAAGCCTTTCCGAAAAGGATAAGAAGACCCTCGGGGCGATGGCCTCTTCCATCGTCAAACAATTGCTGCATGATCCAGTGATTCAAATACGCCATTATGCAGCAAGCCCGGAAGGTCACTTATATTCAGAGATTTTGCAAAATCTCTTTTCCCTAGATATCGCCGGACAGCGGCCGAAAGGCTGTGACGATAACAATCTGAGATAAGGAGTCACCGTAATGTCAGTACTTCAACGACCAGTTGTCATCGGAACCCGGGACAGTGCTTTGGCGCTCTGGCAGACCAATTGGGTCATGGCCAGATTGAAAGAGTTATTCCCGGAACAAGCTTTCGAGGTTAAAGCGATCAAAACCAAGGGAGACAAAATCCTCGACGTGGCACTGGCCAAAATCGGGGATAAAGGCCTCTTCACGAAAGAACTGGAAGTCTCCATGCTTGAAGGTGAAATCGATATGGCGGTCCACTCATTGAAGGACCTGCCGACGGTTTTGCCGGAAGGTCTAACCATCGGTGCCATGTGTGTCCGTGAAGATTGCCGCGATATTCTCATCTCCCGTCATGGCGGTTTGGATGCACTACCTCAAGGTGCCCGTGTAGGGACAGCCAGTTTGCGGCGAAAAGCCCAGATCTGGCAAGTTCGTCCTGATTTAGAACTTCTGGATATTCGTGGAAACTTGCAAACTCGCCTCCGTAAGATGGAGGAACAAAACCTCGATGGCCTGATTCTCGCTGCTGCTGGAGTGATTCGCCTCGGTTGGGCCGAGAAAATCAGCCAATACATACCGGTAGACATGTGTCTTCCTGCCGTGGGCCAAGGCTCCATCGGCATTGAAATCCGAGAAGGCGATGATGAAATCGCTAAAATCGTCGGCGCTTTGAACCATTATGAGACTTCCGTAAGCATCCGGGCCGAGCGGGCATTGATGCGAACCCTCGAAGGCGGTTGCCAGGTGCCGATTGGCTCGCTGGGACGCCTGCAAGAGGGTCGCCTAGTCCTAGACGGGATCGTAGCATCCCTCGATGGGAAACATGTCGCTCGAGGACGGGAAGAAGGTGACCCGTCACAACCGGAAGAAGTGGGTATCCGTCTGGCCGAACAGCTCTTGCAACAAGGGGCCAGAGAGATATTAAACGTTGTAAGACAGGAGACTGAGTTGCAATGAAACAGAAAGTCGGAAAGGTCTATCTCGTCGGTGCAGGTCCCGGGGATCCCGGACTCATCACTGTAAAAGGTCTGCAGTGTATCCAAAAAGCTGAAGTGCTTGTCTATGACCGTTTGGCTGGTCACCGTTTGCTGACCTACGCCCGTCCTGACGCCGAGTTGATCTTCGTTGGCAAAGGACCGGACAAGCATGTCTATAAACAAGAAGAGATCAACGAAGTCCTTAAGGTCAAAGGTCTGGAAGGCAAAATCGTCACCCGTCTAAAAGGCGGAGATCCCTTCGTCTTCGGCCGTGGCGGTGAAGAAGCTGAAGTTCTGCGGGAAGCTGGCGTTCCTTTTGAGATCGTCCCCGGTATCACCTCAGCCATTTCCGTCCCTGCCTATGCAGGGATCCCTGTGACCCACCGCGATTTTACATCGAACTTCGCCGTGATCACCGGTAATGAAGATCCGAATAAAGAAGACTCGGCCATCGATTGGGCGAAGATCAGCACTGGCATCGGTACTCTGGTCTTCTTGATGGGGATGGGCAACCTGCCGCACATCGCCAGCAAGCTGATGGAACATGGACGCAGCCCTGAAACTCCCGTCGGTCTGATTCGCTGGGGTACACGCCCGGAACAACGGGCGATGACAGGAACCTTGGCCGACATTGCCGACAAAGCCAAAGCGGCTGGATTCCAAAACCCGGCCATCATCATCGTCGGCGAAGTGGTTACCCTCCGGGAAAAACTGGCTTGGTTCGAAGATAAGCCCCTCTTTGGCAAACGCATCGTCGTCACCCGTTCTCGTCAACAAGCGTCGGCCTTTGCCTCCCGCCTCGAAGAGCTGGGAGCAGAGCCTTGGGAGTTTCCCACCATCGATATTCAAGAACCAGCTGACCTGGCTCCTCTGGAAAATGCCATCAGCAAGATTCATGAATACGAGTGGATCATCTTTACATCGCCGAATGGTGTGCAGCGCTTCTTTGAGCGGTTCTTCACCAACGGTCATGACATTCGTGAACTCTTCAACGTCCGCCTCTGCGCCATTGGGCCGCAAACTCGTAAGGAATTGCAGAAGTTCGGCTTGAAAGTCGACTTCGTGCCTGAAGAATATCGTGCGGAAGCCATCGTCGAAGGCCTGAAAAACCTCGATGACTGGAAGGGTCGCAAAGTCCTGCTGCCTCGCGCTGATATCGCCCGTAAGATTCTGCCGGAAGCACTCACCAGCTTTGGTGCTGAAGTCGATGATGTAGTGGCCTACCGGACCGTACGCGGCGGTGGCGACGCGACACTGCTCCGTCAGATGATGGAAGAGAAGATGATCAGTGCCGTAACCTTCACCAGTTCCTCCACAGCTCGTAACTTTGTGGAAATGCTCGGTGTTGATGCTGCAGAACGGGAGCGTCTGCTCGATGGCGTTACCTTGGCATCGATCGGTCCTATCACCTCTGATACGATGAAGGAACTGGGCCTCCGTGTTGATGTGGAAGCCACCGAATACACCATTCCCGGGTTGACCCGTGCCTTGATGGCTCATTGGAACATACAACTTCCCGAGTAAAACTGTCATTCGCCCCGAGGGCGTAAGCACATTGTATCTCGACGGAATGTAACATCTCGCCTTCGGGGTGACCTATATCCACCATGTGCTATAAATTTTTATAGTTTTTCATGCGAAATGAAAGACGTGAGAGGAAGGATCACCATGATCGGAGTAAGTAAACTGCTTGTCGGCAGCGAGAACTATGGCGATCGGTTGCGTTACGCCAGCGGATCCCATGGACAGCGGAACGGCGCCGTTGAAGGATATGGCCCTGTCGTCGCTTGGAACGTATCCCGGACCTGTAACCTGCACTGCATTCATTGCTATTCCGACTCCGATGAAATCGATTATCCCGGCGAACTGACAACCCAGGAAGCCATCAAGTTCATCGACGAACTAGCCGATTTCAATGTTCCTGTGTTGCTGCTTTCCGGTGGCGAACCGTTGATGCGTCCCGACATTTTTGAACTCGTCGCTCATGCCAGCAAGCGGAACGTCCGGGTTACCTTCTCTACAAACGGAACCTTGATCACCCCCGATGTAGCCAAAGAAATTAAAAAATATGGCGTCGGATACGTAGGCATCAGCCTTGACGGTATCGGCGAAAACAACGATAAATTCCGCGGTAAAAAAGGCGCTTTCGAAGAAGCCTTAAACGGTATTCGCAACTGTCTGGCTATCGACCAACGGGTCGGCCTGCGCTTCACCATCAACAAGCATAACTTTAATGACCTGGAAAACATCTTCAATCTGATTGAAGAAGAAAAGATTCCCCGCGTTTGCTTCTATCACCTCGTTTACTCCGGTCGAGGCGGCAGCATGATGGAAGAAGATATGACCCGTCAAGAAGCTCGTGAAGCGATGGACCTGATCATGGCCAAATCAGTGGAATTCCACAAAAAAGGTTTTGATTGTGAAATCCTCACCGTCGACAACCATGCCGACATTGTCTACCTGTACCTGAAGATGAAAGATAAAGATCCCGTTCTAGCTGAAAAAATCTGGAAGCTGATGCAACTGAACGGCGGCAACCGCTCCGGTATCGCCTTTGCCAACGTTGACTCCCAAGGATTTGTTCACCCTGACCAATTCACTCAAAACCATACCTTTGGCAACGTCAAAGAACGTCCCTTCAAAGAGATCTGGTCTGACACTTCCAGCAACCCCATCTTGGCTGGTCTGAAAGATCGGAAGCCCTTGCTCAAAGGACGCTGTGCCAAGTGTAAATGGCTCAACGTTTGCAACGGTAACTTCCGTGCCCGTGCAGAAGCCGTTACCGGCGATTTCTGGGAGTCTGATCCGGCTTGCTACCTCACCGATGAGGAAATCGGCCTGTAAAAGGATCCCGACTTAAAACCAGAGTGGCTTGAATATTTGGGAGGGAGAAAAGGGATGAAACACATCCTGTCTGGATTTCCTATCCAACGACCTCGTCGGCTCCGGGAAAACCCGGTGCTGCGAGATATGGTACGGGAATACCACCTGCGCCCAGAAGATCTGATTTATCCGCTCTTTGCCGTGCCCGGCAAAGACGTCGTCAATCCCGTCAGTTCCATGCCAGGCGTTTGCCAGCTTTCGGTGGACAACATCGTCAAAGAAGCTGTCGATGCCTACAAAGCCGGCGTTCGGTCCGTGGAGCTCTTTGGTATCCCGCCAGAGAAGGATGAAGTTGCCTCTGGCGCCTACGATCCGAATGGCATCGTCCAAGAAGCGGTAAAAGCCGTGAAGGACGCTTGTCCTGAATTGTACGTTATCACCGATGTTTGCTTATGCCAGTACACCAACCATGGTCACTGCGGCATCGTCGAAGATGGACGCATCCTCAACGACCCCTCTTTGGACTATTTGGCCAAGACAGCTGTCTCACATGCCCAAGCCGGTGCCGATATGGTAGCTCCTTCCGATATGATGGACGGCCGAGTCGGAGCTATCCGGTTGGGATTAGATGAAGCTGGTTTTGAAAACGTACCGATCATGTCCTACTCGGCCAAATACGCCTCGGCTTTCTACGGACCTTTCCGGGAAGCGGCTGAGTCATCGCCGAAGTGGGGAGACCGACGCTCCTATCAGATGGACCCCGGTAACAGTACCGAAGCGTTGCGGGAGACGGCTCTCGATATCCAAGAAGGCTGTGACCTGATCATGGTAAAGCCAGGTTTAGCCTATCTCGACATCGTCCGCCGCTTGAAAGAGACTTTCGATCTGCCTGTGGCCATCTATAATGTGTCCGGTGAATATTCCATGGTGAAAGCCGCCGCTGAAAAAGGCTGGATTGATGAAAAACGCATTACCCTGGAACTGTTGCTCAGCATGAAACGCGCTGGGGCTGATCTGATCATCACCTACCATGCCAAGGATGCGGTTCGCTGGCTGAACGAATAGCCTTTTCCTACACCCTTTAATCGGAATTCTGTTTGAATGGCGGGGTGCATAGGCACGTTCGCTTTGTGCTTCGCGACGGACTCGCTAGACTGCATCGTTGGGGCGCCTTTAAACCGGTTATTTGTACCGGTGGCGCCCTACCGATTCCCCAGTCACCTTTGCCGATGCCGCTGGCTCAAATCGCTGACAAAAGCCCTTGTACCCTTTATTTTTCACGGAATAGCAATACGGCCGTGTTGGAATTTCGCTGCTCCCTAATCTTTATAGAAAAGATAAATTCAATCGAATGAGATATAGACATCAAAAGGAGGGTTATTCCTTGATTATTTCATGGAACACAACGAACCAGTGCAACATGTTTTGTGACCACTGCTATCGTGACGCCGGCGCCAAAGCCGAACAGGAGTTGTCCACGGTAGAAGGAAAACAACTGCTCGATGAGATCGCAAAAGCCGGTTTTAAAATCATGATCTTCTCCGGTGGCGAGCCCCTCATGCGTCCTGACATCGTCGAATTGGTTGCCTATGCTACATCGAAAGGTCTTCGCTCTGTCTTCGGCACGAACGGTACCCTGATCACCCGTGAAATGGCTCGGGACCTGAAAAAAGCTGGAGCCATGGGTATGGGCATCTCTCTCGATTCCATGGATAAAAAGAAACATGACGAATTCCGCCGCTATCCCGGTGCTTGGGACGAAGCCGTTCGCGGTATGGAAAACTGCCGTGCTGAAGGACTAGGCTTCCAAATTCATACGACTGTTATGGAATGGAACCGTCATGAAGTATCTACCATTACCGATTTTGCTGTAGAAATTGGCGCTGTCGGTCACCATACTTTCTTCTTGGTTCCTACCGGCCGTGCTGTCGACATTGAAGAAGAATCACTGAAAGCCGAACAGTATGAGCAAATCTTGACGGAAATCATGGAAAAACAGAAGGAAGTCAAGATCGAGCTGAAGCCCACCTGTGCACCTCAATTCATGCGCATCGCCAAAGAAATGGGCATGGATATGAAGTATGCTCGCGGCTGTCTTGCCGGAACCCACTATTGCATCATCTCTCCCATGGGTATCGTCCAGCCTTGCGCTTATCTGAACATCTCTGCCGGCAATGTTCGCGAAACGCCTTTCTCCGAGATCTGGAAAGAAGCGCCTATCTTCAAAGAACTGCGCACCTTGAAATATGGCGGCGGCTGCGGCGACTGCAAATACAAGTTCGCTTGCGGCGGATGCCGGGCTCGTGCCTACTACTATCACAATCAAGACTTCATGGCCGAAGAGCCCTGGTGCCTCTATCACGGTCGGAAGGGGTATTAAGCCATGAGTCTCGATGATCTGGACCGTCGATTGTTGACCATTATCCAGTCATCTTTCCCCATTGCCGCCGAACCTTACAAACAACTGGCTGAAGAATTGAATACCACAGAAGAGGACATCCTCTCCCGGGTTCAACGCTTCAAAGATACAGGCCTCATTCGGCGCATTGGCGGCATCTTCGATTCCCGCAACTTGGGCTACAAGTCGACCTTGTGCGCTATGAGAGCACCTGAGGATAAGTTAGAAAAGGCGATCGCCGTCGTCAACGAATACCCGGGTGTGACTCATAACTACCTGCGGGAACACGAATTTAATGTTTGGTTTACCCTGATCACACCTTCGGAAGAATATATGGAGAAGGTGCTCGATGAGATCCGAGAGCGGACTGGCTGTGAAGTACATAACCTGCCGGCAGTTCGTTTCTTCAAGATTAAAGTCGATTTCAGATTGGACAAGGAACGGCAAGGGGCCGCCGAAGCGGCGCAATAACTTGCTGGTGAAGGAATGAGACGGTATGCTTACAGAAGTCGATAAAAAATTAATTCGCCTGCTGCAAGATGATCTGCCGGTCACTTCCCGGCCCTTTGCCGCACTGGCTGAACAAGTTGGCTTGACGGAAGAGGAAGTCATCGCCCGCACCAAGGAATATCAAGAAAAAGGCTATATGCGCCGCTTCGGCGTAGCCCTGCGGCATCGGGAAGTCGGGTTCACCGCCAACGGCATGGGTTGTTGGGATGTGCCGGAAGAACGGGCCGAAGAGGTGGGCAAAACCATGGCCACCTTCCGAGAAGCTTCCCACTGTTACCAGCGCCCTCGCTTCGAAGGCTGGCCCTATAGCCACTTCACCATGATTCACGGAGAAACCCGGGAAGAATGTGAAGCCATCGCTAAGCGGATTTCGGAAGCAACGGGAATCACCAATTACCGGCTGCTTTTCTCTACCGAGGAATTGAAGAAAACCAGCATGCGTTACTTTATGGAAGAGTAGGGGGAAAGAACTTGACGAAGGGTTACCAACGGTCGGAAGAACTGTTTGCAGAAGCCGTGAAGGTGATTCCCGGCGGTGTAAACAGCCCAGTACGGGCCTTCAAATCGGTGGGCCGCAACCCCGTCTTCATCGAGAGTGGAGAAGGGGCCTATCTCTACGATGTGGACGGCAATCGTTATGTGGATTACGTCGGTTCCTGGGGCCCTCTGATTCTAGGACATGTGCATCCCGAAGTTTCTAAAGCGATTAAAACTTCGATTGATAAGGGTACTTCTTACGGAGCGCCGACAGAACTGGAGACGCGTCTCGCAAGACTGGTCTTAGAAGCATTCCCTCACTTTGACATGGTTCGCATGGTCAACTCCGGTACTGAAGCGACCATGAGCGCCCTGCGCTTGGCTCGTGGTTACACGGGCCGAAGCAAAATTGTCAAATTCGAAGGCTGCTATCACGGTCATGCCGACAGCCTGCTGATCAAAGCCGGTTCAGGCGCACTGACCTTGGGCGTGCCTACGAGCCCTGGTGTTCCCGGTAATATCGCTTCGAACACAATTACAGCACCTTACAACGATCTGGAGACACTCCGGGAAGTCTTCAAGCAGGCTGGAGACGACATCGCTGCCATCATCATTGAAGGGGTGCCCGGCAACATGGGTGTCGTGCCGCCCAAGCCCGGCTACCTGGAAGGTGTTCGTGAGTTGACTCGCGAATACGGCGCTTTGATGATCATAGATGAAGTCATGAGCGGCTTCCGTGTCGCCTTTGGCGGCGCTCAAGGTCTCTATGGTATCGAACCGGACATCACTTGTCTCGGTAAGATCATCGGCGGCGGCCTGCCTGTCGGCGCTTACGCCGGTAAAGCCGAAATCATGGAAAAAGTCGCCCCGGCAGGTCCCATCTATCAAGCGGGTACCCTCTCAGGCAACCCCTTAGCCATGACCGCAGGTATCGCCACCTTGGAGATTCTGAAGCGTCCGGGAACCTATGAGTCTCTGGAAGAAAAAGCCTCATATTTGGCTGACGGCTTGGCGAAAGCGGCCCAAAAAGCCGGCGTACCTCTTTCAACGAACCGCGTCGGTTCCATGTTGACAGGCTTCTTCACAGACAAATTGGTCGACGATTTTGCCTCCGCCTGCACATCAGATACTGAGGCATTTGCGACCTATTTTCGGGCTATGCTCGACCGCGGTGTCTATCTGGCCTGTTCCCAGTTTGAAGCCGCTTTTGTATCCTTGGCCCATACGAAAGAAGACCTGGATTTCACCATCGCAGCCGCCGAAGAAGCGTTCCAAATGGTGGCCGATTCAAAACAAAAATAGAACAAAAGAAAAACAGAACAAACAAGCAACATTTGTTCAAAATAAAAACTCCGCCATAGGCGGGGTTTTTGTTTTGAGTATCAATTACGACTCACTTGACCGTCCAAGCAATCGTCTTTTAGGGTTATACTATAATACCGAATATTATAGGGCCTTTCGCAACGATTTCGACAGAAGAAAGGTGAACAAAGCCGATGTGGTTGGTCTTAGCTCTATCGAGCGCTGTCGTTTTTGGTTTAGCTGGTTTTGGCATGAAAGTGGGGCAAATGCGAGGGGTCCCATCGTCTTTGGTGCTCATCGGTCTATATTTATCGGGTACACTGGGATTCCTAATAACGTGGTCGATGGCCGGAGCTGTCACCTCATGGCCTGTCATTTTAGCAGGCTTGATCATCGGTATTGGCTCTGCCGGAGGAAATTATGTCTTTATGAAGGCTATCGAAAGCGGGCCGGCTAGTTTGACTTCACCGATCATCAACATGAACGTAGTGCTCGTGATCGGCTTGTCAGTCTTGATCTATGGTGAGACCATGAACCTGACGAAGACAATCGGTGTCACCTTATTTCTAATCGCCATCATCTTAATCGCGATTAAACCGGATAAGAGCAAAGGGATGAACACTTCGGCTTTCTGGTTAAGTATGGTGATGCTGAGTACCTTGCTTTTCGCTGTTCGCAACGGTGGACTCAAAGTCACTCAAGAACTGGCTATGGATAACAGCGCCGTACTCTTTTTTAGCTACCTCATACCGACGATCTTTTTTTTAGTACGGTATCGGGCGGAACTGATGGAACTGAAAGCGGGTGAAATCCTTCCTCAGTTGGGTTGGGGCTTAGTGAGCGGGCTAGGTTCTTTCGGAGGAATGCAACTTTATGCCTATGCCTTATCTCAAGGACCGGCTTCGATTATATCGCCTGTTTTTTCTCTATACGGACTGGTGATTGTTCTATTATCGGTTGGCGTCTATAAAGAACGCCTCACCGCCTTGCAGACTTTGGCGGTAGCTCTTACCTTTGTGGGTCTCATCCTGGTCAAGTCTTGAGCTATTCTTCGTTCTCTCTGATTCTTTCTGAAGCCGCTTTCACAGGAGACTTTTTCGTAGCAGAGTTCCGGTATCTATATAGCAGATAAGCGGTGCCCATAACTAAAAAGCCGGCGAAAACTAAGACGTTCACATAATGATGGAACTCTCCCATCATCGCTTCATAAGCTTCGCCGGCGGCTATGCCAATAAAGATGATCGGCGTACACCAAAGAATCGAACCTAACAAGTTCCAGAAAAAGGCCTCCCAAAAACCCATGCGAACGAGACCGGTAAAATAGGGGGTCACATGACGCACGCCGATGATCCAGCGACTAAAGAGGATCATCGTAATACGATTGCGGCGGAACCAGGACTCTGTCCTTTCAATATACTCCCGCTTCAATCCCATTCGGGGAGCCCATTTGTATAGAACAAGCTGTCCATAACGGGTTCCGATCACATGGGCGACCATCGAACCTAAATGGCTGCCGGCAACACAGCTAAGTAAAGTGACGTGAAGCTGTAGGCGATCTTGAGAAATAAGAAAACCGGCAAAAGCTTGAGAAATCTCTCCGGGAAAGGGAGCTCCCAAAAACTCGAAAAAAAGGCCCAGAAAAAGGCCTACGTCGCCGTAAGTGCTGACAATCCAATGAGCCGTATCTTTCAATGCATGCATGCAGTGTCCCCCTAAGGAACAAAAGTAGCCTATTTTATTTTAACAAACTGATGGATAGGGTACAATCGACTCCGAATAGACAAATTTTCTGCAAATCTGAGAATTTCTCTTGCAAGGAATTTATCACTATGTATAGAATAGTATGTATAGATCCATAGGTGTATAATCTCAGGTTCACATGTTGACATAAGCGTACAAATCCAATGCGGAGAAAGAGTACTGTGAGAAGGGCAGTTGACAGAGAGCCGCTCGTGGCTGAAAGGCGGCACTGCTACCATCGACAGGAAAATCCTCTCCAAGGTGCAGGCTGAAAGGGAAATTATTCCCCATTAAGCCGTGCCGGCCGGTCACCGTTAGCAGACCGGGCAAGCATCGACTTGTCCTGTTGAGGGCTGCCATTCGTGACAGCCGAACAAGGGTGGTACCGCGAATTCCCCTCGCCTCTTGATTTATAGAGGCGAGGGTTTTCATTTATCTATGAGAAAAGTTCTGAAAGATGAGGTGTGTCAGGTATGAAGATGACCGGAGCTCAAGCCGTCGTCGCCAGTCTGCAGGAAGAAGGGGTGGACTTGATTTTTGGGTATCCCGGCGGTCAGGTGATCCCGCTTTACGATGCCCTTTATGACAGTTCCCTCCGGCATATTCTTACCCGGCACGAGCAGGGGGCGGCCCATGCCGCCGATGGTTATGCGCGGGCCACCGGGAAGGTGGGCGTCTGCATCGCTACGTCCGGTCCAGGGGCGACCAACCTGATTACAGGGATTGCGAATGCCTATATGGACTCAGTGCCGATGGTGTGTATCACTGGGCAGGTTCCTCTAGCGGTAATTGGAAAAGATTCCTTCCAGGAAGCTGACATCACAGGTATCACCGCGCCGATTACCAAGCATAACTATCTGGTAAAAAAAGCAAGTGATCTTCCGAGAATCATAAAAGAAGCGTTTCACATCGCTCGAAGTGGCCGTCCAGGACCGGTCGTTGTCGATGTGCCCAAAGATATCTTTACGACGACCATCGATTTTGCTTATCCTAAGGAAGTTCGGCTGCGCGGTTATGCGCCTGTTTTTGAAGGAAAGAGTTCAGAAGTGGACGCGGTGGCCCGGGCGATCGCTGAAGCGAAAAAACCTTTATTCTTTATTGGCGGCGGAGTCGGAGCGGCAGGCGTGTCACAGGATTTCCTTCGGTTGGTAGAAAAATATCAAATTCCAGTGATCAGTTCGCTCATGGGATTGGGGGCGATTGCGACCACCCATCCGATGCACCTGGGGATGGTCGGAATGCATGGAACTGTAGCAGCCAACAAGGCCGTTATGGAATGCGACCTCCTCGTCGGCATCGGCGTCCGTTTTGATGACCGTGTGACCGGGCTCATCGCCAGGTTTGCACCGAAAGCGAAAGTGGCTCATCTGGACATCGACCCCGCCGAAGTCAACAAAAACGTCTTTACCCATCTGCGAGTCATCGGTGATCTCCAATGGAGCTTGCCCGCTTTAGAAGCATCCTTGAAAGAAGTTTGTGCGGAAGATCAACGCTCCGACGCATGGATCCAAGAGGTTACCCGCTGGAAAGAGGAATCGCCCGTAGCCTATCAAAAGAGCGATGACATCATCAAACCTCAGTTTGTCATTGAAGAGCTGGCTCGGTTGACAGGGGGCAAAGCGGTCGTTGCTACCGACGTAGGACAGCACCAGATGTGGACGGCTCAATTTTTCCCCTTTCACCAGCCCCGGACACTGATCACCTCCGGAGGGCTGGGAACGATGGGCTATGGATTACCGGCGGCTATCGGTGCCCAACTGGGACAGCCCGATGAACTGGTTCTTTTGGTCACCGGAGACGGATCCATCCTGATGAACTGCCAAGAAATTGCCACAGCGGTAGAACATCGTTTACCGATCAAGGTGGCCATCATGAACAACAATGTTCTGGGTATGGTCCGGCAATGGCAGAAGATGTTCTTTAACCAGCGTTATTCCCATACCCGCTTTGCCAACGGCGGTACAGACTATGTAAAACTGGCTGAAGCGTTCGGAGCTACAGGACTTCGAGCGGAAACACCTGCCGATGTACCCGCCATCATTGCTAAAGCCCTGGAAACAGAAGGCCCTGTGTTTATGGACTTCCGCGTCAGTGACGACGAAAACGTCCTGCCGATGGTTCCGGCAGGCGCGCCTCTCGATCAGATCATTGAGGAGGTGGACTGAGATGCGTCATACCTTGGCTGTACTGGTGGAAAATCGCCCCGGCGTACTCGTGCACATCTCCGGTCTTATCGCACGGCGAGCTTTTAATATTGAAAGCATCACCGCCGGGTACACGGAAGAAGCCGATATCACCCGCATCACCATTGTGGTTGAAGGAGATAACCGCAGCTTGGAACAGGTCGTCAATCAGCTTTCCAAGCTGGTTGATGTCATCAAGATCGTTGAACTTACTTCGGAACCTTCTATCGAACGGGAACTGGCCCTGATCAAAGTAAAAGCCAACCCGGAGACCCGCTCAGATATCGTGGACATCGTCGAAATCTTTCGCGCGAAGATCGTCGATGTCAATCGTGAAACGATGGTCATCGAATTGACCGGAGAAGAGACGAAGATCGACGCCCTCTGTGAGGTCCTTAAAGACCACGGTATCGTGGAAATGGTTCGCACCGGCAAAGTAGCTCTTTCACGGAGACCGGGCGCGGCGAAAGAGACGGAGTAATTCCCTTATAAGAACAGGTCCGAGGAGGACACGCGTGGACATTCGCCAACAACGAAAACTCGATCACATCCGTCAGGCACTCTCGCTGGAAGACGGTCCGATCCCCAACGGCTTTAAAGACGTTCGGCTCATCCACGAGGCCTTGCCCAACCTTGACAGCCGAGATATCGACATTTCTGTTTCTTTTCTCGGGAAAACATTGACGATGCCGTTGCTGATCAACGCCATCACCGGAGGTACTCCCCAGGTGACCGATATCAACCGTCGCTTGGCTCGCATTGCCGCCAAAGCCGGTATCGGGATCGCCGTCGGATCGCAGGCGGCCGCTTTACGGGATCCGGCGATGAGGGAATCCTATCAGGTGGTCCGGGAGGAGAATCCCGACGGCATCGTCATTGCCAACGTCAACCCAAACACACCTGTAGATCAGGCGATTAAAGCGATCGAGATGATCCAAGCTGACGCTTTGCAGGTGCACCTCAATGTGGCTCAAGAAATGGCGATGGCAGAAGGTGACCGGGATTTTCGCCATTGGCCGGAAAACCTCGCTGAACTCATCCGGCACTGTCCCGTACCAGTGATCGCGAAAGAAGTCGGAAATGGTGTTTCTTTCGAAACAGCTGAACGGCTTATGGAGCTGGGAGTCCGCTATATCGATGTAGGAGGTGCCGGAGGCACCAATTTCATCGCCATTGAAATGCGTCGGCGTGGCCTTGAGTTGCAAGAATTTGAGGCCTGGGGTATCTCTTCCGCGGTCACTCTGGCCGAGGTAGCCTGGTCAGCCTCCGATTGTTTGAGGAGCGATGAAAAGTTAACGATCATCGCTAGCGGCGGCATACGCAACGGATGGGAAGCAGCGAAATCTTTTGCTTTAGGTGCAAAAGTGGCAGCTGTTGCCGGTTCGGTGCTCAAACATCTGCTTAGTTCCAGCGATGGGGAACAGTCTGTCGTGAAATATATTGAAGAATTCCGGCAGGAACTTATCGTGAGCTTTACCTTGACCAATAGCTCTAACTTGGACACCTTTGCCCAGCAGCCCTGTCTGATCCTCGGGGAAGTGAAAGAGTGGCTTGAACAGCGAGGTATCCCTATAGCATTTTGGTCTCAACGAAATAGGAAAAACCCGGTTAGTCGCTAACCGGGTTTTTCCTATTTTCGCTGCCATTCACTTTGCAGACGGAAAGGCTACTCTTTTTGGTTTTTCCCTGCTTTCCTAGGGTAACCTAGCAATGGAGGTGGGGAAGGTGCCGAGATATCCGATTGGAGCCATCATTCTGTTGGTCAGCATGATCTTCATTCTTTTTGGTATGGGTCGGGGGCTAGCTCAGCGGTTACGAACACCGTCGAGGAGATTGCTGTTCTTTCTCTTGGCATGGTGGGCAGCTTCTTTTATCGATGTGCCAATCCTAGCGATAAAACCGGCTATGTTTGTGAACCTTGGCGGCATCGTGGCACCGCTTTGTTTGGGTCTGCTTTTGACGGGTAAAACGAAACTGGCCGACGTCAGACTTTGGATGGCTGTTCTGTCTGTCATGGTTTCGGGCCTGCTTGGACAGGAAGTTCTTGGATTTGAACAGGATCATTTCCTCTGGGACGGCCACTGGATCTTTACATTTCTCGGTGCATTGGCGGCAGCAACCGTCGCAGTAGAGATGCGCGGTGCATTGGCGGCTGTTCTTTTGGGGGGAGCGTTAGCTGAGACGATAGGCCCCTTTGTGAATTTTTACTGGCATCTGGCGCCGGGGCGAATCACTGACTTAGGAGCCGGTATTGTTTTTGACCGGATCGTTGTATCATCGCTGCTAGTTTTCCCCTTAAGCTTTATCATTGAGCATCTTAGTGTCGCCAAGGCTGTCCGGGTGAATCTGATCCCCAAGCAGATCGACCGGAAGTTGACGAAGGAAACCCTAGAGGAACAAGAAATTGTCATCGATGCAGAAAAGAAATCATCGGAATAAGCATACTTTTTCGCTGGTCTATACGATCAGTTCGCTGGCGACAGGTCTGCTGTTCTTTTTAGCGATCGCCTGCCTATTTGCTGTTGTGTATCGTCTATCTGATTGGGACCAGTTCGACGACAGGTCTGTGAAAGGATCCCTTCGAAGCGTCATTGGCCACCAAGGTAGGATGGTTGCCAAAACGGATCGAGATTGGAGAATCGGCGAAGGGCTCATCGACGAGAGGGGACAACCTTGGAAGGTTGAAGAGATTGACGATGAGACTGTCTATGTGGGGCAAGACGATGCAGTCCTTTGCAGTGAATCCGATCCGGTGGTTTCAAGAAGCTTTCTCCCAACTCGCTTGGCTCCCTCGGCCGATGGTGCCGATGGAAACGTTGTTGTTATGGCCGAAGCACAAGCAGAAAGGACGGCTCAGCATTTTGTCGATGCCATTCGAGAAAGAGGCATGAACGTCACGCTTCGCTCGGGGAAGCAGAACCTGACAAAACGAGCCCTATACCGTCACAGTGTCGACGGGACCACTGCCATGATCATCCTTCGAGAAGGGACGGATCATTGGCTTGACGGCAACGCAGAGAGCCGAATAGAGTTTAGTGTGGAACGTGGGCAGCCTCGTCATCCCTCTAACTTTGCTTTTGCCCTGCGTTGGGCGAATCACTTGCCCGTCGAGGTCAGGCCAATTATCACCGTGAGCAAACCCTGTCTAAGACAGCATCTTCATCCCCGGATGGTTGATGTGACAATCCCGAAGGGATTGCAACCCAAAGAATTGGAAAAGCTGGCAGATGGGCTAATGGAAGCGCTGGATCCCGATTCCTTGACGAAATGGAATCGCTCCTTCATAATGAGTAGAAGAATTGGGGACATAAGGAGGCCTGGGCCGTGAAGCCCGCAGGCGGCACCATCAGTGACGTAGAACCAGCCAGTTTGGCCGCCCGAATCGGTCTTCAGAGCGGAGACCGCCTAGTGTCGATTAATGGCCAGCAGGTTCGCGATGTGCTTGATTACGGATTTTATATCCGTGAAAGTAAGGTAAAACTAGAAGTATTGGAAAGTACCACCGGGGAGACCCGGTGGTTTGAGATTGAAAAAGAAGAGGATGACGACTTAGGCATTCACTTTGCCGACGCAACCTTCGATGGATTGCGCCGTTGCCAAAACCGTTGCCTTTTTTGTTTTGTCGATCAAATGCCTTCGGGCATGCGTCCCTCCTTATATGCCAAAGATGACGATTACCGCCATTCCTTCTGGCATGGGAATTTTATCACCTTGACAAACCTCGATGAAGGGGCTTTTCAACGTCTCTTGTCTCTACGTCTGAGCCCGCTCTATATTTCGGTACAGGCGACAGACCCAGAGGTTCGCCAAAAACTGCTCCGCCACCGCCGCGCTGGCGAGATCATGGATCGATTGCGTCAATTGGCCGACTCCCGGATCCAACTGCATACCCAAATCGTCTGTTGTCCGGGACTCAATGATGGTGTCGTGCTGGAGAAGTCTTTGGCGGATCTCTGGTCCCTTGGCTATTCCCTGGCAAGCGTGTCCGTCGTGCCTGTCGGATTGACGAGCCATCGTCAAGGACTTTTCCCCTTGCGCACCTTTCAGCCCGATGAGGCGAAGAAAGTGATTGAACTCATGGAAAGGTGGCAGCAAGAGGCCCTAAAGGAGCGTGGCGAGACGGTCTTCTTTGCGGCCGACGAGTTTTACTTGCTTTCCGGCGACGATTTTCCTGAATCAGAACGGTATGAGGACTACTCTCAACTGGAAAACGGAGTCGGCCTCTGTCGGCTGTTTATGGAAGACTGGAATGGAGCCGTCGAGGAGTTTTTAACAGAAGCGAAAAACAAGAACAGCTTGAGCGTCGGCGCTTTGAGCAATGGACAAACATATCTGATCACAGGCCTGTCTGGTGGGCGATTTCTATCACGACTGTTGGACCAGACAGCACGGGATTACGGTATATCATGGTCAGAACAGGCTGTCCAGATCGTTGCAGTCGAGAACCGATGTTTTGGCTCTACGGTGACCGTGGCGGGGCTGGTGACAGGCAAAGATGTGATTCACACTCTGCGGGGATTGGACAATCCCCCTAAGAAATCAGACCGGATCCTGCTGCCCACGGTGATGTTCCGGAGTGAAGGCGATGTTACCTTGGACGATCTGACGCCAGAAAACATTTCTGCAGCCCTCGGTGGGGCGACGGTAGAGCTTGTCAAAACGAGCGGCGATGCATTGTTTATAAGCTTGATCAAGAACGAGGAACCTTAGAAAGGAAGGTGAAGCCTATGGCCAAACCGATCGTAGCCGTCGTAGGGCGCCCAAACGTGGGCAAATCAACACTTTTTAATCGGCTCACTGGCGGAAGAGTCGCGATTGTAGAAGACCGGCCCGGCGTCACCCGGGACCGCTTATACCGGAACGCCAAATGGCTCAACCGGGAATTTACTCTTGTCGATACAGGCGGACTGGAATTTGGTGCCGACGGAAACCCTTTTTCAGAAGTAATCTATAAACAGGCAGAAGCAGCGATTGCCGAAGCAGATGTGATCCTCTTTATGGTGGACGGAAAAGCAGGGATCACTGCTGATGACGAAACAGTCGCAGCTGTGCTGCGTAGAACGAAGAAACCAGTCTTTCTCGTAGTCAATAAAATTGAGGATTTTTCCCAACGGGATAAGTATTATGAGTTTTTTGCCTTAGGCCTTGGCGATCCGATTCCCATTTCGGCTACCCATGGCATGAATACAGGCGATCTTTTGGATGCAGTGATCGAAGCTCTGCCGCCGGAAGGCGACGAAGAAGATGATCCCGACACAATCAAAATCGCTGTCATCGGAAAGCCTAATGTGGGTAAATCGTCCATGGTCAATGCCATTTTGGGAGAAGAGCGGGTCATCGTCTCGAATATCCCCGGCACGACCCGCGACGCCATCGATACGCCCTTCGAACGAGAAGGCAAGCACTATGTGCTCATCGATACAGCCGGTATGCGCCGCAAAGGAAAGATTGATGAATCTGTCGAACGGTACAGCGTAATGCGCTCGTTGCGGGCTGTGGACCGCAGCGATGTGGTGCTCATGGTCATCGACGCTTCCCAAGGCGTCACCGAGCAAGATAAGAAGATTGCCGGTTATGCCCACGAAGCCGGTAAGGCCTGCGTGCTCGTGTTGAATAAGTGGGATCTGGTTCCCAAGGACGATAAGACGATGAATCGCTTTGATAAAGTGGTTCGTTCGGAATTGGGCTTTTTGAATTACGCCCCGACGATTTACGTATCCGCACTGACGGGTCAGCGACTGCCTAAAATCTTAGAACTGGTTGACTTTGTAACAGAACAGGCCAACCGCCGTATCCCCACATCGGTGATCAACGAGTTGATGACCGATATTATCCGTGTCACACCAGCGCCCTCTGATCGAGGCCGTCGTTTGAAGATCCTATATGTCACGCAGACTTCTGTGAAACCGCCTACCTTTGTCTTTTTTGTCAACGATGAGGAACTCTTTCACTTCTCCTATCAGCGACATATCATGAACCGGTTTCGGGAAACCTTCGGCTTCGAAGGAACACCGGTCCGCTTTATCATCCGGCAGCGTGAAAAAGAAAAAGAATAGAAGGGTAGCCGATTGCTTATGACAACAGCAATGAGCTTGACAATGGATTGGTCATCGCTGGGGTTAATCCTGCTGTCATTCTTTCTCGGATCGATTCCCTTCGCCTATCTAGCCGGCAAGGCTAAGGGCATAGACATTCGCAAACACGGGAGCGGCAATATCGGTGCGACCAATGCCTTCCGAGTGCTCGGTGCCACCATGGGCGCTGCAGTGCTGCTTCTTGATGCTGGAAAAGCGGCCTTAGCCACCTGGCTGGGACAACCTTACGGGGGGACGATGGCGGTCTTAGCTGGCTTGGCGGCCATCCTCGGACATACCTTTTCGCCTTTTATGAAGTTCAAAGGGGGAAAAGGCGTCGCCAGCGCTGCCGGTGTGGTACTTACGATCGCACCGTTGATCGCCTTGATCTGTCTCGCTGCATTCGCACTGGCTGTTTATTTGACCAGTTACGTTTCGGTCGGTTCCATTTTGGCGGCGGTGCTTTTGCCGGTGCTCATGTATTTTCTAGGCAAACCTGTAGCCTATCAGGTCTTTGCTTTGGCTGTTTCTCTTTTTGTCATCTACCGCCATCGCTCTAACATCAAACGGTTGATGGAAGGCACAGAGAATCCCATCCGGCGGAAAACAACATAATTGACATTAATGTTTCCATCATGTACCGTCATAAGGATTTTTCGTTGTGAACCGAGTACATGCGTCCGAATGCTTCGTTGACTAGTTAAAGTTGGCCTATTTAAAAGTGGGAGGTTGTGGATCCATGCAGTTAGAAAAAGTAGCCGTCCTTGGTGCGGGGAGCTGGGGAACTGCTCTCGGCCGTCTGTTGGCCCAACAGGGCAAGCAAGTATTCCTTTGGGCACGTCGCGTCGACCTGGCTAAGGACATAAACAGTTATCGAGAAAACCGCCGCTATCTCCCTGGAGTCTTGTTGCCAGCTCGTCTTCGTGCCTATTCGAAACTCGATGAAGTCATTGAAGGGGCCAAAGTCGTCGTCCTGACGGTACCCTCCTCTGCGCTGCGAGAAACGGTCGCCTCCATACAGGAAAAACTGTCTGACGATGTGCTCATCGTCAGCACGGCGAAAGGCATAGATCCGGAGACGGGAAAGCGTCCCTCCCAGATTTTACAGGAGGTACTTCCGAAGCATCTGGCAGAACGGGTGGTCATCTTGTCAGGCCCCAGCCATGCCGAAGAGGTGGCTCGCGATATTCCGACGACCGTCGTTGTCTCTTCCGTCTCCCGGGCCATGGCGGAACAAGCTCAGGACTTGTTCATGAACTCCTATTTTCGGGTATATACCAACCCTGATCTGCTCGGCGTGGAATTGGGCGGCGCTTTGAAAAATATCATCGCTCTTGCTTGCGGCGTCGCAGAAGGATTAGGTTTCGGCGACAATACGAAAGCGGCCCTCGTCACACGCGGTCTGGCTGAAATCATCCGCCTCGGTGGCGCCATGGGTGCAAACGTGGCTACTTTCTCTGGACTGGCCGGACTCGGTGACCTCGTCGTCACCTGTACGAGCAAACATTCTCGGAATATGCGTTTTGGTGCTTTTCTGGGCAAGGGGAAATCGGTGGAAGAGTCCTTAAACCTGGTCGGACAGACCGTCGAAGGAGTTCGAACTACCCAGGCTGCTTTCAAATTGGCCAAGGAAATGAGCGTTGAAATGCCCATTACCGCTGAATGTTACAAAGTGCTCTTCGAAAATCATCCTCCCGACGAAGCCGTGGGCGACCTCATGAGCCGGATCAAGACCCATGAAGTGGAAGAAGGCGTCGACGACTGGAAGTAACCGATAAAAAGCTCTTGTTTTTTCGATGAGCCCATGTTATTTTAAATAACAACTCCACATGATAAACAGCGATGACAGAGAAAAGTAGGTCAGACCCAGCCTTACAGGGAGGAAACGTCGTCGATTGAGAGCGTTTCCAAGTGTATGACTGTCCGAAGTTCCCTCTGGAGCTGCCCGCTGAAGCCGGAATTTCATCCGGTGTGTAGGTGAGGCCGTAGACTTCCGACGTTACCAGGAAGGGAGTATCGGAACTGAATTCCCGTACTCTGCGCATGAGGTGGATCTATTACGCTGTGTCGTTATGGATTTAACCAGGGTGGTACCGCGATAAGTAAAAGCTTTTCGTCCCTGAGAGGATGAAAAGCTTTTTTTATTTTCTTCCACTTTGCGCAGGAATGGTTAAATCTCGCTTCCCGCACTCTATCAATGAGCGGATCGCTCCTGATGCGAAAGTATCGCTTTCAGAAGTCGATCAATCAGGGTGGTACCACGGATGCCTCGCAGCGTTCGTCCCTAATCCAGGGACAGCTGCGGGGTTTTTAATTTTAATCAATAAAAATTTGGAGGGATCCCCGATGATTATCGTTATGAATCCTAACGCTACGGCAAGCCAAATCGACAACATCAACAAAACCTTGACCGAATACGGTTTCACTGGACACTCGATTCACGGTGTGAACCGCATCGTCATCGGTGCTGTCGGCGACCGCCAAGCGATCGCCTCTTTAGGTCTAGAAGCCATGGCGGGAGTAGAAAAAGTGGTTCCTATTCGCCGTCCTTACAAACTGGTCAGTCGGGAAGCGAAAAGAGAGGATACGGTCATCACCGTCAAGGATGTGGCAATCGGTGGAGAGTCGGTGACTTTGATCGCAGGTCCCTGTGCGGTGGAGAGCATCGATCAGATGATGCTGGCTGCTGAGAAAGTGCGCTTAGCTGGAGCCAAAATCCTGCGAGGCGGCACTTATAAACCTCGAACCTCTCCCTACGCCTTCCAAGGGCTTGAGGAAGAAGGGTTAAAGATTTTGAACACTGCCGGTCGTTTCGCCGGATTGCCCACCGTAACGGAAGTGATTGACCTTCCCAGTTTGGAGATAGCCTCCCGATATGTAGACATACTTCAGATCGGTGCTCGCAACATGCAGAATTTCCGTCTGCTCCAGGCTGTCGGCCAAACACGCCTGCCCGTAATTTTGAAACGGGGCTTATCGGCAACGATCGAAGAATGGTTGATGGCAGCGGAGTATATCATGGCTCAAGGCAACAGCCAGATCATTCTCTGTGAGCGGGGAATTCGGACTTTTGAAACAGCCACTCGCAACACTCTCGACTTGAGTGCCGTACCCCTCGTCAAAGAACTGTCCCATTTACCGATTCTGGTGGACCCCAGCCACTCGACCGGCGCTTCTCGGCTAGTAGCTTCCATGTCTCGTGCCGCTGTTGCCGCTGGCGCAGACGGTTTGCTGGTGGAAGTTCATCCAGAACCGTGCAAAGCCCTTTGTGACGGACCGCAGTCCCTAGAGCCGGAGGATTTCACCCGCATGGTCGAGTCCCTTCGCCCGATTGCCGCAGCGGTGGGACGAGAGATATAAAGTCAGAACACCTTTGAAACTAAATCATTACACCCCCGATTTACTGTGATGTTACTCTGGTAAGGTGAAGTTATAAAAGAGCTAGCCAGGGCATATCCATTGCAACGGGGCCCAGGTACCACTGATAGAGCGACTTGTTGCGATTTTAACCGTCTTTATCGGCCCTAGCCTGTCATAGAGAACAGGCTGCGCTCATATACATTCTAGCGTTAGGCCTGTCAGCGGAAATATTTGGGGTGGGAACCCAACCGAGCGGCCAGGGCAGACAACCGATAAGGAGGGAAAACCGCGATGGAGAAAATGGATATTTTCCGTGATATCAGTGACCGCACAGGAGGAGACATCTATATCGGGGTGGTAGGCCCGGTCCGCACGGGTAAGTCCACCTTCATTAAACGGTTCATGGAACTGTTAGTATTGCCGAATATCAAGAATATCCATGATAAAGAGCGGGCCCGGGATGAACTGCCTCAATCCGGCGCCGGCCGGACGATCATGACGACAGAACCCAAATTTATTCCGAACGAAGCCGTAGAGATTGGCGTCAAAAACGGCGTCAAGATGCGGGTGCGCATGGTCGACTGCGTCGGCTATTCTGTCGAAGGAGCTTTGGGTTATGAAGAAGAAGACGGGGCTCGGATGGTGATGACTCCCTGGTCAGAGACAGAGATGCCCTTTCAAGATGCAGCTGAGATGGGGACACGAAAGGTTATCGCTGATCACTCGACCATCGGTCTCGTCATTACCACCGACGGCAGCATCACTGATTTGCCCCGTGACGGATATGTAGAAGCAGAAGAACGGGTCGTCGACGAGTTAAAAGAACTGCGAAAACCCTTTGTCGTCGTGCTTAACTCACTTCGTCCCCATTCGAGGGAAACGGCCGAATTGGCTTATAACCTGGAAGGATTGTACCAGGTTCCTGTGCTTCCATTAAACGTAACCGAACTGAGTCAAGAGGACATCTTGAAGATTCTCGAAGAGGCCCTCTATGAATTCCCTGTCACCGAAGTCAACATCAATCTTCCTCTTTGGATTGAAGAGCTTGAAAACAAACATCCTCTGCGCCAGAAGTTCGAAGGGGCTGTGCGTGACACCATTTCCCAGGTGAAGCGCTTGCGCGATATCGATCTGGCTGTGGAGACGCTGGCCGAATACGACTTCATCGAAGATGTGTACCTGCAGGAAATGAATCTAGGTACTGGTGTGGCCGCTATTGAGATGACCGCGCCGGAAGGCATGTTCTATCAAGTCCTGCAGGAAGAGAGCGGCTTTACCATCACCGGCGAACATGACCTGCTTCGCCTGATGAAAGAATTGGCTAAGGCGAAACGGGAGTATGACAAAGTGGCCACTGCCTTGGATGATGTGAGGGAAGTGGGCTATGGTGTCGTCAACCCCAGCCTCGATGAGATGTTCCTGGAAGAACCGGAACTGATCAAGCAGGGGAACCGTTTCGGTGTGAAATTAAAAGCGAGCGCACCTTCCTTGCACATCATCCGTGCCGATATCACCACAGAAATTACTCCGATCATCGGCACGGAGAAACAGTGCGAAGAACTGGTCCGTTACATCCTCGAAGAGTTTGAAGAAAATCCGCAAAAAATCTGGGAGTCCAATATCTTTGGTAAATCCCTTCATGATTTAGTTCGTGAAGGGGTGCAAAACAAACTCCAGCGCATGCCAGAAAACGTTCAAGGTAAACTCCAGGAAACATTGCAGCGCATCGTCAATGAAGGAAATGGCGGACTCATCTGCATCATTATTTAAGCACGAAGCCGGGAACGAGAACCCGGCTTTTTTCCTTATCCCGGCAGGAAGGGTTTTTATGACCGAAGGTGGTATTAATAATAAAGCTTATCAAAGGAAGGGAGATTTCAACGACGTGAAAATCGTCCTGATTAACGGAAGCCCAAATCCAGAAGGCAACACCGCCCAACTGCTTCAAGCAGCAGCCGATGAAATCGTTCAAGCGGGTTTGCAAGTCCAATGGGTACAGGTGCCATCAGTGCTTGCCAAGGCCAAACACCCTTTCTGCACCGCCTGTTCCAACCCTTGTTCGACCCTTTGCTATAAGGGAACCGAGCTGGAACAAGCTTTTGCCGATATCGCTGACGCTGACGGGGTCATCATCGGCAGCCCTGTTTATTTCGGCACCGTAAGCGCCCAATTGAAAGCTTTTTTTGATAAAACACGCAAAGTGCGCGGAGATAAAGCCTGGTACGGAATTCCCGGAGGCACCGTCACGACGGGAGCTTCGAAATACGGCGGCCAAGAAACGACGACGAGGGCCATCCATGACATGATGCTCGTTCAAGGAATGACCTTAGTCGGCGACGGACACGTTGATCATGACTGCGGCCATTTCGGCGCATCGGCACAGAAACCAGCTCAGCAGGATCAGGATGGACTGAAGCGGGCGCGGATTCTCGGCAAACGGCTCGTGGAAGCAGCTCGATTGCTTCAAGCAGGCAAGAAGAGTAAATAAGCTGCAGCACACCGTCGTTACAATGCAAAGGTTACTGGCGACGCATAAGCTCGATTGTTAAAAGTCGTATTCCTGAAAGACCTTTAGAAGAAGGAATCTTGACGGAGGGAGAACCGAATGATCCTGCGAGAAGAGTTGGAACGGCGAGAAGAGACCTTGCTATCTCCATACGCAGCCAAGAGCGGACGGAACCGTGGTCGAGAGCGGTCAGAGCAGGAGTGTTCTATGCGGACCGCCTTCCAACGGGACCGGGATCGAATTATTCATTCGAAAGCCTTTCGTCGTCTAAAACATAAAACACAGGTCTTCATCTCGCCAGAAGGGGACCATTTTCGCACCCGCCTAACCCATACATTAGAAGTCTCCCAGATTGCCCGGACGATCGCCAGAGCCTTGGCGTTGAACGAAGATCTAGCCGAAGCGATCGCCCTAGGTCATGACTTGGGTCATACGCCCTTCGGTCATGCCGGGGAAGAGGCTCTCGACCGGGTTTTTAAGGAGGGTTTTTCCCATGCCCGGCAGAGCTTACGGGTTGTCGAGGTGCTGGAACAAGGGGAAGGGCTGAATTTGACATGGGAGGTCCGTGACGGCATCGTCAACCATTCCAGCAGCGGCAAACCTTCTACTCTGGAAGGGCAGATCGTCCGCTGGGCCGACCGGTTCGCCTATATCAACCATGACATCGATGACGCCCTTCGAGGAGGCATCATTGCCGAAGAGGATCTTCCTCAAGACTGTATTCGCCTCTTAGGGAACGGTCACCGGTCCCGGATCAACAGTATGGTCATGGACATGGTACAGGCGTCATGGCAACAGCCGGAGATCCGGATGAGTCCGGAAGTGGAGGAAGCCACATTAAAACTGCGCCAGTTCATGTTCCGGCACGTCTATATCGGTTCCCAGGCCAAGGCGGAAGAGAGCAAAGCCAAGGAATTGATTTTCTCCCTCTATCGCGTCTTTATCCATCACCCGTATCGCATGCCTGCAGAGTTCCAAGCGATGATACCTCGTTACAGCCTCGAAAGGACCGTTGTAGACTATATTTCGGGCATGACGGACCGTTTTGCCGTAAAAGTTTACGAAAATCTCTTTTTACCATCGCCATGGATGAGTTTTCGGGATTAGAGAACTTGCAGGGCAGACATAATATAGAAGATTGCAGGAGGGAAAAAAGTGTCGATAATGTGGAGGAAATGTCAATTAAAGCGCGAATAACAAGAGAGTGTTTCGGGCAGTAGGGAAGAAGGAAATTAGGCGCATGATGGCGAATGCATGATGGGGTGATTTTAATTGAAGGATCCCCAAATTGTCGAAGAGATTCGCTATCGAATTGATATCGTCGAAATCGTAGCCGACTATGTATCCCTCAAGCGTCAGGGCGGACGGTACACGGGACTTTGTCCTTTCCACTCGGAGAAGACACCGTCCTTCACCGTTTCCCGAGAGAAGCAGTATTTTCATTGCTTTGGTTGCGGGACAGGCGGCGACGTTTTCACCTTTGTCATGCTCCGAGAAAACTTGACCTTCCCAGAAGCGTTAAAAAAACTTGCCGAACGGGCTGGCGTCACCCTTCCCGAACAAAAGTTGACGCCGACGCAGCAAGCGCTGCGGACGGCGGTAGAGCAGGGGCGGGCGCTTCATCGCCGGGCGGCTGAACTGTTTTTTCGATGTCTGAGGGAAGACACACGAGCTCGGCAAGCCCGGGAATATCTTTCCCGGCGCGGCTTGAGTGATACGGTCACCGTGGCTTTCGGTTTAGGTTATAGTCCTCCAGGTTGGGATTTCCTGACGGAACGACTGGTACGGGAAGGCTATGCACCGGAAGAACTGGAACAGTTCGGTCTCATCGTCCCTCGTCAAGGAGCAGATGGGTACTATGATCGCTTTCGCAACCGCATTATGTTCCCCATCTTTGATGCCCAAGGGCGTCCGGTCGCTTTTGGCGGCCGGGTACTTGACGACGAGATTCCGAAATACCTGAATTCCCCGGAAACTCCTCTCTATAAAAAGGGTCAGCACCTCTACGGTTTGCATAAAGCCGGACCGGCGATTCGAGAGAAAGGGATTGCCATTCTCGTCGAGGGATATATGGATGTCATCGCCTGTCACCAGCATGACATTCCTCAAGCTGTGGCCAGTCTGGGTACAGCTATGACGCCGGAACAAGGCCGGTTGCTCCTGCGGTACGCTCCACGAGTCCTCATCTGCTATGACGCTGACAGGGCGGGTATTGAAGCGACAGTCAAAGCCGGAGAGATCTTGACCCGGCTCGGTGCTCAGATTCAAGTGTTGACACTTCCCGACGGCAAAGACCCCGACGAGTTTTTGCAAAAGCATGGTGCCAGCAGCTTTTGGCAAATGGCCGATAATGCGCCCGCTTTTTTTTCCTTTTGTTATTCCCGAGTCGCGTCGCAATATGATTTGACAACTGTCGCCGGCAAGGTAGCGGCTGTCCGGGAGTTGGCTCCTCAACTGCTGATCATCCCCAGCGCGATAGAGCAAGAAGCGAACATACAATGGCTCGCCCGGGAAATACGCCTCTCCGAAGCGGCCATCATGGAAGAGTTACGAGGTCTTTCTCGTAATACCAAGTCATACCTTCGAGGGGATAGAAAGGAAAATCCCAGGAATACTAACTATACCTCTGCCCAGAAAAACGAAACGGAGTCATCTGCCTCTACTGTGGTGAAGGGCCTGCCTGACAGGACGAATGGGGACAGACAGGAGCAAGCCTGGCGCTATCTGATCTACTGGATGGTTGGCACACCGGAAAGGGTTCGATGGGTTTTTGAACGGTTGGGGAATGAGATTCCCCAAGTCCAGGGACCACTGCAGGAGATTTTGGAGGCGCTGGTCGCAGTCAGCCGGGAAGGACAAGGAGTCCTCGTCGGGCGAGTTGCGGAAGGTTTGGTAGCGGAAGAGACGAAAGCCTATTTCAGCGCTCTTTTGGTTGAGGACCTGGAAGGTGCCCTGCAGGAATCGGTTCTCGAGGACTGTGTAAACACACTTCGATACGGTTGGCTGGTGGAAGAAATCGCTCGCCTGGAAATCCAGGTGGAAGCGCTAAGCCGGAGTGGGGACATGGAAGCGCTGCAGCGGCTTCTGCCACAACTGTCCAATTTACAACAGGCTAGGAGCCGCGCGGCTCGCAGATTTGGAGCCATGCCTTTAGGTGGTCGGTGGGAACAACGGCCCTGGTATAAGGGGGGAACCACAGAATGAAAGAAGAACTAAAAGTCGAGCAGGTACAACAACTGCAAAAAGTTAAAGACCTGATTGCAAAAGGCAAGAAAAAAGGGGTCCTCACCTACCAGGAGATCATGGACTCTCTGCAAGGTGTAGAAATGACGGCAGACCAGGTCGATGATGTCTATGAGCAACTTGGGAACATGGGTATTGACGTGGTTTCGGAGCCTGCAGAAGCAGAATCCATGGAAAAAGCCGAAGAGCCCATAATCCGGGAATCAGAAGAGGAAGAAGAAGAAATCGAAGTCGACCTCTCTGTACCGGAAGGTGTAGGGATTGACGACCCGGTTCGGATGTACCTAAAGGAAATCGGACGGGTTCCTTTGTTGTCTGCTGAAGAGGAAATCGAACTGGCCAAGCGTATGGAAGACGGCGATGAGGAAGCCAAACGCCGCCTGGCAGAAGCGAACCTCCGTCTTGTTGTGTCTATCGCCAAGCGGTATGTAGGCCGGGGGATGCTCTTTTTAGATCTCATCCAGGAAGGCAACCTGGGTTTGATCAAAGCAGTTGAGAAATTCGATTATACCAAAGGATACAAGTTCTCTACTTATGCGACTTGGTGGATCCGGCAGGCGATCACCCGAGCCATCGCCGATCAGGCTCGGACTATCCGTATTCCCGTACACATGGTGGAGACGATCAATAAATTGATCCGTGTGTCTCGGCAACTGCTGCAGGAGTTCGGACGGGAACCGAACCCCGAGGAGATCGCCAAAGAAATGGACATTCCCGTGGAGCGGGTCCGGGAAATCATGAAGATCGCTCAAGAGCCTGTGTCTCTTGAGACCCCGATCGGTGAAGAGGAAGATTCTCATCTGGGAGACTTCATCGAAGACCAAGACGCGCCGGCGCCAGCAGAAGCAGCTTCCTTCATTCTCTTAAAGGAGCAATTGGAAGAGGTGCTGGAAACGTTGACGGCCCGGGAGATGAAAGTCCTGCGGCTTCGCTTTGGTTTAGACGATGGACGTTCTCGAACCTTAGAAGAGGTCGGTCAAGAGTTTGGCGTAACCCGGGAGCGGATTCGTCAGATTGAGGCCAAGGCGCTGCGGAAGCTTCGCCATCCTAGCCGAAGCAAGAAGTTAAAGGATTATTTGGATTAAAGTCGCTCTTGACCTAAGAGTGTATACAGCGTATAATATAAAACGTTCTTGCGACATTCCTTCGGGGATGTCACAGCGGGCCTATAGCTCAGCGGTAGAGCGGCCGGCTCATAACCGGTTGGTCCCTGGTTCGATCCCAGGTGGGCCCACCACCTTATGTACATTCAGCCCGTTTGCCTTATCTGGCAAGCGGGCTATTGTTTTACCTCATAATCATAAAGTACCAAGAATCAAAGAATGTTATTGTGGAGGTTCTAATGCCAGAACTTAGTCCTCGATTACAACGCCTCGCTGAAGCAGTGCCTCAAGGAAGTGTTCTTGCCGACATCGGAACGGATCATGCCTATTTGCCTGTCTACCTGGTCAAGAAAGGAATCATCCCTCGAGCCATCGGCGTCGAGGTTCATCCGGGGCCATTAGAGGCTGCGAAGCAGCATGTGATAGCTTTTCGGGTGAGTGAGCAAATAGACATCCGGCCCGGTGACGGCTTAGCGCCGCTGCAGCCAGAAGAAGTACAGGCGATCACTATCGCTGGTATGGGCGGAGGGACGATCCAGTCCATCTTAGAAGCAGGCGAGAAGACCGGTAAGTTGACTGGTGTAAGCCGGCTCGTCCTGCAGCCATTGGAAGGGGCCAAAGAGTTACGTCAATGGCTGTCTGGCCATGGATGGTCTTTCGTTGAGGAGGATCTGGTAGCGGAAGGTCACCGAATCTATGAAGTGATTGTCGTAGATAAGAACATAAAGAGCGAACCAATGACGATGACAATCCTATCAGGAACAGCGTCACCGGAAACATCGTCATTGGGAATCTCCTTTTCCGAAGACGTCATCTGGGAACTGGGACCGCTGTTGTTACTGAACCGGCATCCTTTGCTCATTCAGGTCGTCGTGCGACTCTTAGAGCGTGAGCGAAGAGCACTGGAGGGCTTGCAACGGGCCAGAAATCGCGACGAATCTATGGTAGAGAAGAAAAGAATGCGAGTAGAAGAGCTGGAAAGGGTGAGAGTATGGCTGTCGCCTGTGCTAGGATCATAGAGTGGATCGAACGGTTTGCCCCCAAAAGCTTAGCCGAAGATTGGGATTCGGTTGGACTACAAGTGGGTGATCCGTCAGCGACTGTGGAAAAAGTCTATGTCGCTCTCGATGTCGATGAAGATGTCGTTCAAGCGGCAGTGGCGCAGAACTGTCAGATGATCGTCAGCCACCACCCGCTCATCTTCAAACCGATCAGTTCCCTTCGCTGGGATTTGCCACAAGGAAGGTTGCTTAGGTCTATTATCGACCAGAGGCTGAATATCTACGCTGCTCATACCAATCTAGATACAGCGCCCGGCGGGGTCAATGACGTTTTAGCAGCCAAATTGGGTTTGGAAGATGTGCAACCTCTCTACGAGGATAAACGAGAAGAATTGGTGAAGCTTGCCGTCTTTGTTCCTGCCGATCAGGAGGGAGCGGTCCGTCAAGCGATGGGTAATGCCGGTGCAGGGCATATCGGAAATTACTCTCACTGTACCTTCCGCACCCTAGGGCAGGGGACTTTTCTCCCCTTAGAAGGGACAAATCCCTATATCGGCAAAGTTGGCAAACTGGAAGAAGTGGCGGAAGTCCGCGTAGAAACGATCGTCCCGAAGAAGAGGTTGAATCGCGTCCTCAAAGCGATGCTCAAAGCCCATCCCTATGAAGAGGTGGCCTATGACCTTTATCCACTGTTAAACCAAGGCCCTGTGAACGGATTAGGTCGGATTGGACGCCTGCCGGAAGCGGTTACGATAGAGGAATTAGCGAAACGGATCAAGAAATCATTAGGGATAGATCATCTGCGTTGGGTGGGCCGAGACAAACATAAACGGGTACAAAAGATCGCTCTTTGCGGCGGTTCTGGTGCTTCAGCTATATCCAAAGCCCATTTTAAAGGTGCCCAGGCATACTTAACAGGCGATATTAAATATCATGAGGCCCAGAGCGCTCTATCCCTTGGCTTGGACATCTTCGATGCAGGTCATTTTGCGACGGAACAACCGGTCGTGGCAGAGTTAGCTCTGCGACTCCAGGAAACGGCAAAAGGGGAAAAGGCCGATGTCACCTTTTTATTTCATAGGGAAAACCAAGACCCAATAGCCTATCTGTAGAGACTCAAAGAGCTCTTGTATGGAAAGTTGAAGGAGGGTCTTAGACGTTGCGATACGGAATTCTGGCGGATGCTCACGGTCACCATAAGGCTCTAGAAAAGGCACTCCATTTACTAAATGACGTGGATCGGATGATCTTTCTGGGAGACGTCCCTAATTACCGAAACGGTGATGGATTTGTGGAATGCCTCGAGGCGCTTCATGCAGAAGACGCCCAGGGAGTACAGGGGAACTGTGATGAATATGTAGTCATGCAATATACACGTCCATCAGAACTCACTGCCCAAATATGGAATGATTATGTGGCGTGGCCGAAAGAATACCGCGATGGGGAATTGCTCTTCGTACACGGAGGTCCTCGGGATCCCCTGAACGAACGGATCGGTGACGAAGAAAGGGCTTGGAAAAATTTCAGAGCCCATGACTTTAAGGTTTGTTTTCACGGACATCAACACCGGGTGTCCTGTTTTGCTTATCGCGATGATGATGTCACTATGATTGAATTACAAGATAACGTGCCCTTCGTCCTGGACCCCTCTACTCGATACATCATCGGCGTCGGTTCTGTCGGCATGCCGAAGGATGATCCAAAAGGCAGTATGGTCCTATACGATTCCCTGAAAGGGGAAGTCCTTGTCAGGCGGTTTACGCGAGATTAATTAGTTTTAAAAAGGATGAAGCCCCGCCTTTACGGGGCTTTGTACAACTTTTGGAATGTCGATTGGGGATGACGAAATGAAGAACTATCGTCTGAAATCTTGGAGCGATCACCCCTGGATATCTTGGGTTTACACTCCATTTGGTATGGCTTTGCTCTTTGTCATTAACTTGCCGGGAACGCTCTACGGTTTTTGGTGGTACCGCCATCAACTGGCCGCTTCAGAGCCGATCTTTTGGCCATTGATCCCAGACAGTCCACTGGCTTCCGGTGATTTTACGCTCCTGCTCGTCTTGCTTTGGCTGGGCCTTTCCTTTTCCTGGTTCGAATGCTTGGCGCCGGCCGTTTTGTTCAAATACGGCATTTGGGCCGTCATCATCAATATTCACGCTGCCTATTTGTCTGGAGGCGCTTCTATTGAAAACTGGATGCTAGCCCTATCCCATCTGGGTATGGCTCTGCAGGCGCTCCTCTTCTGGCCCCGAATGCATTATTCCCGGAAGACATGGATCGCTGTCAGCCTATGGATTCTCTTTAACGATTTTGCCGATTACCAGTGGGACATCTATCCTTATCTCTTTGATCCCCGCCAATATGATTTGGCCTGGATCAGCGCACTCGTTTTATCGGTCGTCGTCATCGGGCTGGGAGGGTATTTTGCCAGTTCATCATCGTTCAGCGGTGAGCGGCAACGGATCAACCAATTGCCGAAAAATGGCATCAATATAACGAGCCCGAAAATCCAAAGCCCGAAGTAAAGAATATACTGCCAAAGGTCTAACATACGGTGGCCTAAGAACGTATAGAAGATGATCGCCGGTGTTTGACCGACGGCAGTCCCCCAGGTGAAATCCCACCAGGTGACCCGGGTGATACCGAAGGCGTAGGAGGTAACATCGAAGGGCATAAAGGGCAATAAGCGGGAAAAGAGGACTGCCGATGATCCGTAATCATAGAGATAATCATCGATGCGGGCGAGCAGTCCCTCCTTCACCACTTTGGATACGAAGGTTTGCCCCAGCCGACGGGCTAGGCCGAAACAGATCAGAGAGGACACCAGGGAACTAGTCCAAGATAGAAGCAACCCACCCCAAGAGCCGAACACGGCTGCGTTCAGCAAAAAGAGGACGACTGACGGAATTGGCGATAAAAAAGCTTGCACGATCATCAGTGAAAAGGAAACCAGGGGCGCGGCAAACCCAAAAGAGAGAATAAAGGCCCGTAGACCTGCCAAATCGCCATCGGTCATCAACCGGATGGCGGTGAACAAGTATCCGCGCAAAGTGGGCACCATGGCGAAGGCAAGGACAACCGTTCCTAAGATGAACCAATGTAGGTTTCTCCTGGACCAACGCAATGCAAAACCCCCTCTGCGACGGAATGTTTTTACGGTGAATCATAGGCAATCGAAAGCCAGAGCAGGATCACTGCTCTGGCGGGTGCGTTGGTATGGAAGACTATTGACTCGCCAAGTTCCGCTCGGCACGTTCAATGGCGGCACGAACCAATCGGCCCGCATCACGAGTGGTAATCCCACCCCAGCCATCACGTTCCACCACATCAGCAAACCCCAGTTCCTGAGCCAGTTCATACTTGAGCCGGTCAGACATGACGGGCTTGCGACGAGTCATATTTCAGCCTCCTTTGCCAATGCTGTCGCACCTACTTCTAGTTTAAGTGATTTTTCAAGGATATATGCCAAGGTCAAGTGGGTATGTTGGGTTAAGGCGGATGGGAGGGAGTTTTGCCGTGGAAGCGACTGCGATCATTCTCTCCGGTGGCCGTAATTCACGGATGGGAAAAAACAAAGCCTTTTTGCCTGTGGGCGGAAAAGCGATCATCGAGCAGACCATCGCAGAGCTTGAGCCTTTGATGACCGATATCTTGGTTGTTAGCAACGAACCGGAAAAGTATCGTTACCTTGGGGTTCCGCTGGTAGGTGACATCTTTCCCGGTCAAGGCCCCTTGAGCGGTATCCATGCAGGCTTAAGGGCGTCCCGCCACCATCATAATTTCATCGTAGCCTGTGACATGCCTTTCGTGGACAGGCACTTAGTACAGGCGATGTTGGAGATGGCTCCCGGCTATGATGTCGTCGTTCCACAGGTTGGCGATTACTTGCAACCTCTCTACGCGATATACAGTAAAAACTGTCTTTTGCCGATCGAGCAGTGCCTGCGCGAGGACATTCGGAAAGTGATCGCCTTTTATCATAAGGTTCGCCTCCGTTATGCCAGCGAAAAGATCTTGGGGCAGTGGGGCGACTTGGAAAAGATTTTTTACAATATAAACACACCTGACGAGCTTTCGAAAGCGATGAAGTTCTGCCAAAAGAGAGACCGAAAGGGAGGCTCCTAAGTGGACAATTCGTCAATCGACAGTCGCGTCAAGCCGTTAGCCATCATCCGAGTGACGGATGCAGGATGGGAAGAGCGAGATGATGTTCTGGTCAAAGAATGGCCCTTGACCATTTACGTAAACGGTCAGGAGATCGTGACACTGTTGACCAGTCCGGAACACATTGAAGACTTAGCCGTCGGTTTCCTTTCGGCGGAAGGATTTATCCAAGACCCCGGACAGATCACTGATCTGAGGGGAGACTATAGCAAGGGACAGGTCTTCGTCGAGTCGACCTTGTCGTCCATCGCCGAAAAGACATTTATGAAGCGCTATATCACTACCGGTTGTGGCAAAGGTACCACCTTTTACGATGTGACCGACGCCCGGATGAGCCGTAACCTAGAGGAAAATAAGCTGAAGGTATCGCCATCTCAGATACTGCGTCTGATGAGAGACATGCAGGGAATGTCCCAACTGTACCAACAGACTGGCGGCGTTCATTCAGCAGCCTTGTGTGATGGCGAAAAAGTAGTGATCTACCGGGAAGATATCGGTCGTCACAATGCTACCGATAAGATCATGGGAAAGTGCTTTCGGGAAGGGATCTCTTTAAAGGACAAATTGCTGTTGACATCCGGACGAATCTCGTCAGAAATCCTACTGAAAGTGGCTAAAATGGGTATCGCTATCATCGTCTCCCGTTCAGCTCCTACAGATCTGGCTGTTCGGTTGGGACAAGAACTGGGCATGACCATCGTCGGCTTTGTTCGAGGGCAGCGCATGAACCTTTATAGCCATCCCTGGCGCGTCGCCGGTTGAAAAGGAGAGGTACACCTATGGGAGCCATACCTGTAATTTCCGTCGTCGGTACGTCTGATTCGGGAAAAACAACCCTGCTGGAAAAGCTCTTGCCGGAACTAAAAAAACGGGGTTACCGGGTAGCGACGATCAAGCATGATGTCCACGGTTTTGACATCGATCAGCCGGGAAAAGATACCTGGCGACATGCCCAAGCCGGCTCGGATATCGTCGTCATCTCATCGCCGACGAAAGTGGCGATGATTGAAAAACTTCAAAAGGAGCTTAGCCTAGATGAGATCGTTGCCAAAATCCAAGGGGTCGATCTGATCTTGACGGAAGGGTTTAAGCGGGGAGATAAGCCCAAGATCGAAGTTTACCGGGCTGGTCACCGCCCTGAACTGCTCTGTTCTCCAGAAGAGCTTATCGCTGTGGCCTCAGATACCCCTTTCGATATCGGCGTACCTTGCGTGGATATCAATGACGCCGTCAGCTTGGTTGATCTTATCGAGGACAAATATTTAACGACCCGAGAAAGAGATACTACCTCCTGAAGAGCATCCTTCAGGGGGAATTTTTTTGGAGAATTTACAAAAGAAGAGGGCAGGAAGATTGAAAAGACTTTGGTGGCGGCCTTTGCTTCTTGTGACAGCCGTGGTGATGATCATCGGCATCGGCCTGGTCATCACCCGACAAACAGCTCAACCACCTGATGGTCGTGATCCATCAAAAGAAGAAAGTTTAAAAGAGTGGAACGAAGAGGCTAATCGAGAACAGCCGCCAGAGCACCATAATCAGGTGCAATCGTTGGCTCAACAGTATAAAGGGGTGCTTTTTTACAAAGGTAATGAGACCAAAAAGCAAACGGCCTTGACCTTCGATGATGGCCCAGACAACGTCTATACGCCTAGAATTCTTGACATTTTACGGGCAAAGGGTATAAAAGCCACTTTTTTTATCGTAGGTGTACAAGCCCGAGCCCATCCCAATGTGCTTAAACGCATCGTCGATGAAGGTCACGCCATCGGCAATCATTCATGGGATCATCCCCGGCTGCCGTCGCTCAGTTCGGCCCAGGTGATCGAAGAGGTTCAATCGACGGAAGCAGAAATCGAAAGGATCACCGGTAAGCGGTCCGACTTATTCCGGCCCCCTTACGGTCTGATGACAGCCCGGGAATTGGATGAATTGAAGAGCCTAGGTTACCGGGTGATCGACTGGTCTGTCGATACGACCGACTGGAAAGGCGAGTCCGATAAAAAGATCCTCGCGCTGGTCAATAAAGAGATATCGCCGGGAGGAATTATCCTTCAGCATTGCATGGCAGGACGTCCCGGCGAGTTAGAGGGAACCGTGAAAGCATTACCGCAGATCATCGACCGTCTCCGAGCGAAAGGCTACCAGTTTGTGACCGTTTCGGCACTATTGGAATAATCAACTTATTGAACAAGTAATATTCCGGTGAGTACTGTAGACAGGTAAACGATATATGGTATAATTCGTCACATATGACCCAAAATTGCATAGTTGTAGTACGAAAGGACGGTAGGAGTTTTGGCAGTAGCGATCTCTTTGACGCTGCTACCGATTCTAGTCATTGTGTTGTTGATGACTTGGAAGCGGATAGCGGCAGACCTCAGTGGTATGGTAGGTTGGGTGTTGGTGGTCCTTGTTGCCGTATTGTATTTCAACACCAATGTAGAAGCCAGCCTTCGAGCCAGTTTGGCCGGGGTGGTATCCTCTTTCCCAGTATCGCTCATGGTACTCGCATCGATTCTACAGATCACTTTTATGGAAACAACAGGGGCCTTACGCCGGATTGCGGTGTTCGTAAAAACCCTAGCCCCACAAGACAAAGCTGTGCAGATCATGTTATTGAATGTGGGTGCCGGTACGCTGCTCGTATCGATCGGGGCGACACCGGTATCCATTCTTCCGCCGATTTTGATCTCTCTTGGCTATTCCACCTTTGTGGCTGTGGCACTGCCAGCCATCGGTTTCGATGCCTTGTGTACATACGCTTTACTCGGCGCTCCACTGGTGGTTTTCGCTGATCTGACAGGTACGCCGCTCGTTCAGTCGGCCCAGGTCTTCTCCAAGTTTCTGCCGATTATCTCGACCATGATCGGCTTCGCTATGTTATGGATTGTAGGCCGTATGGCCTTGATTAAAGAGGGATTCATCCCTTGCATCATCGCCGGCTTGACCAACGGTGGTGTGGCCTTAGCTATCAGTTATATCCCCGCTTTTTCTACGGGTGTTGTGTTGACTGGTGTCATCGCTGGATTCTGTACGATTTTAATGATGTTGCTCTACCTCAAATTGACGGGTAAGCCGATCATCGATCCCTCTGTCCTCAGCCGAGAAGACCAAGCCATTGAAAAAGAAATGTCCTTGACGAAAGCCCTATCACCCTGGTTGATCCTTTGTACCATCTTGATTGTGACCAATTTTTACCCTCCGATCTTCGACTATCTCTTCAAAAAGCTCGATATGCCGCTGTCCATCATTCCAGGCCAAGTGATTAAAACCCGCATGGTATGGAACGCCTATACTTGGGTACTCGTCAGCACCCTTCTAGCCTCCATCTGGTTGAAACCGTCTGCCAAAGCAGTAGGGGATACCTTCTCGAAATGGTTGAAGCGGGCGCCTCGTCCTACCTTTTCTGCAGCGATCTTTTTCGCCATCGCCTTTGTCATGAACAACTCGGGCATGCAGCCAGTCGACGGCACCTGGAAAATCGTTGACCCGGCATCGAACATGATATCCATCCTGGCTCAAGCTTCGGCAAGTGCCTTTGGCAATCTCTATCCCTTTATCAGCGGTTATTTAGGTCTTTTCGGGGGATTTGTCAGTGGCAGTGAAGCCTCGACGATCGCCATGTTTACGAAATACCACATGCTCACATCAAAATTGCTCCATGTCGATCCCCTGATCGTCATCGCGGCTACAGCTATCGGCGGTGGTCTCGCTAGTGTCATCTCGCCAGCGAAATTGCAAAACGCGGCCGCCACGATCGACGCTTTGGGCATCGAGAGCGAAGTGATTAAAACAGCTTTTGTCTTATCCTTTTTGTTGACACTGGTGACTGCGATGTTATCGCTGTTGTTTGCGTACATATGACGTAACAAAAATAGAAATTTCAAAAGGCAACCGGAAGGCTGAGTAGAATCACTCAGCCTTTTTAACTTTTCTACAATGGTCTTGCGGCCGATTCTAAATATGATAATTACACAAAATTACAGCTAGTTTTATACATTTTCTCTTGTGATCATCAACGTAACCCATTAGAATGACAAACAGAGATCATTCCAAAGGGAATCACTGCAAAATAGACTGAAACATTGTGAAAATGATTATTTTCAAGACACAGGGAAATCAGTTTTGCTAATCGAATAATTATAACAAAATTCGACACAGCGGCACTGCATGGTTGAGAAAACCCTCATCACGACCTTAGATTCACTTTATCGATGTATTTTGTATACCAAACACAATATCCAGAACGAGTTTCCGCTTATTCTCACTTAATGAGGAGGTCGTAACTTCATGGGACCGATCCAACTGTCCATGACGGTGGCTTCGAGTCAGGACTTCCGTGACCGCCTAAAAAAAGAGTATGGCGTCGATGTTTCCCTGTGCTACCAATGCGGCAAGTGTTCTGCCGGATGTCCCGCTGCTTTTGCGATGGAGCATACCGTCCGCCAGATGCTGCGGATGGTCCAGTCTGGCCTTGTGCAGGAATCGCTCAGCTCCTACAGCATCTGGTCCTGTGCCGGTTGTGAAACCTGCTCTACCCGCTGCCCCCGCCAGGTAGACCCGGCTAAATTTATGGAAGCGCTCCGTATCGAGGCGAAAAAAGCCGGCCTGGTAGCCGATAAAAATGCAGACCTCTTTAACGACCTGTTCCTGAACTCTGTAAAAGACACAGGGCGCCTGCACGAAGTGGGTATGATAGCCCGGTTCAACATCCTCTCCGGTCAACTGTTCAAAGATGCCGAACATGCTCCCGGTCTTTTCACACAGGGTAAATTGAGCATCTTGCCCCATAAGATCAAAAACACAGAAGCCATGGCTAAAATCTTTGCCAACGTTCAGAAGAAACGAGGTGGCAAATCTTGAAATACGGCCTCTATCCGGGTTGCTCCCTCAACGGTACCGGCATCGAATATGGCTTATCCACGAAGGCTGTCGCTCAAAAGCTGGGGATCGACTTTGTCGAAATCCCCGACTGGAACTGCTGTGGGGCCTCATCAGCCCATAACCGGAATCATTTACTCAGCGTCGCCTTGCCTGCCCGAAACCTAGCCTTGGCGGAGCAGCATGGCATCGACCAGATCGCCGTTCCTTGCGCCGCCTGCTATCAGCGGATGAAAGCCGCCGAAGTGGCCCTTCGCGATGAAGCGACTCGCCAAGAAGTGGGCGAAGTGATCGAAATGAACGTGGAAGGGAAAAGCCGAACTCGAGCATTGGTCGAGGTCTTCGCCAATGATCTGGACGCCGATTTCCTTTCGTCTGTGGTGGTCAGACCTCTAAGTGGTCTGAAAGTTGCCAGCTATTACGGTTGTCTCCTCGTCAAACCGGCCCAGGTGGCCATCGATAGCCCCGAAAATCCCATGATCATGGACAAGCTTATGGCTGCCCTCGGCGCCACTCCCGTCGAATGGTCATACAAGACAGAATGCTGCGGCGGCAGCTTGGCCATCACCCGCCCGGAAGCATCTCTGGGGATGACGGCGAACGTCTTAAAATACGCCAAACTGGCAGGCGCCGACTGTATCGTCACCCCTTGTCCCTTGTGTACCTCCAACTTGGACATGCGCCAGAAAGCAGCGGAAGGGCTGCTCGGCATGGAACTCGGCTTGCCGATCTATTACTTTACCGAACTCATGGGTGTAGCGCTGGGCTTAGAGATGTCTCAATTGGGCCTAACGAAACACTTTGTCGAAGCTACGTCACTGCTAAAGAACTCCCCGGCAGCCCAGTGAGGAGGGAAACGGATTGAAACGAATCGGGGTCTTCGTCTGTCATTGTGGCAGCAACATCGCCAATACGGTCCACTGTGAAAAGGTGGCTCAAGTCGCTAAAGACTTCCCTGGCGTCGTCTTATCGACCGATTACAAATATATGTGTTCCGAACCAGGCCAAGTGATGATCCAAGAGGCCATCCGGGAACACAATCTGGACGGTTACGTCGTTGCCGCCTGCTCCCCGCGGATGCACGAACCGACCTTCCGCAAATGCGCCGCCCGGGCGGGCATGAACCCTTACATGGTGGAACAAGTCAACATCCGGGAGCAGTGTTCCTGGGTCCATGCGGACAAAGAAAAGGGAACGGAAAAATCGATCGACCTGCTGCGCATGGGTGTAGCCAAGGTCGTCAAAAATGAACCGCTCTATTCGACGACGATTCCGGTCACGAAGCGTTCTCTGGTCATCGGCGGCGGCATCGCCGGAATTCAAGCGGCCCTCGACATCGCCAACGCCGGCTACCCGGTGACCCTGCTCGATCGGGAGCACACCATCGGTGGCCGCATGGCTCAGGTCGACAAGACATTCCCCACCTTGGACTGCTCCGCTTGTATCCTGACACCGAAGATGGTCGAAGCGGCTCAGCATCCCAACATCGAGTTGATGACCTATGCCGAAGTGGAAGCTGTCGACGGATTTGTCGGCAATTTTGATGTGACGATCCGCAAAAAAGCCCGCTATGTGGACTTTGACAAATGCACCGGTTGTGGCGCTTGTACGGAAAAGTGTCCCAAAAAAGTTCCTTCCGAATTCGAGATGGAACTAGGCGTGCGTAAAGCCATCTACACTCCTTTTCCACAAGCGGTGCCCAACAAGCCGATCATCGATGCGAACCATTGCCGTTACTTGCTCGACGGCAAATGCGGAATCTGTAAAAAAGTTTGCCCCACCGGAGCGGTCGATTACGAACAGAAAGACGAACTGATCATGGAGCGCTTTGGCGCTATCGTCGTCGCCACCGGTTTTGAACAATTCGACATCTCTGCCTACGAAGAATACGGCGCCGGGAAAATACCCGACGTGATCACCGGCTTGCACTTAGAACGCCTCATGAACGCCTCCGGACCGACGGCAGGGAAGATCAAGCGGCCTTCTGATGGCAAAGTGCCCGAGAAAATCGTCTTCGTCAAGTGCGTCGGATCCCGTGACGAAGCGAAAGGCCGCCCCTATTGCTCAAAAGCTTGTTGCATGTACGTGGCTAAACACGCCACGCTACTGAAGGAAAAGATGCCCAACTCCAAGTCTTATATTTTCTATATGGACGTACGGACGCCTGGTAAGAACTACGAAGAGTTTTACGCTCGCACCCAGAACGAATACGACGCCCAGTATATCCGTGGCCGCGTGTCTAAGATCTTCCAAGTGGGGGACAAGCTCATTGTTCGCGGTGAAGATTCGCTCCTGGGCCGTCCCGTGGAGATCGAAGCCGATCTGGTCGTCTTAGCGGCCGGCATGGATCCCCGCAGTGACGCCAAGGATCTAGCCCGGACCTTAGGCATTTCCTACGACCAGCATGGCTGGTTCACGGAAGCCCACCCCAAACTGCAGCCCGTCGAAACCCACACCGCCGGCATCTACCTGGCCGGTGCCTGTCAAGGGCCGAAAGACATTCCCGATTCAGTGGCCCAAGCATCGGCTGCCGCCGTCAAAGCGGCCGGCCTCCTCTCCAAACCGGAATTGACGTCGGAAGCGATGACGGCCCTCTGTGACGAAGCGATCTGTTCCGGTTGCGGCTTGTGTCAATCGATCTGCCCCTACAAGTCGATCGAGATCAAATCCGTCAATGAGCGTTATCACGGCCAGATGCGCCAGCGCCGCGTATCCAACGTCAACCAAGGCCTCTGCCAAGGTTGCGGCGCTTGTACCGTCGCTTGCCCATCCGGTGCGATGAACTTAAAAGGCTTTACGAACGATCAAATTCTGGCGGAGGTGGATGCCCTGTGTCAGCGGTAGACAACCCAAAGCAACCGGCGAAAGAGTGGGAGCCGAACATCGTCGGCTTTGCCTGCAACTGGTGCACCTATGCCGGTGCTGACCTGGCCGGCCTTTCGCGGATGCAATATCCCCCCAATGTGAAGCTCGTCCGGGTGCCTTGCTCCGGCCGGACGAACCCTCAATTCGTGCTGCGGGCCTTCCAAAAAGGCGCCGATGCGGTCCTGGTCGCGGGCTGTCATCCGGGAGACTGCCACTACGCAACGGGCAACTACTTCACCCGCCGGCGCTACCTGCTCATGCAACGCATGCTCGAATTCATGGGCATCGATCCGCGCCGCTTCCAAGCCCGCTGGATCTCCGGTTCCGAAGCGCCTAAGTTCCGCGACGTGGTGACCCAGATGACCGAAGAGATCAAGGCCCTGGGGCCAAACCGGAAGCTGAGGGAAGAGATATGAATCAAATCACGAAGGAAATGCGCGACCTGGCCCGGGAACTGCTCGCCTCGGGAGAAGTGAAGGGCCTTATCGGCTGGACAAAGGGCAGCCGATGGTACCTGACGCCACCCGTCGTCATCACCCAGCCCGAAGAGGCGGAGCAACTCTATTTTGATCAATTCGCCGTCAACAACTTGACGGGATTACTCTTAGATTACCGGTACGGTGACGATAAAATCGCCCTCTTTGTCAAAGGTTGTGACAGTCGAGGCATTGTACGGCTGCTGCAAGATCACCAGATCAAGCGAGACAACGTACTTGTCATCGGAGTCCCCTGCATGGGGATGAGCGACAAAAAAGCTGTCACCGATCCCCGGCAGCCTGCGGAGCTGCCTCTTTTGGACAAGTGTCTCGAATGCCGCTATCCCAATCCAGTCATCGCTGATCGCCTTATCAGCGGGGCCCTTGTCTCTGGAGAACCCTCTGAACCGAAGGGCCTGACGGCGTCGGAAGCGGCCAAGCGCGGCGTCGGCAGCAAGCAAGCGGATCGTTTTGCCCAAGTGAAGGCCATCGAGGCGATGAGTGCCGATGAGAAATACGCCTTCTGGCAGGCCCAGCATGAGAAATGCTTCCGCTGTTACGCCTGCCGCAACATTTGCCCGGCCTGCAACTGTCGGGAATGCATCTTTGAATCGGACAAAAAAGGATGGGTCAACAAGTCGGCCACGCCGACGGACAACGCCTTTTTCGCCGTCACCCGGGCGATGCATGTCGCTGGCCGCTGTGTTGAATGCGGTGAGTGTGAGCGGGTTTGCCCGATGGACATCCCCATCATGGCGCTAAACCGGAAAGTCATCCAGGACATCAACGAACTCTTCGGAGAAAGCGATGCCGGTACCGATCTGGATGGCAAAATGCCGCTAGGCCTGTTCAAAAACGATGATCCAGAAGAGTTCATGTAATCACTCTTTGAATACGGAAGGCAGGTGCAGAGGTTGAAAGCCTTTCCAAAAGCTAAACTGACGGCAGTGCTGGAGACGATGAGCCAAAAAGCGACGGTCTGGGTACCGTCGATGATCGCTGGTGTCTCCCGCTTTGCTCCTTATAGACCTGAAATCGATATACAGATGGGAACGAACACGGCCATTAGCCCAAAAGAAGCCCTCTTTCCGTCTACAGAAAAGATATATACGTTCAGCGCCTACGGCATCGATGGAGAATTTGAACCCGTCGATCCCTCTGTAGGACTGCAGATCCTTTTCGGCCTGCGCTCCTGCGACATGCAGGGGATCCTTTGTCTCGACGATGTCTTCCTCACCCGAGGTTATGTCGATGACTTTTACGGGAGCAAACGGGAAGCGACGACCCTGATCACCCTGGGCTGTGTCACTCCCGGTGCCGATTGTTTTTGTGCCTCTATGGGCGTAAATCCAGTCGAGCATGATGGCTCCGACGCCCAGATGTACGATCTGGGAGACGCCTATGGAATCATCGCCCGCACGGACAAAGGAGAGACCCTGGTCAAGGACCTGATGGCAACGGGATTGCTGAGCGACACAGACAAGAGCCAAGGGCCGACGTCCGACTTCGTCCTGAAGGTCGACAGCGAAGGCATCACAGAGAAACTGCAGCAGATGTTCGACCATCCCCTTTGGGATGAGCTGTCCCGTAAGTGCTTAAACTGCGGAACCTGCGCCTATCTATGCCCGACCTGCCATTGCTTCGATATCTCTGAGAAGAAACGCAACCAGCACTGCGGCGTGAAGATCAAATGCTGGGATACATGTATGTTCTCCGAATATGCCCTGATGGCTGGAGGTCATAACCCTCGTCCCTCCAAAAAAGAACGGGTTCGCCAGCGCTTCATGCACAAACTGCGCTATTTCCCAGAACGATACGGCAAACTGCAATGTACCGGTTGTGGGCGCTGCATCGCTAAGTGTCCTGTCAACCTGGAGATCACCGATGTGATCAAACTAGCAGGGGAGGCAAAGAAGGATGGTTGAACAAAAGATCAATCCAGTTGCCACCCTGGCTGATGTGAAACGGATCAATCCCTTGATACCGATGAAAGCGAAAGTGACGCGTATCATCGATGAAACGGCCGATGTGAAGACCTTCTGTATTGCCAAAGAAGAAGCAGGCCGCCTTACGGCGCCCTTTCGGACGGCTCCCGGCCAATTGGCCATGCTGTCCCTGCCCGGCGTAGGAGAAGCGATGTTCTCCGCTACCGATGCCCCTGATCACCTGCAGCTATCGATCAAAAAAGTCGGCCTCCTCACCGATGCGCTCCATGAAATCTGCCCCGGCCAGACGGTCGGCATCCGCGGGCCTTACGGCAACGGCTTCCCTATGGATGAATACAAGGGGAAAAACATCCTCTTCATCGGCGGCGGCATCGGCCTCGCACCGGTTCGGTCGGTAGTGCGCTACTGTGTCGATCACCGAGACGACTTTGGGCAATTACACTTGATCTACGGTTCCCGCTCTCCAGCCGACTTGGTCTTCAAGTATGACCTCTTCGATACCTGGCCTGCCGTTCGGGACTTTAAAGTTTCCGTCACCGTTGACCGGGGAGATGATGAGTGGAAGGGGAATGTAGGATTTGTCCCCGCCTTCATCGAGCAACTGCGCCCGGATCCGGAAAACACGGTCTGTATCCTCTGTGGTCCGCCTATCATGATCAAATTCACCTTATGTATTCTCGATAAATTGGGTTTTACTCCCGAGAACGTGATCACTACCTTGGAGATGCGCATGAAATGCGGCATCGGAAAATGCGGCCGTTGCAACATCGGCAGCTGTTTCGTCTGCCTAGACGGGCCGGTATTCAGCTTAGCCCAGTTGAAAACGCTGCCTAACGAGTATTAAAAGTAGGAGGCCACTGAATTTTTTCAGTGGCCTCCTACTTTTATGTCGTGCTTTTTTAGATTTTCACTTAACATTGGATATCTCAAAATGCCTTTTATGGCCTACGAGGTAACAGGACTTTTTTCAGTCTCAACGGCTTCTGTTGATTCGCTTTCCTTTTCCTTCTCTATAATCTCCTTCATATCCTGAAATCGATTTGACGCCTGCCTGTTTAAAGAAGGACTCCCTCCACGACGGGCGATACCGCCTCGGAAGAATTTCATCGCTTCCTTATATTCATGGTGGCGGAGGGACAGTTCGCCGAGCAGGATAGACAGCCGTTGTTCCTGGTCGATGGATGTATTCCGGCTGCTGTTGAAATAAGTATCTTTGAACTGCTCTAAGGCCTGGTATGAGGCGTAGTTGGCGATCTCTTTATCGCCCATATCATCGTAGAGCCAGCAGAGACGCATCCATAGTTTTGCCGTTTTCGATGGATCCGGTTTTCCCGCCTTGGCTGTATACAAGGCCAGATAATAGGCCATGAAGACTTGATCGATTTTCCGGGGATGATCGTATTGAAAAGAAAAGGGCTTGGGCAACTTTGCGAGTTCAGTTTTGAGCTGCTTAATGATCACCCCGGGTAAATTGGTAGTAAATTCGAAATTGAAGGTCGCAAAAAAGCAATGGGGGCATACCCAGATCGTATACCAAAGAGGCTCAAAATCGTGAAAGTGCTGGCGAAAATCGGGGTCGACTCGATGCAGCTTTGGTTTGGACGAACGAACCGCCTTTGTCTCAAAATTCCCGTCGCAAACAGGGCAGGTTACCTTTTTATCATATAGATAGTCATCGTCGCCGGCTGGGGCTGTCTTGCCATATGATTTATGACCGGGTGCGTAAGCCAAAAATGAAGCTTCCGTCGCCGTTGCTTGTGTCCTTGGGTCTGAAGTAAGAGACGGGGAGCCGGTTGATTTTGCTGACGAAAAAGATGAAACAGGCGCAACGGCGGGACGACTTGAGGGCGGAGACGTATTCTCTAAGGATGGGTCGGCACTTTTAATCGCGGGAACGGAAAAACCAGCCGCCGCCATGCGGGAAGCCAACAATTTTGAAATTTCCTTCACCTGCGGGCGCCGTCCCTCTTTAAGACTCCGAAGCTCCTCATTTAATTGGCGCAGCCGCGCACTCAGCCCCTTCATGACCTTAAAAGCTAGCCGCGGTTGGCGAGACATGATGGATTCAAAATTGCTTTCGCTGATACTGAGCAATATGGTATTCTCGATCGCACGAACAGAGGCGCTCCGGGGCAGTCCTTCGAGCAGAGACATTTCCCCAAAAAAATCTCCCGCTTGCAGTTCCGTGATGATGATGGGGAAACCGTCGATAGATTGAATATATACTTCCACTTTACCGGAGAGGATGATATACATCTCGTTTCCCGGCTCACCTTCGTGAACGATGATATCATCCGCTTCATAATTCTTCAGTGTACCTGACTGAGCCAACTGGCCGATGGCGATCATAGGGCTCCCTCCTCAAATGGGGATAGTCCCGGAGACGGTAAGTACTTGTGTCCATGGGGAAAGAAATTCTACAAAAGATGGAAAGTTCCTGCGCTCGTTTTCGCTTTCGGGATGAGAATCCAACGCAGTTTCATTGTTCTGTTATTTCATTAATCTTTATATACCATATAGCAAAAAAATATTTTTTAGTTACGATGTAAGAAAGAATGCCAGAAGGCTTTCGTTTCACCTTTTAACATCGCTGTCATCGGTTCCGAAGGATATATCGGAATAGCTTCCCAGTCTTTTTTATAATTTCATTTACATCCTGTATGCAGTTGTAGCCTGGCGGCTTAATGAGAGGCTGCCGCTACGGTTGGCTACACCGCCACAATAGAATTTCCGTGGGTCTTTGAATTTTCCATGTCGTAAAGACAGTTCGCCGAGCAAGATCGAAAGGCTTTGGGCTTGCTCCATCGAACGGTACCGGGTGGAGTTATCTCTCTGGAATTTTGGTTTTTGCTCTAATTATCGTATAATGGGTTCACAAGGTCATGAAAGGAGAATCTCTCATGAACGTTATGGAAGCGATCCAGCAACGCCACGCCGTAAGGGCCTACAAACCCGATCCGATCTCTACTGATCTAATGAAGCAACTGCTCGAATGCGCCCGCCGCGCGCCGAGCGCTGTAAATATGCAACCATGGAAGTTTATTGCCGTCACCGACCAGGTTATGCGAGAAAAGTTGAAAGCGGCCGCCGGTGGACAGAGTCAAGTGAGCCAAGCGCCTGTCGTCCTCGTCTGCCTCGCTGATGAAGCTGGATGTGATCGTATGGCCGCGAAGATGGAAGTATATGCTGAGAACCCCAATATACCGACACCGATGCGCGAGAGTTTCCGGAAACGGAGTGAGCCCATCAAAAATAACGCTGACATCCGAAAGGTGTTAGCCGGTTCGAACAGCTATATCGCCATCGCCTATCTCACGCTGGCTGCGAAAGAACTCGGCTTGGATACCTGTTGGATGACGGGCTACGATGAGGCTGAAGTGAAGAAACTGCTGAATATACCTAGCGGCGTTCACGTAGTATCCTTGCTTACTTTGGGTTACGCCGCAGAAGTGGCTGTTGAAGAACACGACAGACTCCCCTTTGATGATATCGTTTATGGCGAGTCTTACGGTACGCCCCTTCGATAAGGAAGTGCAACGATGAATTTTCGACCCTTGAGAAACACTTTCGCCGCGGAAACTTTTTACTTGCCGGCCCGAGTGAACATCGGTGCCGTAGTCTTTCAAAAGGAAGCGGTGATCATCGATTCCGGCCTGGAAGCCCAGGCCGGAAAACGGGTCTGCCGGTTGGCCCGCGAGGCCGGTTGGCAGATAGTGGCCCTGATCAATACCCATACTCATGCCGACCATATCGGCGGGAATCAAGCCATTGTTGACCAATTTGCGGCCAAAGTCTTTACACCCGATCTCGAACAGGACTTTGCCCGTCATACACTCTATGAACCGGCTTTTCTGATCGGCGGGGCTGCCCCTTGGCAGGATGTGACCAACAAGTTTCTCGTGGCGCCGCCCACTCCCGTAACTGCCGGATTGAAGGCAGGAAGCTTATCATGGCCAGGCAGGGAAAAAGGACCGAATCTGCAGATTCTCTCCCTGCCTGGACACAGTCCTGATCAAATCGGCGTCGGCTGCGGCGATGTTCTGTTTTGTGGTGACGCCTTTTTAGGACCGGACCTATTGGCTGCCCATGGAATTCCCTTCAACATCGATGTGGAACGATTTCTAAACACATTGGATCAAATTCTTTTGACTACATATTCGACCGTTCTGCCGAGCCATGGAGAACCCTTAGAGCGTTCCGAACTACCGTCGGTCTTACAGGTCAACGCGACCAAAATCAGAGAACTCATCGAGAACGTCTATGAACTCCTAGAAGAGCCATTGGAACTGGAAACGGTCGTAGCCCATCTATGTGAGCAGGAAGGCAAGACCATCGCTTCGATAGGTAGTTTCTTTTTATATCGCACAGCGATCTTGGCCTATTTGTCCTATCTTCATGGACAGGGAAGAGTAGAGACGAAAATGGTAAATTGCCGGCTATATTGGAGCCAGGTCGGTCATCGCTAAGGAGGGATAGGGGATGACTCGTCTTAAGGAAATTTCTCTGCAGACGCCAGGAAGGTTGTCCTTTATCGAAATCACGTCGCAGGTAGAAGCGGCGGTTCGGGAGTCTGGGGTGCAAGAGGGGTCCATTATCGTTTTCGTCCCCCATACGACAGCTGCTGTAACGATCAATGAAAACGCCGATCCCGACGTGATCCATGACCTAAAAGGAATCCTGCAACAACTTGTCCCCTGGGTGGGACCGTATAAGCACGGCGAAGGGAATTCGGCGGCCCATATGATGGCAAGCCTTGTAGGCTCCTCCGAGACAGTCATCATTCACAAGGGGCGTCTGCTTCTCGGAACATGGCAAGGCCTATACCTAACCGAATTCGACGGGCCGCGCTCTCGAAAAGTGATCCTTCGCATACAAGAAGATTGAACGAAACCCGGCGAAAAGCCGGGTCTTTTATGTTAAAATTGGGAATGTAGAATTCTTTCACAACATAAGGGGACAAGGGCAGGAACTTGTTGCTTTAGGCAGAATATAATTTCCAACAATAGCCCGGAGGTTAAAAATGAAAATTCTAGTCGTAGATGACTCATTAGTTTACCGGACCGCGATCGTACGGTTGCTAAAGGATAACCTTCCTGAGGCCGACTGTTTTACTGCCGGTGACGGCATCGAAGGTTTAGCAACCTACTTGCGGGAACGACCGAATTACACGCTGCTCGATCTGCTCATGCCGGGGATGACCGGGCAAGAGGTATTAAAAAAGATCAAAGAAACGGACCCCGCAGCCAAGGTCATCATTTTAACCGCTGACATCCAAAAATTCACGGAGAAAGAAGTTCGTGACCTGGGGGCGTGGTTTTTTGTACATAAACCGATCACTCGAGAAAAGGTGATCGCACTGGCAGAAATCATCAAAGGAGCGTCGTGACCATGTTAACGCCCTTACAGCAAGATGCGCTCAAGGAGTTCATGAACGTATCCATTGGGCAAGCAGGCCATGTTCTTTCAGAGATGGTGAATCAAAAGGTCCATTTGGAAGTTCCTGAAGTGTATCTCCTGCAGAACCAAACCGAGGCAGATCAAAGATATTTAAAAAAGATTCAGTTTTTGACGGGTCACGTCGTTTCCTCTTCTCTGCGTTTTGGCGTAGTCTGTTCCGGACAAGCTCGGCTTCTTTTCCCCGTTACCAAAGGAAAGCAGCTTGTCGATCTCCTCTTAGGCGATGATCTGTTTCTCGAAGTTGAAAAAATAGACGACGGTTTTTCTGAAACAGACACAGACGCTATGAAAGAGATCGGCAACGTACTGTTAAATGTAATCATCGGTTGCCTCGGCAATCTTCTGGAGACGCCGATTGAATACTCCCTGCCGGAAGTGGAGTTCTTATACCTCACTGAGAATCAGCACCGAAGCATGTTCTGTGGTGGCTATTACACCTTGGTCATCCACAACACCTTTCTCGTAGGGGAAAACCGCATCGAAGGTGCCATTTTTGTCATGTTGTGTATGGATTCAGCTGTTCAACTGCTGCATAAAATTGACGAAATGCTGGTGGACTTGTATGGTTAATCATCTTGGCGAATTACAAGGGATCATCTTGAATCATGCCAATTTGGGCGTCGCCATACTTGATCAAGAACACCGCATCGTCATTTGGAACGGATGGCTGGAACGCTTTACGGGAAAAAAGGCTTGTGAGGTGCAGGGCCAAAAGCTGACAGACCTTTATCCCCGTTTCAATCAGAATGTTTTTCGTCCCATCTTCGACAGTGCCTTTTTTATCGGACAAAATCGTTTTTTTTCTGGTGCTTTTCACCGGTACTTCATCCCGCCAGCTGATGAGACGCTAACATCGATCCTTCGCCAAAATATGCTGGTTCAACCGATACATATCGGAGACAGTCACTATTTGCTCATCCAAATCGTGGATATCACCGGGCAAGAACTGCGAGTGCGACAATTAAAGGGATTGATTCGGGAACTGAAATTAGCCAAGGAAGAATTAAAGGTATCCCAAGAAATGGCCATTGTGGCCAATCGGGCCAAGTCAGAGTTTTTGGCCAATATGTCTCACGAGATCCGTACCCCCATGAACGCCATCATGGGTTTTATCGATTTAACTTTATGTACGGAGTTAAATGTAGAACAGTCAAATCATTTGACTATGGTCAAAAGGGCCGCTCAATCCCTCATGAAGCTGTTGGAAGACATCTTGGATATCTCTAAGATTGAATCGGGACAGTTCTCTTTTGAAGAGAAACCTTTTCAGCTCAGTGCGGTACTGCGGACGGCCATGGATATGATGTCCGTAAAAGCTGCTGATAAGGGCCTGAAATTAAACCTGCAAATCCCGGCGGGGGCTCCTGAGCATCTGCTTGGTGACGCCAAACGGCTGACACAGGTTTTCATCAATCTGCTCAGCAACGCCGTCAAATTTACCGAAAAAGGCAGCATCACCATCGCCCTTGAAGTGTTGTCTCAACGCCAGAGCAAGGTGAACGTAGTCTTTTCTGTGAGTGATACGGGAATCGGCATTGAAACAAGCCAGTTAGGTGCTGTTTTTGAGAAGTTTTATCAGGTAGACAGCTCATCCACCCGGCGTTATGGCGGGAGCGGTTTAGGGCTGGCTATCGTCCGTCAAATTATCGAGAATCTGGGCGGAAAGATCTGGGTAGAGAGCGAACCGGGAAAAGGCAGCACTTTTTTCTTTACAGTTGAGTTTTCTATCGTACAGGGGTTGCCTCCCCAATCAGGCGAAAGGGAGATTCTAAAAGGTCTGAACAGAGGTCAATCGGCTTCCAAAGGCGCCCGGATCCTTTTAGTCGATGATGACCTTTATAATCGAACCATCGTCAGTGCCTGGCTGCGGCGCTGGGGCTATCCCCTTACGGAAGCGATCAACGGGCAGGACGCCTTGGAGGTACTTTCCAAGGAACGTTATGACTTAATCCTGATGGACGAGCAGATGCCTGGGATGAGCGGTACCGAGGCGGTTAGACAAATCCGCCAAACGGCTTGGGGACGCCACATTCCGATCGTAGCGGTGACAGCGAATGCGATGAAGGGTGATCGGGAACGTTTTCTGGCGGCTGGAATGAATGATTATTTAGCGAAACCATTTGTGGCTTCTCAATTGTTGCAAGTGCTGATGCGCTGGATTCCTGACGAAGCAAATCGAGGATAAACGTTTAGTGAACAAAAAACAGCCTGACGTTCGTCGACAAGGACGAACATCAGGCTGTTTTCTTATGTCTAACTTCTCGAGCTAATCCAGGTTCGCTAGCCAGCGATATGGTGCCAATCCTGGGTGACCGGCTGATATCCTTTGGAGATGAGCATTTGCCGCACCTCATCGACAGATCGCTCATCAGAGATACGAAATTGACCATCATCGGTATGCCCGTCGATGTGTCCGCCTACGGCCGTATTGACGCCGGCAGACATGCGGGTGATCCCCAGCGGCACCAGATGGTTTCGCAGGTCTGCCGGTTCTCTCGTGGACAAGGTCATGCCGGAACGAGGCATGAACAGGCGCAAGGCCAGCAGGATTTGGACGAGTTCGGCGTCTGAGACAGGAGACTGGGGCTGATAACCAACGGGGCCTGCTTTGATTCGGGGCAGTGAGATGTTGATCTCCGTATCTAAGTAGTTGTTTTGCAGGTAGCTGGCATGGAGACCGGTGAAGAAAGCTTCCGAGGGCCAATGATGAAGGCCCAGGAGTGCGCCGATATTGACGGTCCGGAGCCGGGCTTGGCAGGCTCTTTCGGGCGCGTTGAGGCGCCAGTGGTAATCTTTTTTCGGACCCGATAGATGTAGACTGTCATAAACCTCCTGATTGTACACTTCCTGGTAGATGGTCATGCTGTCTACACCAGCCTGTGCTAAGCGGCGGTAATCATCGACGGCCAGCGGGTTGACTTCAATACCGATAGAGGTGAAGTATTCCCGTACCAAGGTTACCGCCTCGGTGAGGTATTCTACTGCCGCTTTGCCGGGGATATCTCCTGTCAGCAAAAGGATCTGTTTAAGGCCAGTGGCAGCGATGGCCTTCGCTTCGGAACGGATCTCTTGTGCGTCTAGTTTCCGGCGGCCGATGGCATTGTCGCTGTTAAAGTTGCAGTAAAGGCAGCGATTGACACAGTAGTTGGAAAGATAGAGCGGGGTGAAAAGCTGGATCACCCGCCCGAAATGCTGCAGGGTCAACTGATGGGCTTTTCGAGCCATCGCTTCCAGCTGTTCCGTTGCCGCCGGCGAAAGCAAGGTCAGAAAGTCCTGCGGTTTGAGGAAATCTTTCTGTAGAGTGGCTTTCACTTGACTGGTAGAGACATTGGACAAGTAGGCGGGGATATCGAAATCGTTGAATTCCTCGATGATCTGATAAAAGCTCATGGAAGATTAACTCCTTAAAAAGCCGGTCAAAGGCGAACTGGCCCGGGCGAATTCGGTCGTTTCGCCTGGTTGAGCCAGAAAGGCCTGCCTGCCGGCCTGAACAGCTTGACTGAAAGCGTTGGCCATCATGGCGGGATTGCCGGCAGTAGCGATAGCCGTGTTGACGAGAACGGCGGCCGCGCCCAGTTCCATCGCTTCAGCTGCTTCAGAAGGCTTGCCGATACCAGCGTCGACGATCACAGGCAGTTCACATTCTTCGATGAGGATGCGCACGATTTCTTTCGTTTTCAACCCCCGGTTTGTGCCGATGGGCGCTCCTAAAGGCATGATGGCAGCGGCACCTGCTCGTTCCAGTTCCTTGGCGGCGTAGAGGTCTGGATGCATGTACGGAAGGACGACAAATCCTTCCTCGGCCAAGATGCGAGTGGCTTTAATCGTCTCATTGTTATCTGGCAGGAGATACTTGTTGTCTGAGATGACTTCGATTTTTACCCAGTTGCCACAGCCGGCAGCCCGGGCCAAGCGGGCGATACGAACGGCTTCTTCGGCATTGCGAGCACCGGAAGTGTTTGGAAGCAGCACACAGTCCTTCGGTATGTAGTTTAAGATGTTCTCTTTGCCGCCGTTCAGATTGACTCGCCGTAAAGCGACGGTAACCACCTCGACACCTGTCTGGGCCACGATATCGCCGATCAGGCTCTCATCAGCGAACTTGCCGCTGCCGATAAAAAGGCGGTTTTTTAGTTCCTTTCCCCCGATGATCAGTTTATCCATGAGGTCAACCTCCTCCGACGAAAGATAATATTTCCAGAGTATCGCCGTCGCCGATTTGGATCTGGGACCAGCGATCGCGGTGCAGTATTTTGCGGTTATATTCGACGACGAGAACAGCTGGATTTAAGTTTCGGCTGATCAAGTAATCGAGTAGGGGAGTGGATTCCGATAGTTCGACGACCTCGCCGTTGACGGTAACGTGCATGGCCACAGCTCCTTTCGAAATGGCTCAAAGAAAAGGTTCATGACCCTTCGGGTCACAGGCTGCTATGAAAATAGCTTTTTCATTAAAAAAACGCTTACCGAAAGTAAGCGTAAACGACGAATGTATAGACCGTCGCCTTGCTTTCCTCCGCTGGTATGACCCAGGTCAGGTTCAAAGGGTTGAGAAACATCTTCTCTCTCAGCCGTACGCCGGCACCCCTAGCAATATCCTTATGAGGTTTACAAAACTAAATTTATTATATCCCGTAGGGTTGACAGGGGCAAGTCAAAATGGAGTTATTCATTGGTTCCTTTGTCGCGAACCTGACGGAGAGATTTGAAAATTCCGTAGGTCGTGCCGGAGACGCAAGAGACGTATACACCCAGTTCAGCGCCTTCTTTTATAGCGGTCCAAGTGAGACCGTCCCCTCGCCAAAGTCCGTATAAGCTTCCCCAAAAGAAGCCCGAAAAAACAAGGATGAACGGTTGGATGACTTTGAACGTAACGGTCTCTTTTTGTAAAAAGTACTTAAAAAGTTCGACGGTAGACATGACCAGGACGGAAAGTACAGTTATCAGGTATTCATAACCGCTGCTGGCAGATGGAATGGGATCCAAAAAAAACCACCTCCCTTAGACGTAGGGTATGAACGTTAAGGGAGGTCTGTGATAGAGCTTATGAAATGCGAAATTCCTGAACGGCTCGTTGTAATTCCTCAGCCATTTTAGCGAGACTGCCGCTGGAGGCAGCGATCTCATCCATGGAAGCAGCTTGTTCTTCCGTGGCCGCTGCCACCGTTTGGGCCTCTTCCATGGTCGTCTTCACGATCTTTTGAACGTCTTCCATCTTTGTAACGATTTCCTGGCCGCCGGCAGAGATCTGTTGGATAGAAGCGGAGATTTCCCGGAACTGACCTTCTATCTCGTTGATCGATGTTTCGACGTTCATGAACTCCCGTCCTGCTGCTTTGGCGATCTTGGTGCCCGACTGGACTTCCTTGATCCCTGCATTCATGGATTCAACGGCCCGGTCCGTATCTTTTTGGATACTGTCGATGAGTTTCGCGATCTGGCGAGTTGATTCTTGAGATTGTTCGGCTAACTGTCGCACTTCTTCGGCGACGACAGCAAAACCTCGGCCTTGTTCACCGGCATGAGCCGCTTCGATGGCGGCGTTTAAAGCGAGTAGATTGGTCTGCCTGGCGATCGAACTGATCGTTTCAACGATCTTCGTAATTTCCTCGGAACGCGCCTTGAGTTTCATTACCATTTCACCGGTGTTCATCACCGTATTCTCGGTACGACTCATTTGATTGATGACGGCCTTCACAGCCCGGCTGCCTTTTTGTGCGGCTCCTGACATCTTTTCCGATGATTCTTCGACGGCTTTAGCGCCGACAGAGATGTCGAGCATTTCTTTAGACATCTGGCCGATGACGGCCGTCGCTTCTTTCACATCATTAAATTGTTCATCGGTCCCATGGGCGATGGAAGTGATCGATTCAGCCACTTGACCGGAGGTGAGGGAAGATTGCTCGGCACTGGCTGTAAGCTCTTGAGCGGAAGCGGCTACGGTTTCAGAGGAGTCCCACACATGTTTGACCAAATTTCGCAGGTTCGCCACCATGATCGTGATGCTGTTGGCAAGAGCGGCCAATTCGGGAGCAGCTGATTCGGAGCGGAGAGCCCATTCATCAAGGGTCAAGTCGCCTTTAGCGATTGTATCTACTGCGGTGGATAGCTTTGTGATGGGATCGGTGATGTTTTTGGCCACGTATGTTACGATACCCGCCAGAAGCAACAAAGTGATCAACCCGATAGTGAGGGCTCGTACCCCTAAGCTGTTGATAGAGGCAAACAGTTCACTCGCTGGTGCTGTAGTCACAACGATCCAGCCGGCACGTCCTACAGGGAGGGAAGAGTAAAATTTGTCGATACCTTGAAACCGCCGTTGCTCAAAGGTCGGTTGTCCACCGAGGAATTGTTCTCCTGCATCCTTCAGAGCGCCATTATCGACGGTGAGGATATTGTCCTTGGCGGTTAAGGTAGGATGGAGGATGAATTTTCCTTGCCGATCGAGGACAAAGGTATATCCGGCGTTGCTGGGTTTGATCTCGCTTAACGGTTTTTGTAACGCTTTAAAATCTAAGTCTGCTGCGACAACGCCGATGGTTTCATTGTTACGAATGATCGGGTGGGAAATAGTGATCAGGGATTTTTGGTCTTTTGCATCGAAAAACACATCGGAGTAGGCAAACTCATGTTTAAGAGATCCTTTTTTATACCAGTCACTCTGACGGGGATCGGAAGAAAGATTGCGATGGGTACCGTCAATATAACGACCATCCATATGGCCGATGTAGATGTCCACAATCTCTTTGTGTTGGGTAAGGATATTTTCAAGATGATGTTGGGCGCTTGCGTCTGTCAACATGCCTTCTGCGTAGAGGTCGGCCAATTCTGAAACGATAGCTTCCTTGTCGGTCATCCAGGTTTCGATGTCGTTTTTACCATCCTCCGTCGTTAATCGAAGGGTGGAACGAATTTGATCTTCCAGGGATGCTTTGGCGCCAGAGTAATTTGCAAAATTCATAATAGCGAGGCCGATGAAAACCGGTATGAGGACGAATAGAAGAATTCTTGATCGCAAACTCATGGTGGAGACGCCCCTTTCCCATTATCCTGTCCACAGGTATATTGAATTCTGTTCGAATATTTTCGACATAACCTTACCGTTACCCTGCAAAAACCGAAGGGGGTTGCACTTTTTCTAGACAAAAATAGTACAAGGCTTGGCGATAATCGGTTCCCGCTTTAGTCAGTTAAGGACTTTTGAATTTTCGTTGAAGAGTGTTATAGTTAAAATACCCTGCTGATTCCCTAGGTCTTTATTCATATGATCGCAGCTATTTTGGTATATGAATTTTATCGGTATAGGAAAGGTGCTGCCCATGAGTATCATCATTGTCGATCATCTAGTAAAACGCTATGGAGATTTTGAAGCGGTGAAAGGGATATCCTTTCAAGTGGATAAAGGGGAAGTCTTCGGTTTTTTAGGCCCAAACGGGGCAGGAAAATCGACAACGATCAAGATCTTATGTACTTTGCTTACGATGACATCGGGAAAGGCGCTGCTGAACGGATACGATGTGAACAGAGAGCCGCTAAAGGTACGACAGTCCATCGGGTTGGTCTTTCAAGACTATTCCCTGGACGATCGGTTGACAGCGGAGGAGAATCTTTACTTTCATGGCATGCTCTATAACGTTCCTCGTGCTTTGCTTAAGGAACGGATGGAACAGGTCTTGGCGATGGTAGAGCTGACAGAACGTAGGAAAGACCTGGTTCGCAACTTTTCCGGCGGGATGAAACGCCGTCTCGAAATCGCCCGGGGGCTTTTGCATCATCCTCAGGTGCTCTTTTTGGATGAACCGACGATTGGGTTGGATCCGCAGACCCGTAGTGCCATCTGGGAGCATGTCCTTCGCTTGCGCGATGAATTAGGCATCACTGTTTTCATGACGACTCACTACATGGAAGAAGCAGAACACTGTGACCGTATCGCCATCATCGACCATGGAGAGATCGTGGCTCTCGATGCCCCGAAGGCTTTAAAAGAAGATATCGGTGGTGACATGGTCACCGTCACTACGACGAATAATAAACAGTTGGCCGAAGAAATCCGGCAACGCTATGGGATCCCTGTTGTCGAGGACGGAACGGTCTTACGGATGGAAGTGGAGGACGGGGCTTCTTTTGTTCCCCGGCTGGCCGTAGATTTTGCCGGTATGATCACCAGTGTGTCCGTCCACGAACCGACACTGGACGATGTTTTCTTAAAAACGACAGGCCGGGCGATCCGGGACGAACTGCTCGATGAAAAAGAGCGGTTCCGGCAGCGGAGACTGGGTCGGCGGAGGGGAAGATAATCATGCTGGAAAGCGTTCTCAAGACCATCTATGTGATCTGGTACCGCGAGTTGATTCGCTTTTTCCGGGAAAAAAGCCAGTGGGCCGGTATGATCATGCAGCCCACCTTATATTTGACGTTCGTCGGTACAGGCATCGCCTCCGCCATGACCTTCCGTCAAGCTCCCGGCGGAACGCCCGTGGACTATATGACATTTATCTACCCGGGCATCATCGGCATGTCGGTGCTGTTTACGTCTATGTTTTCAGGGATCTCTATCATTTGGGACCGGGAGTTTGGTTTTTTGAAAGAAATTTTAGTGGCACCGGTTCCCCGTTGGGCCATCTCCGTCGGCAAAGCCTTAGGTATCGGCACGATCGTATCTTTTCAAGGGACGATTCTGCTCATTCTGTCTCCTTTTGCCGGCTTGTCCCTCACCTTATGGACGGCTTTGAAGGTGCTGCCGATTTGTGCCCTCGTTGGTTTTGCCATCGGGCTTCTCGGCATTTCCATCGCTGGTCGAATGGAATCGATGCAGGGCTTTCAGTTGATCTCTAACTTTCTGACGATGCCCATGTTCTTTTTAAGCGGCGCCATGTTCCCTTTGCACAGTGCCCCTCAGTGGTTGCAAGTGCTCATGGTGATCGACCCGCTCACCTACGGCGTAGATGCCTTGAGAAACGCCATTTATGCAGGCATCCCCGAAGCGCAGGCCATTCTTCAGCATAGTATTGCTTATGATCTAAGCATCGTAGGTCTTTTCTCCATAGTGACAGCGGCTACAGGAGTGACCGCTTTCAATCGTCAGGGATGATGGTTCGGTAAGCGTCGAGACCTTGTTAGCGGCCAAGGTAGTCGTCAAGTCGATTACCAGTAGTCTGGAGCTTTGCTTCACTGGGGTAGGTTGTGAGCCCGCATTGTAGGGAGAAAGAAGGATACTATGAATGTGAAAAAACGATAGCCTAGATGGCTATCGTTTTTCGTGCTAAGAAGTTCTATGGTGTTCAATAGAAGCCCTTTGATTGGGAAAAGGCTTTACCCGTTTTTCCGCATGAACTCTTTCATGAAGTCGGCCAGGGCTTGGCAGCCTTCCCGGCTCATGGCGTTGTAGGTGGAGGCCCGCATGCCGCCGACGGAACGGTGGCCTTTTAAGCCGATCATGCCTTGTTTCGTCGCTTCGCTGGCAAAAGTCTTTTCCAGGTCTTCGTTGGGCAGGCGGAAAGTAATATTCATCGTGGAGCGGCTGTCTTTGTCGGCATGGCCACTATAGAATCCGTTGCTGCCGTCGATGGTGTCGTAAATGAGAGCTGCTTTTTCCAGGTTGCGTTGTTCCATCGAAGCAAGCCCGCCTTGAGCTTTGAGCCACTTGAGGACTAGGTTGACCATGTAGACGGAGTAGGAGGGCGGCGTATTATAGAGAGAGTTGTTTTTCGCATGGATATCATAGCGCAGCATGGTGGGGATGTTCGTGGCGGCCTTTTCAATCATGTCCTGACGGATGACGACGACAGTCACGCCGGAGGGGCCGAGGTTTTTCTGAGCGCCGGCATAGATCAGGGCGAATTTGCTGGCATCAAAAGGTTTGCAGAGGATGTCGCTGGACATGTCAGCGACGAGAGGAATGTTGCCGAAGTCAGGGAAGGATTGCCACTGGGTGCCGAAGATGGTGTTGTTCGAGGTGATGTGGACGTATGCAGGTGACTCGCTCAGTTGGATCTCTTCCAATGAAGGGATCCGTTTGTAGTTACCTTCTTGAGTTGTGGCAGCGATATGGGTTTGGCCCAACTTGGCTGCTTCTTTTTGGGCCTTTTCAGACCAGCTTCCGGTGAGGATGTAGTCAGCCCTTTGGCCGGGCTGCAGGAAGTTCATCGGAACCATGGCAAACTGGGTGCTGGCACCGCCTTGCAGGAAGAGCACACGGTAATTATCGCCCAGGCCAAGCAGTTCTTTCATGTTGGCTTCGGCTTCATTATTGATGGCTTCATATTCTTTCGAACGGTGGCTCATTTCCATTACGGACATCCCCGAGCCCCGGTAGTTCAGCATTTCTCGCTGAGCTTCTTCGAGAACAGGCAGGGGAAGGGTAGCAGGTCCCGCATTAAAGTTGAATACACGTTCCGTCATGGTTCTTCTTTTCCTCCCGATATGTAATGTTTGTTTGTAAACTAAAAATTTTTGAATATGCTTATTATATCTTGTCCACCGGTGGTACACAATGTTTGCGTGAGAAAAACTTTTTCTTTTTTTAGACACTGGTTCCAGCCGTTGTCCAAAATAATTGGCAACGAAATTATCGCGAACTATAAGAAGAAGGGATCGGACCATGACGATCCGATCCATGCGGGCTTTTGGCAATTCTGTCTTATTACCTAACTTTACCTTTGCTAATTCAGCACACTATGCTTGTTCTCTCGTTTTTTCCTTGAACCGCAACGTCGCGGCGTCCCATTCGAAGCGTATGTTTTCGCTTTGGCTGCTTTCCTGTTTGTACTCCGTCGGCATGACTTTTGGATCGCCCGGAGCGATGAATCGGGTAACCTTCCGGTGAACGATGATCACATCGGGCGATAGGCGTTCAAAGGTGTTTTCCTCATTGACCTTATGCCAGTAGGGTCCCTGAGAATTTTCCCAGGCGTCATGCCAGTAATACTCACTCTTTTTTACATGAGCGAAGACTTGTTGGAAGGCGTTGTTTTCGTCGATACGGAAGATACGCTGCCAGGTGGTTTGTTCAAATCCGCCGAGTTTGTTGTCATACTCTTCTTCGATAGAGATCCCTTTTTGTGCGATTCCCGGAAGGTCTGTGGAAGAGAGAGAACGCAAGGAGGCCAAGTCTTGCGATACGGAAATCAGTCGACCGTTGGCTTTTTCAAAACCGGCTAGGAAAGAGCGGTTTTTTCCCAGGTTGATCCCTAAGATGATTTCTTCCCCGTCCAGGGGCGACGTTTCCATCGTTTGTTTTAACACACTCGTCGGCGTTAGGGACTGAGCTTCTTTTGCCTGCAGGGCACGACGAATCAACTCTTCGTCATTGGCTGTTTTATCGAAGGCTAAGGCAGGGATAGGTAGAAGGCTTGAAAATTTGATCAAAGCCACTAATACCAGCACTGACAGGACGAAGACACCGGAAAAAAGGGAAGTTTTTCTTTTCATGGCTGTCACCTCCTCCAAAAGTCCCTGTATATTATGCAGACCCTCTTTTAGAGGTGAATCCGATGGGAAGCCATCCCTTTGAAGTTGAATTCCAGTTCTGGTAAAATGGATGACAGGGGTTCATTCACCTAGCGATAAAAAAACCTGAAGGAGTATCAGCATGCTCGTTGATTACCATGTACACGGCATCGGACACGGAACATCAAAACACACGGTGGAAGAGATTTCGGCTTATCTCGAAACGGCTCGAAAACGGGGAATCGCCCATGTTGGCTTTGCCGATCATGATCGTTACCTTGATGAATACAATGTGGAAGCTATCCGGGAAGCGGCTTTGCGTTATCCCGATGTACAGGTCCGCCTCGGCGTGGAGATCGATTACATTCGCAATGCCGATGATCTGTTACAAAAGATGACCAGCCAGTACCCCTTCGACTACGTGATCGGTTCAGTCCACAAAATCGAAGGCTGGGATTTTGATCACCCTGATTACATAGACAAGTATAACGATTGGGAAAATGATGAGCTATACCGTGCCTATTTCGCTCACATCAAAGAAGTGGCAGAAAAAGGACTCTTCAGCTTTATCGGACACCTCGATCTGATTAAAATCTTCAATTACCGCAGCAGTCGCCCTATCCTGGAACTGGCTGAAGAGGCTCTCCAAGCGATCAGCAAATCGGGGCTGCCCTGTGAGATCAACACAAATGGACTGAACAAACCGGTCGCTGAAGTCTATCCACAACGCATTCTTTTGGAACGATGCTTTGAGTTGAACATTCCGATCATCCTCAGTTCCGACGCCCACTTCTTCCATGAAGTCGGTCGCGACCTCGATAAGGCTCGTGAAATTGCCTGGTCTGTAGGCTACCGCAAAGTGGCCACCTTCCACCGGCGCAAGTGCTACATGGAGAACCTCTGATCAAAGTCTTCCATAAGGGATGGATGAAAGATGAACATACACGACCAAGCCCATCAACTGGCACGGTCCTTGAAAAACTCTGCCGAGTATCAAGAGCTTCTAACTGCAAAATCTAAGGTGGAAGCCATTCCAGAATCGAAAAAAATGCTCCACGATTTCCGGGCCAAGCAGTGGGAGTTGCAAAAGGTGACTTTATCAGGCCAACAGCCTACGGAAGCACAGTTGCAATCGTTTCAGCAGCTGGCGGGGCTGATCAGTCTACAGCCGTCACTGCAGGAGTACTTGATGGCTGAGTTTCGTTTCAGTCAACTGATGACCGATGTCCAGAAGATTTTGAGCGATGCAGTGAAGGATTGGCTTCCTGAGGAGTTGGGCAACCCATAATAGCGGGGTGGTGGGGTATGGATGCGCATCTATATATCCGCTGATTTGGAAGGAGTGGCCGGGGTGATATCCCCGGCTCAATTATATTCTGGACCGGCCTATGAAGAGGCCTGCGCTCGAATGACCTTGGAGGTGGCTGCCGCCGTTAGAGGAGCGCAGAATGCTGGTGCTGCCGACATTGTCATCAACGATGCTCACGAGTCGATGACCAACCTGCGTCTGGAAATGCTTCCTGCGGGAGTGCGCGTCATCACAGGCAAGCCAAAGCCATTAGGTATGATGTGCGCTATCGACGGCTCCTGGGATATGGCCTTTTTCATCGGTTATCACAGCCGCCAGGGGAGTTCCGGTATCCTGAGCCATTCCTATAGCGCCCGGCTGATCGAGCAGATTTTTTTAAACGGGGTTGAAGTGGGAGAACTAGCCTTCAATGCCGCTTTAGCGGGTTATTTCGGGGTGCCCGTCGCTTTGGTGACTGGCGATGAGGATCTGGCGAAAGAAGCTTCCGCTCAACTCGTGGGAACTCGATTTATTTCGGTAAAAAGAGCCTTGAGCCGGCAAGCCGCCGATACGATGCTGCCATCAGAGGCGCAGAAGGCGATTGAGGCGGCCGCTTTTACCGTGGTAAAGGACTGGCAAAAGGGAAGCGGCGAGGTCCAGACATGGTGTCCAGAAAGTCCCTATCGTTTGCTGGTGGAGTTTCACTCTCCCGTCATGGCCGACATGGTTGCCTTTATGCCGGAAGTGCAGCGCAAGAGAGCCAACCAGGTTGAACTCGTTCGGGAGGACTTGCCTGACCTCTTTAGAGCTTTTCAGGCGATGCTGGTTTTGGCCGGAGCGATGGCCTAAGAAACCGAACCGAAATGCCTGGAAAGAAGGTAGCTTAATTTGAAGAACCTTATCGATGAGGATTGGCGCGAAGCAAGCCATCGCCAAAAGGAATTGATTTTCCGCAATGAAGCGGTATTTGCTGATCGGGAATCATTAACAGAAGAAAGAGATCAGCCTGCAGATATCTTGGCCTTCGGTGCCCATCCAGATGATGTGGAGCTCGGTGTCGGCGGTACGCTGGCTCTAGCTGCTGCACAAGGCCGTTCTGTCGTGATCATCGATCTCACTCGCGGTGAGATGGCTTCCAGGGGAACGGTAGAAGAACGGTGGAAAGAGGCTTGTGACGCTGCCCGGATCTTGGGGGTGAGGGAACGGATCAATGGGCAGTGGCCCGACGGGCACCTCAGCGACCCTAGCCGATGGCAGCCCTGGATGGAACAATTCGTCCATTGGCTGCGCCGGTATCGCCCCAAGTTGGTCTTAGCCCCTGGAGGAAGTGATCGCCATCCCGATCATGAAGCAGCCGGTCAGCTTGTCCGGAAAGCCCTTTTTTACGGCGGCCTAAAAAAGTTTGGTGACACTCCCTCAGAACCTTGGCGGCCGGCCCGGTTCTTGACCTACCGCATCAACGGAAACCTGCTTCAAGAGAATAAAGAGCCCCTCTATGTGGATGTTGGTTCCGTCTACGAACAAAAACGGGCAGCCTTATGTGCTTATCAAAGCCAGTTTTTTCGCGGACTCGGCGGCCGGCGGCAAGAACTGCGCATCCCTGATTTACCTCAACTTCTGGAAGATCGAGATCGATACCTGGGCGGGCTGATTGGAACAACTTTTGCCGAGCCTCTCTATCCGGATGGCCCTCTCGGTGTGAAAGAGATCGGCGCCTTGTGGGAGTGATTCATAGTGAATATCGGATTTCTCTGTTCCCCCTCCTACGGAGGAAGCGGTGTAGTCGCCTCTGAATTGGCCCGGCAGTTGGCTCGGCGCGGTCATAATATCCATGTCTTTGCTTATGAATTACCTTTTCGCCTCCATCACTTCGAAGCGAATCTGTTTTTTCATGAGGTGGAGGTGCTTGATTACCCTCTTTTCCGTTATCCTCCCTACCTACTGGCGCTGTCGGCGAAGATTATCGACGTAGCCCGTTCGGCCCAACTGGATCTTATACACGCTCACTACGCTATCCCTCATACGCCTGCGGCTTATCTGGCCAAGCAAATGCTGGCTAAGGAACGGCGCTTACCGATTCTCACCACCTTGCATGGTACCGATATCAACTTGGTCGGCAATGATCCTCAATTTTATGAAATAACCCGGTTCTCTCTGGAAGCGAGCGACGGTGTTACCGCTGTGTCATGGAGCTTGGCCCGGGAGACGAAGGAGATCTTCAACCTGGCCGATCTCCCTCGAGTGATTCCCAACTTTGCTGATTTTGAAGAATATTGTCCTGCTTCAAATCCCTGTTTGCGGGCTCGCTTTGCCCGGCCGGAGGAGAAGGTGCTGCTGCACATATCCAACTTCCGCCCAGTCAAGCGTGTGGAAGATGTGGTTCGCGTTTTCGCTCGCGTAAACGAACAGGTGCCCTCACGGCTTTTGTTAGTCGGTGACGGTCCGGAAAAGTGCGCCGCCGCTCACATGGCCGAGGCCTTAGGCGTTCGGGAACGGGTCATTTTCTTAGGGCGCCAGGACAGTGTGGCCGAAATTTTTGCCTTAGCCGATTTATTTTTGCTGCCGTCGGCCAAAGAGTCCTTTGGGCTCGTTGCCTTGGAAGCGATGGCTTGTCAAGTTCCGGTCATCGCCAGTGAGACGGGCGGACTGCCGGAAGTGGTCGAACATGGCCTTACAGGCTATTTGGCTCCTGTTGGTGACGTGGAAACTATGGCTGGTTTTGCCGTCCACCTGCTGACCCATCCAGAAGCTTATGACGAGATGGCTCGCCGCGGTCGGGAAGAAGCGCTGCACCGTTTTCAAGCGGAACCGGTCGTCGATACATATGAACAGTACTACCGGGAAATCTTGAATAGACCTTGACAAGCACAAGATCAAGCGGTACGATGAAATTGAAGCATAGTAGTAATCGTTACTACAAAAAATGGAGGTGACAAGAATGGCAGTATACAAGTGTGCAAAATGCGGCGAAGTCATCGAAAAACGTTGCAAACCTGGAAAGTGCCCCAAATGTGGCGCTGTGAAAGAGGATCTGATTAAACAATAGCCTATAGGTTTCTAAGAATGGTTTCTGCGATTGAATGGCCATGGAAGATGAGACTTGGCTTTCGTCGAACCTGAGGGCGTTTTAAAAGCATGTAGATTTGATCATAATTGTGTATATGTAGAAAGATAAAAAGCAGGGAGATAGCCCTGCTTTTTATTGTGGAGGCGGTAGAAATGTCTGAAGTCTATTTCGTATCTCGCCGGGCTAAAGCTGGTAAAGGACTCGTAGACAAGCTGCGCAGACTCATCAAAACGGCCCATATTATGGACTGTGTAAACGAACAGGATCTCGTAGCCATCAAGATGCACTTTGGTGAGCGGGGGAATACAGGGACCATCCGGCCGCCTTTTGTCGGAGCTGTCGTGGAAGAAATACGAGGGAAAAAGGCGCGGCCCTTTTTGACCGATACGAACACCCTTTATCGAGGCTCCCGGGCTAACGCCGTCGACCATCTAGATACGGCCATGGAAAACGGCTATGCTTACGCCACTGTCAAGGCGCCGATCATCATCGCCGATGGCTTAGACGGCAAAGACTACCGAAATATCCCAGTGCCTAAGGGTAGACGTCTGCAAGAAGCCAAGATCGCCGCCGTTCCCTTAGATGCCGACGCCATGATCGTTTTGACCCATTTCAAAGGCCATGAGATGACTGGTTTTGGCGGAGCCATAAAAAACATGGCCATGGGCCTGGCTTCCCGTTCGGGAAAGCTGATCCAACACTCCGATATCAAACCGACCATCAACGAAAAGTGCAAAGTCTGCGGCAAATGTGTCAAGTGGTGCCCTGCCGACGCGATCTCCTTAGGGGAACGAGCGGTCATCGCCGAGGACCGCTGCATCGGCTGCGGCGAATGTACCGTCACCTGTCCCTATAAGGCCATTGCGATCAACTGGGCCATCGATCCGGGCTTGCTGCAGGAAAAAATGGCCGAATATGCTTATGCTGCTGTCCGAGAAAAACGGGAAAAAGGCAAAATCGCCTTTATTACTTTCGTCACCGATGTAACTCCTGAGTGTGACTGCTGCTCCTGGAGCGATACTCCCCTTGTTCCCGATTTGGGAATACTCGCTTCCTTTGATCCCGTTGCCTTGGATCAAGCTTGCTACGACCTGGTCAATCAAGCGCCTGGCTTGATCGACAACCGCCTCGCTGACGCCGGTCAAGGGACTATAGCTCCAGGAATGGATAAATTTCGCATGGTCCATCCCAGCGTCGACGGCACGATTCAACTTCGCCATGCCGAAGAACTGGGCTTAGGGACTCGCAAGTATCAACTTATCCGCCTGCCCGAGTAAGAGCAGCTAGATTTGACTCGGCGCTTGTTCAACGATGAGGGAAAACGGGCGATTATGGGAACAGATTGTCGATTTACGTAGATAATCTGGAAAAGGATGTCCCCCTTGATTGACAGTTCTGGCGACATCATATATGATAATGATAGTGATGATTACTATTTGTATAAAGAAAGGTGGGGAGCGCCATGGGAGCCATCGGACCTCGGATGACAAGGCAAAAACAGTTGGTCTTAGATATCGTTCAAGGTACAACGAGTCATCCCACGGCAGACTGGGTTTACCAAGAGGCGCGCCGCCAGATTCCCGATATCAGTTTGGGTACGGTCTATCGTAACCTAAACACCCTTGCCCAACAGGGGATCATTCGGGAAATGACATACGCCGGTGCCAGTTCCCGTTACGACGGAAACGTGGAGGCTCACTATCATTTTGTCTGTGAAGACTGTAAGCGCGTTTTTGATATTTTTATCGATCGTGCCGAGAATCTGGACGAAAAGGCTGAGGAAATGAGCGGACATGAGATCCAAGGTCATCGTTTAGAGTTTTATGGACGTTGTGCCGAATGCCGCAAGGCGACAGTCTCTTAATATGAACAGAGAGCACTGCTGAAGACCATCTTCAATGGTGCTTTTTTCTTTTTTTAATCATTTTGGTTGGATGACTTTGTTATAATGATAATTGTGATTTCGAAACTGAAGATTGGAGGAGTAACCGCCCATGACCATAAGCTTCCCTCAAGGGTATGGCGAAGACGGCATTGGTCTGTTGGTCCAGGATCCGTACCACATCTTCATCTATTGGGAATTGACAGAAAAGACACGTCAAAACGCTTTACATAACTGGTTTCTTCCCTTTGACACCCCTTGTTTGCTACGGCTTCAGCAAGAAGAAAAGCAAGGAAAGGGCACCTGCTGGAACAGTATCTATCAAGTGGAACTGCCACCGAGCGCTAACCGCTGGTATGTGAGCGGGCTTAGACCGGGAGAGGTCTACCGAGCCCAGATAGGCCTGCATAACGGTCAAGGAGAATTTATCGCCATTCTCGGTTCTAAAGGTGTACTGACACCTCCCGTTCAGCCTGTCGGTCCCTGGAATACAGGCCGGCCCGTCGCTGTCTGCGGCGGTGCAGAGCCGATTGAATTGGAAGACCTTCCACCGGCAGAGTCCATCAGTTCGACCTGCTTTTACGAAAAAAGTGCCGGGGGGAGTTCCCGATGAAGGCGATGTTGAAGGAACAAAAAGGATACTGGGCCCTCGTTCTGCACGCACACCTGCCTTATGTGCGACATCCGGAACTGCCCGAATTTTTAGAAGAACGGTGGCTCTTTGAAGCCTTGACCGAGTGTTATCTGCCTATGACCGAGTCCTGGCTGCGTTTGCGGGAGGAACAAGTCGACTTTTGTGTCACATTATCTGTCACGCCTAGTTTAGCTGCCATGCTGACAGACAACCTACTGCAACAGCGTTATCGGGAGCACCTCGATAAAATGCTGCAACTAGCCGCCCTAGAAGAGAAACGGACAGCCGGAGATGAGGACTTTGCTCCGCTGGCTGCCTTGTATCGTCAGAAATTGGAAGGGGCACGCCGGCTGTTCCAAGATGACTGGAACAGTCAAATCACAGAGGCATGGAAATCGCTGGCCCAAAGCGGTCATCTCGATCTGTGGACATCGGCAGCCACCCATGGCTTTCTTCCCTATTTGACAGAAAGCAGTTGGACACCGCAGATTCGCACCGGTGTCCGCCAGCACAAAGCCATCTTCGGCATGGAACCTCACGGTCTATGGTTGCCTGAATGCGCCTATGCGCCAGGACTGGAAAAGGTGTTGGCTCAGGAAGGGGTCTACTGTTTTGTCGTCGATACAGGGACTTTCCGCAATGCCCATCCTGGACCGGCCAATCTCTACCAGCCCCTGGAAGTGGGTGCTCAAGTATCTGCCTTCGCCCGGGACCCTGAGACATCCCACCAGGTCTGGGATAAAAAGTCGGGATATCCCGGTGATTACGATTACCGGGAGTTTTATCGAGATATCGGCTATGACCTGCCCTTCGAAACGGTGGCCCCCTTCCTCAGCGGACCAAACCCAGGGGATACAGGGTTCAAATATTATCGCATCACCGGAGATACTGATCAGAAGGAACCCTACCGACACGATTGGGCTATGGAAAAGGTCAACGCCCACGCCGATAACTTTGTCTTTAACCGGGAAACTCAAACAGCCTCCTGGCGGGATCAGATGGATCTCCCGCCTATCGTGGTCTCCCCCTATGACGGAGAACTCTTTGGCCATTGGTGGTATGAGGGACCTGACTTTCTGGAAGCGGTCCTTCGCCGTCTCTCCTCCTCTGAATCGACCGTCAAGATGACTACGCCTCGTCGGTACCGGGAGACCTACGGACCCGGTCCGAGCGGTCGCATCGCTTTCAGCACCTGGGGAGAAGATGGCTATGGAAAGGTCTGGCTCAACCCCACAAACGACTGGATATACCGTCACCTGCACCGGGCTAACGCGGAAATGGTCGCCCTGGCGAAAGCATTTCCCCAAGCCCGCCATGAAATAAAAAAAGCCTTAAATCAAGCGGCCCGGGAACTGTTGTTGGCACAGTCGAGCGATTGGCCCTTTATCATGCACACCAGGACGACTGTGGAGTATGCCACCGGCCGACTGGAAGAGCACTTGCAATTGTTCTGGAAACTGGCCCGATCCCTGCGCAATGGGCAAGTCGACGAAAGTGCCTTGGCCGAGGCCGAATGGAAGCATCCGATTTTTCGGGATATCAATTACCGTGACTTTGCCGGAGGTTCGGAACCTGAAGGTAAGCCAGTTCTTTCTCCAAAAAGGACGAATCCGATCGGGCCGATCTGGATGCTCAGTTGGGAATATCCGCCTCGAGTGGTTGGCGGCTTGGGCCGCGCCGTAGCCGACCTGAGCAAGGCCTTAGCCGCCCGAGGTGTACCTGTCAAAGTATTTACTTGTGCCGTCCCCGGCTGTCCCGACCGAGAGGTGATCGATGGGGTCACCGTCATTCGTCTACCTGTCCCAGGAACGGCGAGCGACGATTTCTTAAGTTGGGTATGGCGTTTTAACTTCGCCTTGCTATCCGGTGTCATCGCCGAATCGGCTGCCGAAAAGCCGGCTCTGATCCACGGCCATGATTGGATGGTCGGTATGGCTGCCAAAGAAATTCGACGCTTGCTCCAGGTGCCCTTGGCCGTCACCATCCATGCTACTGAGCACGGTCGCCAGCGAGGGATCTGGAACGACCTGCAGCGTAGCATACACAATGAAGAAACAGACCTGTCGAACGCTGCTGACGCGCTCATCGCTTGTTCCAATTATATGGCCAAAGAGATCACCACGCTCTTTGCGACTCCCTGGGCCGAAATCACTGTCCTTCCCAATGGCGTTGATCCGGCCAATCTCATGGCGGCACCTGGAAAAGGGTACGGGATGGAGAAGTTCTGTGATCCTGGCGATGAAACTCTCTTCTATGTGGGCCGGCTCGTTCCCGAAAAAGGTATTCAATTATTGGTTGAGGCCATGCCGAACATCCTCAGTCAACGGCCTCAGGCTCGCTTGATTATCGCCGGCAAAGGTCCTATGATGGAAGAATTAAAAGAGAAGGCTCGCGCTCTCGCTGTGGAGCATCGGGTTTCCTTCGCCGGTTTTGTCGACGATGACAGCCGGAACCGGCTCATCGGTTCGGCTCATATCGCCGTCTTCCCGAGCCTCTACGAACCTTTTGGGATCGTCGCTTTGGAGGCCATGGCCGCCAACACACCTGTCATCGTCGGTGATACGGGCGGTCTCGGCGAGATCATCCGCACTGGAGAAAACGGCATCAAAGTACCTCCCGGCGATGTACAAAAATTGGCTGAAGCAGTCATCGCCATGTTGCAAGACCGTGAAGGTGCCAACCAAATGGCTGAAGCGGCCCGTCGGGACGTGGACCAAATCTACTCTTGGGATGTTATCGCCGAAGAGACCATCAAAACGTACCAGCGAGCCATCCTTCGTTTTGGCACCTTTGGATTTCTCGCTGTCGAACCAGCAGATGAAAAGGTAGGTTAACAAGAAGAACAGACAGAAAGTGGGGCCTGACACCCATTGGCGACAGGCAGAAAAGGCCCAAACCCCTGGGGAGAAGAGCCCCCTTTGGGCAGCAAGTCAGAACAAAATATTCGAGATAAAGCCAGCGGCACTGCGAGCCGAGAGAACAAAGAGCGAGAGCCTCGGGCGAATGTTCCTCTCAACCGCCGTCGTTTTTTCTACGGAGGAGCGGCAGTACTGTCCGGTTTGGCCAGCTTGTTCGGCGCCTATTGGCTGAATAAACAAAAAGGGCCGACTGCTCCTCCGGTGATTACGGATCTACCCGATTTGCCGGACCGGCGGCTTGACCTAACGCGGATGCGCAGCAATATTTCCATCTTAGCGCAAAAAGATTGGGAAGGAAGATTAGCCGGCAGTCCAGGGCAAACCAAAGCCGGAGAATACATGGCACGTCTTTGGAGCAGCTGGGGTTTAAAGCCGAAAGGGGACGGGGAGACCTTTTTTCAGTCTTTTCCCGTTCCGTCCTTCTCTCTTTCCCCGGTAAACGGCCGGATGCACCTCGTTGCCGGGGAGAACAAAGGTAACCTGGCTGACAATCTCATCGGTATGATTCCCGGTAGGGATCCGGCACTTCGCCATGAAGTGGTGGCCCTTTCGGCGCACTATGATCATTTAGGAAAGTGGGACAACCAAGTCTATCCCGGCGCGAATGACAATGCCTCAGGAGTGGCTGTTCTCTTAGAAATAGCCAAAGCAGCTATTCAGTCACCGACCCGGCGAAGCCTGGCCTTCTTCTTGTTTTCCGGTGAAGAAGGCGGATTGATCGGATCCAAGTATTATGTGGAACACCCTTCAATTCCACTGGAATCATTGATCGGACTGGTGAATCTGGACACCGTAGCTAACGGTGATAAGAGTGATTTTATTTACTGGTCTTCCGGGAACCTCCCTTGGCGTGAAGTGATGGAGGAAGCAGCCCGGGCTACAAATATCCGGTTGCAGCCCCAAGACCGGGGGATGCATAACAGTGATCATTTCCCCTTCGCAGAAAAGGGAGTACCAGCGATAAGCGTCCTCTCCGGCACGTGGCTCGAAGGCAACCATACGCCCGGCGATACCCTCTCGATTATTAACACAGAAAAATTGCAGAAAATCGCTGAATGGAGTTGGCGGTTCGTCTACACGTTAGCAGAATCAGCAGGTAAATAGGCGGTGACAGGATGGAACGATATCTAAAGCAAATCCGGTTTTCTGGTGTAGGCGAGGAAGGGCAACGGCGGCTTTTGTCATCGAAGGTGCTTATTGCCGGAATGGGGGCATTAGGCACTCACCTAGCCAATGCCTTAGCCCGAGCCGGTGTCGGTCATCTCCTGCTGGCAGACCGGGATTATGTAGAAAAATCGAACCTGCAGAGACAGGTTCTCTATGATGAAGATGATGTAGAAAGAACAATGCCTAAAGCGATAGCCGCAAAAAAGAAACTTCAGTCCATCAACTCAGAAATCAATATCGAAGCGGTCGTGACCGATCTAGGGTGGTCTAACCTGGAGCCGCTGCTGGAGGGCGTCGATCTGGTCGTCGACGGCAGCGACAATTTTGATCTGCGCTTTTTATTGAATGACGCCTGTGTTCGCTCGGCGATTCCCTGGATTTACGGCGGTGTGACCGGTGCTCATGGTATGGCTATGGTCGTGTTGCCGGAACAAGGTCCCTGCTTGCGTTGCCTCATGCCGAACCCGCCTGCCCCTGGCACCATTCCCACCTGTGATACGGCCGGTATTCTGGGCCCTGCCATTCAGATGGTGACAGCCTTTCAATCGGTGGAAGCGCTCAAAGTGCTGACCGATCGCGTGGAAGACTTGTCCCGCGGTCTTTTTTCGGTGGACTTGTGGGCTAACCGGTACGATTTGATCGATCTGTCTGAAGCGCGCAGAACCGACTGTCCTACCTGCAGGCGTCGCGAGTTCCCTTTCCTGGAAGGAAAGGAAGAGATGCAAGTCACCTCCCTTTGCGGGTCCAATTCTGTACAAATTACCCCGGCCAGGGGAGCAAAGCTGAGATTGGATGATATCGCCGAGCGTCTGAAGGTTCTAGGCAAGGTGCAACAAAACCCCTACTTATTGAAGGTTTTGATAGATCAAATGGAAATGATTCTCTTTGGCGACGGCCGGGCTATGATCAAAGGAACCCAAGATCCTTTGGTCGCAAAGGCTTTCTATACTCGTTACGTTGGAATTTAACAGGAGACAGCACTCAATGAGTAACCAGCAGCAAAAGGACCTGCGCACCGAGTGGGTCGTCGGGATTACCGGTGCCAGCGGCTCCGTATACGCCTTACGCCTCCTTGAAGTCATAGCAGAGATGGGCATGCGGCCCCACCTAGTTGTCTCCGAGGCCGGTGAGCGGGTGATCCGGGAAGAAACGGAAAGGACACTCTCTGATCTGGCGGAGCGCTACCCCCTTTACGACGTACGAGACGTAGGTGGACCCATCGCCTCAGGCTCTTTTCCAGCTGCAGGGATGATCGTCATTCCTTGCTCCATGCATACTGTGGCAGCCATGGCGATGGGACTAGCCGATAACTTGTTAACCCGTGCCGCCGATGTGACCCTGAAAGAGGGCCGTCCCTTGATCGTCGTACCCAGAGAAACGCCGCTTCACCTAATCCACCTGGAAAACATGGCACGTCTAGCCCAAGCCGGCGCCCGTATCGTGCCAGCCATGCCAGCTTTTTATCACCAACCGACAACTCTCTTCGAATTAGTCGATTTTGTCGTCGGAAAAGTGTTGGATCAAGCGGGAATTCCTCATCAGCTCTTTAAAAGGTGGGGGAGCGAGTAAAGTACTTTCCCTAAAAAGGAAATGTGGATACCATTTCACTCCCCCCAAACAAACGATTTTACAGAAGGACCTTCGGTACCCCCATGTTGGGACCGGGGTCCTTTTTTCATATATACCCTAAAATTTTCCTCATATCAGGGCGAAAAGGGGTTGCAATATGGAATGAAGTGGTGTACGGTGGTAGAAAAGTGGTTTAAAGTGGTGGACTAGACCATGCTGATGGGGGAATATCAACATACCATCGACCCAAAAGGCCGGTTGTTCATGCCGGCAAAACTTCGGGAAGCACTTGGAGAAAAATTTATCGCCACCAAGGGCTTAGATGGTTGTTTGTTTGTTTATCCCCCGGAAGAGTGGAGACGCTTAGAAGAGAAGCTGAAAGGGCTGCCCTTTACCCGAGCCGACGCTCGTTCCTTTCAACGGTTCCTTTTCTCGGGCGCCTCGGAATGTGAAGTGGACAAGCAAGGACGGATCCTGCTTCCCAGTCACCTCCGCGAGCACAGCGCCTTGGAAAAGGATGTCGTCATCATCGGTGTAGGCACCCGTGTAGAAATCTGGAGCGCCGAACGTTGGCGTGAGTACAACGATAAAGCGGCAGCGACTTATGAAGAAGTCGCCGAAAAACTGATTGACTTTGATCTATAAGCGAGGCAAACCGCAGATGGAGGGTTTTTGCCGACATGGAATTTCATCATATCCCCGTTTTGCTTGAGGAAGTTTTGGAAGCCTTGCAGCCCCGTCCTGATGGGCTCTATCTCGACGGGACCGTCGGAGGGGGCGGGCATAGTGCCGCCATTTTGGAAAAAACAGCGGGGCAGGGGAGGTTGATTGGCCTCGACCAAGACCCCAGGGCGCTGGCGGCAGCGCGAATAAAGTTGGAGAAGTTTGCTGACCAGGTCACACTGGTACGGAGCAACTTTCGCCAATTGGGGTCTGTCGTGGAGGAATTGGGCCAAAAAGGGAAAATCGACGGGATTCTTCTCGACATCGGTGTCTCTTCCCATCAACTGGATGAAGCAGAACGAGGTTTCACCTACCGCGCGGAAGCTCCATTGGATATGCGCATGAATCCTGACGGGGCTGTCACAGCTGCACAGATACTCAATGAGTACCCGGAAGGGGAGATCTTCCGGATTCTTTGGGAATATGGCGAAGAGAGATGGTCCAAACGAATTGCCCAGTTCATCGTCAATCGCCGGACAGAACAACCGTTGGCATCGACAACCGACCTTGTCGATGTGATTCGTGCGGCGATCCCTGCAGCAGCCAGGCAGGAAGGCGGTCATCCGGCCAAGCGAACCTTTCAAGCCCTGCGCATCGCCGTCAATGACGAATTAGGGGCTCTTCAAGAGGCCTTGCCGGCCGCTCTTGATGCACTGGCTCCTAGCGGACGGCTGGCCGTGATCAGCTTTCATTCCTTAGAGGATCGCATCGTCAAAAACTTTTTCGCCGAACAAGCGAAGGGTTGCACTTGTCCCCCCGATATGCCTGTCTGTGGCTGCGGGAAAAAGGCTCGTCTGAAGATCATCACTCGTAAGCCCATCACCGGTTCCGAAGAAGAGCTAAAGATCAATCCCCGTTCACAAAGCGCGAAGCTGAGGGTGGCGCAAAAAATATAAAGGACCTGAACATGGATGTTCTGCTGGACAAGGAGGTTGAATAAGCTTGAAACAAGCCACTGCTCCTGTGTACGACTATCAAGAGGAAGTCCTGCAACCGTCAGTGCGACCGTCGGTACAGCCCAAAAAAGAACGACGAGTTAAACAAGGCATCAGCGGTAAGACAAAACGGAAAGTTATCGCCAGCACCATTGCCATCATGGGTTGTGGACTCATCATCGGCTCTCAATACGCTGTCGTCGCCTACCAAGCCCAGCACGTCATGGAATTGCGCCAGGAATTGACGAAAGAGAAAAATTCTTTAGACTATCTTCGGGTGGAAGTCAACCAGTTGAAGTCTCTAGAGCGCGTTGAGAACATCGCCGTAAATAAGTTGGGCATGAAAACACCGGAAGGCACGAAGATGATCGCCATTCAATCTCAAAGCAGAAGTGATAAACCCGCTCAGACAGCACAGGAACAGAAACCTCCGGAATCGGAAAAGAAGGGCAACGATGCCCCGGTCCAAGAGACAGATGTAGCCGTTGGCACAAATCCTTTAGTGGCGACAATTACGAAAGCCTTTCATAAATTAAGCGGCGGTTTGCTTTGACGTAAAAATGTAACTATTGCCCGCAATGAGAATTTGACCCTATAATGATAGGCGTGGACCGTCGGGCGAACTGGTGCCGGGCAGTTCCTCCCGGGATATCCTGGGGGGATTTGGTTTTTTTAGGGTAAGGGGAGGATAACGTGTTCGCCACACCGGTACAGGTGCGCAAACGATCGACCCATATTTTGATCAGCTTTACCGCCTTGGTCTGCATCCTTATCTTGCGCCTTTTTTGGGTACAGGTGGTGAATGGATCCTTTTATGCCGAGAAGGCCGAAGACGTTCGCATGAGAGAATTGCCGGTAGAGGCAAAGCGGGGAACTATCTTCGACCGAAATATGAATTCTATGGCCGTTTCGGTCAGCGTAGATTCCGTCGTAGCCAACCCGGCAGAAGTGAGAAAAAACAAAGAACCAGAGCAGCGGGCAATCGCCAATGAACTCGCTCGCGTTCTTGAAATGGATCCGGAAAAGGTATTCCAGACGATCACGAAGGCCAACTCAGGTTTTGTCTGGGTCAAACGCAAGGTAGAGCCCGATAAGATCGAACAGCTGCGGAATTCAACGGTAAAACTGAACGGCATCAGCTTTATCCCGGAGAGCAAGCGCTTTTATGAAAAAGGCAAACTGGCTGCCCACATCTTAGGTTTTACCGATACGGACGCCCGTGGCATCGAAGGGTTGGAGTTGATCTTTGACAAAGAGTTACGCGGTCTCCCGGGGAAACTGGTCGCCGAATATGATGCCCGAAACCTCGAACTGCCACAAGCTCAGCACGCCTACGTTCGACCCGTCGACGGACATAGTCTGGTGCTGACGATCGATGAAACGGTCCAATATATCATTGAGCGGGAATTAGATAAACTGGACCGGGAGCGGAAGCCCAAAGGGGCTACCATCATCGTTATGGACGTAAAAACCGGCCGCATTCTAGGAATGTCCAACCGTCCCACCTATGACCCGAATGAGCGCGACAAGTATCCTGATACGGCCCGACGCAACCGGGCCATCAACGACGTCTACGAACCAGGATCGACCTTTAAGATCGTGACAGCCAGCGCTGCCATGGAAGAAGGGGCCGTGAAGGAATCAGACAAATTTTACGATCCCGGTTATGCAACCATCGGTGACCGCAAAGTCCGTTGCTGGAAACCAGACGGTCACGGGTCACAGACGTTTCCAGAGGTCGTCCAGAACTCCTGCAACCCCGGTTTTATTCAAATCGGCATGAACCTGGGTGTTGAAAAGTTCTATAATTATCTGCTTGCCTTCGGCTTTGGTTCTCCGACGGGTATCTCCATGAACGGCGAGGCTGCAGGGATCTTGGTACCGAAGAAAACCGTTAAACCGATTGACTTGGCCACCATGTCCATCGGGCAGGCGAACGCCGTCACCCCGATTCAACTGATCACGGCTGTCTCCGCCGTGGCGAATGGCGGCAAGCTAATGAAGCCGCAGTTGGTAGAAAAAATCCTCGATTCCCAAGGAGCCGTCATTCAAACCTTTGAACCGGAAGTGGTGCGACAAGTCGTCTCCAAAGAGACTGCCCAAAAGCTGAACCTGATCTTGGAGACAGTCGTATCGAAAGGGACTGGGACGAACGCCTACATAGAGGGATACCGAGTCGGTGGAAAAACGGGAACGGCTCAAAAAATCAAGCCGAACGGCGGTTACATGGAAGGGGAATATGTGGTTTCCTTTGTCGGTATCGCTCCGGCTAACGACCCTGCTGTAGCTTGTCTCGTCGTTGTGGACGCTCCGCAAGGAGTCCAGCAATTCGGAGGTCTCGTAGCCGCTCCCGTCTTCAAAAGCGTCATGACCGATGTGCTGCGTCATTTAGGCATTCCGCCTCAAATGAATACGGGTGAAGCGCCTGCGGCGGCGACGAACCAAGTAGAGGCCGTAGCTGTTCCGCAAGTGACCGGGATCGGTGTGGATGATGCAGAAGACCGCTTGCTCCATGTGGGCTTGGGAGTCGCTACCGAAGGTTTTGGTACCCGCGTCGTGAACCAGCTTCCCCAACCGGGAGAAAAGGTAACTCCACAGACGACGGTAGTCCTTTATCTGGCCGAAGATGACAAAACGGCTAAAGTCAATCCGGGAACACAGGTCGAATGCCCTGATCTGCTAGGCAAAGGAATCAAGCAGGTCGGCGATATGCTGGCGAAGTTAGGCTTATCCTTTGAACCGGTCGGTACAGGCGTCGCTAAAAGCCAGAGTTACAAAGCCGGCACCAAATTACCGGTCGGCACTGTCGTACGGGTTGAGTTCGTGCCAGCGGATGAAACAGGTCCATAGCGGCAATGATGAATAATACATAGAAATAATTGGGTGCATCGGCAGTTCTCTGACGATGCACCCAATTTGCGGGAATTGGCGGTAGGAGGGACCATTCCAATGGAACTAAGCAAAGTCCTGGCAAATGTAGAGGTTAGAGAAATCAGATGGACAGGAGAAACAGATGATCTCCAACGCCTGATGCAACCCAAGCAAGAAATCTCGGGCCTCGCCTATGACTCACGGCAAGTGGCACCGGGCTTTCTCTTTTTTTGTATTCCCGGGCAAAAAACGGACGGCCACAACTTCGCTGCTCAAGCGGTCGAGGGAGGTGCTGCTGTCCTGGTCGTGGAACGATTTGTCGATCTGAAGGTGCCTCAAATTCGAGTCACCTCAACCCGGGAAAGCCTGGCCTTAGCCGCAGGAGCTTTTTACGGCCATCCGTCAGAGCATTTACTGATGATCGGCGTCACCGGGACAAACGGCAAAACGACGACAACCTATATGATCGAAGCGGTGTTGAAAGCCAAAGGCTATTCTGTTGGCGTCATCGGTACGATCGGGAACCAACTCGGCGAAAAAAGATGGCCGGCAGCTCACACGACTCCGGAGTCCTCAGATCTGCAAAAACTGTTGGCAGAGATGCGGGATGACGGAGCCGATGCGGTCGTGATGGAGGTTTCGTCCCATTCGCTCGATCAGCATCGGGTCCTCGGTGTCAACTTTGATATTGCCGCCTTTACCAACCTTACGCAGGATCACCTCGATTATCACCATACCCTGGAAAACTACAGGGCCGCGAAGGGAAAGCTCTTTCGAGAGTTAGGCCAAAAGGAGTCAAAGAAAGGTATCGTAAAGCGAGCCGTCATCAATGCCGACGATCCGAGTGCTGACTACTTCTTACAGGTCAGTTCTGTTCCCGCCGTAACTTACGGTGTGGAAGAGGACGCCGCCATACGGGCGAAGGACTGGGACGTTACCCCTCAAGGTGCCCGCTGCACCGTCCAATACCCTGGTGGTACTGTCGACATGACCTTACAATTAACGGGCCGCTTCAATATTTCCAACAGCCTCGCCGCTTTTACGGTAGGCTGGATTGTCGGTATGGAACCGGAGCAAATCGTCGAGGCTTTGCAGTCTCTGCGAGGCGTACCGGGCCGCTTTGAAAGTGTCGATCAAGGCCAGCCCTTTTCGGTGATCGTCGACTATGCCCATACGCCTGACGGCCTCGTCAATGTGCTCAATACAGCAGAAGCCTTGGCGGAAGGAAAGATCGTCACCGTATTTGGTTGTGGCGGTGATCGGGATCGGACGAAACGACCGATCATGGGGGCAGTGGTGGCTGAAATGAGCGACATCGCTGTCGTTACCTCTGATAACCCGAGAACGGAAAATCCTCATCGAATCATCGAGGATATTCTGCCAGGAGTGCAAGCTGTGCCTGGAATCGAGTATAAGGTGGAACCGGATCGCAAGAAAGCCATCGCTTTAGCCCTGTCCATGGCAAATCCGGGCGATTTGGTCATGATCGCCGGTAAGGGCCATGAAAACTACCAAATCGTTGGAAAAGAAGTACTGCCTTTTGACGACCGGGAAGTCGCCCGGCAGGTATTGCGAGGGATGGGTTATGATCGGTCTTAATGCAGCGAAAGCCGCCCGGTGGATGGGTGGAAAGATAATGGGTAATCCCGATGCTGCCTTGTCCGGTGTGGCCCGCATAGACAGTCGTCTCATCGAAGTGGGCGACCTCTTTTTCGCTCTCCCAGGAGAGAAAATGGACGGTCATGACTTCGTTCCCAAAGCACTGGCGGCAGGTGCAACGGCTGCTGTCGTCACTCAAGTGAGAGAAGAATGGCAGCAATACCTGTCACCGAAGCAAGCCCTTATCGTCGTCGACGACGGAATCAAAGCGCTACAAGCGTGTGCCGAGGCATATCGTCAAGAACTTTCTCTTCCTGTCATCGCTGTGACCGGTTCTACCGGCAAGACATCGACAAAGGATCTCTTAGCTTCGGCCTTCAGCTCCTCTTTTGACGTCATGAAAAATCCGGGAAATTTTAACAATGAAATCGGCTTGCCCTTGACGGTGCTCGCCGTTCAGGCTCACCATCAGATACTGATCGTCGAAATGGGCATGCGCGGCCCTGGGCAGATCGAAGCCCTCTGTGAGATCGCCCGGCCTGTTGTAGGGGTGCTCACCAATATCGGACCTGTTCATATGGAACTGCTCGGCAGCATGGAGGCCATAGCCCGGGCTAAGGGTGAACTGCTGCAATCATTGCCGGAAGAGGGCATCGCTGTTATCAACGGAGAGGATCCGCTGGCTGTGGAACAGTCGGTGAGCCGGGCACAACGGGCGATTTACTACGGAGCATGTCAGGAAAAGCTAGCCCATACGCTTACGAAGGCAATACCGCCGTCTTCAGCTAAAAAGGTCGAGGTGGTATGGGCGAAAGAAATTGAACCGCTCGGTGAAAAAGGTTCAAAGGTTTCGGCGAATGTCGGTCTTTTCCATATCGGCAGCGGTGAATGGCAAATGAAGGAAGCCATAGATTTTCACCTACCCTTGCCCGGGAGACATCAGGCTGCCAATGCTCTCGCTTCGCTGGCTGTCGCTTGGGGATTAGAAGCTGATCTGACTGCTGTGACAAACGGGCTGATGAATGCTCAACTATCATCGTTGCACTGGGAAACATGTCAGCTCAAAGACAATATGACCATGATCAACGATGCCTACAACGCCAATCCTGCCGCCATGAAAGCCGCCTTGACAACAGCAGTGGAGATCGCTGCTGCACGGAGAACGGTGGCTATCCTCGGCGATATGTATGAGTTGGGCGAGGAAGCAGGCCGATTCCATGAAGAAGTAGGTGCTTATGCAGCCCAGGCAGGCGTAGGCCTTCTGCTTACGGTAGGACCTTTAGGCTCCCGGATCGCTGTGGGAGCTCGTCGAGCCGGGATGGACGACAGTGCTGTCCTGCACTTTGACGAAGTCGAAAAAGCGGCGGAAGTCGTAAAGGGATTGCTTGGCTCTGGTGACGTAATTCTGATAAAAGCCTCCAGGGGTATGCGGTTGGAACGGTTAGCCTCCGCCTTGTCCGATGGGCTGAGATAAAAGGGGAAAGAGAACAATGCAATCCATGATTATCGCTTTTATCATTGCCGCTTCTATCGGTCTGATCACAGGCCCGTGGCTGATACCGGTATTGCGTCGGCTCAAGCTCGGCCAGAGCATTCGAGAAGAAGGACCGAAAGCTCACCAGAGCAAGGCCGGAACGCCGACGATGGGCGGAATTCTGTTTTTGATCGCTATCCCTATCGCTGCCCTCGTTACAGCCGGCCTAAACGGCATCGTCGGCGTTCTTCTGTTGGGGACGTTAGGCTTTGGACTTATCGGATTTCTTGACGATTTCATTAAAGTGGTGAAAAAGCGAAACCTGGGTCTAAAAGCACGGGAAAAGTTCATCGCTCAGGTATTTGTAACGATTGTTTTGATTTACGCCATCGTCCACGGTCTAGACCGGGGAACAGCCATTTACATTCCCGGCTGGAACACCTGGTGGGACGCTGGATTTTTGTACTACATCCTCGCCTTTATCGTCGTTACGGGTACGACGAACGCCGTAAACCTGGCCGACGGCCTTGACGGATTAGCCGCGGGAATGACCTTCTGGGTAGCTCTCGCTTTTGCTGTTCTTGCTTCCGCAGAAATTCAGCCGCTGACGGCGATTTTTGCAGCGGCCTTAGCAGGCGGTTGTATCGGTTTTTTGTTCTTCAACCGCCATCCTGCTCGTATGTTTATGGGAGATACAGGCTCACTGGCCCTAGGCGGTGCGATTGCCACGTTGGCGATGCTCACCCGCTCAGAGCTCATCCTGCCGGTTATGGGTGCTGTCTTTGTCGCCGAAACCCTCTCGGTCATCTTACAAGTGGCTTCTTTTAAAATGACCGGGAAACGGATCTTTCGCATGAGCCCTCTCCATCACCACTTTGAACTGGGCGGTTGGCGAGAGGAAACGGTCGTTTACTCCTTCTGGGCAGCTCAACTGGTGGCTGCTTCGATCGGTACTATGTTAGCCTTCAATATTCGTTTCTAAAGACCCACGAGCTTGGAACACCCGGAGTTTTTTAACGGAAAGTAGAAAGGGATGACACTGTTGACGAATCGCTGGCAAGACGGACGCAAGGTTCTGGTGGTTGGAGCCGGCAAAAGCGGAATCGCTGCCGCAAGGACCTTAGCTCGCCTAGGTGCTGCCGTCACACTCTGTGATACAAAAGCAACATCGGATATAGCCTGCCGGGATGAATTAACTGGCGCAGGGGTAAAAGTCCACGGAGGCGGCTATCCTTCCATTACAGATGAAGGATTTCAAGAAGTCTTGATGAGCCCTGGTGTGCCCTTGACTGTTCCTCCGGCACTAGAGGCTGCAGAAAAGGGGATTCCCATCACCGGTGAATTGGAGATCGCCTATTTGCTTTCTCAGGCGCCCTTCATCGCCATCACCGGCACAAACGGCAAGACGACGACGACATCACTCATCGGGGCTATTTTAACCGAGGCTTGCTGGAATCCTTTCGTAGGAGGAAATATCGGTCAGCCTCTGGTGGAAGAGTCGCAGCACCTTTCCGCTGATCGTTGGGTCGTTGCCGAAGTATCTTCTTTTCAGTTGGAGACGACCGACAAGTTTCGTCCACGTGTCGCTATGATCTTGAACATCACGCCTGATCACCTGGATCGTCATGGTTCAATGGAAAATTATCGGGCCATCAAAGCTCGAATATTTATGAACCAACAAGCGAGCGACCTTACCGTTTTGAACGCAGACGATCCGCTGGTATCTTCGCTCGGCGAACAAAGCCAGGGGAAGGTTCTCTACTTCAGCCGTCAGCAAAAAGTAGATGCAGGTACCTATTGTCAAGACGGGATGATTTGGTATGCCGGTGAGGATGGACACCAACCCGTCCTGGCTATCGACGAACTGCAGATCAAGGGAAAACATAATGTCGAAAACGCACTCGCCGCTCTGGCTGGAACGATTGGACTGGGTATCGATCCTGCCGTAGCCGCTAGAGCCGCCCGGAACTTCCAGCCGGTAGAACATCGCATGGAGCCAGTCGGTATGGTGAACGGCGTCGAATACATCAATGATTCCAAAGGTACGAACCCCGATGCTTCCATCAAAGCTATTGAGTCTTATGACAAACCGATTGTCCTCATTGCCGGAGGAAAAAACAAAGGCAGTGACTTCCGTGAGTTGGCCTCGCTCATCAAGGAACGGGTAAAGGCTGTTGTCCTGGTGGGCCAAGCAGCACCTATCCTCGAAGAGGCGCTCCGTTCCAGCGGTTACGATCAGTTTACACGGGTTCAAACCTTTGCAGAGACCGTAGCGGAAGCGTCGAAGCTGGCCCAACCGGGCGATGTGGTCCTACTGAGCCCGGCCTGCGCGAGTTTGGATATGTTTCCGAACTATGAAGAGCGGGGAAGGGTATTTAAAGAATTAGTCCGTCAACTGCAAGCAGGTTAAACTTACCCATTTCCAGCCACGGCAATTAAATAGCCGGTGGCAATAGGATGAATGAGGTCGAGGGGGGAGGATCTTGCGACTCAAACCAAGAGCACCTGATTTCACCATTTTCTTGGCCGTCATTCTATTGTTGACCTTTGGAATCGTCATGGTCATGAGTGCCAGCTCGGTCAAGGCTGCCTACTATTACAATGATCCCTTCTATTTCTTTAAGCGCCAGTTCATGTGGGCCCTCGTGGGGATCGCTGTGATGATCATAGCCATGCGTTTTGATTACCGGAAATTGGCTCGATTCAGCAAACCTTTTCTCTTGGTCAGTCTTTTCCTGTTGGTTGCTCTTTTCATTCCCGGTGTCGGTAAAAATATCATGGGCGCTACTCGTTGGCTAAATCTCGGTCCGGGATCTTTTCAACCGTCCGAGTTAGTCAAGCTGGCCGGTGTGATCTATTTCGCCCACAACATATCGAAAGAGCCCCATAAGTTAGCCGACTTTAAAAAGGGTCTGCTGCCCTACCTGGCCATCATGGGCATCATCGGCTTGTTGATCTTGGCTCAGCCAGACTTAGGGACAGCCATGGCTGTCTGTGGAACCCTCTTTTTCATGCTCTATGTGGGAGGGGCAAAAAAACAACATATTCTTGGGCTGGGCGCCCTCGGTATCGTACTGATTGCTCTTGCGGCCATCTTGGAACCGTACCGGATGCGTCGGATTACAGGCTTTATCGATCCTTGGGCCGACCCGGTCGGAACAGGCTTCCAAACGCTGCAATCCCTTTTTGCCCTTGGCTCGGGTGGGCTCTTCGGCGCCGGATTAGGGCAAAGTAAACAAAAGTACTTTTACCTGCCAGAGCAGCACACGGACTTTATTTTCGCTATCCTCGGTGAAGAGCTGGGCATGATCGGCGCCGTTTGTGTCATTTTGCTCTTTTTTGTCCTCGTCTGGCGCGGCATCCGGGTATCTGTAGCGTGCCCCGACGCTTTCGGCAGCATCTTGGCCATGGGACTGACGGTGCAGGTAGCCTTGCAGGCTGTCATCAACATGGGCGTCGTCAGTGGATTGCTGCCGGTTACGGGGATAACACTTCCTTTCTTATCTTATGGTGGTTCGTCGCTGGTCTTCACATTGTCGGGGATCGGGCTGCTTTTGAGCATTTCTAGGTTCAATAGATGAGACACCTAAGATACAGGGTTCTTACAGTTAGTGATACATTATGGTAAATCGGGGTGTAATGACTCCGCTCGCTAAGGGCTTCACGGCTGTTCGCTCGGTTGCTCCGCGGGTGCGCCAAACCTCTGGGCTTTTCTGCATGTTAACCCTGGCGCACTTATCCGCTTCACAACTCTCGCTCTCGACGCCGTTCCGCCCAAAACGCTCACTACGCCATTACACCCCAGATTTTACTTCTGATAATGGATAGTCTTGTTTGTTAGAGTCTAGTAACTAAGTTATGGCTGAAAAGGGTGGCATAGCATGGGCGGTCTGATACGGAAGAAGCGCAAATTTGTACTCACCGGCGGAGGGACAGGTGGACATATTTATCCGGCTCTGGCGATCGCCCGGGGACTACAGGAACGCTTCCCCGGTTGTTCGATTGAGTACATAGGAGGCAAACGGGGTCTTGAAAACACCATCGTTCCTCGCGAGGGATTTCCCTTAAAGACCGTTCATTGCCGTGGTTTGGAGCGGGGCCTGAGCCTGAAAAACCTGGCAGCCATCGGTGACACGGGACGGGGATTGTTGGAAGCACTGATCTTTTTGCGGCGCCTGAAACCAGACGCGGTGATTGGCACCGGGGGTTTTGTCGCTTTTCCCGTAGTTATGGCTGCCACCTTGCTCGGCATCCCAGCGTTGATCCATGAGCAAAACGCCTACCCTGGTGTGACCAACCGCATCTTGGCCCCCCGGGTGGGCTCTGTTATGCTGACCTTTCCGGAAGCCCAAAAGCGTCTCAAGGCAAACGATGTCATTGTAACGGGCCTGCCTGTTCGGCCTAGCATTCTTTCGGCCTCGCGGGAAGAAGGAAGGAAGTTCTTTCAGATCCCGCCGGAAGCTCAGGTGCTGCTCGTCGTTGGAGGTAGCCGCGGCGCCAAGCGGTTGAATGAAGCCATGGCCCCATTAGCTCGAAATTTGGCCGGACAAGATCGTTACCAGGTCTTGCATGTGACTGGTGAAAGCAATTATGATGAGACAAGGCTTCTCTATGAGGATGCTGGAATAGCTCTGGAGAAATGTGGCAATATTAAATTACTGCCATACTTGGACCGAATGGATTACGCCCTAGCTGCCAGCGACCTCTGTGTCGGTCGCGCCGGAGCGGCCTTTATCTCGGAAATCACCGCCAGAGGGTTGGCATCGATTTTAATCCCTTATCCCTATGCCGCTGAAAATCATCAAGAGGCGAACGCCCGCAGTCTTGAATCTATCGGGGCAACAAAGGTGATTTTGGATCGAGAATTGACGAGTGAACAGCTTCAGGAGATGGTCTTTCACTTGTTGAGCCATCGCCAGCAGGTAGAAGCGATGGCTCAAGCGGCTCGCAGCGCCGGCAGACCGGAAGCGTTGGCCCATATTTTATCTGAAATCGAACGGGTGATGAAGTCTCGGCATTGATACCGGGACTTCTTATTCCCGACCTGTTAAGACAAGCTCAGGAGCACGTTGGGACACTATGCATACTATGTAGCAGTCCCAACCGGGCATCGGATGCAGTAAGAGTCGAAAACAGTACTTCCCGGGAAAGGAGTTGACAGTTTCGGTGTTAGCAAAGGGAACATGGGTGCACTTTATCGGCATTGGCGGAACCGGAATGAGCGGTCTGGCCAAGGTGATGCTTGAGCAGGGGTATAAAGTCAGCGGATCCGATTTGGCCGATACGGCGGTTACCCGGCGTTTGACCGCTCAAGGGGCGATGGTCTACACCGGTCATCAAGAAGAAAATTTGGATCAAGGCGTTAAGGTGGTCGTCGTCTCGACGGCTGTCCGGGAGAACAATCCGGAACTATGCCTGGCAAAAAAACGGGGTTTAGTCGTCCTGCACAGGGCTGATTTGCTGGCTCAGTTGATGAATTTGAAAAAAGGCATCGCTGTCGCTGGAGCCCATGGAAAAACGACGACCAGTGCCATGATCGGATTGATGTTGGAACAAAACGATCTCGATCCAGCCATTCTCGTTGGCGGCGAGATCCGGGAGATCGACGGAAATGCTAAGTGGGGCAAGGGAGAATACATGGCTGCCGAAGCCGATGAGAGTGACGGATCCTTTTTAAAACTCTCTCCTTGGATGGCTGTGATCACCAACATTGAAGATGACCACCTGGATCACTACGAATCGATCGATGCGATCATCAAAGCTTTTTATTCTTTTACAGAGCGGGTCTCCAAAGAAGGCTTCCTGGTATTATGTAATGATGATCCTCGTCTTCGAGAGATGGCCCGTGCAAAACTAGGGCCAACAGTGGTTACTTACGGAGTAAAAGAACCGGCCGATTACCGGGCCGAAAACCTCTCTTTAACCCCGGAGGGTTCCGAAGCGGATATTTACCGGGGTGAAACTTTGTTGGGACGTCTGCGCCTGGCCGTTCCGGGGGAACACAACATCAGCAATGCTTTAGCCGCTTTCGTTTGTGCTGACTTGATCGGCCTGCCTGCGGAGGGCGCCTTAGCTGCACTTGCCCGCTTTAATGGCGCTGGCCGCCGGTTCCAACTGACCGGAATCGTAAACGATATTTCCATTGTCGACGACTATGCCCACCATCCTACCGAGGTAAAGGCTACCTTGGCTGCGGCCCGTCAGAGAGAACCGAAACGATTGATTGCGATTTTCCAACCACACCGGTTTACACGTACACGTGATCAGTATCAAGAGTTTGGCAAATCCTTTGATGAGGCTGATTTGGTTATCATCAATGAAATCTACCCCGCCGGTGAACCTGCCATTCCGGGCGTATCGGCTAGATTGATTGTGGACGCCTTTGAAAGCCATTGTGGAAAAAAAGCGCTCTATTTTGCAGAAAGAGAAGAAATCATAAACTTCCTTCTGGATAAAGCGAACCCCGGCGATCTGGCGATCACCATGGGCGCCGGGAACATATGGACAGTAGGGACGGAGCTTTTGTCCAGATTGAAAGAAAAAACAATTCTGACAAATAATTTCTAACGAAAATGGCAGGTGGGGAACGATGGGGGACATAGGGAGTTTTTCCGACAGAGTCAACCGAATCACCAGCGGTTTTCGGGGCAAGTGGAAAGTCAATGAGCCCATGTCTCTCCATACTACCTGGCGCATCGGCGGACCGGCCGATCTGTTTACTGTACCTGCTGATGAAGAAGATGCGGCTCTTTTGATCGGTAACTGCAATCAAAACCATGTCCCCTGGACGGTCGTCGGGCTGGGATCAAACCTGCTTGTTGCTGACAAAGGCATTCGCGGTGTTGTCATTCATCTTGGGAAAGAATTTAGCCAGCGAACTCAAGAGGGGAACCAAGTCATCGTTGGGGCTGGGTGCTCTCTGCCTGGTCTCGCTCGTTTTGCCGCCCGGCAAGGGCTGCAAGGTCTCGCTTTTGCTGTCGGCATTCCCGCATCGGTCGGCGGAGCCGTCATCATGAATGCAGGCGCTCACGGCGGTTCCATCAGCGATGTGCTGCGATGGGTCGATATCCTGGATGCGCAAGGCTGCAAGAGGCGCTTAACTCGGGAAGAGATGAACTTCAGTTATCGTCATTCACGGCTGCAGCAAGAAAAAGCCTTGGTGCTTCGCGCTTGTATGGATCTCCATCCCGGCACGACCGGAGAAATGGAAGCGTTCATGGATACGATTCTAGCCAAGCGAAAAGCTACTCAACCCCTGGAGTGGCCTAACGCAGGCAGCGTCTTTTTAAATCCGCCGGCTGATTCGGCTGGCAGACTGATTGAAAAAGCAGGTATGAAGGGCTTTGCGATCGGCGGAGCGCAAGTATCGCCGAAGCATGCGAACTTCATCATCAATACCGGTGAGGCTACGGCAAAAGACGTATTGGCATTGATCGAAGCCGTTAAAGAAAAAGTGCGGGTCACCTGCGGAATTGAACTGAACTCAGAAGTACGTGTCATCGGTGAATCAGGGGGGCAGGTTGATGATAGGGGAACCAAGGATTCGCATTAAGGGGGGAATCCCTCTCACCGGAACAGTACGGATCAGCGGTGCAAAAAATGCCGTACTGCCCATTTTGGCAGCTTCTTTAATGTCTTCAGGCTGCTGTCGGATCAAAGATGTACCGCAATTGACCGACGTCGATGTGATGTTGGAACTGTTGTCAGTTCTCGGAGCGAAAGTCCAGTGGGAAGGGGAGCGCTTAAGCATCGACGCGTCAAAAGCGGATACGGTGGAAATATCGGCCGATTTGATGCGTCGCATGCGCGCTTCCAATCTTGTATTGGGACCACTGCTTACCCGTTTTCGCAAGGTTCGTCTCTTCCACCCCGGAGGCTGTTCGATTGGCAGCCGGCCCATGGAACTGCATCTGCGCGGACTGCAGAAGATGGGTGCTCGCTACGTAGAAAAGCACGGTTACTTCGAGGTAGAGACCGATCACTTGGAAGGTACTGAAATCCATCTTGATTTTCCCAGTGTTGGAGCGACGGAAAACTTGATCATGGCTGCTTGCTTGGCTAAGGGAACCACGGTGATCCGAAATGCGGCCAAAGAGCCGGAAATTGTGGACCTGCAAAACTTCCTTAACTCCATGGGCGCCAGAGTGCGTGGTGCCGGTTTGGATATCATCCGCATCGACGGCGTCGAGAAATTAGGTGGATGTTCCCATCAAGTGATTCCAGACCGCATTGAGGCGGGCACTTTTATGGTCGCCGCAGCCATCACTGACGGAGATATCACTTTGACCAACGTGATTCCTGAACACCTAGAACCGATCACGGCAAAGCTGCGGGAGACTGGCGCAACCGTGGAGGAAGAGGGAGACACGATCCGAGTAGTGGCGGCAAAAACCAGCCAATCGGTAGACATCAAAACGATGCCCTATCCCGGATTTCCGACGGATATGCAGCCTCAGATGATGGCGCTCATGGCTGTCAGTGAGGGAACGAGCGTCATCTCTGAATCTATCTTCGAGAATCGATTTAAGCATGTTGACGAATTGCGGCGCATGGGTGCCAATATTCGTCAAGAAGGACGGCTCAGCATCGTCAAAGGGGTTCCCCGTTTGAGCGGTGCTGTTGTGGAATGTACCGATCTTCGAGCAGGAGCCGCCTTAATCCTAGCAGGACTCTCCGCTGAAAACGGTACAACCGTCGAAAAAATCTACCACATCGATCGAGGCTATGAGAATTTGGCTCAGAAGATGGCTTCCTTAGGGGCCAACATTATCCGAGAAGAATCATAAGGGGATAGAGCCCTGTGTGAAAACTCGGGGCTTTTTTACATTTTAGGCCTATAGACCTTTTACAGTTGAATAAATATTTGCTATAATAAACATATGGCAGTTTTTCCCACGAAGGGGGCTGAATAATGCGCCGGGGACGCGCCAGCGTGCTCCTTTTCTTTTTTGTATCATTATTGTTGCTGGCCGCTTATTATTTTTTACATTCTCCATACTTTGGCGTCTCCCAGGTCAATGTGCAGGGTATCAGCCTCATCAATCAAGAGGAAATCGTCAAACTCTCCGGGATTCATTCGGGAGAGAACATTTGGCGTCTTGATACCCAACGTATCAAGCAACAGCTCTTGTTTCATCCGCAAGTGGAGACCGTAGAAATTCATCGGCAGTGGCCTTCGACCGTTCTCATCGAGATCAAAGAGCGAAAACCGATCGCTGTGGTAGGACAAGCTGGGTCTTTTATACTCATCGATCAGCAGGGAATATTTTTACGCAAAGTGGAAAGCATTTACGGTATACCTTTGCCGATCATTACGGGCGTCCAGGTGCCCTTGAATGCCGGTCCTGGTCAACCGATTGACGCCGAAGGCTTACCAGTGGCTTTGAAAGTGTCTACGGAACTGACTTCGTCGGTTTTGGCCCGCGTCGGAGAGATTCATGTATCAGCCGGTCATCGATTGATCCTCTACACGGAGGAAGGTCTGGAGGTTCGTTTCGGCACTGCCGAGGACATTCCCGCCAAGGGGGATATGCTCACAGAAATGTTGAAGCAGCTAACGAACAACGGTGGTTCGGAAAAGATACAATATATCGATATTTCTTCTCCCAAAGCACCCGTGGTGAAACCGCGTGAGACCAACGAAACGAAAAAAGAACCTTTGCGGAATCCTTACCAACCTCGTTCGAACAAGCGTCAGTAGCGCAAAAAGAAGTACATAATAAATATAAAAAAGTAGTCGACAGAGAGAGGAAAATTAAGGTTTTTCGCGAAGATATAGCGACAACAACGTAAAAAGCATATAAAATAATGCCATAACGTACATAAGATTATCTTTTTCGTATCAGATATCAAGCCAGCTTATAAAGGAGGTTCTCCGTGTGTTCGAGCTAGACGTAGATCTGAATCCGCTGGCAGTGATTCGGGTCGTTGGTGTAGGCGGAGGCGGCAATAATGCAGTGAATCGAATGATCTCCCACGGGGTACGTGGTGTACAGTTTATATCTGTCAACACGGATGCCCAAGCGTTGCATCTTTCCAGAGCGGAGACTAAGATGCAGGTCGGTACGAAGCTGACCAAGGGGCTTGGCGCCGGAGCCAATCCGGACATCGGCAAGAAGGCAGCGGAAGAAAGCCGGGAAGATCTGCTGAACGCCTTAAAAGGAGCCGACATGGTTTTCGTCACGGCTGGTATGGGTGGCGGCACAGGAACTGGAGCTGCACCGGTCGTCGCCGAAGTGGCCAAGGAATTGGGCGCCCTCACGGTCGGTGTTGTAACCCGGCCTTTCACCTTTGAAGGACGCAAACGGGCGATGCAGGCGGAGAGAGGAATTCAAGAACTCCGGGCAGCTGTCGACACGTTGATCGTCATCCCGAACGACCGGCTCCTGCAGGTTGTGGACAAACATACTCCCATGAATGAAGCCTTCCGGCTGGCTGATGATATCTTGCGCCAAGGTGTTCAGGGCATATCGGACCTCATCGCTGTTCCTGGTTTGATCAACCTGGACTTTGCCGATGTGAAGACGATCATGACTGATACAGGATCGGCACTGATGGGTGTCGGTGTCGCTTCCGGCGAGCATCGTGCCGTTGATGCGGTGAAGAAGGCCATCTCCAGCCCCTTATTGGAGACATCCATCGAGGGGGCCAAAGGTGTACTGATGAACATCACTGGTGGCGTCAACTTAGGCATGCTGGAAGTCAACGAAGCTGCCGAGATTGTCACCGAGGTGGCCGACCCAGAAGCGAATATCATCTTCGGCGCTGTTATTGACGAATCGATGGAAGATGAAGTACGGGTCACCGTGATTGCAACAGGATTCGATCAACGACACGTCCAACCGGTTCCACAACCAGTGACGCGAGTTGTATCTCCTGGAATACCGTCGGGTTTTGCCCCTTCGGCAGGAACGAAGGAAAAATTTGTGCAACCGCAACCGGTGGCAACTCCCCAGCCAACCATGGAAGTCAAGCCGGTTCCCCTTGTGGACGACATAGATATCCCGGTCTTTTTGCGGAAATACAAAGGATAACTGAAAAAATCGAGAGATTATGAAACCCTACAGCCTCAGGCTGCAGGGTTTTATTTTTTTTACATTTCCTTCATTTAGCGCAGGAACTGACAAATTTTGTAAATTAAATTCGGTATAATTATTCCTGTAAACGGAATGGCACATCGGTGGTGAACCAGTTTGGGCGAAAGCCTGATTATCTATTGGGATGTTTTATGGATCATCAACTTTATGATGGACGCCATCCTGTTGAGCATAACCAGCGCTGTACTGCGATTGCCGATCCGGCCGTTACGGTTGGCGTTGGCAGCCTTCCTCGGCGCTACCCTTTCTTTACCCTTTCTTTGGTTCAGTGCCGGAATCGTGCTCACCTGGGTGATGAAATTGCTCCTGGGCGGCCTGATGGTCAAAGCAGCTTTTTCGTTACAGGGATGGAGAAAGACCCTTCAGGCTTGGTCGATCTTCTACCTCAGCGCCTGGGTTGCCGGAGGGATCCTCTACTCGTTGGCGCCCTCAGAGACAGGGACAGGAACCTTTTGGGTCCTCTTGCTGTTGGCAGCAGCCTTAACAGCAGCAGTAATGCTCCTCTGGCGGCAAGCTCGCCAAAAAGGTGCCTGGCAGGCCGAATTGACTGTCCACATGCCCGGCGGAGTGTCTACCATACCGGCGCTGATTGACAGCGGCAATCGGCTTGTAGACCCCATCACGGGAGCACCGGTCATCGTCGTCGAACAAGACAGCCTGGATCCGTTCCTACCGGACGGATGGAAAGAGAACTCCATCGTCAGTGAATCTCCTCTAAGCCCTCGCTTTATCCCCTACAAATCCATAGGCAATCCCGACGGACTGATATTAGGGTTCCGCCCGTTGCGGGTGGAACTGCGTTCCGCCGAGGGACGAAACATGGAGTGTACCGGTGCGCTCATCGGTATTACCCGGCAAAAACTTGATCCGTCCGGTCAATATAGGGCCTTGGTGCCTGACGCCTGGGGATGGTGATTCCAAAGGAGGATGTCAAGCGTGAACAAATCTGCTGTAACCAGTATATCGCCAAAGGCGGTGAAAAATTACTTCCAATCAGAATTTTACAATCTTTTACGCCGGTTCAACCTCATTCCTGAGGTACACTACATCGGTTCCAGCGAGACCTTGCCGCCGCCCTTAAGCAATGATGAAGAACATCATCTTTTGGAGGCTCTAGAGAGAGGCGATCTGACGGTCAAGTCCATACTGATCGAGCGCAATCTTCGCCTCGTCGTCTATATCGCCCGTAAGTTCGAAAACACCGGTGTGGGTATTGAAGATCTCGTCTCCATCGGTACTATTGGTCTCATCAAAGCTGTGAACACCTTCGACCCCTTAAAAAAGATCAAGCTGGCCACCTACGCCTCCCGGTGCATTGAAAATGAAATTCTCATGTATTTGCGGCGCAACAACAAGACACGCTCGGAAGTGTCCTTTGACGAGCCTTTGAACATCGACTGGGATGGCAACGAACTGCTCTTGTCCGATGTCCTCGGCACGGAAAACGACATCATCTATAAATCGATCGAAGAAGAAGTGGACCGCAAACTTTTGCAGGCGGCTATGAGCAAACTGACCACGCGAGAACGGCGCATCGTCGAATTACGGTTCGGTCTGCGAGACAGTCGGGAAAAGACACAGAAAGAAGTGGCCGACATGCTCGGTATCTCTCAGTCTTACATATCACGGTTGGAGAAACGGATCATCAAGCGCTTGCGCAAGGAAATGAATCGGATGGAATAAGTTTCTGACGGCAGTATAAGGCAAAAAGGCCGGGCAATACTAGAGGGTGTAATGAATGCCGCCGTCGGGAGGGTTGCCCATGATGGTCAACAAGGTGGAAATCTGCGGCGTGAACACCTCTAAGTTGCCCGTGCTCACCAATGCAGAAATGAGAACCTTGTTTCAGGCCATGCAGTCAGGGGAAACGCATGCCCGGGAAAAGTTAATCAGTGGCAATTTGCGATTAGTTTTAAGTGTCATCCAGCGCTTCACCAATCGCGGTGAATACGTGGATGACCTTTTTCAAGTCGGATGCATCGGACTGATGAAAGCCATTGATAACTTTGACCTTAGCCAGAACGTAAAATTCTCCACCTATGCCGTACCGATGATCATCGGTGAAATTCGCCGCTACCTGCGGGACAATAACCCGATTCGGGTCAGCCGTTCCTTGCGGGATATCGCCTACAAAGCCCTCCAGATTCGTGATCAACTGGTCAACCAACTGTCTCGGGAACCTTCTGTATCAGAGATCGCCGATGCTCTCGGTTTTCCCCGGGAAGATGTGGTCTTTGCCCTCGATGCGATTCAGGAGCCCATCTCTCTCTTCGAACCGATCTACCATGATGGAGGAGATCCTATCTTTGTCATGGATCAGATCGGCGATGAGAAAAACCAAGACACCCAGTGGCTCGAAGGTATTGCCGTCCGGGAAGCTTTGCGGCGATTGAACGACCGGGAAAAACTCATCCTTACGCTGCGATTCTTTGAAGGAAAGACACAGATGGAGGTGGCCGATGAGATCGGCATCTCGCAAGCCCAGGTGTCACGACTGGAGAAGGCTGCTTTGACCCATATGCGCAAACATGTTTAATTAAAAACAGGTCTAACGAAAATATGTCTGGTTTTTGGTGGAAATGAAGTCACGGTTCAGCCCCTCTCCTCATAATATGTAGCAGCAAGAGGGAGGTGGCAGACTGTGATTAAGATTTCGGACTTGCGCTTACGTGATATCGTCAACGTAGCCGATGGGCGCCGGTTAGGTATGATCAAGGATATCGACATTGATCCGGAGATGGGGAAGGTAAAGGCGATCGTACTACCGGGACAAGGAAGAATGAATTTCTTCAGTCGGGGAGACGACCTGGTTGTTCCCTGGGACCGGATCCGAAAAATCGGCGTTGATGTTATCCTGGTCGATGTGAGCAATTTTAGCGAATCGAATATGGACTTCGGATGATCGGTAAATCAAAGAAACAGTCGAAAACGAAAAGAGAAGGTAAATCAAATAAATGTAAAATATCATCGGGTATCGTAGAAGGTACCCGTTTTTTTTATGGATTTCAAGCCTTGCTGATTCTGTCGGAGAGAGATAGAATTACAGTTGTCTTTCCGGAAAGCGGCCTTTATGCCTACTTTTTGCGTGAAAAAACGAGACTAATGTCCCAAGAGATTTGGAAAAATGCTCCTTGACCGTCACAGATATAGGGGTTTATAATAAACCTGCTCCTAGATCTAGTGTCGGATAGGAGGAAAAAGTCGATGCGGTGTATCTATTGTGGTCATTCGGAATCCAAAGTTTTGGAAACTCGCAGTCTCGAAGAAGGCCGTGTCATTCGCCGTCGACGGGAGTGCATGGACTGCAGCCGCCGTTTCACTACCCTTGAGCGTGTCGAAGAGACGCCCTTAGTGGTTCGCAAGAAAGACGGTTCCTTAGAGACTTTTGATCGCAATAAACTTCTCTCGGGCCTACTGAGAGCTTGCGAAAAGCGGTCGATCCCATTACATACGTTAGAAGAACTCGTCTCTGTCATCGAACGGGACCTGCGCAGCCAATCGGAACGGGAAGTGCCTAGCCAACAGATCGGCGAGTTGGTCATGCAACGGCTGCGGAGTATCGACGAAGTGGCTTATGTTCGTTTTGCCTCGGTCTACCGCCAGTTTACAGATGTGGGCCGCTTTTTGGAGGAATTGGAGACTCTTCTACATCAGAAGCGGTAGCAATCGACGGCAGATCCAATTCATAGAGCTTTTGTGGAAAGGTTCTCTTGATACTAATTTTTAATACATAGGTGATAAAACAGTTTGTAAAAGTAATTTAAGATCGATAAGGGCATGTTCTGTCCTTTTTAATAAATAATCACACTGTGTTAATAGTAAAAAACATTGCCGCAAATAGGGCAATGGAGGAGGAGTACCGATTGTTCAGTAAGATTCGGAAACGGGACGGACGGGTGACCGAATTCCACGAATCAAAAATCACCGATGCCATCTTCAAGGCGGCTCACGCCGTCGGGGGAGAAGACCGGCAGTTGGCCATGGAACTGACATTGCAGGTCCTCAAGGCTTTAAAAAGCAAGTACAACGGCAATATCTTCTCCGTCGAAGACGTGCAGGATATGGTGGAAAAGGTGCTCATCGAAAGCGGACATGCTCGGACGGCGAAAGCCTATATCCTATACCGAAATCAGCGAAATCGCATCCGCGACGGGAAATCGGATCTCATGGACACGGTGAGCGAAATCCTTAAAGAGACGAACCGGGAAAACGCCAACGTCTCGAACAGCCCTTCGGCAAAAGTGCTCCAGATCTCTGAAATCGCTTCAGTCAACTATTATTTAAACCGGGTTATCCCCGAAGATGAATCAGCGGCCCACCGCGATGGAGATATCTATATCCATGACTTGGCTTGGTATGGAAAAACCCTCACCTGCCTGCAAATCCCTCTAGGACAGCTGTTGAGTGAAGGCTTTGACAACGGCCATGGCTACATCCGCTCACCCAAGAGTGTCAAGACGGCTGCTGCCCTGGCTGCGATCATCCTTCAATCCAATCAAAACGATATGCACGGCGGACAGTCCTTCGCTTATTTCGACCGTGACATGGCACCCTATGTGCAGGCCGAGTACGTACGGCAGGAGCGGGATCTTCGGCAAGCCATAAAGGCCTTGGCTGTTGAGGCCGATGAGGACAAGCTCTCTAAATTGATCATGGAACGAGTCGAAAGCGAGACCTATCAGGCCATGGAGGGCTTCATCTACAACCTGAACACCATGCACAGCCGGGCTGGCGCTCAAGTTCCCTTTTCGTCGATCAACTTCGGCACCGATACGTCTTGGCAGGGGCGATTGATCACGAAATCCTTTCTGATGGCTTATGAGAAAGGATTAGGCAAAGGGGAGGCGCCCATCTTCCCGAACGTTTGCTTCAAGATCAAAAAAGGTATCAACTACGAGCCGGGCGATCGCAACTACGACCTTTTCCAGCTATCGATGAAGGTAGCCTGTAAACGCCTTTTCCCCAACTTTGCCTTCCAAGACGCCTCTTTCAACAAGGATTACAACGAACAAGGTCAAGAAGTGGCATACATGGGCTGCCGGACCCGGGTCATGGCCAACCTCAACGGGCCTGAAGTGACTGACGGTCGTGGTAACCTGTCCTTTACCAGCATCAACCTGCCTCGGTTAGGGCTGCGCGCGCAAGGAGACATGAAGGAATTCTGGAAGCTGCTCGACGAGACGATCGATCTCGTCATTCAACAACTCCTTACCCGCTATGACGTACAGAAGAACTTAAAAGTAAAGGATTTCCCCTTCCTCATGGGCCAGAAGCTCTATCTAGACAGTGAAAAGCTTGGTTGGAACGATAAAATCGAGCCTGTCATCAAGCACGGCACCTTATCGATGGGCTTCATCGGACTCGCCGAATGCCTCATCACCTTGGTCGGCAAGCACCACGGCGAATCGAAAGCTGCTCAGGAACTCGGCCTCGAGATTGTGAAGCATATGCGCCAGCGGATGGATGAAGCAGGAAACGAATACGGTCTGAACTTTTCCTTATTAGCTACACCGGCCGAAGGCTTATCAGGGAAATTTACCAAAAAGGACCGGGAACGCTTCGGCATCGTCGAAAGAGTAACCAACCGTGATTGGTATACCAATTCCTTTCATGTACCTGTTGACTATAAAATCAATGCCTTTGAAAAAATCGCTATCGAAGGCCCCTACCACCAATATACCAATGCTGGACATATCTCTTATGTGGAACTTCCATCAGCGCCGGAACACAATTTGCAGGCTTTTGAAGCGATTATCAAAGCCATGTATGAAGCTGACATGGGCTATGCTGCCGTCAACTTCCCCGTAGATATCTGCAAACGCTGCGGCTACAACGGCGTCATTCCGGAAGATTCCTGCCCCAAATGTGACAGCGGTGCCATCTCCCGGGTCCGGAGGATCACCGGCTACCTGTCCACTCTCGATCACTTCAACGATGCCAAGAAGGCAGAAGAGTCAAGCCGGACGAAACATGAGTTTTTATTGAGAGAATAGAAATAGAATAAAGAAAAAAGCACCCAAAAGGCCTTGCGCAAATGGGTGCTTTTTTCTTTGCGGGTAGATTCTTTACCGGGTAAAGCGGCACACCGGTAAATAGGCATTGCCATCCAGGGGGATGAGCACCTGCAAAGAAGGCTGACCTCCAGACAAGCCGATGGCGTAGACCGAGAGAATGCGATTCGCCGCTATACGTACATTCGGTACGGTTAATACGACTTGATTGGTTCCGGCTGGGCGAGCCTCTAAGGTATACAGACCCGGCTGGACGGGGATGTAGTCGGTCACTTGCGTATAGCTTACGTTCCGGAACAGTTGGACCCCTGTCGATGTGGCGATGTCCACCGCCGGCGTGTTGGGGGAGAGGTGGACGAAACGGACATAGGATTGGCCGAAGCCCCTGGCGATACAGGGATCAGCGATGGGAAGCAAGCGAAGATTGGGCAGCGTTCCGATCGCTGCGGCGGTGTAGATAGTTCCTGCTGGGATGGAAAGGGTCGCATCGATGACAGGGCTGGTCCGAGAGCCTGCGGGAAAAACCACGATCCGATAGCGGCCCGGGAAGAGGGGCAAGTACTGCGTAAATTGCCGGTAGGTCAAGTTACGGACGATGAGAACATTATTGGCATAGACATCTACTGCAGGGGCACCAGGGGCTGCATGGAGAATACGGACAAACGACTGCCCGTCTACAGAAGCATGGTAATCACTGTCTAAAGGGTAAAAGAAATCGTCATGCATCCAACGGTCATCCTTTCCCAATGCGAACTCGTTTCCTGTAGCATCCATATGCTGCGAACGGGCAAAGGGTGAGAGCAGGAAGATGTAAGAAATGAAGCACCGAGATAGGGGCGGTGCATAATCTACTCAAAAACAGAGGAGTTGAGACTGTGAACTCGTCATACCTCAAGTCACCATACCCGGGCTATCCCTATACCACCTACAAGTACTATCCCACTTTTATGTATGTCCCTGTATACGCCTATCCTGAAGCGTTGCAAATCATCATCCAATCGGTAAGTGCAGAAAAAGAAGATGAGTTGTTTTACAACTACCTGCTCAATGCAGCACCGCAAGAACAAAAAGAGATTGTCGCCTCCATCCGCGATGATGAATTAAAGCATTTTAAGATGCTGCGTCAGATATACTGGGAGGTGACCGGCCAAGACATACCGCAGACGGCTGAGGTATCCTTCGAAGAACCGAAGAGTTTCTGTGAAGGCATTAAAAAGGCTCTCTTCGGAGAACTAGCGGCGGTGGAACGGTATCGAAAAGCGTTGAACGGTTTCGAATTCCTCCCCTATCGGAATATGATCACAGAGATTTACACGGATGAACTGAAACATGGGTCCAAATGGAACTTTTTATATACGTTGAATTGCCTATCAGGTCAGAGATAAGAAACGCCCATGACGAATCGGTCATGGGCATGTACAACTTCAGGAAAAAGATCGGTTGAACATTCTGCATAATCATTGGTTTTTATCTTTGTTTTTAACGGTAAAATTATGTCTTGGGAAAAATCTGGGGTGTAATGACGGAGTGAGCGTTTTGGGCGGAGGGGCGTCGTGAGCGATAGTTGCGAAGCGGAATAGTGCGCCAAGGTTTACATGCAAAAACGCTCAGAGGTTTGGCGCACCCGCGGAGCAACCGAGCGAACAGCCACGGAGCCCTTAGCGAGCGGAGTCATTACACCCCGATTTACCACGATGTTTAAATGCAAGACCCCATTTTTGAATCTGATACTACAAGTATTATGTCAGACAGAAGAGGTACATCTTTTTCAATTTAACTTTACCGACTATTAGCTGATTCCGATTGATAGTCGCGAATCTCGGCAAGAAAAGTCTCGCCATACTGGTTGAGCTTCCGTTCGCCGATGCCGCTGATCGAAAGCAGCGATTGTCGATCGGTCGGGCAACGGTCACTCATCTCCCGCAGGGTGCTGTCGGGGAAGACGATGTAGGGAGGAATACCGGCTTTATCGGCGATAGACTTGCGCAAGCGGCGCAGACGCTCGAAGAGGGTCGAATCAGCTTGAAGCTTACGAGTGCGCTTGCGGGTTTTCTGGAAGACCTGTTCCTGCCCTTTCAGCACGGGGATGGCTTTATCTAAAAGACGGACGACAGGAAACTGGCCTTCCGTCACATAGAGGTATCCCTCCGACACGAGGATGTTGATCATATCGGTAATCTCTTTTAGTTTATACTCTTTCATCAACCCGTACGTGGACAGGCGGTGAAATCCGAACTGGTCCACTTTTTTGTTTTTAGAGCCTTTCAACACTTCCGCCACGGTGGACATGCCAAAGCGCTCTTGCATGCGTCGGATACAGGAAAAAATCTTCTGTGCCTCTACGGTGATGTCTGTCTCTTCGACAGCGTCGTTACAGGTACTGCAGTTGTTACAGAAGTCGGGACCTTCTTCACCAAAGTAGGCCAGGATATTCTGACGCAGGCACCGTTGGGTATGACAATAATCGATCATGGACTGCAGTTTCCGGTATTCCATGCTTTTTCGTTCCGGTGTCATCTGGCTCTGCTCAATGAGATATTTTTGGATGTGGGTATCTTGGGGGCTGTAGAGCAGAATACACTCGCCCGGCTCGCCGTCTCGACCTGCCCTGCCTGCTTCCTGGTAATAGGACTCCATATTCTTTGGCATATTGTAATGGATCACGAAACGCACATTGGACTTGTCGATCCCCATGCCGAAGGCGTTGGTAGCGACCATGACCCGGATATTGTCATAGAGAAAAGCGTCCTGGCCGCTGGACCGCTCAAGATCGCTGAGACCGGCATGATACTTACCTGAGGTGATCCCTTTTCGGCGCAAAAACTCGTAGAGGTTATCTACTTCTTTACGGGTAGCCGCATAGATGATTCCGGCCCGTTCCTTATTTTCACTGATGTACTTCAAGATGAAGTCTTTCTTGTTTTCGCCGCGAACGACCGAAAAGGAGAGATTCTGACGGTCGAAACCGGTTACATAGAGGTGGGGTTCAATTAAACCTAAGTGTCGTACAATATCGTTGGTCACCAATTCAGTGGCTGTAGCCGTGAAGGCGGCCACGCGAGGACGTTGGGCAAAGTCGGCGATCAGTGAAGCGATAGAGAGGTAACTGGGGCGAAAATCATGACCCCATTGGGAGACGCAGTGGGCTTCATCGACAGCCACTAAGGACACTTTCTGACGTTGCAAGAGGGAGCGGAAATAGGATGACTCCAACCGTTCCGGCGCCACATAGAGCAGCTTATAGGAACCCTGGGCAAGGTGATAAAGGCGAGCCTCTTGCTCTTGAGCCTCGAGGGAACTGTTGATGTAAGTGGCTGCGATGCCGAGGTTGTTCAAACTGTCTACCTGATCTTTCATCAGTGAGATGAGCGGTGAAATGACCAGCGTCAACCCCGGGGAAAGCAATGCCGGAATTTGATAACAGATGGATTTTCCACCGCCGGTGGGCATGATGCCTACCGTATCGTATCCAGCCAGCAGACTGCCGATGATTTTTTCTTGGCCTGGGCGAAAAGCAAGATAGCCATAATATTTTTTTAATAGTTCACGGGCTTTTGTGAGCACCTTTGTCCACTCCAGAAATAAATATCGAAAAGAAATGCCATTGATGATGAAGCAATGTGTAGGTATATTGGTAAAATCATCGCTAAGATCCCTAAACTATTCGACAAAGAAGGTAAACCTTCCTTCTTCGCCGGTGGAAGAGTATGGAAGAAATCTCTTGACGGCTACATACACCCATACTAAACTAAAAGTATTTGATATGACGAGGTTGGTCAACCTGAAAATATATTTTATTCGACATGGACAAACCGATGAAAACATAATTCCCTTACAGGCCCGCTTTACGATTGATACGTTCAACAGCATGATGGACTCTTCACCGTTGTCGGTCCGGTTGAATCCAACCGGAATCAAACAGGTGGAGTCAGTGGCTGCACAACTGGTACATATCCCTTTTCAGACCATCGTGGCGAGTCCCTTTCGGCGCGCCCAGGAGACGGCGGCCATATTGGCCCGCCGCTGGAACAGGGACGTGGTCACCTTGGACAACCTGGGGGAAATCGTGCTGGCCAAGGTGCCCTGGAGTGGGAAAGAACTAGAAATCCCCTTTTGGCTGTTGATCACCATGACAACATGGCGCCATGTCTGGCCTTGGACCGACGATGAAGAAACCTTGTATCAGGCTTTCGATCGTGCCCGCGAAGCTTGGGCAGAACTGCTCAACTTGGCAGTGCAGCGGGGGCCCATCGTCGTCGTCTCCCATCTAGGGTTTTTACGGGTTCTTCTTCTTTACATCCGAACCCGTAAGGGCTGTCAAGTGCTAAAAAAGGATCTTGGCAATGGTGGGATATCTATCGTCCAGGTGGATGATCTGGCCGAGGCGATACAGATGCCGGCTCGGCAAGCGTAATAATTTATGTAACCACTCGAGATTGAAATAAATTACGCAATCAAGCGAGATAAATGGATGAAATGAGGAAAAACAATCAATGATTTGCCTTTACAAAGCAAAAATACTCCGGTAAGATAGCGCTGAAAGCACAACCGCATAAGCTACGGTTACAGGTGCCCGCGAGGGAGAATAGGGAACCGGGTGAGAATCCTGGGCGGTCCCGCCGCTGTATGGTCGAGTTTGTTGCAATGAGCCACTTCGTGTGAGGGAAGGCGCCGCAAACGATTAAGCCGAGCCAGAAGACCTGCCTGTACACTGTTCGACGTACCCTTCCAGGAAAAGGGTAGTGTCTTTGTGGGATGATGGAAAAGTCCCCAGATCTGATCATGCAGATCTGGGGACTTTTTGCTTTTCAAAAGGAGTGATGAGATTGTGGAACTGACCCAGCGTGAAGCAGCCTGCCGGAACATCACTACAGCGGAGATGGTGGAGGCAGCTTGGCAGGAGCAAGTTTACCCCGAAGTGATCCGCCAGGGACTGGCGGAAGGAACCATTGTTCTACCGATGAACAAAAATCGAAGCAAGGGGCGGAAGGCCGTAGCTTTTGGCCGCCCGCTGTCAACAAAAGTGAGCGCTTCCATCGGCTTACCCCTGACAGGTGGTCAGGAAGCCCTTGAAAAAGAAAAACTGCAGGTGGCAGTGGCGGCGGGGGCCGATGCGATCATAGATCTTTCCATCGGTGTGGAAAAGGACGGCGACTTAGTTTCCGGTTTGCGCCGTTTTCTTCAATGGACCCTCCAGAATTGCCCACAGCCTATCGGCTCCCTGCCGATCTATGAAGTTTTCGCCTGCCGACGAGGCGGTCAAAAGGGCGGAACCTTGGCTACGACTGTAGACCTGTTAGTGCGGAGGGGAATGGAATAGCGACTTCCCCAAGGAAAATTAGTGACGACAGGCAGGTCATAACGTCGAGTCGCGGGCTCTTATTGACGCTTTTTATTTGCCCCCTTTGGCTTACACAGTCAAAGGGGGTCTTTTTATAGAGGGAGGATTTTTACATAGGATTGGACAAAGGGCAGGGGAAGGAGAATGAACTCTCCTGTCGAAATAACCTTATTTGTGTTATTAACATCACAAAAAGGAGCGCTGTAATCCATGGGTATGTTCAAATCGAATCAATTTTCTCGCACCTTGCTGATCGCTGGGATGACCGCCCTTTTAGCCGTACAGGCGGTTTCTCTGACCGGTTGCGGTACCAAAACCGACCCAGCTTCACCAGCAAAAACAGAAATTTCCGGACCCGTTAAACTAGGGGTTTTGCCGATCGAAGACAATCTGCCCTTCTATGTGGCCGAACAGGAAGGGATGTTTAAGAACAAAAATATGGATGTGACACTGGTGCCCTTCGCCTCAGCCCAAGAGCGGGACGCCGCCTTGCAGGCTGGTCAAATTGATGGGGAAGTGGCAGACCTGGTCGCCGTGGGACTCCTGCAAAAGAGCGGTACACCGGTCAAAGTGGCCGCTGTCGGTCTCGGCGTAACGCCCCAGGAAGGCCGTTTTGCTTTGCTGGCGTCGCCCAAATCGGGAATCAATTCGCTAGCAGACTTGAAAAATGTCCCCGTCGCTGTTTCGGAAAACAGCATCATTGAGTTTGTCGACGATCAGTTGTTAAGCGATGCCGGTTTCCATGCTGACGAGATGAAAAAGACGGCCATTCCCAAGATGCCGATTCGCCTGCAGATGCTGCTGAGCGATCAGGTGAAAGCAGCTATTCTTCCCGACCCTTTAGCTTTTCTCGCTGAGAAGCAAGGGGCCAAGCTGATCGCGGACGATACGAAGAAGAACATCTCCCAGACCGTTCTGCTTTTCCGCCAGGATAGCGTAGAGAAAAAAGGGGAAGCTTTGAAAAAAGTCGTCCAAGTGTATGGAGAAGCCGGGGAGGCCATGACCAAGGAGCCCAATAAGTACCGCTCTTTGGTCGTGGAGAAAGCTAACATTCCGAAAGAGATTCAAGGCAGTTATGCATTGCCGACCTTTTCCAAACCGGTGCCGCCCACGAAGGAGGAAGTCGCCTCTGTGATCAATTGGATGGTCAGCAAAAAACTGCTCGATAAGGCATATACCTATGAAGAACTGGTGGATACGACACTCGCGCCATGATCGAACTGACTGATGTTTCTCTCCGCTACGGCAAAACGGCGGAAAGCGTACAGGTGTTGGAACGTTTGTCCCTCACAGTGCCGCCAGGAGAGCGTTGTGTCTTGATCGGCCCCTCTGGATGCGGTAAAAGTACCTTGCTCCAAGTGCTGGCCGGCCTCATCCCTCCTCAAGCGGGAAAGATCAACGTCGGCGGTCAGGCCATCACCGGTCCACGACGGCAAACTTCCTATATCCTTCAGGATTTCGGTCTTTTTCCTTGGAAGACGGTAGAGGAAAATGTGGCTTTAGCTTTGCGCATTCAAGGGACAGGCCGGTCCGATGCGTTCAGAGCGATTCAGCCGATCCTGTCTCGATTAGGCCTGGCAGGGATGGAGAAGCGTTATCCTCGACAACTGTCGGGCGGGCAGCGGCAGCGAGTCGCCGTTGGACGCGCTTTAGCGACAAAACCGGATCTGCTATTGATGGACGAACCATTCTCAGCGCTAGACGCGCTGACCCGCGAGTCTTTACAGGATTTAATCCTGGAAATAGCCCAACGCGAAGGGCTCACAGTTCTTCTCGTCACACATAGCATTGAAGAAGCTGCCTTGCTGGGGCAACGCATCTTGATCTTTGACGGGCCTCCCTTACAGCTTTTGGACAACATCGAGAATCCTCGTTCGGGCCGCCCCGACTATCGCCGGGATCGTGCTTTTCACGAGACCTGCAATCGCATTCGCGTCGTCCTCGACAAGCTTGTCAAAGCTGGTGATCCGCAGCAAAAGAGGCAAAACTTCTGCAATGGGATAAATATCGACGAGAACGCTCGAAAAGCTCTGCTTTCGGCAGAGGAGGTCAGCTCTGATGAACCGTAAGCAAGGTTGGCGCGATCTGACCGGCATAACCGGAGCGACCCTGTTTCTGATCGCCATCTGGCAGGTGGGCGCCCTGATGGTGAACAATCCCATGTTGCCTACGCCAAGCCGGGCTATTGAAGCTTTTTTTACCGCCCTAGCGGGAAAACTGGCCTTACATCTTTGGGTAAGCACCTACCGGGTGATGGCGAGCATCATCATATCGGTCCTCGTGGCCGTTCCCTTGGGTCTTTTTTTAGGCCGAAACCGTGCTGTCGACCGGTGGGTGGCGCCCCTCGTTTTTCTCACCTATCCCATCCCGAAAATCGTCTTTCTGCCGATTGTGCTGCTTTTTTTAGGCATCGGTGACAGTTCGAAGATTTTTTTGATTACGCTCATCGTTTCCTATCAAATTTTGGTGACAACTCGAGATGCGGCCAAGTCCGTCCAAGAGGCGGACATCTTGTCGCTGCGATCCTTAGGAGGAGGGCAATGGGACCTGTACCGCCATGTCATCATCCCTGCCTGTATCCCTGACATTTTAACGGCCTTGCGCATCAGCGCCGGAACTACGGTGGCTGTACTCTTCCTCGTTGAATCTTTTGCTACGGCAGAAGGTCTCGGGTACTACATCATGGACGCCTGGAGCCGGGCTGCTTCTGCCGATATGTTTGCCGGGATCATCGCTATGGCTCTGTTAGGATTCGTCCTGATCCTTTTAGTGGACGCCGCCGAAACATGGCTATGCGCTTGGAGAAAGGTCGAATAAACCAGCATTTACCAATTATTATTGACCACTCTAAAGGAATAAGTTAAAATAAATGGCGTGTACCCTTTGCTCCATTGATGTGAAAGGATAGGTGAGCAGATGTTTTTCCATCCCCTGGATTTTATGGTGCTTCCCTTTATGCTCTTGGCCATGTACGCCCAGTACAAGGTATCGAGTACGTTCAGCAAGTACTCATCGGTTTCAGCGAGGAGCGGAAACACCGGCGCCCAGGTGGCAAGGGGAATTCTTGACGCGAACGGACTGTACGACGTACCGGTCGAGATGGGACAGGGAATGCTGTCAGACCACTATGACCCTCGCGCGCGGGCAGTTCGCCTGTCGCCGGATGTATACCACGGTAACTCCGTGGCGTCCCTCGGTGTGGCCGCTCACGAAGTGGGTCATGCCATCCAGCACGCGAAAGGCTACGCGCCATTAGCCCTTCGCCATGCCTTTGTACCTGTGGCGAATCTTGGTTCCATGGCTGCGATGCCGCTATTTCTGTTGGGGTTTTTCCTTCACTTTCCTACTCTGATTCTCTTCGGGATCATCTTCTTCAGTGCAGCTGTGCTTTTCCAAGTGATTACGTTGCCAGTAGAATTCAACGCCTCCAATCGGGCCATGCAGATGCTTTCTCACTACAACTATGTTGGCCGCGATGAGATGGGCAGTGTCAAAAAAGTCCTTGGCGCGGCGGCGCTCACTTATGTGGCCTCAGCCTTGGTCGCAGTCGCCGAATTGTTTAAATATGTGTTAATTTTCTCCTCGGTCAATCGTGACGAATAATCTGACAGGCCTTTTGAGAAGCCTCCTGCTTTGGCGGGGGGCTTCTCACCGTTTAGCCCCTCGCCTATAATGAAAATGGCTTCTTTTTGCAAACGTTCCATAGACTGTTCTTCTGGATTACATTTTTACAAATGCAGGCAGGTGGAATCACCGATGAAACTTCGCATCGCTGGCATCGTTACAGACAGCATCGTTGACGGACCGGGGATTCGGGTGGCTATTTTTGCGCAGGGTTGTTTTCACGCCTGTCCAGGCTGTCACAATCCTCATACCCATGATGCCAATGGGGGTACCGAGATGGATGTGGAGGAGATCATGGCAGAGATCGGCCGGGCCCGCTACATTCAAGGGGTAACCTTTACTGGCGGTGAGCCCTTTTTGCAAGCGAAAGGTTTTGCCGAACTGGCCCGTCGAGTCAAGGCTGCTGACTTACACCTGGTCGTCTATTCGGGGTATACCTTTGAAGGTCTCATCGAAATGGGACGAAAAGAGCCTGAGATTATACAAATTCTCTCCATGGCCGACTGGCTTGTCGACGGACCCTATAAGGCTGAACAGCGAGACTTGACCCTTCCTTTTCGCGGTTCAAGAAACCAGCGAATATTGTTGAGCGCTCAGTCGCTCGCCTCCGGTCAGGCCATCCCGGCGATCGAGTGATCGCCATGGATTTGCTTGCGTAAACCGTCAAAGTAAAAGGGGAGACCATTTTTTACTTCGATACGAGAAGCGACGATTGTGTTTTACTCATGATGAAGGGATGGCTGGGAAAAAGATGTGGAAGAAAAAAAGCGTCCGTTCCCTCGTTCTATATCAATTCGATTGGCCCTGCGGAGTGGTCCAGGCGATCTCCACACGTAAAGGCGGCCTGAGCGAGCCTCCCTTCGATGAACTAAACTTGGGTTGTCACGTCGGCGATGATCTGGAACGAGTCTACGAGAACCGCCGTCGTCTCTCAGCGGCGCTCAATCTCAAAAGTGATCGCTGGATCACTGTCAACCAGGTTCACGGAGATCGTATCCTTTGGGTGGGAACTGGCGAGGACATCGATCCTGCTCCGGGAAAAGGGCTGCCCATCATGGAAGCAGATGGGTTAGCGACAGAGCAACCGGGAGTCCCTTTGGTCGTTTTTGGCGCTGACTGTGGGCTCTTGCTCTTTTTTGACAGCAAGACCCGTCGTATCGGTGCCGTACATGCCGGTTGGCGGGGTACAGTCAATGGACTGCCGCAGCGCATGATCGAACAGTTTGTCGAGAGGGGAAGTCGAGCGGAAGACATACTCGTCGGCATCGGGCCTTGTATTGGTCCTTGTTGCTACCCCGTTGGAGAGGAAGTGGCAGAAGCTTTTAAAACGAAGTGGAGCTTCTCTGAGGAGGTTTTGGGACCTCCGAATGAAGAGGGAAAGCGCGCCTTAGACATTAAGGCGGCTCAACGGCTGCAGCTTCTGCAAGCGAACGTTCCCGATGTAAATATTCAAACGATGGATCTATGTACTTCCTGCCAGTCGGCAGAACTCTATTCGTATCGTCGGGACAGTGGAAAAACCGGGCGCCAAGGGGCTATCATAATGATGACAGAACGGGCCGATTGAGGAGGAACTATGGCAAAGATCCTTGTAGTGGAAGATGATCAGCATATATTGGAACTGGTGCGGTTCAATCTGGAAAAAGAAGGCCACGAAGTGGAGACGGCCATGGATGGTGAAGCGGCCTTAGAGCGTCTCCAAGAGGACCTTCCCGATGCGATCATTCTCGATCTGATGATGCCGCGACTAGACGGTTTGGAAGTCTGCCGCCGGGTCCGTTCGCGGGCCCGCTCGGCCCATCTCCCTATCTTGATGTTGACGGCCAAGGGAGAAGAGGTCGATAAGGTGATCGGACTGGAAATGGGCGCTGATGATTACATGACCAAGCCCTTCAGCCCCAGGGAACTGACGGCCCGGATCAAGGCGCTCCTGCGGCGAACCTTGCGCACGACTGAGACTAAACCGGGCGGTTCCATGCAAATCGGTGAACTGGCTGTCGATACAGAGAGGTACGAAGTCCGCGTCAACGGGCAGAAGCAGGAATTGACGCCGAAAGAGTTTGAACTGCTCCGTTGGCTGGCATCTCATCCCGGTAAGGTCTTTACGCGGGAGTTTCTGTTGGAACGAATTTGGGGCTATGACTTTTTTGGCGATAGCCGGACTGTCGATGTTCATATTCGCCACCTAAGGCAGAAGATTGAACGGGATCCAGGCAATCCGAGGTATATTGAGACAGTGCGAGGCGTAGGCTACAAGTTTCATGACCCGGAGGTCTAAATGGGAAGGGACCATTTCGCTGAGCGGTTGCTAAAGCTGGCCCGGGGGAGCTTGCAATGGAAACTGACCTTCACCTACATCGTTCTCGTCATGCTGCCCTTAAGTTGGCTCTATTTTTTTCATAATGAAAACAATATGGGTTTTACCGGCCTGATGGCCACGCTCTTTTTCTTTTTCTGTTTCTCCGCCGGTGTCGTCTACGTATGGGCCGGCCAACTAGCACACACGCTGAATGAATTGACTCGGGTAGTCAGCCGGATGGAATCAGGTCAAGCGTCACGCTATTATTGGCTTATCCAGCCTGATGAGTTGGGGACCCTCGCCCAGACGATCAATCAGACTGTCGAGTCCGTTCGGACAAGTATTCATGGGCTTCACCAGGAAAAGACCAAGTTTGAAACCATCCTCGAATCAATGGTGGAAGGGGTCATCGGATTCGACCAGATGGGGCGCATCCTGCTTGTAAACCGGGCTGCTGAGCGCATGCTCCGCATTCGTTCAGACCAGGCCATGGGGAAACTGATGGTAGAAGTTTTCCGGCACCGGGGACTCGATGAACTGCTGGAAATCTCCTTGCGATCGGGCGATCTGGTCAAGCAGGAGATCCATCTATGGGCGAACCGTGCGCAGACCTATCGAGTGCAAGTCGTTCCGGTCTGGGCAGAAAACCGACGGCTCCTGGGAGCGGCCATGGTCATCGACGATGTGACCGAAGTTCGCCGGTTAGAGCAGATGCGGACCGAATTTGTAGCCAATGTATCCCATGAGTTGCGCACCCCTTTGACATCGATTAAAGGGTTTGTGGAAACGCTTCTCGATGGCGCCCTAGAAAATCCGGTCATCTCCCGGCGGTTTCTGACCATCATCGATGAAGAAGCCCAGCGGCTGCAGCGTCTGATTGAAGACTTGCTGCACCTGTCTCGCATCGAGAGCTACGGTGATATCGTGCAAGGAGAGGCTCCGGTCGAAGCGGAAGCGATACAGGTGAAAAACCTCCTTGAGCCGATTGCGGCTGATAAGAACATCACCCTTCATGTGGCTATCGAGAAGGACTTGCCCTCTGTGCCGTTGTCCAAGGACAACCTGAAGCAGGTTCTCGTCAACCTGGTTGAAAATGCGATCAAGTATACTCCCAAAGGCGGACAAGTTTGGTTCAGCATCAGGCTGGTAGATGTTGATGTGCTGATCGAAGTCCGCGATACAGGTATCGGTATCCCCGAAGAGAGCCTGCCCCGTATCTTTGAGCGTTTCTACCGTGTCGACAAAGCCCGCTCCCGGGAGATGGGCGGTACAGGCCTAGGATTGGCTATCGTCAAGCATATTGTTGAGAAAAGCGGTGGCCAGGTAAGAGTCAACTCTAAAATCGGGGAAGGGACGACCTTTGTTGTCAGCTTACCGGTTGTGAAGGAAACGGAATTACCGGTGAAATAGATACAGACGATTGCATTTGAGGAAAAATCTAGGCTGTAATAGAAAAAAGCCTGAAACATGCTGTTTAGCAAGTTTCAGGCTTTTTTGGCGCTTATCGCCTCGGCGGGTATGGTGGGAATGGAGGACCGGGCGGAAAGGGCGGACGAGGAGGATAAGGGGGATAAGGCGGATAGTACGGCGGATAGGGTGGATAGAAAACCGGCGGTCTTGGTGGGTAGTACGGCGGAAAGGGCGGATAATAGGGCGGAAAATAAGGTGGATAGCCAGGACGCGGTGGATAGCCGGGCCGCGGAGGATAGGGCGGGCGAAAGGGAGGTGGATCTTGGTGGTGCACTATCTTCCCTCCTTGTTAAAGGAATCCATCGAGGGCTCTTGACGGTGCAATATATTCATAAAACTGATCTGCTGTTACAGGATGAAAAGAAAAAACCGCCCGAGTAGATGGTCTCGAGGCGGTGGGAATAGGAGATCCCTTCTAGAGTAACAGATAGATTTGAAGAATTTATGAATTTCGGAAATCGATATAGATTTTTTGCGGTGGATTGGGGTAATAATCGAACAGTGATTTTGGAAAAAAGGGACTTTATGTAGGTCCTTAACAGAATCTTAACGGCACCTTTAAACACCAGTAACCCCTATAACCTACTATTACATGGGAAGTTGTCTTATGTACGGTAGTTGATTTCTCCAACTGTCTTGCTTTCGTCGAGCCCTTATGAAGGAAGCTTTTTCGGGTCAGACATCACTGTGAAGAATTTCATTTGAAAGGGGTTATGGTAGTGACCTATCCAGATTCAACAACAGCCGTGACTGCTCGTAAGGATATGAGTCGCGGCGGCAAACTGCGTTCAGATACAGCACTAAAAGCCGGACAAGAGATTGTTGTCGCCCAATCCATTGCCTCACAGCCCATCGGCCACTATGCAGAGCCGGTGCAGATGATGGATCATCATGTAAAGACCCGTTATGTGGCCGAGTTTTTTGAGCGGGCATCGCTGTCACACTGTGCGGTGATTGTGCAGAATCAACGGCCCGTCGGTTTAATCATGAAGGAAAAGTTTTTTGCCCATCTAGGCAAGCGTTACGGTGTTTCAGTGTACTACGACCGCCCCGTCGAACTGGTCATGGATAAAGATTTTACCCAGGTCGATGCCGATGCGACGGTGGAGCAGGTTAGTAAGCTGGCCACTCACCGATCGGCCAATAATCTTTACGACAGTATGGTCATCACCGAAAAGGGAAAATGCGTCGGCGTTGTCACCATCAAAACGCTCCTCGACCTGACCACGGGAAATCAGGTCGAACTGGCTCGAGGGCAAGCAGACATTTTGATCAAGACGGCGGAAATGGTTGGCAATATCGCAGAACTGGCTCGATCGATCGAAGGCGCTGGAAGCCAGGCGCAGGAAAATTCTCAGTCTATGCTCGTTTCCACCGACGGCGGTCGCAGTGCTGTCGATGAGACGATGCAGGTTATCCATAGGATTGGCGAAGCTGTCGATAAACAGGTCGAAATCATGCAGATGCTGGAGGGTTACTCCCGGCGTATCGAACCGATTTCGAATGTCATTCGCAAGCTCGCTGAGCAGACGAACCTGCTGGCTTTAAACGCCTCCATCGAAGCAGCTCGGGCCGGAGAGCACGGCCGGGGTTTTGCGGTGGTGGCTGAAGAAGTGAAAAAGCTGGCCGATGAGACGAATGAATCGGCTCGAAATATATCCTCACTGATTCAACAGAATCTCAAAGGGATTAAAGCGGCCGTTGAAACAGCCCATAGCTCCAAAGCCCATACCGATGAAGGGATCCGGGTAGCAGATCGTGCCCGGATAGCTTTAGAGGAGATCTTCGGTGCCATCGAAAAGACGAGCGGCAATGTGGGGGAGATCTTTGACTTAGCCGGAGAGATCTCAGCGAGTTCTTCTCATTTGTTACGGGTGATTCAGTTTTTAGCCCAGCAGGCCATGGAAACAGCCGGACTGACGGAAGAGCATCAAAAAGCGGGCGCGAAAACCGCCTAAGGTCATTTTGAAAAAGAACGGGAGGACCTTATCGGTGGGACCGATGGACATACTTGAGGACTGGCTAAAAGGGCGAGGTCAACTCGATTCAAAGCTGGTGAATTATTATTCCCCTGCAGCATCGATGACAGAGGTGCTGAAACAACTCGAACAGATCCTTGATGACCACGAGAGTTTGGGCCTCGTCTATTTGGATATTGTCAATTTTACCGGCATTGAGCAGGCCTACGGCTTTTCCCTATGCAAACGCATCCTCACTGAACTGACGAAGACGATACTTGAAGTCAAGCCGCATCTAGGTGTGGGTCGAGGTATGCTCACCCATAATTACAGCGGCGATGATTTCGCCGTTTACTGTTCACTGCCTCAGGGCGAAATCGGACTAGTTCTCGACTTTCTTGAAGAATATGCTGAAGAATTGCGCAGGCAGATCTTGAAACAGGTGAACGAAAGCTTACGAGGCATCTTGCGGGATCCCCTCGATTTACATATCGGATGGGCCATAGTCAAACCTAACAGCCAACTGAGTCTGGAAAGCCTGGTCTATAACGCGATCAAAGAGGCCTTAGCTATGGCCAAAGGGCACAGCGACGCAAAGTGGACACGTCGGGTTTGGGAACTAAAAGATACTATGGCAAAGGGGAACTTTGAAGTCCATTATCAACCCTTAGTCAACCTGGAAAGTGGCAGTCTTATCGGGTACGAAGCGCTGGCGAGGGGTCCAGCCAACAGTTACTTTGCCTCTCCAGGCATTCTCTTTCCCTTCGCCGAAAAAGCGGGGCTTTTGTATCAATTAGAGCGGATCATACGAGAAAAAGCGCTGAAAGGATGCCATAACCTCGATCAGGATCGGCTTCTTTTCTTAAACATCAGCCCTTCTGTGGTCAAAGACCCTCTATTTGCGAAGGGATATACGCGAGGACTGATGGCCTTATACGGGCTATCTCCCTATAACGTCGTATTTGAAATCACGGAACGGACAGCTATTCAGGATTTTACCGGTTTTCGAAAGATACTCCAGCATTATCGCGATCAAGGGTTCCGAGTCGCTGTCGATGATGCCGGTGCCGGCTATTCGAGCCTGCAAGCGATCGCCGAACTGCAGCCGGACTTCATCAAAATCGATATGTCCCTCATCCGGGATATCGATGCCTCTCCGGTCAAGCAGGCCCTTCTAGAGACTTTTGTCACCTTTGGAGAAAAGATAGGGGCTAAGATCGTGGCTGAGGGGATCGAGACAGAGAAGGAACTGCGTCTGCTCGCTCAGATGGGGGTTCACATCGGCCAAGGCTATTACCTGGGCCGGCCGTCACTGGAGAAAAGAGAGCCGTCGCCAGAAGGGACACAGTTGCTGTCGACTATGAAATCCCGAGGAAGAGGGGAGACAATCCATTCGCTGACGGTTGGCCATCTCGTCGAAGAGTGTAGTTCATTGCCGAAAGAGGCGCTGACCAAAGAGGCGATGAAGTACTTTCAGCGACATTCCGACTGTAACAGCATTGTCATTCTCGATGGTATGCGACCGGTGGGCTTAGTCATGCGTGAGAAGATGTATTATCACCTGGGAAATCAGTACGGCGTCGCCCTTTATTCAGAACGCCCCATATCGCTGGTCATGGATCAAGACCCGCTGATCGTCGATGCATCGATGCGACTCGAAAAGGTGTCCCAGATGGCCACATCGCGACCGTTCCAGCGGCTCTACGATCACATCATCGTAACCGATGAAAACAGATGCCTCGGCGTAGTCACTGTGCGCAGCCTTTTGGATCAGATGACGAAAATTCAAATGGAGTACGCTTTGACCGCCAATCCATTGACTGGTTTGCCAGGTAATCCTCGTATTGAGCAGGACATTCTCCGACGACTCGAGCGGCAGCAGTTATTCAACGTGATTTATGTGGATCTCGATAACTTCAAAGCCTTTAATGATCGCTATGGCTTTGAGTGGGGCGACAAAGCGATCACATTGCTGGCTCGCATCATCACGAAAAACGTTCAGGAAATGAGCTGCAGTGACGATCTGGTCGCTCATATTGGCGGTGATGACCTGATCATCATCACGGCAGGCCCCTTTACCAGACTTTGTGAAAAGGTCATTCGCGATTTTGACGAAAGGATTGGCGACTTATATACGCAGGAAGATCGTAGACGAGGATATATTGAAGCAAAAGACCGTGGCGGCCATCACTGTGAATATCCAATCATGACTGTCTCTTTAGCCGTCGTTGAATGCTGGCCAGGGCGGTTTCAGCACCCCTTCGAGATCGGGGAAGCTGCAGCGGAAGTGAAAAAGAGGGCCAAAAATTATGCCGGAAGCGTCTATGTCATCGACGGCGAAAGGGTCAGGGACTTAACCGTTTCTTAATCTGACCGTAATCCAGGCCTAATATAAAACCGTTATTGTTGTATAGGAACAACGGACATGCGTAATGCGTGAACGTCAAATTTAGAGGAGGTATTTTCGGTAGTTATGAACCTGAAGAAATTCTCCAAACTGATCGCCCTGACCGCCATGGTCGGTCTGCTGGGCACTGTAGCCGTAGGCTGCGGCGGAAACTCCGCCAAAGAGACGAATGCGGACAAACCAGCTGCCAGCGCTCAAAAAGGCTCTATACAAGTGAAAGGCTCTGACACGATCGTCAACTTAAGCCAAAAGATGGCTGAAACGTACATGGAAAAGAATAAGGACGCCAATATCGCAGTCACTGGCGGTGGCTCGGGTACCGGTATCAAAGCTTTGATCAACGGTACCACGGACTTGGCTAACGCGTCCCGGGAAATGAAGGACGAAGAGAAGCAAGAACTTAAAGAAAAAACCGGTAAAGATACGAAAGAGATCGTCATCGCCCGGGATGGTATCGGTTTTATTGTCAATAAAAACAACCCTGTAAAAGAACTGACCATGGACCAACTGTCCGATATCTATACGGGTAAAGTGAGCAACTGGAAAGAACTCGGCGGCCCTGATGAAAAAATCGTAGTCTATGCCCGGGAAACTTCTTCCGGTACACACGTTTTCATCAAAGAACATGTGATGAAGAACAAAGATTATCGGACCGATGCATTGCTGCAATCATCCAACGCGGCCATTGTTAAAGAAGTCGAAGCCAATAAAGGGGCTATCGGTTATGTAGGCCTCGGTTACTTGAAAGACACCACGAAGACACTCGGTGTGAAAAAAGATGGCCAAAGCGCAGCCGTTATGCCTTCCGAAGCTTCCGTGAAGGATAAATCTTATCCGGTCTCTCGTCCGCTCTTCGTATATGCCGCCGGTGAACCGGAAGGCCTAGCCAAATCCTTCGTTGACTTTATGCTGAGCGATGAAGGGCAACAAATCGTCAAGTCGATGGACTTCGTCAGCGCGAAATAACTATCTAATCATGGAATAAGTGTAGAACCCAGTTAGGAAGGTGGGCAGAGTCGACCAATATCCTCTGCCCATTTTTCCTGCCAAAAACTGTTTTCATCATTGAGGGGGCTGAATTTTGATGAGTCCCAACGGAGAACCCATGGCCGTTAAAGATGTCGTCAACGTAGATACACCTTCTTTGGCAAAGAACGCCTCAAAGCGCCGTCGAGCATGGAACGCATTTGAAAAAGTATCGGAAGGAATTTTGTTTGCTAGTGCATTCATCGGCGTCGTCACGATTATCCTGATTTTCCTCTTTCTTTTTAAAGAGGCGCTGCCAGTCTTATTTGATGCGAAAACGGCAGCTTCTTTGACAGCGAGCAAATGGTATCCCATCTCTCAACCGCCTGTCTTTGGGCTGATTCCGCTGATCGCAGGTTCTCTGATCGTGACTGTCGGGGCTATCGTGATCAGCGTCCCTTTAGGTGTAGGTGCAGCCATTTACTTATCCATGGTAGCCAGCCCCATGGTCAGGGAAATCCTTAAACCGACCATTGAAGTGCTGGCCGGTATTCCTTCCGTCGTCCTCGGATTCTTCGGAATGGCCTTCTTAGCGCCTGTGGTAAAAAGCCTCTTTAACCTACCTACCGGATTGACAGCCCTCACCGGAGCCATCACCTTGGCCCTGATGGCCCTGCCGACGATCACCTCCATTTCCGAAGATGCCATCTCGTCTGTTCCCGGTAAGTATATGGAAGCTGCCTTAAGTCTCGGCGCTACCCGCTGGCAAGCTATCATCACGGTGATCGTACCAGCTGCCTTTTCCGGGATCACTGCATCGGTCATGCTCGGAATCGGCCGCGCTATCGGTGAGACGATGACTGTATTGATGGTCACAGGAAACGCAGGCATCATTCCCGATTCCTTCTTGGTGCCTGTCCGTACGATGACGGCGACCATCGCTGCCGAGATGGGCGAAGTAGCCCGGGGCAGTGACCATTATCATGCCTTGTTCGTCGTCGGTGCCGTTTTGTTTATCATGACTTTTATCATCAATCTAATCGCCGATATGGTCAGCCGGCGCATGAAGGAGGTTGAATAAGTTGTCTCCAAAGACGCAAGAAAAAATCGCCTTTCATGTGCTCCGTGCGATGACTGCCTTAATCGTCCTCTGCTTGGCTGTCGTCTTATGGGATCTTTTTTCGAAAGGTTTTCCGGCACTCACTTGGGAGTTCATCACAGAAAACCCCAAGAAGGGCATGACGGCCGGCGGAATTTTTCCGGCGATTGTCGGTACTTTTTATCTCATCGTAGGAACGGTTCTCTTCGCTCTCCCTGTAGGCGTGATGACAGCTGTATACTTGGTTGAGTATGCTCGCGAATCTTGGGTCACCCGGGTCATCCGACTAGCCGTCGTTAACTTAGCCGGTGTTCCCTCTGTCGTCTTCGGTCTCTTCGGACTCGGATTCTTTGTACTCTTTTTGAACTTCGGCGCATCTATCTTAGCCGGTTCATTAACACTGGCCCTGATGGTCTTGCCGGTCATCATCACGACATCCGAAGAAGCGCTTCGCGCGGTGCCTAATGGCTTCCGGGAAGCCAGTTTAGCCCTCGGTGCGACGAAACTACAAACGATCTTGTTTATCGTGCTTCCGAATGCGCTCCCGGGGATCATGACTGGTTCCATCTTAGGCTTGGCCCGTGCAGCTGGTGAAACGGCGCCTATTTTGCTTACGGCTGCTGCTTTTTTCTTGCCTCGCCTGCCAAACAGCATCTTTGACCAAGTGATGGCTTTGCCGTACCACCTCTATGTGATCGCGACACAAGTTCCAAACGCCGACGAGAAGATACCTTATGGAACAGCGACAGTGCTGATGCTGCTGGTGTTGGGACTCAATTTGGCGGCTGTGCTCTTACGGTCCTATTTCCGCCGCTTACGGAAGGTGTAGAAAATAAATGATTAGAACGAAAATTTCTGCAGAAAATCTCAATTTATTTTATGGAGACTTTCATGCGTTAAAAGATATCAACATCTCCATGGGAGAGCGTCAGGTGACGGCCCTCATCGGTCCTTCCGGCTGTGGAAAGTCCACTTTCCTCCGTTGTCTCAACCGGATGAATGATATCATTCCCACTTGCCGTGTCCAAGGAAAGCTGATGTTCGAAGACAGTGAGATCTATCATCCCGACACCGATGTGGTAGCCCTGCGCAAACGCGTAGGGATGGTCTTCCAAGCGCCTAACCCTTTTCCGAAATCGGTTTATGAAAACGTCGCCTATGCCCCCAAACTGCACGGATTGAAAGACAAAGCCCGTCTCGACGAGATCGTGGAAACATCTTTGCGCCAGGCCGCTCTCTGGGACGAAGTCAAAGACCGCCTCCACAAACCGGCGTTAGGTCTGTCCGGCGGGCAGCAACAGCGTCTTTGTATCGCCCGCGCTTTGGCGATTCAACCGGAAGTTTTGCTCATGGATGAACCGACTTCTGCCTTAGACCCCATCTCAACCTTGAAGATCGAAGAGTTGATCCGCGAATTAAAGCAGTACTACACGATCGTCATTGTGACTCACAACATGCAGCAGGCGGCCCGGATCTCAGACAAGACAGCCTTTTTCCTCGTAGGCGATCTGGTCGAGTTTGACGATACGGAAGTTATCTTCACAAATCCGAAGGATCAGCGTACCGAAGATTACATTACGGGCCGCTTCGGTTAAGCGGTTAGAGAGGGGCGGAGCCATAAGATGCATTGTATAGAGATGGATCATCTATTAAAAAATTTGCAGCACGACCTGCTTCGCATGGGGGCGATGGTCGAGGAAGCGATTTACAACGGTGTACAATCGCTCGTCAAAAGAGACGCTGAGTTGGCGTCAACGGTACTCGACGGTGACGAAAAGATCAATCAACTGCAATTAGAGATTGAAGATCGTTGCATCAAGCTGATTGCGACCCAACAGCCCATGGCGAAAGATCTCCGGAAGATCTCCGCCACTTGGCGTATCTCGGTGGACTTGGAACGGATGGCCGATAATGTGGGTGATATCTGTAAAGCGGTGATCCGCCTCAATGGTCAAGCTTATTTGAAACCCTTCGAGCATATCCCCCAGATGGCGGATCTATGTCAAAAGATGGTCAAAGACGGCCTTGATGCCTATATCAATGAAGATGTAGCGCTGGCTGTGCAGATGAGCGAAATGGATCATCAAGTAGATACACTCTACCGGGAGATTTTCAAAGACCTAATGGAGATGATGTCGGCCAACTCCAACGTGGTAAACCAGGGGAATCAACTGATTTTCATCGCGCGGTTCCTGGAGCGTTTCGGCGACCATGCGACCAACATCGCCGAGTCTGTCGTTTACTTGGTCACAGGTCAGCGCAAAGATCTGAATAAATAAGTCCCGAAGGATCGGCGCAAGCTTTTGGTGAGCCATTTCTCACCGAAAGCTTGTTTTTCTTTGTCTGGAGACTTTGTTGCTCAGAAAAATCCGGTATAATATAAACTGGTATTTACTGAGCATCAAGGAAATCACGCCAAAAAGGAGGGGAAATTAGGCCGCGACCCCATCGCTTTAGCCATCAAATTAAAAATGACAACTACATAACGACATTTGTAAGGAGAGAGCAATTGCAATGAAACGCGAGATCCAAGTTGACGAACGTTTACCGCTGCTGCAGACGATTCCTTTGAGCCTTCAACATCTTTTCGCCATGTTCGGTGCCACGGTTCTCGTACCTCTGCTATTTCAAGTGAGCCCAGCCACTATCCTGCTGTTTAACGGAATCGGCACTCTCCTCTATATGCTCATTTGTAAAGGTAAGATTCCTGCTTATCTGGGGTCTAGTTTCGCCTTTATTTCTCCCGTTCTGGTGGTGATCCCTCAATATGGATATGAGGGAGCCCTCGGTGGGTTTATCGTCGTTGGCCTCATCTTCACTTTAGTTGCCTTACTGATCAAAGTGATTGGGACAAGCTGGATCGACGTCGTTTTCCCGCCGGCAGCCATGGGCGCCATTGTGGCCGTAATCGGTTTAGAACTCGCGCCGGTAGCCGCCAAGATGGCAGGGTTTCTTCCTGACCCGGGTACCGCCTTTGATCCGAAAGCCATCGTCGTCTCAGTCTTTACCTTAGCCGTCACCATCTTAGGGTCTGTCGTTTTCCGAGGCTTTTTAGCGATCATTCCCATCTTGATCGGTGTCCTGGCCGGGTATACCTTGTCGAGCGGTCTTGGGATGGTCGATTGGACCCTTGTGGAGAATGCCAAGTGGGTAGCGGCACCGGCCTTCTATACGCCCATCTTTAAGTGGGAAGCGATCGCCGTGATCATGCCGGCAGCCCTGGTGGTTATCGCAGAGCATATCGGTCATTTGGTGGTGACCAGCAATATCGTCGGCAGGGATTTGTCGAAAGATCCCGGCTTACACCGTTCGCTGCTTGGGAATGGCCTGTCGACCTTGTTATCGGGCTTCTTTGGTTCCACTCCCAACACCACCTATGGGGAAAATATCGGCGTTTTGGCCATCACCAAAGTCTACTCTACATGGGTACTCGGCGGTGCCGCCATCTTCGCCATCATCCTGTCCTTTTTCGGTAAGCTGGCTGCGGCGATCCAAGCGATTCCGAGCCCGGTCATGGGCGGTGTGTCAATGTTGCTATTTGGGGTCATCGCCGCATCGGGAATCCGTATGCTCGTGGAGGCCAAGGTGGACTACTCCAAAGCGACCAATCTGATTTTAACTTCTGTCGTGCTCATCATCGGCATCAGCGGCGCGAGCCTCACCTGGGGTCCCATCGCGCTGAAGGGGATGTCTTTAGCCACCGTCGTGGCGATTCTCTTAAGCCTCATCTTTAAAGTATTGGACGTGACCGGTATGTCCAATGAAGGCCCTACGCAAGGGGATTAACGTAACATGTAGATAGAGGGGTGGATCCATGTCCCGGCTGACCATGGTTCCAGTTGGAAAAGAGGCGTTGAAAAAGCGGCGACGCCTAGCGTTCCTGCGCCTCTCAGCCCTGTTTGCCGTCTTGCTGTTAGCTGGATTGGGTGGTTGGTGGTTGAAAGACAAGATCACAGGGATGTTCGTGAAAGTCGTCGTTGAAGTGCAACCAGCCAAAATGGGGCAGCTCTCGGAAACACGTCCGCTGCCGGGATGGGTTATCCGCGATGAATTTATCGTCAATGCCCCCCTTTCCGGTCGTGTTCAACGGCTGGTGAACGACGGGGAACGAGCCCGTGTTGGCGCCCCGGTCGTTAAAATTAAGGAATTAAACCCCTCCGGAAGCGAAATGGGGTCTTTACAGGATGTCTTTTCTCCTCGGGCCGGCCTGATCAGTTACCGTATGGACGGATTAGAGGAAGTGCTCAACTCACGGGTGCTCGATGAACTCAACCCGGAGCAACTGGCCTCTTTACGGGAAAAGCCCTGGGAGGTTAATCCCGATTCGGTAGTCCAGAAAGGAACGCCCCTATTCAAAGTCGTCGATAACCTAGAAAAAGCCTATTTTCTCATTCATTACAACGTGAAAGATCTGGGCGGTCCTCTCGTTCCGGCGCGCCGGGTGACCTTGGCGATAAATGCCGCTGGGCCGAATTTTTACGGGAAGGTGCTTAATGTCCGCGGCGGCGACGATGTGTGGGCATTGATTCAATTGTCTAACCCGCCCATGGAAGTGCTCAAGGCTCGAACGATGCCGTTGTTGCTGGTGGACAAGGTCCACAAAGGCATACTGCTGCCCAAGAGTTCTCTTGTGGAACGTAACGGGGAACAGGGCGTCTGGGTCAGTGTGAAGAACCGAGCCGAATGGCGGAACGTCAACCTAGTCTACACCGTCGACGAACAGGTGATCGTAGACGGACTCGAAGAGGGCCTGCTCGTCATTCAAAATCCGACGCTCCTCAAAGAAGGACAAGAAATTAAATAAAAAACTTAAGAAAAGGTTAGAATTCAAGGTAGAAGTTAGCAGGATTTCCCTGTTGGACGGCGAAATACGAGCGTAGTGAAGGGATTGAGCGATCATGGGCCATATTGTAGAAAATTTGGACCGTGTACGCCAAAAGATTAGAGAAGCTGCCTTGCGGGGCGGTCGAGCACCAGAAGAGGTCCAACTGTTAGCGGTCACTAAAACAGTCCCTGTGGAGACGATTCAACAAGTCGTCGATGCGGGCCAGTTTCGACTCGGCGAGAACCGGGTACAGGAACTGCTCAGCAAATACCCCCATGTCCAAGGACCTGTGCGATGGCACATCATCGGCACCCTGCAGACCAACAAAGTGAAATACATTTATGACAAGGTAGAACTGATTCACTCCTTAGACAGGCTGTCCTTAGCTGAGGCCATCCACAAGCATGCGGGCCTTTTACAGCGTCCCATCGACTGTTTAGTCGAGGTCAACGTCTCCGGGGAAGAGTCTAAGCATGGCGTACCCAAGCAAGAACTGGTTCCTTTCTTGAGGAGTCTCTCCAGTCTGGACGGGGTACATATTCGCGGACTGATGACGATGGCTCCCTTTGTGGACAATTCGGAGGAGATCCGCTGGGTCTTTCGAGAGTTACGCCAACTGTCTCTGGAAGTCCGTGAACTGAACTTGGCTCGGGTAGAGATGCAGCATCTGTCCATGGGAATGACGAACGATTATGAAGTTGCCGTTGAAGAAGGCGCCACCATAGTTCGGGTCGGTTCAGGCCTCTTTGGTGAACGCCGATAGGGAGGAGGAGCATTGGCAATGGCCAAAATCATGGAAAAGTTCTACAGCCTGATGGGGCTGGGGGACGAAATCGAGGAAGTTGAGGAACAAGAACCTCAAGCACAAAAGACGGAGGAAAAGGAATCTTCCTTCGCCCGACGGATGGTGGAGCGGGTCGAACGACCGGCAGCACCCGTTGTCAGTCTCGTGTCGGAACGGCAGAAGAAGGAGTTGAAGGTTGTGGTCATCGAACCGAAAACCTTTGACGAAGCAAAAAATGTAGCCGACCATCTAAAAAATCGCCGTCAGGTTATCCTAAACTTGGAGAAGGCTGATCGCGAAATGGCCCAGCGGGTCATCGACTTTGTCTGCGGCACTACCTATGCATTGAACGGATCGATGCAAAAAGTGGGCGCTCATATCTTTGTATTTGCCCCGAGCAACGTCGATATCTCCGGCGAGATCAGTGTTGAAGACACTATCCGCACTCCTCTGGCTTGGGCCAGCAAGGGGTAAGGAGGAATAGAAGGTTGAACGTTTCCCTGTTAGAAAACCGCCGTATCGGTTTTATCGGCGGGGGGGCCATGGCGGAAGCCTTGTTGAGCGGTTTAGTCCGTCTCGTGCCACCTCAAGCCATCACCGTATCAGACCCCAACCCATCTCGCCTTGCTTATCTGCAAAGCGAAATGGCTGTGCAGACGACCTCCGATAACTCCGTCGTCTGTGAGCAAAGCGATATTGTCGTGCTGGCCGTAAAACCGCAAGTGTTGCCTGCGGTGCTGACCCCCTTGAAGACAGCCATTTGCTCCAAGCATCTCGTCATTTCCATCGCCGCCGGAATTACGTTGGCGCAGTTGGAGAGCTGGCTTTCACCGGAAGTTCCGCTGATTCGGGTGATGCCCAATACGCCAGCCTTGATCGGCAAAGGCGCCTCAGCCCTCGCGGGGGGAAGGGCGGTATCGGAACAGGATGTGCAGACGGCGAAAGCTTTATTGGAAGCCGTAGGAATCGCTGAAGTCCTTCCGGAAACTTACCTCAATGCCGTGACCGGTTTCAGCGGGAGTGGTCCAGCCTATGTATACCTTTTCATCGAAGCGTTGATCGACGCCGGTGTAAAAGAAGGTTTAACGAGGGATCTGGCTCGCAAACTAGCGATTCAGACGGTCATCGGTTCAGCCCAGCTGCTGATCGAGACTGGAAATCATCCGGCCATAGAGCGAGACAAGGTGACATCGCCTGGTGGAACGACGATCGCTGGCGTGCAAGCGCTGGAAGACGGCGGTTTCCGTTCGGCCGTCTTTGCCGCCGTCCATGCCGGAACCAAACGAGCCCGTGAACTGTCGGGTTCCCAATAAGCTAAAAGGACCCGGCGGCAACGCCGGGTTTTTTTAGGAACGGGGGTTTACTCTTGAGTTTTACTGCCTATGACATCGTACGGACTGCCTTTGACGTGATGAAGTTCTTCATCGTCGTTCGTGTGATCATCTCCTATTTTCCTCACAATCCGGAGAGCACCATTTTTCGTTTCATCTATGATTTGACAGAGCCTGTTCTCGGACCTTTGCGCCGCATCATTCCGGTTCCCCGCAGCTTGCCTCTCGATTTTTCACCGATTTTAGGCTACTTTCTGTTGGAACTGGTGGAGTCTGTCCTTATCCGGTTGATCCTCTAAATGGGGTTTCATCGAGAACGGATGCTCTCTCACCTCCCGCCGGGAGAGGTCAGGGAGAAAATGGCACGCATTATCGACCTTGCTGAGCTGTGCCGGCGTTCCTCTAAGCAGCAGGTTACAGACTTTCTGGAACCGTTTCTGCTCAAAACAGCGATGGATATCTTGCGGGGCCTTGACGATGTATCTGTCTTGGACGATGGGGGCTATCCTGAAGCAGAGCGGAAACGATTGGTTCTTTTGCCGGGAGAGTGGGAGTTGCCGGACAGCCGAAGTTGCTGGCTCATGGGAGAAGTTCGGGGAGAAGTTGACAAAATCGGTCACCGCGATTATTTAGGATCTTTGTTGGGTCTAGGGATCCGTCGAGAAAAAATGGGCGACTTGAAGCTGACGAAAAAGGGTTGTGCCGTTCTCGTGGACCGTGATGTGGCTGCGTATGTGGAAGCTCACTGGAACCAAGTTCAACGGTTCCCCTTATCGGTGCGCTTAGGGGATGGCGATGAAAAGCCGGACTTCATCGAAAAAGGTGAGGAGAAGTCGGTCACGGTGGCGTCCTTACGATTTGACGCTATCGTGGCGGCCATTTGGCATTTATCTCGCTCCAAAGCCGATGAAGCCATCTCGCGAGGATTGCTGCGTGTAAACGGGTTAGAGACGAGCGACGGAAGCCGCATGGCTTCCGTCAAAGATATCTTGTCTTTGCGCGGTTTTGGCCGTGCTATTCTGCGGGAAATCGGCGGACCTACGAAAAAAGGACGCATCCGAATAACGATTTGGCAGCCTGTTGACCGGTAGCCAAGGAGGTTTTGCAAATGCTGACCCCACTGGAGATTCATCAGAAGCAGTTTCGGAAAGGCGCCTGGGGTTATAAGCCGGAAGAGGTGGAAGATTTCTTGCGGCAGGTTTCTCAGGCTCATGAGGAATTATACAAAGAGAACATCCTGCTGAAAGAGCAAGTGGCCCATACGGAGGAAAACTTGCTCCGCTATCGTCACCTCGAAGAGACCTTAAACAATACACTGGTATTGGCTCAGCGTACGGCGGAGGAAGTACGTCTTTCGGCGGAGCGGGAAGCAGAACTGAGAGTGAAAGAAGCTCGCATGCAGGCAGAGAAGATCTTAGAGTCGGCCCGAGCCAAGAAGTCCGAAATAGAACGGGAATATGAACATATGCGCAACCAGGCACGCCAGTTTCGAGTCCAGTTCCGGGCTATGCTGACTTCTCAACTGGAAGCATTCAAAGAAGAGGCGCGCGATGAAGCGGCAGTGACCCTTGAGGCCACGATACCTCCTGGAAAGATTCCTTTTTTGAATCAGGATGTTCGATTGCCCGGCGGGCATAAACCCTATTCCGGGGAAGACGTTCAGGTTCCGAGCCATTTCCATGAGGACAGTGACGATTGATGTTGTGGGTCCAAGAAGTGCCTGGCGGCGTTCGCTTTAAGATTCGCGTTCAGCCCCGGGCATCGAAAAATGAGGTTTGCGGTCTCTTGGACGACGCCTTGAAAGTTCGCCTGACGGCACCTCCTGTCGATGGGGAAGCGAACGGGGCTTGCCAAGCGTTTTTTGCGAAAACCCTTTCGCTGCCGAAGAGCCAGGTGCGGTTGGTCGCCGGGGAGACTTCGCGCACGAAAACAGTAGAGGTCATCGGCGTGAGCAAGGAACAGATCTTGAAACTGTTTGACAGTAAACAGACTTCCTCGGTATAATACTAAAGATATCTTTTGTTCGACATAATCGCTTACATGGCGTTGAACGGGACAGGTGCGAGTAGAAGGTCGTTGACAGCGAACCTGGGACGGTGGAAGCCAGGCCAAGGACGCTGCCCGCATATCCCCCGGGAGCTGCGTTGCCGAAAGAGGGAGTAGGCGGCGCCGGTGGCGGCCGTTACCCGCATACACGAGGTCTCGCCTCTTCCTACGGCGAGATGATCAAGGGTGGTACCGCGAGAACACTCTCGCCCCTTTCTACAGGGGTGGGAGTTTTTTAGTTTTAAACGAGGTGAGATAACTGTGAGTGGGAAAGAACCCCTCGATTACAGCAAAACGTTGAATTTACCCCAAACGGAATTTCCGATGCGGGCCAACTTGCCAAAACGGGAACCGGACATTCAAAAGTTCTGGGAAGAGATCGACCTTTATGAAGCAGTGGCTAAGGCAAACGCCGGGAAGCCGAAATTCATCCTCCATGATGGACCCCCTTATGCCAACGGTGATATCCACTTAGGTCACACACTGAATAAAGTCTTAAAAGATTTTATCGTCAAGTTTCATTCCATGGATGGCTACGACGCGCCATATATACCAGGCTGGGATACGCATGGCCTTCCCATTGAACAACAGGCGATCAAGGCATTAGGTTTAAACCGCCATGCTGTATCGACGGTCGAGTTTCGCCGCCGCTGCCATGACTACGCCATGAAGTACGTCGGCATCCAGCGAGAGGAATTTAAACGGCTTGGTGTTCGCGGCGACTGGGACCATCCCTATCTGACGCTGCAACCGGAGTTCGAGGCGGCTCAGATCGGTGTCTTCGGCGAAATGGCCAAGAAAGGCTATATCTATAAAGGCCTTAAACCGGTATACTGGTGCGCTTCCTGCGAAACGGCCTTAGCCGAAGCAGAAGTGGAGTACGGTGACAAGGAATCGCCCTCCATCTACGTAAAATTCCCTGTGCAGGATGCCAAAGGGCTCTTCCCCGTAGAAGATGCCTATGTGGTCATCTGGACGACGACCCCCTGGACCTTACCGGCGAACGTAGCCATCACGGTCCATCCCGAATTTGCCTATGTGCTTGTCCAGTTCGGCGACGACAAACTGGTCGTTGCGAAAGAACTGCTGGCGCGCTTCATGGCTGACAGCGGTCTCGAAGGCGGCCAGATCTTGCAGGAATTCGAAGGGCGCGATCTGGAAAAAGCGATCTGCCGCCATCCCTTTGTGGACCGGGATTCCTTAGTCATCGTCGGAGACCATGTCACCTTGGAACAAGGTACCGGCTGCGTTCATACTGCGCCCGGTCATGGTGTCGAAGACTTCCAGGTGGGTAAGGTTTATAACTTACCTGTCATCTCTCCCGTTGACTTCCGCGGCAAATTCACCGCCGAAGGCGGCATCTTCGCCGGCATGTCGACGACGCAAGCCAATCCGGCCGTCATCGAAGAGTTAAAAAACCGCGGCTTGCTGATCAAGGCCGATAAGATCAAGCACCAGTATCCCCACTGCTGGCGTTGTAAGCACCCGATCCTCTTCCGGGCTACAGAGCAGTGGTTTGCCTCCATCGACGGATTCCGTAAGGAAGCCCTCGATGCGATCGATCAGGTCCGTTGGATCCCAGCTTGGGGACGTGACCGCATCCATAATATGGTTGCCGATCGGGGAGACTGGTGTATCTCCCGGCAGCGGACCTGGGGTGTTCCCATTCCCATCTTCTACTGCGCCGATTGCGGTGAAACGATCATCAACGACGAAACCATCAGCCATATCCAAGGGCTTTTCAAAGAGCATGGTTCTGATGTCTGGTTCGCCAAGGAAGCGGACGAACTCGTTCCGCCGGGACTGGCCTGCGGTAAGTGCGGCCATCAGCACTTCCGCAAAGAGACCGACATCATGGACGTGTGGTTTGACTCAGGCTCTTCTCACCAGGCGGTCTTGGAAACGCGGGAGAATCTTCATTTCCCGGCGGACCTCTATCTCGAAGGTTCAGACCAACACCGCGGCTGGTTCAACTCCTCCTTATCGACAGCCGTCGCCACGAAGGGAACGGCTCCCTATAAGGCCGTCTTGACCCATGGCTTCCTCGTCGATGAGCAAGGCCGCAAGATGTCCAAATCCCTCGGTAACGGCGTCGATCCTCTGGCTGTCATCAAAGATATGGGTGCTGACATCTTGCGTTTGTGGGTCGCTTCCGTCGACTACCGGAACGATGTTGCCGTGTCGCCCAATATCTTGCGGCAAATCGCTGACGGCTACCGGAAGATCCGCAACACCTTCCGCTACTTCCTCGGAAATATTGCCGACTTCGATCCGAAAGCGGATACGGTCCCCTTTGAGCAGATGACCGAGTTGGACCGCTGGGCCATGATGGCGCTCCATAAGCTCATCCAACGGGTGACGACAGCTTGCCGGAACTATGAGTTCCATGTGGTCTACCATGCGATTCACAATTTCTGCGCCGTCGACATGAGCGCCTTATATCTCGACATCATCAAGGATCGACTCTACGCATCGCCGGCGAAATCGCCGGAACGCCGCTCGGCTCAGACCGTTCTTTATTTAACGGCCGATGCCCTCGTGCGCATGTTAGCCCCCTTCATCAGCTTTACGGCCGAAGAGGTTTGGGGATACCTGCCCGGCGCCAAAGAACAGTCGAATACGGTTCAGACCGCCGGTTGGCCTCAGTTTGACAGCAAATTTATCGACGATACATTAGCCAAAAAAATGGATCGGATGCTGGAGATCCGTACCCGCGTCTCGAAAGCCTTAGAAAATGCCCGCCAGTCGAAAGTGATCGGGCACTCGCTGGAGGCAAAGGTGACTCTCTATGTTGACGAAGAGCTACAAGCTTTCTTGAGCAAAGAAGATCTGGCCACCTTCTTCATCGTGTCAGCGGTGCAACTGATCTCTCTCAAGGACGCACCGGCGGAGGCATTCCAGGATGCGGAGCTGCCTGGAGTCGCCGTCACCGTGGAAAAAGCGCCGGGACAAAAGTGTGAACGCTGCTGGAACTACAGCGAACAAGTGGGACAAAGCGAAGATCATCCCACCGTCTGCCCTCGTTGTGCTGCCGCGATTGGCGAATCAGTGTGAGCTAAACCAATAACTCCTAACCTTCCTGACTCATAGCATCAAAGTCCTCGGTCATCCTAAACGATGACGAGGACTTTGATGAGGGGGAAGGAGAGCGTGCTCGAACTGGTGGCCGATAAGACAGGCACGGGAACGATAAAGCAAGTCAGTGTAGGAATATCCAACCGGCATTTCCATTTGGCGAAAGAGGATCTGGTCAGTCTCTTTGGCGAGGGATATGAACCGGTTTTTATGAAGGACCTTTCCCAACCGGGCCAATACGCCACGAAAGACGCAGTTACCTTAATGGGACCGAAGGGACTGATCGAAGGGGTGCGTCTCTTGATGCCCCTGAGAAAACAGTCCCAGGTTGAGATCTCTGTGACCGATTGTTATAAGCTGGGGATTCCGCCGGTGATCCGCGACTCTGGCGATTTGAAGGATACCCCAGGTATTACGCTCGTGGGCCCAAAAGGGGAAGTGGCCTTACCGGAGGGAGCTATCGTCGCGGCCCGTCACATCCATCTCAATCCCCAAGAGGCATCTCAACTTGGCGTCAAAGATAAGCAACGCATCTCCGTGGAAGTCGGCGGACCTCGGGGAGTGCGCTTCGACCAAGTCCTGATCCGGGTTCATGAATCCTTTGCGTCGGAGATGCATGTCGATACGGACGAAGCGAACGGAGCCCTCATGAAAAATGGCCAGTTCGTGAACCTGCTGCTTTGAGCTTTTTCGACAAAATAAGAGCGCTTGCAGGAGTTAAGGGTACTACCCCGAATATATTGGGATGACCGATTCCAGGTATTCCAAGGGGGCGGTGCCCCTTTGATATTTCTAAGGAGTGAATGAGTCAATGTCGGAGAAAAAGGAAAACCGTGTCATCGTGACCGTGCTGGGTCAGGACCGTGTAGGGATCATTGCCAGCGTGGCGACCATTATTGCCGATGCCGGAGCCAATATCTTAGATATCAGCCAGACGATCATGCAAGGGGAAATCTTTTCGATGATCATGGTCATCGATATGGCCGTTGCCACGATCAGCTATGATCAATTGCGGGCGACTTTAGAACAAAAGGGCAACGAACTTGGTGTTCAAATCATGGCTCAACACGAGGACGTTTTTAAATTCATGCACCGGATTTAATCGATCCGGGTTGGAGGGATAATCACTCATGCCTCTGTCAATCACAACTCAGGAGATCCTGGAAACGATACGGATGGTTCAGATGGAGAATCTCGATATCCGGACCATCACCATGGGCATATCCTTGCGCGACTGCTGCCGGACCGATGCGAAGGCTACGGCTCAAGCTATCTACGACAAAGTCACCCGGACTGCCAAAAACCTCGTGCCTGTCGGGGAAGAGATCGAACGGCGCTACGGCATCCCTATCATCAACAAAAGGATTTCGGTAACCCCAATCGCTTTGGTGGCCGAAAGCATGGGCTTGGAGGGATACACTATCGTGGCCCGCGCTTTAGATGAGGCAGCCAAAGAAGTGGGCGTCAACTTTATCGGCGGATACTCAGCCCTTGTTCACAAAGGGATGACTCCCGGAGATAAGGCGCTCATCGATTCGCTTCCAGAGGCGTTGAGCACGACGGAGCGGGTTTGTGCTTCTGTCAACGTGGCGACGACCAAAGCAGGTATCAATATGGACGCTGTCGCACTGATGGGACGAGTCGTCAAAGCGGCTGCGAAAGCTTCTGCCGACCGGGATGGCCTGGCCTGCGCGAAGCTGGTCGTCTTCTGTAACGTGCCTGAGGACAACCCTTTCATGGCCGGAGCTTTTCATGGCATTGGAGAGCCCGAGTGTGTCATCAACGTCGGTGTCAGCGGTCCCGGTGTTGTGCTCAATGCTGTCCGCAAGGATCCCCACTGCGATTTTGGGACCTTAGCCTCAGCGATCAAACATACGGCCTTTAAAATCACCCGCATGGGTGAGCTTGTTGGCCGCGCTGCCTCAGAGAGTCTCGGCGTTCCCTTCGGCATCGTCGATCTATCCTTAGCGCCTACGCCGGCCATCGGTGACAGCGTCGCCGACATCCTCGAGGCGATGGGGCTGGAGCGTTGCGGCACCCATGGTACCACAGCAGCCTTGGCCATGTTGAACGACGCCGTCAAAAAAGGCGGTGCCATGGCCTCCTCCTATGTGGGCGGCTTATCGGGCGCCTTTATCCCCGTCAGTGAAGATGCCGGCATGATCGCCGCCGTGGAAGCGGGGGCGCTTACACTCGATAAACTGGAAGCGATGACCTGCGTCTGCTCCGTCGGCTTGGACATGATCGCTGTTCCCGGCGACACGCCTGCGGAAACTCTCTCAGCGATCATCGCTGATGAAGCGGCTATCGGCATGATCAACCGCAAGACCACAGCGGTGCGCGTCATCCCCGTCCCCGGGAAAAAGGTGGGCGACCATGTTGAGTTCGGCGGTCTCCTCGGCCATGCCCCCGTCATGCCCGTGCATAACTTCAGTTCGTCCGCGTTCATCGCCCGGGGCGGTCGAATTCCGGCGCCTCTGCAAGCGCTGAACAATTAAGGGATTCCTTTTCCATAGACCTTATTGGTGATTATTTTTGCCATCTTCCAATGGAAGATGGCTTTTTATATTTATGGGCAAGTATTAACAGGATTATTGTATTTAAAGGCAAAATCTGGGGTGTAATGACGGAGTGAGCCTTTTTGGCGGAGCGGCGTCATTACACCCCGATTTACCACGATGTACCATTAAGAATGGGGCTTCTGTTGCACAGCGGAGATGATCAAATAACTTGGTCGATCACGGATGAAACAAGAAAAAGTTTACAGATACTATGGTCGGGTAGGTGGGCAAAATGAGCAGTGATCACCGTCGACTCGATCATGCCTTAATCGAACAACTGAATGAACGCATGAACTCCCTATCGGAGGATATTGAAAAAATCAAAGTATCCGAATATGTGGAGATGCTCAATAATCCCAAACGGATGATGTACTTGAATTTTCTGGCCGGTATGGCCCGCGGGTTAGGCATGACCGTCGGCTTTACCATACTTGGTGCCGTGGCCCTTTACATTCTCCGGGAACTGGTGGTATTAAATCTTCCGCTCATCGGCGGATTTATCGCTGAGATCGTTCGCATGGTTCAAGTTCAACTGCGAATCTAAAAGAAATGAGGGATGGCTGTGACCGAATTGTCTCCTCATGAAGCCGCTTGGTGGCGTCTGAACGCCATGGAAACAGAGATCCGGGACCAACTCTACCATATGACTCATAACCATCTCGGCGAGTCACTGGACGAGTCGATTCAAGAGCTAAGCGCTTATGACAACCACCCCGCCGACATCGGCTCGGAAGTTTTTGAGCGAGGCAAAGACCTGGGCACCCGTGACCGGCTCAGCCGTGAACTCGATGAGGTCTTAGAAGCGAAACGGCGCATCAGCGAAGGCAAGTACGGCTTTTGCCAGCTCTGCGGCAACAGCATCTTCCAGGAACGATTGGAAGCGATGCCGACAGCCTTGCTCTGTATCGATTGCCAGCGCCATGAAGAGGAAACTCACCCTGACCGGCATCCACGGCCCATCGAAGAAGATGTTCCGCCCTATCCCTGGGGCGGCCAATCCGATCACCTCTTTGTCATCGGGGAACACGGCACCGACCGTGATGAGAACGATCCGATCATGTTCGATGGAGAAGACGCCTGGCAGCAGGTGGCCCGGTACGGCAGTTCAGACACACCGAGCGATGTGGAGTTCACGCCGGAATATAACCCCGGCATCTATCCCGACCACGGTGAACGCATCGGCGGGACAGAAGCGATCGAGATGATTCCCGTTGAAAAAGGGGAGGACGGAGTCTTCTATCAGGATATGAATGGAGTCGACGACGAAGAGGGTCCAAAAAGTCTGTAAGCCGGCCCGTAGCTTTTATACATTCAACTGATCACCAGCGCTGTCATAGCCTGGTCATTCGACCAAAGCCTTAGGAAATTAACAGTAGCTTCATAATATGAAAGGCGCCCCTTTGAGGCATTCTATGCCTAGACAACGAGGAGGGAGGTGAGAAAGAGGATGCCTAACCGCAGAAGAGCCGCGTTCCCTGGCGCTCAGAGCGCTCTGGACCGCTTTAAGTATGAAGTTGCTTCTGAAATCGGTCTCGCCAACAAGGTCCAAAGTGCTGGCTGGGAGAATATGACGACTCGCGAAGTTGGCTCCATCGGTGGATTTATGACCAAGAAAATGGTCCAATTGGCTGAGCAACAGCTAGCTCAAAGCAACGGTGTTTCTGCTACGCTTGCCCAGTCTGCCGGTCAGGATGCCCAACAAGGCGCTCTGCAAGACTCCGGCCGATAAGGGTTACCATAGGGTCAGCCTTCGGGCTGACCCTTATTCTTGCGCCCAGATAAGCCATTATGCTAAAATTAGGCAGACCGCTAAGATGGAAGGGGTCTGAGCAATGAAGTTGAATCCCAAATGGAAGGTCAGTGACCGAGTTTTCTGGCTGATTCTATTGGGCGCCATGGTTGTCGACCAATGGACGAAATACATTGTCCAAAGCAATATGGCTGAGTACGAATCAATTCCCATCATACCGAACATATTTCACTTAACCTATATTCTCAATCCTGGCGCCGCTTTCGGCATGATGGCCAATAAGACCATCTTTTTCGTGGCGGTCACGATCGTCGTCATCGCTGCGATCCTTTATTTCTACCGAACCGTACCGCCGGAACAGTTTTTATTTCGCCTTGGATTAGCCTTACAAGCCGGTGGAGCCGTTGGAAACCTGATCGACAGGCTTCGAACTGGACTCGTAGTGGACTTTTTAGACTTCCGTGTTTTTCCCGTCTTCAACATGGCCGATACGGCGATTACGATCGGTGTAACTTTGATTTTAATCAGTCTCATCATCACGCCAGAGACGGAAGATAAAAAACTTGCGCAGCAGGAAACGGTGGGATCCGGTGAATCGTAATGCGAAGAATGTAGAGACAGATGAAGACTTTCCAATGGTTTTTGCCACCCTTCCCGAAGAGGTAGACAGCCGTCTCGATGTCTGGTTGGTAAACCGGGAACTCGTTCCGTCGAGAACCCATGGTCAAAACTGGATTAAAGAGGGTCTCATCAAAGTGGAAGGGATGACCGTAAAAGCGAACTATCGACTTCGTCCGGGAGACCGGATAGAGGTGGTTCCTGCGGAACCGGTCAGCACTGAAATCATTCCGGAGAACATACCGATAGACATCGTCTATCAAGATGCTCATGTGGCTGTGATTAACAAATCGGCAGGCCTGGTCGTTCATCCGGCCGAAGGCCATACTTCAGGAACCCTGGTCAACGCTTTGCTCTATCACATTAAGGATTTGTCGGGAATCAATGGTGAACTGCGACCCGGTATCGTTCACCGAATCGATAAAGACACATCGGGGCTCCTCGTGGTGGCTAAGCATGATGAGGCCCATATACACTTGGCCGAACAGGTGAAAGATCACTTAGTTCGCCGGGAGTATCTCGCGATCGTCCATGGGATCATCGGTGCTGAGACCGGTCGAATTGACGCTCCCATCGGCAGAGATCCGAAGGACCGGCAGAAAATGGCCGTGGTCTCCAGTGGCAAAGCTTCGGTGACTCACCTTCGCGTGTTAGAACGCTTTCCAGAAAGTGGTTTTTCCTTGGTGCGTTGTAATCTGGAAACAGGCCGGACCCACCAGATTCGAGTCCATATGGCTTACATCGGCCATCCAGTTGCCGGTGATCCGAAGTATGGGCCGAAAAAGGCGGCCTTTGGTCTGGAAGGACAGGCGTTACATGCCCATCGGCTTGATTTTACCCACCCTCATGACGGCCGGGAGATGACTTTTCAGGCGGAGCCTCCCGAGACATTTCAAAAGGTCCTTGAGACATTGAGATCAAACAAGTGATTGACATGGATCGGCGATATGCGGTACAATATCTGAAGAACAACCCCCTTTAAATCGGTCCCGTGAGGCCGGCAAGGTATGGGTATCGTGACAGAGGAATACATGTACACCGTTGTCGAAATGAATCGAATTTCGAAACAGTGGCATACTTCTATAGACGATAAGCCTATCTTTGCCGGAAAACCGGTATGGATAGGCTTTTTTGCTGTCCGCCGGCAATAGGAGGCAGGGTTAAATGAATTTAACGGACAAAGCTCAACTGATGAACGAAGAGACGATTCGCCGTGCCATCACCCGCATCGCTCATGAAATCCTGGAGAAGAACCAAGGTGTAAAAGATCTGGTTTTGGTTGGGATTCGCCGGCGCGGAGTGCCCCTGGCCCTTCGACTGCAACAGAAGATTCAAGAAATCGAAGGCGTCCAAGTCCCTTTGGGAGCACTGGATATCACTCTCTATCGAGATGACTTGACGACGCTGGATGTACAACCAGTGATCCACAAAACGGAAGTTCCTTTTTCTCTCACGAAAAAAACGGTTGTCTTGGTTGACGATGTGCTCTATACCGGTCGGACCGTTCGAGCCGCTTTAGATGCACTTATCGATATTGGTCGTCCTCAAGCGATTCAACTGGCTGTGCTGATCGATCGGGGCCATCGTGAATTGCCCATCCGAGCCGATTTTGTCGGCAAAAATGTTCCCACATCCAAACGAGAAGTGATCTCTGTTTGCGTCGCTGAAGTGGACGGAGAAGAAGGCGTTTCTATTCAGGATATGGCTGAATGATGCGCCGGGCCTTCCGGGATTTTCCCCGGAGGTTTTTTTATGACATCCGTCGGCATAGGAAAAAGGAGGATATATGCGATGAGTTGGCGCCACAAAGATTTGCTGGGATTGCGCGGCCTGGAAAAGAAGGACATTGAACTGATTCTCGATACAGCCGCCCCCATGAAAGATATCATCGGTCGAGACATAAAAAAGGTTCCTACGATGCGCGGAAAATCGGTGGTATGTCTTTTTTACGAAGCGTCGACAAGAACCAGAACCTCCTTTGAACTGGCTGGAAAGTACATGAGTGCCGATACGGTCAATATTGCCGCCTCTAGCTCTTCCGTTGTCAAAGGGGAGTCGCTCATCGACACAGGCAAGACGATTGACGCCATGGGGACAGACATCATCATCATTCGTCACGGTGCGTCTGGGGCGCCTCACTTGCTCGCGAAACACGTGAAAGCCCGCATTGTCAACGCTGGCGACGGTGCCCATGAGCACCCGACGCAAGCCTTGTTGGACATGTTCACCATCCGGGAACGAAAAGGGACGCTGCAGGGGTTGACCGTGACCATTTTAGGCGATATCTTTCACTCCCGCGTAGCCCGTTCGAACATCTGGGGACTGCGGACCATGGGCGCCGATGTCCGTGTCTGCGGACCATCCACACTGCTCCCGCCTGATATCGCCGAGCTTGGCGTCAAAGCCTATACCCGAATCGATGAAGCATTGGAAGGAGCCGATGTGGTCAACGTCTTAAGGCTTCAATTAGAGCGGCAACAGAAAGGTCTTTTCCCGACGATCCGTGAATATGCCCGCACTTTTGGCTTGAATCAGGAACGGTTAAAACGGTGCAAACCGGATGTACTGGTGCTACACCCCGGTCCGATGAACCGGGGTGTGGAAATCGCCGATGATGTGGCCGATGCCGACTTCGCTGCCATTGAAGAACAGGTGACGAACGGTGTCGCTGTGCGGATGGCTATTTTGTACTTGATGGGAGGGACGAGCAGTGGAATTGCTCATTAAAGGCGGTCGTGTCATCGACCCAGCGAACGGAGTCGACCAGATCGCCGATGTATATATCGAGAATGGGGTCATCAAAGCGGTAGGTAACTCCACTGGCGAGGCAGCCTCCAAACAAGTCCAAGTGATTGATGCGACAGGAAAGCTGGTCATCCCCGGCTTGATCGATATCCACTGCCACCTGCGGGAACCCGGAGGCGAGGCGAAGGAGACCATCGCTGCTGGAACTCGCGCAGCTGCTCGAGGCGGATTCACAGCCGTCTGTGCCATGCCGAATACAAATCCTGTTTGCGACTCTCAAACCGGTGTCGAGTTTTTGAAAGCTCGTGCCCAAGCCACCGGGTCTGTCCGGGTCTACCCCATCGGAGCGATTACGAAAGGATCTTCCGGTCAGGAACTGGCTGAAATGGCCGATATGGCTGCCTGCGGTGCTGTCGCTTTCTCCGACGATGGCAAACCGGTGCCTCGTTCCGATATCATGCGGCTCGCCATGAGTTATGCCCAAATGGTCGGTAAGGTCATCATCAGCCACTGTGAAGACCCGGAACTGGCTAAGGACGGCGTCATGCATGAAGGCTACTGGTCCACTGTGCTCGGCTTGCGGGGGATTCCGGCAGCAGCGGAAGAAATCATGGTGGCTCGTGAAATCTTGCTGGCCGAGAGCGTCGGCGCCCCTGTCCACATCGCCCACGTCTCTACAGCCGGTTCGGTAGAACTGATCCGTCAAGCTCGCCAGCGCGGTGTCGACGTGACTGGGGAAGTTTGTCCCCACCATCTCGCTTTGACCGATAGGGCTGTAGAAGGCTTTGATACATCGACGAAGGTCAATCCGCCCCTCCGTGCAGACAAAGACCGGGAAGCATTGAAACAAGGTTTAAAAGAGGGCGTGCTGACCATCTTGGCAACGGATCATGCGCCCCATACGGCCGAAGAAAAGGCCCGCGAATATAATTACGCTCCCTTCGGGATCTCCGGCTTGGAGACGGCCTGGCCCCTCTACTGGAAAGAGCTCATTGAAACAGGCTGCCTGACGGTGAATGAGCTGGTCGCCATGCTTACAGTCAATCCGGCTCGCCGGTTGGGACTTGCCGGCGGCACCTTGACTGTCGGCTCTCCAGCCGATGTCACTGTCATCGATACGGAACGGAAAGAAACGGTCACCTTAGAGGGGTGGCAATCGAAAGGGCGCAACACTCCCTTCGTAGGTTGGACATTGCAGTCATGGCCGGTGACGACGATTGTAGGCGGGCGGGTGGTTATGATCGACCGTCAGTTAGTACAAGGCTAGACGAACACCTTTATTACCGCATAAGGCAATATATTCGGAGGATTGTACATGATGGAGAAATCTGGGGTGTAATGACGGATTGAGCGTTTTGGGCGTAACGGCGTCGAGAGCGAAAGTTGCGAAGCGGAAAAGTGCGCCACGGTTAACATGCAGAAAAACCCAGAGGTTTGGCGCACCCGCGGAGCAACCGAGCGAACAGCCGTGAAGCCCTTAGCGAATGGAGCCATTACGCCCCCGATTTACCACAATACACCATTAAGTGACACTTCTACTGTACAAATACAGATAAAGATAAAGATAAAGAATGAATACCTATCACAGGGCCGCTGGCCCATTCACGCACAAATATAGGGAGGTTATCCATTGTGAAAGGGTACTTGGTCCTAGAAGACGGTTCCGTTTGGGAAGGCCAAGCTTTTGGTGCGGTAGGCGAACGTACCGGTGAGGTTGTATTTAATACTGGGATGACTGGTTATCAGGAACTGCTGACTGATCCTTCTTATTGCGGGCAAATCGTCGTGATGACCTATCCGCTGATCGGCAACTACGGCGTCAACCCTGAAGATTTTGAATCGCGTCGGCCCTTCCTCCGGGGATTTATCGTCCGGGAGTGGGCCGAAGAACCTTCCAACTGGCGTTGTGAAGAGACGATAGATGCTTATCTGAAACGGACCGGTGTCATCGGCCTTTCTGGCGTAGATACCCGTGCCTTGACCCGCCGGCTGCGCAATCACGGAACCATGCGGGGCATCATCGGCTGCGGTGAAGTGGTCGATCTGGAAGCCTTGAAAGCGCAAGCCCAGCAGGCCCCCCATATCTCCGGGCAGCCTCTCGTCGACGAAGTGACGACGGACAAACCCTTCACCATGGAAAATGACGGCCTGAATGTGGTACTCATGGACTTCGGTGCTAAGGAAAACATCGCCCGCTCCCTCCATCAACGGGGATGCCGGGTCACCGTCGTGCCGGCTCGTACATCAGCCGAAGAAGTGCTCGCCATGAACCCCGACGGTATCATGCTCTCCAACGGCCCTGGGGACCCGCAGGACGTACCTTACGCCGCCGCGACCGTTCAGATACTACTCGGTGTCAAACCGGTCTTCGGCATCTGCCTGGGCCATCAGATCATGGCGCGAGCCATCGGTTGTAAGACCTACAAATTGCCCTTCGGACACCGTGGCTCGAACCATCCCGTCAAAGATTTGAGCACGGGCCGTGTCTATATCACCAGCCAGAACCATGGCTTTGTCGTAGATGGGGAGCAGATTCCCGAAGGCGTCACCGTGTCCCATATCAATCTGAACGACGGTTCTGTCGAAGGGCTCTCGTTCCAGAAAATTCCTGCCTTCTCCGTACAGTATCACCCTGAAGCCAGCCCTGGACCGGATGATTCGGGGTATCTCTTCGACCGTTTTGTAGAAATGATGAAACAATTTGAAGGGGGGGCTTCGAATGCCTAAGGATCCTACACTGCACCGCGTGATGGTCATCGGCTCCGGCCCGATCATCATCGGCCAAGCTGCCGAATTTGACTATGCCGGTACACAGGCATGCCGGGCCCTGAAAGAAGAAGGGCTGGAAGTCATCCTGGTCAACTCCAACCCGGCCACCATCATGACCGATGCCAACATCGCCGACCGGGTCTATATCGAACCGCTGACACCGGAATTCGTCACTCGCATCTTGAAAAAAGAACGCCCCGACGGTTTGCTGCCTACTTTAGGTGGTCAGGTTGGCCTGAACATCGCCCGTTCTCTCGCCAAAAGCGGTGTACTCGACGAACTGGGTGTGCGCTTACTAGGAACGCCCCTGTCTGCCATCGAAAAAGCGGAAGACCGGGAATTGTTTAAGGAAATGATGGAACAGATCGGAGAACCGGTACCCGAGTCGACGATCGTTGAAACGCTGGAAGCTGCCCTTGAATTCGGAGAAGCTGTCGGATTCCCGCTGATCATTCGACCCGCCTACACCCTTGGCGGCACTGGCGGCGGCATCGCTCATAACATGGAAGAGCTAAAAGCGATCTCCATCAGAGGGCTGAAGCACTCCGCTATCCATCAAATCCTGGTCGAGCGCAGCGTCGCTGGTTGGAAAGAGATCGAATATGAAGTCATCCGCGACAGCGCCAATAACTGTATCACCGTATGTAACATGGAAAACATCGACCCGGTAGGGATTCATACAGGCGATTCGATCGTCGTTGCCCCGTCGCAAACCTTAGCCGACAAAGAATACCAGATGCTGCGCACGGCCTCTTTGAAGATCATCCGCGCCCTCGGTATTCAAGGAGGCTGCAACGTCCAATACGCCTTAGATCCCTACTCTTATAAATATATCGTCATCGAAGTGAACCCCCGGGTCAGCCGCTCTTCGGCGCTCGCTTCTAAAGCCACGGGCTACCCCATCGCCAAAGTGGCCGCGAAGATCGCCATCGGCAAAACCCTGGACGAAATTAAGAACGCTGTCACCGGTAAGACTTACGCTTGCTTTGAGCCGGCTCTAGACTATGTAGTCATGAAGATTCCCCGCTGGCCCTTTGACAAGTTTGAAGATGCTCGCCGGACGCTGGGAACACAGATGAAAGCGACCGGTGAGGTCATGGCCATCGACCGGGCCTTTGAACCGGCCCTCATGAAGGCTGTCCGCTCCCTCGAAATGGGTGTCGTCGGCCTCTGGCACAAAGGCATCGATGCATGGGATGAAGAGGCCCTGGAAAAAGCCATGGTGGAAGCTGACGACCGGCGGCTCTTTGTCCTGGCCGAAGCGATGCGCCGCGGTTGGGACAACGATCGGATTCACGGTCTCACCAAGATCGATTATTTCTTCCTCAGCAAGATTCGCAATATCGTCAACATGGAACAGGAACTGTCCCAGTGGCATGGGAAAGGTATCGAAGCGGTACCGGCGGAGACACTGAAAAAAGCAAAATCGATGGGCTTTGCCGATGCTGACTTAGTCCGGATCATCGGTGTCGATGAACTCACCATCCGCAACTACCGCTTTGATCAGAACCTCCGTCCTGTCTATAAAATGGTCGATACCTGTGCCGCAGAGTTCGAAGCGGAAACGCCTTATTTCTACTCTTCCTACGACCAGGAAGATGAAGCCGGCCCGACTGAACGGCCGAAAATCGCCGTCATCGGCTCTGGTCCCATCCGCATTGGCCAGGGGATCGAGTTTGATTACTGCTCTGTTCACTCCGTCTGGTCGATTCGTGACGCCGGCTATGAATCAGTCATCATCAACAACAACCCTGAGACCGTATCGACTGACTTTGATACTTCTGATCGGCTCTATTTTGAGCCGCTCCTCCCGGAAGATGTCATTCATATCTTGAGCAAAGAAAAACCGGAAGGCGTTATCGTCCAGTTTGGCGGACAGACGGCGATCAACTTAGCGGGTCCTCTCGAAAAAGCTGGTTTCAAAATCCTGGGAACGTCCGTCGAAGATATCGATCGGGCCGAAGACCGGGACCGCTTCGACCAAGTGCTCATCGAACTGGGATTGTCCAAGCCCCCCGGACGGACGGCCACCTCTGTGGAAGGCGCTTTGGAAGTGGCTCAAGAGATTGAATATCCCGTCCTGGTTCGTCCTTCCTATGTGCTCGGTGGACGGGCCATGGAAATCGTCTATAGCGATGATGAACTGATCAATTATATGTCCACGGCAGTGAAAGTGAACCCCAACCACCCTGTCCTCGTCGACAAATACCTCGTCGGCAAGGAAATCGAAGTGGATGCCATTGCCGACGGTGAACAAGTCCTCATCCCGGGGATCATGGAACACGTCGAACGGGCTGGCGTTCACTCTGGTGACTCCATCGCCGTATATCCCGCCCATGGTTTGACGAAAGAGCAGATCGACGTCGTCATCGATTACACTACGCGATTAGCTTTGCACTTAAAGGTTAAAGGCGTGCTCAATATCCAGTATGTTCTCCATGAAGATCAAATCTATGTCATCGAAGTCAACCCTCGTTCCAGCCGGACCGTACCCTACCTGTCCAAAATTACGGGCATCCCCATGATCACCATCGCCACCCGAATCATCTTAGGCGAAACACTGGCTCAGCAGGGATACAAAGGCGGCTTGGCCCCGACACCGGCTTACACGGCTGTCAAAGCGCCGGTCTTCTCCTTCGGAAAGCTTCTCGATGTGGAAACATCGCTCGGACCGGAAATGAAATCGACGGGCGAAGTTTTGGGCGTTGACGCCGACTTCCACAAAGCTTTTTACAAAGCCCTCGTCGCTGCCGGCATGGATATCCCCACAGGCGGCACTATTCTCGCCACTGTAGCCGATAAGGACAAAGAAGAGTCAATTCCCCTGCTGAAAGAATTCGTCGACCTGGGATACTCTTTGGTCGCCACGGCCGGTACGGCTGACGCGCTGCAAGCAGCTGGTGTTCCGGTACAACGGGTAAACAAAATCGGGGAAGGCTCGCCCCACCTGATCGATCTCGTTCGGGAAGACAAGGTGCAGTTGATCATCAACACCTTAACGAAAGGCAAACAGCCCGAACGGGACGGTTTCCGTATCCGCCGGTCTGCCGTAGAGCACTCGGTGCCCTGCTTAACCTCTCTCGACACTGCCCGCGTGCTTTTGCAGACCTTGAGTACCATACAAAGCGGCGGAAATTTCGATATGATCCCACTGCAGGAGTACTTGAAGTAAGGAACGTTTCAAATAAAGTCCGGCCCCTCCAGGGGCCGGACATATTTTCAGGTACCCCTTCAGTTGGCCCCCTATGGAAGGAGCGATGACCATGGAACCACTTTTGACGAAGGCTGTTCTGCTGGATCAAGAACAGATACAACCAGGATTTTTTCGCATGATCCTTTCGGTACCGGAAGTAGCTCGACGGGCCGAACCCGGTCAGTTTGTACAGATACGTGTCAACAACGGCCTCGATCCCTTGTTACCACGGCCCATCAGCTTGCATGACATCGATCCCCTTAAGGGGACGATCACCCTTTTATACCACAGTGCCGGCAAGGGGACTCGGATCCTAGCGACGGCTGCCGCAGGCCAAGAGCTTCCCCTTTGGGGACCTCTCGGCAAAGGGTGGAAGATGACCGAGCCCGAGGAAAATTATCTTCCTGTGTATGTGGCAGGAGGTATCGGTATCGCTCCGCTGCTTCCCTTAGCTGCAGCTTGGAGCCGCCGGGAGGAACCGGGCATCTTGCTCTACGGCGCCCGCAGCACCGGACAAGTGATGACGGTGGAAGGATTCAAAGACCTTGGTGTAGACGTACAAGTGGCTACGGAAGACGGATCTTTGGGCATGACGGGACGAGTAACCGATCTGCTGGAACGATCCCCTTGGGGAGAACGGCGGCCTCTGCTCTATGTCTGTGGACCGAAACCGATGTTAAAAGCGGTGCACAAAATGGCTGAATCGAAAGGCTGGGCCTGCCAAATTTCCTTGGAGGAACGCATGTGCTGCGGTCTCGGCGCTTGTCTTTCTTGCGTCTGCAAGACGAAAGCCAAGGCTGCCGGCAAAGCTTGGACCCATTCGAAGGTCTGTACGGACGGACCTGTGTTTTGGAGCGGGGAGGTGGTTTGGGATGAGTAACCTGTCTGTGAACCTCGGCGGCCTCCTGATGAAAAACCCGGTAACGACGGCATCGGGTACTTTTGGTTTCGGTCTGGAATTTGCTCCTTTTGTCGATCTGAACCGCCTGGGAGCCATCGTCGTCAAAGGGACAACCTTAGCGCCAAGAGAAGGAAATCCGACGCCCCGTATGGCAGAGACACCGGCAGGCATGCTAAATGCGATCGGACTGCAGAATCCGGGGATTCAAGGTCTGATCGAAGAACACTTGCCCCCATTACAGTCGATAAATACACCAGTCATCGTCAATATTAGCGGTAACACCGTTGAAGAATATGGACAACTGGCAGAAATCATCGAACGAACAGAAGGCATTGCGGCGATTGAGGTGAACATCTCCTGCCCGAACGTAAAGCAGGGGGGCATCCAGTTCGGTACGATCCCCGCGTCGGCGGCAGCGGTAACCCGCTCGGTCCGGGAGAATACGAAAAAACCGGTCATCGTGAAGCTCTCACCGAATGTCACCGATATCACGGAGATGGCCAAAGCGGTCGTCGACGCCGGTGCAGACGCATTGGCTTTGATCAACACACTGCTCGGCATGGCTATCGATATCCGCACTCGCAGACCGGTGATCGCCAACGTCTTTGCCGGCCTATCGGGGCCTGCTGTTAAACCAGTTGCGTTGCGTATGGTCTATCAAGTGTACAAGGCCGTTTCAGTGCCCTTGCTGGGAATGGGTGGAATCTCTAACGCCGATGACGCCATAGAGTTTATCATGGCTGGAGCGACATCCATCGCCGTAGGGACCACCAATTTCACCAATCCACGGGCTACGATGGATATTCTTGAGGGGATCGAAGCTTTTTGTCTCCGCGAAGGGGTCCGCGATATTTCAGAGATCATTGGTGCAGTTCACCGCTAATTCCACAAATTAACCTGTCCATTTACGTCAAAGTTGATTTGAGTTATTATATATAGGCAGATGATAACGATTAGCAACTGGGGAGGTGGGACAGTGCGTAGGAAGAAAGTCATCATGTTTATCATTGATTCCCTTCATCCCCGCGTATTGGATGATGTGACCCATGATGGTTCCGCGCCTGCCCTCTCTTTTCTTCGGCGCAAAGGATTCAGCCATGACCGAATCGTCTCGGCTTTTCCGACGATGACGCCGACGGCGCTCAGTTCTATCGCCACAGGTACCTATGCCGATCAGCACAAAGTCCCTGGTTTCATATGGTTCTCCGAGATGAGCCAACGGTTGGTAAACTACGGCGCCACCCCGGGAGCCATCGTCAAACTGGGTGTGTTTCAATCGGTCAAAAACCTGCTCTATAACCTGAATCAAGAACATGTCAATCCCTTGATCAAGACCTGTCATGAGGTTTTGGAAGAGCGGGGTTATTCCTCAGGGAACATAAACTTTTTTATCTATCGTGGACGCAAGCGGGTCGAACCGAAATTGCCCTGGTTGATCCGCTTAGCGGCCTGGCTCCGTCTGAAAGGGCCTATTTTTGGGCCTGAGAGTCTCGTTTTGGGGGAATGTTTTCTTTCTCCTGGACTGGAAGGATTTCGAGGTCCTGCCGGGCCCTTCAATAAGTTTGGCTTTAACGATACCTTCTCCTGTCTCGCTGCCCGGGAACTTATCCGCCGGGGAAGACAGCCCGATTTTATGGCTGTCTACCTGCCAGATAATGACGGCTATTCCCACCGGGTAGGCCCTTTAAAGTCACACCCTTGCGTACGGAAAGCCGATCAGATGATTCAACAGGTTCTCAACGCCTTTCCCTCCTGGGAGCATGCTCTTGAACAGAATTCTATCCTGGTCACCGGTGATCACGCTCAATGCTCAATCGGAGCCAAACATTCCACCATCTTGTTAGAGCGGATGCTCGCTCGGTTTAAGCAGCTTCGCATGCTCTCCTGGGGCGGTATCGGCCGCTATGATATCACCATCTGCCCGAATGAGCGCATGGCGATCATCTATATCTTGCGAAACGTCGATACGGTGCAAGCGGAAGTGATCGACACTCTTTCTTCCGATGAACGGATTGCGCAGATCATGTGGCGGGAAGGACAAAAATATCGCGTCATGCAACCAAAAAGCCGGAAGATGCTGTCTTTTTGGCGGTCAGACAAATATGAAGACCCATATGGTGTCCGATGGGATTATGAAGGTGATTTATCTGTCCTGGACGGAACGATAAAAGAGAACCGGCTCGAATTTGGGGAATATCCTGACGCCTTCTCCCGCATTAAATCGGCCTTTGAAAGCCAATCATCGACACGGGTGCTCCTGTCTGCCCGGCCCGGTTATGAGTTCTATGCGGAAGACGCCCCTATATTCCCTGGTGGTGGCAGCCATGGTTCCCTCCATGAAAGTGATTCGGTCGTTCCGGCTATCTTGGCCGGAACGGAGAGAGACTTAGCCCATCAGCGCATCATCGATTTTTTTCCCTGGATCATGGAATCATTGCCAGCAACGCCCCGATAAATCTTATGAAGAAAAGACCTTTCGAAGCAACGAAAGGTCTTTTTCATTTTGGCTTGATGATATTGTGGGCGATTCTTGAATAATTTGTTACGAATGGAGGGAGTTAGAGTGGAGGACAAATACATTGCCTGTCCCTTAGCGGATCTCTGGGATCGACCGGAAGAACCGAGGCAGCGGGTCACCCAAGGCTGGCTGGGCAGTCCCGTGGAAGTATTAGAATCTCAAGAAGGATGGAAAAAAGTCCGCCTGCCTGAACAAGGTGACTATGAAGGGTGGATCAAAGCAGAGGATCTGGAGACAAAAAGTGGTTCCTCAGTGGAAGGACCTCAGGCGATCGTGGCGCTGCCCAAAGCAGTCTTTGAGAAGGGGTGGCTTCCCCTGGGCGCTGTCTTTCCCATGGTCGATTCCTGGGAGGAAGGGGGAGCCTTGTTATTGCCGAGCGGAGAAGTCGCCTGGTTCCCCTTCGGCGATATGCGGGAATGGCCCCATAAGAGATCCTTGGAGAATGATCGTCACATGGGAGAAGAGGTTCTGCAGACGGCGGCTCAATTTTTAGGTACCCCTTATCTCTGGGGAGGGATGAGCTGCCATGGAATCGATTGCTCGGCACTGGTGTTCATGACCTATCGCCTGCAGGGAATTGAACTCCCTCGAGACGCCCAGGATCAGTGGGAAGCCCTTGAACCAGTGGAAGAAGAAAAAGACCTGAAGCCGGGAGATTTGATTTTTTTCTCCTCGAATCAAACCAGCGCTGATCACGTCGGCCTTGTCGGGCAGGGAGGACAATTCATTCATGCTGCAAGCAGTCTTGGCAGTGTTCAATGGTCCAATTGGAATGAACCGAGATGGAAGGATATCTTGTTGGGGTTCCGGCGGGTAAAAGTGTAGACGTAACTAAAAAATTCACCCTATAAAACATATAGGATGGCTTCTTACCAGAACTATTGCACTGGGAGGGAAAATCTGGGCTGTAAAATCAATTAGAAAGCTATTCGGGCGCAAAACCTTCTATCTTCCGGGGATTTACCCAGAGCGTCTGCTGATGATCGTAGATGACAAAGCCCGGTTTTCCTCCGGTCGGTTTTCGAACGTAGCGCCGTTCTGTGTAATCGACTGGCACCTTGTCTGCCTCCCGGCTGCGGCTGTAGTAAGCCGAATACATAGCCGCCAACTCAAGGACTGAATCAGGAAGGTTCTTTCGCTCTCGCATGGGAATGACGACGTGAGCGCCCGGAATATCTTTTGTGTGCAGCCAAATGTCTGTATCACGGGACATTTTCATCGTCAGGTAATCGTTCTGTCGGTTGTTGCGGCCGACCCAAATGGTCCAACCTTCCGGTGTCGTAATCGTCAACGGTTTCGGAGCGGGTGCCGTTTCCTTGGCCGGGCTTTTGGTTCCCTTGCTTGGTTTACCGCCTTTTTGGGGATGTCTCACCTTTTCTTTCGGTTTTTCGCCGGGAAGGTAACCGCTTTGAACGAGTTCCTGCCGGATCTCTGCCAGATCGTCGAGGTTTTCTGCTTGTTCCAATGATATGAGCACCGAATCCAGGTAAGCCAGTTCCTGGGCGGTGCTTTCTTTTTGTTCCGTTGCCAGCAGAACCGTCTGCCTGGCCTTGTTATAGCGGCTGAAGAAAACTTGCGTGTTTTCCGATGGAGTCAACGAGGGATCCAATTCGATCTCAAAAGTCATGTCGGGGTCGACAAAGTCTTGAACCGTGATGGAACGGTCGCCTGGCTGGACCCGGTACAAGTTAGCCATCAACAATTCGCCCCAACTGCGATAGACTAGGTCTTTTTCTGCTGTAGCGATGTCCTTTTCTTGGCTGGTTTTCCGGCGGTGTACCCGATCCCATTCAGCGGCGACGCGCTTTAATAGAGCGGAACGCATATTCGATAGTTTTTCTAGCTGGCTTTTGCTGTTATAGAAGAGCTCGATCGCTTCATTCACAGTGGCGTATCTTTCCCGCCGCAGCGATCGGTCCAAATGAAGCAGCGGCCAAGGGGCGAAAGCTTTCGGAGTCATGTTCTCCCAGACCACTTCAGGAGTATATGTTCCTTGTTCGACCATAGCCACCAAGTCCCGGATAGCCAAAGCAAGCCGACCGAATTCGTAACCTGCGCATTCACCGGTGACAGTCGTCTTGGCAATGCCGGCACGGAAGCAAATTTCCCGAGCTGTCTCCGGGCTGATCCCCATCAGGTGTTGCTGCAGCGCTTTGTCTACAGAGGTCTTTTCCGCTGCTTGATATAACAGTTCTCCCAGACTTTCGTCGGTCACCGATGGGAGCAGCAGTTTCTCCTGGGAAGGAGGGGCGATGTAAGGGCGCCCGGGGAGTACTTCCCGATGGCGACTGACAGCATGGCTGTACCGGCGGATGCCGTCCAGGATGGTCTCCGAAGCGTCGTCGACGAGGATGAGGTTAGAATGCTTGCCCATGATTTCCAAGTACAAGCTTTTTTCGGTACGTCCACCCAGTTCGTCGCTGCCTTCGATACGCACACGTACGACCCGTTCCCAGGGGACTTGTTCTACAGCCCGGATTCGACCGCCTTCCAAATGCTTCCGTAGGACCATGCAGTAGAGAGGCGGATGCGTGGGATTAGGCTTGTTCGTTTTGGTCAGGTGAATACGTCCCCCAGTCGGTGATGCCGAAAGAAGCAGACGCCAAGACTTATGGTCGGTGCGGCCGATCAGGTGTATCTCGTCGGCAAGAGGCTGCACGATACGGTCGATGCGCCCGCCTGTTAGCGCTGGGTGGAGTTCCTTTATGATCGTGGTGAGTGTCAATCCATCTAGAGCCACGGGACAAACCCTCCTTTGTGTGATTCATCATAGCATGGGATCTGCAGAAGCAGCAACGTCGGTATGATGCATGGACATGCCGGGTCGTTCATAGGTATAGGACAAGGGGGAGCCCGTCCCACGGGTGGAGCCCAGGAACATCTGACGATGGGGGAAACGAGGGAAGTGTATGAGTAAAAAACGTAGGGGAATGGGTGGATTTGAAACACACCATGAACCGGACAAGCCCTGGCATCAGTTGGACAAGGCCGAGCTTTTCAGTGCTATGGACACAGGCTCCGATGGGTTGACCTCGAGAGAGGCCCGAGAAAGGTTGGCCCAGATCGGCCCGAACGCACTTGAGGCTACCGAAGCGACGCCGTTGTGGAAAAAGTTTTTTGCCCAGTTTCAAGATTTTATGATCCTAGTGTTGCTGGCGGCGACGGCCATTTCCGCATTTTTAGGGGAAATCGTCGATGCCGTCACCATTTTGCTGATCGTCGCCTTGAATGCAGTCTTAGGTTTTGTTCAGGAGTTCCGGGCGGAACAATCCTTGGAGGCTTTGAAAAAGCTTACGGCGCCGGAGGCAAGGGTGATCCGCGACGGCCAGGAGGTTCGCATCCGGGCCGATGAAGTCGTACCGGGAGATATGGTCCTGTTGGAAGCAGGCGATCGAGTTCCCGCCGATATGCGGATCAGTGAAAGCCACGAGCTGGAAGTGGATGAAGCCCCTTTAACCGGTGAGTCTATGCCTGTCGCCAAACAGGCCGAGCCGCTGACGATGCTCGGCCTCGGTATCGGTGACATGTCAAACATGGCCTTTTCTGGAACGATCGTCACCCGCGGTCGAGGTCAAGGAGTCGTGGTAGCCACTGGAATGAGGACCGAGATGGGACGCATCGCCTATATGATCGAATCGGTGGAAGATGAACTGACTCCACTTCAGCGGCGTCTCGATGAACTTGGAAAAATCCTCGTGGCTGTCTGTTTGGCCATTTGTCTGGTCGTCGTCTTCATCGGCTTGTGGCAAGGGGAACCGGTGTACCGGATGGTGCTGACCGGCGTCAGCCTAGCTGTGGCCGCGATTCCGGAAGGATTGCCGGCTATCGTAACGATCGTACTGGCGATCGGCGTACAGAGGATGATCAAGAGCCGGGCCATCATCCGCAAGCTGCCTGCTGTGGAGACTTTAGGCTGCGCCACGGCGATCTGTTCGGACAAAACGGGCACATTGACCCAAAACCAGATGACCGTTCGGCAGGTCTATTTAAATGGTGATACGATCATGGTCGGCGGGCAGGGATATGAACCAAAAGGGGAATTGATGGCAGCCGGCCGGAAGATCCAATTGACCGAAGGGCTCCATGGTGGAACCGATTGGACCGATTTAAATATGCTGCTGTTGGCCAGCGTTCTCTGTAATAATGCGGAAATCGTCAATCAGGGAATCGCTGAGCGCGGCTCCAACAGTGCCTGGTCTAAGAAGAAGGCAAAAACCGGCAGGGGGGAATCGGTGCACTGGACCATCAACGGCGATCCGACAGAAGGAGCCCTGTTGGTTTTGGCAGCCAAGGGAGGATTTCACCGTCAAAATGTCGAACACGAGTACGAACGGATGCAAGAACTGCCTTTTGATTCCGACCGTAAGCGCATGGCTGTGATCGTTCGTAACCGTACTCATAAACAGTTTTCCTTTGTGAAAGGCGCTCCAGAGACGATGCTGGCCCGTTGTTCTTTTATTCGTCAAAATGGCGTCGATGTTCCTATGACTGAGCAAAAGCGGAAGCAGATCCTATCGGAAAACGAGCGTATGGCCCAAGAGGCTTTGCGTGTGCTCGCCTTAGCATGCCGATCTCTGCCGGAACATCTGGCCGAAGAAGAGATCAAAGAGACCGTCGAAGGAGAACTCGTTTTTCTCGGCCTCGTCGGGATGATGGATCCGCCGCGGCCCGGCGTGAAGCAAGCTGTAGATCGCTGTGCTAAAGCGGGTATACGGACAGTCATGATCACCGGCGACCACCCGGTGACAGCCTTCGCCGTTGCCCGGGAATTAGGGATCGCCCAGCGGACGGAAGAGGTCATCACCGGCGCCCAGCTAGAAGAGATGGATGAACAGGATCTGGTCGAAAAGGTATCTCGCGCATCCGTCTTTGCCCGTGTGTCGCCGGCCCATAAACTTCGCATCGTCCGGGCTTTTAAAGGACGAGGCCATGTGGTGGCCATGACCGGTGACGGAGTCAATGACGCACCGGCGGTGAAAGAATCGGATATCGGCATCGCCATGGGCCGTACCGGGACCGATGTGACCAAAGAAGCCTCGTCGATGGTCCTGTCCGACGATAACTTTGTGACGATCGTAGGGGCTGTGGAACAAGGCCGGGCCACTTATGACAACATCCGGAAGTTTGTTCGTTATCTTCTCTCTTGCAACGCCGGTGAAGTCCTAGTGATGTTCCTGGCCAGTCTCTTCGCCATGCCGCTGCCGTTGCTGCCGGTACAACTGCTCTGGGTGAACCTCGTCACAGACGGTTTGCCGGCTATGGCGCTAGGGGTCGATTCTCCCGATCCGGACGTGATGAACCGCAAACCTCGCCATCCGATGGAAAGCGTGCTGGCGGGCGGACTGGGCCGCCGGATCCTGATCTGGGGCACATACTGCGGATTAGCTACACTCGCCGTATTCTCATGGGGCATCTATCTGGGCGATCTTCCCTTGGCGAGAACGATGGCTTTTTGTACATTGACCTTCTTCCAGCTTTTTTACGTCTTCGACTGTCGCTCTGACCGGTACTCCATTTTTGAACTAGGCTGGATGACGAACCCTCATCTGCTCGCAGCCGTATTCCTTTCCGGCGCCATGCAATTGGCCGCCGTATATGTCCCTTGGCTGCAAAAGATTTTTCAAACCGTTCCTCTCGAACCGTCTCACTGGCTTGTCGTCTTGTTCATGTCCGGAGGCTGGCTGCTGGTTACCGGGTTGTGGCATCTGGTCAGCCGCCCCTTCAGCCAAAATCGCCGTCGTCCCGTCCTTGGTCAGTGATGGGACGGGGAGGGGGAACGGGAAAATAGAAAGGTGGCTTTTGACAACATGGATTTTGTGAAAATGCATGGACTTGGCAACGACTTTGTTATTGTCAACGCCTTACATTCCCCCAACCTTGAACGCACTGATTGGGAAGAGGTGGCGGTTCGCTTATGCGACCGCCACTACGGCATTGGCGCCGACGGGTTGATCGTCATCTTTCCCTCGGAAAAAGCTGACATCCGCTGGCGTATCCTCAACGCTGACGGATCGGAAGCGGAAATGTGCGGCAACGGCATTCGCTGTGTCGCCCGGTATGTCTATGAGCGGGGAATTGTGCCGAAAGGGCGCGTAGAAGTGGAGACACTAGCCGGGATCATCGTTCCCGAGATCATCTTCGAAGACGGTGAAATAAAGGGGATACGGGTCGATATGGGCGTGCCTCGTCTGGAACGAAGCCAAATCCCCATGTCTGGACCGCAGGGAAAAGTAATCCAAGAAGAACTCGCTGTAGACGAACAGACTTTTTCCGTCACCGCCGTTTCTATGGGAAACCCACACTGTCTGATCTTTGTCGATGATATCGAGAAAGCTCCTGTCACCACGGTGGGACCAAAGGTGGAGAAACACAGTGCCTTCCCGCAGAAAACAAATGTGGAATTTGTTCAGGTCTTAAACGCGTCGGAAGTGAACATGCTCGTCTGGGAACGCGGGGTGGGACCCACCCTCGCCTGCGGCACCGGAGCTTGCGCCACCGCCGTCGGTTCCATCCTCAACGGTTATACAGGCCGCCAGGTGAAAGTCCACCTAGCCGGCGGAACACTGCTTATTGAATGGAACGAATCGAACAACCGGGTTTACATGACCGGTCCGGCTGTCGAAGTTTTTCGAGGCGTATATCCCTTATAGAGAAAGCCTTACCTTTAGTATGGAAACATACTGCTTCAACACAATTGAAAGCTAAGTGTAAGAGAAATCATCCTGTCTACAAGACGTAGGTACATAAAATGAAGGCCAACTATACTGGATAGAAAAATCTGGGGTGCAATGACAGAGTGAGCGATTTGGGCGAAGTGACGTCGTGAGCGAAAGTTGCGGAGCGGAAAAGCGCGCATCGGTTAACATTCAGACAAGCCCGGAGGTTTTGCGCGCCCGCGTAGCAACCGAGCGAACAGCCACGCAGCCCTTAGCGAACGGCGTCATTACACCCCGAGTTACATCAATGTAAAAACGGCTCTCTTCCATCGGACTTACAGTCAGTGTTAATGTTGATTCGCGTATCGGCTACAAGTAATATGGGGAAGCCTATTCCTACAAGGGGCCATGATTTCGGCCCTTTTTTTGTTACATGGAAAAGGATTTATACAATTAAAGTCGAATAAAGTCCCGTTTGGAATTTATGGCAATCAGCAAAACGGGCCGTTAAAAGGAGCATGGAACGTGATCAAGAGCATGACCGGTTACGGCCGGGGCGAAGCCTGCGGAGCCGGCAAGCGGGTGACCGTGGAAGCGAAGGCGGTAAACCATCGCTACTCCGAAGTGATGGTGCGTCTGCCGAAGAGCTACATGGGCTTGGAAGACCTGATCAAGCGTATATTTTTACAAAAGGTTTCCCGAGGCAGGATCGATGTTTTTGTCAACTTTGAAGCGGATGGGGAAGAGACCAGCCAGGTAAAGGTTGACAAGCAATTGGCTGTTAGATATTATAAATCGTTGAAAGACTTGGCCCAGGAAATGGATCTCACCTTTGATCTCGCTGTCTCTCATCTGATGAGTCTGCCTGAAGTGATCACTTTGGCTGAACCAGAAGAAGACATAGAAGAAGTGGCTCGTGTCGTTGAAGGGGCGGCTCAGCGGGCACTCGATGGCTTGATGAGCATGCGGATGCAAGAGGGCAACTCACTGGCGGAGGACCTTTTCTTGCGCCTGACCTTTCTGCGGCAACGAATCAAAGCTGTAGAGGACCGAGCGCCCTACGTGGCAGCAGAACATATGGAGCGCATGCGGGAACGCTTGAAAGAACTGCTGGGACAGGTTCCTGTCGATGAACAACGGCTGACCACAGAGATCGCCCTTTTTGCCGACCGTACCAACATAACGGAAGAATTAGTCCGTCTCGACAGCCACTTGGAGCAATTTCAAAGGGCTTTGAGATCGCAAGAGCCAGTCGGTCGAAAACTTGATTTTCTGGTTCAAGAGATGAATCGGGAAGTGAACACGATCGGCTCGAAAAGCAACGACCTCGACATATCCCGACATGTTGTAGATTTAAAGAGTGAATTGGAAAAAATCCGCGAACAGGTGCAAAACGTCGAATAGCAGTGCCTGGACCCAAATTAGGAGGATCGTCATGGCTGTGCCCACATTAACTCAAGAACAAAAACAAGAAGCTCTAAAAAAAGCCCATGCCATTCGCAGCAGTCGTACACAACTGCGTAACCAGTTGAAGTCCGGAGTGATTACGGTTGAAACCGTCTTGAACCGGGAAGATGAAATTGTCAAGGGAATGCGGGTACTCTATTTGCTGGAATCGCTGCCGAAAGTGGGGAAACGGACTGCTCGACGCATCATGGCTGATATCGGCATTGACGAATCGCGCCGCCTGCAAGGTTTGGGAAGCCGGCAACGAGATGCGCTGCTGTCGAAACTGACTTAGGAGGAACCGAAGTGGATATCAAATTGATCAATATCGGTTTTGGGAATATTGTTTCTGCCAACCGTATTGTCGCGATTGTCAGTCCTGAGTCAGCGCCGATTAAGCGCATCATTCAGGAAGCCCGGGACCGGGGGATGCTGATCGACGCCACCTATGGCCGGCGCACCCGGGCGGTAATAATCGCCGATAGCGACCATGTCATCTTATCGGCTGTTCAGCCCGAGACGGTGGCTCATCGTCTGTCGGCTAAGGAGACGGGTCATCATGGAGATGAAGGAGCCGAATAAGGGAAGCTATATTCTTGAATCTTGGCTGGCTCGAATGGGTCGCGGTGTACTTCTCGTCATCTCGGGACCTTCTGGAGCAGGTAAGGGAACCCTGAGCCGTTTACTTTTGTCGAAGCAAAAACAACTGAAACTGTCCATTTCAGCGACGACAAGACCTCCCCGTTGCGGTGAAATTCACGGGGAACATTACTATTTTCTCGGTAAAGACGACTTTGAACAGCAGATCGAAGAGAATAACTTCTTGGAATATGCCCAAGTATACGATAACTACTATGGAACACCATTGAAACCAGTGGAAGAGTCGCTTTCTAATGGGCAGGATGTGCTGTTGGAAATCGACATTCAGGGCGCGTTGCAAGTCAAAGGCCGTTACCCGGAAGCAGCTTTGATTTTTATTGCGCCGCCGTCCCTCGATGAACTGGCCAAACGGATCTACGGCCGAGGCACCGACAGTCCCGAAGTGATTGAAAAACGGCTCAGTCTGGCCTCAGCGGAGCTGGAGTTCATCGACAAGTACGATTATTGTGTGATCAACGACGATGCCGAATGGGCCACAGCCCGCCTGCAAGCGATCTTGGAAGCGGAAAAGAGCCGGGTCTATCGGAAATCGGAGTAACCTGGGGTAATAGATTTTAATTCTTTTGTTACTTAGTCATGGAGACGGTAGTCAAATAGGCACAGCATCCCTCTATAGGGAGTAGATTAAACTCGCAATCCTTTTCTAAGCAGCTTCGGGAGGTGTGATCCTTGAACCAACCATCCCTTGACCGTTTGATGGAGAAAGTGGACAGCAAATACGCTCTGGTGGTGTTGGCTGCAAAACGAGCCCGTGCCATCACTGACAAATCAGAACCGATGGTAAGTACGCCCAAATCGACCAAGCCGGTGAGCCTGGCTCTGCAAGAGATTGTGGAAGGCAAAATCCGCTTCCAGCAGCCTAAAGGCGGCATTAAGTGAGCCAGCCGATGATGAAACAATCGCTGCAAGACAAATTGATCGTAGTCGGCGTCAGCGGCGGCATTGCCGCCTATAAAGCTTGTGAATTGGTCAGCCGTTTGGTGAAGGCGGGAAGTCGTGTTCAGGTGATTCTCACCGAATCGGCGACGAAGTTCGTTGGTCCCTTGACCTTCCAAACGCTCTCCCAGCAGCCGGTGATTGTCGATATGTTTGATGAACCGAAGCAGTGGAACGTGGCCCACGTGTCTGTCGCGGAAGCGGCAGACCTTTTTGTGTTGGCGCCGGCTACAGCGAACATCATCGGCAAACTACGCTCGGGCATCGCCGACGATTTTTTATCGACAACCTTGCTGGCTACGAAAGCTCCACTCGTCATCGCACCAGCGATGAACGTCAACATGTACTCCCATCCTGCCGTGGAAGAAAACATAGGGGTTCTTCGCCAGCGCGGAGCGATCATCGTGGAACCGGAGGTCGGGCGGCTCGCCTGCGGCACTTCCGGCAAAGGGCGCCTAGCCGAGGTGGAACGAATCTTGGCAGCCATCGAAGAAGTCTTATCGGCTTCAAAGGATATGGCGGGGCAACGGGTATTGATCACCGCCGGCGGAACCCGGGAGGCGATCGATCCCGTTCGATATATCACCAACCGTTCCTCCGGTAAGATGGGCTACGCCTTAGCTCAGGAGGCGCTGCGGCGCGGCGCTCAAGTCACCTTGGTCACTACACCGACCGGATTAGACCTTCCCGCCGGAGTGGAGGCGGTCATGGTCGAGTCGGCTGAAGAGATGCGCCAGGCTGTCTTAGAGCGTTTTGAACGCGTAGACGTCGTCGTAAAAGCGGCGGCAGTGGCCGACTACCGCCCTTTGATGCAACAAGAGCAAAAGCTCAAAAAGAAGACAGACCACCTCCTTTTGGAACTGGTGAAAAATCCCGATATCCTCGCCGAATTAGGTCAGAAAAAAAATCGGCAAGTTTTGGTCGGATTTGCTGCCGAGACGAACGATCTAGAGACCTATGCGCTGGACAAGCTGCGTCGCAAAAACCTAGACTTGATGGTAGCGAACGACGTCACTCAGCCTGGGGCGGGCTTCGGCAAAGACACGAATATTGTTACGATTTTTAATCGCCAGGGCGAAAAAGAACAGTTAGACTTAATGTCAAAAGCGGAATTGGCCCGTCGTATCTTCGATAAAGTGATCGAAATCTTGTCGGCTCGTGTGTGATCAATCCCCTTGTATTTCATGCGCGTACTTGTTAATCTAGGTAAGAAAGACAAAGGGGAACATTTCCTCAACAATCTATCGAAATTCGGCTAAGGCCGTAAAGGAGGAAACACGATTGAATCGTAGACGTCTCTTCACGTCGGAATCTGTCACCGAAGGTCATCCCGATAAAGTGGCTGACCAGATCTCCGATGCCGTTCTGGATGCGATTTTTACCCAAGATCCCATGGCCCGGGTAGCTTGTGAAACTTCCGTAACGACTGGTTTGGTACTGGTAGCTGGTGAGATCACCACCCAGTGCTATGTAGATATTCCGAAAGTGGTTCGGCAAACGATCCGTGAAATCGGCTATACCCGCGCGAAATTCGGCTTTGACTGTGAAACTTGTGCTGTTTTAACCTCCATCGACGAGCAATCGGCTGACATTGCCATGGGTGTGGACAAGGCTCTGGAAGCGAAAACCGGTGAAATGAGCGACTCTGAGATTGAAGCGATCGGCGCCGGTGACCAAGGTATGATGTTCGGTTATGCCACCAACGAAACACCGGAATTCATGCCGATGCCTGTTTCCTTGGCTCACAAACTTTCTCGCCGCCTCTCGGAAGTCCGTAAGACCGGTGAGTTGGAATACCTTCGCCCCGACGGCAAAACGCAAGTCACAGTTGAGTATGATGGGGACAAACCGGTCCGTGTGGACACCGTCGTCATCTCCACTCAACACTCTCCAGAAGTATCCCTGGAGACCATCAAGTCCGACTTGATCGAACGGGTAATCCTGCCCATCATCCCGCGGGAACTGCTCGACGAGAAGACTCGCTACTTCATCAACCCCACCGGTCGTTTTGTCATCGGCGGACCTCAAGGTGACGCCGGACTGACCGGTCGGAAAATCATCGTCGACACTTACGGCGGTATGGCCCGTCATGGCGGCGGCGCCTTCTCCGGCAAAGACCCCACAAAAGTGGACCGCTCTGCAGCCTACGCCGCTCGGTACGTAGCGAAGAACGTCGTCGCTGCCGGCTTGGCTGACCGTTGCGAAATCCAAATCGCCTACGCCATCGGTGTGGCCCATCCCGTCTCTGTCATGGTCGAGACATTTGGCACCGGTAAAGTGGACGAGGCTAAGATCGAAGAGTGGGTTAAACAAGTCTTTGATCTCCGTCCTGCCGGAATCATCAAAGAGCTCGACCTGCGCCGGCCCATCTATCGTCAAACCGCTGCCTACGGTCACTTCGGCCGCAACGATCTGGACCTCCCTTGGGAGCGTTTGGACAAGGTGGAAGCCCTCAAAAAACTGGCTGGCCTGTAATCGATATCAAACCACATATGACAACGCCCGGGGCTCTAGCTCCGGGCTTTCATCTTGCTTGACCCGATTTGATATAATGAAAACAACGATAAACCTCGGGGTGAGCCGATGAAAGCAGACGATTCTTGTCGATGGGCCCAAGTCATCGTAGATATACCTCATCGAGACATAGACCGCCCGTTCACTTACCGGATTCCGGATACCTTTGGTCATTCTGTTCTTCCTGGCTGTGAAGTGTGGGTTCCTTTTCAACAACGAACCCTTCGCGGTTGGGTTCTCGATGTGCATGATCAACCACCAGAAAATAGAGGTCATTTTTCGAACATTGAGGCCTTTCATCCCGGTTACCGACTCGGTGAAGATCTGTTGGCTCTCGTCCCTTGGCTGGCGAGGGAAGTCCTCGGCACGATGGCTGACGTGCTGCGCTTGATGGCTCCACCGGGACCGTCTCTCAAGCCAGCCAAATGGGTTAAACTCTCCGAAAGTATCGGCAAGGAACAGATCGATCTGTGGCAAGGAATCGATCCCGAATGCGGCCAACTGCTGCAGCGGCTTTTTCGTGCCCCTCGCAAACAGATGAAATTTTCATCCCTCGTCGAAAAGAGCAAAAAAACGTCTCCTTCCTTAGAACGGTTGTTAGAGGCTGGTTTGGTCGAACTAGTACAACGGCTTCCTCCTTTTCGCTTCCCTGAGGAGAAGGACGTTGAATCGTCGGAAGGGACACCTTCCATGATAGAGCCGGCCTTAAACCAGGAACAAGTTGCAGCAGTTCAGGCGATCATAGCTGACTTGGAAAAGTCTCACCGAGACAAAAAGCCCTTCCTGCTCCATGGGGTTACCGGGAGCGGGAAAACGGAAATATATATTCAGGCGGCGAAAAAAGCGCTCGCCATGGGCCGACAAGTCTTATTTCTGGTTCCGGAGATCGCCTTGACGCCGCAGATGGGAAGGCGTCTACGGGAGCGATTCGGCAGCGATGTTCTCCTATTGCATAGCGGATTGACGGAGAAGGTGCGGCGGAGCCATTGGTACCGGATCAGCCGGGGAGAAGCGTCTCTTGTCATCGGCCCTCGGTCAGCCGTCTTTGCACCGGTGCCGAACTTAGGTCTCATCATCGTCGATGAGGAACACGAGCCATCCTATCATCAGGAAAACGATCTCAAGTATCATGCCCGAGAAGTGGCTATCGAAAGAGCGCGCCACTGCGGAGCCCTTGTAATCATTGGATCAGCCACGCCGGCCATTGAAACATATGATAAAGCGATGGAAGGATCGTACCGAATCCTTCGATTGACGGAACGAGCCCAAGGGCAGCCCATGCCGGTCGTCGACATCGTCGACATGCGGGCTGAATTGACCGAGGGAAACCGAGGGATGCTTTCAGCCTCTATGCTGCAAGCGATAGAGGAACGACTGCGACGACGGGAGCAGACCATCCTCTACTTAAATCGCCGCGGTTTCTCCACTTTCGTCATCTGCCGGGAATGCGGCACAGTCATCACTTGCCCCCATTGTTCCATCTCCTTGGTCTATCACCGCGCAGGCGATCAGATGCATTGTCACTACTGCAACTTCCGCCGTGATGTGCCTCGTCAATGCCCGCAGTGTGCCAGCAAGACCATTCGCTACTTCGGCGCTGGAACGCAGCGCGTGGAAGAGGAACTGCAAGCCCGGTTTCCCGGTGTCCCCGTTCTGCGCATGGACCGGGATGTGGCAGCCGAAGAGGGCATCGAACCGGTTCTCGAGGAATTTGGACGGGAAGAGGCGCCGATTCTGGTGGGTACCCAGATGATCGCTAAAGGGTTAGACTTTCCCAAAGTCACCTTGGTGGGGGTTCTGGCAGCGGACGCTTCCTTGCATGTGTCTGATTTCCGGGCGGTCGAGCGGACCTACCAGCTCTTGTCTCAGGTGTCTGGCCGGGCCGGCCGGGCCAACCGTTCCGGTCAAGTTATTTTACAAACCTATTGTCCGGAACATTATTGTCTACAGGCTGTACAAAATCATAATTATGAAGGGTTTTTTCAACGGGAAATCGAAATACGGCAACAGTTGGGTTATCCGCCCTTTTCCCGGTTGGCCCGGATCTTATTTACTGGAACAGAAGACTCTCTTGTCCGAATGGTTGCTGATACGTGGACCGAGATCATCCGAGAGCATGCTCGGAAGAGTTCAATTCCTCTCGATATCTGGGGACCGGCACCGGCTCCCGTGGCCAAAGTGGAAGATAAGTATCGCTGGATGCTTACAGTCCGGTTGTCCCAAAGAGACAATGAACCTCTTCGAACCATTCTCAGCAACGTTCGACAAGATTATGATAGCCGGCGGGGAAGACCTCTGCCTGTGATCGCGACCATCACCATGGATCCATAATGAACAGGATAATGCCTTGCATCAGACTCGATTTAGCACATAGGAGGGATCATATGGCCGTTTATGAGATCGTAAAAATCGGCGATCCGGTATTGCGCGAAAAGGCGAAGACCGTAACGAAATTCAACGCTAACCTGGGCCGTTTGATGGATGACATGTATGATACGATGGTTGCTGCCAAAGGAGTAGGCTTAGCGGCCCCCCAAATCGGCATCAGCAAACGTGTCGTCGTCATCGATGTCGGTGATGGCCGTATCGAACTGGTCAATCCAGAAATTCTCGAAGCGGAAGGCAGCCAGATCGATGTGGAAGGATGCCTCTCCATTCCTGACTTCCAAGAAGAAGTAAACCGTTCCCAGCGAGTGAAGGTAAAGGCACAGAACCGCAACGGCGAAGAGTATGTGATCGAAGGGACCGGATTTTTAGCCCGTGCGCTCCAGCATGAGATCGATCACCTAGAAGGGGTTCTCTTTGTGGACCTGTTGGATAAAAACGTGCCAACCAGGGAGTGATAATTCGCATGCGCGTTGTTTTCATGGGTACCCCCGATTTTGCCGTACCTACGCTGGAAGCGATCGTTTCTGCCGGTCATACCGTCTCCTTAGTCGTCAGTAGGCCTGACAAGCCGCGGGGACGAGGACAAAAACCTCTCCCCAGTCCCGTCAAAGAGGCTGCCTTGGCGATGGGTTTGCCTGTTGAACATCCGGCCAAACTGGACGGAGACTTTATTCAACGGCTAAGGGATTTAAAGGTTGACGTCGGTGTCGTGGCGGCTTTTGGCCGAATCTTGCCGAAAGCGCTTTTAGAAGCACTACCGAAAGGCTGGATCAATGTGCATGCCTCCTTGCTTCCCAGATACCGGGGAGCAGCGCCCATCCACCGATCGGTGATCAACGGCGATGCCGAAACAGGCATAACGACGATGCTGATGAGTGAAGGCTTGGACGAAGGTGATATGCTTTTGCAAGCGTCCCTGCCGATCGGTCCGAATGACAAGACGGGCCAAGTGCACGATGCCTTAGCCCAGTTGGGGGCTCGGTTGCTCATTGAAACCTTGGATGGCTGGGAGAAGGGAACCATAAAGCCTGTTCCTCAAGATCACGCTCAATCGTCCTACGCCTCCATGCTGACAAGAGTGGACGAGCAGATTCAATGGGAGCAATCAGCCGAAGCCATTCATAACCGCGTCCGGGGCATGAACCCTTGGCCCGGTGCTTATACTATGGATCAAGGAAAAATCTTGAAAGTCATCGCTGGCCGCCTTCGCCGGGAGGGCTTCCCCTTGTCCCATAGCGGAGCGCCTGGAGAAATCGTGGACGTTGCAGGAGACGAAGTAGCCGTCGCCACCGGCTCCGGATTGTACTGGTTGGCAGAAGTTCGTCCCGCTGGGGGAAAAACGATGACGGCAGGTTCTTTTGTACGAGGACGCAGGATTGGAACAGGGTTTCGATTCGGCTGATAAAGACGATTCAGGAGAGTTGGAAAATGCCTATTCGCAAGCGATTATTTATCGGCTTGATGATCGCCAGCCTGTTCGCACTCATTGGCATTGCCAGCCTCGGTTGGTATCTTGTCAAATACCAAAACTACCCCTGGAGCAAGGTGGTCATCGGGATACTTGGCCTCACCTTTTTGATCCTGGTGGGGCTCATCGCCTTTGGGATCGGCGGCATGGTGATTTCCATCTGGCAGGATCGGGCCATACCGTCCATGTATCGGTGGACCCGCATGGCGGTGAACATACTTTTTCCGCTGGCACAAGTGATTGCCCACATCTTTGGAATCCCTGTGGACCGTTTGCGGAGCAGTTTCATTGAAGTCAGCAACCAGCTGGTCCGTCTCCGTCATATTGTGGTCACACCGGACAAGCTGATGATCTTAGGACCTCATTGCCTGCAAAAAACCACCTGCCCCTATAAAATTTTTTTGGACATAAAAAACTGCAAACGTTGTGGACAATGCCCCATCCATGACTTGCGGGATTTGGCTGACAAATATCAAGTCAACTTGACGATCGTATCGGGAGGAACCTGGGCGAGGAAGGCGATTATGGACAGCCGACCTCGGGCGATCATCGCTGTGGCTTGTGAAAGGGATTTGACGAGTGGAATTCAGGATATCGAGCATATCCCTGTGCTCGGGATCCTCAATGACCGTCCCGAAGGCCCCTGTTGCAATACCCGCGTAGACTTGGTCCGGGTGGAACAATCGATTCGCTATTTTCTTTACGGTGAACGTACCCATTGGATCGATGACGCCATCGGATCCATATTGGACAAGTCAACCTTACCGAAAGACCAGCATGTGGAGGTATCCTGATGCAGCCATCGTCCCGGGCCGTTGCCTACGAGGTCTTAACCGCTGTTGAAGAACGACAAGCTTATGTAAACCTACAGTTGGCCCATTCCTTGGAGGTCAGCCGGCTGTCTCGGGTCGATCGCGGTCTCGTGTCAGAACTTGTACTAGGAGTGTTACGGCGCCAAAACCGTTTGGACTTTGCCGTCAATCGTTTTCTCAAGCGTCCCGCCGGAATACCGGCAGAGGTACGCAGGCTGTTGCGCCTTGGAGCCTACCAGATCCTCCTTCTCGAACGCATACCAGACTCTGCGGCCTGCAATGAGACGGTTGAACTGGCCAAACAGATCGGCCAGACACGGCTGGCACCGGTGATCAACGGTGTGTTGAGACAACTGGTGCGCAAGCGCGACGAGATTCCCTGGCCATCATGGGAAAAGAACCCCGTCCTATACCTGACGATCATGGAATCCCATCCGGAATGGCTGGTCAAACATTGGATCAAACAATTCGGCAAGGAGCGAGCCCGTTCCATCTGTGAAGCGAACAACCGCCCTGTCGGTGTCGCCCTGCGGGTCAACAGGCTGCGAACGAACCGGGACGATCTTTTAGAAACCTTTCGAACTGCTGGGGTGGAAGCCCGACCTTCTGAGCTTTCTCCGGCAGGGATCCGCCTGCAAGCAGCTTCCGCCGTCACTGGTTTGCCTGGTTTTCAAGAAGGTCTCTTTTCCGTCCAAGATGAAAGCTCTATGTTGATCGCGCCTGTCGTCGATCCTCAGCCGGATGAGCGGATCGTCGACGCCTGCGCCGCGCCGGGCGGTAAGACCACCCATATGGCCGAAAAGTCCGAAGACCGTGCGGAGATACACGCCTGGGATATTCATCCTCACAAGCTGGGACTGATCCGTGAAAACTGCCGCCGCCTTGGTGTCGAAAATGTCCGGGTAAAGAGAGTGGATGCGCAGGGGCCTTTGCCCTCTGAACTGATCGGTCAAGTCGACCGGGTGCTCGTAGACGCGCCCTGCAGCGGGCTGGGTGTTTTGCGGCGAAAGCCGGAGCTCCGTTACCGGATGACGCCAGAGAACATCGCTCAGTTAAAAGAGCTGCAAGGCAAGATCATGGACAGTGTATCCGCCCTGGTTCGCCCAGGAGGGGTGCTCGTCTACTCTACCTGTACCATTGAGCCGGAAGAAAATTTTCAACAAGTGAAAGATTTTCTGCGGCGCCACCCCAATTTCATCGCTGATGATCTAGGTTCCTTTCTCCCGGAACTTGACTTTACCGATGAGGAAAAGCGCCAGATGGCGAAAGGGTATTTTCAAATTCTGCCGGATCGCTTTGATTCGGACGGGTTTTTTATCGCCCGACTGAGGAGGCATGCATCCCTTGACTGAAAAGACTGAACTGCGAGGCCTGCTACCGGAGGAGATGGCGCAGACGTTGCAGGAATGGGGGCATCCAGCCTACCGGGGAAAACAGATCTTCAAGTGGGTTCAAAGCCGGGCCGTCCGAGAAGCGGCCGAAATGACCGATCTTCCCCAAGCTCTGCGCAGCAAAATCGAAGCAGAGCGATGGCTCCGTCCTTTGGCACTGAGCTGTTGCCGTGTCTCGAAGGACGGTACAGAAAAATACCTTTGGCAGTTAGCCGACGGCGAATTGATCGAGACAGTGCTCATGCCCTATCGTCGAAGCCAGACCCGTGATCGAGTCACCGTCTGCTTGTCCACCCAAGCCGGCTGTCCCTTGGGCTGTAAATTTTGCGCCACCGGCCAGCAGGGATTTCGGCGAAACCTAACGGCAGGGGAAATCGTCAGCCAAGTTTTAGATATTACCCACCGAAAAGGGCAAAGCGATCCGGATTTTAAAGTGACAAACCTTGTCTTCATGGGAATGGGTGAACCCTTTTTAAACTACGAACAGGTTCGACGGGCGATCGAACTGTTCACCCATCCGGAAGGACAGAACATCGGTCAACGACGGATCACTGTATCTACTTCTGGCATCGTTCCCGGGATCGAACGGTTTGCCCGAGAGAACTGGGAGATCAATCTGGCCTTGTCTCTCCATGCCGCTGACGATCAATTGCGCAGCCAATGGATGCCGGTGAATCGCCAGTATCCCATTGAAAAAGTTCTCAATGCATGTCGTCGTTACTGGGAACAAGGAAGGCGCCGCCTTTCTGTAGAATATGCCTTGATCGAAGGGGTCAACGACCGCCTAGAAGATGCTCGGCAGTTGGGAAAACTCTTCACCCGGTGGCCGATTCACCTCAACGTGATTCCCGTCAATCCGGTCACGGAAAGCGGTGCCCGCCGTCCAGACAAGGCTCGGATGGTGCAGTTTCTCGATGAATTGAAACGTCAGGGCATCGATGCGGTCATTCGGGAGGAGCGGGGTGTAGATATTGAAGCGGCCTGTGGACAATTGCGCGGTGCCGCCCATGGGGAGGGAGAGACATGAACATCGTCGCTCGCACTGACAGGGGGCGAGTTCGACCGGTAAATGAAGACTGCCACTTTACCGACACGGTTCAAGGTATTTTTATCGTCGCCGACGGGATGGGCGGTCATGAGGCCGGTGAGGTGGCCAGCGCCATGGCGGTACAAGCTTTTACGAAGTACTGGCAAGAACATAAATTGCAAGGCGAACCGGCACAGGTCCTGGCAGAGGCTTGTCGGGAAGCGAACCGGGTCATCTATCGGGAATCGATCAATAATCTGCAATGGACCGGCATGGGGACCACATTAACGGCGGCATACCTCGATTCGGCTTCGATCGCCATCGCCCATGTAGGCGACAGCCGGGCTTACCTGTTCCGGGGCGGTCAAGTTCGTTTGTTGACGCGGGATCATTCCTTAGTCGAAGAGATGGTTCGCCAGGGAAAATTGACAGAAGCGGAAGCACTGTCTCACCCTCAGCGTAACATCATCACTCGTGCGCTCGGGACCCGCGATGAGGTGCAGGTGGACACGATCCTGGAATCGTGGATGCCGCGGGATATCTTAGTTTTGTGTACAGACGGTCTGACGAATTTAGTGACCGCTGATGAGATCGCAAGTATGCTGAACAGTTCCAGGGCTCATCGACCTGACGATTTGGGGAAGGTTGCTGACCAATTGCTGCAGCTTGCCCTAGACCGAGGTGGATATGATAACGTCACTTTCCTCATTATCTGGCAGAAGGAAAGTGAGGGGTGGCAACAATGATGGGTCGACTATTCGGCAACCGCTATGAGATTGTAGAACTCTTAGGCAGCGGCGGTATGGCTCAGGTCTATAAAGCCTGGGACAAGCTGCTGGAGCGAGCCGTGACGATCAAGCTCCTTCGGGAAACACTCACATCAGACGAAGAGTTTGTTCGTCGTTTCCGTCGAGAAGCTCAAGCGGTGGCAGGTTTGTCTCATCCGAACATTGTCAACGTCTATGATGTGGGCCGAGAAGGCGATATCGACTACATAGTGATGGAGTTCATCGACGGTCCCACATTGAAAGAAGTGATTCGCAGCCGCGCCCCTCTTCCTCCGGAAGAAGCGGTAGAATTGGGCAAGCAGATCAGCGATGCCTTGGAGCATGCCCACGAACGAGGGATCATCCACCGAGATATCAAACCGCATAACATCCTGCTTAACCGGAATGGACGAGTGAAAGTGACTGATTTCGGCATCGCTCGGTCTGTCGCTCAAAATACGATGACGATGGATCGAACCATCGTCGGCTCTGTCCATTATCTGTCACCGGAACAAGCTCGGGGACTTCCGGTGGACGAAAAGTCCGATATCTACTCCCTTGGTGTTGTCATGTATGAACTGCTCAGTGGCCGAGTTCCCTTCCAGGGAGAAACACCGATCGCGGTAGCACTGCAGCAGATTCAACAGACACCGCCTCCTTTGACGACCGTCAATCAACGGATACCTCAATCGCTAGAGAATGTGATCTTTCGAGCCATGGAAAAGGAACCGTCCCGGCGATACGCAAACGCCCAAGCTTTCCGCAAAGACTTGGAGAACGTCTTTTCGGGAAAAATCGTCGGTCGCCTGCCTGTCAAGGATGATGACAGTCCCACCATGCGATTCGACAATGTCATCGATACCTCCATACCTGTCCTAGTGAACGAAGAAGCAGAACCAGTGGAGGATGGGAAGGAGAAGCTTAAGGCGAAAGCAAAGCCGCTGCAAAAGCGCCAAATCGGTCTATGGATCGGTTCGCTCATCGCCTTGGCGATCGTACTCTTTGGATTGACCTATGCCTGGCAGCAGTACATGAGTGTTCCCGAGGCAACCGTTCCGAAGGTAACGGGAATGCGCCACATTGATGCCATCAAAGCACTGCAAGCGGCCGGATTAGAATATCAGATCAACGAAGTCAATCACCCTGATGTCGCCAAAGAGATCGTTATTTCTCAAGATCCGCCGGAAAATACCAAGGTCAAAAAGACTCGTGTCGTTGTCTTGACGGTCAGCAAGGGACAAAAAGTGGTCAAAGTACCTTCTGTCGTCGGCATGTCACAACGAGACGCCGTCGTAGCCTTGCAACAGGCCAATTTTAACGTTGAAGTGATCGAACAGAGTGATGATAAAATACCTCCCGGTACAGTCATCTCTCAAACACCGGGGGCAAACGCTGAGCAGCCTGTGGAGACGGTCGTCCGCTTGGCTGTGAGCAAAGGGCAGGGGCAAGATGCGAAAGGCACCATGCCTTCCTTGGTCGGTACAAAGCTGGCCGACGCCCGGGCAAAGCTTGAGCCGTTGAGCGTAGATCTGAAACTAAAAACCCAAGAGAATTCGGGACTTGAGGCAGGCACCATACTGGCCCAAGACCCTGCCCCGAATAGCCCCGTCAAGCCGGGAGATCCGGTCCTCTTGACCGTGAGCGGTACGGCAGCGCCAGCACAGACGGCGAAAACGACCTCAGTCTCTTTTCTGATACCGAATGACGGAAAAGATCACATGGTCAAAATCGTCGTACAAGACAGCCGTGGAAACCGTGAGGTCTATAACCGGCAGCACCATGCCGGCGAGACGGTGAACCAGGAAGTGAGCTATACCGGCAAAGGGACAATCCAAGCCTATAGCGACGCTGTAATGGTATTGAATCGTCAGGTCGAGTAAGAGCGATTCTTGGAGGAAATGCTGTGACTCATAGGGAAACCGAGGGAACCATCGTCAGAGGATACTGCGGTTTTTATTATGTCCTCGCTGGAGAACAGACCTACACCTGTTCTCTGCGAGGAAAATTCCGCCTAAAAGAAAACAACCGGGTCTTTCTGCCGGGCGATCGCGTTAGAATCCGGATTCGTGAGGGAGATAAGGGTGTCATCGAGGATGTCTATCCACGTCGAACAGAACTGTTGCGCCCGCCCATCGCAAACGTGGACCAAGTTCTTTTGGTCTTTGCCTTGGCCAATCCCGATCCCGATTTTGTCTTGCTCGACAGGCTGCTCATTTTGGCGTCTCAAGGTGGCGTTGAACCAGTCATCGTCTTCACGAAGGCCGATCTCGCACATCCCCAAATGATCGAAAAAATAAATGAGTTATATTCTGCCATCGATGTAAAGCCTTTTGTCGTTTCCTCCAAACAACCGGACACGTTGGAACCGGTCCGGTCACTCCTGGACGGAAAGATCTCTGTCGTGGCCGGTCCCTCTGGAGCCGGAAAATCGACACTGCTCAACGGTTTATCGCCGGGGCTTTCCTTAAAAACAGGTGATGTAAGCTCCAAAATCGGACGAGGTCGTCATACGACTCGCCATGTGGAACTGCTCGTTCTGCCGACAGGAGCCTTGATTGCCGATACCCCCGGCTTTTCCACCTTGTTCTTACCGGACATACCTGCTTACGAATTAGGAAGCTACTTTCCAGAAATGACCGAATTTCTGGGATGTTGCCGATTTAACACATGCCTGCATAAGGCTGAACCGGATTGTGCCGTACGGGAAGCCTTGGAAAAGGGTCTCATTCACGAACAACGATACGCACACTATCTGATTTTTTTGAATGAACTCGTAGAGCGGGAACGAACGGCTCCGAAAGGAAAGAAATCATGATGATTAAAATCGCACCATCCATTTTATCGGCCGATTTCTCCAATCTTGGCTCCCAAGTGGCCGACGTGGAAGCCGGAGGGGCAGAGTATTTGCACATCGATGTGATGGATGGACACTTCGTACCGAATATCACCATCGGCCCGCTCGTGGTAGCGTCACTGCGTCCACGGAGCCAAATGGTTTTTGACACCCACTTGATGATTGAAGAGCCGGATCGCTATATTCCCGATTTCATCAAGGCCGGTTCCGATTTAGTCACCGTCCACCAGGAGGCTTGCACCCACCTGCACCGTACCGTATCGCTGATCCGAGAAAAGGGCGCTAAGGCTGGAGTGGCCTTAAACCCGGCCACATCTTGGCAGTCGCTCGAATATGTGCTGCCCATGGTGGATCTGGTGCTCGTCATGTCGGTGAACCCTGGTTTTGGAGGTCAAAAGTTTATCAGCGCCGTCTTGCCGAAGATCACTGAACTGGCCCGTTATCGCCAAGAAAAAGGTCTTGCCTATGAAATTCAAGTCGACGGCGGCGTTAACGGGCAGACGATCTCCCAAGTCGTTCGGGCCGGCGCAGATGTACTCGTCGCCGGCGCAGCTATCTTTGGCGTACCGGATCCGCAGGCTGAAGTCGCTCTATTGCGGGCGGCAGCATATTAAAATTGACAGGCTTAGTCGCCCTTTGATATAATTTTTCTAGTCAACCAAATAACATGTTTTCCTTGGGGTTGGGTGAAATTCCCTACCGGCGGTACAGCCCGCGAGCCCTTCTGGGCAGATTCGGTGTAACTCCGAAGCCGACAGTAAAAGTCTGGATGAGAAAGGAAAACGGAACAAATGTCTGCTCTTTTTGCAGCAGCTTTGCTGTGCGCTATTTTTCTCGCTGGTTGAGAGAAAAGAGTTGTTCCGTATCACCCCGGGGAAACTAATTCCCGGGGTGTTTTTGCGTTTCTGCCCAACTTTGATGACACATCGTGCCAAATGGGGTTGTAATGACTACGCTCGTTCCATGATGACACCCCTGATTTTGCCTTCGTCATCAGGGTGAAGAAAACTAATTTCCGAGGAATGACCATTATGATCGATGAAAAACAATATATGGCTCGCGCTTTGGAACTGGCGTCGCTCGCCCGAGGGCGGACAAGTCCTAACCCTGTCGTAGGCTGCGTGATTGTCAAAGACGGGCAAGTGGTTGGCGAGGGGTACCATGAGAAAGCAGGCACCCCCCATGCCGAAGTTCACGCCTTGCGCCAAGCTGGAGATAAAGCACAGGGAGCGACCTTATATGTAACGCTGGAACCTTGCTCCCATTACGGCAGGACACCGCCTTGTGTGGAAGCCGTCATCGCCGCAGGGATTGGACGGGTTGTAGCGGCTGTACCCGACCCCAATCCAAAAGTCGCCGGCAGGGGCTTCCGCCGCCTTCAGGAGGCCGGCATTCCAGTGGATGTGGGAATCCTGGCGGAAGAAGCAGCCGCCATCAACCAGCCCTTCTTTACCTGGGTCACCCGGGGAAGACCTTGGGTGCTGCTGAAGTGGGCGATGACCCTAGACGGTAAAATCGCGACTGCCACCGGCGACAGCCGCTGGATCAGCGGACCCGATAGCCGTCGTGTCGTTCATCAATGGCGAAACATCTACGATGCGGTTCTCGTCGGTATTGGCACCTTGCTGGCCGACGACCCCGAACTATCGGTCCGTCTTCCTGAATCAAAGGAAGGAACATATCGAAACCCAGTGCGCATCATCGTCGATAGTCAAGCTCGAACTCCATTGACGGCTAAAATCCTTTCCTCTGAGGCGCCGACCATCATCGCAACGAGTGAACGGGCGCCATCTGAACGAATCGAGGCGTTAGAAAAGGCGGGTGCGGTCGTCCTCCCGTGTCCTACGAACGCACAGGGGAAGGTAGACCTGCCGGCACTCTTAAAAAAACTGGCTGATAGAGGCTTCACATCCCTCCTGGTGGAAGGGGGCGCACAGATCCACGGGTCTTTTCTTGCACAAGATCTGGTCGATCAGGTCGCTGTCTTCGTAGCGCCAAAAGTGGTCGGCGGAGACGGAGCGCCGTCACCGGTGGGGGGAACAGGAGTCTCCTTGATGAAAGATGCGAGAGTGTTACAGCATAGTACATTTCGTCCCCTTGGTGATGATTGGCTGCTCCAAGGGACTCTCCAGGAGGTGAGACCTTGTTTACCGGAATCGTAGAGGAACTCGGCGTGATGCGGGCTATCCGTCGGGGGGCTCGTTCGGCTCAGTTGATCATTGAAGCGAAAAAAGTCGTCGAAGATGTAAAACTGGGGGACTCTATAGCTGTTAACGGCGTATGCCTGACTGTTGTCGAATATGACGGGCGAGGTTTTACAGCCGATGTGATGGCCGAGACTTTACAACGCACCTCTCTCTCGGAGCTCCAACCTGGCCATCGGGTCAACCTGGAACGGGCACTCCGCCTGAGTGACCGCCTCGGCGGCCATATCGTATCCGGTCATGTTGACGCCGTCGGCATTATCCGTAAACAAACCCGAGTCGACATCGCAGTGGTGACGGAAATCTCGGCACCGCCGGAACTTCTCCGCTACGTGATCCCCAAAGGTTCCATCGCCATCGACGGCATCAGCCTGACTGTTGTCGATGTATTGGAGCAGGGGTTCACGGTATCTCTCATTCCCCATACAGCCGGATTGACGACCTTAGGTTTGAAGAAATCAGGGGAAAAGGTCAATTTAGAAGCCGATGTGATCGGAAAATATGTAGAGCGTCTGCTCACGGGTCGAGTGCCGTCAGGAGAGAAACCGCTCTCAAGGATTTCGCGGGAGTTTCTTTTAGAAAAGGGCTATTAACATTGAAACAGAGAGGTGATTCGCATGTCGAAATTCCACAGCATCGAGGCAGCCATTGAGGATATTCGCCAAGGCAAAATGATCATCGTCGTCGACGACGAAGACCGTGAAAACGAGGGAGACCTGTTGATGGCCGCCGAACTGGCCACGCCGGAAACAGTGAACTTCATGGCCACTTATGGACGGGGTTTGATCTGCGTTCCCATGATCGGAGAAAGGCTCGACGCCCTGGAACTGCATCCCATGGTTCAAGACAATACAGACCGTATGCAGACGGCCTTTACCGTATCGGTCGATGCCGCCACTTGTACGACCGGGATTTCCGCCTTCGAACGTCACCAGACGATTCAGGCTCTCTTGGATGCGAAAAAGAAACCGGAAGACCTCCGGAAACCGGGACATATCTTTCCTTTGCGGGCGCGGGAAGGGGGCGTCCTCGTTCGCTCCGGTCATACGGAAGCTGCTGTAGATCTGGCCCGTATGGCTGGCCTCTATCCGGCAGGTGTGATCTGTGAAATCATGGCCGATGACGGCACCATGGCCCGGGTCCCGCAACTGCTCCCCTTTGCGGAACAACATAACTTAAAAATCATCACCATCGCTGACTTGATCGAGTATCGCCGTCGTACGGAAAAACTGATCCGGCGTGTGGAAACCATCAGTTTGCCCACTAAGTATGGCGACTTTACGGCTGTCGCTTATGAAAGCCTTTTAGATAAACAGTGTCACTTAGCCATCGTCAAAGGAGATATCGAAGGTGAGGAGCCCGTTTTGGTCCGGGTCCATTCGGAATGCCTGACGGGAGACGTCCTCGGTTCCAGGCGCTGCGACTGCGGTGATCAACTGGCTACAGCTCTTGGCCGTATTGAGCAAGAAGGCCGGGGGGTCGTCCTCTATATGCGTCAGGAAGGCCGGGGGATCGGACTGCTCAATAAAATCCGTGCGTATAAACTGCAGGACATGGGTGCTGACACAGTTCAGGCGAACGAGATGCTCGGTTTTCCTGCTGACCTCCGCGACTACGGTACGGGCGCTCAAATCCTGGCCGATCTAGGCCTGCGCAAAATCATGTTGATGACCAACAACCCGAGAAAGATCAAAGGCCTGGAAGGTTATGGTCTATCGGTCGTCGAACGAGTTCCGATCGTCATCGAGTGTGTCCCGGAGAACGAGCGCTATCTACGGACGAAAGAAGAAAAGCTCGGTCATATGCTATAAATGTGGGACAGTCACGAAACTGTACTAACTGAACTGTAAGACTTCAGTTATACATGAGTCGAACACAGGGACATTCGTGGTAATCGGGGTGTAATGACTCCGCTCGCTAAGGGCTCCGCGGCTGTTCGCTCGGTTGCTGCGCCGGTGCGCCAAACCTCTGGGCTTTTCTGCATGTAAACCGTGGCGCACTTTTCGGCTTCGCAACTTTCGCTCTCGACGCCGCTCCGCCCAAAACGCTCGCTCCGTCATCACACCCCAGATTTTGCTTTCGAGTGCAAAGCCCTAGAATATAGTCTCAGGATTATTCTCAGAAAATCTTTGGAAAGGGAGCTAATCACGTATGCCTAACAAGATTTACGAAGGTCATCTAATTGGACAGGGACTCAAAATCGGTATTGTCAACGCCCGTTTCAACGAGTTCATCACCAGTAAACTTCTCTCCGGCGCCATCGACGCGCTCCAGCGCCATGGCGTACAAGAAGAAGACATCGCTGTCGCCTGGGCACCGGGTGCCTTCGAAATCCCCCTTGTCGCTAAAAAAATGGTCACCAAAGGCTTTGACGCCGTCATTTGTCTCGGTGCGGTCATCCGGGGTTCGACACCTCACTTTGACTATGTATGTAGTGAAGCGGCCAAAGGAGTTGCCCAGGTCGGCCTTCAATCGGGCGTTCCGACCATTTTCGGTGTATTGACGACAGACACAATTGAGCAGGCCATCGAGCGGGCCGGAACAAAAGCGGGCAATAAAGGTTGGGACGCAGCCATGTCTGCCATTGAGATGGCTAACCTGATGTGCAGCATGGAAGGATAAAGATGGGACTTATTCCTTCGGTTCTCTCTGTACAGAGCATGGTGGCCCGGGGATTTGTCGGCAATTCAGCCGTCATCCCGGGCCTTCTCGCCTGCGGGATTCAACCCTTTCCCATCCACACGGTGATGTTGGGCGCTCATGGCGCCGTCCGGCCGAGGCGGGGCGGAACTGTACCTGATAGTTTGTTCTTCGGTTTGCTCAAGTCTCTGAAAGATACTCCTGTAGATCATGTACTCAGCGGTTATCTCGGTTCAGCCCGGCAAGGCAAAATTCTCTCTCGATGGCTGATAGAACGACCAGACATACCTTACCTGCTGGACCCTGTGTTGGGTGACGATCCACACGGGGCTTATGTTGTTCCTGAAGTCGCCCGGGTGGTCCGTGAAGATTTGCTGCCCTTGGCGACGGTGATCACCCCGAATCCCTTTGAAGTTTTCTGGTTGGCTGGTGTCGATGGAAACAAGCCGCCCATAGGGGTAGCGGGAGGGCGAGACAGCCGGAAAATCCTCGAGGCGGCTCGACAGCTCATGAATTCGGTAAAAAAGGAATCCCTTTTAAAGGGCCGTTCGGGATTGAAAGCGATTGTCGTCACGGGCTGGCGCCGGGAGAGCGAGCGAATTTACACCTTGATACTTGATCAAGAAAGTGCTTGGGAAATAGGTACAGCCCTCGTTCCCTGGGCTGCTTATGGAACGGGAGACCTTTTTGCAGCCGTCTTGGTTGCTGGTATCTGTCACGGATACGATCTTCCCCGGTCCTGCAGGGGGGCAGCCCGAGCCGTTGCTGCGGCACTGCGGCGATCCCAGAGATATGGGTTAGATACAGTCGCTCCGATTCATCTTCCTGATGACTTTTTTGAAGAGGAAGCAACAGAATCGGAGCCGTTTACGCTGATTATCTGAAAGGAAGAACCATTACGTGCGAGATGAATTAATTCGGGCAACGGCGGATCAAGGCAGAATCCGCTTTATCGGTGCGCGGACGACTCATTTGGTCTCTACGGCCCAACAAAAACACCAGACTTGGCCTGTAGCGTCAGCAGCCTTAGGAAGAACCTTAACGGCTGCAGCTCTCATGGGATCCATGCTGAAGGCAGAGGACCGAGTGACTCTGCGCATCCTCGGTGACGGTCCCTTAGGGGCAATCGTCGCCCAGGGCGATGCCAAGGGCCAGGTGCGCGGATATGTACAGAACCCGACGATTGAACTGCCACCTACACCGGAAGGAAAGCTCGATGTGGGCCGCGGGGTCGGCAAAGAAGGTCATCTTCATGTCACCCGTGACCTGGGTTTGAAAGATACCTTTACCGGTACGTCCGCCCTAGTTTCCGGCGAGATCGCTGAAGATTTGACACATTATTTTTTCACGTCTGAACAAACGCCGAGTGCGGTAGCCTTAGGTGTGCTCATCGATGTAGACGGTTCTGTCCTCAAGGCAGGCGGTTACATCCTGCAACTGATGCCGGGAGCTGATGACGAGACGATCGACCTTTTAGAGCAATGCATCGCCCGCTTGGGACCGATCAGCAAATACCTAGCCGCCGGAAAGAGCACGAAAGAGATGATGGAAGACCTGCTGGGAGAGCTTGACCCTAAAGTCTTAAACAGCTATGAACCCGAGTTTTATTGTGGTTGTGACCGGGAGCGTCTATCGACACTGTTGAAAAGCTTCGGTCCTGATGAACTGGCCGATATGCGCCGGGAGCAGGGAGGCGCCGAAGCGATCTGCCATTTCTGCAGCGAAAAATATCAATTTTCCGCCGATGAGCTCCTCGCGTGGGAACAAGAGATGAGGGAAACGTAAAAAGTCCTTTGACCATCTGGTCAAAGGACTTATTTACTCACTCGCCCATTGGGGGCGCTACCTTTTCAAGCCGGACAATTACACAGAACGCTGAACCTTGCCCGAACGGAGGCAGCGGGTACATACGTTCAAACGAACAGGAGCACCTTTTACAACAGCGCGAACACGCTGGAGGTTAGGGGACCAGGTTCTTTTTGTGCGGATGTGGGAGTGACTGACTTGCATCCCGGTTTGTACCCCTTTGCCGCAAATGGCGCATTTCCGTGCCATGGTTCCACCTCCTTGGGGTCAGAAAAATCACTATTACAGTCTAGCAGATTCGATCTGCTTTGGCAAGAACTTGACGAAGAAAAAGGAATTCCTTCTTGGACGACGAATAAAGCTAAACAAATGAAACGTTTAAGGGGGGGATGACTTGGGTAAGATTACGAAAGATATGTCTTTAATGGAACTGTTGCAGACCTATCCTGGGGCGAAAGATATCCTGGCCCGCTACGGTATGGGATGTCTAGGTTGTATGGGTTCCACCATGGAAACGATTGAAGGCGGTGCGCGCATGCACGGGATTGACCTTCGGATCCTCCTCAATGAATTGAGCCGCTTGGAAGAGAAGGGACCTGAATAAGGTCCTTTTTTTTGAAGGGAGTGACCAAAATGACAGTGAAAAACGCATCCGATTTCGGTCGTGTCACCATCGCCGATGATGTGATCGCCAATATCGCCGGGCAAGCGGTGGCAGAATGTTACGGCTTGGTCGGCATGGTTGCCAAGAGTCCCCTTGCCGGAATCAGTGTGAAACGGGGCGACAACACGGCCCGGGGAATCGACGTGACTGCTTTTGACGACTTTTCTGTTACCTTAGATCTGCATGTACTCGTCGCCTATGGAGTTCGCATACCAGAAGTCGCTCGGACGGTGATGGAAAGAGTCAAGATATCCGTAGAAAATCAACTGGGTTTAACCGTCCGTGAGGTGAACGTGCATGTTCAAGGAATCAAAGTCGCCGACTAAAGAAAATCGACGGCTCAGTGGGATAGAAGTAGCCGAACTGATTCGCGGCGGTGCTGCCCAAGTGGAACAGAACCGCCAGTATGTCGATCGTTTAAACGTGTTTCCTGTTCCTGATGGTGATACGGGCACCAATCTAGCATTGACATTACAAGCCTGCGCCGAAGCAATGCCTGCAGAAGAGATTTCAGTTGGAAAAGTCGCTTCAGCGGCAGCCAAAGGCGCCCTGCTAGGAGCGCGGGGCAACTCTGGTGTGATCTTTTCCCAGCTATTCTGGGGTTGGGCAAAGGCGATGGAAGAGAATGAAACCATCTCCCCCCGAGAATGGGCGCAAGCCATGGAAAAGGGTGTGGAGAGAGCTTATAAAGCCGTCATGAAGCCGGTGGAAGGAACCATCTTAACCGTAGCCAAGATGGCGGCACGGGAAGCTCTTGCAGCGGCTCGCCGCGGCAGCGATATGGACGAAGTATTAGCAGCGGCCATTGAAGCCGGAAAAAGGGCCCTCGCGAAAACGCCGGAACAACTGCCTGCCCTCAAGGAAGCCGGTGTCGTCGACGCCGGGGGTCAGGGATATTTGTTTTTCTTGATAGGCTGTCAACAGGCACTCACAGGCGAAGCTACCTCTGCCCCAAATGGTACCGCAAAGCCCTTTGAATCTCCTTACTCTGATGAAAAAGACGGGGCCTCTTCTAAGGAACTTATCGAAAGTTCTCCTCGTCGAGAGGAAAACATGGAGTTTCCTTACTGCACCGAATTCATCCTCCGGGGGCAGAACCTCCCCTTTGAGGTTCTCCAAGAGATCCTCAAACCATTAGGGGATTGTTTGCTGGTGGTCGGTGACAGGGAAACGGCAAAAATCCACGTACATACCAATCATCCCGGTGTGGTGCTGGAGAAAGCCTTAGCCTATGGCTCGCTTCACCAGGTACATATCAACAACATGGCCGAACAAGCAGAAGCCAAGCAAGAAATTCTGCCGCGGCGACCGATCGGTTTTATCGCGGCCACGCCCTCAGAAGGGTGGGCGGCCTTGTACCGGGAGCAAGGAGCGATAGGGATCCTCGACGGGGGGACCAGTCGCAACCCCAGTGCCCAAGATTGGCTGTCAGCCATAGAAAGGGCAAATACCGATTTTTCCTTGCTCTTACCGAACCATCCCAATCTGATCATGGCGGCCCGTCAAGCCGTTCAGATGATCGGAGAAGATAGAGCGGCCGTCATCGGCACTCGACATCTGCCGGGAGGATTGGCAGCGAGTCTCGCCTTCGATCCCGACAAGTCTGTCGAAGATAATATGAAAATGATGGAAGCGGCTGCTCGAGCGGTGCACAGCTTGGAGATCACCTGGGCTGTACGGGATGCTTCTGTCAACGGGCGAGATGTTAAACAAGGGGACCTCCTAGGGATCTTCGATGACAAACTCGTTACCAGTGGAAATTCTGTCCCACCAGTGACCCTGGAGGCGCTCGACCATTCTGGAGAAGAGTGGGAATTGATCACCATATATACGGGAGAAAACGTTTCCGACGAGGATGTGGAAACGTTGAAAGATGCGATTGGATCAGCCTATCCCGACGTAGAAGTGCATCAAATACAAACGAGACAACCTCTGTATCCCTATATTTTTGGGTTGGAGTAAGAAACGATGAGTTGGCAACCCCTATGGCAAAGTCTGCGCCGGGCGATTGACGCCGAGCGCAATCTCGGATACACGGACGGAGGCGTCGTCGGCGGTTTTTCCGCCTACGCCCATGCTTCCTTGGCTGCTCTTCGGCAGGCTTTATCGGCTCATCCCGGTCCTTGGGGAGCTCGAATGGCTCTCTGGGAAGGCCAGATGATCCACTACCGGCGATTGACTCCGCCGGAACGGCGCCATGTGGTCGATCAAATGGCCCAGAGCATCGGAGAATTGGAACTGGAATTGCCGACGGCCGAAGCGACGAAGCAAGTTTCTTCGAATCCAGGATCAGACGATAAAACCGTCAACAAAAAACAGCCTGAAAGGCCCTCCCGCAACCTGAAAGGCCCTGGCACGGCGATTCAGTTTCTCCGAGGCGTAGGACCGCAGCGAGCGGCCGCCCTCAAAAGGCTTGGCATCGAGACGATTCAGGATTTACTTTTTCATCTGCCCCACCGCTACATCGACCGCAGCCAACTGCTCAGCATCGCTCAAATTCGTTATCCCGGAGACTACAACGTATCCGGCGTCATCCGAGCCTACCAGCAGTATAATCCTCGCCGCGGATTGGCTGTTATCAAAGGTCAGTTGGATGACGGTACAGGCATCTTGCCGATCGTCTTATTCAACCGCAAGCAATTGACCGCTAAATACCCTCCCGGAACGGCGGTCATCGTTTCGGGGAAAGTGGAGTTTCGCTACGGCAAAGCGGAACTGCATGTAGAGGAAATCGAAAACCAGGCAGAAGCGGGATTGCATACGAACCGAATCGTACCGGTCTATCCGGCTACGGAAGGGTTGAACCAGCGATTCTTGCGGGGACTCTATGAACAGGTCATCCCTAAGTATGCCCCTCAAATGAACGATATCGTGCCAAAGGGACTCGACAGGTCGACAAACCTGCCTGCCTTGAGTCAAGCGGTCCAATGGGTTCATTTCCCCGATTCCCTTGAACAGGCTGAATTAGGCCGGCGCAAACTGGCTTTTAACGAAGCCTTTTTGCTGCAGACGGCGTGGCAGTTTATCCGCCGTCGCCGGAACGTCCCTATCGAAGGAATCGGTCACAAGCCTGCCCAAGAGGAACTCAATAAGCTATGGTCACTCTTGCCTTACGAGTTGACGGCTGCCCAAAAACGGGTCGTTCGGGAGATCGCCGCCGACATGGAAGCGAATCGACCGATGAACCGGCTTCTCCAAGGGGATGTGGGAGCTGGCAAGACGATCGTGGCTGCTTCTGCCGTCGTCAAAGCAGTCGCATCAGGTTACCAGGCAGCGCTGATGGCGCCGACAGAAGTTCTCGCCGAACAACACGCCATCAGCTGGCAGCGATTGCTCGCCGAGATGGCCATACCAGTGGCCCACCTTTCCGGCTCGCTGACGCGCCGCAGAAAAGAAGAAGTTCTCAAAGGTCTATCGGAAGGCACCTATCCGGTCGTCGTGGGGACCCATGCGCTGTTGCAAAAAGAAGTGGTCTTCCAGCGCCTCGGGCTGGTCGTCATCGATGAACAACACCGCTTCGGTGTTCGTCAGCGAGCTGCCCTTTGGGAAAAGGGCCAACAGGCTGACCTGCTCGTCATGACGGCCACACCGATACCGCGAACCTTAGCCATGACCCTGTATGGCGATCTGGATGTATCCATCCTCAATGAACGCCCTCCCGGGCGGCAGGAAGTCAAAACGTATCATGTAGGCAGTGATACGTGGCCGCGGGTCTACAATCTGATCCGCCGAGAAGTGTCCCAAGGGCATCAAGCGTATATCGTCTGCCCGGCCATCGAAGAATCGGAAGAGATGGACTTGGCAGCCGTAGAAGAACGCTATGGCACCCTCACTCGAGACGTCTTCCCGGATCTAGAGGTAGGCATCCTGCACGGCCGGATGAAAAAGGAAGAAAAGGCTGCCGTCATGGAGCGCTTTTACCGGGGAAATACAAAAGTCCTCGTCGCGACGACCGTCATCGAGGTCGGCATCGATGTGCCGGCGGCAACGGTGATGGTGATCGAAGGGGCCGAGCGATTCGGGTTAGCCCAACTGCACCAGTTGCGCGGTCGTGTCGGAAGGGGACAAGCGCAGTCCTTCTGCATCCTCATCGCCGATAAACTTTCTGACGAGGGAAAAAGGCGCATGAGTGCCATGGAAGGGACGAACGACGGTTTCCGCCTCGCCGAAGAAGATCTCAAGCTGCGAGGTCCTGGGGAATTTTTGGGAACCCGACAGAGCGGCATCCCTGCGTTTAAGGTTGCTGACTTGGTCAAGGATGCTGATCTGTTAGATCAAGCCAAAAGCGCTTCCGAACAGTGGAACGCCCAAGATCCAACCCTGCAAAGACCGGAAAGCCGTGAACTAGCCCGCAAGGTCAGGGAGACTTTTCAAGGATTGGATTTGTTATAATCGGTGGATCCTAACGGCGAGGAGGTGAAAAGCCTTGCCTGATCGGGATCGTGACGAACTTTCGCCGAATATGGAAGACTTCAAAATGGAAGTGGCCCAGGAACTTGGGTTGTCCCATCGATTAAAGTCTGTGAACAACGATAAGAGCACCTCACAGCGATAAAAAAGACTCACCCCAGCCGGTTCATAGGTCATCAGCGAAGCTTACGCACAAAAAGTGATGGAGTGTCGATCAATTGTGACCGGCACTCCATCACTTTTAAAGCGGTTCTAACGAAAATTACTCATCTGAGCTATTATCTTACTGCAAGTACTGGGTCCACTGTTCCGGCGTAATTGACGGATGCAGCGATTGAGCGATCCCCGATGCCACCACTTTTGACGTCTGCTGAATCAACTGGTCGATCTCTTTCGGCGTCATGATCAGATCGCGGGTGTAAGGTCCCAGAACCTGCTCGATGATCTGCTGCAAGGCATCAGGGTTCAGTCCCTTATAGAGCTTATATAAGGTGGGGCTCGTTTGGAATTGCTCCATCAGTTTTTCAATGGCTTCATGGGCGATGATACCAGCATGCATTACGGTGGGAATTCCCAAGGCGACAACTGGAACTCCCATTGTTTCCAGGTTGATGCCAGCACGCTTGTTGCCCACACCGGATCCGGGATGAATTCCCGTATTGGCCAACTGAACGCTCGTAGCGATGCGATCGACTGAACTGGTCGCCAAGGCGTCGATGGCGATGACTAGATCGGGGCGGGTTTTTTCGACGATTCCTTTGATGATCTCTGCCGTCTCAATTCCCGTCAAACCGAGTACACCGGGGGCGATGGCGCTGACTGGCCGCAATCCGCCGGCCAATTCTTCTGGTGCGTACTGGTGCAGATGGCGGGTCACCATGGTATAATCGACGACTTTTGGTCCTAGCGCATCCGGGGTGGCGTTCCAGTTGCCCAAGCCGACCACAAGGACAGAACCATCCGGTCTCAGTTGGAGCAAGCCTGTCAATTCCTTGGCTAAGATCGATGCGATTTGTTGATGAACTTCCCGGTTGTTATCGCGCAACTGGGGCGCATCGATGGTCACGTAGGTTCCTACCGGTTTTCCCATGGCTTGTTCGCCCTGAACGTTTTCCACGATCACCGTCGTCACCGTCGCTGTCGGATGCTGCGCTTTAAACACCTTCACGCCGGGAATGTCGGAACCTCTTTCTTGACGAATCACATCATGGGCTTCCACGGCCATGTCGAGTCGAATGCCAAGATTTCCGTAAAGTTGAGAACGGTTCATCGCCAAACCTCCCTTATTTTATCCATTAAGAATCAATGTACCACTAGGACGGTGGTACCATTCCTCTTTTGCTGGAATTGTCGAACGGGGGAGGGCATGTTATAATTTGGGTAATGTCGTCGAAAGGGGAAGGAAATGCGTATCATTGCCGGTCAAGCACGTGGCCGCCGATTGGCTGCTGTGAAGGGCTCCAAGACCCGCCCAACAGCAGACCGCGTCAAAGAAGCCCTATTCAATGTACTTGCCGGGCGTATCCCCGACGCCCAATGTCTAGATCTGTTTGCAGGGACCGGCGCACTTGGATTGGAAGCGTTAAGCCGTGGTGCTGAACAGGTATATTGGGTGGAAAAAGACCATGATGCCTGTCGAATCATTCAGAAAAACATGGATACGACAGGCCTTGCGAATGGAACGATTTTGCGGCAAGATGTCTATTCGGCATGCCGGACGCTTTTACAGCAAGGAAAACGGTTTGACCTGATTTTTGCCGATCCCCCCTACAAACAAAATCTTTTGCCAGCAGTGTTGGAATTGGTCGCCGCCGGTCTGCTTTCTGCCGATGGCGTCTTGATTCTCGAGACGAGCCGCGATGAGACATTGCCTGAACGGATAGGCCGCCTCGGTCATTTACGTTCGAACCGCTACGGCGATACAATGATTCATTATTATCAGTGGGTAGAATCGTAAGGAGGCTGCTCTGTGGCAATCGCCGTTTATCCTGGGAGCTTTGATCCGATCACCAAGGGACATATGGACATCGTAGAAAGGGCGGCACAAATCTTTGACGAATTGATTGTAGCTGTCGTTCACAACCCTAGCAAAAAACCTCTGTTTACGATGGAAGAGCGAGTGGAAATGATCCGCGTCGCTTCCCAGCATCTGACGAATGTGACGGTGAAGTCTTTTTCGGGACTGCTCGTAGACTTCGCCAAAAAAGAGAAGGCCAATGCGATTGTTCGCGGCCTTCGAGCGGTGTCTGATTTCGAGATTGAATTTCAAATGGCCTTGATGAATAAAACGCTTTACCCTCAGGCTGAAACGGTTTTTCTGACTACGACTACAGACTACGCCTTTATCAGCAGTTCCATGGTGAAAGAAGTCGCCTCCTTTGGTGGCGATGTTCGAGAATACTTGCCGCCGATTGTACAGGAACGTATGGCTGAAAAGTATGGTAAAGAAGGTACCTGATGATAACAGGACTGACAAAGGGGGGACAAAAATGGAGCGTTCAGTGTCTTTTGAGGGGACAGCTACCCGTCTAACCGAAGGCAAGGGAAGCATCTTGCGCATACTCGATGAAATCGAGGAAATGGTGGAAACAGCGACTCGGATTCCCATGACCGGTAAAGTTCTCGTGGACGATCATGCCTTGTTAGATAGCATTGATCGCATCCGCACCGGACTTCCAGAAGAATTGCGTCAAGCCAAATGGCTCACGAAAGAACGGCAGCGGGTTATTCAGGAAGCGGAAGCAGAATGTGAGCGCATGATCGAAGAAACTAAAGCTTATGTGGCGAAAATGGCTGGCGAGACAGAGATCGTCCGCTTGGCTCAAGCCAAGGCAGAAGAAATATTGGCAGAAGCGAAAGGCACCGCCAATGATCTAAAGGTGGATGCCCGTGATTATGCCGACGAAGTACTTCGCCAAATGGAGCAAACGCTGAACAAGTCGATCAATACGGTCCGGAAGGGTCGAGAGGAACTGCAGGAACACTGGGGACGAGAACACGAAGAAGATTATTAACATAACGGTGTGTATAGTTGGGTAGACAGAGGGTGTAAAACTTTACACTCTCTTTTACTTTTTTCTTGCACCTTTGATGAAAATCATAGAAAATATCAGCATAATTCCTATCAGCACATATACAAGGCCGCTTTTACCAGGCCAGATCCACCAAAGGTTAAATTCGGTTAGAGGAGGGATGTAGGAAGAGGACATGGGGAGGGGAAGATAAAGAAGCAGCACATAGAGAATCGCCACGGAGAGAAAACCTTGCGCCAATCGAGCCAGGAGATACCGACTGAGGCGAACCCCTGTGCCTGCCAAAAAGGTAGACACCTGAGCTTGGATCGATATGCCGCTCCAGGCCAGAAGAAACGATGTCATCATCAGTCGTTCAGTTAAAGGAGCATGGGCCGCCGCGATCTGTTGACAGCCGATGCTCATCTCCAACAGACCGGCGATCATTCCGGGAGCCAGGGTCGGGTTGAGGTGTAACCATTGAAGAACCTCTTCCAGACCGCTCAGCAGGGGAGTGATCACGTCTCCGGCCAACAGAAGGCGGAAAGTGACGACAAAAAACATCATATATCCGCCGATGGCCAAGATGTTGTTCATCCCGCGAGTAATTGCGTTTCCCAGAATTTCTCCGGGCGGTTTAGACTGCGTCGAAAAGAGCTTCCACTCTGCCTCAAGCCGGTTCCACAGGTTGGACCTTCTCCCGACCGTGGAAAAGGAACGAGGTGGTGGAGGGAGTGTTCGAGTATATAACCAACCCACTACCAGGTTAGCGCCATAGTGGGCTGCTGCAAGCATCAGACCGGCTTCGGATGAACCGAAAAGTCCGGCTCCAACGGCGCCGAGCATGAACAAGGGGCTGGCGTTGTTGGTAAACAGGCTGAGACGTTCTCCCTCTGTTGTCGTCAAAGCGCCTTCCCGGATCAAACGGGCCGTTATGATGGCTCCCACAGGAAATCCGGTCGTAAAGCCGATCGCCACGACGACGGCTGCAGCACCAGGCAGCCGGAAAAGAGGACGCATCAAAGGCTCCAGCAACACACCGACGAGACGGGGCAGGCCCATTCCCAAGATCAGTTCTGCAACGACTAAAAAGGGGAACAAGGCAGGCAACAAGACGTTTAACCACAATTGTAATCCTTCTCGGGCCGCCGACAGAGACTCTGAGGGATAATAAATCATAAGAGGTGTCAGCAGAAGAAAATATAGGAAAAGGGCGATGGGGCCTTTACCCATAAAACACTAAACCTCCAATATAACAAATTTTCTGAAAGCTCTAACCTAATTCGACGAAATAGTCTTATTAAGTGACAACCGCTAAGCCATTGGGTATAGTAATAATGAAAAAAAAGACAAGTCGCAAAAGCATAAGGAGGATTTCAATGATTATCTTAGTTATCAACTCTGGAAGTTCTTCGCTCAAATATCAAGTCTTTGATATGCAGAACGAAACTCTTCTGGCCAAGGGACTTGTCGAAAGGATCGGGCTTAACGGTTCCCTGTTAACCCATCGTCCTTCCGGGAAAAATCCCGTCGTTATGGAGACGGACATTCCGAATCATGACACAGCGATTCAGATGACCGTCGACGCCTTAACCCATGAGGAGTATGGTGTTATCAAGTCGCTGAAGGAAATCGATGCTGTTGGTCATCGCGTTGCTCATGGCGGAGACAAGTTTCCCGACTCGGCCATCATCAACGAGAAGGCTCTGGCAGATATTCGGCCCCTCTTCGAAGTGGCGCCCTTGCACAACCCGCCTGCTGTCATGGGGATTGAAGCTTGCCAGCATATGCTGCCCGGAGTACCCCAAGTGGCTGTATTCGATACAGCTTTCCATCAATCGATTCCCGAGCATGCTTATATGTACGCGCTGCCCTATGACTTGGCTAAAAAGTACTCTCTTCGCCGTTACGGTTTTCACGGCACTTCTCACAAATATGTTGCCCAGAGGGCTGCGGACATGCTCGATCGTCCCCTAGAAGAACTGAAGATCATCACCTGTCACTTAGGGAACGGTGCTTCTATCGCTGCCGTGTTCCATGGCAATTCGATAGACACGTCCATGGGTTTCACGCCGCTCGAAGGACTCGTTATGGGCACTCGTGTCGGCGACATGGATCCGGCCGTAGTCCCCTTTATTATGGAAAAAGAAAACATGACGCCGGCTCAGGTCAGCGACTTTATGAATAAAAAATGCGGCGTCCTCGGTGTTTCCGGAGTCTCCAGCGACTTCCGCGACTTAGAGGAAGGAGCCGGTCAAGGAAACGAACAGTGCCGTTTAGCCCTTGACATGTTTGCCTACCGTGTTAAGAAATATATTGGCGCTTATGCTGCGGTTATGAACGGTGTCGACGCTATCGTCTTTACAGCCGGTCTGGGAGAAAACTCGTCGTCCATGCGCAAAACCGTCTGCAACGGACTGGAGTACCTCGGTGTAAGACTGGACGAACAGAAAAACAAAGGACGGGGAGAAGCGGACGTATCCCTGCCCGGCGCCGCCTGTCACGTCATGGTGATCCCCACGAACGAAGAGTTGATGATCGCCCGGGACACTTTCCGCCTGGCAAAATAACTTCTCCATTGACAGTATAAGCAGCGCTTTGTATAATAATGGCTGGTTCTTTTCTAAAGAGGTGGAGAATATGCGAGTCGATGAGGGTTTATTACGAAAGGTCCGTGAACGGTGGCAGCCGCTTCCCTGGTCCGGTCAATGGGAAGAAGTGGAATTGGAAGAAGACCTCCGTCCTGTGATGCCAGCCCATGTCGAAGGGAAAGTATCTCGGGAAGAAGGCGGGTACCGGTTTCAAGGAACCCTGTCGGCTCGGTTGACAGCCCCTTGTCATCGCTGTTTGCGTCCGGTCGAGTTTGCCCTCGACGTTCCCGTAGAGGCTCTTTTTACGACATCCCTAGTGGATGAAACCTCGGAAGAAACGATGCCGGAGGGTGACATTCCTCGATATCCCTTGGAAAGCGAGAGGGTTTTGGACCTATCTCCTGCCCTTCACGATGCCCTCGTATTAGCTTTGCCCATGAAAGTTTTGTGCCAAGAGGATTGTCCGGGTCTCTGTCCGCACTGCGGTGCCCTTCTGGAAGAAGGCCCTTGTGGTTGTTCTGAAGGCCCCGCAGACCCTCGGATGGCCCCTCTCCTGGCCTTGCTGAATGGCAACGAACGTTCTCAAAAATAAAAGGAGGTGTAGGAGATGGGTGTTCCTCAGCACCGGAGATCGAAGTCGCGCAACCGTCAGCGTCGTGCGGCACAGAAGTTGGAACCGGTTTCTTTCGGTTCCTGCCCTCAATGCCATGAACCCAAAATGCCCCACCACGTTTGCCCGAGCTGCGGGTATTATCGTGATCGGGAAGTTGGCAAAAAAGCCGAATAAGAATTTCCTGTTCAGAAATGGCCTATCGTTGTATAGGCCATTTTCTTTTGGTATAATAAGGAAATATAAGGAAAAATACATCGATTAGACTTGCAAAATGAAAAAAACGGAGGTATACTTTGAATTAGTAGCAGCTGCTATAAAAACTGTACTCTGCAGGGGGAATAGCGATGGGGGCGCGAGAAAAAAAAGAGATGCGCCTGGCCAAATTGGAGAAGATGCTGCAGGAAAACCCCTTACATTCTGACGGGGAACTGGCCCGGCGACTCGGTGTCAGCATACAGACCGTTCGCTTGGACCGCCAACAGATCGGCATACCTGAATTGCGTGAACGGGCGCGCCAGGTCGCCGTGGAGCACTTAAGGGACGCTCGTACCTTTTCCGGGGACGAAATCGTCGGTGAAGTGACCCATTTGATCGTCGGAAAAGAAGGGACTTCCCAACTTCGCTTTACCGAAGCGATGTTGCAGAGTTCGTCCATAGCCAGAGGGCATTACATTTTTGCCCAAGCCAATTCCCTAGCGGTAGCTATCGTGGACGCGCCTACGGCTATGACAGCTTTGTCTCGCGTCCGTAACCGCCGCCCTGTTCTGTTGGGTGAGGTCGTCGAAGCTAAAGCCCATATCGTCAAGGTTGTCGGCGCTCGGAATATTATCCGTGTCGTCAGCCATGTGGGAAATGAGATTGTATTTTCTGGAAAATTTTACATTATAGCTCGAGATAGGCTATCCCGACCATAAGGAGGAAATACTTTTGCGCATTGCGCTGGACGCCATGGGCGGGGATCATGCACCGGAGGAGATCGTAAAAGGGGCTATTGAGGCAGCTTCAGAGATGGATATCAACATCTTGCTGGTAGGCCGGCCTGAAGCGATCGAACCGCTGCTTCAGCAAGCTCCCGCAACCGTCCGAAAGCGGATAGAAATCGTCGCCGCATCGGAAGTTATCGCCATGGATGAATCACCGGCTACAGCCCTGCGGAAAAAGAAAGACGCTTCTATCGTCGTTGCCACCCGCCTCGTGAAGGAGGGTAAGGCCGAAGCTCTCGTCTCTGCAGGTTCTACAGGTGCCCAGATGGCTGCTTCGCTTCTCGGCCTCGGGCGAATCTCAGGAATTGATCGCCCGGCTATCGCTACCATCCTTCCTACCTTGGAAGGTGGCAAACTGCTCCTTGATGTGGGAGCCAACGCAGAAGCGAAGCCGAAAAACTTACTTCAGTTCGCTATGATGGGCAGCGTCTACGCCGAAAAAGTAATGGGAATCTCCAATCCTCGGGTAGCCTTGCTCAATATCGGTGAGGAAGAAACGAAGGGCAATGAATTAGTCCTCAGCACCTACGGGATGCTGAAAGAAGCGCCCCTTCGTTTCATCGGGAACGTAGAAGGCCGCGATTTATTTTTTGGCCGTGCCGACGTGATCGTTTGTGACGGTTTTGTGGGCAATGTAGTCTTAAAATTCGGTGAGGGCATGATCGGTGCCTTGACCAAAATGATCAAAGATGAACTAAAAAACAGCCGACTGGCCCAACTCGGTGCGTTGCTGGCTACACCGGCATTGCGGGAGATGGGCAAACGGCTCGATTATGCCGAGTACGGCGGTGCACCTCTTTTAGGTGTCAACGGCGTGTCGATCATCTGTCACGGCTCTTCGAAAGCGAAAGCCATCAAGAATGCCTTGCGAGTGGCTCAGCAAGGCGTTGAAGAGCGATTCATCCAAGCGATTAAAGATCATATCCCGGGAAAGGGGGATCCGGTTTGATCAAGCTACAATCCGTCGGCATCTGGGGTACCGGTTCTTACCTACCGGAAAAGATCATGACCAACAAAGACTTTGAGTCCATGATCGAGACGAGCGATGAGTGGATTGTCACTCGAACGGGGATCCGTGAGCGCCGTATCGCCAAACCGGAAGAAGCCGTAAGCGATCTGGCTTACGTAGCTGGTCAGCGAGCCTTAGAGGCAGCGGGAGTACATCCCGAAGAACTGGATCTGATCATCGTTGGCAGTTGTACCTTTGATGCTTACCTGCCTGCCTCGGCTTGTCTGGTCGCTGATAAATTGGGTGCCAAGAGGGCAGCCGCTTTTGACCTTGAGACAGCCTGTACCAGCTTTATCTACGGTTGTGCCGTAGGATCTCAGTTCATTGCCACCGGAACTTACCGGAGGGTACTCGTGATTGGGGCAGAGGTACTCTCGAAGTTTATGGACTATAGCGATCGCAACACTTGTGTGCTCTTTGGCGACGGTGCTGGAGCGGCCGTCTTAGGTCCTGTCGAAGAGGGGGCCGGGATTAAAGCGGTTCACCTCGGCGCTGACGGATCAGGGGGAAAAGATCTCGGCGTACCCGCCGGCGGAAGTCGGCTCCCTGCGACGGCAGAGACGTTGGAGCAACGGCAGCACTACGTCAAAATGAACGGGAAAGAAGTGTACAAATTCGCCGTTCGCATCATGGGCGATGCTGCTGAAAAGGCTCTGGAGATAGCAGACTGGGAGAAAGAAGACATCGACTTCTTCATCCCTCACCAAGCGAACATGCGCATCATCGATTCAGCTGCCAAAAAGTTAGGTATCGGTATGGAGCGAGTGGCTGTCAACTTGGACCGTTACGGTAACATGTCGGCGGCTTCCATTCCGGTGGCCCTTGACGAAATGGTACGGAGCGGACAGATTCAGCCGGGACACCGGTTGATTATGGTAGGTTTTGGTGCTGGACTTACCTGGGGAAGTATGGCAGTAGAGTGGGCGATATCGAAAGGGTAAAGCCGCGGCGTAGAGGGTAAAGGAGGAAACTTGTGAGAACCGTTTTATGTGACCTTTTAGGGATTGATTATCCGATTATGCAAGGCGGAATGGCTTGGGTAGCCACTGCCGAACTGGCCGCGGCAGTATCTGAAGCAGGCGGGCTGGGAATCGTAGGTGCCGGACAAGCTCCCGCCGAATGGGTTGAAAATGAGATCGTTAAAATTAAAGAACGAACCTCCAAACCCTATGGCGTAAACGTGATGCTCATGTCTCCCCATGTGGACGATATAATTGAAGTGATCATCAAGCACCGTGTGCCTTTGATCACGACAGGTGCCGGAAACCCTGGAAAATATATTCCCCGGCTGAAAGAAGTAGGAACCAAGGTCATCCCTGTTGTCTCTTCAGTGGCACTGGCTCAACGTCTGGAAAAGTCGGGTGTAGACGCCCTTATCGCCGAAGGGATGGAATCGGGCGGTCATGTCGGTGAACTGACGACCATGTCGCTGGTGCCGCAAATCGTCGATGCCGTCAATATCCCTGTCATCGCTGCCGGAGGCATTGCCGACGGCCGTCAGTTTGTGGCTGCCTTAAGCCTCGGTGCTGTCGGGGTGCAGATGGGTACTCGCTTTATGTGTGCCAAGGAATGTGTCATTCATCCCAACGTAAAAACAGCTGTTCTCAAGGCGAAAGATCGCGATACGGTCGTTACAGGCCGTCCCACCGGTCATCCAGTCCGTTGTTTGAAAAACAAACTCGTTCGCAAGTTTGATGAGCTGGAGCGAAAAGCGGCTCCAGCCGAAGAGTTCGAAAAGCTTGGCGTTGGAAAACTTCGTTTAGCCATGGTGGAAGGCGATGTAGAACTGGGTTCGGTCATGGCCGGTCAAGTGGCAGCCATGGTATGCCGAGAGGAAACAGCTTCTGAAATCATTCAAGATATTATTATGCAAGCGGAAAAAGTGTTTGCAAACATGAACGGTCGGATTCAAGCAGGCCGTTAGGAGGACTTATGACACAAATCGCATTCATGTTTCCCGGCCAAGGCTCCCAATTCGTCGGCATGGGTGCCGACTTGGCAGCCCAATTTCCCTTGGCAAAAGCTGTCTTCGACGAAGCCGATGAAGCACTGGGCTTTTCTTTAAGCAAGTTGTGCTTTGAAGGACCGGAAGAGGAATTACGCTTGACAGCGAACACCCAACCGGCCCTGTTGGCCACAGCGGTGGCCGTCTATCGAGTCTTGGCTGCTAACGGATTTCGTCCGGACTGGGTCGCCGGACACAGCCTGGGCGAGTATTCCGCTCTCGTAGCGGCTGGCAGTCTTACCTTGGTCGAAGGGATTCGCCTCGTTCGCCAGCGCGGTCTTTTTATGCAAGATGCTGTACCGGCCGGCCGTGGAACGATGGCCGCCATCATGGGGTTGGAGGCTGAAGCTGTGGAAGCCCTTTGCCGGGATGCGTCAACTGCCGGTGTTGTCGAACCCGCTAACTTTAACGGTGCCGGCCAAGTGGTTATAGCCGGGGAAGTGGCAGCGGTGGAACAAGCCGTTGCTTTGGCAAAAGCGGCAGGGGCAAAACGCTCGGTCATGCTCAATGTGAGTGCTCCTTTTCATTGCTCTTTGATGAAGCCGGCGGCAGAGCGCATGACAGAAGTCCTGCAAGCGGCGAATATCTCCGATCCGACGATTCCTTTGGTCGCGAACGTGACGGCTCAACCAGCCACCAGCGGGGAAGCTGTCCGGAAAAACCTCATCCTCCAAGTGGATCATCCTGTTCGTTGGGAACAGTCGGTCAAGTTTCTCGCCGATGCGGGAGTCCAACGGTTTATCGAAGTGGGACCTGGAAAAGTGCTCACCGGTTTAGCTCGGAAGATTGTCAAAGGCTCTGAGACAGCCGCGATCGGCGACGTAGACACAATCCAAAAGGTCCTTGCATCTTAGGGGGAGAGTGGATAAAATGGGTGTAGACCTGCGGACAGCCTTAGTTACCGGGGCTTCCCGGGGGATCGGGCGAGCGATTGCCTTGCAATTGGCTGCTGACGGCTTTGCGGTCGCTGTCAATTATGCCGGAAGCGAAGCAAAAGCAAATGAAGTCGTCGAAGAGATTATCTCGGCTGGCGGGAAAGCTTTTGCCATCCAAGGGGATGTTTCCCGTTCCGATCAAGTTGATGAAATGGTCCAAAAAGTCCTGGCAGAATTTGGTCGCATTGATGTACTGGTGAATAATGCGGGCATTACCCGGGATAATCTGTTAATGCGCTTAAAGGAAGAAGATTGGGACGCCGTTCTCGATACGAATCTAAAGGGCCTATTCCTTTGCTCGAAAAGCGCCATCAAGCCCATGATTAAACAGCGCTCTGGGCGCATCATAAACATCACCTCCGTTGTCGGTCAAATGGGCAACGCCGGGCAGGGGAACTATGCGGCAGCCAAGGCCGGTGTCATCGGTTTGACCAAGACATTGGCGAAAGAACTCGGTTCTAGAAACATAACTGTAAACGCCGTCGCTCCCGGTTACATCCAAACCGATATGACCGACAAGCTCTCTGACGAGGTACGAGAAAGTTTAGCAAAAACGATTCCCTTAGGTAGACTTGGACAGCCCGAAGATGTGGCGAAAGTTGTCGCTTTCCTTGCATCGGAGAGCGCCAAATACATTACTGGTCAAACCATCAATGTCGATGGCGGCATGGTAATGGCGTAGTAGTTTCTAAAGGAGGTGAAAGACGTGTCATCTATTTTTGAAAAAGTCAAAGCCATCGTGGTAGAACAATTGGGAGTTGACGAAGAAGAAGTCAACATGGAGACTTCTTTTGAAGACCTGAACGCCGACTCTTTGGATATTGTTGAACTGGTCATGGCGTTGGAAGAGGAATTCGATATCGAGATTCCTGATGAAGATGCTGAAAAGATCAAAACCGTCGGTGCGGCTGTTGATTACATCAAAGAAAACCAGTAGGTATAAAAACTTAACTTGGCAAGTATTTCGGAAGTCCCGTAGCCATACGGGGCTTCCTGCCTATAGAGGACGAAGCCCTAGCGAACTGTAGGGGCATTTGGGGGAGTAGTAGGTGAAGCTACCGGAGTTGAAAATCGGCCATTTAGTGGCCAAGCTACCGATCGTACAAGGCGGCATGGCAATACGTATATCCATGGCTCCTCTAGCAGCAGCAGTGGCCAATGAGGGCGGGATCGGGCTGATCGCGGCGACAGGCCTGACCGAAGAAGAGTTGCGCAGTGAGATTCGTGAAGCTCGCCGATTGACTAAAGGCATTATCGGCATCAACTGTCTCTTCGCCGCACGGGACTTCGCAAAACTGGTGCAGGCGGCCATTGACGAAGGGATCGATCTGGTCGTTTCAGGGGCTGGTTTTTCTCGAGATATGTTTCAATGGGGAAAAGAATCGGGAACTCCGATTGTTCCTATCGTCTCTTCGGCTCGCTTGGCGAAACTAGCCCAGAAGCTGGGTGCTGCCGCCGTCGTCGTCGAAGGTAAAGAAGCAGGCGGCCATCTGGGCACCGATGAGTCCATGAAGAAAATCGTGCCGGAAGTTGTTGCTGCCGTAGATATCCCCGTAATCGCCGCCGGTGGAATTATCGACGGTCATGATATCGTAGACGCCTTCAAAATGGGGGTCAGCGGTGTTCAAATGGGAACACGCTTTGCAGCCAGTGAAGAGTCCGGAGCAGCTCCGGAATTTAGAGAGCTTTACCTGCGCTCCACCCATGATGATGTAGTTCTAATCGACAGCCCTGTCGGTCTGCCGGGTCGCGGTCTGAAAAACTCCTTTTGGAACAAGCTGAACTCTGATGCAGATAATACTCCGAAGCGCTGTAATGGTTGCTTAAAGCATTGCTCAAAGTCCTTCTGTATCGTAGAAGCGCTTAACCATGCCCAACAAGGCAACATGGAATCGGGGTTGGTCTTCTCGGGAGAGCATGTGGAGAGAATCAAAGAGATCTTGCCTGTCCGTGTAATTGTAGAGAATCTTCTACGGGAAATAGAAGCCTATTCATAAGGAGCGTGTACAAAGAAGATGAAAAAACGCGTGGTCATTACGGGCGTCGGTGTCGTGTCACCCGTAGGGACAGGCAAGGAAAAGTTTTGGGACTCCTTGACCTCCGGTGTTTCCGGCATCGGCCCTGTGACCCGTTTTGACGCCACCGACCTCCCGACGCGAGTTGCGGCGGAAGTAAAGGATTTTGATCCGACCAAGTTTTTGGACCGGAAAGAAGCTCGTCGTATGGACCGGTTTGCCCAGTACGCCGTAGCGGCGTCGAAAATGGCCATGGAAGATTCCGGTCTCGATATGGAGAAGGCCGACCGCGAACGGGCTGGTGTCATCTTAGGTTGCGGTATCGGCGGCATGGAGACCTTCGAAGATCAAGCCAAGGTGATGATCAACAAAGGGAACGGTCGTATCAGTCCCTTTTTTGTCCCGATGATGATCTCCAACATGGCTGCCGGCCATATATCCATGCAATTGAACTTGAAGGGACCGAGTGAAACGGTGGTCACCGCCTGTGCTTCGGCAACGAACGCTTGTGGCAGCGCTCTCCGCCTTCTACAGCATGGTGATTGTGATGTGGTCCTTACGGGGGGGACCGAGGCTTCCATCATCCAGTTGTCTTTTGCCGGCTTCTGCGCCATGAAAGCCATGTCCACACTGAATGACGACCCAGCAAAAGCCAGCCGCCCCTTTGACCGCGATCGCAGCGGCTTTGTCATGGGCGAAGGCGCCGGGATTCTCGTCTTTGAGGAACTGGAACATGCTCTAGCCCGGGGTGCTCATATCTATGCGGAAGTCGTCGGTTACGGCTCTTCCTGTGACGCTTATCATATCACCGATCCGGCGCCCAATGGAGAAGGAGCTGCCCGAGCTATGCAGGGCGCTTTAAAGGATGCTGGTCTAAAGCCGGAAGATATCGATTACATCAATGCTCACGGTACAGCGACTGAAAAGAACGATTATTACGAAACACTGGCGATCAAATCAGTTTTTGGCGATCATGCCCAGAAAGTGGCTATCAGCTCGACCAAATCGATGACAGGCCACCTGCTTGGCGCTGCCGGAGGCATCGAACTGATCGCTACTGCCTTAGCCATTCATGATGGTATCATTCCCCCGACGATCAACTTGGATAACCCTGGTGAGGGCTGTGATTTGGATTATGTTCCCCATGAAGCGCGCAAAATACCGGTAGAAGCCGCAATCTCCAACACTTTCGGTTTTGGGGGACATAACGCCACCGTCGCTCTTTGCAAATACCGGCCTGGGGAATAACCTCCAAACCCGGCTTTGCCTGAACCGATCCTGTTATGACAGCCCGATCGACCCCCGAGCCCGTTGGGTGATGGGGGTCTTTTATTTGAGGTGAATCATGAAAAAAGCCAAACCGGGATTACACAAACCACGGGCACTGGCGGAACTGGTTGGAATTGGCGACGCCAACTTACACCTCTTGGAAACCGCCTTAACGCATCCATCCTTCTTTTATGAAAATCCTTCTGCCCCGCAGGAGCACAACCAACGGCTAGAGTTTTTGGGCGACGCCGTGTTAGGTCTCATCGTCGGGGAACAACTGTATCAACGATACTCGACCTGGCCTGAGGGAGAGTTGTCTCGTCGGCGGGCTGCCATCGTCTGTGAAGCCAATCTGGCAGCCGGCGCCCGCCGTCTAAACTTAGGCGTCTGGCTTCGCCTAGGACGTGGTGAAGAGAGCAGCGGAGGCCGTGACAAGCCATCCATCTTAGCGGACGCTTTGGAAGCAGTCATCGGCGCGATCTATTTGGCGAGCGGTCTCGATGCAGCCCGTAAGTTCGTCTTGGGACTCTTCGGAACGAACATTGAAAACGTACAAAGCGTTTTTACGGGCGATAACAAGACCGCCTTCCAAGAATGGGTCCAGCGCAAAGGGCCTGTCGATATCCGTTACCGGATTCTTGAGGAATCGGGGCCGGACCATGATAAACGTTTCATCGCAGCGGTCTATGTGAACGGAGCCCAGATCTCTTCCGGTCAAGGCCGGACGAAAAAAGAAGCGGAACAACAAGCAGCTGGACGGGCCTTGCGCCTGTTGACGGAAGAGAAAGGGATGACACCATGATCATCCCTCTTTTTTTACCCCAACAAGGCTGTCCGGATCGCTGTATCTACTGCAATCAAGAGGGGTTGACTGGGGCAAAGGGTCTTCCCAGGCCGGACGATATCGATGAAACGATCAACAAATACTTGGAGAGTTACAAAGGGGAAGACCCACAGGCTGATCATGAGATTGCCTTCTACGGCGGCAGCTTCACCGGTTTGCCCGATGGGGTCCAAGAAAAACTGCTTTCTCTTGCCCATCCTTGGGTCGGTCGAAGGGGGATCAGAGGACTTCGCTTATCCACTCGTCCAGACAGAGTCAACGGGAAGACGGTTGCCCGGTTAAAAGCCTACGGGGTTGCTACAGTCGAGGTGGGAGCCCAGTCCATGAACACTCAGGTCCTGGAAAACATCGACCGTGGACATGGTCCTGCGGCGACGGTGCAGGCGGTTCAACTCTTGAAACAAGAAGGCATCAAGGTCGGTCTTCACCTGATGACCGGTCTGCCTGGTGATAGTGAAGCGACGAGTCTATCTTCACTCCTTGAATGCCTTTGGTTGAAGCCGGATTTTCTGCGCATTCATCCGACCTTGGTACTAAAAGGCAGTCCACTGGAACAGCGGTGGCGCTCTGGTGAATACGCTGTTTGGTCCTTGGGCAAGACCTTGCGCCTTCTTACCCAGATGGCGCTCTTGTGTGCCCAGCAGGGTGTGCCTGTGATCCGCTGGGGGCTGATGCCGGGCGAATTGTGCGTCAATAGTTGCTTAGCGGGACCTTATTCTCCGAGCTTAGGAGAATGGGTCCGCCGCAGCGTGGCTTTTCACTATGTCCTGGCGATGGTCGCGGCCTTTGAGAAAGAAAGCAGGAATTTTTGTTTAAAGAGCGAAACATTTGACGATGCCATGCAACTGCTGATCCCGCCTCAGGATTTATCTCTCGTTCATGGTCATAAGCGATGGCTGTTGCGGCATATGTATGGAATTAGCTCCCTTAAAATTTGTCAGGCGATCCCCTCGACAGCCGCAGGTCCGGTTAAACCTGGCTTGCCCTTGCACGGAAATTGGGCACTAGCGTCGGGGGGGAAATCAATATTCATTTTTACTCAAGAGGAATATATAGCCAATTGGCGAATATAAGAATATAATAGGGGAGAAGATCGCTGGAATCAGCGGTCGGGGAGTATAGGAGGGAACGTAGGTGGAAGGACTCAAAGTATCTGCGCAATCCAATCCCAAATCGGTAGCTGGAGCATTAGCCGCCATCCTCCGAGAAAAAGGCCGAGCCGAGATTCAAGCGGTAGGCGCCGGGGCGGTTAATCAGGCCATTAAAGCGATTGCAATCGCTCGTGGGTTTGTCGCCCCGAATGGCATCAACCTCATCACCATTCCCGCCTTTGTGGAGATAGCCATCGATGGGGAAGAAAGAACTGCGATTAAGTTCATCGTGGAACCGCGGTAAGTCACCCAAGCCAGGAAAAAACGCTGCCCGAAACCGGGCAGTTTTTTCTTTTCCCCACCGTTGCTTGTTCGCCAATTTCGCCTATGCTACAATGAAGAGGAATTTTTCGGGAGGAATTGGGATTGGCCCTTAAGCGAATTGAGATAAACGGTTTTAAATCTTTTGCCGATAAAACAGACATCGTCCTCTCTCCAGGACTGACCGTTGTCGTAGGACCTAACGGATCGGGCAAGTCCAACGTGGCTGATGCCATTCGCTGGGTTCTCGGAGAACAGAGCCCTCGTTCCTTGCGGGGCGCTAAGATGGAGGATGTCATCTTCGCCGGGTCTGATCGCCGCAAGCCCGTGGGCATGGCAGAAGTATCGATCACCCTGAATAACGAAAAAGGCCTGCTGCCTGTCGATTTTCGGGAAGTGACGGTAACGCGCCGCGTCTTTCGTTCCGGCGACAGCGATTATCTCCTTAACCGCAGCCCTTGCCGGCTCAAAGACCTGCAAGAACTGTTTGCAGATACCGGTTTGGGACGAGAAGGGATCTCGATCATCGGCCAGGGAAAGGTCGATGAGGTGCTTTCCTCTCGACCGGAAGAACGGCGGGCCATCATTGAAGAAGCTGCCGGCATTGTCCGCTATCGGAACCGCAAGCGTGAGGCGGCGAAAAAACTGGAAGAGACCCAACAGCACATCACCCGCTTAGATGATATCATCGGTGAACTGGAACAGCAGCTCGATTCCATTCGAGAACAAGCGGAAAAAGCCCGTCGCTATAAATCGATTGATACAGAACTGAAACAGTTGGAACTCGGGCTGCTCGTCTTGGATTTTGCAGAAATCACTGAAAAGACATCGACGACCCGCCTAGAGTTAGAAAAACTCACCACCAGCCTGTGGGAGAAAGAAGCTCAACTGGCGACGGTCGAAGGGGTGGAAGCTGCGGCGGCATTGAAAACCCGTCAAGCTGAAGAAGCTCTGACAGCGGCCCGCCAAAAAGCTCATCTGCATTCGGAACGGGTGCTTTCCGTTCAGGGGCAACTGAACGTCCTTCGGGAGCGCCTCAAAGGTCTGCAAAACCAATTGCAGATCGTCACCAAAGAGATGGCTCTTTCGGCATCGGCCTTGGAAGATATGGGGCGCCGCCAAGAGGAACAGACGTTGCGGAGAGAACATGTTCTCGCTGAACTCGAATCGGTTCGCCGTGAGGTAGAAGAACGGCTGAGCAAGGGAAAGGCCTCGCGAGAAGAGGTCACTGCGTCAGAAGCAGAAATTCAGCAAATGCGCCAGCAGATGTTTTCCCTTGCACAGCAACTGACGACACTGCGAGCCCAACTGCATGAAGTGGAGATCAACCACACGCGGATTGAAACCCAAGCCCACCGCCTCGACGATGAGGTTTCCCGTACCGATTCCCGAACCCGTGAGTTGATAGAGGGAATCGCAAACTGCCGCACCAAGGCCGCTGAAGCCCAGGGCTTATGGGAAAGGGTCCGCCAAGAATTGACCTCTTCCGAAGAAGAAAAGTCGCAACTGCAAGGCCAGCAAAACGAGTTGGAACACCGGCTGACCCAGACGATGCGCCGTTGGCAGGAGGTGTCGGCCCGCCACAAAGCGCTGGATTCGATGGATAAAAACCATGAAGGGTTCGCTTTGGGCGTTCGGGAGATCCTCTCCCAGCTGAAGGCGGGCAATGGGCAGATGAAGGGTATTCATGGGGTCTTCAGCGATCTCATCCAGGTCCCCTCTGGTTTGGAAGTGGCTCTCGAAGTCACCCTCGGCGGCGCGATGCAGAACATCGTCGCCGAAGATGATGATGCCGCCCGTCGTGGGATCGAGCATCTCAAAGCTTGCCGCAAAGGGCGGGCGACCTTTCTCCCCTTGCGAAGCCTTCAAGTCTATGGGGGACCCGGTCGGGATGTGTTGAATATGGCCGGTGTCATCGGTTGTGCCGCCGATCTTGTCCAATGCGATTCAGCCTACATGCCAGCAGTCCGCTTTCTGTTAGGGCGCACCTTGGTGATGGAAGACTTGCCGGGGGCCTTGCGTTTAGCGAAGCAAACGCGCTATCACTGGCGCATCGTCACCTTGGAAGGAGAGATACTTCAGCCAGGGGGAAGTGTCACCGGCGGCAGTCTCAACCAGAAAGGCGGCGGCCAGACTTTTTTGCGCCGTCGCGAGATGGCCATGCTCGATGAGGAAGAAAAGAGCCTCGGTACGGCCATCAGCAGCTTTAAGCAACAACGAGAAGAATTGGCTGAACAGATCAGCCGATTATCCACGCAGATACAGGAATTAAACCGGCGAATACTCACAGTCGAAGCGGAAAAGAACAGTCTCGAGACGGAAGCAGTTCGCCTGCAGCGGGCTGTAGAGCAAGACAAGGGGCTGGTGGAAAAACACCGGCATGAACAGAAGCGGCTCCAGGAAGAGTTAGCCAAAATAGTTGGACAAAAAGAACTGCTGCAGGAAAAGCTCAACATCGCTGAAGCAGAGAATCAACAACTGGAATCGACGGTAAATCAGAAACAAGAGGCCCTTTCCCAACTCCGTATCGTCGGAGAAAAGGATCGGGAAGAACTGAATCGCTGGCAGATGACTGGTGCACGATTGGAAGAAGAACTGAAAGGCCTCGATCAAGCGATCGTCTCTATAGAGGAAGAAACCCGCAGAATCGAGCGGGAAGCGAAAGAAAAAGAGAAACGCTCTTTTAGCACCTCTGAAGAGATTTCCGCCTGTCAAAGGGAAATCACTGAATTAGAGCGAGATTTGGCCCATCGCATGGTCGAAGAAGCAGAAGTGCAACAGGAAGTCTCTCTCTGCCGGCAGCAGCAGGAAGAGAGAGCCAGTGAACTTCAGAACAAGATGGAAGAGCGTAAGCATTTGACTGGTGAGCTCACTCCGCTTCGCGAAAAGGTTCACCAGTTGGAAGTTCAACTGGCCCGGCTCGAAGCGGAAGCGAACACGATCACCCAGCGCCTGGCTGAACAATGGGAATTGACACCGGAACAGGCTACGGAAAAAGGAATCGCTCCTCAAGATCGCCGGGCATCGCAAAAAGAGATGAATCAATATAAAAATCTCCTTAGAGAGATGGGGGCCGTCAACCTTTTGGCGATCGAGGAAGAACAACGGCTGGAGGAGCGGCTATCCTTCCTACAGCACCAGTTCGAAGATCTGCAAACCGCCAAAGGGACTCTCGAACAAGTGATTCGGGAAATGGAAGAGATTATGATCCGCCGGTTTGGACAAGCTTTCGCCGAGATCAACAGCAAATTCCGGCAGGTATTTACGGATCTCTTCCGCGGTGGATCGGCTGAATTGGTGTTGAGCGATCCGACCGACCTGCTGACGACGGGCGTAGACATCTTGGCCCAACCGCCTGGGAAGAAATTGGTGAACTTGTCCCTCTTGTCTGGCGGAGAGCGGGCATTGACGGCCATCGCCCTGCTCTTTTCCTTGCTGCAGGTGCGGCCAAGCCCCTTTTGTGTGCTTGATGAGATCGAAGCCGCTCTCGACGAAGCGAATGTGGCTCGCTTTGCCCGGTACTTACGCAGTCTGACAGAACAAAGCCAATTCATCGTTATATCGCACCGGAAGGGAACGATGGAGAGCGCCGATTATCTCTACGGAGTGACCATGGAAGAGGCCGGTGTTTCCAAGCTGATCTCGGTGCGGATGACGGAGTCGGCGGCCATGTAGCTTAAAAATCTACCTGTTGAAGGTATACTGTGGTAAATCGGGGTGTAATAACTCCGCTCGCTAAGGGCTCCGTGGCTGTTCGCTCGGTTGCTACGCGGGTGCGCCAAACCTCTGGGTTATTCTGCATGTGAACCGTGGCGCACTTTTCCGCTCGCAACTATCGCTCACGACGCCACTTCGCCCAAAACGCTCACTCCATCATTACACCCCAGATTTTTCCTTCAGTTCAATAGTCCTTTGATTACATTGTGGTAAATCGGGGTGCAATGATGCCTTTTCGCTTAGTTGTGAATTACTAATTTTCGGGGGTGGTACGTTGACTGGCTTTTTTAATCGACTCAAGGAAGGTTTGACACGGACCCGTCAAAATCTCGTCGACAAAGTGGAAGCGCTGGTGACGGGGCGGACGAAGATCGATGACGATCTTTATGACGAACTGGAAGAAGCGTTGATCAGTGCCGATGTGGGAGCCGAAACGTCTATTGAACTGGTAGAACGGCTGCGCCGCAAGGTGAAAGAACAAAAAATCAGCGATCCTTCGTTGCTGCAAGGTCTTTTGCAGGAAGAGATCGCCGCCATATTGGGTGGGGAAGCTATCCCAGTAAACTTAGGTAATCAACCGACGGTGATCCTGATCGTCGGCGTCAACGGCGTCGGCAAGACGACCACCATTGCCAAGCTGGCGCACCGGTGGAAGCAGGAAGGTCGTAAAGTGCTCCTCGCCGCCGGAGATACCTTCCGGGCTGCGGCGATCGATCAGTTGGAGATCTGGGGGCAACGGGTCGGTGTGGAAGTGATCCGCCACCAAGAAGGTGCCGATCCGAGCGCTGTCGCCTTTGATGCCGTTCAAGCGGCCAAAAGCCGGGAGAGCGATGTGTTGATCATTGACACGGCAGGACGGCTCCATAACAAGTCCCATTTGATGAACGAATTGAGCAAAATCAACCGGGTCTTGGGTCGGGCTATGCCGGGAGCGCCTCACGAAACCCTGCTCGTTTTAGACGCCACGACTGGCCAAAATGCGCTCAGTCAGGCTCGTATCTTCGGGGAAGCTGTGGGCTTGACCGGTCTGGTCTTAACCAAGTTGGATGGAACGGCGAAAGGCGGTGTCATCTTGGCCATCCATTCAGAACTGCAGACACCAGTCAAGTTCATCGGGATCGGCGAGAAAATGGAAGACCTGCGCGATTTTGATCCCGGCGAATTTGCGAAAGCCTTGTTCGGTAAAGAGGAATAAAGGAATACTAATAGTATTGCTACAATAAAAAGGAGGAGTTACTCATGCCTATCGTCAACATCACCATGCTGGAAGGCCGCACAGAAGAACAAAAACGGAACATGGTCAAAGCAGTCACCGAAGCTATTGTCGAAACCAGTGGAGCTCGTCCTGAGAATGTAACCATCACCATTGTCGATGTTCCGCCGACGAACGTAGCGACCGGCGGTGTGCTCAACAGCGATAAGAGGAGGAATCCTGCTTGAATTTGAATGTGCCCATCGCCATCATCGGTGGAACCGGCGTCTATGATCCGTCCATGCTGGCGGAACCGCGCCAGGTAAATGTGCAGACCCCTTATGGAAACGTGTCTTTACGGCTCGGCAAATACGCCGGTAAAGATGTGGCTTTTCTGAACCGCCATGAGGAGGGCCATTCGGTTCCTCCTCATCTCGTCAATTACCGCGCCAACATTCTCGCCTTAAAACGAATCGGTGTCCGCCAGATCATCGCCACCGCTGCCGTCGGATCTTTAAATGAAAACATGGGTCCGAACCAACTAGTGATCATCGACCAGTTTTTAGACTTTACGAAAGTCCGGCCGAGCACCTTTTTTGACGGCGGTCAAAACGGCGTGATCCACACCGATTTGACCTATCCTTATTGCCCTCGCTTACGGAAGGTCTTGTTACAGGCGGCTGCCGATAAGAACCTGAACGCCCACGACGGCGGTGTCTATGTCTGCACGGAAGGTCCCCGCTTTGAGACGCCGGCGGAAATTCGCATGTACAAGCAACTCGGTGGCGACCTCGTCGGCATGACCAGCGTTCCTGAAGCCGTCTTGGCCCGGGAAGCGGAGATGTGTTACGCCACCGTCTGCATGGTCACCAACTTTGGTGCCGGTATCTCGCCGGAGGTCTTGACCCATATGGAAGTGCTCGATGCTATGAAAGCAAACATTGAAAACATCAAGATTCTCGCCATGCGGACGATTGAACTGATGGATTCGCAGGCAGGCTGTGATTGCCAAGAGGCGCTGAAGGAATTTGGCGGCTTTAAGCTCTAAAAAGATATAAAGCATAAGTCTTTTGACCGGAAAGGGGACCGACGTGGATACTTTACGCTGGCAAGAAGATCACCTTTTGCTCTTAGATCAGACCAAACTACCCCTCGTAGAAGAATATATTGAATGCTGGGACCACCACGTTCTCGGAGAGGCCATCAAAAAACTGCGTGTGCGAGGAGCCCCAGCCATTGGGGCTGCTGCTGCCTTTGGTGTTGCCTTGGCCGCCTTAAACTATCAGGGGGAAGACCCGCAGGAATTGGAGGCCGAGATCAAGCAGGCTGTAGACGACCTGGCTAAAACCCGGCCGACGGCCGTCAACTTGTTTTGGGCCTTAAAACGAATGCAAGCTAAAGCGGAAGCTCATCGTGGGGCGACCGTTGAAGATTTAAAACATATCCTTCTAGAGGAAGCGAAAACGATTTCCGAAGAAGACCGGGCGATGAACGAGCGTATGGGGCAGTTCGGGGTAGAACTCATTCCCGAAGGCGCTGGAATCCTGACTCACTGCAACGCCGGCGCCTTAGCCACCGCCGGATTCGGCACCGCCTTAGGCGTCATCCGGGCGGCCCATCATGCGGGAAAGGAAGTCAGCGTCTTCGCTGACGAGACCCGGCCTTTGCTGCAAGGAGCCCGTCTGACCGCATGGGAATTGATGCAAGACGGGATTCCGGTCACCTTGATCACCGACTCCATGGCGGCCTACGTGATGAAACAGAACCTGGTCGACCTGGTCATCGTCGGTGCTGACCGCATCACCGCCAACGGAGATGTGGCCAATAAGATCGGAACGTACGGGGTGGCCTTAGCGGCGAAAGCCCACGGCATTCCCTTTTATGTGGCGGCACCTGTCTCGACCTTCGACTTGTCTCTAAAGACCGGTGCAGAGATTCCCATTGAAGAACGGGATCCCGAAGAAGTGAGAGGCTTTGGCGACGCTGTAACGGCGCCTCCCGGTGTACACGTCTATAACCCGGCCTTTGATGTGACACCGGCAGAACTGGTTACCGCCTTCATCACCGATAGGGGAATTTTCCGCCCCCCTTACGGCGAGACCTTACAAGGGCTTTTAAAAGAAGAATAAGAGAAGAGGGTTCTTATGGCACGGATTTTGATTCAGGGTGGGACAATCCTGCCGATGACCTCCCGCCAAGATATCTGTCAGGGCGATCTCTATATCGTCGATGGGAAGATCGCCGGAGTGTTTCCGGGAAAAGCTCCAGAGGAAATTCAAGGCCCTGATCTGCAGGTGATCGACGGCCGAAACAAAGCCGTCTTACCTGGTCTGGTCAATGCTCACACTCATGCAGCGATGACGCTCTTTCGCAGCTATGCCGATGATCTTCCCTTGATGCGCTGGCTCAATGAGGCCATCTGGCCGGCCGAAGCGAAATTGACCGGTGATGACGTTTACTGGGGAACCATGCTGGCCATCGCCGAGATGTTGAAGTCCGGTACGACTGTTTTTGCCGACATGTACTTCTTTATGGACCGGGTCGCCGAAGCTGTCGCCGAGAGCGGCATCCGGGGCCATCTTAGCCGGGGCATGATCAGCTTTGGCGCCAGCGCCGAAAAAGCGATCGTCGAATCGGAAGAACTCTTCCAGCGTTGGAACAACGGCGCTGACGGGCGGGTAAAAATCTGGTTAGGACCCCATGCGCCCTACACCTGTACGCCAGACTATTTGAAACGGGTCATGGAATTAGCTGACCGGTTAGGAACAGGGCTTCATATCCACCTCGCAGAAACACAGACGGAAGTCCAGGACATCACCAAACAATACGGAAAACCGCCCATCCAACTCATGGACAGCATTGGCCTCTTCGAACGGCCAGTTCTCGCCGCCCACTGTGTTCATTTGACAGAAGAAGAACAAAACATACTTGCCACGAAAGGTATCGGTGTAGCTCACAACCCCGAATCAAACATGAAACTCGCCTCAGGGATTGCTCCCGTGGAAAGCCTGCGTCAAAAAGGTGCCGTCATGGCTCTCGGGACGGATGGCGCCGCCAGCAACAATAACCTTGATTTAATAGAAGAGATGCGTCAAGCAGCTTTCCTCCAGAAAGTGCACCTGCTCAATCCGGAGGCACTCCCGGCTTACGCCGCCTTAGAGATGGCCACCATCGGCGGGGCCCGTGCCTTAGGTTGGGATGATATGATCGGTTCACTCGAAGTGGGCAAACGAGCCGACATCACCATGGTCAATCTGGCACAACCACACCTCTGTCCCAGCCATGATGTGGTCGCCCATTTGGTCTATTCGGCTCGCGGATCCGACGTCGATACGGTACTCGTCGATGGAAAAGTGCTTCTCCGTGAGGGCAAGCTGACCAGTCTCGATGAAAGCCGGATTATGGAGGAAGCCCGCCTGCGTGCGATCCGCCTGACGACGGACTCGCCCGCACAATAAGGGACACAACTGTGCAAAGTCGTTTCACGGGCTTTACCCAAACAAACAGTAAGCATTTTGCTCACGACGGAAAGAGTTTTATTCAGGAGATATGCTTTAAAAATCGGGTAGAAGGAAGGATAACCTTCCTTCTTTTACTGTGAAGGAAAAACCCTTGACAGAGGGAAGCGGTCATAGTACAATTGCATTCGTTGAGTCTGTCAAGTGCTAACCCTTAACAGAGGGAACCTATGAATGAAGAACAATCCTTAGCAAAACTGCAACGGATGGCCCTGCTGTACGACTTTTATGGTCAATTATTGACGGAGCGGCAGCGGGAAGTCCTCTCGTTATATTATGAAGACAATCTCTCACTGGCGGAGATTGCCTCAGAATCTCAAGTATCGCGGCAAGCCATCTTTGACTTGCTCCGGCGGGCTGAAAAAGTTCTCCTGGGCTATGAAGAAAAGTTGGGATTGCTGCGTCGCTGGCAGGAAGACCGCGACCGCCTGTCGGAAATTCTCATCTTGTTGAAGCGTTCTCGCAGCGGCGGTGATGTGGGTCAGCTGGAAGAGGCTATCCTTCGCTTGAAAGAAATGCTAGGCGAAAGTGGGGAATAGACCCATGGCCATGTTTGAAGGACTCGCGGAAAAACTGCAAAATACGTTGAAAAAACTGCGGGGCAAGGGAAAAGTGACCGAGGCCGACGTGGCCGAAGCCATGCGGGAAGTGCGCATGGCCTTGCTCGCGGCAGATGTCAATTTGAAAGTCGTTAAAGACTTCGTTGCCCGCGTGAAAGAGCGGGCCATCGGCCAGGACGTGCTGGAAAGCTTAACACCGGGACAACAGGTCGTCAAAGTTGTTCATGACGAACTGATTCAGTTGATGGGCGGAACCACCTCCAAGCTGAACATGTCCTCAAAACCGCCGACAGTGGTCATGCTCGTCGGACTGCAAGGTGCAGGTAAAACGACAACCGTTGCCAAACTGGGCCTTTACCTGCGCAAACAGGGACGGCGTCCCCTCTTAGTTGCCTGTGACGTCTACCGTCCTGCCGCGGTAAAACAGCTGCAAGTTCTAGGCAACCAGCTCGATCTCCCTGTCTTCTCCATGGGGACAGGCGTCAGCCCTGTCGACATCGCCCGGGGTGCTACGGAATATGCCGTCGCTCAAGGCCGTGATGTGATCCTTCTCGATACAGCCGGACGCTTGCACATCAACGAAGAGTTGATGGATGAGCTAAAGTCGATCAAGTCCACCGTAAAACCTCATGAGATCATGCTCGTTGTCGACGCCATGACCGGTCAAGACGCTGTGAACGTGGCCGATTCCTTCCATAAACAACTCGGTTTGGACGGTGTCGTATTGACGAAGCTTGACGGTGATGCTCGAGGCGGGGCCGCACTCTCGGTCAAAGCGGTCACCGGTTGTCCAATCAAGTTCGCTGGCATGGGCGAAAAACCGGATGCCTTGGAGCCCTTCCATCCCGACCGGTTGGCTTCCCGTATCTTAGGCATGGGCGATGTGCTCTCCCTGATCGAGAAAGCCCAATCGACCTTTGATGCCAAAATGGCCAAAGAGATGGAGCAAAAGCTGCGCAAGTCTGACTTCAACTTCGAAGACTTTCTCTTCCAAGTGCAGCAGATGCAGAAGATGGGACCTCTCGATCAGCTCGTAGGCATGTTGCCGGGTATGGGCAAAATGAAAGCCCTCAAAGATGTCCAGTTCGACGAAAAAGAGATCAAGCATGTGGAAGCGATCATTCTTTCGATGACGCCGGAAGAACGACAGAATCCGCAAATTCTGAAGGACAGCCGAAAACGTCGCATCGCCAAAGGATCCGGCACCTCGGTGCAGCAGGTAAACAACCTGATCAAGACCTATGAGCAGACTCGCAAGATGTTCAAACAATTTGCCGATATGCGCGGCAAAGGCCCCGGAAAAGGTCCTGGCGGAAAAGGTAAGGGTATGTTTAAGTTGCCCTTTATGAAATAGGTTTTATTCCAAAGATGGTTTCAAAAACCAGTTTTGCAAAACTGGCCCATATAACTCTCAAAACAAGTTGCGCAGAATTCGTCCAATAGCTTTAGAACGGTTTTCGAACCGACACAAACCAGACTCTTTGAAGGAGGTGATACACTTGGCAACTCGTATTCGACTGAAACGTATGGGTATGAAAAAAGCTCCCTTTTACCGGGTCGTTGTAGCGGACTCCCGTTCTCCTCGGGATGGACGCTTTATTGAAGAAATCGGCATTTACAATCCGACGAAAGATCCGGCCATCGTCCAAATTGACGAGGAAAAAGCCCTCAAATGGCTGAACAACGGTGCTCAACCTTCGGATACCGTCAAGGCTTTGCTGAATAAGGCGGGGATCCTGGACAAATGGGCTCAGAAAAAAGCCTAAGCTTTTTGGGTCTAATGGGGAATGTCCAGTGGGGAGGTACCCACGTGAAAGAATTGGTTGAAATACTGGCCAAGGCTCTGGTCGATCGACCGGATCAGGTGCAAGTGACCCAATCGGAATCGGAGAAGCAAGTTCTCATCGAACTTCGCGTCGCCCCGGAAGATATGGGGAAAGTCATTGGCAAACAAGGCAAGATTGCCAAGGCGATTCGCACCATGGTGAAAGCCGCTGCGGCCAAAGACGGCCGACGTGTCGTTGTAGAGATTGTCTAACCGGCTTGCTTGAGCCGGAAATGGGAAAAAGGGGGCTTAAGGCTCCCTTTTTCTCGTCTATCGAGGTATTGTATTCTATTTTCATTAGGGGGCAGCCGGTTTATGAACAAATTCGTCCGGGTTGGACAGATCATCAATACACAAGGTGTCAAAGGACAAGTCCGCGTTTGGCCGTTGACCAAAGACCCGGCCAGGTTTATGCAGTTGAAACGTGTTTACTTGGAGGAAAAGGTTCCCGGCTGTCCGGACAAGTTGACGATCAACCAGTCAAAAGCCCATAGAAACGTATTTCTTATCTCCTTTGAGGAGATTCAAGATATGACGACTGCGGAAAAACTAAAAGAGGTTTATTTGACGATTCCCGTGGAAGAGGTTCCGCCGCTTGAGGAAGGCTCATATTATCACTTCCAATTAGAAGGACTCGAAGTCTTTACCGAAACTGGAGAATCGCTCGGCTTGTTACGACAAATCATCGAGACCGGAAGCAATGATGTCTATCTGGTCCGTTCAGAAGATACAGGAAAAGAAGTGCTGATTCCGGCGTTAAAATCGGTTGTGTTGCAGGTGGATTTGGAAAAAGGGCGCATGACCGTGCAACTGCCGGAAGGATTGCTTGAGTGAAACCGATGAATATCGATGTGTTAACGATTTTTCCCGATATGTTTAAAGGTCCCATGGAGACAAGCATCATCGGCCGAGCTCAAGGCAAAGGGATCGTCTCCATTCAGACCCATGACGTACGAAACTACACTGATAACAAGCATCGCCGTGTCGACGACACCCCTTTTGGCGGGGGCGCTGGCATGGTTATGATGGCTCAACCTTTTTTTGATGCCTTAGAAGAGATTCTTGACGTAAAAGCTGGAGAAAGGGCGCCCGATACTCGTGTAGTCCTGTTAACTCCGCAGGGTAAGACCTTTAACCAGGCGAAAGCACGAGAACTTGCGCAGATCCCTCGCCTCATCATGCTTTGCGGGCGTTATGAAGGCATCGATGATCGGGTTCGACAAGTATGGGTCGATGAAGAGTTGTCTATCGGAGACTATGTCTTGACTGGCGGTGAACTGGCCGCCATGGTCATCATCGATGCTGTGGTGAGACTTCTCCCCGGTGCTCTGGGAGACGAAACCTCTGCCGAAGAAGAGTCTTTCAGCGACGGGTTGTTGGAATATCCTCAGTTTACGAAGCCTGCTCAGTTTCGCGGGATTGAAGTGCCACCCATACTGCTCAGTGGGCATCATGAATCGATCCGCCGTTGGCGAAGAAAAGAATCGCTGAAGCGCACCTATCAAGTTCGTCCGGAATTAATAAAGGAACAAAATTTTGATTTTGACGATCAGGTGCTGATGGCCGAGGCGCTGCGAGAACTAGGGCATGATGTAGAAATACCCCGAAAAGAGAAAAAGAAGCGAACCAAGGGGAGGGGCTAGATTCCATTGGATTTGAAAGATGTGCCGCTCTATATCGGCCTGATCCACCATCCCGTCTACAACAAGCGCATGCAGGTCATTGCCACATCGGTGACCAATCTCGATCTGCATGACATTTCCCGTACGGCCACGACCTATGATGTAGCCGGCTATTTCGTCATCCACCCTCACCAAGCTCAACAACGACTCGTCTCTGAGATCCTGCGGTACTGGATCGAGGGCTATGGCGCCGAATACAACCCTGATCGGAAGGAAGCCTTGGAACGATTGACCGTGGCCAGCACCTTAGAAGATGCGAAAAAGATGATCGAGCAAAAAGAAGGCCGTCTGCCCAAAGTCATCACCACTGATGCCCGAATTTATCCTCATTCGGTCGGATACCGAGAGATGCGTAAAAAACTGGTGCAAGAAGAAGGGCCATGGCTGTTGCTCTTCGGTACCGGTTTTGGCATGGAGCAAGAGTTGATGGAGTCGGCCGACCATATCTTGTATCCGATTTGGGGACGAGGTCCTTATAACCACCTGTCCGTTCGGAGTGCGGCGGCGATTATCCTTGACCGGTTGTTGGGAGAGTCCTGGTATGACGAGGAATTCACCCCGGTTAAAGAGTAATACAAACGGGTTGTATGATGACATTGTGGTAAAACGGGGGTGCATTGGCTCCGCTCGCTAAGAGCTCCGTGGCGGCTTGCTTGCCTGTTTCGCTAGGGCGCCAAAACCTCTGGGTTGTTCTGCATGTGAACCTTGGCGCCCTTACCGCTCCACAGGTTGCGCTCGCGACGCCACTCCGCTCAAAACGCTCGCTTCGCCAATGCACCCCCAGTTTTTCAAAATCCGTCACCTCATTTTATTTTTCCTTGAATCAGCATAATTCTCTAAGACTATCAGCGTTAAAAGTAGGCGAGTTTTTTCAATAAAGCTAAACTCTTTGTTGCATAGGGAAAGTGATTATGATATACTAATTTTTGTTTGATACCGGGGAGTTATGCTCTTCGGAAGCAAGGGTGGTCCGCTGCCCCGTATAGAAACTGGGGGTAAGAACGCCTAGGCGAGGAAGGGGGTTCAGAGTATGCAAGACATTATTCGTCAAATCGAAGCAGAACAACTGCGTAAAGATATTCCTCAGTTTAATCCTGGGGATACGGTGAAAGTCCACGTAAAAGTCGTGGAAGGCAACCGGGAGCGGATTCAGGTGTTTGAAGGCATTGTCATCAAACGTCGTGGCGGTGGAATCAGTGAGACTTTCACTGTTCGCCGTGTATCTTATGGTGTCGCCGTAGAACGGACTTTCCTCGTCCATTCTCCGCGTATCGACAAGCTCGAAGTGGTACGTCGCGGTCGCGTTCGTCGGGCCAAACTGTACTACCTACGCGGCTTGTCCGGTAAAGCTGCCCGGATCAAAGACAAACGCTAGACTGGTTACAGGGACTGGGAAACCAGTCCCTTTTGTCTATTATTCTTATGGAATATAATGGAAATGGACTAGGGGAGGTATCCTCGTGGAAGAGATGAAACGGCCGGAGGATTCTACCGTCCAGGCTGAACAAAAACAACCAAAATCGGCGATTCGAGAAATCGCTGAAGCGGTCTTAATCGCCGTCGTGCTTGCTTTTGTCATCCGGTTCTTTTTGTTTCAGCCCTTTTACATCCCATCAGGCTCGATGGAGCCCACCCTCATGCCGCTGGATCGGATTATCGTCAGCAAGGTGAACTATTATTTTAGTGAGCCAAAGCGGGGCGATATCATCGTCTTCCGGTACCCTTTGGATGAAAGCCGCGACTTTGTCAAGCGGGTCATCGCCCTTGGCGGTGAGACAGTGGAGATTCGCAACAATCAATTGTATGTAAACGGAGAGAAAATCTCTGAACCATACCTTCCTCCGCTGAAAATGGAGGACTTCGGACCAAAGGCAGTTCCAGAGGGACAACTCTTTGTCATGGGTGATAACCGCAACCATTCTGATGACAGCCGCCGCTGGGGTTTTGTGCCGAGGAATAACATCATCGGCAAAGCGGTATTTTTATACTGGCCTTTAAATCGGATTCGCACAACGGAGGGCATCTAAGTTGAGCGGGATACAATGGTATCCAGGACATATGACTCGAGCACGGCGTCAGGTAGAGGCCGACTTAGCCAAGGTGGATTTGGCGCTGGAACTCGTCGACGCCCGCGTACCTGTGAGCAGTCGCAACCCTGATATCGATCGGATACTCGGCCAAAAGCCGCGGATCATCTTGCTAAACAAGTCTGATTTGGCCCACCCGGCGGCCACCCAGAAGTTTGCTGAGAGTTTCCGCAGCCGCGGGATTCCGGCCTTGTCCGTCGATGCTGCTTCGGGAGAGGGAGTGAAAGCGATTGCTCCCGCTGTAGAACAGGCCTTGCAGCAGCTGTTGCAGCGATGGCAGCAGCGGGGGATGCGCCCTCGGCCTTTCCGGGCCATGGTGTTGGGAATTCCCAACGTGGGCAAGTCGTCGTTGATCAACCGTTTAGCCGGTCGGAGAAGAACCGTAACGGCGGATCGTCCCGGTGTCACTCGAGGACCGCAATGGGTGAGCATCGGACAAAAGCTGGAACTGCTCGATACGCCCGGTATTTTGTGGCCTAAGTTTGAAGATCCTACGGTCGGCTTAAAACTATCGGCTACAGGAGCGGTCAGCGACCTGGTCGTCGATGTGCAGCATGTCGCTTCCTATATCCTGCAGGCGATTCGGGATAAGGCGATTGAAACGCTGCAAGAACGGTATAGTCTGAACGTCTTGGAAGTGCCCGAAGCGAGTTGGCTCGATGCGGTAGCGAAACGGCGCGGATTTTTGCTTTCCGGCGGAGTCTATGACCGGGAAAAAGCGGCCATTCAAGTCTTAGGAGATTTCCGGGCTGGCAAATTGGGCCGGTTCACCCTCGACGAAACGGAATAAATAAAACGGAAAAAATAAAGCACCCTTAACGCAAGGGTGCTTTTTGTTATTGCTTTTGGATCTCTACCAATGGGACAATAGAGTAGCCTCGTTCTTTAATCGCCGTCATCATATCTTCCATCTGGTCGACGACAGCTTTCGAATTGCCATGAAGTAAAATGATAGCACCTGGGTGAAGCTGGCTGAGGACATCGTCGTAGACCTTGCGCGGAGAAGAGGACGGAAGCCAGTCGACGGAAGAGATGCTCCAAAAAACCGTTTGATAACCGAGGCTTTTCGTCGCATCCAAGCTAGAGCGGCTAAACTCCCCTTTGGGTGGACGGAGAAATTTGGCCGCATAATCACTGCCGGAAGCTTCTTGAATATCCCGGTGGAGAGACATGATCTCCTCCGTCAGTTTATCCTGGGAAAGTTCAGGTAAACTGGGATGATTCCAAGTGTGATTCCCTATTTCATGGCCTTCAGCGATCATGCGTTTCAATAAATCCGGTTGTGTCTTGACCCAATGTCCTGTTAAGAAGAAGGCAGCTTTAGCGTTGTGCTTCTGCAACACATCAAGAATTCGCGGCGTGGCGCCCTCCAATTCGTATCCCATATCAAAGGTGATGGAAAGGACCTTCTGTGAGCCGCTCCCTTTATAGATGGCGTTGTATTCCTTCAACAAGTCCTGCTGCCACTGTGGAACATAGGGCGGTTGCTCATCTTTAGAACGGACAAATCCCCAGCCGTATTTTTTATGAGGATCTTGAACGTTTGGATTGTTCGCAGGCGCATTTTCGGGGGAACTGTTTTCTAAGAGATTATACTCGAGGGAGATATATTCCTTGGGGGGACGTAAAGGTTGCAAGCCCATAAACCCGATAATACCTACAAGAGATAAAATCAAAGCGACTTTTAGTGCAATATTTTTCAAGGGACACCTCCATTCCCGTTCGGCTATCAGAAGATAGTTTGTCTAGGCGGGAATGAAGCTATGGGAGGTATCTTAAGGACGCGCAGGTGTTCCTTTCCAACGAATTAGGGAGATGAAGAAGTTGTCAAAGAGCAGTCAACAGTTACAAGATGCCTGGTTTACGACAGAAACAAAGTTAAGGGAGAAGGGATTCCTACGGATTGCCGGCGTCGACGAAGCAGGCCGCGGTCCCCTCGCTGGTCCTGTCGCTGCAGCAGCCGTCATCTTACCGCCCTTTTGCCGCATTGAGGGATTAAACGACTCCAAAAAGCTCAGCTCTGCTCGAAGAGAGCGACTCGCTCAGGAGATCCGGTGCCAAGCCTTGGCTTGTGCAGTCGCCGTCGTCTCAGCGAGGGTGATCGATCAAATCGGCATACTCCCGGCTACCTTTCGGGCTATGGCCTTAGCTATCGGCAACTTAGGTATCCAACCTGATTATCTCTTCATCGATGGCAACCTACCCCTTCCCCAGTATAAGGGTACACAGGAAACACTCGTCGGTGGCGACGGGTTGGCTGCACCGGTGGCCGCTGCTTCGATCCTCGCGAAAGTCACCCGCGATCGTCTGATGGTCCGTTTTGGTCAGATTTTTCCCGGTTACGGCTTTGAAAAACATAAAGGCTACGGCACAGTAGCCCATCGAGAAGCGATCATTTTACGGGGGCCCACTTTGATTCACCGCACCTCTTTTCTACACATCGACAAATGGGAGGAGGAATGACCCTTGACGATGGATGTCACCCAAGTGGTGCTGCGATCTTTACTTTCGCAGATGTCGCAGCGAAACAGCGGCGAAGGCAGCGAATGGAAGATCGGCGCCCTCCTCAAAGGGATAGTCTTGGAAATGGTTCTTCCAGATACCTATACGGTAAAAATGGACGGAAAAAAGCTGTCCCTGCAGTCGCCGTACCCACTGACGGAGGGACAAGAGATCGAATTGGAGATACAGGGAGTCAACGAAAAACAGATCCAAGCCCGCCTCATCCCGCCAGGACAGAAAGAGCTAGCGGGAGAAAGAACGTCTTTGGTGCTTCGTCAAGTCGGTATCGATGACAATGCCCAAAACCGGACGATCTTTAAAGCCCTTACATCGGCTATGTTGCCGTTGAGCCGAGAAAACTTTCAGCAAGCAGCCCGGGCTATGACGGTGATGGGCAAACAGGATTTAGGTACAGCCCAGATCGCTGCCTTTGCGTTAAAAGCAGGATTACCTCTTGACAGCGATTTGCTGCAGATTCTGCAGCGAGTTTTTACGGATCCCGATCCTATCCAAGGGCTGCAACGATGGATCAACGATACCAAGCAACTCTTGCAAGGACAAGGCCAACAATCCCAAGCTCTTAGCCAACTGGAAAAAGTCCTACAACAGTTTCGACTCAGCCCTGATGATGGAACGGCTGAAATCGCGCAAAAGTTGGAGAGCCTCTTCAAAAATCAACAGATGCTTGGGAAAAGCACCGTCTCATCGCCGACAGCTTTACTGGGAAAAGAGGCTATGACTGGTCTTTCCGACGGTCAGAAGTCGTCTGTACCAGATCCGAATGCAACGTCTTTTCTCTCAATAAAAGCCGATCAAGAGAAGAAAACCGGTTTCTTTGCTCCCGCATCGACAAATTACCTGACAAGAAGGGAAACCGAAAGAGTCGGACAACAGGCTGGCGGTCCCGCTCAAACTGCATTGATCGATCAAGAGGGTGACGGGAGAGAGCATTCCCGGATCGACTCATCAAAAGGAGAAAAGGCCTCAGGTCAACAAAACCTAATTGAAACTGGAGATAAAAATTCAGGAACCCTTGCCAAGCATGCTTTATCGGGAGAAGAAAAAAGTTTGCTTCCATTGATCAGCCGGGCCGTTAAAGAAGTAGAACAATTGTTCAACTTGCGGGGAGCCGAAAGAGCGGAAGTGCTCGCCAATGGTGCTGTTGTGGAAGAACAGTGGGCCGGTCAGCAAATCCTGCAGGGGCTGAACAAAGGAGTCCACGGTACTAACGACTATTTGTATTTTTCGATTCCCTATCGTCATAGAGACGGGAGTGAAGGCAACGGTCAGTTGAGGGTATATAAAGATGGGAAAAACCGTACATTGGATCCGAAAAACCTCAGGCTTGCTCTCGTTTTAGATACAGAACATCTAGGTCCTATCGCAATCGAACTCGCTTTGCGGCAGCAGGACGTGATCAGTAAAGTCACCGTGAAAGATGCAGATATCATCAAAGAAGGCATGGACGCTTGGCCGGAACTTCAGAAATCCCTGTCAGAACAGGGCTTCCGGCTGCATAGTGCCGATTGGAAGGTAGGTACCCCGCCCGATCTAAGTCCGCAACCGAGAAGCGTCGTCATACCGGCAGAACCTGGACAAATCAACATTCGCATTTAGATAGTACAAAGGGGGATGATTTTATGGCCGAACGTGACAGTGGCGATGGTGAAGCAGGTAAAAAAGGACTGGACAAGGCCGTCGCCCTTAAGTATAATCCTGCCGTTGATGATGTTCCAAAAGTGATCGCAACCGGTCAAGGACACCTGGCCCGTCGAATCTTAGAAGTCGCCAAAGAAAAAGACATCCCGATCCATGAAGATCCCACGCTGGTCAATCTGCTGGCCAAGCTTGACCTGGGTTCCGAGATACCGCCGGAATTATACCGGATGGTGGCAGAGGTTTTAGCCTTCATCTACCGTCTCGATCGTCGAGTGGCAGAAAATAGTGAGAAATGAAGATATTTATCGAACAAGGGACTATGTATTATATTTCCCGGTTTCCTGAATGTATACATGGACAGGGCCGGGTTTTTGCTTTAATATGAACAGGGAACGTCGATTCTATGTAAAAGGTTTATAATCCCCACTAATATTTCATTATTGTGGAAGGGTTTTTTCCGAAAACGCAGAATAATAAACTTTTGGGATCTCGTCTTTTGGTCAGCTCTTCCGTTTTTTTCAAATATGATCACACAGGAAGGAGGGAACAAGGTTGTTGAAAGAATACTTGGGCATCAGTTTGTTCCTGGCCGCCGGTTTCGTTATCCCTATTGCTGCGTTTCTCGTCTCCCGGCTGTTTCAGACCCGGAGAACCAGCCGGGTTAAGGCCGATCCCTATGAGTGCGGTATGGAAACGATCGGGGACACGTGGGTCCAATTTAAATCAAACTACTTTCTTTACGCCTTGGTGTTTGTGGCCTTTGATGTAGAGACCGTATTCCTCTATCCCTGGGCCGTCAAGTTCCAGCAGCTGGGAACCTTTGCATTTGTGGAGATGTTCATCTTCATCGCTATCTTAGTGGTAGGTTTCTGGTATGCCTGGAAGGAAGGAGCTTTGGAATGGAAATAGGCAAAAACGTCGACGTTCTTAACGACGCCCAAGTCCAGGAACTCGTCCAAAAGAACATCATCATGACCAGTCTTGAGTCTGTCTTTAACTGGGCCAGAGGCAACTCCTTTTGGCCCTTGTCTTCCGGGTTGGCCTGCTGCGCCATTGAGATGATGGCCAGCGCAGGTCCGCGCTTCGACATTGCTCGCTTTGGTTACGAGGTATTCCGACCTTCTGTGCGGCAAGCGGACTGCATCATCATCGCTGGTACTGTGACCTGGAAAATGGCACCAGCCTTGGTGCGGCTATATGAACAGATGCCGGAACCGAAATGGATCTTGGCCATGGGTTCTTGTGCCTGCACCGGAGGACCTTTTGTGGACTCCTATGCGGTTGTACCCGGCGTGGACAAGATTCTTCCGGTAGACGTATATATTCCCGGCTGCCCGCCTCGTCCGGAAGCCTTGATCGACGGATTCTTGAAACTGAAAGAAAAAGTACAAAACCCAACCAAAGTGGGGTTAAAGCATGGCAATTAATCTGTTAGACCGGTATAATCCGGAAGAATTGAACGCCAAGCTGGGGACAACTGTGGAGGTCGTCGGCGAAGGCGTGAGCCGAGCCCTAGTCGTCACCAAGGAAAACCTCATTCCCGTCATGGAAAAGTTGTGTAAGAGCCCCGAATGGGCTTTTGATATGTTATCCGATATCTCGTCGGTCGACCGCAAGGAGGCCGGCTTGGAAGTGGTTTATCAACTCTTTTCCATAAAGCACAAGTATGACCTGCGCGTAAAATCGATTATCCCTAGGGATGAGGCGCAGGTTCCCACGGTGACGAGCATCTGGCCGGGCGCTAACTTTATGGAACGAGAAGTCTACGACCTGATGGGTGTCGCTTTTCCAGGACACCCGAACATGACTCGATTGCTGCTACCGGAGGAGTTCGAAGGGCACCCGCTGCGTAAAGACTTCAAGCTCCAACCCAGAGCTTAGGATAGGGTGAGGTGAGACCTTTTGCAAACACAAAAATATGAACTGAATATGGGTCCTCAGCACCCTTCGACCCACGGGGTGTTGCGGATTCTCTTAGAACTGGACGGGGAGATCGTCGTTAAGGCGACACCGATTATCGGATATCTTCACCGCGGCATTGAGAAGATCTGCGAAAACAAAACCTATGTGCAGACGATCCCCTTTACCGACCGGATGGACTACCTGGCTGCCATGGGCAATAACTTAGGCATCTCCCAGGCCATCGAAAAGCTGATGGGCGTAACCGTGCCGGAGAGGGCTGAATACATCCGGGTGATTATGGCCGAATTGTCTCGAATCGCCTCCCATATGATCTGTATCGGTAGTTTGGTGATGGACATCGGCGGTGTGACCGGTTTTACCTTCTGCATTCGCGACCGTGAAGAGATTTTAGAACTGTTCAACCGAGCTTGCGGAGCTCGCATGACCTTCAACTACATCCGTGTCGGTGGTGTCTCTCAAGACCTTCCGGAGGGATGGGTTGATGCCTGCTGGAAGTTTGTCAACAACTTTGACAAAGTGATGGAGACCTACAACAACCTGATCGTTGGCAATGAGATCGTACAACTTCGCTTGAAAGATATCGCCATTTTAAGTGCAGAACGAGCCATCGCCATGTCAGCAACAGGTGCCGTCCTGCGGGCCAGTGGTGTCGACTATGACGTCCGCAAAGCCGATCCCTACGGCATTTATGACCGTTTTGATTTTGACGTTCCCCTCGGTCAAAAAGGAGACAACTGGGACCGCTTCATGCTCCGCTTTTACGAGATGGAGCAGTCAGTTCGGATCATCAAACAGGCGCTGGAGCAAATGCCTGAAGGACCGGTCATGGCCAAGGTCCCGAAGGTGATCAAACCACCTGCTGGCGAAGTCTATCACCGTGTCGAAAACGCGAAGGGTGAAATCGGCTTCTATGTTGTCAGCGACGGGACAACCAAACCGTACCGCTGGCATGCCCGCCGCGCTGCCATGGTCAATTTGCAGCTCTTAGACGAACTTTGTCACGGGAACAAACTGGGCGACGTCGTCGCGATTCTCGGTACCCTGGACCCCGTTCTGGGTGAGGTAGACTGTTAAGGGAAGGTGGGGGATGTTACTGTGAACGATTCGAATATTTTTATGCTCATCTCCAGCTTCTTGCGGTCTTTACTAAGCCCGTTGTTGGGGAATGATGCTACCGACCTGTCCATCTACGTCGTTGGACTGGTCGGCGTAATCATCGTCGTGTTTACCAACGCGGTCATTCTAGTTCTGATGGAACGGAAAGTGGCCGGTTTTATGCAGTCCCGGTTAGGTCCAAACCGTGTCGGTCCCTGGGGTATTCTCCAAACGGTGGCCGACACGCTGAAACTCTTAAGTAAGGAAGATTACCAACCGCGGGAAGTTGACAAGTGGGTCTGGGCTTTGGCTCCGGCGCTGCTGTTCATCCCCGCTTTGGGCGCTTATGCAGTCATTCCTTTTGATAATCAAGCCGTTCCCGTCGACTTGAATATCGGTATTTTCTACTTTATTGCGCTCTCCTCGCTGTCCACACTGCCTTTCTTGATGGCCGGATGGGGTTCCAACAACAAATATTCTATGCTCGGCGGCATGCGGGCTGTAGCCCAGATGATCAGTTACGAGATCCCCTTGATCTTCTCTATACTCGGAGTCATCATGCTGGTCGGCTCCTTACAGATGTCTTCCATCGTCGAGGCTCAATCGAAAGTCTGGTTTGTCTTGTTGCAGCCGGTGGCCTTTGTCATCTATGTCATCGCCGCTACGGCGGAAACGAACCGTACGCCTTTTGACCTCGTCGAGTGCGAAGGGGAAATCGTTGCCGGTCCCTTTACCGAATACTCGGGCATGCGCTGGTCCATGTTCTTCTTGGCCGAATATGCCAACTTGTTTGCCGTATCGGCCATCGCTACCACACTGTTTCTTGGGGGCTGGCAGCCCTTGCCGTTGCCCGGGGCACTCGGAGATATTCTGCAATTCATCCCCGGTTGGATATGGTTTGCGGCGAAAACCTACTTCATGATCTTCGTATTCATGTGGTTCAGATGGACCTTCCCCCGTTTTCGGATGGACCAACTGATGTCCTTTGGCTGGAAAGTGCTGCTGCCCCTGTCTCTGGCAAATATCCTGATCACCGGTGTAGGTATTTACTTCTACCGTGTGATGATAGGAGGGTAAACGATGCAGGGTATAGGCTTACTCAAAGGGATGTTCGTCACGATCCAAGAGTTCTTCCGTAAACCTGTTACGGAAGAATATCCGGATGTGATGCCCGACCTGGGAGATCGGTTCCGAGGCGGCACGATCAAGCTGAAGACAAGCAAGTGTATCTCCTGTGGAATCTGCATGAACTCCTGCCCGAACGGTTCGATTAAATTGACCAGTGTCAGAGACGAGAACAACAAACGTCATCTGAGCACCTATGTTCACGACTCTGGTTTGTGCCTCTACTGCAACTTGTGTATCGAATCTTGCCCGGTCAAATGTATCGATTGGACGAATGAATTCGCCTTCTCCGGTTATAGCCGTGAGGATCTGATCTTCGATTGCATCGACTTGGCAAAAAAACGGGGTTATGATGTCCCGGAAGTGAAAGCGACTCCGGAAGCCGGGGAAAAGGGGTGACAAGCCGTTGAATGACTTTATCTTCGCAGCTGCCTTTTATGGCCTGGCGGGAATGACGATCTTGTCAGCGGCCGGTGTAGTATTCCTGAAAGACATTGTTCACAGCGCATTGATGTTGGCATTGTCCTTCATCGGTGTGGCTGGACTTTACGTCCTGCTGAACGCCGATTTCCTGGCAGCCGTTCAAATCCTCGTCTATGGCGGCGCCGTGGCGATCTTGATCGCCTTCGGCGTCATGCTGACACGCCGTAGAAACATGAAAGAATCCAACCCGAACAACCGTTGGGTGATCTATGCATCCTTCGTCTCAGCCGCCTTCTTCGCCATCTGCGGCTGGGCTTTGATTGGAACAGACTTCAAACCGGTCGGGCAACAGGTGAATCCTGAAGCCGCCGTAGAAGGTCTCGCGTCACTGCTCTTGGGAGACTATGTGGTGGCCTTTGAATCTGCAGCTGTCTTGCTCCTGGTAGCTTTGGTCGGCGCGATTATCCTTGCGAAGGGGGCGAAAGAAGCGTGACCATAGGATTAACGCATTTTCTGCTCCTCGGAACGGCTCTGTTCTGCCTCGGTTTGTATGGCCTTCTGTCGAAACGCAATGCCATCGCGATTCTGATGGGAATCGAATTGATGCTGAACGCAGTCAACATCAACCTGATCGCCTTCAATAAATATGTGGCGGCCGGGAGTTATACCGGTCAAGTATTTTCTGTGTTTGTCATCGTGGTAGCCGCAGCTGAAGTGGCCGTAGGTCTGGCTCTTGTCCTTGCCATTTACAAGGATCGTCTCAGCACAAATGTGGATGACCTCGATTGGCTCAAATGGTAACCATGGAGCACAGCGACATCCGGAAAGTAAGGTAGGTGTGGCAAAGGAATGGATTTTGCCCTGTTTAGTCTGAATAATGCCTGGCTGATTCCGCTGCTGCCCTTTATGGCCTTTGTGCTGATCGCGTTTGTTTTCAAAAATATGGAGAAGACAGCGTCGACAACGGCCATCCTGTTCAGCGGGACTTCCTTCCTTATCGCGTTGGGAGTGGTCACTGCTGTACTGCAGCGCCCGGAACTGATAGAAAATCCCTTTGTAAAAGAAGTCCGATGGTTTTCCATGCCTGGGTTGCATATCACCATGGGACAATTAATCGACCCAGTTGCGGCGATGATGCTCTTCGTCGTTTCTCTGGTGGCAACCTTGGTCATGATCTACTCCACCGGGTATATGCATGGAGACCCTGGGTATACACGGTTCTTCGCATACCTCTGTCTCTTTGCGACATCCATGCTCGGTCTCGTCATTGCGACCAACTTGCTGCAAATGTTCATCTTCTGGGAACTGGTAGGTCTTTGTTCTTACCTGCTCATCGGTTATTACTATTTCAAAGACTCCGCCCGAGAAGCAGCCAAAAAAGCCTTTATGACGACTCGGATCGGTGACTTTGGCTTGCTACTGGGGATTATGTTCCTGCAACTCAACTTCGGTACCCTGGAGTTCACTGAACTGGCCGACAAGCTTCCTGCTTTCGCAGTAGCTCATCCGGCTCTCGTGACACTCATGGGCATCCTGGTCTTCATCGGTCCCATTGGTAAGTCCGGTCAGTTCCCGCTGCACGTCTGGTTGCCGGACGCGATGGAAGGCCCCACGCCGGTCTCCGCCTTGATTCACGCCGCAACGATGGTCGTCGCCGGTGTTTATCTGGTGGCCCGCGCGTTCACCCTCTTTGAAGTATCTCCCGAAGCGATGCATGTTATTGCCTACATCGGTGGTTTTACGGCCTTCTTTGCCGCATCGATTGCGCTGACGCAACGGGAAATGAAACGGATTTTGGCTTATTCCACCGTATCTCAGTTAGGATACATGATGATGGCTTTAGGTGTGGGCAGCTTAACTGCATCCATGTTCCACCTGATGACTCACGCCTTCTTCAAAGCGCTCATGTTTCTCGCTGCCGGTTCGGTCCTTCACGCCCTCCATGGCACAACAGACATCTTTGAAATGGGCGGCCTGAAAAAGAAAATGCCCTACACGACGGCCTTCATGTGTATCGGCCTCGTAGCCATTGCCGGGGTGCCGCCTTTCGCCGGGTTCTGGTCGAAGGACGAAATCCTGTTGATGACCAAACTGCACGGATTCACCGACCTTTACTATCTCGCGTCGTTGACGGCTTTCATGACCGCCTTCTACATGTCCCGGATGGTCTTTACGGCTTTCTTCGGCAAAGAGAATCCTCATAACCATCCTCATGAATCTCCTTGGAGCATGCTGTTCCCTATGTCGGTGCTGGCAGTTCTGGCTTGTGTCGGTGGTCTCGTTGGCACACCCTGGACCGAGCATGGCTTCGGCTACTGGGTTCGCTACGGTGAACTCCACCATCCCGAGGTGGATTGGACCGTCATGGGTGGTTCCGTTCTCCTTGGCCTAGCTGGTATGAGCTTAGCTTGGATCATCTATGGGGCAAAACTGATCGATGCGAACAAGCTGGCCCGCCGGGCAGGTTTCTTGCACACCTTGTCTTATCGTAAATTCTTCATCGATGAAATCTATCAATGGATCAACAAGGTCATCGTTGACGGAACAGGCCGATTCCTCTACTGGATCGATATTCACGTCGTCGACGGATTTATCGACGGTCTTGCCGACGGTACCGGTTGGTCTGGCAAAATGTTGCGCCGCGTACAAACTGGTCAAGTACAGGTGTATGCGCTCATCTTCTTTGCTGCTGTAGTATTCATCGCTGTCATCATGGGGCTGATGGGAGAAAGCTCTGCCATGGCCTTGATCGGAGGTGGAAAGTAAATGGGCTTCCCGTTGCTGACCATCGCGCTGCTGGCGCCGATCATCGGGGCCTTGGTGCTGGTGTTTATCCCCAAAGACGAGCATAAAATCGTCAAAGCCATCTCTGCCTTTGTTATGGCCATATCCTTGGGGTTAACCTTGGTAGCCTATTTCGGTTACGACTTTGCTAAAGGCGGTATGCAGTTTACGGAAGATATCGTCTGGGTAAAAGAACTCGGTGTAACCTATGCCATGGGTGTAGACGGTATTTCCTTGCCCATGCTGCTGCTGACCAACTTGATCGGCTTCAGTGCCGTCTTCGCCTCTTGGAATGTAGAAAAACGTCCGAAGACCTTCTTTATCCTGTTGCTCCTGCTGATCGCCGGGGTTATGGGAACCTTCATCGCGCGCGACCTCTTTATCTTCTTCCTCTTCTATGAAGTGGTCGTCATTCCGCTCTATATCATGGTTATCATCTGGGGCTCCAGTAAGCGGGTGACGAAAGAGTATGCCGGTATGAAGCTGACCATCTACCTGCTGATCGGTTCGGCCTTCCTGCTGGTAGGGCTCATCGCCATCTACCTGAACGCCTATCCGGTGGGACAACGGACATTCATGATCGATAAGCTTTCTGCGGCAAGTTACAGCGAACCTTTCCAAATCTTCGCTTTTGCCCTTTTAGCGGTCGGTTTTGGTTCTCTCTTGTCCATGTTCCCCTTCCACTCCTGGTCCCCTGACGGTTATGCTGGTGCTCCGACGGCCGTCTCCATGATCCACGCCGGCGTCTTAAAGAAGATCGGTGGTTATGGTCTGATTCGTGTCGGTTTGTTGGCCTTACCTTTGGGAGCGAAGTTCTGGGCGCCTGTCATCGCGTTCCTCGCCGTCTGTAACGTAGCTTACGCAGCGATGATCGCTTTGGCTCAGAAAGACTTGAAATATGTTATCGGTTACTCATCGGTCAGTCACATGGGTTACGTGCTCATCGGTCTAGCTGCCCTAAACGTGATTGGCATCAACGGTGCTGTCGCCAACATGTTTGCCCATGGTGTGATGTCGGCGCTGTTCTTCTCCATGATCGGTTACGTCTATGAGAAAACCCATACCCGTTATATCCCCGACCTGGGCGGTCTGGCTCACCAGATGCCTCGCGTAGCCATCGGTTTTATGATGGCTGGTATGGCCTCCCTCGGTCTGCCTGGTTTGGTTTCCTTTATCCCAGAGTTCACCATCTTCGTCGGATCCTTTGCCGTCTATCCCACCATGGCCATCATCGCCATCGCCGGGATCATCATCACCGCATTGTATACGCTGCGTGCCCTGGCCAATGTGCTCTTTGGCCCTCGCCGTCCTGAATTCGACCACTATCCAGACGCGAAAGGACCGGAAATGGTTCCTCTCTTGGTTCTCGGATCTGTTCTTGTCTTGGGTGGTATCTTCCCGCACTTGATTCTTGACATGGTCAACTCGGGAGTCGAACCGCTGGTTAGCGCGATGATGGCCAAACTGGGCGCCGCTGCAACGATTGGAGGTGGATTCTAGCATGAATATGAGCCTGCTTTCCACCGAGATACTGACAGCGGTTTTAGCTTGCGGCTTGCTGATTTTATGCTTGTTATCCCCCAACAAGGAAAAACACCGGGGGATCGGCTATGCGACCCTCTTCGGTTTGCTGGCGATTCTGGTGACGACCTTCTTTCAATACGGTATCAATGAGACCACTTTCCATGAGTTGTGGATTCATGACGATTATTCCGTATTTATGAAGGAACTGTTCCTCGTCGCTGCCATTTTAGTCACCTTGTCCTCTATTGATTTCGTAGACACACTGCCCCGGTTCCGGAGCGAATATTATTCCCTCATCGTCTTTGCTGCCCTAGGTATGATGGTGATGGCTTCGGCCAACGATTTAGTCACGATCTACGTGGGCATGGAATTGATGACGATCACCTTTTTTGTGCTCGTCGCCTACGTTTTAGGTAACGGTCGTTCGTCCGAAGCTGGAGTGAAGTACCTGCTCCTCGGCGCTGCCTCATCGGCAGTTCTGCTCTTTGGTATGAGCTTGCTCTACGGTTTGACCGGTACGACAGTCATCCCGGAAATGATGTCAAAGTTGCACTGGAGCCCAGCTCTGGTGATCGCCGTCGTGACCTTGATCGCTGGTTTTGGATTCAAGATCTCAGCGGTTCCGTTCCACATGTGGTCCCCCGATATCTATGAGGGGGCACCGACGCCGATCACCGGTTATTTGGCGGTAGCCTCGAAAGCGGCTGGTTTTGCCGTACTTGTTCGGGTCTTCATTGACGGACTCCCGCTGCAAAACGGCGTTGACTGGCTGACGGTTATGTCCGTCCTGGCCGGTATCACCATGGTGATCGGTAACGTCGTCGCCATTCCGCAGACCAACATCAAGCGGATGCTCGCTTACTCTTCTGTGGCGCAAGCTGGTTATCTGCTCGTCGGTTTGATGTCTGCTGACGCTGCCGGCGTAAAAGGCATTCTTTTCTACGCCATGCTCTATGTGGTCGCGAACATGGGCGCCTTTGCCGTCGCTATCGTCGTCGCGAAGGAACTCGGTACCGAAGAGATTCCCGACTATGCCGGTCTGGCGATTCGTCAACCCCTCTTGGCTTCCGTCATGACCATCAGCCTGCTCTCTCTGGCCGGTATTCCGCCTTTGGCCGGTTTTGTCGGTAAACTGTACCTCTTCTCCGCCATCATGGATAAAGGGGTCTTATGGCCGGCTTTTGTAGGCTTTGTCATGTCGATGGTCTCTGTTTACTACTACTTGAATGTAGCCTTGTACATGTGGCGGGATGAGCCGAAAGACAACCGTCCCATTCATGTGCCCGGTGCGATTAAATTTACAGTCCTCTTCGCTATGGTGGCTACGGTATTCTTCGGAATCTACCCGGGCCCCTTGGCCGAAGTGGCTACGATGGCCGCAAAATCCTTGTTCTAAGTCTTTGCAAATGAATGGGAAAAGCCGGAGCAAATCTGTCGTTTTGCTCCGGCTTTTTTCAGACAAAACAAGGAGTAGGGAGATGGTTTTTAATGAGTCTGCCAAAAATCCTGAAAATAGCTAGTTTGCTGGTTATGCTGCTCGGCGTAGTGATGAGCATTAATGTAGTCAACAGTACTCAAGAGCTTCAAAATACTCCCGGTTACCAGTCTGCCAAACTAGCTGTGCAAAACAACCCGAATGATCAAGCTGCACAAGCGGAATTGGCGAAATTTGAAGCGTCTATCGAAGAGACTTATAACCAAAAAGCGGTTTTGATGTGGATTTATTTGCTTTCCGGTTCTACCGGTTTTGGAGTTCTTTTTACGCTCAGTAATTATCTGAGTAAGAGGGAAGACGAGGCACAAGCGAGATAGGTATGTATCGGTTGTTAAATTTAAAAGGTAGAAGGGCTTGGGTATAGTACCCAGGCTCTTCTTTTTTATCAAATCCAACATGATTGCTCCATCTAATCGTTGATTGGCTCGTTTCGTTTGCTCAGTCGTTGCCGGGTAAGCTGGCTTGAAACTGGCGATAACCTAAAGTATGAGCATATTTTTCAGTCAATTCCTGATGTTTTGACCATATTCGAAGAAGTTCTTGATCCTTAATGTCATCGAGGTGACTATTAGTTACATCTAAAGAACCTGCTGTTTTAGATACAGATGCTCCTTCGATGCTTTCAATGGTAAAACCGGACTGCTTAAAAAATTGAATCCATTCGGATTCCGTCGGGATGTTGTTCATCCCATAAAACTGGGATAGTTCTTGAAGTTCCGTGCCGGCAAGGGTCGACTCAACGGTCATTTCTAGATCGAGTAAGCGACCGCCAGGTTTCAATACCCTAGCGTATTCGGACAAAGATTTATGGATATCTGTAAAGACGGTAACTGATTCAGCGACGATCAAATCAAAGGCACTGTTTTGCAAAGGAAGTTTTTCTATATCCCCTTGAATTAATTGTACGGTTAATCGCTCTTGGGTAAATCGTCTTCGTGCATTCCGAATCATGAGCGGGTTTAGGTCCAATGCGGTTACAGCGCAACCGTAAGCACGAACGAGGTAGGAAGATGTTAGTCCACTTCCACATCCTGCGTCAAGTACTGTCCAGTTTTGTTGAATTTGTAGCTTTTGCAACAATCTTTTTGTATGAAGAAAGCCTCCAGGATGGGCACCATTTACTCCTAATAAGGCGAGTAAGTCCTGATAAGTCCTTTTTTGCACAGGTAAACCCCCTGTAAATTGTGGTGGTAAATTTATGAGTCCCTTTTATCCAAGAGCTGATTGTCAAACTTATATGCTATGAAGATAGTTTTAACTTGGCCTTATGGTTTACTTCAGTAATCCCAAAGAGAATATAAAATTAAATAGCGTGGGCAGTTTTCACTGCCGCACGCTAAAACAAACTGTCTTACCGTTTAGAAACCTGCGCCAAAACCATAACCAAACCCGGTGCCGAGGATAGCTATGATGATAATCAAAATAGCCAAAGCTACAATGCTATTTCCGATATAACCGCCTGTTCCGCATCCGCATGCACCCATAGTTCATACCTCCTTTTCCAGCATCAAAATTCCTCAGGGATCACCGACGGCACCGAAACCAATAATGGCCGGATAAAAAGCCCCGATAACGATGAGGGCAATTACGAGTCCAGCAACGGTTCCAAAACCTCCACCAAAGAATCCGCCAGCATAACCATTAGCCATTTTCTTTACCTCCTCTCTAAGAACTAGGTATTGGAATATATTCCCTAATCTCATTTTACGTAAAGCTTATCAAAGTTGTGATTGTCCACAATAAGGAGGATGGTGAATAATCACAGTTCAACACCTCATCTTCGCATTATAGAAATGGAACTAATTACCATATAAATTATTGGGGCTTTTATTAGGAGGGGATGGAATGTATAGCACGATCAGTCCAGTCGCCATCGAACAGTGTCACCTCATTGCGGAAGAAATTGTAGATTGCGTCTTCAGAATGGAAGATATGTCAATGGGACGATTCACCGAGTCACTCCGAGAGGGGTTTATCTCCGTGGAATTGACCCGCCAGGGATAGGATACGGTGCTTACGGAGGCTATCCAGGTTATTGGTTTTTCCCCTTTTGGGCAATAACTTGGTTAGCCCTCGCGGCGGCTTTATGGTGGTAAGTAGAGAAGCGTCCGGCTTTACAAGGCCGACGCTTCTTTTTTGAAGATTCCATTAGCTTTATTACCGGGCTAGCTCCGTTCCTAGAGCCCTGCGCTTACGGTAGGAAAGGGACAAAAAAAGCTCAGGATGACCGATCCTGAACTAAAGCAAATTAAAAATTAAGTTAGACCGTGCCCTTTTCTATCGAGAGAGCCCAACACTAATAAGCACCGAAACCAAATCCAAAACCTGTGCCGAGAATAGCAATAATAATGATTAAAATGGCTAAAGCGACGATGCTATTGCCGATATAACCGCCACCGGTGGTTACGCATGCACCCATGTTAGGTACCTCCTTTCTAGCACGATTTGCTTTAGAAAATTAAACCGTATAACCAACACCAATAATGGCCGGGAAGAAAGCTCCGATGACAATGAGGGCAATAACTAAACCGACGACTGTGGCGAAGCCGACGTTGCCAAATACTGCACCACCGCAAGACATAAAAAGCACCCCTTTCTTCAAAACGTTAAGAGGTAACTGACCTCAATACCACTATATGGAAATATCCCTCGTGGTGATAATCAAAAAAACCGCAAAGACATATTTCACGATGCTCAAACTCTTAAACCAAATCGTAATCCCTACAGGATATCTATCTTCGTGATGCTTTTTTGATATAGTTACAAATTCCTACAAAATACTCTGGCATGATGGAAGAATATGGAATCGAAAATCGGGATTAGAGTAGGGCGATAATTGCGTTTGAGTTCAATAACAAGGAGGAAATAAATCCCTGTTATCGAAAAATATATTATAAAACACACCTGAGGTGAACTATGCAACGAAAACGTCTAGGCCAGTGGGGAGAAGAGACGGCACAAAACTTTCTTCTCGAAAAAGGATGGCACCTCCTCGCTAAAAATTATCGCACCCCTTTTGGTGAGATTGATTTGATATTTCGTGACCGGCAATGGATCGTTTTTGTGGAAGTTCGTGCACGTTCCACCTTGCTTATGGGACGAGCTGAAGAGACGATCGATTATCGTAAACGAAAACGGCTGCTTACGACGGCCTCTCATTTTCTATCGAGCTACTCTGGCCCAAGGCTTAGCCCTCGCTTTGATTTAATCGGCATCCTTCGACATGATGAAATCAACTATGAATTAAACCATATCTGTGGCATTTTTACCCCCTGAAACGTCTCGGTGTAAAAAAAGATGCGAAATAAAAGGAAATTAGAGGAAAAACGTTGCGGTCGTCGAAAAGGTACCAGGAAATAAAAGGTATGTCATGCTGTGTGACGGCTGGAGGGGTACATAGAGTATGTTGGCCCGGATACATAGTGTCGTTTTGGAAGGGTTGACGGCAAAAACGATTGAAGTCGAAGTGGATGTTTCCAACGGACTGCCGGCCTTTGACATGGTAGGACTGCCGGCGACGGCAGTCCGGGAGGCGCGGGAACGAGTCCGCTCAGCTATTCGTAACAGCGGATACGATTTTCCGCTTCGCCGAATCACCGTAAATCTTGCCCCGGCTGATGTTCGGAAGGAAGGATCAGGGCTCGACATCCCCATCGCCCTTGGAATATTAGCAGCTACAGGTCAAGTAACCGGTTGCCTTGAAAGCTGGTTTTTCGTCGGTGAATTGGCTTTAGATGGTTCCATTCGGCCTGTCAGCGGTATCTTAGCCATGGTTTGGGGGTTGGCCCACAGCACGAGAGAAACGGAACATATGAAGTTTTTGGTACCTGAAGCGAATAAGGCGGAAGCGTCGCGCATACAGGGAATTAAAGTGTATGGTGCAACGAACTTAACCTCGGTCGTTGAGATGTTAAACCATGGCTTTAGGGAAGACCCTATTCTCCATACTCGATGGGAAGGTGAAGTTCAGCCCGATTTTGGCGACACCATTGATCTATCTGTGATCAAAGGGCAAAGGTCGGCTAAGCGGGCGATGGAGATTAGCGCTGCCGGCGGTCATAATCTCGTCTTTATCGGGCCGCCAGGGACAGGGAAAACTATGTTGGCCCGCAGTATGCCCGGCATCCTCCCGCCTATGACAGAAACAGAATCACTGGAGACGACGATGATTTATTCTGTTGCCGGCGCATTGCCCGACAGAGTGACTTGGCTAACGCGGCGTCCTTTTCGAACACCCCACCATCATACGACTTTATCGGCGCTAATCGGTGGGGGAAGGCCGCCTCGTCCCGGAGAAATTACTTTGGCCCACAACGGCGTACTTTTCATGGATGAATGGCCTGAATTCTCTAGAGATGTTTTGGAAGCTTTTCGGCAACCATTAGAAGACGGGAAAGTAACGATAGCCCGTCTCGGAGGGTCCGTTACATATCCTTCGCGAATGATTTTGATCTGTTCTAGTAACCCTTGTCCGTGCATGGAGTAACCCTGGAGAAAATGAACTGAGTGGTAACCGTAGCTTGAGGACGGTTATTTTTTGTTTCCGTTTTCACTTCGACCCGGTCGACTATTGTTTTTACGATTTCGCGCCGTGCTTCAAATGTATCGGCGTTCTTTAATTTTTCACGGAGACTCAAGAGTAAAGCTTCTGCGGTATCAAACTTCGAGAACATGGTGTCTTCGGCGGTTATCAGCTTGTCCAGTTCCTTCAAACGCTGACGTAGCCGTTCGGTCTCTTGAGTAATCTTCGTAAACTGCTGCTCCACATCGGCCGCACTGATGATGTTCCTCCGGAATAGGTCGAGGATCGGTTGCTTCTCTGTTTCTTTGGTAGAGATGGCTTGCTCAATGGCAGTCCTCTCTGAAATGTAATTTGCCTTTTCTGATTTCCGATTCTCCATCGTTGTGGAGATTTCGGACAAGGCACTATCGGGGTCATTAATGAACCGAACGCATTCATTCCATACTTGTTCCTCGATATCCACGGCAGGGAGGTTCTTCGAAGGACATTTTCCGTTAAATTTACCTCTATAAGTCGTCTTACCATTGCACACGTAATAGGGCTTCAGTGCCCCTCCTGGGCCTTTGAAAGCACCCCCGCAATAGTTGAGGCCACAAATGCTACACTTAATCAAACCTCGAAGAAGGTACTCACGTTTCCTGCTTCGGAATGCCTCAATGAAATTATTCTGCATTGCTTTCTGGGCGGCTTCCCAGAGTTCTTCCGTTACAATGGATGGGACTTTTCGGGTGATGATTTCTCGATCCTTTTTGGTCCGTTTACCGTACTGGTGGACACCTTTGTACGTGGTGTTAACGATCATGTTCCGGACCCGACCGGGAGTCCATTGACCGGTTGTAGCTACTTTTCTTTTTCCAGAAGTGACCATTCGCCCGTCTTTGGTGTAGGAGGTTGGGATCCGTAATGCATTAAGATAGTCAGCGACTTTAATTGTTGAGAGCCCTTGGGTACCAATCAGGTGGTACATCATCCTGATCACGTCGGCTTCGCTCATGTCGTGGCCGGGAAGAGGGTCCTTGTTGACCTCCAAATATCCGTCGACAACTCGATAACCGTAAGCAACAATACCACCGAGCCAGCGTCCTTCTCGGGCGGCCCGGTTGGCTCCATGCCATAAGCGGGTGACAATCGTATCCCGTTCTAAGTCGGCTACGCCGGCAAGAATGGTAAGGAGGAAGCGCCCGGATGGATCCCCGGTGTCAAAGGGTTCGGTCATGGACTTAACGACGACGCCGGCTTGCTCGAGGTCATAGACGGCATTCAGGATGATTCGGGCGCTGCGGCCAAGACGGTCGAGCTTGTACACCAGGAGGATATCAAATTGTTTCTCTCTGAGGTCTTCAACGAGTTTTGCGCCTTCAGGACGCTGTTCCAAGGGAATAGTGCCGGAGATACCATCATCGATGTACCATTTGGTGATGGTATGTTGGTGAAGGTCGCAGTATTTATTGGCGAATTCTATTTGGTTTTGGACGGTACCGCGATCGGCCTGGTCATCGGTGGAGACACGGCAATAGATAGCTACACGCATTCAAGTTCACCCCTTCAAGAATAAGGTAACAAAAAACACCTGTTCGGTACAGGTGTGATTCACTTGAGGATGATTTCTTAGAAAATTGCTTTTACGAATAGCCATTGTAATAATTCTATTTTGCTGTATTAGTTATATTCATGACGCAAAGATATGTAAAGAACTAGCATTGTGCGAACGGCCCACTTAAGAACATCGTCTTCGCTTTCGAAGTCGCAAGCATTTTTTTCGAAATACAAACGAATGTGGTTTTGTCCGGTTCCCCAATTAGATTCTATGAGTAACTTCTCGTCGGCTAAGCATTCGAGGATAGGTTTATATCGATTTAAAATTCGATGAGATAGTTCTTCGTTCGCTTCACGTTTGCTCTTTTCAAAATGAATCTCGGTTCCAAAAGACCTCTTATTATGGTGGAATCCCCATTCGAAATGAATCCCAGGTTCGTTTGTCGGAATCTTATACCACGATTCATTTTTCGGCTCACGGAGAGGGACCTTGATGAGAGGCTGAAATAAGCTAATTAGCTTAGTGTAAAAATCAATGTTAGATAGTTCGCTAATTTTATCCATATTACACCACCTAACTCTTTTGGACGATAGCATTTAGCCAGTGTTCGCTCTGGCGGTCCTGACGAACATCGGTCGTCTTCCATGTGGTTAATACTTGCAGCGGTGATATATTTTTTATCTGTTTACGAAGTGAATCTTCATCCATCGAATTAAAGAAACGACCGTTTTTCATTTCTTCGGAATCACCGTACTTGAACGAAGCATATAACACCCCGCTGGGTTTAAGAGCCATGGCAAGCTTCAGTAGAACCGTAGATAGTTCCTGGCGGGGGACATGAAGAAGAGATGCACATGCCCAGATCCCATCAAACTCTTCTTCAAACTCAATCTCGTCAAATCGAATTAGTTTAACGTCCATCCCAGTTAAAGCAGAGCTCATTTTTACAAGGGTAGGGGAGGCATCGATCGCGGTTACCTGATATCCCTTGTTCATGAAATACAGGCTATCCCGACCAGAACCGGATCCGGCATCGAGGATGCTACCGCCGGGTGGAATCAAATCAAGAAACGGTCGATAGTTTTCCTCCATATTCACCCCAACCGTGGTCCGGAAGAACTCATCGCCGTTTTTCTCGTAATAGTCAATAGTTTGCTTCCAATAGGTCATTAAAAGGCTGCCTCCGCAACTTCGGTAGTTTCCCATGTAGAAATCAATGAGTATCGAGCCCGATTGTACTGGTTTTGAAGGAACTGATTTCGCTGAACCTCTGAAGCACCCGTTTGCATCATGATGGTTTCTCTGAGTGGATGATGGCTGTTCACGAAGAAGTTATTACGCCTGTGGAGTCGCTCCACATATTTGAGCGCCGGTACCTTGGCAAACTTACCTTCATCCAGCCGGTTGCAGTTCTTACAAGACAGGACCAGATTCCATACGCCATCATAGTTAACGTCATTGTACCAAGCGAATAGCTTCCACGGGAAGAAGTGGTCTACATCACAAAGGTTTTCTGTTCCGGGGATAACCGATATATCAGAAAAACAGTAAAAGCACTTTCCTTTTTGGTATCCATTGAGGGCATCCCTGGATGATGTGATATCGACCCGCCTGAGGCTGTTCCGAATGAATAGAAGTTCTTGATCCGAATCATGGTGGACCTCAAGCAATCGTGTACTGAGATCATTTGCCCAGGCAGTTTCTACAAGGCGCCAGCGAGCTTCTGCTTCCATAGGCAGATTCTCGAACTGTGCGGTCTCCTTGAGTCTGTAGAGTTCATCTGTTAAGATGATTCCTTTTCTGCGACTCTCCTTTTGAACTTCGAAGAATTTCGTGGCCACCGACGCTTGGTTTACGATGTGAAAGGCGTCCAGGACGTTATTAAATCCCAAAGAGGCGGTCGTTAGAATCAGTTGGTCTTGAGAAACTTCTCCATTTATAAATCCTCGGCAAGCATCAAGAAAGCGTCCGCCCTTTGCTGTTCCTTGTTTTTCAGTATGCCTTAAGTGTTCAATTAAATGCTTTGAAAAAGGAAAAGCCAACTCATCCAGACTGATGAATGTCTGCTCCTTTTTGGCCAGTTCCAGTAAAGACTTGGCCAAAGCGAACTTATATGTAGCGCTGTTGCGACCGAAGAGGATGATTGCACGCCAATAAGACTCGGTTGAAGGGTTAAACTCAACAAACTGTGACATTTTACTAATTCCTTCTCGGATTAAGCGGGTTTAAAGAGAATGAGACTTTATTTCTAAGCTTTTGAACGTCGACATCTAAATTAAGAGCGTGCATTTTACGATGGCAATTGGGGCATAAAGCTACAGTATTCTCTATTGAATCGTTTCCGCCCTTCGAAAGCCATATGATATGGTGGACCTCGAGGTAAGGCTTGTTCTTTTTATCAACGAAAGGTGCAGATTGATCACAGAGTTGGCAGATACCACGTGCATTCCTTTTTGCAAGTTCGGCTATAAATTCATCTCGCTCATATACCGTGGTAGATGCCGTTCGCTTTGAGGCTTTACCACTTGAAGATTTAGCCCTAGCGAGCAAATCTTCATCCGATAGTTGTTGTGCGATTTTTTCCCTTGCTTCTTGTATTTTACGGATACTTGATTCCGGAATAGGTTGACTCGCCGATGAATTAACCAGCTTTAGCGGGAAAATCCATACATTACGCAAAACTTTATCTTCACCCAATTGTTCCTGTTGGTAGGGCGTATCAATTAATTTTACGGGTCCCCTGAATGTATACTTTCCCTTTTCGTAGACTTCAAACAGATAAACAGTAACACCATTTGTATTAGAATGATAAAGTGTTTTATTCTGAGCAAAGTCTAAGGATTGGTCGCCGCATTTTCCCATTCCAGTGTAATGAAAAACATCACCAATCCACTGATCTTCATATAATGACTTGGTAGGATCAGAAACAATAACGAGGGTATTCGTTCGTAAAGATCTTCGCATGCCACCTTGGGTACCGCACAAGAACTTTTCGTGAATTTGATTATTTGTTAGTACATCATAAGCGCTGAGACCATGTTCAAATGGCACTGCTACCACCTCTTAATTTTTCAACAAACGGAATATCCGCCGGTGCAAACTCATAATCCTTCAGTTCTTCAATGGGAACCCACTGAACATCATCATGAACCGTGGGTGTCATTTCACCATCTATCCATTTCGTCCAATAGGCGAGCAATTGAATGGTCCCATTTTCGTAGTGATAAATGCTTTCTTCGAAAAACCCACCAACAGCAACCGTAATCCCGAATTCTTCTTGCATTTCGCGTACTAAGCATTGCTCCGGTGTTTCGCCGGGCTCAGTCTTCCCACCGGGGAACTCCCATTTGCCGGCCAAATTTGAGCCGGCTTTTCTTCGTGCAATGAAGATGTGGTCTCCTTGGGTGAGTATTGCGGCGGTTACTTGTTTCATAGATTGGGGCTCCTTTTTAGCGTTTTCTGGTTCTTTTCCGGCTGCGTCCTGAGCCAGATGCCATAGCTGCAGGTACTGCAGTTCCCGAAGGTTTTTTCTAAGGCGCTGGAGTTCCTTTGGATTCTCGGTGATGGTTATCTGCTCTTTTAAGGCGTTGATTTTTTTAAGTGTTTCCATCATTGCCAATTCTAGATCATACATGATTATTATCGCCCCTTTGCACTGCATTACAAAGCCTTGTCCCGGGTAACCTGAAGCTAAGCTTGTAAAGTAAGCGCAGGTGATAATAGCTGGAAGTTAAATACGGACGTGCATTTCCAAACGGAATTATATTAATGACAGAAGAAAAAACGGTCTTCGCGGCCAGAATCGAAGATGGTGAGTATAAAGTTTGGAGTGAACCAACCGAAAAAACCGAGGCCAAGAAGTCCATACTTGATAAGCCGTTCATAAGGGGGGCTGTATTTGGTTTACTTGAATTGTCTATTCGGAAGAAAATACTATTTGGAGTACTAATGTTTATCGATATCTCTATGTTTATTTTCAAGGTTCACGACGATGGATTTAAAGCTAACTCCCTGTTAGGCACAATCTTGGCTGTACTTGTTATGTTGGCAGTCATGGGAACTTATTCCTTGTATGCTAGAGTTGTACCGGTGGGAAAGTACCATGCCGTTGAGCACATGATCTGTAACGCCATAGAAAACGGCGTAGAATTAACGAAGGAAAACTTACGACAACAAAGTCGAGCAAACGATTACTGTGGGACAAACATAGTCACGTTACTTTCATTTTTATCAGTTATACTTTTTTCAGCTGGGTTTACTATCGGGCTGTCCATATTCCTGGCTAGTGCTATTGCCTATGAATTGGCTCAAACGAAGAGCAATTTATACCCGATAAAAAAAGCCAAAGCTATAGGGCGATATGTACAAACGAAATATTACACCGTACCGCCTACCGACGAAGAACTTGAATTAGGCTTACTGGCAGCGAAAGAACTTGTCCGTTGAAACGTTACGGAAGTTGAGAAGAACCGTTTTAGTACTCGACTTCCGTTAACTTTAAGTGATCCTTTGCAAACTCTTTTGGATCCGGACCAAAGTACGTATCCCGCAGGGAAAACACGAATTTCTTATCCGGCGTTACATAACCGGCGTCCCAGGTGGGATCCTCGATAATCCACTTCCCGTTGACATAGACCTCATTCCAAGCGTGATTTGGCTTGGTAGTATCCACCTCGGACCAGGCTTTTCCTTTGAGCCCGTACCCTAACGCCACCCCACTAACGACTTTCACAGGTATCCCTGCAGCCCGATGTAGTGCTGCATTAAGGTTCGCATAACCGGCACATACGGCCGTTCGTTTCTTCAACGTTTCATGAGCCGTATATTCCCGGGAGTTGATGGTTCCGTTAAAAAAGTTCTCGGTGTCATAGGTGATGTTTTTAGCCACCCAGTCATGGATGGCTTTTGTTTTTTGTAAATCTGTCGACAGTCCGTTGGTTATTGAAGCGGCGAGTTGGTCAATTTCCTTGGTATCAGAAACGGCCATTTCTTGATATAGAGTATGTTTAGGACTTTTCCAATACACGATGACAAGAAAAGCGATGACTATAAGGGCGATGATTCGGTCACGATTTTCGGTACGACTAAAAGGCATGGTTCACCTCATAACTTGAAAAAGGAGTATTTGTTGGTATTAAGGAGTTGGTCAGCAAATATTAAAATGATGAAAAGCTTCTTTAATGTATTCAAGCTTATCTGGAGGACAGGGATGAACTCTCTTCTCTGGATCTTTTCTGTTTGGTGAAATAGAGGGTTTTAGGCCACATAGCTCTTTTGCGTGAGCGATCCAACAAGATTTAACCGTAAATCCGTACTTATTGCGAATATACTTTTGAATACGTTCGTATGTTGCCATGTCTATACCTCCCAAAATCTAAAGATTTGAACGGCTTATTACGGCAGTAAAGAGGTTAGTTGTTCCGTAGTCAACCAAGGGCGGCGGCGGTGCAGCATTCTATGGCAATTAGAACATACAACAGCGAGATCATCTAAACTTGTCTCATCGTTTTCCTTCATCTCGGAAATCGGTTTTGTGTGGTGTACTTCGATAAAGTCCTTTCCGATAACTCCATATGTCTTCTCAAAATCGAATGTACAAACCTGGCAGATGAGCTTTTCACCTTCGCGCTTGACCTGTTCTTTTTTCTGATTAACTAGAGTTCGGCTGCGCTCACGTTTTTTATGTAGCCTGTAATAAACCTTTCCTTCGGGGAAGGTTTTTTCTTCTTCATCCTCTTCTTCGGGGGTCGCTTCTATCTCCCATAGCTGCTTTAAAAGCATGGCTTCGGTATCATTAAGCCGGTAGTTTGTTTCATTGCGCATCTTTAGGATTCGGAGGCCTTTCAGGTGCTCGTCCTTTTCAAGGTCAGTTCGACGAATCATCCCGTGGAGTAGACGTACTTCTTTTACTAATAGCTTAGCACCTTGAACTTCATCAGCTTTAGGGGGATCGCTTTCCCAATACTCATTTTCCCAATCATCGATATAACCGGGCCTTTCAATGACGATAGCCCTTGCTACAATTCCTCCGGAGCCTTTTTCATAACCGTCTGCTCTCCAGACGAAAACTTCATCACCGATTTGAATTTCATCAATGAAATGACTCTGGCGAATAGACCATACAATGGTTTTGCGATCTTCGAGGTAATCGTCGATGTTAAAGTATTTCGGGTTCCCTTGAAAGATCCAGGTGGTTGCCTTCCTGGTCTGAAAAAGAGTTAGGCCCACGAGTGACAGTTTATATAAGTCGCCATCTTTTTCGACGACACCCATTTCGGTCAAGTAGTTGATCGCGAACTTGGTTTTGTTCGTGCGGGTGACCTCGCCCCAGTCAGAAGCTTTTCCGATGAGGGGAGCGAATTCCTCCGATAGTGCTTTAAGGGAAATGCCGTCCTTGTGTTTAGCGATGGTTTGAGCCAAGGTCGCGATGGCGTTGAGAGTGCCATTGCTAGATGCGAATCGGTACAGGTGATCCCGCAGTAAGGTGGACTGCTCACTGGTTATGGTCCATTTAACTGGCCCGAAGGCGGCATAGTATTTTTTTCCGAGTTCAGTGAGAGAGAGATTCTGACCGGAAAAGCGCAGTAGCCCGAGGTCCTGAGCGAAGCGAGCGAGATCTCTGAGCCGGGGGCCGGGGTGTTCCACGTTATCGCCTTTCTTGGCTGTTTTGGATATGTTTTCAATGCAGTCAAGGAGGGTAACTGTTTTTCGGCTACCTATAAAGTGAATAAGGCCGTGGGTAAGAGATATTCTATAAATCGTATAGAGGTTTGACTCCATTAGCAATCATCTCCGATTGAATAGTGCATAGCCTATTTTTGAGTAGACATGAAAATAGAAGCTCCGTCTGTTGTTACAACAACCGTGCCATCCTTATCGGTCCGATAAACCGGTACCCCTGCATCCTGTAAGAGCTTTAGAGTCGACTCCGCCGGATGCCCATACTCATTACCGGCTCCAACCGAGATCACCGCATATTTTGGCTTTACGTTGTCAAGGAAACCCTTAGAGGTAGAGTATTGGCTTCCATGATGGCCAACCTTTAGCACATCGGCCGAAACATCGTATCCGTTTGAAAGCATCTGAACCTCAGACAGATTCTCAGCATCACCTGTGAACAGAAAAGACGTCTGTCCGTAGTTTAATTTGAGCACGACACTGGAGTTATTCAGGTCATCCGAATCGCCAATTTCCGGTGCCAGGATGACTTCTTCGGCGCCGGGCACTTCCAACTTCATGCCGGCCTTTGCCACAATAGTTTTAGCGTGATTCTCTTTGACCGCAATCAGAAGATCTTCAAAGGTCCTCGTCGTGGTCACAGCATTGGGCATATAGAACGAATCAACCTGGTACGCCTGAAGCACATCCGGAAGGCCGCCGATGTGATCCTCATGTGGGTGGGTCGCTATGACTGCCTCGAGGTCGTCTACTCCCTGGGCCTTTAAGTAATCAACGACTTTCTGACCGTCCGCACGGTTTCCTCCATCGATGAGGATGTCGTTGTGGTTAGGAAGCTGTATGTAAATCGAGTCTGCTTGGCCCACATCGATAAAGTGGACATAAGCCATTTTGTTGCCCGGTTCGGTAGGTGGCACAGTGACCACTTTATCCGGATGCTTATCAGCGTGTTTTAGGATGCCGAGCTTCCGTCCGGGAGAAAAGATATAAACCGTTCGGGTAGCATCATCCCACTTAACGTCCCCGTTAAACGCCTCTACAACGAATCGAGCGGGGACAACGGTTCGGCCATTAACGATAAGCGGCGCTTGGTCCAATGTGACCGGAGTGCCGTTCTTATATGCGGTTTTTGAGCCCACAGTGAGCAGGATGGTCACACCGTCTTTGGTGGCCGTTACCGATTGGGTAGGCTGATCCCAGGACAGCTGAGCACCGAGGGATTCAAGGATTCTACGCATGGGTACCAGGGTTCGCCCGTTCGCCGTTACCGGTTCTTGGTCATCGAGTTTTACCTTTACGTTGGCTGGTTGCCAAGCTGGAGCGGGTGGGGGAGACGGGGCCTGGTCCCAAGTTTGTGCAGGTTCGGGGGTTGAGGACTCTTGTTCGGTGGGTTGTTCGTTAACTCGTCGAACGCTGCCGTCAGCATTGTGGTAATGGTATTTGCTGGGCTGGAGGCACCATTTTTCGCAGTTGGTTCGGCAGGTGTGGCCGCCATCTGAATCAGTACGGCCAGGGTGGGCAAGAGCGGGTACAGATGTCGTAAGTAGAATGGCCGATAAGACAGTTGAAGTAAGAATAGCCCTTTGTTTTTTCATGTGATCACCTTTCAAAAAATATCACCAAAAAAATAAAAAAAGGTTTCCTACTAATGTTACTGGTTGAGCACGAGACGATATCGCAAAGAGAGTTCCTTTACTAGAATCGAACTTAGATACATAGTTACGAAGTAAGGAAGATTATTCGGTTATTTTTAGATTTATCTGGCCCGAAGGCGGCATAGTATTTCTTTCTAAGGTCAGTAAGGAGAGCTTGTAGCCAGAAAAAGCGCAGCAGCCCGAGTTCCTGGGCAAAGCGAGTAAGCGTTCTCAGTCGGGCGCCGAGGTGCTCCGAGTTGTCACCTGTCTTAGCGTTAGCTCGATGTTATCGTTGCAGTCTCGGAGGGAAGCCGCTTTTCGGCCGCCTACAAAGTGGATAAGGCCGTAGGTAAGGAAAATTGGCAAATAGTGTAGATTTGTGATTTCGACATTTGTAAATTAAATCCAATATAAAATTCAGCAAATGAATTAATGGGTGGGTGTGAATTATCATAGTGGTTGGGTTGTTGTAAATACAAAACCAGATAGGTTATTAAAAAAAGATTGGACCTAATTATCTATAAAAAAGAGAGGAAATGAAATCTTATAGCCATATAGCTCTGCTGTTTCAATTCCGACTTCATACTTTCCGTCAACAATAAATTTTTTATTAATAAAATAGTCGTGTATGAACATTAACCCGTTATTTAATAATAACTCGGAATTTAATAATAAATAATATGGAAAAAAAGCTATATTTTTTGTATTAAGATTTTCATATAAGGAATTTGTACCAACATATGATTTTTCACATATGCCCTTCAGGACGTATTTTACATTGATTTTTTCTCCGAAAATTGATTCAAGGATGGAAGTATCTCTTATGAATGATTCCTGTCGGATTAATTGACTTACAGCACCTTTTTCTTTATATAAAATTGATTTTTCCACCGAGTCTTGACGGACTAATTCTAACGTGCCTGTTGGAGAAAGGTGATCTTTTGCCTCAACAATGAGTAGTGATTCTTCCGTTTTATCAAATATTAAAACGTCTATTTGAACAGAAGTTCCTTTATAAGGATAATGCTGCTTTGGGGTAACTACCATATAACGTCTAAATTTACAGAAAAGATGCGCTAGATTATTACACATTAATGGCTCTATTACATTAGTATGATAAGAGTCATAAACGGGATATTTAATCTTCCATGTTTTTTCTAGTACAACTTCACTGTTAATACTACTCATTAGACTAGGAGCAGTATAAATATAATCATCAGTTGATAGAAAGAGAGGCGTTCTTTGAAAATTAGTGTATGCATTATTTTCTGATGCATTATAAGTAATATCATTAATTACACAAGAGACAATACTCGGATGAATCCCGGTAATTAAAGAGCAATGATTTACCAAATCCGATTTAAAGAAGTATATTAGTAACAAATTTTTATTATTATATTTTTGTAGTAAGCACTGAAAAGTTAAATATAACCATACTTTTTGAAAGTCCAATACTGCATATAATCCGTTGCTTAATTCTAAGTCAAACCATATATATGTTTCTAAAAAATACCCAAGTAATTCATTAAATAATTGTTTTTCATACGTTTCAATGCTCTTTATTAAATAAATATTACTTCTTTTTTTTACTAAATCAAATAATTTCTTTTCAAACCGTTGTTTGCAACGTTTTGCAGCGTTTGTTATAGTTAATTTTTCGGGGTTATTTGAATACCAAGACTCCAACTTGTAATTGTCTATTTGTAAATTTGTATGATTAAAGATTAACGTATTTTCTGAATCAAAATTACATGTATACCTATCTTTTTTAAAAGCTTGGAAACATGTAGAGAAATGTGAATATTTGCATATTTCCGTTAGGTAATTATTCATTTCTGTGCCGATTTTGAATTGAGATCTAAAATCTTTTTGTAATTTAGATAGGTCGGCTTTTTTTGAATAATAAGAAATCAATATATTTATTGCTGTATCTGTTGTGTTGATAGATTGACTAGATAACTTAATAAAAGTATTATTAATATCTCTAATAAGTTGATAAGTGATTAAAAGATAAGGTATCAATAGATCTCCATATATTAACAAATCTTTTTGTATATTATCTTTAATACTATTATCTATAAAAGATAATTTCTGATAAATTAGGTTTTTGGAAGTGTCAGAGGTCATTTTTGAATCGACCTTTCTGATTTTCATACTGAAATTAATAGTAATGCTTTTTTGGTACGTTTTCGTTGGTTAAACTTAAAGGTAGCATTTTGATAAATTTTATATTGTCGTCGTACCACCAGAAAAGGAGCTTAAGTGTATTCGGTAAATTATCGTCAATGATTTTAACGAAGTCTATCGATGTTTGTAGAAAATCGAATAGACGCAAATTATTGATATCTAACAAAGGTTCTAGTTGTGATTTATTTGTTGATAAGTCTTTAAATGGGGAAGCGTGAACATAACGATCTCTATGTCTTAACATTTTTTTGTAGTTTTCATATAAGACTAACGTGCTATTTTTGATTTGAGGGAATAAGTCATACAAGATCTTATCTATGATGTAAGTATCGTCTATTTTTTTTATGCGATTCAAAGATTCAAGTTTATCTTTAGTAAGATAATTGCTGTTCAATATCGTGTAATATAAATTATACAAATATGATTCAACATAAGTTACGGATAAAAAAATCAACTGTCTATACAAAGCAGATTGTTGATAGAGTAATGCCCTGTTGTCCCTATTGGTTATATTCTCTAAAAGGCTTTTTCTGTCGGTAACTTCCCAATTGTTAATTTGGTTAAATACGTCGACGTAATAATTCCATTGAACCTTTAAATCATTAAATATAATCATTTCAGGATATGTTGGAATTAATCCCTTAATAGTATCAAATTGAAGCCAATGATGATCTGATACAGACGATTTATTAAAGAATTGTTTGGCATTAATAATGCGGGATACTTCGCTAACTTGGATCATTGTAACCGTTTCTTTAGAACATTTGTTAATTAATTCTCTAAAAAAACTAATTATTTTATTTAGTTTTTCATCGTTATACGGTTTTAAAAAACCTCGCAATTCAAAAGATTTTTCTACTTCATTTTTAAAGTTCTCCAAATATATATTCAATGACTTATCTTTATGATGAATAGTCAATACCATTTTCGCTATGGATATATTTAATTCTTGGCTTGCACTAAGGTGATTACCTGTAATTAAATTTATAAATATTGAGCATAAGCAATATTTAAAAACTTGTTTCTTTCTCCCGGATGTTTTGCTTAATGTATCTCTACTGATTAGTATTTTTAAATCATTTAACTCTTTTCTCAAATTTCATCACCCTTAGATTAAGATAAGCCTAAGAAAAAACACCCCCGGTGGGTGTTTTTTATGCTAACTCAAATAAGTCTGCCATTTTTTCAATTTCAGTCCTCTGCATGTCCAAACCAACGATATATCCCACAGTCGGTAAATCATAAATGATATGTTTTATTTCGTGACAGAAGACTTCGTATTGCGTTTCAGCGTTGATATTCCCGTTCATGACCAGATGATACCGACCTTTTCGACTAACATACACATAGGCATGTACACTTGACGGTAGGTTAGCTATGGTCGTCCGGATATTAAAAGCGTTCATGACTTCATGGAACGGAATGGTTTCGTCGCGCAAGCTTCTAAGGAGCTGCATATCCAACAGTTTTACGTTCAACTACGGCGCCTCCTCGATAAGTTTGGCGCAGGCCAGATTAACCTTCTTGTGCTTCCTCGTCTTCGATTGCTTTAATGACTCGGATTATCTTTTTTATGTCCTCGGGAGACATGGGGCGGACTTGCTTGAATAGGAGCTGGAGGTCGTCTCGATCTTTTAACTCATTAAAAAATAAAGCAAGCTCGGTATCGTCTGAGAGGGCTCTTTCTATATCTAGAACTGCTTGTTTAGGAGAGGGAATATCGGTTCTACCTAATAGGTAATCAACGCTAACTGAAAAAAAATCTGCTAATAATCCGAGAGTGGTTGCATCAGGACTGCGTGTACCGTTCTCGTATCCAGATATGGCTTGCTTAGATAGAGAAAAATGGTTTCCTAGCTCCGTTTGACTGAGACTTTTTTGTTCACGTAGCTTTTTTAGTCGCTCTCCTAGCACGTATGTTCACCGCCTTAATAGTATTATAAGTCCGCAAATAGTTGACTTCAAACAGTAATAGTTTTGTCCGCAAAATGCAGAATCAACCCTTGACAGTCCGCATAATGCGGACTAAAATACGATCAAGAAGTCCACAAAATGCGGACAGGGGGGTGAGTCGATCTTGTTAGAAAAATTAAGAACCATTCGAGAAAATTCAAGCTTAACTATAGTTGACATGGCAAAAAGACTGGGTATTTCTAAGCAATACTACTCTCAGTTGGAGCGTGGGGAACGCAGGTTGTCCTATGACATGGCTGTTGACATAGCTATGGTATTTAATATGACCCCAGACGATATTTTTTTACCTGTTGAGTACGCAAAATGCGTACAAGAGAACTTCTCAAGCGTAACAATTAAAAACGTAGATTATCATCACCGTTCACCCCCTAGGGCAGCGATTTAATTACTGATATTTGTAAGGGAGGAATGGTTGCCGCGCAAGCCTCCGGCCATTGAATACCGCTTGTTCAGAAGGAGGGTAGTTGATGGATCTAGAGGGTACCCATGAAAAAAGAATGGCCATCCCGGAAGGGCAAGTTCCGGAAGGCCTGTTCAGTAAAAAAGATCTTCATTGTATCGCGAGACACATTCAGGAATACGTCGAGTCATTAAAAGAAGCACGAGAATACTCGCCAAATGCCTGCCAGTATTGCGACTATGCCATATCAGATAGTTGTACGTCATCTAAGGGCTTACTCGACCCATGGCCGGCATTCTTGAAGCTGTCGAGAATCACTAATGTGAATATATCTCCATGCAAAAGCACTACGTGCGTCCAGGAAGTGCAAGTTCCGGAGCGGCTCACAACTGTTGAATATGATGTTCGTGATCTCGCAAAAGTCTGGTTGACCAGTGATGAGGCGTTTTATCAAATGATTTCCATCATGGAAGGGGCCATTACCCTCATGACGCCTGAGATCAGTGAATTCTGCGAAGTCCCATTTTCAAACTGTTACCTCATTGGTATCCGGGAGGATAAACGGGTGTCCCTTTCTGAGGAGGCCAGATGAGCCGATAAAAGGTAACTTCTCCTAAATCCATTGTTCCTCCAAACTCCCATCCTTGGTCTATAAAACTGTCAACCTTCTGTACGACACTTTGCCTATTCCTTACGGTCGCCTGGAAGATTTGAATACGAACCGGTTCCTTGGCTTTCGACACAGCATAAACTCCTTTCATCGTTGAGTTATACCATCAGTCTAAAGTTCGACAAAAGGAAGAGTATGCCTTCAATTGTCAAGGAACGGAAAGGGGGATAAGCAATGCCGCGAAAGCCTCCGGCCATTGAATACCGCTTCGAATACGGATGCCGGCTTCCTCCGGACGCCACAGAGGAGGAGAAGCGCAAAAACAACGCCAGGCTCTGGAACAAATGCAAAGAAATCATCGAACGTTCCTATGCCTTACAGATGGCCGAGCAGCAACTGGCGGAAAAAGAGAAGATTGCGGGGTGAGAGTCTGAAAAAAGTCGTTATCGTGGCCGCCTTGACTTCTGTGTTTACAGTGCCTTCATCGCTAAGTCAAGAGGTAGTAATCCTAAGCCTACCCATACCGGCGCAACACAGTGTGAATGGCATCAAGGTCCAGTTTGGTGCCACCATTGAGCACCGAATCGAAATGGACCCAACACCATCCCGAGGCGGAAGACCTAAACCCACTTACGAGATCACTGCTTACACCCTAAGTGATAAAGGGATGAACGGCCGGGGAATTACCGCCAGCGGTACCCGAGCCAAACCTGGACGAACGATTGCAGCTGGTCCCGAGATTCCTTTCGGAACCAAGGTCATCATCGAAGGAGTCGGAGAGCGAATCGTTGAGGACCGGGGTGGCGCCATCAGACACGGTCACATCGACTTGTTGGTGAGCGACACGAAAACAGCCCTGGAGTTCGGCCGGCAGCACCTAAAGGTACATATTTTGGACGGGAGGTGACAAGTGTGTGGTTCAAAAGCGAGGGCCACAAATCCACATATCAGAAGCTCATGACCAAGGCGAACCGAACCACGGATGATTGTTTCTACGCCTCAGCGATTTACCTACTCTCCGCTATTGACCATAAGGACGTAAGCCGATTCATCTCCCCAGATGAAATTGATTTTACGAATCTCCGGCAAGTCTGCAGTCCCTGGTCAAACAGCGAAAAATCTCTGGTGTACCTCGCCAACGCACTCTTCAACAACGAACAGGCCGATGTGGCCGACTGCTTCCGCAGCCTCGACAGCAAGAACATAGCCGCGGCTCTGGAAGCCCTAAGAATGCGCTATGGGGGTTGAGAACGATGCCTGTATTCCGGTTCGCTGGTAAAGTCAAAGACTTGTTGACGGCTCTTCGGAAAGAGGACAAGCTCTCCAAATATGTTCGCGCCAGTAATGGCATTCGGTAAGGAGGGAGCAAATGAAAACCAGCAAGGCCCAAGTCATTTGTCAAAACTGCGGTAAACTTCGTACGGTCGTCGGGGATAAGAAACCCGAAAAACAGTTTCTCTTAGAAGCCCAAAAGACCGAATGTGGTCACTGCGGTCAACTCATTGGTGGACAAAAGAAAGCGGGGTGAAATGATGGCTATTCAAGAAACCATGATTCCCGAAGCGCAAGAGTGGCTACGCCGGGCGATGCAGGTCAAAAACATTGCCACCATCAATACCGGGGTGACCGAAGGGTGGCACGTCCGGATCCGGGTCCAAGCGGGGGAACGCTTCGAGATTAGCGGACGGGGAACATCGATGTTTGTCTACATCACGGAAGCCAATGGCCAGTACCTGGTGGTGGAAATGACCAACAAACGAGCCGGGTTAGTTCCCCAACGATGCAGTGAAGATGACATCATGGACTATGTCGGCATCGACAACCGGGTGGATGCGATTACACTAGCGACGGCCGTTCGTTGGCTCGGTGAACGGGGCCTGATCCCAAAACAACCGCAAATCGACGCCTAGAAATAATTTCCAGTATTAGTATATCACGAACGGAGGTGCAACACCATGAACCGTTATTGTGGCAAACCGTACGCAGATGCACGAACTGCTGCGGGGCTGACCCAAGAACAATCCAGCAGCCAACTATCCGGCGTCTCGGTTCGCTCTCTCCAGGAGTATGAAGCCGGCCGCGTCCGGGTCCCCGATGATGTGGTGGTCCAGATGATTGAAATCTACCGGGCGCCCCGATTGAAGGAAATTCACTGTTCCGGCCAATGTGCCTTAGGCGCTATTTTCTCCGATGCACTGGCCGATGCCGATTGCTATCACCCGCATACGGCCGCCCTGGTGGCCGATAAGGAAGTGGAAGAAGCGCACCGGTCAATTATGGACCGAATCTCGGACTTCATCCGGAAACCTCGAAATGTCATCAAATCATCCATCCGGACAGTCCTGTTACAGTGTGTGGACGCGGAAAAAGCCCTGAAACGATTTATTATTGCCCAATGCCAACGGTACGACATCAACATCCACGAACTGTACCGCGAGCATGCCGAATATGAAGCGACCCATGGATTCTTTGGATATGACCGAGAAAAAGAAAAAGCCCCGGCCTACCATTTGGCAGAGACCAGGGGCACATACAAAATATAACCTTACCTATCAGTATATCACCGAACATACCGGGAAGGAAGTGGGGCCTACATGCAAGCGCAAGCACTGGATCGGTTTTCCTGGACGTTGTCCGGAGAGCTCCACCGCACTCCGACCTGTGAACGCTGCGGACGGCCATCTATCAACGAACTATGCCGGGACTGCCGGACGGAACAGTACATCGAACATGCCGGCTCACTGAGTCCCATGGCCGTCATGGAAAAACTCACGGAAATCTTTGAGGGCGAATGGAGCCAGGTTTACGTGAACCATGGTCAACTGGTTATCCGGTTTTATGGGACAAGCCGAACCTTGTCGGAGGCGTCTCGATTGTTACAGGCCCGGGATGAGAAGTTCACTCTCGGAAGTGATGAAACCGGGCGCTGGATGGAAATCAACATCAACAACATCTCGTTTGGAGGATGAGAGATATGGCGGTTGCGGAACAAGCATTAACCCAAATGCAGGACTTCCAACTGCTCCAAAAGCAGCTGGAAGCCGTGAAAAAACAGAATATCGCCGTCTTAGGAGACGGTCAGGTGTTTGTCAAACGGACAGCCAATGGGATGATTCGAAGCGTCAAAGGCTCGGTTACATTAAGCGAGCAAAGTGGAGACATTGCCTACATCTATCCGAAAACCATGACTACTAGCAAAGGCTTTAACAAAGCGAACCAAATTGCGGGATTGAGCATCATCACACCAGAGAAACTGCAGCTGCCTAACGGAGACATCGTGGTTAACCCCTTCCCGATGGTAGAGCCTCGTTCCGGATCCATCGGTAAGGTCTGGGTCAAAAAGATGGCTATCGGATACAGCCCCACCGGTGTTTTGGTCGTCACCAGTGCCACCTTGCTTTATGACGTCCGGATGTACTTTGTCCAAGACGTATTGAAAAAGGTCGGGAAGGTAGCGGCCGCCGGAACGCTCACTATGGAATTCGGCCTAAACATCGTCAAGGAAACAGAATATGGCATCTTCGTCGACAGCGGTGACCCCAAACGTCCACAGGCGTTCATCCGCATCGATGACAGCGGCCTTGGTATCCTAATCGAGCTCTCCCATCCGGATATCATCAAAGCTGTGGAGACCTACGTCCAAAAGAAACTCTTTGCCGAGCGGAATGCGCAGTCCATCGCCGAACGCCTGGTGATGAGCAAACACCCGGCCCTTTCCAATATCGCTTATGTGGAAGCGACCGGGCCGGATAAGGCGAAAGTGGCGAAGGTACCCGTGGTCGGATTCGTTCATGATTTTAACCAAGATCAGCTGCTCGATATCGCCAAACAGGCTGAGCAGGGTGGGGAAATCGTGGTCAATGGACAAAAGGCCCAGGTGATCGATGCCGGCGTCATTGAGGCCTCTGCCGAAGAGATGATGGCGGAGCGGGACGACGAGGAAGTGGTTCATGAAGCCCAGGTCGTGGACGCGACCGTCACTCCGGTACCTGATGCTCAACCAGTAAAGCCAGTTACCCAATTCAGCACAGGAGGTGGCTTGTGGTGATTACGGAAGTACGCTATCGCAACTTTAAGGGCCAAACGGGGGCACAGCCCCTTACGGGAATGGATCTTTTTATGGGACCGAACGGAGCCGGGAAAACGACCCGGCTCCAGGCCCTCGGCCTCTCGACGCTGGGATATGTACCCGGCAACGGCAAGACCACGCAGGATACCTTTAAGTTGGCCACCGGAGAAGAAATGTCCGTGGGACTTCGTGTCGGCTCGTTTAGCTTTGAACGCACGTTTGAACGAAAAAGTAAAAGCGATAAGCGTTCCGGAAAAACCACGGTCACCATTGCTGAAACGGTATCGGTCAGCCCCGGGCAGGGAGAGAAAAACGATACTCAGAAAAAAGCCCGCATTGCCGCGGAAATCGGCCAATTCCCGGTGATGTTGGACTTCGGGGCCTTCCTTGAGCTCAGTGACGCTAAGCGCCGGGACTTCATCTACGGACTATCCCCGATTACCTCAGACTCTTGGAATCGCGACCGGATTTATCAATTCCTCACTGTCCGACTTCTCACGGGAGAGTTAGAAAAGAACAACCCCGAGCAATATCAAGAATGGCGAAATCTCATCTCCGAAGTCTTTAAGCAATTTCCGGAAGACTACGACATCCACGCGGGGCTGCAAGGAATGATTGACTGGACATCGGCTCAGTTATCCATCTGGAACGGGAAACAAAAGGATGCTCAGGGCGCTGTAAGGCAACTGGCGGACATGAAAAACGAACTGGCGGAAACCGATCGCAACATTATCGCTACCCGAGAAGAACTGGAGAAGCTACGGGAGCAGCTGTTGCAGCTGGAGCGCCAGATCGCGATGGATAACGAAAAACGGAAGATTAATGAGAACCGGTTAAGCCGTATCGAAAAGCTTCGAACCGAAATCGACGACCTGAAAAAAGGTCCAACGGTAGCCGATACTACAGACCTCGAGCGGCGCATTGCAGAGTTAAAAGCCCAAATGGCCCCTTCCACCGATATCGAAGAAGAGCTTGCTCCACTTCGGCAACTGGTCGCAAAACTCCGTGAAGAACGGGAAACCTTCGTCGCTCAAAAAGACGGACTCACTGGACAAAAAGCGGGTTTCCAGGCCCAAATTACCGTTATGGAAACGGCACTGAAACAAACCAGTGAACTCAATGGTCGCTGCATTATTGCACCAAACCTAATCTCTTGTACGAAAAGCTTTTCCGGATTTGATACGTTCATTGAAAACAAAAAGCAAGAAACCCAGGCAGTCCTAACGGACGTAGATTCGCAAATTGCCGCCGTTACCGCAAAAATCAATACCATCGATGAAAACATCCAACGTGCCCAGCAGCGAATGGATGCAACGACTCGAGGTGAACAGGAGAAGGCAGCGGCGTCCCGGAAGATCGCCGAGGAAATCCAGAAGCTGAACGAGCAGAAGAACGAGCGTGTCTTGGGAATCCGCCGTCTGGGTGACCTCATCGAAATGAAGCAGAACGAACTGACTCGGCTCTTAAATGAACGTCCGGAAGCCATCGGGGATGTTGATCTCATGAAAGTGCAGACGGACGGGATCCGGACACGCATCGAAGAGTTGGAAAAAACACTAGCTGAGAAAGACAGAGCAAAACAAACCCTTCTGTTGCTGCAGCAGAGCATGCTGGAAAACCGCACCGCCGAATACAAGGCGGCCGGATTAAAGTACATTAGCGAGGCCCTTGGACCGAAGGGAATCCAGGGCGAGCTTGTGAAGGAAGTCATCGACCCCATCCGGAAAGACGTCCAAACCCATCTTCACTACATGGGTTTTGAGTATGAACCGTTCTTCGAGACCAAAAGTGAAACGGGTAAGGAAGTATTTCAATTCGGTTGGGTCGGCAATAAAGGGCAAAGAGTGAACTTCGACGCCCTTTCCACCGGGCAGCAGACCGTTTTCTTGGCGGCCTTAATGGTGACCATCCTCGAGAGAGCCAACCCCAAACTGAAAGTCCTGGCCATTGATAACGTGAATCACTTAGACCGGAAGAACCTTGAAATGGCTGTCCGTGGGCTCGCCAAACTGCGGGGGAAGGTCGACAATATCATCTTGGCCGGCGCCATCGAATTTGTCGCTTCGCATGACGAGTTGGAGCAGGTCCCGGAAGAGATCGCCAAACGGTTTGTCCTCCGGGAAGATATCGAATCGATGGGATGGCGCGTATGGAACTTAGGTGCGACCGTCGAGAAAGCGGAGGTGGCCTAAGATGGCGAAAAATCAATCCTCCACGTTCCCGGTACCCTATGTCATCCAAGCCCAGCGTCCCGGAGAACTGGCTATCCTAGCCTCTCATCTGTTATCGGCTGCCGCATCCCCACGACTGCCCATTAAGCCGCCTACACCGGCCGAAATGCGAACCGTCGTCGCGTTACTCCAGAAGATGGTCGACGAGTTCTACCCGCCGGAAGGAGGCCGCATTACCGAACTAGACCGGGCAAAGGCACACATTGTGGAACTAAAAGATGAAATCGTTTGGTACCGGGAACGACTCCGGGACTATGAACGAAACGAAGACGCTCATAACGCAGAGTACAACACCCTTAAAGCCGAGCGGGACGAGCTCAAAGAACGGCTGGGGAATGCCCTCCGAACGCTCGCCAAGGGCGGCGCGGCTTAAAGAAGGGCGGGAGAACAGATGAACTTTTTGCAAGCACTCAATGAATCCCAGCGGGGGGCGGTTATATCTGCCGCCTCCCGCATCCTCTGCCTTGCCGGCGCCGGAACGGGAAAAACCAGGGTCCTGACGCACCGGGTTGCTCACTTACATACTGAGAGCCGGATCGGTACCTCGAATATGCTCTGTCTCACGTTTACTCGCCTCGCCGGCAAGGAAATGAAAGAGCGGGTGATGGCGCTCATTGGAGAGCAGGAGGGAAAGAAACTCTTCTGCAATACCTTTCATGCGTTTGCCGTGGCCGTCCTTCGGGATTGGGGCTACAAGCTCGGGATTGACCCGGGTTTTAGCATCTACGATACCGAAGACCGCAAAGAAATCCTCCAAGTCATCATCAAAGAGTTTGGTAGCCGAACCAACATCAAAAAGGTCCTGGAGCGTTTTGAGCAGTGTGTGGACGTCAATGAAGAGGCCGCCTGGCACCCGGAAGAATGCCGGGTACTCATGGAGTATGGGTACCGGTTGAAACAAAACAACGCCGTGGATTTGGACCGCCTTATCGACCTAGTGAACCTCTTATGGAACGAACACCCGGACTGTCTGGCTCATTACAAACGGACCTTTACCCATGTTTTTGTAGATGAGTTTCAAGATACCAGTGATGACCAGATGGAGATGCTGCGCCTTCTTGACCCCGAGAATTTGTTTGTTGTCGGGGATCCAGACCAAGCCATCTATGGTTGGAGAAACGCTCGGATTGAGTACATCGTGAACTTTCCCCAAACCTATCCCGGATGTGAGGTCCACAAGCTCCAGGATAACTACCGATCGACACATCCGATCGTCGACGCAGCGAACCAGGTCATCAAAAACAACGTCAACCGCATCGAAAAAACCTTAATTGCCCACAAAGAAGGGCAGCCGGTAGAAACCAATGACTATGACGATGAGTGGACGGAAATTCGGGAGCTTATCGGTCGAATCAAGAGTCTAAAGGAAACCGGTACTCGGTCGTCGGACATCGCGATCTTGTGCCGGAGAAATATCCAAGTCGACCGATTCAAGAACGTAATGGACCAGTTCGGTATCCCGGCCCAGCGGATCGGCGGCGGGGATGACCCCTTTGCCAAGCGGGATGTCAAAGCGATGATTGCCTGGTTAGATGTATTCCAAAACAAGAAGGACTCGATGAGCCTGAAAAGAGCCATCACCTTTCCCAAGCCTTACTACACACCGAATGAACTTCTGAACTTTGAAATTGAAGCCGGAATGCAGGACCTTTCGCTTTATCAAATTCTTGTTGAACGAGCTAGAGGTTGCTTCGCCGAGGATATGGAGAAACTCCGCCAGGCTATTGAGCGAAATGGGGCGTCCAATCCTTCTGAGTGTTTCAAATCACTGATTGAAGCCCTGCAGCTTAAGGACTTCTACGCCCAGCGAGGCCTGGAGAACCGCAAGCGGGATGTGGAAGTCGCGTTCTCGTCGATGCAGCGCTGGGAAGCGTCGAAAGCAGCCCTGGGAGAAGATTTCAGCCTCGGTTCCTTTCTGAGATTCCTCCGGTACCGGGACATTCAAGAACAGCTGATGGACAAGCAAGATGCCGTGAAAATCATGACGGTTCACGCCTCCAAAGGGTTAGAATTCCCGACTGTCTTTGTGGCCGGATTAGCTCAAGGAGTATTCCCGAGCAAGAAAACATCGGATCCGGAAGAGGAACGGCGCTTGTTTTACGTCGCTGTTACCCGGGCCCGAGATCGTCTCTTCTTATCCTGGTCAAGGCAAGTGGAGTCATGGGGAAACCAGTTGGAGCTTGTGGAAGTTAGCCAATTCGTACACGAATGCCTCCAGGGTCAAGACAGGAGGGTTGAATGTGGGTAGTCCCGGTCAAATCGAATACATTCGCCCTTTCGTCAAGCAGGCTATCCAGGAAGTCGGACGGGAATTGAGCTTGGTTTGTGAGCGCCTAGAAGAACTGGTTAAACCTCAAAGGCTGACAACGATAACGACTGGTGACGTTCGCCGGCTAATTAACGAGGTGGCCGCATGAAACTTGGCTGCTCTGACCATAAAATCAAATCCTCGATGGACAAAATAACGACAAATCTATTGTCGTAAGGGTGGTAACAATGGAACGTTTCGAGGGTAGTAAAGGAAGCTTCAGGCAGAGGGTCGACGATAAAGGCGAGCTTATACTAAAGGTTTTCCTAAAAGGAATACCGGATAATGAACCGGGCGACCTTCAACTCAAGTTTTATAACGAAACTCCAGATAAGGAAGAAGCAACATGGGTCCTCACTGTGATTACGGTTTTTAGCCATCTTGAGGTTAGAAAATTTGCAATTGAATATCTGGAAAAGTTAAATACCTTTGAGACGCAAGGGGGCGATCCTGACAGCAACGCCATTGAACTGATGAAAGAAATGCTTACGTAGGTTGGTGGCATAGAAAGTTGGTGAATGAATTGAGCAAGAAAAAGAAAAACGCACAGTTTACGAAACGCAAGTAAATCCGAATTGGGGCGAATCAAGTAGCTCCGGCACCAGCTACCCGGTGAGTAGGGCGCTTTCAGACTTCGGTCTGAGGCGTCCTTTTTATTACAATAATAGGCACATACCGGAGAAGGGGGAAAAGGAATGATTGGTAAACGGAAACGGTTGAAAATTTATGAACAATACAACTGGAAGTGTCAAATATGCGGAAAAACTGTTTCCCTGGAGACCGGTCCTCATGAAGCAGCTTTAGACCATTTAATCCCTCGGGTACATGGAGGAAATCATGAAGAGAGTAACTTGAGCCTTGTTTGTCGCTCCTGTAACTCTAGACGTGGAGACAATTACGGTCATTTACGGTTAAAAAATATTATAAAACGCGTGAATAGCGCTTTATCTGAAAGTGATTTAGACCTAATTGAATACGAAATGCGTTTCGGTTTAATTGACGAGAAGGATATAGAAAAGACAATTACTGACATTCAGGTAGCTGCGGATCAAATTAAAGACCTCCTCGCGAGGCTCCTACCCAGTAGGGAAGTGATAACATGCAAAAAACCATTATCAGAGTAGAAAAACGCTCGAATCCCTACGCAATGATCGACAAAGGGGTCCTAAACGACAAACGATTGTCCTGGCGAGCAAAGGGCCTCCTGGCTTACCTACTCAGCAAACCGGACGACTGGCGAGTGAATATAAACGATCTCGTTAATCAGTCCAAGGATGGCCGAGATGCGGTTTATGCCACATTACAGGAGCTCGAAGAAGCTGGGTACATAGTTTCACGAAAGGTTCGTGAAAAAGGCAGATTTCTTGGGGTTGAACGGATTGTTCGGGAGACTCCCGTTTCATCGATTGAATCATCGAATCCGAATACTCCGGAACCGGAGATGACACAAACGGATTTACCATATACGGAAAAGCCGGATACGGAGAAACCGGATACGGAATCACCACAAACGGAAAAACCGTATCCGGAAAAGCCGGAAGATACTAATAATGATCTAACTAAAAAAAGAGATCTACCAAAGAATGATAGGACTAAGAGAGAGAGTAAAAACACGCCCCCGAAGGTCCAATTCGCTGAGTTTGTCAGCATGACCAATGACGAATTCTCGTCACTCGTTGCGAAACTCGGGGAACACCGTACTCGGCGGGCTATCGAAATTCTTGACAACTACAAAGGGGCAACGGGAAAGACCTACAAGAGCGATTTCCGGGCGATGCTGAATTGGGTGATCACCCGACTCGAGGAAGAGGAACGCAAGGGAACCCAAGGGGTAAGCCAAGCGAGACAGCCTTGGCTTGCAGCAAAAGGGCCATTGGCTGGAAGAAACGTAATGCCGCAAAGCAGTGATGAAGCCAGGCAATACGAGCGGTTTAACGACATCTGAACATGCTTGGGGGAAGGCGTATGACGCAGCACAAACGTCGAGGACGCTCCGGAAAACAGGCACGAAAAGCAAAAGCGGACAAGCCGGGAATCATCATTGTCGGCATTCCCCGTTGGCCAAGAAAGGATCCGTTTCGGCCCGGTAAATTGGTGGCATGGGCGGAGCCGATAGAGTTTCGTTGATTCGCAAAAGGGAGGGACTGCCGTATGGCGGATGTGTTTTTCGAAGATGCACCGGAAGTCCAAGACATTGCCAGGGATTTGATTGAGAAACATCACGGCCGCCTGGTGGAGGCGAAAATTAAATACTTGTTCCGGTTCGGGAATTGGGAAGTCAAAGGCAACACCATTTATGGCCGAGCCCAAAAGAACAGCACTAAGGATAAATACCTTACTGGATTCGACTTCGTCATCCTCATCAACGGTGGGGTTTGGGTTCATCTTACGGAAGAACAGCAGGAGGCACTCGTCGACCATGAACTGTGTCACTGCACCCGAAGCGAGGATTCCTTTGGTAACCCGATATGGGGCATCCGGGACCATGATTTCACCGGGTTTGCGGCAGAGGTCCGCCGGCATGGGCTATGGTCGACAGACCTTCAGTTGCTGAAGAAAGCTGCCGATGAACACCACCAGCTCACTCTGGACTTCGACGAGCCGATGGCTGTGGGCGCTGTATCAAACATAATCCCCTTCGGAAAGGAACTGCAGTAACATGGCGAACATAAGCGTTGTGGAGGCCCGGCGATTGGGCCTCCTTCCTCAGGAGGATGAACGAGCGGGCCGGCGTTCTTGCGTTCGTGATGGCCACGCAAACCGCGGGCAAGGCTTAGAGCAGTTGATTATTACCCAAAACCACTTATACCGAAACCAGGGAATCACAGTGATACATAAGGTCCCAACCGAGTGGATTCCGATCCGGAAGGGCGGGGCAATCGTGGCGGCTAAGGTCACGCAAAAAGCGGCCGTGGATTTTATGGGCGTGTACATGGGCCGGCCGATCGCCTTCGACGCGAAGGACTGTCAGCAAAAATGGATGCGATGGGACCGCCTCGAGGAGCACCAGGATTCGTTTTTGCAGAAGTGGGATGAACTCGGTGGTATTGCTTTCATCTTGGCGGAGTTTGGCCAAGAGATATATGTAATCCCTTGGCGGGAGTGGAATGAAGGCATTCGTCGATGGCGACTTGGTGGTGCTGCATCGTTTAAGCCGGGGGAAGTGGGAAGGCCGGTTAAAGGTACCGATTATTTACGGACGGTTAATCAGCTTTGGAATCTTGAGATTGCCTAAGAAAAAGAAATCCCCTACCGTGGCGGCAACCATACGGCAGGGGGAGGAACGTGTGTTCACCCTAATTATATACGAAGAAGGGTGGACGAACAATTTGAAGCAATTACGTTTTATTCTTCCGGAAATTGACCGGGAGGCTACGCGCAAGAAAGTAGAAGAAGCCCTGGAGACGGCTCGGATATATAAACAGATCGGTTTTGTTCGTCGGGAGATGAAGCAGACGCCGTCTTATGAACCCCGGTTTCACGGGGCCACTAATGCGGTCGGGAAACCGGCCGAAGAATGTGCAGTGTGGAACGTCGACACGGAGGAACGGTTAAGGAGCTTGACCGAACGAGTGGAACAGGCGGTTTCGCGCTTAGGGCGGACAGAACGGGAAATTATCGAGAAGCGGTATCTTGAAGACGAAGAGACTTTTGATTATCAAGTCTGGTCAGAAATTGGAATGAGTGAACGGACGTATTATCGCGCCAAATCTAGGGCTTTTTACAAACTCGCCTTTATGTTGTGTTTAGAAGTCTATACTCCATTACCAGAAGTTGCGATTGGTTAGTAATTAAGAAAAACGGAAGAACTTTCCGGGACTCTGGAGGACAGAGAAGAATATAACTATTTAGAGGTCTTAAGACCTCTAAATATCTAACGGAGGTGCGGTCGTGAGGTTAAAAGTTAAGCTAATTTCAACTATGGTACTTCTTGCAGCCTTTCTTTCTCTTAGTTTGATAGGTACCGCTTATGCCAGCGATAACCTTAGTGTGACAGGGCTTTATGAGTTGGACGTTAAAAAAGGTAAAATGAGCATTGATTTGGACAGTTCGTGGAATCAATCTGTTACACTAGGCAAAAAGGAGAAACCCGTTTTTCAATGGTATATTGCGTCTACGCCCCTAGACCAAGGTCCTCCGACTATGTACTCTACAGATTGGACTTATTTCAAAACCACGTATGCTTCAAATTCGTACGGAACATGGAGCTCTAAGTTAAAAACAAAGATTAATGTTAAAAATATTCTCGGTCAATACGACCCTAATAAAGCTTACTGGATTGGTGTTCAGGTTCAAATAAGCCCAACAAGGCAAATTGTTGATTATCAATACCCGATTCCGAAGAACTAACTAAAAGCAGCGCCCCTATAGTAGAGGGCGCTGCTTTTTAAGTTCTTGGCAGAAACAAGGCAAGATTAAGACGGATTATTTGCCAAAAAATATGCTAAATTTGTATTGTGGATGTATGAACTTTACTTAAATGTTCGTGGCAAATCGCCGTTATTAAGTAATCGGCGTAAATAACAAACATGAGCGTAAATAGCAGGGCGACTACGTTTTACTACGCCTAAACCAATAATGGTATCAGTAATCTCATCGTTAGAATGTTGGTTCATTTTTCGAACGTAATCTAGAAACAAATCATCCTCTTCTCTGGTCCAATGTTTGCCGTTCATAGATAGGTTTGGTTGGTTGTTGGTATTTTCCATAAATAGCACCTCCAACTTTTCTGAGTTGATAATTTTACACTAATTTTAAAAATCCTCCTATATTAATAAATTAGAGGTGAAATTATGTCCAATGTCCATTGTTCATACACAGAACAAATTAAAGTAACTGCTTTGCTTCCGAATCCTCGTAACCCAAACACTCATCCCCAAGCTCAAATTGAACTACTAGCCAAAATCATAAAGCACCAAGGCTGGCGTGCTCCCATCACTGTTTCAAACCGCAGCGGCTTCATCGTCCGTGGCCACGGCCGCTATTTGGCTGCTAAACTTTTGGGACTCGAAAAAGTCCCGGTCGACCGACAAGACTACTCTTCAGAAGCAGAAGAATGGGCCGACCTCATTGCCGACAACAAAATCGCTGAACTGAGCGAAATGAACTCAGAAATCCTGAAAGACTTGCTCCAGGAGTTAGACACCGGCGACTTCGACATGGACCTGACTGGCTTCACCGGGAAAGAACTCGAGGAACTAATGACCGAGTTCCACGTTGAGGATGTCCGAGAGGACGAGTTCGACCCGGAAGCTGAGGCCGAAAAAATTAAAGACCCCATTACGAAAACTGGTGATGTCTGGGTACTCGGAAGGCACCGTCTAATGTGTGGTGACTCGACGAAGAAAACAGACGTCGAACGCCTCATGAACAGCACTTTAGCTGATATGGTGTTTACGGATCCACCCTACAATGTTGATTATGAAGGTGGAACCGGTCTCAAAATCCAAAACGACAAAATGGATAGTGACTCATTTTACCGCTTCCTTCTGGATGCGTTCACAAACATGGTGAATGTGACCAGGCCCGGGGGAGCGGTTTATGTTTGCCACGCGGACTCCGAGGGAAGTAATTTTCGAGGGGCCATGAGAGATGCTGGCTGGCTAGTAAAGCAGTGCCTTATCTGGGTTAAAAACCAGTTTGTCATGGGGCGCCAAGACTATCAGTGGAAGCACGAGCCGATCCTTTACGGGTGGAAACCGGGAGCGGCTCATAAATGGTACGGCGGCCGAAAGCAATCAACCATCATCGAAGACATGCCTGGGATAACGATTCGCCCTGATAAGAACGGGGCGATTCTTACTTTCTCCACCGGTGTTCATGACTTGGTCATCAAGGTTCCGACTTATGAAGTCTTGCATCAGGGTGACGACTCGCTCACGACCATCTGGCGGTTTGAGAAGCCTGCAAAGAACGGTGACCATCCGACGATGAAACCGGTCGGCATCCCGGCCCGGGCAATCAAGAACTCCAGTAAGCCAGGAGAGAACGTCCTGGACCTTTTCGGTGGCGGAGGCTCGACACTGATTGCATCGGAACAAACCGGTCGAACCGGTTATGTAATGGAATTGGATCCGGTCTATTGTGATGTCATTGTGAAACGATGGGAACAGTTTACTGGTCAACAAGCAACGCTATTATCTATATAAAAACAAAGGAAGGGCGCGCCAACGCCCTTCCAACCGAGCCAGGCACACCCCTGGCGGAGATAGTGGGAATCCGCGGCCGCGGTTGAGAAGAGACCACTATCTCGCTTTCATTTTAGCGGAAAGCCCGGGGTGTGACAATGAAAATTACAAACACACGTTCTAATAATAGCGAACAAACGGACTTGTTGTTACAGCACGGCGTGGAGGTCATGGAGGGCATTGCTGATTCCAAAGCGAGGTATCGGAAGATTGTCCAGGCTGGCATATCCCGTTGGGTAAAAGACTTTCAAAGCGGGCTCATTGAAGTTCGAACGGTCGATGACTTGAAGAAGCTCATTGAACTGGACTTGGAGCTGCAGAAGGATGACCTATGAAAACCGACTCCAACACAAGGCCGGGAGGTGGGTGAGATGTAATGGCAAGAGGGCGGCCGCGTGACCCCAAACGGGACCAAGCCTTTGAACTGTGGAAAGACAGTCACAAACAAATGAAGTTAGTCGACATCGCTGCCCAACTTGGCGTCTCCGACTCCAAGGTCCGCAAGTGGAAGGCCGAAGACAAATGGGAAGAGCAAATTAATGGAGCGCACCAAAATGAAAAAGGGAGCGCTCCAAAAAAGAAAACGGGCGCACCGAAAGGAAATCAGAACGCCAAGGGAAACCGCGGGGGAAAAGGCGGTCCTTCCGGGAACCAAAAAGCAAAAGGTAATCGAGGCGGCCAAGGGGGGCCAATCGGCAACAAGAAGGCGGTCACCACCGGTGAGTTTGAGACCATCCTTTGGGACACCCTCGAAGACGATGAAAAAGAGATCTGGGGTCAGATCCCCACGGATCCGGTAGTACAAATTAACCATACCATTTCGACCTTAACCATTCGGGAACGGCGAATGATGAAGCGCATCCAAGACCTGAAAAACGGTCTGACGGAGAAGCAGCGCCGGGTCTTAATGGAGCGAAAAACGGTCAAAAAGCCAGTAGAGGTCACTGACCCGGTCACTGGCGACAAGAAAGTCGTTACCGTGCCCAAAGAAGAGATGGTCGAGACCGAAATTGAAGAAACCGACTTCCGGGTCATTGAGGACATCCTTAGCTTGGAGGAAGCGCTAACCCGGGTACAGGACAAGAAAATAAAAGCCATTGAGACAAAGCATAGGCTAACCGACCGTCATCAGTTGGACGTGGACAAGCTGGATATTGATCGGCGCCGTTTGGCCATTGAAAAAGCCAAGAATGAAGGTGACGATAATACCGAAGACGATGGCTTCTTAGAAGCGCTTTCCGGCAAGATAAATGAGGTCTGGGATGAAGAAGCCTAAGCTTGCCTCATTCAAATGGGCGCCGTTTTCAAAGAAGCAGCTGCAGGTCCTTACCTGGTGGATGCCTAATTCGCCCCACTATGACAAGGATGCTATCATCTGCGATGGTTCCGTCCGGGCAGGAAAGACCGTCGCCATGGCTTTTTCATTTGTCACTTGGGCCATGGTCACCTTTAACGGAGAGCAGCTGGGCATGGCCGGCAAGACGATCGGTGCTCTTCGCCGGAACGTTATCCAGCCATTAAAGCGCATCTTAAAAAGCCGCGGTTTCAAAGTTAAGGACCACCGCGCCGACAACTGCCTAACCATCACGTTCCGAGGCCGTTCGAATACGTTCTACTTATTTGGCGGCAAAGACGAATCCAGTCAGGATTTAATCCAGGGCGTTACCTTGGCCGGCATGTTCTTCGATGAAGTGGCCCTAATGCCGGAGTCCTTTGTTAACCAGGCCACGGCTCGATGCTCGGTCGACGGTGCCAAGCTCTGGTTTAACTGTAACCCAGCGGGTCCCTATCACTGGTTTAAAGTCGGTTGGCTGAATAAACTGGCCGAAAAAAACGCGCTGCACCTTCATTTCACGATGGACGACAACCTCAGCCTGTCGCCACGGGTGAGAGAGCGGTACAAGCGCATGTATTCCGGGGTGTTCTATAAGCGCTACATATTGGGCCTCTGGGTCATGGCCGAGGGCATCATCTATGACATGTTTGACGAAACGAAGCATGTTATTGACTGCCCGAAGGAGCACCGGGAATATGGAGTGTCCATCGACTACGCGACGGCCAGCGTGGCCACATTCGGTCTGTACGGCGTCACCAAGGATGTGGTCCATCTCATCCGGGAGTATTATTGGGACGCCAAAGCCAAAGGGCGACAGAAGACCGACAAGGAATTGGCCGATGATTTTAAGTCCTTCTTGGACGGGGTGGTACCCATGAACATCTACATTGACCCTTCGGCCGCTAGCTTAAAACTAGAACTTCGGCGAGCGGGATACAACCAGGTTCGGGATGCAGACAATGATGTGATCAATGGGATCCGCACCGTGGCCAAGTTTTTGTCTACAATGCGTTTTTTTATTGATCGGAGCTGCAAGGACACCATTCGGGAGTTTTTCAGCTACATCTGGGATGAAAAGGCCCAGAACCGTGGAGAAGATAAACCGGTAAAAGAGAATGACCATGCCATGGACCGGAACCGGTATTTTATCTATACGAGATTCGGCAAGCCGCAGGCCCGGGCGCTGGGCGGTAAACCTAGGGGGTGGTAAGTTGACCGTCAATATCACACAATGGCCGCCGGAAGGCCACGACCATCGATTGCAGGATTACACCCGATACCGGCAGTTGTTCTTAGGCAAGCATTCCGAAGTTTTTGCCCGGGTGCAGGCCTGGCTCGACAAGGAACTGGATAAGACCATCGTCTATCTCGTCTGCAATTATGCCGGGCTCGTCTCCAAGATCAGCGCGGACCTTCTCTTTGGGGAACAGGTTCGGGTGGTGGCCGGCGACGAAGACAGCCCGGAGCAAAAGGCCGTCGATGGCATTATTCAATCAAACCAGCTGCATACCCGGTGTTATGAAATGGCGTTGTCGAGTAGTTGGCGGGGCGATGCCGTGATTAAGGTCCGGTTCGGCAAGCCTTCAGCCTGGGACAAAGAGCGGGCTATTATCGAATCGGTGCCTCCCGATATCTTCTTCCCGGATATTAGCGGCGATAACATCCAAGAGATGCGGGGCGCTACCCTCGCCTGGATAAAGAAAGCGGGGAATCGGCAGTACCTTCGCACAGAGATTCATGAACCCGGTCTCATCAGGAACGAACTCTGGGAGATGAGGGGCAACCAGGTCGGAAAACGCGTCCCGATGGCGACGCTCCCGGACTATGCTGCTATTCCGGATGAGCAGGAGACCGGGTACCCAGGGCTATTGGTGCGTCACGTGCCCAACTGGCGGCTGGATGATATGTTCTGGGGCATCAGTGACTATGCGGACATGGAGTCGCTCTTTGATGAGCTCAACAACCGGGTGAGCAAGATATCGGTCATTTTGGATAAGCACAGTGATCCGAAACTCGTTTTACCTCCGGGATTGATGCGCTATGATGAGGCCACCCAGAGGTATTACGTCGAGCGGGAATCCTTACAAACGATCGAGGTTGACCCGGAGCATACTGGGGACTTGCCGAAATACTTGGTATGGGATGCTCAATTGGAAGCGGCCTTTAAGCAAATTGATCAGCTGCTTGAACTGCTGATGATGACCTCCGAAGTTTCTCCGGCCGCCTTCGGCCTGGACAAAAACGGAACCGCCGACAGTGGCCGGGCATTGAAATTTCGGCTTATCCGGACTGTGGCCAAAATAAACCGAAAGCGCCTGTACTTCGACCAAGCGTTGAAGCAGGCGCTTTTTGCTGCACAAGTATTGGATGTGACTCATGGCCAGGGGAGTTACACCCCAGCGATGCCGCACATTGAGTGGCGAGATGGACTACCGACCGATGACATGGAGGCGGCCCAGGTGGAGCAAATCCGGCTGCAGTCGGGAAACACCAGCGTTGAAAGCAGCGTCCGGCGTTTGGACGGTATCGATGGGAAGTCGCTTCAAGAAGAGCTCGACCGGATCCAAGCCGATAAACCAAAACCATTAGAATCGCCGATAGGCCCCCGGGTCTCGCTGCCGCCACCAAAGCGGGGTGAGTAACCGGTGTCCACTTCGATTCGCAAGTTGACCGATGAGGAAGCCGGACGGTTGTTCCAACTCTATGGAGACGCCGAACGGGAAATCCTTAACGAACTGAACCGGGGATTGCTGAAGGGAAATGAAGTCCGGTACCTGCAGACTATGCTGCAGAACGTTCAATCCATCCTCGAAGACCTCTCGACAGGGTCTAATGAGTGGTGCCAGGATGCGATTCCGTGGGTATATACCGATGGTGTAAAGACGGCCGAAACACAGCTGGCCGGCGCTGGGATTGCCGTTTCAGGGGGTTTTGGAGCCATACATCAACAGGCGGCCCAGGTGCTGGCCGAGTCGGCCTATAACCGGCTAAAAGACGTGGTCCAGTTTATTGGTCGACGGGTCCAGGACGTGTACCGGGAAGTTGCCATGGAAGCGGTCCGGGGGACAGTCATTGGATATAAGACTTGGCAACAGGCGTCACGGCGCATCTTGGATGACCTCGCCGAACGAGGGGTTACGGGCTTTAAGGACAGCAAGGGGAAGCATTGGAACATGCGGACTTATGCGGAGATGGTTGCCCGAACTACGACCATGGAAGCTCATCTGCAAGGGACGGCGAACCGGCTACTCGAGTATGAACAGGATCTCGTCAAGGTGACCACACACGTAAACCCCTGCAAGTGGTGTGAACCCTGGCAGGGGAAAATTCTCAGTCTAACGGGCCGGTCGGAGGGGTATCCGACGATTGCGGAGGCAAAGGCGAAGAAGTTGTTTCACCCGAATTGCCGCCACGCTTTCGGCCTTTACGTACCGGAGCTGGCTTAGGTACGCTCTCCACAGCGATGCCATACATCCCGGATGCATTAAACACCACCGGGACTTCCTGGCCCTTGGCGCCATAGCGAAACTCTTCTCTCGGTAGAGTCTTCCATCCTCGCTCATTCATGAAAAGTCGAGTATGTTCGCGGCCTAACAAGACACGAACCGGCACTTCGTTCTTTTGCCGGCAAATCCAAAAGCGAGTGTTAATGCCCACGGTCACCGATTGCTTGTCGTTGGCCATGGTCCAATTCGGGTCAATATGCTTGTCCACACGCATCACCTAATGCCATTGTAGCATCGATGAGTCAACGGATGAGCACAGAATATTTGTCGTTTTGCCGCCCAAAGTGGCGGTTCTTTTGTGGCCATTGGTAAGGGGGTGATAGGCCTGGGGAAGCGGGGAAAAGCCCTACGAAAGCGCAATCGTCGCAAGAAAGCGGAGAAGCTGGCCGCCATGAAAAAGGGAAAATCGACATGAGCCCCACTGTTTGATAAGAACGAAACGTAAGGAGGAAAAATCGTGTTTCGCCATGCCTTTTGGAACCGAACACCCATGATGAATGCAGACACCGGTGGTGGAGCGGGAGGAGGTACCGGAAGCGGTCAAAACCAACCGTCTCAAACCCAGCCCTATGCCGTATTTCAAAGCGAAGCTGACTTAAAGAGCCGGATGGACAGCGCTGGTGCTGCAAAGTTGGAAAGCTTGGCTCGTGAGCTCGGCTTTACCTCAGTGGACGAGATGAAAGCGGCCGCCAAAGCCCAGAAAGAAGCGGATGACAAAACCAAGTCGGACTTGGAAAAAGCTAACGAACGAGCGACCCGGTTGGAAAATGAGAAAAAAGCGGCTCTTGAGACCGCAAACCGCCGACTAATCGATGCGGAGATTAAGCTCGCGGCCCACTCAGCCGGCTTCATTGACCCCGCAGATGCCGTGGCGCTGGTGGAGAGAACCGGCATTAAGCTAGATGATGCGGGCAACATCACCGGAGTCAAAGAAGCGGTGGAGGCATTGGTGAAATCCAAACCGCACCTGGCGGGGAAAGCCGGAGGCGTCACGATCGGCGGAGGGAGTAACCCGGGGGCCGGACAGGGACCGACTCCGGAGGAAATCGGTCGTCAAATCGCCGAGGCTCGAAATCGGAGAAGCCAACCGACTGCAGCGGGCTTTAACCCATGGAGTCAACAAGGAACCGCCCCGGCGAATGCCGGAAACACGCTGCAGCAGCTGGTCGACCTGTTGAAAGGAGGGAGATAAACCATGACCAACATCGGCTTAAAAGAGACCCAGTTTACGACACCGAAGAACATCTGGTTTTCGACCCAAGGGCGGCGTTTTTCTACGCTGACGATTGACGCTTCGGCCGTTACGGCCAACGAGGAAGGCAAAAAGATTATTCTCGCCGGTACCGCCCTGGCGAAAAAGTCCAATGGTAAATTTGCGCCCTATGTCGCTGAACAGTGGGGAAGCACGCTGAACGGGCCTGTCTTTTATGTAGACCGAGACATCGATGTGACCAGTGGTGACCAGGTCGTCAACGGCGCCTATTCCGGTGTACTGAGGGCATCTCGTCTGGCCACTGCACCGGACGCCAATATCAAGGGCGCCATGCCCTCGATGGAATTTCGATAATCAAACATCCAAGGAGGTAACCACTCATGGCCGAACTGCTTCGTAAACTTTTAGAGAGTCCTCAGACGGTGCTCTCTTACGCCCGGGCTCGGGAAACTCGCAACTATCTTGGCCCGACGTTGTTTCCCAATAACACGGTGAACACCCTGCGTTGGTCCTATGTTAAAGGCGCCCGTAACCGTCCGGTAGCTGCAACGGTCCAGGCCTTTGGTGCCGAAGCAGGCATCGCAGCTCGTCGGGGCTTTTCCAAGGTGGAAGGGGAAATTCCGGCCATCAAACGGAAAATTCCCCTGTCCGGTGAGACGCTGATGCTCATCAAGTCTTTAAATCCCGGCGATGAGCAGAAGCTCATCAATGATATTTACAACGACCTGGATGCCATGATTGATGCTGTCAATGCCCGAATTGAGCTCATGCGGATGAAAGCGATTGAAACCGGGAAAGTCACTCTCGCTGAAAACGGTGTCATCGCTGAGGCGAACTTTCAGGTACCCGCCAATCACAAGCAGGCTCTTTCCGGAGATGATCTCTTCTCCGATACGGTGAACTCGAAACCCTTAGACGTTATCACGGATTGGACGAACACTCTTCAAGATGACACCGGAATCCGGCCGGAGCGGGCACTGACCTCGAATACAGTCATCCAACTGGTCTGTAAGAACCAACAAATCCGGAAGGCGATAAATGGCGACAACGGCGGGTCCATGGTGATCACGCTACCGCAGGTTAACCAACTGCTGGCCTCCATGAACCTGCCTGTGTTGGCCAGTTATGACCTTAAGGTGGATGTGGAAGATCAAGAATCCGGGGACATTACGACGGTTCGTATGTTCGACAATGATGAAAACAAGCTCATCCTGTTGCCTGGTCAAGCTTTGGGCGAAACGCTGTTTGGTCCCACCGAAGAAGCGCTGCTGACCTCCTGGGTGAAGCAGACGGAGCAGTCCGGCGTCTTTGCGGCTATCTACGAACTCGGGAAAGACCCAGTGGGGATTGAGACCAAAGCCAGCGCCACGGCATTCCCGACATTCCCTATGGCCGATGCAATTTTTATTGGCACGGTCCGGTAATCAACGGCTTATCGGCCCTATGGTTGGGTGGTGAAATCGAATGGACCTAAAACCGGCAGATTATTACTTTGCCTCCCGGTTACATACTGACGCCTGGGATAATGCGTCCTACATGGATAAGGAAAAAGCGCTGAGAATGGCATATCAGGACTTGGAACCGTATCGGCCAAGACTGGATAATCAGCGCTTTTTCTGCGCCGTCTGTGAGCAGGCTCTTTGGTATCTCCAAGGGGACCAGCGAGCGGAACTGCAGCAAGCGGGCGTCGGTAGCTTTAACCTGGGAAGCCTGTCAGAAACCTTTCAACTTGCGGGACGCCCAGCCGATATCGCCCCAAAGGCTTGGGCGCTCCTTCGTGGCCCGGTGGTGAAGGGTGGAAGTCTGAAATGATTCGGGCCTACTTAAACCAAAAAGCAATATGGCGTCAGGTGACCGGAAAGGACATCAACAACGACCCAAAAACCGAGGACAAAGAGATTGCCGTCCGCTGGGAAGGGCGCCGGCGCTTAGTTCGGGACAAACGTGGACAGGAAGTCGTCAGTGAAGCGCGGGTGTATTGCTTGGAGCCGGTGCAGCCCGGCGACTTTCTTATCTGGCAGGGAGTCGATTGGCCGGTAATTGCCGTATCGGAAGTCCCGGGCCTGGGTGGAAAGGTGTCTCACCGGGAGGTAGCGGTATAGATGGCCGATATCAAGCGCGTGGCCATGGAAGCACTTCACATTGCCGCCGAAGGGGTGCTGACCAAGGCCCAGGATAAGGCCAACTATAAGACTGGCACACTCCGGCGAAGCGGTACCGTTACGGATCATCCCCGGCGAAACACCGTAAGCATTTCCTTTAACACGCCATATGCGCCGTCTGTCCATGATGGCAGCAAGCCCCATGATATAGTGGCGGACAAAAAGACCCTAGCGGTACCCGTGAAAAACTGGAGAGGTCCTGTCAATGAATATGGGGCGAAGAAGCTCCCGAAGTTGAGCCGTGATGGACAGTTTGTTCTGCTCGGTAAACGGGTCCGACATCCTGGATACAAGGGAAATCCGTTTCTCAAAGATGCCATGGATGAAAGTCAGGACAAAGTGACGAACTTTTTGGCCAGCCGAATTGGAGACGCAATGATAGGGGGTAAGTAATGGCATCATTTGCGGAGAACATTGCCCGGTACATCGAGGCGGTTGGAGAAGGTGTTACTGCCGAGACGTTATTCGTCGATACTCAACCCGATGAACCGAATGATTGTGTTACCGTCTACGATGCGGGTGGAGATTCTCCGGAACCTCCGGAGGGGTGGCGGGAAATCGTCATCCAGGTCCGCTGCGCCAGGCATGCAGATGGATATGAGAAGGTTTGGCGGGTTCTTCATGCGGTACTATATCCAAACGCCGGAGTCATTGAGGCCGGGGATGAAAAATACACGGTACAGCTGCAGGAAATCCCCAGCATCTACAGCAAAGATACCCGGAACCGATATAACTTTGCCTTCCGGGCGATTGTCCAGCGTATCGATGATGTAACTGCCGATCCATGGTTGACGGGGATTGCCGATTGGACTGGCCATGTGCTTCCCGGTTGGTTAGTGTACCGGGGATGGCAGGGGAATCACCGACCGTCAGTGACATGGCGGCTATCCCAAAACATCCAGGTGATAAACAAAAACCGGGGAATGTTTGAGATTGCCAAACAATTCACCGGGCTTGTCATGGGAAACACCCCGAATGAACAAGCGGCCGCTGTTATGCAACTGGTGGAGTCGCTGGGCTCGGCGATTAAGATCCCGTTAGATATCGTAAACCGAAGATTTCTGACGGTCGGGGATATCACAGCAGAGACCAAGAGTGATTCGTTAACCGTTGGCCAGGTGTCGCTGACGCTTCGCCGGATGACGGCCCGGCCCCGTGATGAAGTACCCATGATGCAATTCGTTGGAATGCAAGGAGGGTGGAGATAGTGGAAGAAACGAAGATTTCCCAACCAACAGCGCCTGAACCCGAATATGGGCGAGAGGAACTAATCAATAACGCACCAGCTGTCTTCGGAGTACGTCCTGAGGTCGTTATCGGTGCACTTCATGGAAATATCAAATCCATGCTGACCGTCGCCGAAGTTAAGGCTGCGGTTACTGCATTCTTAGGGAAGAAGGTGAACTGATGGCCGCAGGAGGTTATTGGAGCCCCACGGAAAAGCCGACACTAACCGGTTTTTATATGCGATTTGTGGCGGCAGCGCAGGCTGCCATCAAGACAGGCGCCCGAGGAATTGTGGCGGTCCCGGTGAAAGCAGACTGGGGGCCCATCAATGAGTTCGTGAACATCACGAGCGAACCGGAATTACTCGCGTCCTACGGGATGGATACAGCGCCCGGTTCTACGGCGTACAAGACAATTCGAATGGTTCTTTTAGGTGGCGCTCCAAAGGTCAAAGCCATTCGACTTGCAGGTTCGGATGCCGCTAAGGCGTCGATTCAGCTTAAAGATACGACGGCCGGCACACCGGTCGATGTGATCCGGTTGGACACTCGTTTTGAGACGGAACGGCCCTTTCGGGTCACGGTCCGGCCGAGTCTATTGGGTGCGGAGAAACAAGATATTATGCTGTATGAAGACGCCAACTTGCTGGGCGTTTTTTCTGTTTCTACGGGTTCTATCCAAGAGATCGTTGACGCGATTAACCACGACACGCGAAACCTTTGGATCAATGCCGTTAAATTGACTGAGGGAAATGGCACCTTAGCGTCTATCACCAGCCAACCGTTAAGCGGCGGAAACAACGGGATTGCCAGTCTAACGAATGAGCAGTACATCACCGCGCAGACGGCTTTTGAGGCCCAATACTTTAACTTGTTTACGTTAGATGGCATCACGGATGGATCGCTACAAACTTCATTCGTGGCGTGGATTAAACGGATGCGAAAAGCCGGAAAAGGAATTCAAGCCTTCTTCGGTGGCACTCGGGATGATGACAAAAATCCGGAGACCGGGAATTCACGCAGTCGCGGGTTTAACCATGAGGGGATTACTAACGTCATTGTGTCGGGGTTACTCGACGGGGTTTGGTACGGATCGGCAGAAGTGGCCCCATATATTGCCGGGCTCGTCGCCAGCGGTCGGTTGCGGGACAGTATCTGCAACGCGGCGACTGTCTTTGATGACGTATCCCCTCGGTTAAACGATGACCAAGCTGTAGCCGCTAAAGAAGCCGGTTCACTGGTCCTTTTGCATGATGGAGAAAAGGTAGTGGTCGAAGATGACCGGAACACTCTTTCCACACTGCTAGATGGCCAAAATGAGCAGTGGCAGTACATCCAGCCCATCCGGATTATGGACGCGATCAACTATGACCTTTGGAAGTCAGCGAAAGACAGCTATCTCGGGAAAATCCCCAATGATGAAGACGGTCAAGCAGCGTATCTGTCGGCCTGTAAGAATTACATGGAGGTCTTGGCTGCAGACCGGGTCATCAAAAATGATTTTACTGTCTACCCAAATCCCCTGTACCACGGCCAGGCGGCGAAAATCCGACCAGGTGCGGATGAGTTTTATCCCTTTTGGGAAGCGAGCATCGTCCAGTCGATGAAACGAATCTATGGAACATTCCTCGTGAAATAACGTGAGGTCGGCACTCTGCCGGTCTCTATCTATTGGAGGTGAACCGCGTGGCGTTAGATGAAACCCGGGCTATATCGGGGACCTTTGGAGAGGTATGGCGAGAAGGGAACCAGATGACCCAGGCTAGTGAGATGCAGGCCAAAGTAAAGGTCCACAAAGCTGACATTAAGGTCTCCGGGGATCGGTGGATTGGCAAGAAGGTTGTTGCCCTCGAGGGAACGGGAAGTCTCAAAGGCTTTAAGGTGACTAGCGAAATGTTGCAGATGCACGACCCGGTGGCCAAAAACGAAAAGGGCTATGTAAAGACAGAACTCATCAGTAAGTTAGACGACCCGGAGGCTTATGGTTGTGAACGGATCCGGCTGAAAAACGTCATCTTCGATGAAATCCCCTTAGTGGGTTGGAAAGTGGGCGAAATCGTCGAAGAAGAGTGGCCGTTCACATTCAAGGGATACGAACTGTTAGATCCCATTGTAGAATCATAATTTCATCATCAAGGAGGAAGAACGGATGGTTGAGCAAACCCAACAACTAACCGAAGAGCAGATTTTAGACGGGCTCTTTGAAGCCACGAAAAACCTCCCCACGAAACCGGTTACCTTAGAACGGCTCGGCATGGATATCACCTTAAAAGGGCTCTTGGCTAAAAAGGTGGACTCCATCCGGGAAAAATGTACCGGACGAGTCAAAGAGGGCGGGGTCACCCGCGAGAAAATTGACCGGGAGCGCTTTAACGCGGCGCTGATCGTTGACGCTACAGTGGATCTTAAGGTGAAAGGCCTGCAGCTAAACGGTTGGGGAGACACTCGTCTAACCGCACGGATGCAACTCTCCAGCGGGGAAGAAGTGGTTCGCCGGTTACTCCTCGCGGGGGAACTCGACGCTTTAAGTGATGAAGTGATGGAGCTGTCCGGTTTTGGGGTAAATCTGACTGAAGTAAAAAACGAGTAAAGTCCGGGGGGCTTTTGGGGGCGATGTACTTTTTATGGGTACGTCACCACCTGCGTCCCGGGGTATTTTGGCGCCTTCCCAAAGGAGAGCAGACCTTGCTACGACTGTTTGCCGAGATAGAGGCTGAGCAGATTGCCGCGGTTCGAAAGGAGGCGAACGGCGGTGGCTAACGAAAGTAAGCGAGCCGTCATCCTAGACATTCAGGTGAAGGGCCTTCAAAGTGCGGAATCCGGAAAGAAAATTATCGATGAACTGATTCGAAAAGCGGAATCAGCCAAAAAAACAGAAATCAAACCCCGGATTCAGACGGATGAAGCGGAAAAGAAACTAAGTGCTCTTGATCGGGCAATGGAACGGTGGCAGCAAAAGTCGAGATACATCAATAAACTGAGGCTGGAGCCGACAGCTACGTTAAAAGACCTGGCATCCGGAACTATCCGCAAGCTGGAAGGCCACCTTGATCGTCTTTCCGGAAAGGCGTGGAAGATTACTGTTAACCTAGCCGATAAGGCTTCAAGCGCTATCGGGAGAATTTTCGATGTTGTCACCAGTCCGTTGGCCGCATTAGGGGCAGGAGTCGGAGTTGTCGGTGCCGGTGGCTACATGCTGAAACTTGCCGGAGAAGCAGAGCAGGCCGGAATTGCCTTTGAAACCATGTTGGGAAGCAAAGAGAAAGCGGATCGGTTTTTAAATGACCTAACGACCTTTGCCGTAAAAACCCCTTTTGAAATGGGGGACCTGCGTGACGCCTCAAAGAGAATGCTGGCGTTTGGATTCGCTTCTGATGAAATCATTCCAAAGTTGACAGCCATCGGGGACGCGGCTTCCGGATTGGGCCTGGGCAGGGAAGGTATCAACCGCATTACGTTGGCATTGGGCCAAATGAAGGCAAAAGCCAAGGTAAGCGGTGATGAAATGTTGCAGATGACCGAAGCAGGCATTCCGGCCTGGGATATCCTCGCCAAAGCGATGGGGGTATCGACAGCCCAGGTCATGAAGCTGTCTGAAAAGGGCCTTATTCCGGCAAAACAAGCCATCGATGCCCTAATTGAGGGGATGGAAGAGCGCTTTCCCCATATGATGGACAAGCAGTCTCGGACGATGATGGGATTGATGTCCACCATTAAAGACTTCTTGAACCTGAAAATCTTTGGTGCCTTTGGGGAAGGGATGCGCCAAGGCATTCTGCCGACGCTTACAAGTTTTACCGACGCGCTGACGAACAACGAAGAACGGGCGAAGCGACTCCAAGGCGGGCTTATCGAACTGGGGCGATCAGCAGGACAATGGCTCAGCGATAAGTTAGAGAATGCCGGCCGCTACATGGACCGTCTGTTTGAAAATGATGAGTTTAAGAACGCTTCCTTTGGCGGGAAAATTAAGTTCATCTTTGACGATGCCATGGCTGGGTTTAAAAAGTGGCTTCAAGAAGGTGGACAGGAGCAGTTAAACGGAGTGGCCGGCGTGATGGTGGATATCCTTTCCACCGGAATACAAGCCGGGGCACCTCGTATTGCTGATGCGGCCTTAACCATCGGTGTAGCCGTAGGGAAAGCCATGGTGATGGGATATGAAAAAGCATTAGCTGACAGCCCATTAAGCGCGATTATCGCGGGAGCAGCTGGAGGTGCAGCCTTAGGAAGCGTTGTCCCGGGTGTGGGTACGGTTGCCGGGGCTGGGGTTGGTGCGGCATCCGGACTGGTTACATGGGGAATCAAGCAAGGCGTCGACACAATTTCGTCCCCGTATTCGGCTAGCAGTTCGAGTCCTTCCGGCGATTCCGGATACGAAGCGTTCCGGAAATTGAAGGGATATGCCACCGGGGGGATTCTTGATCGGCCCCATATCGGCATGGTCGCTGAAGACGGCCCCGAAGCAATTATTCCGTTAAACCCTCGCCGGCGTGACCGGGCGTTGGGGCTATGGCAAAAAGCCGGGGAAGCATTAGGCATCCCGATGCATGCCAATGGAGGGCTTTTCGGGCGAATCGGCCTTGCATCAGCAGCTTCTTCTGCAGTGATAGCCGATTCTACAGCAGCCGATGATTCGCTATGGTCTACCATCGGATCGGCCGTTAAGGAAGCGTATACCGGACTGAAAGAACTCACCCGATTTGAGAGTTTAATGAATCAGCTCAATGATTCGAAACTTGCTCTTAAGGAAATGGGGTATGCCATTCGAACAGGGGAGTCGATACTTGGGTACGCATCTCGTCGAATTGCTATTGGTGCACCTGGTGCCATTGCTGGAGCAGCATTGGATGTTCTCACTGGTGATGAAAAAACGAAGGCTTTATTTGGTGGAACAGGGAGTGTCGTGGGCGGACTCGGGGGTACGGAATTTGGTGCAATGGTAGGAACGGCCATTTCCCCTGGGATGGGGACCATATTGGGAAGCATTCTGGGCGGCGCCGGTGGGGCTATCATGGGGCGATTCAATGGAGAATGGGCATCTGGGCTAATGGAAGAGGACTTGAGACAACGCATTGATACGGTTGTCAACGCAATTGCTGAACCCTTACAAAACCGGTTAGCGAGCTTAGGGACGGACATTGTTCAGCTTGCTAGTTTTGGGATTATGGCACCAGCGGCCCAAGCGCCGAATCTCAGTATTCCGGTCACTGCTCCTGTTCAAATTCAACAGTCCGGTCCTGAACTGGACTATGAAGCCATTGCTAACCAAGTGGGATGGCAGGTGGCCGAACGAATTCGCCAAGTCTACGAGAACTCAACAACGGGGTGACGACTTTGGACATCGTATTGATTGACCCAAAAGGTCCACAGTTACATATCCCGGTAAATCCATCAGAGATTACAATCCAGAGGGAAAAAGATATCGAGACCATTACTATTTTAAATCGAGGCGAGGTCGACTTTCCGAGCGGGGAGAAGGTGAAGCAAATCACATTCTCTTCCTTTTTTCCGAAGGAGTATGATGGCCAATATTGCCGGTACCCCGAGATCCCTGACCCCCAGGAAGCGATGAACCAGCTCACGGCATGGAATGCATCGAAGACCCCGGTTCGGTTGATTATTACGGATACGATTATCAATGCCATGGTCTTGGTAACTGCCCACACGAGCAAGTTCAAAGGGGGCGAGCCCGGGGATGTGTATTTTGACCTAACCTGTAGGGTTTGGCGGGAAGTGAAGGTTCGGACGGCTGCGGAGTCTGTTATCCAATCAGAGCAGTTGGACGCCCAAAATATAGCGGCTATCGAACGTCCGGATACTCGCCCCGTACCTTCTACAGTGGTGATTAAACCGGGAGATACGCTCTGGACGATTGCGAAACTCCAGTTAGGTGATGGGGGTCGGTGGCGGGACATCTACCAGCTAAATAAAGACGCCATAGGACCGGATCCGGGTATTATCCAGTCTGGAGTGGAATTGGTGATGCCGGCATGATTACACCCGGACTTGGACGATATGAAGTGGTATTAGATAATCAGTGGTTTCTACGCGAACTTACCCAGTCCATCACCATGGAAGAATCACTGGACGAAATCGCGTACCGAGCCGTTATAAAGATAGTTGCAACATCGGATTTCCCGGGTATCAGAAATGGCCAGCCAATACGAGTTTCCGGCATTCCCTTTGACGGAAAGGAAATGGCGTACCTATTGCATCCGGCCGTAGTATGGGATATTCAATCGCTGAATCGAGGCGTCAAACATATCACTGTGACCGCTTATGATCTGACGATATACCTTGCCAAGAGCGATGATGAGCGTCTCTTTCCGGCGGGGCAGACGGCGTCTCAGCGGCTCTCTGTTTATGCAGAAGAATGGGGGATTCCCCTTGGTCAAGTGGCCGATACAGGAATCCCTTTGGCTCGCGCTTTGTACCGGCCCCAATCGATATGGTCGATGATTCAAAAAGACTTGCAGGAGACGGTTGCCAAAGGCGGAGAGTTATTTCGACCGCGGATGACTCCGGACGGACTAAGTCTGATTCCTATCGGTGCTAACGATGTCATCTGGGTTCTTGAGGCAGAACAAAACATCGAAGAACTTGGGCAGCATCGCACATTAGAAGGAGCTGTTACAAGGGTCAAAGTCTTAGGGACCAAGCGCGGCTCTCCGGAAGTGCAGATAAACACCAGCGGAATGTCGCTTCAAGACATTGCAAAACTATCGACCGGGGAAGGTAAACAACAAGAGATGCCATCACCAGTTTTGGCGGTTGTGGATGGGGATACGGCGACTTACGGAACCATTCAGAAAGTGCTCCAAGACAGCAAAATCAAGTCGATTGCCGATGCCCAAACTGCCGGAGAGCAAGTCATAACGAAAACCGGTTTTATTGAGATGTTTACGGTTCGGGGTATCGATATAAATACAATCCGGGCAGGGGACCGGGTGATGCTTAACAGCATGGAGCTGATTGTCTGCAGCTTACAGCGGGAATGCGGAACACTGGGTCATTTAACGTTGGAGTTGGCCAGCCGGGACGAGATAAGGAGGCGGTACTTTGCAAGACCCATTTAAGAAAATCGTGTCTATGATAGATCACCGAATGAGGGATCATGCGACAAACGCCATATCCGGTGTACCCTGCGTCCTAGGTACAATGACCGAAACTGGCGTTATACTGGACGATTTTGCTCACGAAATTCAGGATCCGATTGTGTTAGGGCCGGTCGTAGACATGGACATCGAACTGCAGATGGAAGTGCCGGCTCATGAGAGGGTCGGAAAACTCGTCTTGCCTAGTATTCCTACAAAGGCCCATAGTCCAACGGAAGAAGGGGAATATCCGGTGACCTTTCAGTTCGATCCTTGGACATATGATGCGGAAGTCAATGGTAAGATAAAAATCACCAAGGCCAGAGTTAAATATAAAACACAGTTTCAAACCGGAGACCGCGTCCTCTGTTGCATGGTGAATAGTGGCCAAGATGTTGTGATCGTGTCGAGAGTGGTTCCCTATGGCGAATAACCTTTTTCCTGTCGGTTTGCCAATCACTGACACTCAAACCAATGAAACAAGCGCCAGTCGCCCGAAGTTTGGGCGATCCTGGCGCTTTGATTTTGATACTGGAGATTTCGTTTCTTCATCGACAGGCGCTTTGGAGCAGACGGATGGACTGAATGCCTATATCGAATGGGCGAAGAAGGTGCTACGTACGCCTCGGTACCGTCACTTGATTTATCCACGATGGCACGGTCAGGAATATGACAACCTCGCTCGGCGGGACTTGACGCCAGAAGTTGTCGAATCGGAAGTACAGCGGATTACAACAGAGACATTAATGGTGGATCCTCGAACTTCTTCCGTTGACGGTTTTACGTTCGAGTGGCGCGGTAGTGATTTGTATTTCCGGTGCAATGTAATCACTGCTTTAGGAAAAGAAGTGACGCTCGATGGTGCGGCCACGGGGGTGAAATAGGGGATGCAACTACAGTTACCCGACTTTTTAAAGGAAGAATCTGAAGAGGCAATCATGCGGAGGATGTTGGCCCGAATACCTGCAGACATCGATAAGTCGCCGGGAAGCTTTATTTGGGACGCTCTCGCACCAATGGCGGCCGAGTTGGCCCAAGTAAAGATTGAAATGGGCCGAATGCTCAATCGAGCCTTTATCCAATCGGATGACTGCTACGGTCCTTATGTAAAGATGATTGCTGCAACACGTGGACTGATCCCAAAGTCTTGCACCAATGCTACGGGAATTTTACATGTCAGTGGGGTTCCAGGAACGTTGATTCCAGAAGGAACGATTGCGGCCACTACAGCTGACTTACAGCGAAAAATACCGTCGATTTTGTTTCGAACAAAGGAAGATGGGTATATCGGTGAGGATGGAACGATCGATATTGCCATTGAGGCTCTTGAAGCCGGAGTTACTGGAAACGTGGCTGCCGAGAAGATTGTGCTTTTATTGTCTCCCATCTCTGGAGTATCTGCGGTCACGAACATTTCTCCCACATCCGGAGGAACCCCAGACGAGAATGATACTGAACTCAAAGCGCGGTTCTTTGAGTTGGTTCAAAAGCCTATTACCAGCGGGAACGTGTATCATTATCTTCATTGGGCAAAGGAAGTACCAGGGGTGGGGGGCGCCAAAGTATTTCCACTGTGGAATGGACCTGGGACGGTCAAAGTGGCTGTTATAGACGCTAACAAGGAACCTGCTTCCACAGAATTGGTCGAACGAGTGTATTACCATATTGAACAACTTCGTCCGATTGGTGCTTCTGTTACGGTTTCGTCGGCGAAAGCGATGTCAATTAATATTACTGGTACATTGGTGCTAGAAAATACAACAACTCTTGAAGTTATTAAGACTGCTTTCACGGAAGCTTGTGTTTGCTTCTTTCGTACCATCGCTTTTCAAACGAACTCAGTAAGCATCGCCAAAGTTGGAAGTTTACTGTTAAGTATTCCGGGAGTAATAGACTATAGTGACATGAAAATGAACGACTCTTTAGGGAACGTTGCTTTAGGGGAAGATGGCGTTCCGGTTCTAGGTTTGGTTTCCTTTGTGACATAGGAGGATACCAATGGGTAATGAAACAGACTTAATGAGGTATTTGCCTCATCATTATAGTGAAAGTCGCGTAATGAGAGGTCTTCAGGGGGCTGTATCGTGCGACTTAGAAGGTGCGAAAAGCAGGACCAAGGACATTTTCGCTCAGTATTTTCTTGAGACTGCAACATGGGGATTGAAGTATTGGGAGCAATTCGCTGGCTTACCAATTCGAGAAGACTTACCTAGCGATCAGAGACGGTCCAGGATTATCGCAAAGCTTACTTTTCAACCAACCATGACCAAAAAAGTCATGGAATCTATAGTTGATGCTTTTTTAATCTCGGGAAAATCTCATATAGAAGAATTTCCTGAACGGTACGCAATTAAGATTTTTTTACCATCCGACGAAGGCTTTTTTCGGGACTTGATTCATGCGGTTGATGAAGCCAAACCAGCGCATATCGATGTCGGTTGGTCCTTCGAAATGGAAAGCAAAGTCGAGATTATTAACCACCTGGGATATCATTTAATAATAACAGTTACGAATAATCCATGGAGCATTGCCCCCGGTGATGTAAGCCTGTTTCTCGATGGAGCAGCAGCATTAAACGGGGATTTCTTTTTGTCCGGTAGAAACATCGGCGGCGGCCCGTCTGGGGATGGACCAGGGCAGCGAATGGCCCTAACGATGAATCTTGCTGTAAATCATTTCTTCGGTGTGTTTTCTGAATACCTTAATCCGGTTCTCGATGGTCGGTTCAACCTCGATGGCACAGCCGATTTGAACTCTGTTCCAGATGTGATCCCGTTGGCCGCAAGGCAGATGGTGGACCCTCCGAAGTTGGTTTTCCCGGTAAGCACGTCGGCTGAACCTTTACGCTCAGAAGCCATAAAGGTAACCACACAAACGAACTTTAGCCAACGAACCGTGAACCTAAACGGAAATGTGGCATTGGATGGAAGCGTAAACCTGGACCGAGTTTTTGCAAGCCAACCCGGTACGCTCCGGGTATATAAACAAAGAATTTTAACCGAGGAGGTCGCTGTCTAAATGGCCGATTCTCAATACTCAGCGGAACTCAGGGTCTATAAAAAAGGTGAACTAACGGAGGTGGAAGCTGATGGCCAACAGTGTGACAACGAATGCAGCCAGGGCTAAGTTTGCCCAGGCCCATGGAGGAAGTGCAGCACTCCCTGCCATAACTCAAATCGGGTGGGGGAATGGTGGACATAACCCGGCAACTAGCGAACCCATTGCTCCCGATCCGGCAGCCACTCAGGTACCCGGTGAGTTTCTTGTTAAAAATATCGACGGTCATAGCTTCCCGGTTGCGACAACGCTCCGCATTACCGGGAGCCTAGGACTGACCGAAGGCAACGGGCAAAACGTCTCCGCTGTTGGCCTTTACGACAGTGCGGGAACGCTGGTGGCACTGAAGACCTTTCGACCCAAGGCCAAAGACGACGAAACAGTCATGGAAATCGATTGGGATGAAGAGTTTTAAGGAGGTGTGAGCATTGGCGAATCAAACGATCGATGATCCCAAGACCTACAGTGCCGTTTTACGGCAATTGGAAACTACAGACCCGGCCCATGCCGACACCTTCAACCCGTTATTTAAGCGGTTGATTAACAACGATGAGTTTATTAAGGCGTTGGCCGACCAGGTTGCCCAGAACCTAGCCAGTCACATCGCGGACAAAGATAACCCTCACGGAACGACAGCCTCAGAAGTAGGAGCGCCGCCGACTTCCAGACAAATTGCCACGTCCGGGGCACTCACTGGCGGCGGTGACTTGAAACAGGACCGAACGATCACCCACCAAAACACGCCGGGATTTAAGCACGTACCGGCAGGCGGGGCAGTCGGTCAAGCCCTTGTATGGGCGGGAGATGGTGAAGCCCAATGGGGCACAGGCGTGGACGCGAATAACGGGCGTTATCAATCTGATTTTGGTTTCGGTACTCCAGATTTAAAAAACTGCATTCAAAATGGAGAAGCCGTAAGTTTAGGCGCGTTAAGCAGCATTACTTTACCTGATCTAGCATCAAGTCTAAACCCATCGTCGGCTTATAAGTACGGCTTAAATGTTAAGCCGACTGTAGACTGTAGCGCAATAACGGTACAACTAGGGGCGAATAATACTGGTCTAAAATCGTTATACGTAATAAACGACTCGACGGGTGCAGTATTAAGCACTACAGATATATCATCAGTGTCAAATGGCGGATCTGTTACCGTGTCGGTGTCATTACAGGCGAATGTAGTTTACAGGATCGTAGTAGACGGCAATGGAGCCGGATACACCTGTGGATATCTGACGAATACGACCATGCCTAGTGCCTCGGACATAGTGGTAGTCGCTGGCTATAGCGGAAATGGCACCAATAACACCACTATATATGCCATAAAAAGTATCACAATTATAAAGTCCGTCACATCGGGCACTGTCACAAAAACAGTAACGCCCTCCGATATCAAAAAATGGGGCAATCTCAAATGGACGCAGACAAAGCCGACGAATACGAATGTTGTTTGTGACGTACTCGACCCTGTCTCATTGGTAAATTGCATACCAATCATGACCGGACCAACTACGCCTAGTGGAGTAGCTAGTGCGAGTTCAAACAGTTCCGTTGCTTTTTATGTATTTGACGGCAATTGGACAACAGGAGTTGCTAACGGATTTACTTTCCCCTCCGGCGTATTAACTGGGTGGATACAGTATCAATTCCAGACCGCTAAAAGAATTACAACTTACACTATCGCCTCAAACTCAGCGGGCAGTACGTCGGCTCCGAAAAACTGGACGCTTAAAGGCAGTAACGACGGCACAAACTTTACGGTTATCGACACGGTAACGAATAGTACGGGATGGGCAGATTACGAGAAACGAACCTTTGTCGTAGATACTCCGGGTAACTATACGTACTACCGCGTAGATATTACTGCAAATAATGGAGATGCGACTTATACAAGAGTTGGCGAGATTGAAATGTACCAAGACATGACAGTACTTAAATCCAATATAACGTCAATCGCTGACTTGTCAGATTTAAGCATTACTACATACCCATCGCTTACATTACGCTGGACACTCACCCGAAACAGCACCAGTGACACGTCGCCAACAGTAAGTAATCCAAGTATCACATGGGAGGGGGACTTAAATTTGATACAGCCAAATGTACCAATGACTGCTAGAGTACAGCAAACAACGGCGATTCAAAACACTTATTACACGATTCTAGACGTGCAAAACGGTAAAGGTATGCTAAACAGGGTATCAGTATATTTAAGCAGTAGCATTGCAGGAAGATACGCACAACTTAAAATAACGGTAGACGGAAAGGCGCCGTTATATATATCAACCCCAACAGGCAACGGATCTATCACTTATTCTGATTCGCAAACTAGGATGGAATATATAGGGCCGATTTATTTCAAGTCATCATTGAAAGTCGAAGTTACTTGTACTTCTACGGGTACGCCGACTATTGAAGCTACAGCTGACTACGCTTTAGTCGCATAAGGAGGGCTCACTATGCAAACAAAGACATTAGAAAACGGTCAAGTCCTCCAGTGCGTAGTTATTGGTGGAGCGGAAATCTGGACGCCTGTACCACCGGATGAGTCACAAATCCCTCAGATGGCCGAGCAACCCACCGAAAACACACGCATCGCCGACCTCGAATTGGCCCTGGCCGACCAAACTGCAAAAAATGAAACGATCCAGGCTCGTTTAACCGACCTGGAGCTTTCGTTTGCCGATTTAGTGACGAAAGGAGGTGTGTAAGATGGCCTATCCGACTTACACAGTACGGGTGATTGCCCGGGCGATTATTACCAAGACGGAAGCAGTGGAGGGAACTCCTGACGAGTTTGTCTTAACTTACCCGGAAGCAGAGCGTCAGCGGATCTTAGATGAAGTCTATAAACAACGTCCTGATCTGAAGCCAGTCTCAACTGAACCGAGTGAAACAGCAAATACTCCGCCCATTTAAAAGCCGCCTAGTTTTAAGGCGGCTTTACTATTACAAAGTGAGGTGAAAACGTGGACCGCGAGAGTAACATCTTATTAAGCGTACTGGATGCGCTTCACAAATCGTTCGTTACCGTAAACCCTTTTTTAGCCGCGATTGTTTCAACGTTCTGCTGGCTCGTTGCCCCAGAGGAATCGCTTTTGTTACTGTCTCTCAGCCTTTTGACAATCGTCGTCGCCGACTTTGGTACAAAGATATGGGCGCTGGCCAACACAAACGGAGGGCTGCGCTCAGCTGTTCAACAGAACGTCATCACGTCGATCGGAATGAGAAAAGGTGTAAATAAGCTTATCGCTTATCTTCTGGTTCTGGTCCTGAGCTCTCTGTTCGTTCGGGCTAACTACCAGGTCGGGATTGAATGGATAAAAAGCAGTGTCCAGCTGTCGTTTATCGTGGCCGTGGTATTCCTTTGGCTTATCGAAATTAAAAGTGTCGTTGAGAACCTGATTGATGGCGGGGTCACCAGTATGACTCCGCTATTGCATTTAATTCAGCGGAAGAAAGCTGAGATCGGTGAGAAGATTCTCGGGAGTAAAGAAACGGGGGAAAAGAAAGATGCCTAAAGTCGGACAAGATTATGGCCACGGTGGAAAAGACTCGGGAGCACTCGGTCCAAACAAAACGAAAGAGTCTGATGTTGTTTTAGCCATTGGTCAGAAGGCGGCTGAGTATCTACGAAGCGTCGATATTGAAGTGGTTGAAACCAGGACAGATGACAGCACGGTCAGCTTGGATGACCGGTGCAAGATTGCTAACGCTGCCGGATGCGATCTTTTTGTTAGCTATCATGGTAATAGCGACATCACTGGCCGTGCCTTTGGCTCTGAAACTTATTGCCTCCAAAAAGGCGGGAGGGGAGAGCAATTGGCTGCCGCCATCCAAAAGCGACTCACGGAGGCATTGGGTACCGCTGACAGAGGCGTTAAGGAAGCCAATTTCTATGTGTTACGTTACACACAGATGCCGGCCGCCCTTGTGGAGATCGCTTTCATCTCCAATCCGGATGAAGAGGCCATTCTAACGAACGAAGAAAAACAGAACATAGCTGCATTGGCCATCGCTCGAGGGATTGCAGAACAGTTCGGGAAAGAGATACCTGATCCTGTTCCTCCAGCGCCGGAACCTGAGCCTGAACCGGCAAAACCCGAGCCCACAGCCTTCGAAAAGGAACAGGCAGCCGCCATCGAGTGGTGCAAGAAAAATGGCTACATCAAGAACTTCGACAACAAAGAGCCCATCACTCGGGAGTACCTGGCGGTTATCCTCCACCGAATTCACGGACCGAAAGGATGATTGGCATGAACACAGCCATGGTAAAAAATCCGCTGTTCATTAGCGCCCTGGCAGCTTTCGTCTATTCACTGCTGGCTAAGTCCGGCGTGATTGTGAATGAAAACATGTACCACCTGGCAGTGGATACACTGTGTGCGTTTATCCTCGGCTATGGGGTATACTCTTCCGTAGTGGTCCAGGGGGACACTTGGTTAGACAAGATTAAAAATAATCCCAAACTGCTGCTCGCTCTTGGCGCTCTCTTGTATTGGGGAGCGTCTTTGTTTGGGGTGCAGTTGGATCCGACGTTGTATCGGGATTTCTTGAACTTAATGTCTATCGCTTTGTTGGGTACTGGTGTGATGACCAATTGGGATCAATGGCAAGTAGGTAAGCCTGAGTTTAGTCCGGAGCAGTTTATACCGATCGTTGATAAGCCGGTTGTAAAAGCGGAAGAGAAGGAACCGGCTACATTTGCACAGGCTGGGGCGCCTTCGGATACGCCGCCGATTTAATACCGTGTTAAATTGAGAAGCCCCGATCTCCTATTCTGGAAGTCGGGGCTTTTTGTATTTGACCTTAGACGTAACGATCCAACTAGACATTAGTGCTGAAAATTCAAGTGGACCTCTGGTAGGACCTTAGCTAGTCAGGATTAAATGAATGCTACTATCCAGCCGAATGGTGTCGCGTAGTCACAAGGGATGAAGGAGAGACGGTCATGGCGAAAGAAACCTGTAAAGGAAGTGTCGATGAGAAATCCGCGTATGTAAACAAAACCTGATACTGGACGAGACAGAGAGTCCGGTCGACAGAATAATTTCTTTTATTGAGAGGATATCAAAGAATTACATAGAATGGTTATATCGCCTGGAAAAAAGCTCAGATTATACTTTTTGGATGAAGTAATATTTTTGAAGGAGGTGTAACAATGTCTGACTTAATGAAAGTGGAACTTACTTTTTATAGCAAAGATCCAAATACGCCAAACAGCATCGTGCAAATAGTTGAAATTGAGAAAGACACTTTTGGGTCGCTAATGAGAAGAATTGATACACAGATGAGAAGTAAACGTCCTATTACAATCGAAGATGGTAACGGCAATATCGTTACCATAGTAGATTCAGGTGTCTATTCTAGCGTCTCAACTAGAAAACTTGTATAGCCAACGAAAAACTATTTAGTTAAAAACAAGCCTACGATAATAAGAAAATTGACCTTGCCCGGAGCAAATCTCCAGCGGGGTCTTTTTTGGTTTGCACGGTATCTACAAAACTCATTGAATGTCACGGGTTTTTACCTTAACTGATTACGCAGTCTGGGAAAGAATGTTTAACCAGGGGACTAATCTTTGAATTTTAAATAAAAGGAGAACATTTTCCTTCCTGTACGTTAAATTAAAAAGAAGTAATTTCGACCTTAGAAACCAGTGGAGAAAGGATATTGGACCATTATGAACTCATTCGATAACATAAACCGCACAATCACAGCTAACGGAAGTACGGAAAAAGGAAAAAATATATACTCACTTAGCCTTATTCCTCTTGTGGCTGAAGCCTTCGGTACCTGTTCGGAGGTTTACAAAACTATTGATGATATTTACCAACGAGATAAATTCCGTTATTACCGTCTTGCAAGAGAATCGATATGGTATGATAACGATATTGTTACTTCATCCCCATTAGAAATTGAACTTTACAATAAAAAGGCGTTAGGAATTCTTTTGTCAGAGGAACAGAAGGAAATTCTATATATTATCAAACATGGATGGAAACGTATTTATTACCGGGTTAAAGATCAAAATATCCTTGATATGAAGAGCATCGATAATATTTTGGGTAAGTCCTATAACAGAGATGATACTAAAAGTGGTGCAATTATAATTGCATTGTTTTTAGCCCACATATTGAACCGGGAAATAAATTGGGATGATATAGGTCTTAAAATGTTTTATGCTAATGCTCTTCGTCGCTTAATGCACTCGTATGGACATATGAGAATAAATTATCAAGCGGCTCAATCAGCAGATAAAGAGAGAGCACAAAAACTTAGGGAAACAATAAAGGCTCGTGCTAAGATAACAAGATGGAATTACTATCATTTCTCCCGCCCGAAAGATAAAAACGCACTTAATTGGAACGACGCATACGGACTTCTGTTAGAATTAGCTCACGTTTCTGATTCTGTAGTTGAAAGCAACCAACTTTCTTTGGAAGAAATAGATAGCATATTATACACATACCTTAATGTCTTCGGTGAGTCAAATGAAAACGAAGCAGAGCAATTTTTATTTGGGGGATATTTAGTATACGCACTTTTAAAAGCATATAAACGCGTAAAGGAAACATACTGGGGTAATAACCAGGAAACCCTGTACCTCGAAATGGAAAACCTCGAAAAGCAACTGAAGAACACGGAAGCGGAAAGACAACGCCTTGAAGATATACTGAAGACTTATGAAGATAAAATAGACAAATTAAATAAAAAAGTCGAAAGCGAATACCGCCGAGCTGCCGGAGAAGTTCAGGATCAACTGCGTGCCCTCGAAAAGGAGAACGAAAAACTAAGAGCTGAAAGAGAACTCGACAAACAAGAGCTTCAATCTCTTCGGGAACTCTTCTTTAATTTGGACAAGCCAATTGAAATTACCGAAGAAGAGGGCCTTATTGACCTTTCCACCATTAACGGTGTCATTATCGGCGGTCATGACCGGTGGAGAGTTAAGATGAAAGAAAAGCTCCCACGCTGGAAATTCTTTGGCCCCGAGCAATACAACGTTGATCTAGGTATAGCTAACGCCGATATCGTATTCTTTTTTACCGGATACCTCAGTCATACCATGTACATCCCCGCAATCACCGAAGCGAGAAAATACCGTGTCCCTGTCTCGTACCTTCGCAGCGTTAACGAAGAAAACGCTCTCCAAGAAGTCAAGCACGGTTGCAGGTCAGTTACGGCATCAAATGTTCGAAGATAATCATGATTGCTCATAGAAGCTACTGTTCTGTAATTAACGAATTCAAAAAACTGTCAAATTATGTGCAAGAAATCTACCTCTAGAACGTTTTCGTAACTAACTAAGCCCCGGTTCTCATTATTTGGGAACTGAGGCTTAGTTATTGTTGTCCAGAATTTAGAAATTTTGGTCTTGAAAAAAGGAATCTTATGGTATCCGTCGAACGAATAAAATCGAATCCAGCTATTCGTTCCATTCTTTTAATGAAGTAATTATTTCTAGGAAACGTGACAGGGGTTTATGAATATTCTTTTCCCATAAGCGGACAGTCCTTATGTCAACCCCGACAAGCTTAGCGAATTCTGCCAATGTACACTCATTCATGAGTCGAATCTTTTTAATCCTCTGTCCGAGCGTATCTTCCGGAAGAAGGTCGTAACACCCTAAATACCAAGCAGATAGGCCAAGTGGTTTAGCGAGTAGTTTGAGAATCCGCAATTCGGGCTTATGTCGGTCGTTTTCAATACTACCTATCGTAGCTTTGTTTACACCAGAGGCTTCAGATAACTCCTGTGCCGTAAGATTCATTTCTTTTCGGGCTTGAAAAAGCCGTGCACCCGGTGTGGACTTACCCTCAGGTTGGGTACCTCTATGGCGGTTGGTAGAGAAGTGGGATGTCCGATTTATCGTGATATCTCCTGGGTTATTCTCTACACGCGTGTCCGTGCGGATTTTTTGGAGATGAGGAGAAAGAATGCAACTGCTCCCCTTTAGCCATTGAACGCTATCGTAACCGCATCTCCGGCCCCCTCTGGGACCGGATGGATTTGCAGGTCATGGTCTACCGACCAAAATATGAACAGTTGCGAAACTCTTCCTTAGAGAAAGAAGAATCGTCGGAGACAGTGAGAGAACGGGTAATCGCTGCTCGGGAACGGCAGTTGAGACGTAGTCCTTGGTGCAACGCCCATTTAGATGCAGAGATGATGAAGCAGGTTTGCCATATTTCAGACAAGGCGGAATCGCTTTTAGAGCAAGCTTATCGCCGATTGAACTTAAGCGGCCGGGGACTCCACCGGACCCTAAAAGTGGCCCGGACGATTGCCGATTTGCATGGTTCAGAACAAATTTCAGAAACCCATATTGCGGAAGCATTGCAGTACCGGTTGTGAAAAGCTATACATACCAGGGATTGAATCCTTGACAACAGGGTTCATTACCCGTTAATGTTAGAATCAATCTATGGCATGAATATCCAAACTTCCCGGTGGGGTTTTAATAACCCGGAGGGATAATCATGGCATCGAATACACTTCGAGAACGAGAATGCTGGGTGGCCCTTTCGGCCTTACCCGGAATCGGAGCCCGGCGGTTTTATATGCTGCTCGATCATTTTGGTACGGCCCAAGGGGCTTGGAACGCCAGTGATCAAGACTGGGATGGTGTAGCCGGGCTCAGCCGTAACGGCTGGCTACGCACGCTGCTGGCCCGGAGAAAGGGCAAACCCGAAGATCTGCTCAAACGAATTTCTCAGGGCAGCATTCAGGCCCTGACCCTTTTGGATGAAAACTATCCATCCCTATTGCGAAACGTGCCTGACCCACCGCCTGTGCTTTTTGTCAGAGGAAAACTGTTGCCGGAAGATCAGAAGGCTATCGCGATTGTAGGAACGCGCAACGCCTCCGCCTATGGGGCGAAAGTCTGCTCTCAATTGAGCCGGGATTTGGCGCGACGGGGCATTACTGTCGTCAGTGGCTTGGCCCGGGGTATCGACGGCATCGCCCATCGACAAGCACTAGAGAGCGGTGGACGGACTATTGCCGTTCTGGCCAGCGGCGTTGACATCATCTACCCGCCGGAACATCACCGTTTGGCGGAGCAGATCGTGGAACGGGGTGCTCTTGTCAGCGAATACCCTCCCGGTAAACCGCCAGAGCCGGGGCAATTTCCCGCCCGCAACCGGATCATATCAGGGTTGACAACTGGTGTGATCGTCGTCGAAGCGGGCGAGAAGTCCGGGGCGCTGATTACGGCGGATCAGGCCCTAGAACAGGGGCGGGAAGTTTTTGCTGTCCCCGGTCCGATTACACAGAGACAGAGCGCAGGTCCCCATCGGCTTATCCAGCAAGGGGCCAAGTTGATTGTATCCATTGATGATGTGTTAAATGAGGTTCCAGAGCAGCTTTCCCTGCCGATAGGCGATATGGACGAAGAAAGGACTCCCGTGACTTCGCCCGAAGAACGCATCTTTTTTCAACTCGATTGGGAACCCAAGAGCGTCGATCAATTGGTCGAACAGACAGGCTTGACCGGTTCGGAAGTCGCTTCCGTGCTGACCTTGTTAGAACTCAAAGGAATGGCCAAGGCGGTTCCAGGCGGTCGATTTGTCGCTGTATAATAGAAGGGACTGTATTCACTGCAGCCGGGCAATAATAGCCGTTAGATTTCCTGTGCGGATTTCCTATAGAAGAGATTTGAGGTGACCTGGTTGTCCAACAAGGTACTTGTCATTGTCGAATCACCTGCCAAAGCGAAGACCATCAGCAAGTTTTTAGGCCGCCGCTATCAGGTGAAGGCATCCATGGGTCACGTGCGAGACCTGCCGAAAAGCCAATTCGGCGTGGATGTGGAAAACGATTTCGAACCGAAATACATCACTATCCGCGGCAAAGGCGATCTATTAAAAGAATTGCGTTCGGCAGCCAAGAAGTCCGATCATATCTTGCTCGGCACTGACCCGGATCGTGAAGGAGAAGCGATCGCCTGGCATCTTGCTCAAGTGTTGGGGCTCGATGATAAAGAGCCCTGCCGTATCGAATTTAACGAGATCACAAAGACGGCGATTCAAAACGCTGTTAAAAACCCACGCCCTGTCGAACGCCCGCGGGTGGAAGCTCAACAGGCACGACGGATCTTAGACCGCTTGGTGGGGTATAATTTAAGCCCTCTCTTGTGGCGGAAGATCAAAAAAGGTCTCTCGGCTGGCCGGGTCCAGTCTGTTGCTGTACGCTTGATCAATGATCGCGAAGAGGAGATCAACGACTTCAAGCCCGAAGAGTATTGGACGCTCACAGCAGAAATGAAGGCGGCCAAAGGCTCTTTGAAAGCTCGCCTGACCCGGCAGGATGACGCAAAGATCGAAGTAAACAGTCAAGCCGAAATGAACCGCATTCTCGCCGAACTGGAAGGGCACCCTTTTGTCGTCAGTGAAGTGAAGACCCGGGAGAAGCGACGTAACCCGTCGGCCCCTTTCACAACCAGTTCGTTGCAGCAGGAAGCTTATCGAAAGCTCGGATTTACAGCCCGCAAAACGATGATGATCGCTCAACAGCTCTATGAAGGCCTTGACCTCGGCAAGGATGAAGGTACCGTCGGTCTGGTCACCTATATCCGTACCGATTCGGTGCGGGTCTCAGAAACGGCCATCGACGACGTGCGTACCCATATTTTAGGTCGCTTTGGCCCTGAATACGTGCCGGCGGAACCTCGCCAGTATGAAAGCAAGGGAAAAATCCAAAACGCCCATGAGGCCATCCGCCCGACAGCCGTATCGAGAGAGCCTGAGGGAATTAAGGGGATCGTCACAAATGATCAGTTTAAGTTATATAAGCTGATTTACGAACGCTTTGTGGCCAGTCAGATGAGTTCGGCTGTTCTCGATACGACGACTATCGATATCAAAGCGGCAAACTACGGTTTTCGCGCTTCCGGATCGGTGCTCAAATTCCCCGGTTTCATGAAAGTCTACATCGAGGGCAAAGACGAGGAAAGCTCTGATGATGAAGGCTTGCTGCCGGAAGTAGCCGTCGACGAAACGCTTGGCCTTAAGAAACTCGATCCGAAACAGCATTTCACCCAACCGCCACCGCGCTATACGGAAGCGACCCTCGTCAAGGCTCTTGAGGAAAAGGGGATTGGTCGTCCTTCCACCTACGCGCCGATCATTGAGACGATTGTCGCTCGGGGATATGTAGCCCGCGAGGAGAAACAGTTTTTCTTGACCGAACTTGGCGAAGTCGTCGTCGATCTGCTCAAGGAGCATTTTCCAGACATTATCGATGTAGAATTCACAGCCAGCATGGAATCGAAATTGGACTCCATCGAAGAGGAAGAGTATGAGTGGAAGAAGGTGCTCCGAGACTTTTACGAGCCTTTTCGGGAGACCTTGGAAGAAGCCGAAGAAGAAATCGGTGAGATTGAGATCGCTGATGAAGTCAGCGACCAGCTCTGTGAGGTCTGTGGAACGAATCTCGTCGTCAAACAGGGCCGCTTCGGCAAGTTTTTGGCTTGTCCCCGGTTCCCGGAGTGTCGTTTTACGAAACCCTTGCTCGAAGAGATCGGCGTGCCCTGCCCGAAATGCGGAGGCTCCGTTGTTTTGCGTCGGACAAAAAAAGGCCGCAAATTCTTCGGCTGTGCCAACTACCCTGAATGTGATTACGTATCCTGGGAACGCCCCACCGACGTGCCCTGTCCGCAATGCGGTAAATTGTTAGTTCAGAAAGAATCAAAAAAGATGGGTACCCGCCGCGTCTGTACGACCGAGGGTTGCGGTTTTGAAGAAGTTCTGCCGGAAGGTTCACCTGCCGGAACAGTGAGCCATTATAATGAAGAAAATCGTGAAGAGATCCACAGAGAAAACCATGCGGAAGCTCCCCTAGAAAACGTTAAAGAAAACCATGAAGAACAGGTGACAGCAGAGTGAAAGTAACGATTGTCGGTGCCGGTCTGGCCGGTTCCGAGGCGGCCTGGCAACTGGCCCGGCAAGGAATTCCCGTACGATTGATGGAGATGCGCCCCGGCACGATGACGCCAGCCCACAAGACGGGCGATTTTGCGGAGTTGGTCTGTTCCAATTCCCTGCGCGGAGCGGCACTGGAAAACGCCGTCGGTCTATTAAAAGAAGAGATGCGGCGGATCGGTTCGCTCATCATCGAAATGGCTGACCTACATTCGGTCCCTGCCGGAGGAGCCTTGGCGGTCGACCGCCATGCTTTTGCCGAAGCGATCACGGAACGATTGACCCAGCATCCTTTGATTGAAATCGAGCAAAAAGAAGTCCAGCAGATCCCCGAAGAGAGGCCTCTGATCATCGCCTCTGGTCCGCTGACGTCGCCGGCCCTGTCCCAGCAAATACAGGCTTTGACGGGAGAGGATTACTTCTATTTTTACGATGCGGCTGCACCGATTGTGGCCTGCGAGTCTGTCGACTTGTCTGTTGCCTTTTGGGCCTCCCGTTATGACAAAGGGGATGCTGATTACCTAAACTGTCCCATGAACGAGGAAGAATATGATCGCTTCTATCAAGCTTTGATCGAAGCGGAAGTGCATCCCCTAAAGGAGTTTGAGAAGGAGATCTATTTTGAAGGCTGCATGCCTGTAGAAGTTATGGCTAAGCGAGGGAGAGAGACACTTCTCTTTGGTCCCCTGAAGCCTGTCGGTCTCACAGACCCCCGGACTGGACGGCGGCCCTTCGCTGTCGTTCAACTGCGCAAGGAAAACCGCCAAGGCACCATGTACAATCTGGTCGGCTTTCAGACCCATCTCAAATGGCCCGACCAGAAACTGGTTTTTTCCTTAATACCTGGTTTAGAACAAGCCGAATTTGTTCGTTACGGTGTGATGCACCGCAATACTTTTATCAACAGCCCGACGCTGTTGCATCCGACCTATCAGCTTCGCATGGACCCGAACATATTCTTTGCCGGTCAAATTACCGGAGTGGAGGGCTATGTTGAGTCTGCCGCCTCCGGTCTGGCAGCGGGTCTCAATGCGGCTCGTCTCGTCAAAGGACAGGAGCCGGTGGTGTTTCCGCCCGATACGGCCATGGGAGCATTGCCCGCATACATTACGACTGCCGAAGCGAAGCACTTTCAGCCGATGAACGTCAACTATGGACTGTTCCCTTCTTTGGAAGAGAGAATCAAGGGAAAACGTCCGCGGCAACAGGCTCATGCGCAGCGGGCATTGAGACGGCTGGATGACTTCTTATCGACCTTGTAGGAGGTAACGGGGAGGGACGTAGGCAATGGCGGACGATGATATACTGCAGGCATGGGATCGCTGGATTGACCGATATGTAGACTATCTCACCGCGGAGAAAAATGTCTCCCCACACACCCGCTTTGCCTATGCAGGCGATTTAAGCCAATTGTTAGAGCTGTTGGCGATGACGGTGAAGCAAATTCCCCTCCCCCAAACGATTACGGCAAACGTACTTCGCCTTTGCTTGAATCAACTCTATCGCAGCAAGATGGAGCGTACTTCCCTCGCCCGAAAACTAGCCGCCTGGCGCGGCTTTTTTCGCTATCTGATCCGGGAAGGACAGTTGTCCCAAAACCCAATGAGCCGGATTCGGTCTCCCAAGATCGGCCGTTCCCTGCCGAAGGCGTTGAGTGAGGCGGGCATGGAGAAGCTGCTGGAAAGCTACCCGCCAGATGAGAGCGACCCAAAGGAAGTTCGTGATCGGGCTATCGTCGAACTTTTCTACGCCTCCGGTTTACGTGTCTCCGAACTGGCCGGGCTGAACCTCGGTGACGTAGACCTCCTGTCGGGCCATGTGCGGGTCCTCGGTAAAGGCGGCAAAGAACGGATCGTCCCCGTTGGGGAGATGGCGGTCCAAAGTATAACGACGTACATAGAAAAGAGCCGTCCGATCCTGAACGGGCAGAGTCAAAAAACAAGGGCGCTCTTTTTAAATCGCCAAGGCGGTCGATTGACTACTCGGGGAATACAGAACATTCTGGCTCAGATGGCGAAAAAAACAGCCCTCGATCAGCGAATCAGTCCGCACATGCTACGACATTCATTTGCAACCCATTTGCTGGACGGAGGTGCCGACCTGCGGGCTCTTCAGGAGATGCTTGGTCACAGCAAGCTTTCTACGACACAGATTTACACCCATGTATCTTCAGAACGTCTCAAACAGATCTATCAAAAAAGTCACCCGAGAGCATAAAGCTAATGGCTCACGTACTATAGAGAGGGGTTGGGCGAATTGAAGTTGATGGGTACCACGATTGTGGCAGTCAAACGCGGTAAAAACGTGGCCGTCGCTGGAGACGGGCAAATCACCTTTGGCGACCGGACCATCATGAAGGCGACAGCCCGGAAAGTGCGCCGTCTCTATCAAGGAAAAGTGATCGCAGGCATCGCCGGTTCTGTCGCCGATGCGTTGACACTGCTCGATAAACTGGAAGCGAAGATACAAGAATTCCGGGGTAACTTGATGCGTGCCGCTGTCGATCTCGCTCGGGAATGGCGAACCGACCGCTATTTACGGAAGTTAGAGGCGATGATCATCGCCGCGGACCAAGACCATCTCCTGGTCATATCGGGAAACGGCGAAGTTATTGAGCCTGATGACGGAGTGGTGGCCATTGGTTCTGGAGGCCCCTACGCTTTGGCGGCGGCGCGCGCTCTTGTTCGGCACGGCAACCTGACCCCGGCGGAAATCGTGAAGAACAGCTTGATCGTGGCTTCGGAAATCTGTGTCTACACGAATGACCGGATTACCTTAGAGGAAATCGAAGGGACGGGTGAGCAATGAGTTCGGTAAATCTGACGCCAGTGCAAATCGTAGAGGAGCTGGATCGGTATATTGTCGGACAAAAGGCAGCTAAGAAAGCGGTAGCGATTGCCCTTCGCAACCGCTACCGCCGGCAGAAGCTTTCGGAACACCTGCGCGATGAGGTGACACCGAAGAACATCCTCATGATCGGCCCCACCGGAGTGGGCAAAACGGAAATCGCCCGGCGGTTGGCCCGACTTGTCAATGCGCCTTTTGTCAAGGTAGAAGCGACAAAATTCACGGAAGTGGGATATGTTGGAAGAGATGTAGAATCGATGGTCCGCGACCTCGTGGAAACGGCTATCCGTATGGTAAAAGCGGAGCAACTGGAGAAAGTGCAGACGAAGGCCGAGGCCGAGGCGGAAGAACGTCTCGTCGAACTGCTGGTCCCTGCGCCGAAACCTACCCGCACGATGAACAACCCCTTCGAAATGCTCTTCGGTGGAACGCAGACACCAGCGACCACTTCCACAAGCGATCCTGATATCCGAGAGAAACGGGCTATCGTCCAGCAAAAGCTCAAACGAATGGAGTTAGAAGATAACCTGTTGGAAGTCGAAGTAGAAGACAACGGGACACCTCTTGGCGATATGTTTGCCGGATCCGGTATGGACGAAATGGGAATGAATATACAGAATATGATCGGCCAAATGTTCCCCAAAGGCAAAAAGAAACGCCGCGTCACTGTCCGGGAGGCTCGCCGGATCCTGGCGATTCAGGAAGCACAAAAATTGATCGACATGGACGCCGTCCATCGGGAAGCCATCGAAAGAGCGGAACAGACGGGGATCATTTTTTTGGATGAGATCGACAAAATCGCCTCACGGGAAGGCGGTCATGGGCCCGATGTATCCCGCGGCGGAGTTCAGCGGGATATCCTGCCGATTGTAGAAGGTTCCACGGTGATGACCAAATATGGTCCTGTGAAGACCGACCATGTGCTCTTTATCGCCGCAGGCGCTTTTCATGTGTCAAAACCGTCCGATTTGATACCGGAATTGCAGGGCCGTTTTCCACTACGTGTTGAATTAGAAGCATTGAGTCAAGAGGATTTCCAACGGATTTTGACGGAACCGGAAAACTCCCTCTTAAAGCAATATGTCGCCCTGTTGTCCACCGAAAACATTGAATTGACCTTCGCTGCTGACGCTGTAGAGGCGATGGCTTCGATCGCCTACCGTGTGAATGGACAGACGGAGAATATCGGCGCCAGACGTTTGCATACCATCTTGGAAAAAGTCTTGGAAGATCTCTCCTTTGACGCCCCCAATTTAACAGAGAAAAATGTAGTCATTGACAAAGAGTATGTAGAGACAAGACTGGAAAGTATATTACAACGTGAAGATTTAAGTAGATATATTTTGTGAAAAGCGTTATAATAAACATCTAGAATGGACAATTCGGATTTACTTTCGATGTTTGAATCGTAATATATTTACACATTACTTAAGGAGGCTACTGGGGGAGTTATGCGAACCTTACTAGAAAAAACTAGAATGGTGAATCGGCTCATACAAAAGTCTGCCGGCCATCCGGTTAACTTTGAGGAAATGGCCAAGATCACCAGTGAACTCATCACCGCCAATTGTTACATCATCGGTCGCCGGGGAAAAATACTAGGTTATTCCTTTATGCCCCATTTCAATTGTGACATCATGGTGGATATTGTCCAGCATACAGAACGATTTCCCGAAAGCTATAACCAAGATCTGATGCGGATCAGCGAAACACAGGCGAACTTCTGCCAAGTTTCTAATGCTTGTGTTTTTAATTATGGCGAGCAGTGTTCTTATGGTCACAAACTCATGACCGTCACACCCATTCTCGGTGGTGGTCAGCGCCTAGGCACGCTCGTGTTGGCGAAGTATAATGAGGAGTTTACCGACGAAGACCTCATCCTAGCCGAATATGCCGCTACGGTCGTCGGTATGGAGATCCTCCGGGCCAAGGCCGAACGGATGGAAGAAGAGGCCCGGAAAAAAGCAGCCGTACAGATTGCTATCGGCACATTGTCCTACAGTGAGTTGGAAGCGGTGGAACACATCTTCTCTGAACTGGAAGGCAATGAGGGGTTGCTCGTGGCGTCGAAGATTGCCGACCGTGTCGGGATTACTCGTTCGGTTATTGTCAACGCCTTGCGCAAGTTCGAAAGTGCCGGTGTGATTGAATCCAAATCCTTGGGCATGAAAGGCACTTACATTCGAATTTTGAACGATAATTTGATGGAAGAGCTGGAAAAGCTTCGTCATTGATCCTTCGATTATAGAGGTGCAGATAAGTATTAAAAGAATCATTTTTTAATAAAAAAGAAGGCGATCTGTCTCGAACAGAAGCCTTCTTTTTTGTCTTTTCCAAAGGGCAATTGCTTTTCTTATTTAAAGCGGCTGGAAAAGAGGATTTATCTGCGTGACAGCGAAGATAGAGAAGCAGTAATGGACATGTGACCGAACAAAGGAATCAATGGTCACCGAAGATAAAAAGTTGAACAAACATGGATGGAAAAATCAAACGAGGTGAGCCCATGGCGGGATTTTTAGACCTACCTACAGTTCGTATTTTGGAGCGTGGCCTTGATGCGTCTTCTCTACGCCATCAGGCTATATCAGACAACCTAGCCAATATTGATACGCCTGGTTATAAGCGCAAAGAAGTGGTTTTTGAGGACGAATTGGCTTCTGCCTTACGTGGAGACGGCTTTCAAGGCAAGCTAACCCACCCTAAGCATATCCCCTTGAGCTCTTCTTCGAACGCCAGTGCCAAAATGGTTACCCAAGAAGATCAAGAGTATCGCAATGATAAAAACAACGTAGATGTTGACAGAGAAATGGCATTGTTGGCAAAGAATACCCTGTGGTATGATGGAATGGTCAGTCTGGCCTCGCAGAAATTGTCGACACTGAAAAGTACCATCCGGGAGGTGCGTTAAGCTATGCGTTTTCTCAGTTCCATTGATACCAGCGCTTCCGGGTTGACAGCCCAGCGTTTTCGCATGGACATTATATCTAACAACTTAGCCAATGTGAATACGACTCGCAGCGGCAATACCGATGCTGATGGTGTACTTCCCTACCGCCGTCAGGTACCTGTTTTTGCTGCTCGGGCGAATGAAGTAGATTCCTTTGCTTCTGCCTTATCGAAAGCCCAAGATGGACAGATGGCGACCGGCTCCGGCGTACGGGTCGTCGGAGTGGTCGACGATGAAGCTCCCTTTAAACTTGTTTACGATCCCCAGCACCCGGATGCGATGAAAACCGGCCCGCAGGCTGGCTATGTGCGTATGCCGAACGTGAACACCGTCACGGAAATGGTCGATATGATCTCGGCTACCCGTGCTTACGAAGCTAACGTCACCGCTGTCAACGCAGCTAAATCAATGGCCATGAAAGCTTTGGAAATCGGTAAAGCCTAATTAATTTAGTACTAAATACCTAATCACTTTTTCCGTTTTGTCTGTTAAGATAGGTAGTGTATTTACGGAGGCGTTAAAATGATGGAACTACCGGTCCGTTTCGAGCAGTTGCTTCCTTATTCCACCAATACGAATAAAGGGAAGTTGGCTGCCGGAACCGAAGAGTCGAATACTTCCGGACAAAGTTTTTCCGCCATGCTTAAGGACGCTGTACAAGGTGTGAATACCGCTCAAAATGAGGCGGATAAAATGGCAGCGGAATTTGCTGCAGGCCGTTCTACCGATGTACATACCGTCATGCTCGCGACGGAAAAAGCCAATATCGCCATGCAGTTTACGATTCAAGTCCGCAACCAGGCGATGGAAGCATATCGTGAAATTATGAGAATGCAGGTCTAATTTGCAAGGAACGGTGAAGGGCTGCTGAAACATGAATGATATGATAGAACGGTTGCGCAGCCAATTAAATGAGTTGATGGGTCGCTTTTCTCGCCAGCAAAAGATGATCATGGCGGGCGCTTTTGCAGCTATTCTAATCTCCTTAGTTGCTTTTGTCTATTTGGCTGGAAGGCCTGACTATGTGCCTCTGTTTACGAACCTTGAGCCGGCCGATGCAGGTGCCATTCGGGCGAAACTTCAGGAGGCAAAAGCGGACTTTACCGTTTCTGACGATGGGAAAACCATCATGGTCCCATCGAAAGACCAGGCTAATCTTCGACTCGAAATGGCTGCTGCGAACCTTCCCAAGGGAACCGGTTGGGGATATGAGTCCTTTAACGAAAGCCGGTTTGGTGAAACCGAAAAAGAAAAAGATATTCGTCTAAAGGTGGCCACCGAAACCGAACTGGCCCGCACCCTCCAAAACATACCGGGTGTACAAAACGCTCGAGTGATGATCGTTCCGGCAGCGGATTCGTTGTTCAAAGATAAAGCGACCGATGCCACTGCTTCAGTCATGTTGATTTTGAAACCGTACACTGAATTGGAAGAAAAGCAAATCCGAGGCATAGTGCATTTGGTTTCACATAGCGTAAAACAATTAAAACCAGAAAATGTGACTGTCGTCGACAATTCGGGCAATGTCTTGTCGGAGGGATTATTTACCGCAACGGGGCCCGATAAAATCAATGTAGACGGTCTGACTCGTGCTCAGATGCAGGCCAAAAAGGATTATGAAACCCACTTGGAACAAAAAGCCCAGGATATGCTGAACCGTGCCATGGGTGCCGGAAATGCTGTCGTAAAAGTGGCCACCGAATTAGACTTTTCTCAACAAGAGGTTACCGATACGCGATTAGGCAAACCGGTCCCAGTCTCAACCCGTGAGACGACGGAAGCCGGGCAAGGCTCTACCGCTTCGGGTACTCCGGGGACAAGTGCGAATATACCGACGCAACAAACGACGAACAACGGAACGAGCAGTTATAATAAATCAGATAATATTGTCAATAACGAAATACCGAAAACGGAAACTCATACAGTAACACCTCCTGGCTCTGTAAAACGACTGAGTGTTTCCGTAATGGTGAACCGGACGTTGGAACCTGAACAGACGCAACAACTAGAAAAAGCGGTAGCCCAAGCTGTGGGGATCAAATACCCTGTTGAGCCAGTTGCGGTAGGTCAACAACCGCCCGCGCGGGTCGAACAAATCAGCGTCGTCGGGATACCTTTCGATCGTTCGGCTGTTGATGAGATGAATCGCCTGGCAGAGTCTGAAAAATCCTTTCAACGCTATTTGATGATTGGGGCCGCCGTTCTGGCCTTGGCTGCCATTATAGGAGCTGTCTTACTCGGCCGCAGGATGATGGCTCGTCGTAAGCCAGCCTCAGCACCGGAAGAAATCCCCTCTTTGGCCTTTGAAACACCTGTTCCTACTCCGCCGGAGTTGGAATTGACGCCGGAAGAAAAAGAAAAGTTGGCAATGCGTGAACAGATCGAGCAATTGACCGATTCTGATCCGGAAGCTATCGCTCGTGTATTGAAAACATGGCTAACAGACGACTCGAGGTGATGTTGTGACTGCCAAATCGGCACTGTCTGGAAAACAAAAAGCGGCTATCTTGCTTATTTCCTTAGGCCCTGAGAAGTCGGCCAAGATCTTTAAGCATCTCAAGGAAGAAGAAATTGAGCAGATGACCCTCGAGATCGCCAATATCCGCAAAGTTTTACCTGAAAATCGCGATATAGTCTTTGATGAATTTCACCAGTTGTTCATGGCGCAGGAGTATATAAACTCTGGTGGGATTGACTACGCCAAGGAAGTCTTGGAGAAGGCTTTGGGTCCGCAAAAGGCCGTTGAGATCATCAATCGGCTGACCCAGTCGCTCCAAGTTCGTCCCTTTGAATTTATCCGACGAACTGATCCGGGGCAACTGCTTAACTTCATCCAATCGGAACACTCCCAGACGATTGCACTCATTTTAGCTTATTTGAATGCGGATCAAGCTTCGATCATCATGTCAGCGCTCCCTCCGGAACGGCAGGCGGAAATCGCTCGTCGTATTGCCCTGATGGACCGTACCTCTCCGGAAGTCATCCGCGAGGTGGAAATGGTTTTAGAGAGGAAATTATCCTCACTCGTTTCTCAAGAGCATACCAGTGCCGGCGGTCTCGACACTGTGGTAGACATGCTCAACCGGGTCGATCGCGGTACAGAAAAATCCATTATGGAAGCACTGGAGATTCAAGATCCTGAATTGGCAGAAGAGATCAAGAAACGCATGTTTGTCTTTGAAGATATTATCATGCTGGATGATCGCTCGATCCAGCAGGTCTTGCGGGAAGTGGATACGAAAGATTTGGCTCTCGCCCTCAAAGGTTCCAGCGAAGAAGTCGTTCAGAAAATCTTCAAAAACGTATCCAAACGAGCTGGTGAAATGCTGCGTGAAGATATGGAATTCATGGGCCCTGTCCGCCTCCGTGACGTAGAGGAAGCTCAACAACGGATTGTTAACGTAATACGCAAGCTGGAAGAAGCCGGTGAAATCGTCATTGCTCGCGGCGGAGGAGATGAATTGATTGTCTAAGGTTATCAAGTCATCGATCCTTCGAACTAACTCGCCTAAAGTACTCGATATCCTTCCTGTTTCTTTCCTACCTCAGCAGATTCTTCCGGAGATAGAACCGGAGAAAACGGTCGATCCGGTTCAACTCGCTGAAGCTGAGGCGGAACGTATCATGGAAGAGACTCGCTTAGCTGTTCAAGATCTTTTAAATATGGCAAAAGAGCAGGCTAATTCCATCCTTGCTGAAGCGCATCGACAAGCGGAAGAAATCACTTTTTTAGCAGGGCAGGAAGCAGAAACGCTTCGACGCTCAAAATCGGAACAAGGCTACCAAGAAGGTTACAGAAAAGCAATCGAACAAGCGCAGAGTCAAGCCGAAGCGATCATCAACGACGCTCATCATGAGGTGGAAACGGCAAGACAAGCTAAACTTACCTATATAAATAGCAAAGAACCAGAAATCGTCGAACTTTCTATCCAGATCGCTGAGAAAATCTTGCAATATGAAATTGCCAATAAGCCCGATGTAGTGTTGAATATCGCTATGAACGCGATTAACAAAGTTCGAGACATGAGCGCCGTTGTATTAAAAGTTCATCCTCAAGATTATCCACTCGTTCAAACGGCCAAACCGGAATTGATGCGCTTGATCAAAGGGTTGCGTACGTTGACGGTGGAAATGGATGAAACAGTTGATCGCGGCGGCTGTATTATCGATACCAGCCACGGCTATGTAGACGCACGGATAGAGGCGCAGTTGGAAGAAGTCTCAAGAGTGATACGTGAAGTCATGCACAGCTAGGGGAATGGCGCAATGCAAAAGTACATGCAAGCGATACGCAACATGGACCCGGTGCGCATGAACGGGAAAGTATCCCAAGTCATCGGACTCGTCGTCCAATCGGATGGTCCCAGCGCCAACTTGGGAGAATTGTGCCTCGTTTCTACGCAATCGAAAACCGAGTGGGTTCGAGCTGAAGTGGTTGGCTTTCGGGAAAAAAAGACCTTGCTTATGCCCCTGGGAAACATGGCCGGTATAGGTCCAGGATCTCAAGTCTTAGCCACAGGCGATGAATTAAAAATTCCTGTCGGCTATCCCCTGCTCGGTCGAATACTCGACGGATTGGGTAACCCGATGGATGGATTAGGCCCTGTTCCTGTCGATGAAACTTATCCACTCGTAGCAGATCCTCCGAATCCTCTGACCCGTCAGCGGATTCGACAGTCCCTTTCTTTGGGAGTAAAAGCGATGGACGGCCTTTTGACTTGTGGCAAAGGTCAGCGGATGGGGATCTTCGCCGGTTCGGGTGTCGGAAAAAGTACTTTATTGGGGATGATCGCCCGGAACACGACGGCCGACATAAACGTCATCGGTTTAATTGGTGAACGGGGGCGAGAAGTCCGAGAGTTTATCGAAAAAGATCTAGGGCCCGAGGGGTTAGCTCGGTCAGTAATCGTCGTGGCTACATCAGATCAACCAGCGCTCGTGCGGTTAAAAGGAGCTCTTGTGGCGACCGCTATTGCCGAGTACTTCCGAGATCAAGGCAAAGATGTGATGCTGATGATGGACTCGGTGACTCGCTTTGCCATGGCTCAACGGGAAGTTGGGTTGGCCGTAGGGGAACCACCAGCGACACGTGGATATACGCCTTCCGTTTTCGCCCTTCTGCCCAAGCTGCTGGAACGTTCCGGTACATCTCACAACGGAACCATCACGGGGCTGTACACAGTGTTGGTGGACGGTGATGACATGAATGAACCAATTGCCGATGCCGTTCGTGGGATCTTAGATGGGCATGTCATCCTTTCCAGAGATTTGGCCGCCCAAAACCATTATCCAGCCATCGATGTGCTCAGTAGTGTAAGCCGTGTTATGATCGAGTTGATCGAACCGGAACACCGCGACGTGGCCGCCCAATTGCGTCAAGTATTAGCTACATACCGGGAAGCTAAAGACTTGATCGATATCGGAGCCTATCAACGAGGGGCCAACCCGCGAATCGACTATGCCCTAAATAAGATCGAAGCCTGTCGCACTTTTTTACGTCAGGATATTTATGAATCAGTGCCTTTTAGAGAATCGGTCCAGCAGATTAAGGATATCTTTGCCCGATGAAACCCTTTCGATTTAAGTTACAAGCAGCTTTGAGCCTAAAGTTGCGTCAAGAGGATATACTCAAGGGAGATTTGCAGCGGCAACAAAAAGCCATTGAAGCTTTAGAGGATGAGCTGCGGGAAACGCGAAAAAAATGGCGGAAGCTATCGATAATATTCGCCCCACTCCTGGAGATGTTTTTGACGTAGAAGCGAGGCTTTTTTTTAATCAATTCTGGCTTAAACTCAAGTCAACAGAGAACCGTCAGATTTCGGAAATTGAATCGGCACGGGAAAGTCTCGCCAAGTTACGGCAGCAATTGATGGAAACAATGCGCGAACGCAAAATACTAGAAAAGTTGCGAGAAAAACACCTAGCCGATTATCAACGTGAGCTTCTGAGGGAAGAACAAAAACTCCTTGATGAAATGGCACTCAGTCGATACATTCGCAATGAAAATACACAGGGATAGGGGGGGAGAAAGTGCCTGAAAAGCTAGGTAGTCAGGAAAAACAAGGGATGTCCAATCTGAAACTGTTTTTCATTTTGGCCGTACCTGTTATGCTTCTAGCTGCCTTGGCGGCGGCACAGACTGTCGGAGCCGTCGATATCATCCCTTACCTCCGTCAAATCCCTGTTGTGGGAACGATGATACCTAAGAGTGATCCTGCGAAGCAAGGTTCCCAGCAAACCTTGGAAGAAGCTCGTATCGCCCGACTAGAAGCGGAAAAAGCTGACTTGGATGCGAAATTGACGGAAGTACAATCTAAAGCAACAACCCCGGTTCCCCAAGACAGCCAGGTTTTGAAAGAAAAAGCCGATTTGGAGAAACAAGTAGCAGACTTAAAAAATCAAATTGATAAAGAAAACCACGTAAAATTAGACACACAAAAACTAGCTGAGCGCCTTTCTGCTATGAAACCGGCGAGTGCCGCCAAAATTATGGAGAACTTACCTGACGATACCGTGAACAGCTTACTCAATCAAATGGACATAGACGTAGCCGCAAAAATAACAGCTGCTTTAGATCCTGTTCGTGCGGCCCGATTGACGATGCCAACGGGTGGTGAAGATCAAGAGACACGCCAAAAAGCTGATGCTGATCTAAAGCGAAGTCAACTGTCCAAAGCCAACTATCAAAACATCGGCAAGTCCTTAGCTGCCATGAAGGTGGAAGATGCTGCTGCCGTCATCGAACAACTGCCCGATGACATCAGCGTCTCGATCCTTTGCGAAATGGATCAAACGGCTACCGGAAAGATACTATCCGAACTGGCTTCCATCAATCCGGAACGAGCAGCTCGCCTCGTTGCTTTAATGGGGCGGACCGTATAATATCCTTTCTGTTTCATTCGAAAGGGGGGATGCCAGTAAGCCCTAAGCAGAATTGGTCATGGAAAGAGAACTCAGGGAGGTGAAGCTATGGCAGATATCTCATCGATTGAGGTCACACGATCCATTCTATCGAATGCCTCCGCGGAATCTACAGCGAAGGGTACTTCGACTACGTCGGGAAAAGTCTTTGGTAGTTTTCTCCAAGACATCATGCCATCCATCACCGATGGTAGATACGGAACATTACAGAACGCTAAATTCGATCCTGTTCGAGCTTTTGAAGCATCCAGCTATTCCAACCGTTATCAATCGAATAAATACATACAGCAGCATAGCAACAGCAATACCAAACCTAATGCTTCAGGCCATAGGTCGGAATCATCTGCAACGGATCCGCAAAGGCAATTGAAGCAAGCCCAATCGACGAAATCACAGTCATCGAATCAACAAAAGAACCATATTCAAAAAGTCTCTGCAGAAGAAAATGCACAAGACCAAAAGGACGCAGCGGAAGAGACAAGGCAGGACAGGTTGAACAAAATGGATCGAGCAGAAACAGAGTCGAAGGAGAAAGCAACTTCTGAGAAGCGAGACGTTTCGGTGACCGATGAACAGGACTCCTCTCAACCGGAAAAAACAAAAGAAGGGTCTAATGATTCTTCTATTCCAAGCGAACTTCTGGTACTTCTCAACAAGCTTCCCGATGACGTGAAAAAAAGCGATCTTACACAGGATTCGGTCAATCCTGTTGATTCGACTGTACAGACCGCTACTTCGGTTACAACGGCTGGAGAAAACGGGAAACAGGCTGCACAAATAGAGGTTATTTCTCAGGTTCAGCAACCGATCCCCCAAACTGATGCAGATGAAGCACCATTGACAAAACAAGGATTTGTTCCATCACAAACAGGATCGATGACTGAGTTAAACCTCGCTGCGTCGAAGGAAGCTCAAAGGGATGCCTCCGATAACCAGGTAGTTGTTTTAGATAACCGGGTGAATGTAAGTCCGAATCAACTGTCTTTGATCGCTCAGCTGAGAAAAACGGCTACTGATGATACTAAATTGGGTGAGGCGATGCCCAGAGACATGCAGCTTACTGTTGATGGGCAACAGACGAATCAAAGTCAAGGATCACAGTTACCAGGGATCACTGCTGTCGTTGCGAGTAACGGACAGCAGGCAGGCAGTTTTTCTGGAGGCCAAAAGCAATCTGACCTCTTCCACGAAATGACCCAAAATGGAGCGATAGTAGGGAAAGAAGACCTTTTTTCACGTCAACCCGATGGGCAAGGTGTGAGCTCCAGAACGGCTAACGATTTCTCCGCCTTCATCAAAGCAGCAGGTAAAGAGGACGTAAAAGCATTTCGTCAAGAAATGTTTCGCCAAATGGTTGAAAACACTCAACTGTTGAAAAAAAGCGGTGGCAGTGAATTAAGAATTCAATTAAAGCCAGAAGTCTTAGGAAAAATGCAACTCAGTTTGTCTGTTGATGCAGGTATCGTGTCGGTCCGTTTTTCTGCGGAAAATCCGCAAGTACGTCAAATGCTTGAATCCAATCTGCCGGAACTGAAGCAGTCCCTTGAAGAACAGGGCTTAAAGTTTGACCGTATTGACGTATCTGTAGGAAATCAAAATCTAAACTCCCAACAGCAGGGTGGGTCCTCCAATCCCTCGAGCTGGAGTCAGGAAAACGGATATGGCCGACCTAACTCGCCCAACTCGGGAACTGTAGAGGCAGAGGTTGAGCTTGGTCATGAATCAAAACAAAACCTGCTAGGGACATACAACCGGGATGATACGACCGTCGAGTTCTTAGCCTAGAATGTAAATGGAAGAAACGATAAAAGGGAGGCGAAACCATTGGCTAGCCCGATCGAAAATACAGGTCCTGTCTACCAGGATCAAACGAGTTCGACGACTCAACGGAAAACGAATGACAGTTTAGGTAAAGATGACTTTTTGAAACTTCTCGTCACTCAATTAAAGTATCAAGATCCTATGCAACCGATGGAAGATAAAGAGTTTATTGCTCAAATGGCCCAGTTCAGTGCTTTAGAACAGATGAAGAACATGGCTGAGGGGTTTACGGAGTTAAAAACGTCTCAAGAAGAAATGTTTAAAAACATGAGTAATCTATTTTCTACACAACAGAACTTACAGATGGATAATCTCATTTTCCAATCGGTCAGTTTCACAGGGAAAACGGTAGATGCCACCGTCGCAAAGCTTGATGAAGCAGGAAAACCGGTCACAAATGCTGATGGAGAAGAGGTTACGGAAAGCATTCACGGTACAGTTAAAGCCGTTAAAATTGAGAAGGGTATTCCCATCCTACAAGTGGAATACACCCAAGATGGCGTAACGAAGAGCCGCAATGTTTACCTTGGTGAAGTTAACCAGATTGCTTAAACATCTTACAGATGAGGAGGACGCCGGCCGTGGATACCCGCATCGTCTATCCACAACCGTTAATGCCCGGAATTGGCAAGCCCGTAACCGGGATTACTCCCCATCCTAATGCCAAAGCTCCCGAGGAATCTTTTCAAAAAATCCTCGAAAAAAAGGCCCTGAAATTTTCTGCTCATGCTTTACAGCGGCTTACACAGCGCAACATCAAGCTCGATGACGCTGAGATTAGCAAACTGAACGAGGCAGTAGATAAGGCGAGTCAAAAAGGGGCTAGAGAATCTCTTATTCTAATGAGGGATATGGCCTTGGTCGTTTCGATTAAAAACCGAACAGTCATTACGGCAGTGGATGGGTCGGCGATGAAGGACAATGTGTTTACCAATATCGATAGTGCAGTCATCGTACCGGATTGACAGGCTGGACCTCTGATGAGGAAGCCTCGGCTGTGGATTGATAGAAACAGCCATCTGAACAATTACCCGAAAGGGGGAGGTCTTTACTTATGATGCGGTCACTCTTTTCCGCGGTTACGGCTTTGCGGAATCACCAGACCCGTATGGATGTCATCGGCAACAACATCGCTAACGTGAACACGATCGGTTTTAAGAAGAGCCGGGTTACCTTTTCCGATACCCTCAACCAAACAATTCGCGGCGCTTCTTCTGGTGATGATGGCGGACGAGGCGGTACAAACCCCATGCAGGTTGGCTTGGGTATGAATGTGGCGACCATTGAAATGATACCGACGGCGACCAGTGTGCAAGGAACTGGAAAAAATTCTGATTTGGCTATTAATGGAGACGGATTTTTTTTACTGAATGATGGGGGAACTCAATACTATACCCGTGCGGGGAACTTTGATCTCGACAATAAATATAATTTTATACGAACAGACAATGGTATGAAAGTGATGGGATATATGGCTGATGAGAACGGAGATATTGCTACTACCAAATCTCCTGTTGAAATTAGCCTGGAAGCTAAACAAAACATGAAAGCCTATGCGACCAATCGTGTGGAGTTCTATAGAAATTTGGGAAACACGGATGGTAAAAATACTCCGATACCAAAAACTATAGAAATTTTTGATTCCCAAGGTCAAAAGCATAATTTGGTAGTAAGCTTTAAAAATAACGGATCTACAACACCTAACCAATGGATAGTATCTGCAGTTGTTGTTTCTGGAACGACTGTTTTACCGGGTATAATTAAGGGTACTCTAGCTTTTAGTAGTAACGGGATTTTTAAATCATTTACAGTGACATCTGCAAGTTCCTTTAGTTTTCATAACGGCACGGATGATATATTAACCATGCCTACAACTACTTATTCTGCAAATTATAAATACCCCAGCTCTACTACCGATAAAAAGCTCTATTTAGACCTCTCGAAAATGACCCAGTTTGCCTCTGAAACAACAGCCGATAAACTAAGTCAGAATGGGTATGCCGATGGTTCGTTGAAGTCTTACGCTATTGATTCATCAGGAACGTTGACCGGTGTTTTCTCGAACGGGAAAACGATGAAATTAGCTCAGGTCGCCGTTAGTTCTTTTTCCAACCCGGCCGGTTTGATGAAGGCGGGTTCAAATCTTTACACGAAGTCAAATAACTGTGGTGAAGAAAGTACAGGCACTCCGGGAAGCGCTAGCCGCGGCGATATACAACCAGGAGCATTAGAGATGTCTAACGTGGACTTGTCTCAAGAATTCACAGATATGATCACTACTCAGCGGGGGTTCCAGGCGAATAGCCGTATTATCACTGTATCTGATAGTATGTTAGAAGAGTTGGTGAACTTAAAACGATAGAATAGCTGGCGGGCGGGTTAGGTAAACCAACCCCACCCGCCCTTTTTCTAAAGAGGGGGATGGGGTATTGATAAAGCTAAGCCGTCTAAATCAGACGGAACTTGTGGTCAACGCAGAACTGATCGAGACGATAGAATCGACCCCTGACAGCGTAGTGACATTGACGACAGGAAAAAAACTGGTCGTGCTTGAGAATACCGACGAAATCATCGCGAAAGTCATTGCTTACCGGCTTGCATGTTCGTGTCGAAACAAAGCATCAGAGCAACTGTAAATGTTGACAAAAAGAAGGAGCTAGCAAGAAGATCCCGAATCAATATATAATGGGTAATGAAGAATGTAAGTCCGATTCAATGTAACACTCAGATATGAGGAAGGAGCGTTTTTCCGGATGGCTGAAACCGAAAACGCCCCCCAAAAGAAACCCATGAACGTAAAGTTGATCGTTATCGTGGTTGCGGTTCTGGCAGCCGCTGCCATTATCGCTGTGGGGGTTTTTTATTATTTTGTCAGTCCTGGCACATCCTCTGCAAAAACGCAGGCTGTGCGAACGCCGGGAGTTCTCTTTGAAATCGGTGATTTCACTACGAACTTAGCCGACCCAGGAGGAAAGCGGTTTCTAAAAGCGAAGGTAACGATGGAACTGAATGAAGAAAAGAAAGATGAGAAAAAACTAGCTGAATTAAAAGAACAATTGCCGATTATTCGTGACCGGATCCTAAATATACTCAGTTCGAAAACAGTAGAAGACTTGCAGACAAACGAAGGCAGGGACAAAGTGAAAAAGGAAATATTGATTGCGCTCAACAAACAGTTTGGGGCGGACAGATTTCGCAATGTCTATTTCTCTGATATTGTTTACCAATAGTTCTACCCGAAATGGGACTTATTATTTTGGAGGTGAGGGTAGAACGTGAGTGACATTCTGTCCCAGGCAGAGATTGATTCTCTCTTGGCTGCCCTTGCCAGCGGTCAAGTGACAGCGGAAGACGTCAAAGACGATTTAGCTAGTAAAATTCGCGTTTATGATTTTAAGCGACCGAATAAGTTTTCGAAAGACCAAATCCATACTCTCCAAGTTATCTACGAGAACTATTGCCGCAGTCTGACAACGTTTTTTGCGGCTCACCTACGTACACTGGTTCAAATATCGGTTCAGTCTCTAGACCAATTAACCTATGAGGAATTCATTCGCTCGATTCCAAATCCAACGATAGTAAACATATTTACCATGCATCCATTGAATGGTAATGGAATCATGGAGGTTCATCCGAATATCGCTTTCTCAGTCATCGACCGTCTTTTTGGGGGTCCTGGACAACCTCCTGACAAAGTTCGAGGTCTTACCGAGATCGAGCAATCAGTGTTTCAGCGAACAACACGGCGTATGTTGGACAGCTTTACCGAGGCTTGGGATAACATCGCGCAAGTAAAAGCGCGGTTAGAAATGATTGAAACAAACCCACAGTTTATTCAGATCGTAGCTCCAACAGAAATGGTCGTTGTCATTACCTTGTCTTGCAAAATCGGTGAGGTTGAGGGAATGATCAACATCTGCCTTCCTTATATATTACTGGAACCGATTATCAGTAAACTCAGTGCTCATTTTTGGTTTTCCAATGCTTCAAAAGAACGAACGGCAGAACAACTGGCGGCTCTACGCACCCGCCTAGAACGAGCTTTAATTCCGATCAGTGTTTTGCTGGGACGTACAACCCTTACGGTCAGCGAACTTCTCGATTTACAAATGGGTGACGTCATTCAACTGGAAAACAAAGCTTCCTACGAACTGGAAGTTCTCATCGGCCAACGGACAAAGTATTTCGGACGTCCGGGAACCATGGGATCCAAAGTGGGAATCCAAATTACCTCGACCTTCGACAAAGGAGTTGAGATAGATGATGAGTAGCGGCGTCCTTTCCCAAGAGGAAATCGATGCACTGCTTAGAGGAGCAGATATCCCCAGTGAGCCAGAGGCGCCGCCACCTTTTCCAGAAGTCACTTCGGAATTTAGTGATTTAGATAGAGACGTTATCGGAGAAATCTCCAATATCTCTATGGGAACGGCAGCTACAACGCTCTCCACATTACTCGGGAAAAAAGTGGACATAACCACTCCTCGGGTGACTGTGACTACCAAGGCAGCCATTCAGAAGGACTATCCTGCTCCTTTTGTGGTCGTAGATGTTCATTATACGCAAGGTCTGGAAGGAAATAACGTTTTAATCATTCGAGAATCGGACGTGGCCGTTATCGTTGACCTGATGATGGGCGGCGACGGTATGGCGCCTCCGACGGAACTGAATGAGATCCATTTCAGTGCCATATCAGAAGCAATGAACCAGATGATGGGTTCTGCATCCACATCGATGGCTACGATGCTTTCAAAAAAGATCGATATCTCTCCCCCTTCGTTGAATACCATTGATTTAGCAAGCGAAAAATTGCCCCAGCCAGAAGCAGATCCGATCGTAAAAGTATCTTTTCGCATGGTCATTGAAGGACTCATCGATAGCGAACTGATGCAGATTTATCCCATTCCCTTCGCCAAAGCATTGGTACAAGGATTGATGGGAGACATGAATGAGTCGCCATCTTCCAGCGCTCCGCCGCCACCAGCGGCACCACCTCCGTCAACTGCCTATTCTCCGCCACCACCGCCTCCGGCCCCTTCGGCTCCACCAGCAGCTCCCCCGTTGGCTTCATATCCGCCTCCAAATGCCGAACCGATGGCTGCCGCAGCACCGACTGGCTATGGAAGCCCACCACCTGGATACGGATATCCAACGCAGCCACCGGCCTATTATGGACCGCCTCCAGGCATGTACCCACAACAGCCCGTTAATTATGCACCTCCCCCGCAAACACCGCCGGTGCCTGTTAATCCAGTTCAATTTGCCCCTTTGCAACCTCAACGGGTCGGCAAAGATATGACCAACTTGAATCTGATCATGGATGTTCCTCTTCAGGTTACCGTTGAGCTAGGCAAGTCTAAAAAAACCATTCGAGATATTTTGGATTTAGGGCCCGGTTCTGTAATCGAACTCGATAAACTTGCCGGAGAACCGGTAGACATACTGGTGAACGGTAAATTGGTAGCCAAAGGAGAAGTTGTGGTTATCGACGAAAACTTTGGTGTACGCATTACGGACATTGTAAGCCCCATCGAAAGATTAGGTAATTTACAATAAACGGAGGATGAGAGTAATGTCAAACCGGATTTTGATTGTAGACGACGCCGCTTTCATGCGCATGATGATCAAAGACATTCTGACGAAGAATGGCTTTCAAGTCGTCGGTGAAGCTGAAAACGGTGCTATCGCCGTGGAAAAGTGGAAAGAATTTCGGCCCGACTTGACAACGATGGATATCACTATGCCTGAGATGGACGGTATTAATGCAGTCCGTGCGATTCGTGGTGTTGACCCTGGCGCCCGTATTATCATGTGCAGTGCTATGGGTCAGCAAGCCATGGTTATTGACGCGATTCAAGCGGGAGCGAAAGACTTTATCGTTAAGCCATTTCAACCGGATCGCGTTTTAGAAGCAGTGAGAAAAGCCTTAGGATAAACCCGGGTTAATGTTGCCCTGCTCCCCCTATACCCGGGAAGGGGAGGTGCTTATGAACGTTTATCGGCGTATTGGCCGCCGGATGCTCGGCGGCCTGGCGTTTTTTGGTCTACTTTTTGCATTACTGAGTACTCCTTACTTGGCACTTGCCGATGACGCCAATAACGGCGATATTCAACATAAGGAGTACGGACCCCAACCGGTGGCTGCGTCCGATAAGTCAGGTACAATGCCTGGGACTGGTGATTTGCTCTTTCGCCTATTCCTCACGTTGGTTGTACTTGGTGGTGTCGGATGGGGAGTCGTCCGTATTTGGAAGCGAAGCTTTCAAGTATCGAGCCGAGGAAATTGGCTTGCCGTGTTGGACCAAGTCAGTCTCGGACCGAATAAAAACATCTATGTTACCGAAATAGCCGGCAAGGTTTTTGTCATCGGTGCTACAGACCATGCGATTCAACCGATCATGGAAATTACCGACGGAAATATGATCGATTCGATACGCCAATCCCAAACGGAAGCACAACAAAAATCAGTCCTCGAAGAGGTAATCGGTCTGTTCAGAAAAACGACGGGGAAAGGGAGTTCTGAAACGTCTGAACAATCTTTTCATCTCGAAATGATGCAACAGATCGATAAATTAAATAGGCTTCGAGGAGAACAATTTCCAAATCAAGACGGAAACAGGGAAGGGGAGAACCGCTTGTGAAGTCCTCGAAGCGCCGAGGCTTCATTATATTGACGGCTATCCTGTTACTGATTTGTTGGACAGGCATCGTTTCAGAAGCAGTTGCTGCTCCCATTCCTATTCCCACAGTGAGCATTGGGGTGGATTCGACTAACAATCCTACGGAAATGTCAAAGAGTTTGCAAGTCTTGTTTCTGCTCACCGTACTGTCCTTGGCGCCGTCGATTTTGGTCATGATGACCAGCTTTACTCGGATTTTAGTTGTTCTTCATTTTACGCGAACCGCATTAGCTTTACAGACGATGCCACCGAACCAAATATTGATTGGTTTATCCTTATTTTTGACATTTTTCATCATGGCTCCTACCTGGGGAAACATTAATGACCAAGCTCTTCAACCTTATTTAAACGGTCAGATTTCCCAAGAACAAGCGTTGGATAAGGCTCTTTATCCTTTGCGGGAGTTTATGTTAAAACAAACTCGGGAAAAAGATTTGGCGCTATTTGTCAATATGTCGAATGTAGAACAACCGAAAACTTACGGTGATATCCCTACCCGAGCCATTATTCCTGCTTTTATTCTCAGTGAATTAAAAACATCCTTTCAAATTGGAGCTGTGATATACTTACCCTTTATCGTCATAGATATGATCGTCGGTTCCGTACTCATGTCGATGGGTATGATGATGCTTCCGCCTGCGATGGTTTCACTACCCTTTAAAATTCTTCTATTTGTGCTGGTGGATGGGTGGTATCTTATTTTGAAGTCGCTGATCCAAAGCTACCAGTAATAGAAGAGGAGGATCTTTGTGACCCCTGAATTGATAATACAACTCGGACGAGATGCTTTAATAGCAGTTCTACTGATATCTGCACCACTTCTCGGAGCTAGTTTGCTTATTGGTTTGATTATCAGTGTTTTTCAGGCAACCACGCAGATACAAGAAGCAACATTGACTTTTGTACCGAAGATCATTGCTGTCTTAATAGTCATTATGCTTTTCGGTCCATGGATGTTGCAAGAACTGATGCGTTACACAGACCACTTATTAGGTGCTTTGAATCAATACACTTTTATACGTTAAATTGTGAAACAGTAAAGAGAGGAAAAGAACGGTGGAAACCGTCATCAATAGTTGGCTAAATCAGTTGGATCTTTTGTTGCTGATGATGAGTCGCGTTGCCGGAATTTTCGTCTTGGCACCAATATTTAATTTCAACGGGCTCAATACAACGGTCAAAGTTGGACTTTCTTTTCTTTTTGCTTTGCTTGTAATGTTATCACTCCCAAAGGGCTCTTTATTCGTTCCACCTATAGATCTAGTCAGTTATGTGTTAATTTTGCTTAAGGAAATCATCATTGGAATTTCTATCGGATTCATTCTTCAACTCGTATTTGCAGCCATATTGACAGCCGGACAGATCATTGATATCCAACTTGGCTTTGGTATCATTAATATTATGGACCCCATGTGGGGAACTCAGGTTCCGATGACGGCTACATTCATGCAAATCCTGGCGTTATTGCTTTTTGTCACATACGATGGACATCTATTACTAGTAAAAACTTTAATGGATAGTTTTAACTTAGTCCCCGTCGGAGGTGCCTCGTTCTCGCTGGCTTCTTCAGGTCAATTGGCTGATTTTATCATCCGTTTGGTTTCCGGTGTTTTTTTGACAGGTGTACAATTGGCAATGCCTATTATTGGGGTCATCTTAATTAACGATATCGCTATGGGAATCGTATCTCGTACGGTACCACAAATGAACCTCTTCGTCATCGGTATTCCTGTAAAAATTCTTGTAGGTGTCGCTTTTCTATGGATTATTCTTCCTTTTTATATTGATAGTATGAACCGCCTTTACGAAATTAGTTTTTCCAATGTCCTTGGTTTTCTTAAACTCCTTAGCCCTTAAGGCTGACAAAGGAATGAAGCCGGTGCTGAAATGGGATTTACAATGGTTTTCCGGTGAGAAAACAGAAAAGCCGACGGGGAAACGGCGCTCAGAGGCGCGGAAAAAAGGTCAAGTTGCTAGAAGCTCCGAGATAAATACTGCTCTTTCTTTATTATTCTCATTTGTAGCGCTTAAATATTTTGGGCTTCAAACATTTGATGGATTTGAACGAATAATGGTGTACTATTTAAGTACATCATCACAGGAAAATCTGAGTCCCGTGGCCGTAATGACGACTGGACTCGAAGTTGCCATTCGGGCTTTACTAATGGTAGCACCCTTTTTGCTAGTGGCGTTAACCGCTGGTATTTTGGCCAGTTACCTGCAAGTAGGCTTTTTATTTTCTTTAGAAGGTTTAAAAATGAACTGGGGCAAGTTAAACCCTTTAAATGGTTTAGGCCGTATTTTCTCGAAACAAGCGTTAGTAGAATTAGTCAAGTCTTTGGGAAAAGTAACGATCATAGGCTATGTAGCCTATTCAGCGATTATTAAACATCTTTATATATTCCCAACTTTAATAGGTGCCGATATACAGACGGCAATAGCTTCTATTTCAGAGATCGCTTACGATGTTGGTTTTCGAGTGGCATTGTTGCTCATTGCTGTCGCAGCATTGGACTACTGGTTTCAGTGGTATAGCCATGAAGAGTCATTAAAAATGTCTAAACAAGAAGTCAAAGAGGAACACAAACAGTCTGAAGGGGACCCGCAAATTAAAGGAAAAATCCGTCAACGCATGCGTGAAGTGGCGATGCGTAGGATGATGCAGGAATTGCCTAAGGCTGATGTCGTCATTACAAACCCTACCCACTTTGCCATTGCTTTAAAATATGAAGGGGCTCTGATGACTGCACCAGTCGTAATCGCTAAAGGGCAAGATTATGTAGCTTTAAAAATCAAGGAAATTGCTCAATCCCATGGTATTCCGACTGTAGAAGATAGACCATTGGCGCAGGCTCTCTACCGTACGGTAGAGATCGGTCAAGAGATACCAGCGGAACTGTTCCAGGCAGTAGCAGAGGTTTTTGCCTTTGTGTACCGACTTAAAAAAAAGAAGGCCTAATCTAGTAAACAGGACAATTTACGCTGAAAGGATGTGTCATCATGGCTTTACCACAGTCCCAAGCAAAAAGCGATTCAAATAACCTTGCAGGCATCGCTGTAGCCATTGCAGTGCTGGCCACTGTGGTCATGATGATTGTCCCCTTAAAACCTATTTTTCTGGATATGCTTTTGATTTTTAACATCTCGATTGCAATTTTGGTATTGTTAGTAACTATGTTCATTGAAGGCGCCTTAGAGATCTCAATTTTTCCAACGTTGCTCTTAATCACCACACTGTTTCGTTTAGCCTTAAACGTTTCGACGACGCGATTGGTGCTGCTCGATGGATATGCAGGACAAGTGATTGAGAAATTCGGAACCTTTGTACTTGGTGGAAGTCCTGTTGTCGGATTTATCGTGTTTTTAATATTGGTGATCATTCAGTTTATTGTGATTACCAAAGGTGCCGAACGTGTCGCCGAAGTAGCCGCTCGTTTTACATTGGATGCCATGCCTGGTAAGCAGATGGCTATTGATGCTGACTTAAATACAGGTTTAATTAATGAAAGCGAAGCTAAGAAGCGCCGGAAAGACATCCAACGGGAAGCAGATTTTTATGGTGCTATGGACGGTGCGGTCAAGTTCGTCAAGGGAGATGCTATTGCCGGCATTATTATCTTGTTTGTCAATATTTTCGGCGGATTCTTTATTGGCCTTTTACAGAAGAATTTGACAGTAACTCAAGCTGCTATGAAATACACGATTTTAACGGTTGGCGATGGTTTGGTCACGCAAATTCCTGCCTTGCTCATATCAACGGCGACAGGTGTCATTGTCACCCGGGCTGCTTCGGAAGCCAACTTAGGTCAGGATCTTTTGTCCCAATTATTTGGCTATCCCCGTACCCTTTATATCGCCTCCGGTGTACTTGTGGTACTCGGCATCATCGGACTGCCGCCTATCCCTTTGCTTACAATGGCAGCCGTTCTTGGCTTTGTCGGATACCGCATGGATAGAACCAACAAAGAGACTGCCATCGCTGAAATTGAAAAAGCCCAAGAACAAGAGATCGAAGAAATAAAGAAACCGGAAAATGTCGTATCTTTGCTCAATGTGGATCCGTTGGAATTGGAAATGGGTTACGCACTAATTCCTCTGGTCGATGTACAACAAGGCGGCGATCTTCTCGACCGTGTGATCATGATTCGTCGTCAGTGTGCTTTGGAATTAGGCTTGGTCGTACCACCGATCCGGCTGCGTGACAATATGCAGTTAAAACCGAACGCCTATTCCATCAAAATTAAAGGCGTCGAAGTGACCAATGGGGAAATCATGATCGATCACTATATGGCGATGGCACCGGGCTTTGATGATGGCTCAATAGCGGGTATTGATACGAAAGAGCCTGCTTTCGGTCTCCCGGCGAAGTGGATTACACCACAACTAAGAGACCAAGCAGAATTGGCCGGTTACACCGTTGTAGATCCACCGAGCGTAGTGGCAACTCACTTGACAGAAGTGATTAAAACTCACGCTTACGAAATACTGGGTCGACAAGATGTTCAAGGTCTTGTCGATCATGTGAAGCAAACTCACCCTGCTGTTATTTCTGAACTCATACCGGATCTATTGTCCCTTGGTGATTTACAAAAAGTCCTCGCCGGATTGCTCAAAGAGCGGGTACCTATACGAGACCTGGTTACGATTATGGAAACCCTGGCTGACCATGCTCGAATGACTAAAGACACGGATGTTTTGATCGAATACGCCCGTCAAGCCCTAGCTCGACAAATCGTGAAATCCTATCTCCTGCCGGGAACGAATCAACTGCCAGTCATCTCATTAGATCCGGGCTTAGAAAATAATATTCGAGAAGCGATTCAACAAACGGAACACGGCACCTATCTCGCGATGGATCCGATGGAAGCCCAAAAAGTGATCGCCGCTTTAGTGAAAGAAGTGGAACGGGTTTCACAAATGGGATATCAACCAGTCATATTATGTGCACCAATAGTACGGTTGTATTTCAAACGATTAACCGAAAGGGCTGTACCTCAGTTGGTAGTTCTCTCTTATAATGAAATTGGAACTCAACTAGAGGTTCAAACGATAGGGATGGTGAGATAAATTTGCGGGTCAAACGTTTTGTCGCTCCAACCGTACAAGAAGCCATGAACAAGATGAAGTCTGAGATGGGGAAAGACGCAATTATCCTCCACACCCGTAAAATAAAAGAAGGTGGCTTCTTCGGTTTTTTTGCCAGAGAGAAGGTGGAGATCACCGGTGCTGTAGAAGATGCCTTAGTTCTTCCGAAAGACCAAGGCAAAGAGAAAACAGTCTCATTGCCAAAGACGAAAAAGGTTGATGTAGCTCCCAATAACGGTGAGAAATTAGATATTCGAGTTAATCATCCCCTGTCGATTGACGGAGAGCCATTGGAAAACAAAAGCTTCATCATGGAAGAGTCGCCTCGGAACGTGGCAAAGGTGCCATCCCCTTTGCCGGAGAAACCATCCCCATCGACCCTAAGTATGAACGTTAGTTCTCCCACAAACAACGCCATCGGTGATGAACTGAATCAAATGAAAACACTTATGGGGCAGATCTTAGGGCGTCTTCAAGAAATGGATGCAAAACTCCCTTATGATCTGATTGCCGCTTATAAGCGCTTGATTGACAATGATGTCGATGAAAGCGTCGCTCGAAAAATTGTCGAAGATGTATATGATGAGCATAAGGATCGAACCGATTGGAATCCTACCGTCGTCAAAGATTTGGTCCTGCAAAAGATCCAATTAATGGTAGGGTCGCCTCAATCTGTCATGATATCTGAGGGCAATCAAGGACCGGAAGTTTTCCTCATGGTCGGACCCACCGGTGTGGGAAAAACTACAACCATTGCCAAGTTAGCAGCTACATTTTCTATTGTCAATCGCCGTAAAGTAGGCTTGATCACTGCCGATACCTATCGAATTGCCGCCGTAGAGCAACTAAAAACCTTTGGCGATATCATCGGAGTACCGGTAGAAGTGGTTTTTACCCCGCCGGCTTTACAAGAAGCGATTGAACGAAACCGAGACAAGGACCTGCTGCTTGTCGATACAGCCGGTAGAAGTTATAAAAATGAACTTCAGTTAGAGGAATTGTCTGCTTTTGTAGAAGCGAGCCAGCCAAGCAGGATCATCCTTGTGCTCTCGGCAACCACCAAATATAAGGACTTGATTCAAATCGTCGATTCCTTTTCTAAATTTGAAATCAACCAGTTTTTGCTCACCAAGCTCGATGAAACAAATCAATACGGATCGATTCTAAATATCCTTTGTGCCACCGGAAAACCTCTTTCATATATCACCACAGGTCAGAATGTGCCAGATGATATTGAAACTGCAAATCCAGAGAAATTAGCCAATCTGATCTATGGAGAGACAAGCTTATGAAAGATCAAGCAGAAAAGCTCCGCCTGATGATGCAAAATATGCGGCAAACAATGGAACGTGAAATCATGGGGCACCTTCCGCCTACTCGAGTGATCTGTGTCTCCAGTGGAAAAGGGGGCGTTGGAAAGACCAATATCACTCTAAGCTTGGGCTTGTCCTTACGGGATTATGGTATGCGGGTTCTTTTGCTCGATGCGGATATGGGGATGGCCAATATCGATGTCGTTTTGGGGAAGGCTCCCCCATATAATTTGTATCATGTCATCGGCGGACAGAAAAAACTGGCTGATGTCATCTACGAAGGGCCGAAAGGATTACAGATTATATCCGGTGGTTCAGGGATTGCCGAACTAGCCAACTTGAGTAAAGAAGCTTTAGATGAATTTATCACAGGTTTTTCAATGCTCGACGGTACCGTCGATATTTTGCTAATTGATACGGGCGCTGGGATTTCCAGAAACGTTCTTTCCTTTGTATATGCCGCTGATGAACTGCTCGTGGTCACGACTCCGGAACCGACGGCCATCACCGATGCTTATGGATTGATCAAATCGGTCGAAGCCATGCAGCCCGGTAAGGCGATATCTGTCGTCATCAACCGAGTGGAGAGCAGTAGTGAGGGAGACAGCGTCTCGCAAAAATTAAAAATGGCTATTCGCCAATTCTTGCACCGTGAAATACTTGTTCTCGGTTACATTCCGGAGGATTTACAAGTGGCGAAGGCAGTAAAAGCACAAAGACCCTTCTATTTGCAGAATGATCGATCTTCCGCCTCTCAGGCTGTCTCTCAATTGGCAGCTACTTTATGTAATTTACCGCCTAAAGAAGAACCTGTTGGAGGAATTTCCCGCCTGTTCAGTCGAATGAAACGCTTTTTTGGATAAGCAGAAAAAGCATAGGCAGGAAAAAGTCCATACCACGTGGAAGAATGCTATAGGGCGGGCAAAAAGGCCTAAAGCCGTCCGGGAGTGATAAATATGCCGCAAATGAAAGTGCTCGTTGTAGATGATTCCGCATTTATGCGAAAAGTCATATCGGATATGATCGCATCGGAACCCGGAATGGTTGTTATAGGAACAGCCCGCAACGGTCAGGACGCCATGGAAAAAATCTCTCAACTGAAACCAGATGTGATTACACTCGATGTTGAGATGCCTGTGATGGACGGACTGACGACGTTGGAACGAATAATGTCGACAAACCCATTGCCGGTGGTTATGCTCTCCAGCTTAACCCAGCAAGGTGCCGATGCGACCATGCAGGCCTTGCAAAAGGGCGCTGTCGACTTTGTCCCTAAGCCATCCGGATCTATATCCTTGGACATTCATAAGGTTCGCGAGCAACTCATCAGCAAGCTGAGAGTAGCCGCTATTGCCAAAATCAGACCCAGAATCAGTGAGATCCGTTCCTTTACGCGACCAGTTACCTCTCCAGCCCCGCAACCAGCGGTGGCAACGCTACCGGAATTACCGAAACGAACTAACATTTCTTCCCCAGGTTCAAGTCGACTCAATCGTTTAGTACTCATTGGTACCTCCACAGGTGGACCGAAGGCGCTATACGAAGTCATTCCTAAATTACCAGCCGATCTTGGAGCAGCTGTGCTCATTGTCCAACATATGCCCCCTGGGTTTACCCGATCCCTGGCAGAACGATTGGATGCGGCTTCTGCCCTCAAAGTGAAGGAAGCTCAAGACGGAGAAGAAATCGTCACCGGTACTGTCTATATTGCACCTGGCGATTATCACTTTAAAGTGACTGTAACCGATAAACCAGGAGCAGGAAAACAAATGTGGGTAAAGCTGACCCAAGATCCACCGGTAGGCGGACACAGGCCGGCTGTTGATGTCATGATGACGTCGGCTGCACAGCAGTACTGGTCTTCTATGGTGGGTGTCGTTCTCACAGGAATGGGCAGTGACGGAACGGAAGGCATTAAACTCATAAAGAAACTCCAAGGCCGCACGATCGCGGAAGATGCATCCTCCTGTGTAGTATTCGGTATGCCGAAAGTAGCAATCGAGTCGGGATGTGTCGATAAGGTGGTTCCCATAACCGGTGTGGCAGATGAAATTGTAAAATTACTGCAGGACCGATAGTCTGGCAACTGCGGAGGTGTGATTAAGATGGATATGTCCCAATATATGGACATGTTTATGGAAGAGTCAAGAGAACATTTGCAAGCACTAAATCAAAAAATTTTAGAGCTGGAAGACAATCCTCATGACTTGGGAATCTTAGACGAAATCTTTCGTTCGGCCCATACCTTGAAAGGGATGTCGGCCACCATGGGTTTTGAACGCATCGCCGAATTGACCCATGAGATGGAAAACGTCCTCTCCGTACTGCGCGGTGCTCAAGTAGCTGTGAACACAGCCGTCGTAGATCTCCTCTTTCGATGCCTAGATTCCCTGGAAAGCATGGTCGATTCGATCAGCAGCGGTGATACAGGGAATGCCGATGTGAGCGAGCTGACCACGCTGTTGCGTAAAGCTGGCCAAGGTGAATTGGTTGCCGCCGATAAACCCAAAGAATCGATCCGGGAGGCGAGCAAAGTGAGCGAACCTGTTCAACCCGATCTTCCCACGGTTGTCGATGGAATCGAGGTATTAAGATCTTTTGAAATCAATCAATACGATCTGACATTGCTTCAAGAAGCACAACGGAAAAGATACGACGCATATCATATTCAAGTTGAACTCGATCCCGGTTGCGTCATGAAGTCGGCCCGAGCTTATATGGTATTTCGCAACCTTGAGGAGTTCGGTGAGATCATTAAATCCGTTCCGTCTTCGCAGGAATTGGAAGATGAGAAATTTGATCTGTCTTTTGAAGTCGTTGTAGTGACCAAGGAAGAGCAAGAACGAGTTTTACATGCTGTCGATTCGATCGCTGAAGTCCGTGTCAAGTCGATTACGCCGGTAAACCTAAAAGAGGTAAAAGCACAGGAAGCGCAAGATAACGATGTTCCGCAAGCAGTAAAAGAGCCGAGCGAACCAATAAATGAGAATGCAGCTTTATTAAAAAATCGGACGACTACAGAAGCAAAAAGCAAAATAAAAGGAAGCCAGACCGTTCGGGTTGATATTGAACGTCTGGACAATTTGATGAACCTGGTGGGAGAACTGGTCATCAACAAGACAAGGCTGGAACAGATCTCCACCACCAATAGTGTGACCGAACTGAACGAAACGATTGAACATATCGACCGAATCACCACGGATTTACAAAACGTGGTGATGAAAGTTCGCATGGTTCCCATTGAACAAGTTTTCAACCGATTCCCACGAATGGTTCGGGATCTTGCGAAGGAATTGGGCAAGGAAATCAACCTCATCGTGGAAGGAAAAGAAACAGAACTAGACCGGACCGTGATCGACGAAATCGGCGATCCCCTCGTCCACTTAATTCGGAATGCCATCGATCATGGCGTTGAGATGCCTGAGATTCGCCGCCAAAAAGGCAAACCGTTGGAATCGGTCGTTCGTCTGGTAGCCAAACATGAAGGTAACAACGTCGTCATCGAAGTGGAAGATGATGGTAGGGGACTGGACCCTCAGGCTTTAAAGAACAAAGCCGTTCAAAAAGGCGTAATCAGCGCAAGGGAAGCCGAACAGATGGATGATCAAGCTGCGATCAACCTAATTTTCATGGCTGGCTTCTCCACTGCGGAAAAAGTCTCTGATGTATCGGGACGCGGAGTCGGCCTGGATGCTGTTCGGACAAAGATTGAATCCTTGAGCGGTTCCGTAGAAATTGAAACCCGCATCAATCAGGGTACGAAGTTCAAAATTCGCCTGCCATTGACCTTGGCGATTATTCAGGCCTTATTAGTGAATGTGGGCGAAGAAATCTACGCGATTCCCTTAGGTACGATCGACGAAACAACAAGTATCATTCCCTCCCATATCAAAAAAGTTCAAAATCAAGAAGTGGTACTGCTCCGTGGCAATGTGCTGCCTCTCGTACGCCTGGATAATGTGCTTGAAGTTCCCAAAACCATCGAAGAGTCGGAAGAACTCTATGTAGTTGTCGTGCGTAAGGGTGAGAAAAAGGCAGGTTTAATCGTCGATTCCTTGATCGGGCAACAGGAAATCGTGATCAAGTCGCCCGGAAAATTACTCCAAGGGATCAGTGGTATCGCCGGAGCGGCCATCCTTGGCAACGGCCACGTTTCTTTAATTCTCGACGTTGGAACACTTTTCTAGGAGGTGTGGGTAGTGGAAAAGGTCGATTTCTCCGATGAATTGCAGTTGGTGGCTTTTTCGCTGGCTGGCGAAGAATATGCCGTAGATATTCACTATGTACAGGAAATCAATCGTCTGTTGAACATCACCCGAGTACCGAAGGCTCCTTATTACGTAGAAGGGGTCATCAATCTTCGGGGAAATGTGGTCCCAGTCATCGATTTACGGAAACGCTTTTCACTTCCACCACGGGAAACAACCGATCGGACGCGCATCATCATCATAAAGGTTAAGGATATTACGGTAGGCATCATCGTTGATGGTGTATCTGAAGTCATCCGCATACAATCTTCTGCCGTTGAGCCGCCTCCGGGGCTCTATGGAAGTGTTGATCTTGATTACATTCGTGGTGTCGGCAAGATGGATGACCGCTTATTAATCCTCATCAACATCGAGAAAGTGATCGATTTGGAAGCGCTCGCCGAAGAGGAATAGAGAACTCGAGTGGGCCAAGGAGCATTTCTTTTTCGCTGCCAGACCTAGGCCTTGAATTGACTAAAATGGTAGCGCTGGGAGTGAAGGGATGATGCAGGCATGCTGATCAAGGTGGGCATGGCCGACTTGAAAGCGACCAAAGCACCAAACAACTTGATGACGTCAGGTCTTGGTTCTTGTATAGGTATTTGTCTTTACGATGCCGTTGCCAAAGTCGGTGGTTTGGCCCATATCATGCTGCCCCATTCCGCCCAGGCTCGTAGTTCGGAAAACAAAGCCAAATTCGCCGATACGGCGATTCCTGTTCTATTAGACGATATGATTCGATTAGGTGCTGTAAAAAGCCGGCTTGTCGCCAAGATCGCTGGAGGGGCGCAAATGTTTTCGTTTCCCGGCGCATCTGACGTGATGCGTATTGGAGAACGAAATGCTGAGGCTGTAGTTCTCAAGTTGAGAGAAGAAAACATCCCCCTCCTGGTGAAGGAAACAGGTGGTAATTACGGAAGGACCATCGAGTTGGACTCAACCAATGGAAAATTACTCATACGTACCATAGACCGTGGTGAAAAGGTGCTATAGGGAGGAGACAAATTGGGCCGTGTCAAAATTTGGGTTCCCCTTGCTTTGGCTTCATTTACCTGGCTCATCACCGCGGTTGTTGCCTTAAACGCATCGGTCTCTTGGGGCGCATTATTCATCCGCAGTTTCTCTGCCGCCTCTGTTGTTGGCGGACTCACTTGTGTTACCCTATTCTATCTCGATAAACTATTGACGCAAAACGAGAACCATCGGAACATCGCTCGAAGCGATTTTGGAAATGAGGCCCACAAGGGAAGCCAATTCGACGTAAAAGTACCTGCTGCGAGCCCTTTTGTCCCAGGACAAATCGAAGCAGACATCGAAGAACTTCTGGCGTCAGATCCGACGAGGGCAGCCGAAATTATGCGGAAAATGCAGTTAGAGAGTTAATGCGCCTTTAGGGTTCGCAAACTACGGGATCGCGGGGTAGGTGGCGAAAATAATTATATCAGCAAAAGATATCGCCAGAGCAGGCATACTCTGGGAACGGTATAAAGAGCACAAGGATTCCTCAGCCCGCGAAGAGCTAATCCTTTTATATACCCCATTGGTAAAGTTCGTAGCGGGACGGTTGGCCATCAGCCTACCGCCCAATGTTGATAGAGATGACCTTCTCAGTTACGGAGTTTTTGGCCTCATGGATGCCTTGGAAAAGTTTGACCTCAGTCGTGGCCTCAAATTTGAAACCTATGCCATTTCGAGAATCCGCGGTTCCATTCTCGACGGACTGCGGGCGATGGACTGGGTACCGGCGTCGATTCGCCAAAAGGCGAAAGAGATTGAAAAGACATACTTAGCACTGGCTCAACAATTGGGCAGGGAAGCGACCGATGAAGAGGTTGCCCAGGCGTTAGGCGTGAGCGAAACCGATTTCCAAAAAACATTGCAGGATGTTCGGGCGACCACGATCATGTCTCTCGACGAATACTGGTTAGCGGAAAATGATAAGTCTGAGTCTGTACGACTCCTCGATACATTGGTTGACGAACAAAATGAAGAACCGACAGCCGGTTTAGAATTTGAAGAGACGAAGCAGCTTTTGGCTGGTGCTATCGATAAGCTTCCTGAAAAAGAACGTACCGTAATCGCTTTATACTATTATGAAGGACTTACCTTAAAGGAAATTGGCACTATCCTCGGCGTCTCTGAGTCCCGTATATCACAACTGCATACAAAAGCCATCTTACGGCTTCGAGGCCAGCTAGCCAGACAGAAGAAAAAAATCTTCTAAAAGTGTGATTTGTAAAAACGGAGGTGATACTGTGAGTGACATCAACTCAGAAATGGGTAACCGGGACGGGTTTTATCGCATTGAATACAGAACAGATGGTGTTTTTTTATCCGTTTTTGCACCAGTAGGTTCCGGACGTGTTGTTACCGCAGAAACAGTACTCGCTGAGCTTTTAGATCGGGAAGTCCGAGGCTTTGATCAAAACCATATCCGTCACATCGTGCTCCGGCAAGAACAGAACATACTCATCGCCGAACCTCAGCAAGAAGTCATCCGAGACGGACAAGTTAAAGTCGAAACAGACCGAGATGGAATGAAGGCTTATCTGATCGTTTTTCCGCCTCGAGGGGGTCAGGCAGTCACATTTGATGTGGCTATGACGGCATTGGAACAGGCTGGAGTCGTCCATGGGATCAATGAACAACTCGTTCAGATCGCACTAAATAATGTTCAACCGGGCCAACGAGTGATGGTCGCCGAAGGACAACCTGCTAAGGACGGTATAAACGCCAAAATCGAATATAGATTTAACACAGACACGCGTATTCGACCTGCTGAGCTTGAAAATGGACGGGTCGATTTTTACAATTTAAACTTAATCAAAAACGTTCAACCGGGAGAGATCTTGGCGATTCGCACACCCCCTACAGAAGGTGTTCCCGGAAAAACCGTGACAGGACGAGAGCTTCGTCCGAAACCAGGCAGGGATATACGCATCCCAGCAGGGAAGAATACATCGATAAGTGAAGATGGATCGATTTTGATGGCTTCCACTGCGGGTCATGTTCACATTGTCAACGAAAAAATCATGATTGACCCCGTCTTTGAACGTAAAGGCGATGTCGATTTTTCCTCCGGCAATCTTAACTTTCTAGGAACGATCATTGTTCGCGGTTCCATCACCTACGGCTTTCAGGTCAAATGCGACGGAGACTTGGAAGTGATGGGATCGATTGACGGCGGTTCCGTCTTTGTCGGCGGAAATCTTACTGTACGTCAGGGAATTCAAGGCCAACAAAAATCCGTCATTGATGTCAAGGGTAATGTGATCACGCGTTTTATCGAAAATGCTACCGTCAAGTCCGGCGGTGATGTCATCGTCGGTGAAGGCATCATGCATTCGAATATCGATGCTGGACGATCTATCGCTGTGGGTGGAAAAAAGGGATTGATCGTTGGCGGCCAATGCCGTTCCGGCGAAGAGATTATGGCCAAAAATATCGGTTCTCCTCACTCCACCTTGACGGAGTTAGAAGTAGGAATTCGGCCGGAAAAACGTCAAATCTATAACGAACTCGTGAAAAAGCTAAATGAGGCTACCGTCAATCTCGATAAAACAGAGAAAGCGGTGAATGTTCTCAAAGAATGGGAACGACGACAGGGGAAATTACCCTCCGAAAAACAGATTCTTCTGTTCAAACTGGCACAAGCCCAAATTCAAATCCAAAAAGATGTAGAGTCACTCAACCGGGAAAAAGAATCTATGGATGCTGAATTTGTACAGATTGGTAATGGTCGAATCCGTGTTTCATTGAGAATATATCCTGGTGTCAATATCCGCATCGGCCAGTTTAGCACTAGAGTACGCGATCCGATCGATTTTACTACCGTCTATATTGACAATGGAGAATTCCGTTTTGGCCCCTATTCCTAAAAAAGTATACTTTCCCAGGTGACATAGGGGGGGATGACCATGACATTACGTCCCGTCGACATGCAGGTGATCGTGCCAAAAGTGACGGAAGTCAGTAAGCAGCAGCAGGTACAAAATCTGGCGCCTGACCAGCAACAGCACTTTTTAGGCCAACAAGGCCAAGTAGAGGCCGACCATCGGCAAAAGACGGTCCAGTCATCGCCGCAATCAGAAGAAGGACGAATCAGAGAACGACAGCAAAACAAACAAGGCAGCCATCGTGAAAAGAGCAAATCGGGCCGTAGCGAACAGGACGAACAAGAGGAATCGGTACCGCAGGATCCACTTCGTGGGAGATTACTAGATATAAAAATTTGACCCAATCAAGGAGGAACCGCCTTGGACTCGGGAACATTGCTCACAGGAATTGGATGCCTGCTGATGGGGGCAGGGCTTGCTTCTTCATTATGGCAGCGGAGACAGCAGCAACAGGAACGAATCGAAATGGATGATATCAAAGGACAAGTCGCGGATGCCCGTTTAGTCAAAGAGGATATGGAAGCCATACTGACGGTAGCAGCGAAGACGGGCGAAGAAATCGTCAACGATCTGCGGCAGGAAGTTGTTCAAGCGCAAAAAATCCTGAAACAATTGGAGACTCAACGTATAGCAGCTATGGTAGGGACTATGGCAGAATCAATGGACCGAGATAGCCAACTTGTTGAACAGCCGAAACCGCCTCGTCCCTTTTATATTCAGGAATACCTGCGAAATAATGAAGTGAGGGGAAAAAGACCAGCACCCTCAACCACTTCCCCGAATTCGTCCGTTCCCCCGATTCCGGTTTCGCCGATCACACGGGCTGAAGCCTATATTAAAGCCCTCGGAGAAGGCGAGCCGAAACAATGGAGCAAAAGCAAACGGTACGAACAAGTACCGGTATTGTATGAATTCGGATTATCGGACGAGGAGGTCGCCCAGTTCTTACACATCGGCAAAGGTGAAGTCCAACTTGTATGCCAGCTTCGCAGGAGGGCGTAAAGGGTGAACAAAGAGCGTTCACCTGAAGCGAAAGGAGCCTTTTCTATAGCTATCCGATGGGTGAGCGATGGAAGGGTTCTTTTTACTTTGGGCGTGATATTCTTTGGTGCTGGATTGATTCTTCAAGGAATCTCCCTGAAGAATCCACCTGTATCGATAGTACAAGAACCCATGGAGACGGCTAAACCGGATGAGCCGGTCAACCCAGTAACACCTAGCAATCCCCCTGAGTTCGTTCCCTCTGTTCCCAACGAAAAATCACCAATAGACAACGCAGAAAGCGGACAAAGCAGCGACAATAAAACTCCTGCCGCCCCAACTGATTCAGATATCAATAGCAGGACGATTTGGATAAACGGCGGTGACACGTCCGAAACGGTGGCAAAGAAACTGCAAGCAGTCGGTCTGATCGAAGATGCAAATCATTTTAACGACTTCTTGATCAATCAGGGCTACGCTAGGCGGCTTCAGAACGGTGAGAAAATCCTATCGAAAGGAATGGATGCTGAGGCTATCGCCAAAATACTTGTGACAGCACCATAATTTTTTCATTTAGATCTTGTCATAATCCGCCGTAATATGATATCATTTTCATCGGTGTGTTAAGTACACACGGTTGAAGACCGAAACGTTCGGTTCCCTGGCATGGCCAGGGTAACGGGCCGGGATGATTCAACCGGAGGAACAAAAACCTGAGAGGAGGTGGATGTTGTGGCGGTTATCTCTATGAAGCAACTGCTGGAAGCAGGTGTACATTTCGGACACCAAACCCGGCGCTGGAACCCCAAGATGGCCCCCTACATCTTCACTGAACGGAACGGAATTTACATCATTGACCTGCAAAAGACCGTTCGTAAAGTCGATGAGGCTTACAACTTCATTCGCGAGGTTGCAGCCCAAGGGAAGAAAATTCTCTTTGTAGGGACGAAGAAGCAAGCTCAAGATTCTGTTAAAGAAGAAGCTGAGCGTTGCGGCATGTACTACGTCAATCAGCGTTGGCTGGGCGGCATGCTCACCAACTTCCAAACGATTCAAAAGCGTATCGCTCGTCTGCGTGAGCTTGAGAAGATGGAAGCCAACGGTACCTTTGATGTTCTGCCGAAAAAAGAAGTCTCCAAGCTCCTGCACGAGAAGGAAAAGTTGGAGCGCTTCCTCGGCGGTATCAAAGACATGAAAGACCTGCCGGGAGCCATCTTTGTCATCGACCCGCGGAAAGAGCGGATTGCTGTTGCTGAAGCCCGTCGCCTGGGGATTCCCCTCGTCGGCATCGTGGATACCAACTGTGATCCCGATGAAATCGACTATGTTATCCCTGGCAACGACGATGCCATCCGTGCTGTCAAGCTGTTGACGGCGAAAATGGCTGATGGTGTGCTGGAAGGCAACCAAGGACAATCGGACGCCCAATAGTCCAACAGGGGTGACCGGGGGAGACCCCGCTGTCACCCTTTTTTGATTAGCCCCCAGAACATACGGATATACTACCCGAATGAGGTCATATGATAGGAGGAGTATCAACGTGGTTACAGCAGCCATGGTGAAAGAACTGCGCGAGCGCACTGGCGCCGGCATGATGGAGTGCAAGAAGGCTCTCGGTGAGACGAACGGTGATATGGAAAAGGCCGTTGATTACCTGCGTGAAAAAGGCCTCGCTGCCGCTGCTAAGAAGGCCAGCCGGATCGCCGCGGAAGGTCTCGTTGAATCGTACATTCATGGTGGCGGCCGTATCGGTGTTCTCGTCGAAGTAAACTGCGAAACCGATTTCGTGGCCAAAACCGATGCTTATAAAACCCTTTGCCGCGACATCGCCATGCAAATCGCCGCTTCCAAACCGGAATACGTCCGTCGCGAAGAAGTTCCGGCGGAAGTCATCGAAAAAGAAAAAGAAATCCTCCGCAACCAAGCCCTCAACGAAGGCAAACCTGAAAAGATCGTCGATAAAATGGTGGAAGGCCGCGTTGAAAAGTACTATAAAGAAACCTGCTTGCTGGAGCAACCGTTCATCAAAAACCCGGACGTCACTGTTCAACAACTGCTCACCGAAGCGGTCGCGAAAATCGGAGAAAACATCAGCGTTCGCCGTTTTGTCCGTTTTGAACTGGGCGAAGGCTTAGCCAAAAAACAAGACGATTTTGCTGCCGAAGTCATGGCTGAAATCAATAAATAATAGACATTTCGGTGCGTATCGAAAGACGAAAAAAGGGGACACATGGGTGTTCTCTTTTTTATAGGAAAAGGATTTTCTTCCCGCTTGTAGAAAAGGGATAAAGAGATAAGGGGAGGTAGGACCCCATTGCAGCCAAAATATAAACGAGTGATTCTGAAACTAAGCGGTGAGGCCTTGGCCGGCACCAAGGGCTACGGTATCGATCCGGATGTGGTGAACTCCATCGCCGACCAGATCCAAGATGTTAAAAAAATCGGTGTCGAAGTTGCCGTCGTCGTTGGGGGTGGAAACATCTGGCGTGGCGTTGCCGGTTCCGCCAAAGGGATGGACCGGGCCACTGCCGACTACATGGGGATGTTGGCCACAATCATGAACTCCCTCGCCATACAAGACGCATTGGAAAAGCGGGATGTAGATACTCGGGTACAAACGGCGATTGAAATGCGGCAGGTGGCTGAACCTTACATCCGTCGCCGCGCCATTCGCCATCTAGAAAAAGGCCGTGTGGTCATCTTCGCCGCCGGAACAGGCAACCCCTATTTTTCAACCGACACGACAGCTGCCCTCCGGGCGGCTGAGATCGAGGCAGACGTGATCCTCATGGCCAAACGGGGTGTCGATGGAGTGTATGACTCAGACCCCCGCAAAAATCCAGAAGCGAAAAAAATCAACGAGTTAACATATATCGATGTACTGAATCAGGGCCTCGGCGTCATGGATTCTACAGCGACGTCCTTGTGCATGGATAACCATATTCCCCTCATCGTATTTGGCCTAGAGACACCGGGAAACATCGAACGTGCCGTCATGGGAGAAAAGATCGGCACGGTGGTTGGGAGGAAAGAAAGTGATTAAAGAAATCAAAAATGAAACCGAAGACAAGATGAAGAAATCCATCGAAGCTCTACGCAAAGAATACCAGTCTATTCGTGCCGGCCGAGCCAACCCCGCTATCCTAGATAAGGTCATGGTGGAGTACTATGGTGTTCCGACTCCCCTCAACCAAGTGGGCAACATCTCGGCACCAGAACCACGTCTACTCATGATTCAGCCCTGGGAGAAGTCGCTGCTCTCGGCGATCGAAAAAGCTATCCTCAAGTCTGACCTGGGTCTGACGCCATCGAACGACGGAAGTGTTATTCGACTCATCATTCCCCAACTGACACAAGAGCGGCGGAACGAGCTGGTCAAGCAAGTGAAGAAACGGGCAGAAGAATATCGGGTCATCTTGCGTAACCATCGCCGTGAAGCGAACGATGACATCAAAGCCTTGCAAAAGGATCACATTATATCTGAAGACGAAGCGAAACGGGCACAAGATGAGGTGCAGAAACTGACCGATAAATTCATCAAAGAAATCGATCAAGTGGCTGAACGCAAAGAAGCCGAAATTATGGAAGTGTAACCGTTGTCAACACCGAGTCTAGACAACGTAGAACAGGCATGGGTTGGTAAAACCTTGCAGGAGACAGTTGATTACTGTAAGCACTCCGGCATAGATTTTCTGACTCAGCCCGTCGGAAGGACAGGGGAATCCACCCCGACAGAACCAAGAGTGCTCCAAATCCGAAGCGGTAAACCGATGATTATCGTGTACGCGCATTTTCCCCGCTACCACTAAAACACAATTTACCCCCTCGGAGCCCCGAGGGGGTTCATCACTCTTAGCGTAAAAAAGCGGAACAGACAGGAGGGGTCTGATTGCCACGACGTTTATGGCCCTTCGGCCAAACAAAAACATCTGCCGACGAGCAGGCATTGAGCGAGCAAATTGACCCCCACCGCATCCCTAAACATATTGCCATCATCATGGACGGCAACGGGCGCTGGGCCAAGCGCAGAGGTTTGCCCCGAGTGGCCGGACACCGAGCAGGTGTCGAATCGCTCCGTCGCGTCCTTGAAGTCTGTGAAGATTACAACATAGCCTATCTGACGGTCTACGCTTTCTCCACGGAAAACTGGAAGCGGCCTGCCGATGAAGTCAACGCACTCTTTGACTTACTGGTCGAATACCTGCATCGCGAACTCAACACACTCCATTCGAAAGGGGTGCGAATTCGCGCCATCGGCAAAATCGAAGACCTGCCGGGAGGACCTCGCCGGGAATTAGAAAAAGCCATCGCGAAAACGGCCAACAATACAAGACTAGTTCTGAACGTGGCACTCAACTATGGAGGGCGTTTCGAGATCGTCGAAGCCGTCAAATCGATTGCTCGCCTGGCAGCGGAAGGTAAGGTCAATCCCGATCAAATCGATGAAAAATATATGAGTCAGTACTTGTACACAGCCGATGTGCCTGATCCGGACTTATTGATTCGTCCTTCTGGAGAACTGCGACTATCTAACTTTTTGCTTTGGCAATCGGCCTACACGGAGATCTGGGTTACGCCTACCCTCTGGCCCGATTTCGGTCGAAAAGAAATGGTCCAGGCGATTGTCGATTATCAAGGACGGGACCGCCGGTTCGGTGGAGTGAAAGTCTAGGAGGAAGTATCCATCATGCTCTGGAAACGTGTGATAAGCGCAATGATAGGAATTCCTCTGGCTGTCGCCATCATCTACTATGGCGGATGGATCATGACCGTGGCCGTAGGCCTCCTTGCCTTGGGAGGTATCTACGAGTACCGGCAAATGCTTTTACAATTAGAGACGGAGCCGCCGGCGTGGATAAGTTATCCTCTAGTTATTGCCGTTGTTTTAGCGGCTCATTATGGCGGGCAACAGGTAAGCTGGGTCCTTACAGCGGCAAGTCTAGCCATGCTGGCTCATCTCGTTTTTGCCTACCCTAACGGTAAACCTCAGGAAAGTGCTGCAGCGATCACCGGAGCCCTGACGATCACGTGGCTGATGGGCCACTTGATCCTCTTGCGCCAGCTTCCCGCCGGGATCGAAGCGGTCCTGCTCACCTTCCTGATCACTTGGTCCACCGATACAGGCGCCTATTTTGTGGGCCGAGCCTTGGGAAAGCGCCCATTAGCTGCGAAGCTCAGCCCCAAAAAGACGCTGGAAGGTTCTATGGGCGGGCTGGTCGCAGCGGCCGTGGTCGGCGCTTATTTAGGTCCCCTCTGGTTTCCCCATATCCCTTTCGGGCTATGGATCGGGGTGACCTTGCTGATTTCTGCTCTGGGACAGTTTGGAGACTTGGCCGAATCGGCGCTCAAACGTCTAGCCGGGGTCAAAGACTCGGGCAATCTCATCCCAGGCCACGGCGGCGTTCTGGACCGCTTTGACAGCATTCTCTGGACAGCGCCGTCGACCTATTACTTTCTCCTGTTTTGTGAGAGGTTTCTACGATGAGAGATTGGCAATACTGGCTGGCGATATTTCTGCGTTTGGCTGTCATCACTCTTGCGCTGGCCTTGGCCTATTTTACAATTGAATATGCGCTGCCGATGACCATCGACGTATTTGGGCGATTGACTACGTACTTTTTGCCTTTTCTGCTGGGAATCATGATCGCCTTGCTCATCGAGCCGGTCGTAGAGTATGTGACCAAGCGGATGAACTTGACGAGAGGACTGTCAACATTCTTTACTCTTATCGTCTTCTTGGGTTTTGTCAGTGTCAGCCTTGTAGTCATCATCAGCCGTCTCGTCATTGAAATGGTCAAGATCGCTTCCAGTTTGCCTTCACCACAGTTTATGACACAATATTTTGCCAATCTCGTGCAGATGGCTGCGCCCTATTACGCCGCGCTCCATTCCTCACCGGAAGTATACGCCACGGTGGAGCGAATTGCTGCAGAAGGCTTAATCGTTGTTAAAAATTTGGCCGTTTCTGGGTCAAACTATCTCCTAGACACGATCACCTCCTTGCCGTCCTTCTTTACCATCCTGATCTTCACCTTGGTAGCCAGCTTTTTTTTCAGCCGGGACAAGCGAGCCATTCTGGATCTCTTGTACGGTGTCCTTCCTGATGCCAGGGCCAGTCAAGCTCGACAGATCATCATGGAACTGGGGGAAGCTTTTATCGGCTTTGTTCGTGCCCAAGTGATTCTTGTATCCATTACAGGTTTGCTGACGATCATCGGATTGTACTTCTTGGGCAACGAATACGCCTTTACGGTAGGGATTCTGACAGGGTTAATGGATCTTCTGCCTATTTTGGGGCCCGGTCTCGTTTTTCTGCCTTGGATCATCTGGGAACTGATCACTGGTCAATACACACTCGCCGCTAACTTGAGCATTCTTTACGGGGTACTTGTTCTCAATCGCCAATTCATTGAGCCGAAAATTGTAGCCGATTCGATCGGCCTTCATCCCTTAGCCACCTTAACGGCCCTTTATGTGGGTCTGAAAGCTTTTGGAGTGATCGGGGCCATTATAGGGCCGACCATCGTTTTACTGCTCATATCCATGTACCGGGCTGGCGTATTTAAGAACATCCAAACGAGGTGAACAGATTGACCAAAAGGCTAGCCATATTGGGATCTACTGGTTCTATCGGACGGCAGACCTTAGATGTGGTAGATCAAAGTGAAGGCCGCTTAGAAGTGGGCACTGTTGCAGCGGGAACCAACTGGCAAGGAGTATTGGAGCAGGTTCGTCGCTACCGACCTCGTCTCGTCGCCATGATGGACTCAGTCGCTGCGGAGAAACTGGCCGATGCACTACAGAAAGAGGACATCCATATCCCCGTCTGCACCGGCGAGGACGGACTGGTGAAAGCTGCCTGTCATCCCGAGGTGGATACGGTGGTAACTGCCGTCAGTGGTGCCATCGGATTGGGACCGACGATGCAAGCGATCGAGGCGGGCAAACATATCGCCTTGGCGAACAAAGAAACCCTCGTGGCCGCTGGAGCCCTCGTCATGGCGGCAGCACGAAACAAGGGAATCTCCATACTGCCCGTAGACAGTGAACACTCAGCGATCTTTCAGTGCCTGCAAGGACAGGATCGACGCCATGCCCGGCTCATCTTGACCGCATCGGGTGGTCCTTTCCGCGATAAAAGTGTCGAGGAACTCTACCATGTCACCGCTGACGACGCCCTTCGGCACCCGAACTGGCGCATGGGTCCCAAAATCACCATCGATTCAGCGACCCTCATGAACAAAGGTTTGGAAGTGATCGAGGCTCGTTGGCTCTTTGATACGGATTTTGATGACATCGAGGTGCTTGTTCACCCTCAAAGCATCATTCACTCCATGGTAGAGTTCACCGACAGTTCAGTCATCGCCCAACTGGGTTTACCTGACATGCGCCTGCCCATCCAATACGCCCTATCCTATCCGGACCGCTGGACGACGAATTGGCCTCGTCTGAACTTGACCAAGATGTCTTCGCTCACTTTCCAAGCGCCTGATCTGCAAAGATTTCCTTGCTTGAAACTGGCTATACGGGCAGGACGGGCCGGAGGGACCTTACCGGCTGTCATGAACGCTGCCAACGAAATCGCTGTCCACGCCTTTTTAGATCGAAAGATCGGGTTCATGGATATCCCGAAGATCGTCGAGGACGCTATGGAGGCCCATGAATGGATGAGGGAACCTGATTTGCTGACCATCCGCAGGGCTGATGAATGGGCTCGTACTTTTGCTGAAATGCGTGTCAACCATGGAAGGGAGGTCTCGGATTGCTCACCTTTTTAGCCTCCGTGTTCGTCTTCGGCCTGATGATTTTCTTTCACGAACTAGGGCATTTCGCCGTCGCTAAATTTACTGGTGTCCGAGTTCTGGAGTTTAGTCTTGGCATGGGACCGAAACTGGCAGGTATTCGGAGCGGTCCGACCCTATACGCCTTACGTTTGTTGCCTATCGGAGGGTTCGTTCGGATGGCCGGGATGGACCCGGAAGAGAATGCCGTTGCAATAGGCTATGATCCAGGTAACTTTAACAACAAAACAGTCCTGCAGCGGGCAGCAGTGATCTTTGCTGGATCCTTCATGAATTTCATCTTGGCCTTTCTCCTCTTTCTCTATATCTACATGATCATCGGCGTTCCCACTTACTCGAATGTCATCGGTAATGTACTCGCTGGAAAGCCGGCCCAAATGGCTGGGATTCAACCGGGAGACCGTGTGCTAGCCGTAAATGATCAACCGGTGAAAAACTGGCCTGAGATGATCAGTCAAATTCACCCGAATGCCAATCAACCATTGAATCTACGCATTGAGCGGCAAGGGGAAACTCAGGAAGTGACGGTTACGCCGGCACTCGATCCGGAACGCAACGTAGGCCAGTTGGGTATTACCGTCGACGACAAAAGTATGATCTATGAGAAAAAGGGATTATTTGAGTCGTTGAAGCTGGGTACGGCCAACACCTTTGCGATTACGGGCTTGATCCTGCAATCCATCATCCAGATGATCACCGGAGCAGCGCCACCGGAAGTAGGCGGACCAGTCATGATCGTCAACGAAATCGGTAAGGCTGCACAAGTGGGACTCAATTCGCTGCTCATGTTGGCCGCTGTCTTGTCCATCAACTTGGGCATCATCAACCTCTTCCCGATTCCAGCCCTGGATGGCAGTCGTCTCGTTTTCTTAGGGCTCGAAGCTTTACGGGGCCGTCCGCTCGATCCCTCGAAAGAAAGCATGATTCACCTTGTCGGGTTCGCTTTGCTGCTCGGTCTTATGCTCATCGTCGCTTACTTGGATGTCTTGAAATTGATGGGAGGAGGGGATTAGAAAGTGGAAATTACCTTGCCTCGCCGGTCGACTCGCCGCATCTACATCGGCAATGTTCCCATCGGAGACGGAGCGCCTGTATCGGTCCAATCCATGTGCAACACAGACACGCGGGACCCCCGAGCTACGTTAGAGCAAATTGGCCGTCTCGCTGCGGCCGGATGCGAGATTATCCGGGTCGCCGTCCCTGACGTCAAAGCGGTGGAAGCTCTGCCGGAAATCGTCAACCATTCTCCAATCCCCGTCATCGCCGACATCCATTTTGATTATAAGTTGGCTATCGGTGCCCTCAGGTCCGGTGTCCATGGTCTCCGCCTCAACCCCGGCAATATCGGCGGATTGCAGAATGTGCGGGAAGTCGTTTCTATCGCTCGGGAACGGCAAGTCCCCATCCGTATCGGCGTCAACGCTGGTTCTCTGGAAAAATCGCTGCTCGAAAAATATCAAGGGGTGACAGCGGAAGCGCTCGTAGAGAGTGCTTTGGGTCATATCCAGCTTCTGGAGAATGAAAATTACCCTTGGATGAAAATCTCCCTGAAAGCCTCGTCGGTTCCTCTCATGGTCAAAGCGTATCAGTCCCTCTCGGCGCAGGTCGATTATCCGCTCCATATCGGTGTCACCGAAGCAGGCACCGTCCGATCGGGCGTAATCAAATCTTCTGTAGGGATCGGTGCCTTGCTGGCTATGGGCATCGGCGATACCTTGCGGGTCTCCCTGACAGGCGATCCTGTACCGGAAGTGCGTACCGGTTGGGAAATCCTCAAGTCGCTGGGATTGCGCAAACGGGGTCCGGAAATGATATCCTGTCCCACTTGCGGGCGTTGCCAAATCAACCTGACAGCCGTGGCAGAAGCGGTGGAAAAAGCGCTGGAGACGGAAACTCGTCCCATCAAGGTGGCCGTAATGGGTTGCGTCGTCAATGGACCGGGCGAAGCTCGGGAAGCCGATGTGGGCGTTGCCGGCGGTCGAGACAGCGGGCTTCTCTTTCGTAAAGGGGAAGTCATCAAAAAAGTCTCTCAAGAAGAAATGGTCGAGGCTCTGCTCGAGGAGATTCGCAATCTCCCTGCTTGAGCCCTATTTGATAGATCTACCAATCTCATAGAATAATTGGAGCGTGAAAACACCGTGCGCATGTCGCAACTGTTCGCACCGACTCTGCGGGAGACGCCCGCTGAAGCTGAAGTCATCAGCCATCAACTCTTGCTGCGGGCGGGATTTATTCGCCGGTCTTCCGCCGGCGTCTATCATTACCTCCCCTTGGCGCAGAGGGTCCTGCAAAAAATCATGGCCATCGTCCGGGAAGAAATGAACGCTGCCGGCGGTCAAGAACTGCTCATGCCTGTCATTCAACCGGCTGAACTGTGGCAGGAGTCAGGTCGCTGGAATGTATACGGCGACGAGCTTTTCCGGTTGAAAGATCGGCACCAGCGTGATTTTTGCCTCGGTCCCACCCATGAAGAGATCATCACCGACTTGGTGAAAAACAATGTCACCTCTTACCGGGATTTACCGCTGATGCTCTATCAGATCGCCAACAAATATCGTGACGAGCGCCGCCCCCGCTTTGGATTGATGCGAGGCCGTGAGTTCATCATGAAAGACCTCTATTCTTTTGACCGTGACGAAGCGGGACTCCATGAATCGTACCGCAAGATGTATGAAGCGTATACGAACATATTTCGGCGCTGTGGTTTGAAGTTCCGGCCTGTGGAAGCCGATGCCGGTGCCATCGGAGGCACTGGCGGATCGCACGAATTCATGGTCCTCGCCGAATCAGGCGAAGCAGAAATCGTCTATTGTGATGCTTGCGAATACGCTGCCAATGTGGAAAAGGCGGAATGTAAGCCTCAAAACCAACCAGGCGAACCCGCCTTGCCCATGGAAAAGGTGTCTACACCAGGACAGAAATCGATTGAAGACGTGAGCAAATTCCTCAAGGTTAACCCGACCGACACGATCAAAACGATGATCTTCCGGGCCGACGATCAGTTAGTCATGGTGCTTATCCGCGGTGACCGGGAAATCAACGAGATCAAGCTCAAGAATAAACTGGATTGCCTGGACTTGCGGCTCGCCTCCGAAGCGGAGTGCCTCGAAGTAAGCCCCGGCGGCGCCGGCTATCTCGGCCCTGTCGGCATCAAGGGCATCCCCATCTATGCTGACTTAGAAGTGATGGCTCTGACGCGGGCCGTTGTCGGTGCAAACGAACCGGAGGCTCACCTGATACAAGTACTGCCCAATCGAGATTTTTCGGTGACAGAAGAGGCTGACTTACGGATGATTCATGCAGGCGAGCCTTGTCCCCAGTGCGGTGCGCCGGTGAAAAAAGCCCGAGGCATTGAAGTGGGACAAGTCTTCAAGCTGGGCACGAAATACTCTAAGTCCATGGGCTGCACCTATCTTGATGAAAAAGGCCAAGAACAACTCATGGTCATGGGCTGCTACGGTGTCGGTGTCAGCCGCACGATGGCGTCGGCGGTGGAACAAAACTATGACGCTAATGGCATCGTCTGGCCTGTCGCCATCGCACCCTATCAAGTTGTCGTTGTCCCTGTATCGAATAAAGATGCAGCTCAGATGGAAGCTGCCGAGGCGATTTATAAGGAACTACAACAAAAAGGGGTCGATGTATTGCTTGATGACCGGGCCGAACGTCCCGGTGTAAAATTTAAGGATGCTGACCTTATCGGCTTCCCGATTCGCATCACCGTCGGCAACAAGCTGGCCAGTGAGGGACTCGTCGAGGTCAAACTCCGCAACAATGGCGATCAATTCAACCTTTCCAGGGGAGAAGTCACTGAAAAAGTCGTCTCTTTGATTCAACAGAGTGTGGCGCAAAATACGTAAGTTTCCTAATCGATAGAGTCAGCGTAAAAACCTAATCGCTACAATTCAACAAAAGTTGGCCCAAAAATCGCCCGATTAAGAGGTGGGAAAGTTGTCTGTTTCCGTCATTATTCCTGCATATAACGAGGAACGAACCATCACCGACGTAGTTCGAGCCGTTATGGCATCGCCCTATGCGGATGATGTCATCGTTGTCAGTGACGGATCGGAAGATTACACTGCTCTTTTGGCCCGGGAAGCCGGGGTACAGGTGATCGAACTTCCCGAAAACAGGGGAAAAGGCGCCGCCATGCAGGCAGGAGGTAAGGCGGCCCGATTTCCTATATTTCTCTTTCTCGATGCAGATTTGATTGGTCTCAAACCAAACCACCTCACGTCACTGGCCCAACCGGTGCTCGACGACCAGGCCGATATGACTATCGGCATCTTTGAACAGGGACGGTTCGCCACCGACTTGGCCCAACTCGTGAGCCCCTACCTGTCAGGTCAGAGAGCCCTAAAAAGAGATGTCTTCACGGCGATCTCAGAACTGGAAGCCAGCCGCTATGGTGTCGAGGTCATGTTGACTCGTTTTTTTCGTGATAATGGACACCTGCGTCAGCGGGAAGTGATCCTGACGGACTTAACCCATCTGATGAAAGAGGAGAAACTGGGCTTCGTCAAGGGTTTCAAAGCCCGCATGAAGATGTATTGGGAGATCGGTTCTGTTTATTTGGAGCGGCCGCAGAGGGCAGATAGAGACGATGGGACCCGTTTATAGGTACAATAGGAGTGCTTCATCAATCCCAGTCTACTTATGAAAAAGGATCCGGAGACCCTAAATCGGTCTACCGGATCCTCTTTGTTTTTCTGCATCATTTTTCTTCAATCCCTGCTCCGTAACAGCATTCTGCAATTTTCATACCATAAAGATACAGTGCTAGTTATAGCAATCTCTTATCTGATGATAAACCTTAGTTTTACTGAAATTTTTCCGAAAACTTAATCATCTTGTCCTGGCGAGAAGTATTCAGGATAAGCCGCCGATAGTTAGTCTTGTTTTCGCTCTCTTGGACGTACTCTGTATTAAGGAAACTTAACGAGGTCAACGACGAGGAAGGTGACCGGGAATGTGGAAATGGTTTAGAAGAGGCCAAACCAATGTAGCTAAACCCTAAAAATAAAACAGGGAAGGGCGGCTGAAACATTGGAAAAACGCAAGACCTATATCCTGGACACGAATGTACTTCTGCAGGACCCTGAAGCGATTTTTGGATTTAAGGAAAATGACGTGATCATACCTGCTGCAGTCGTCGAAGAACTTGATGGTAAAAAGCGCTTACAAGATGAATTAGGGCGGAGTGCCCGTCAAGCGTCACGATTGCTCGATGGTCTGCGGGAAAAGGGATTTCTCCACGAAGGAGTGCCACTCCCAGAGGGAGGCAACTTGCGTGTAGAACTGAACCACCGTGATATAGCCGGTTTTCCCGAGGCTTTTAGCACTTCCGGTGCCGACAACCGAATTCTTTCGGTTGCCTTTAACCTAAAACGCGATGAAGAAGAAAGAGGCGACGAAGGACAGCCGGTTATCATTGTGAGCAACGATGTCATTGTACGCATCAAGGCCGATGTACTCGGCATCGAAGCGGAAGAATACCGGCGCGATCGGGTGACGGAAAACCAAGAGCGCTATATGGGATTTAAAGAGATCACCCTTCCGGCTGCCCTTATCGATTGTCTTTATCAGGATCTTGTCATTGACATCGAAGAGATTGGCTTGAAAAGCAGTTGTTGGTACCCAAATGAGTTTGCCATATTGAAGGATGAATTGGGTTCTAGTCGATCCGCTGTCGGTCAAGTCAGCCCTGATGGTCGTAAACTGGACTTGATACCGCCGGCGACCCAACCGGTCTGGGGCGTCACTCCTCGCAATGTTCAGCAGAAAATGGCTTTGCGCCTCCTCTTGGACGATGAAATCCCCCTCGTGACCATCTGTGGCAAGGCGGGCACCGGCAAAACATTGCTCACACTGGCCTCCGCCCTGCACAAGACGATGGATGATCAACGTTATAAGAAGATTCTCGTTTCTAAACCGGTCGTCCCCATGGGTCGTGACATGGGCGCTCTTCCCGGCGAACTCGGTGAAAAGCTTCGTCCTTGGATGCAGCCGATTTATGACAATTTAGAATTCTTACTCGGCGCCAAAAGCGATATGATGAAAGATATCTTGGAGGAATATGGAACGATCCAGGTAGAAGCGTTGAGCTACATCCGTGGCCGGAGCATCCCTAAACAGTTTATTATCATCGATGAAGCTCAGAATTTGTCCAAACATGAGATTAAAACGATCGTCTCCCGAGTGGGGGAACATAGTAAGATCATCGTTATGGGCGACCCTCAACAGATCGACGCGCCCTATCTAGATGAAACGAATAACGGTCTCGTTTACTTAGTAGAAAAATTTAAAGACCAGGAAATTGCTGGTCATGTCGTCCTGACCAAGGGCGAGCGGTCTCGCTTGGCCCAATTGGCGGCCGATCTGCTATAAACCGTCAGTTGAGACAAAGACCGTCTTCATGGTAAAATTGAGAAAAAGGGTGGCCCCTTTGGGGCCACCTTACGTTTTCGGGAGACGTTGGAATGAGTTCGCAGCGAGAAAAGTGTGATGTGCTGATTTTATCGGTTGAGGCTGGAACGGGACATGCTCAGGCAGCCCGCGCCTTAGCTGATGCCTTGGCGGAGCGGGGCCTTATCTCCCGGATTGAGGATACCTTCGCCTATGGACCGTCGTGGGTCTTTGATACAGTCATCGGTGTCTATCTGCGTTTGCTGGAACAGGCCCCAAGCGTATATAGCTACCTCTATGGACTCGCGGAAGGTCCCTCAGCGGGTCGACTCGGTCAAAGGATGCTTACAGTGTATTTAAAAACCTTCCTAGGTCGAGGGTTAAGAGATCTGATCCGGCAAAGAGAACCCCGCTGTATCGTCTGTACCCATCCCTTTCCAGTAGGGGTGCTCAAGGACTTTCGCGAGGAAGGCTGGCTTCGAGCGTCCATCGCTGGCGTAGTCACTGACTTTTCCATTCACCCCTTCTGGGCTTTTCAAGGCGTAGATCGCTACTATGTGGCTGCCATGCCTCTCGTCGACCAACTGAAGGCCTATGGGATTGATCCGAAGATGGTACAAGTGACTGGGATTCCGATCAAGGAAGATTTTCTACAGGCTGCACCGATGAGCCGGGACGAAGCGGAAAAAGCGCTGAACATTCCCGCCTCGCCAAAACGAATTCTCGTCATGGGCGGCGGGTTGGGACTGGGACCGGTAGCTGAGTGGGTAAGCGGCCTCAATCGAGCACCTTTAGAAGACCTGCAGATTGTCGTTGTGGCCGGCAAAAACGAGGAACTCGAACAGCGTCTACGCCAAGTTCAGGAACCGCCGGAACGGCTTGTTGTCCTCGGCTATACCCGTCAGGTCGCCTTACTGATGGCATGCAGCGATCTTTTTATCACCAAACCTGGTGGCCTATCGGCATCGGAGGCCATGGCGATGGCCCTGCCACAAATTTTGTTGCCGCCCTTGCCAGGTCAAGAGGAGGTCAACCTGCGATTCCTCGTCGATCACCAAGTGGCCTGGCCTGCAGACGCTGGAGACAAGTTTATCGAACAGGTGTCGATCCTGTTGCAGGATGAGCAAAGACTTTCGGCTTGTCGCGAATCGGCCCGTCGCCTAGGCAACCTATCGGCTGCCCGAAAAGTGGCCGACGATATCGAAAAAATCATCAACCGGTAATGGGGGGACCACCTTGGCCACCATGCCTTCAAACATAGCTTCCGCCGTTGCTGCGGTATCATCTCCAACGATGGCCCTATCAGGAGACAAGCCGCTCTTTCAGATCGAGCGGGTCATCGTACAGCGGCAAAAGGCCTCCTGGACCTTATTCGTCCGAGCCTACAAAGCTTGGACTGAATCTGAACTGCAAGATCTATTGGACAAAACCCGTTCTGCCGTTCCTGAGTTGCAAGAAATTGATCTACATATCGAATGTCCTGTCCAAAATCCGGAACAGTTGCTTCAAGACTACTGGGAATGTTGGGTGGCTCTTTCCGTACCGGATAAAGCGCCGCTGGTGCGAACAGCCTTGCTCAATGCGGATAGACGGATCGAGGGAGATCGTTTTGTCCTATCTGTCGACCCGGCGAAAGCAGATTGGCTTCGGACCCGTCAATGTCAGCGCTATTTAGCCGAAACGGCGGCCCGTGTCTTCGGTGTAAAATGTACAGTTATCCTGAAAGAAGCGGAAGCACAAGTAGATGATCAGTACCTACAAGCTCGCGAAGAAGAGGAAAAGCGGCTCTTGGCAGAGGCGAACAAGGCCGCCGAAAACGGCGGCGGAACCAGTGCTGCCAAAGGGGACGATAAACCTTCGGGGCCTGTCGGCGAGATTTACGGAAAAACGATCGGCGATTGGGAAGTGACCCCTCTCAAAGAAGTGCAGGATGAAGAACGCAGCATCATCGTACAGGGGCGCGTATTTGGACTGGAGACGCGAGACTTAAAGTCCGGCCGCCGCCTGGTCACTTTTCACGTCACCGACGAGACCGACTCAATCACGGTCAAGGTCTTTGAAGGAGAGAAAGAAGACATCCTCGCTGACGGACGTCTTAAAGATAATGCTTGGGTGAAGGTACGAGGCCAGGTACAATTGGACAAATGGCAGCAAGAATTGACTTTGCTGGCCCGGGATATTAACGCCCACAAGGTTTCCATCCGGCCTGACAATGCCGAGGTGAAGCGGGTGGAACTGCACGCCCATACGAAGATGAGTTCTATGGACAGCGTCGTATCGGCAAAAGATCTGGTCGCGAGAGCCGCCGCCTGGGGCCATCCGGCCATCGCCATCACTGATCATGGAGTGGTGCAGGCCTTTCCGGAAGCATTTGAGGTAGGGCGCAAGCTCAAGATCAAGGTGATCTATGGTGTCGAAGGGTATTTCGTGGACGCCATGCCCTCGAACGGCCAAAAAATGAAATCCTATCACATCATCCTCATGGTGAAAAACTACACCGGTCTAAAAAACCTTTACCGGTTGATCACCAAGTCCCACCTCGAGTACTACGAACGTCGGCCTCGCATTCCACGGCCACTTCTAGAGGAATACCGGGAGGGCCTCATCGTAGGCAGCGCCTGTGAAGCTGGAGAACTGTTCCAGGCGATGCTCAAAGGCGCCGATGATGATGAACTCAAGCGTATCGCCGGTTTTTACGATTTTCTAGAAATCCAGCCCACCGGCAACAACATGTTCTTATACAGAAAGGGAGAAGTCCCTTCAGTGGAAGCGCTGCGGGATTTAAACCGACGCATCGTCCGCATCGCCGACGAACTCGGGAAGCCTATCGTTGCCACTGGTGACGTGCACTTCTTGGAACCAAAAGATGAATGCTACCGGCGCATCCTCATGGCTGGCAAAGGCTTTGAAGACGCCGATGACCAGGCGCCCCTCTATCTCCGGACTACTGACGAAATGCTGGCTGAATTCGACTATTTGGGGAAGGTTGACGCTAAGCGGGTCGTCATCGATAACCCGCGTCTCATCGCTGACATGGTTGAGGAGGTCAAACCGATTCCTGATGAGTTTTTCCCACCGATCATCGACGGCGCCGAGGAGCAGATACGCAGCATGTCTGAAACGCGGGCGGCTGAACTTTACGGAGATCCATTGCCGGAAGTGGTTCGCAAGCGCCTCGATAAGGAACTTCACTCCATCATCTCAAACGGCTTCTCCGTACTATACCTCATCGCCCAAAAGCTAGTGAAAAAGTCGAACGACGACGGCTACCTGGTCGGCTCCCGGGGTTCCGTCGGTTCATCTCTAGTTGCCACTTTTACAGGCATCACAGAGGTAAATCCTCTCCCTCCGCATTACCGCTGCAGCCGCTGTAAGCATTCCGAGTTCATCACCGACGGCAGCACTGGTTCCGGAGCGGACTTACCTGATAAGGTATGTCCGCAGTGCGGTCATCCGTTGACGAAAGACGGCCACGATATCCCCTTTGAAACCTTCCTCGGCTTTGAAGGAGATAAGGTACCTGATATCGATTTGAACTTCTCCGGTGAATACCAGCCGAGAGCCCATAAATTCACAGAAGAGCTCTTCGGCAAAGACTATGTCTTCCGGGCCGGAACGATCGCCACCATCGCTGAGCGAACGGCTTTTGGTTTTGTGAAGAACTACATGGACGAAAAAAAGATTCCTGCCAGAAACGCCGAACTGTCCCGCCTGGTCGGCGGATGTACCGGTGTCAAACGAACGACAGGCCAGCACCCTGGAGGCCTCATGGTCGTCCCTCGAGACGGCGATATCCATGACTTCACGCCGCTGCAGCGCCCGGCCGATGATACCAAATCGGAGACGATTACGACCCACTTCGACTACCATTCCATCTCCAGCCGTCTCGTCAAACTGGATATCCTCGGTCATGACGATCCGACGGTCATTAAGATGTTGGAAGACTTGACAGGGATCAATGCGAAGACCATTCCCTTGGACGACCAAAAGACCATGTCCCTCTTCTCATCAACAGAGGCCCTAGGAGTTACGACCGAACAAATCCGTTCCAACACAGGAACTTACGGCATTCCCGAATTTGGAACGAAGTTCGTTCGTCAGATGCTGGAGGACACACAGCCAAAGAGCTTTTCTGAACTGGTGCGTATCTCCGGGTTTTCCCACGGAACTGACGTTTGGTTGAACAACGCCCAGGACCTGATCAAGAGCAGAACTTGTCAGGTGGGTGAAGCCATCTCCACCCGGGACGACATTATGGTTTACTTAATGTATAAAGACCTGCCGCCGAAAAAAGCCTTCTCCATCATGGAAGGTGTCCGGAAAGGTAAGGGCGTCAAACCGGAAGATGAACAACTGATGCGGGAAAAGAAAGTGCCTGAGTGGTACATCGAGTCCTGTAAAAAGATCAAATACATGTTCCCAAAGGCCCACGCTGTCGCCTATGTGACCATGGCCTTTCGTATTGCCTGGTTCAAGGTTTACTATCCCGAAGCTTTCTATGCCTCTTTCTTCACCGTTCGAGCCGATGAATTCGACGCAGACCTCATCTGTCAAGGTGGGGCCGTTGTGCGCCGGACGATTGAGGAGATCGAGCGCAAAGGGAACGAAGCGTCAGCTAAAGAAAAGAACTTGCAGACTATCCTCGAACTGGCCCTCGAGATGTACGAGCGCGGGATCCACATGCAGAAAGTAAACCTTCAACGATCCCACGCGTCTAAGTTTCTCATCGAAGAGGCAGGTCTCTTACCGCCTATCGGCGGCCTGCCGGGTGTGGGCGCCACAGCGGCGCAGAACATCATGGCCGCGAGGGAGGAAGGCCCCTTCATCTCCATCGAAGACCTGCGGGTGCGGAGCCGAGTGAGTAAGACCGTTATCGAGGCGCTACAGAAGCATGGGGCTTTGGATGGTATGTGTGAGACGGACCAGATGTGTCTGTTTTGATAGCGTGTTGATTTGGATTCCTTTCAATCTGGTCGAAGGCCCGGAATGAATAAACCGATGAGTAAAATGTCACACTTTACTCATCGGTTTTCTTTTTGTCAAAAACCAATAGAACGTTATGCCTACAGTTAGTGCAGAATCATATGGCTTCTTTAACCTCAATCGACAAGGATTCTAGTCCTTGCTTGAGTTCCTCTAAAATGCGTAACACCTCGGAAGACAACTGTTCCGCTTCCCCAAAAACCTCTCGTGAATGTGCAACATCCATCCTTTTATACATTTGAATTGCATGGGCACATTTTTGATGGAACAGTGCGTGAATTTCCTCCAGTTGTTTGAATGGCTCCAAATCGCGAAACTCTAACTTTCCGATGCCATAATACCATTTGCCAAGACGACAGACCCTATGGTCGCGCACATTTGTTTCGTCGAGGGTAAGAATACCTCGAAGCATATAGGCAAGGCGAGCCTTCCACAATAGGTGATCCGTTTTCGCCAGGTCAATAAGCTCATTGGCCGTAAAGAATACTTTTTTCCCACTTAACTCGGCTCGGATGGCGTCGGCTTGCTTCAACACTTCCAGCAAACTGACATTGCTTTTTTGCATCATGTCATTTAACAAAACCGTCCGGTGGGAGAAATCTTTGATCGTAGCGTGAACCTCATCAAAAGCTGCTGTTTGTTCCTGCGCCAAAGGTGTCAGGTTGAGAATGGTTTCACCGATCTCTTCGAATACCTTGATGAGGTGGTTCGCGTTATGGCGTACCGTATTCACTGACTTGGAATTGTGTTCGAAGGAATCACTCATTTGATGAAATGAAGTGCAGATCCTATTAACCTCATTTTGAATCCCTACCAACTGAAGGGTAATCTCTTCGACCGATTGCTTGGCTTGATCGGCAAGTTTACGGATCTCTTCAGCCACCACTGAAAAGCCTCGGCCATATTCACCAGCTCGGGCGGCTTCAATAGCTGCGTTCAAGGCCAAAAGATTCGTTTGATCGGATACCGCTTTTACTGCTGATACCAGATGGTCGATACGGGCTGTCGAGCGGGTTAACTCTTTTATCCGGTTCGTCACATCCTGCAAATTTTTCAGAGAGTTTTCTGTTTCTTGAGTAACTTCTTCTAAGCTGGAGTTGGTTCGTATCACCGACTCCTTCCCTGATTGTGTTTGTTCTGCTGTTTCCGTCACCATTTGGGCAAAATCATTAATCGAACTCGAAACCTGAACCACTGAACCTGATACATGGTCAAAGTTAGCCGTTAACTCTTCAAACTCATGGGCTAACTGATTGACATATTCTCCGTTGTTCAGCCCTTCGAAAACGACTGTGTTCAAGCTGCTCGTAATTTTTTTGAGCAGCGATTCTTGTTGATCCAGTAGTTTATTAATGAGTCGGGTTACGGGATATAAGGAGTCCTCCTTTGACAGATAAATACGTAAAGTATAATCGCCTTCACAGATTTTTTCCAAAGCAGTGATAATCGGACTTAAGTCGAGTTGCTTTTCCTCCAGGGTTGGTTGGTTTACTCGATTCCAAAAAATATATATACACCTCCTCAAGCTGATCTACATTTCTAAGACCCCAGAATTCAAAAACGTTTTCGGCCAATATCAGAACCGCTCTATATTATGCGTTGTCATAAGTATTGCCCCTTCTAAAGGACCATCCCAAAAGAAAAATACGTGTTCCTCTTGAAACACCTTTTTGCAGCTTCAATACTTGAATATCTGATTTTGTCAAGGGTAATATCACAGAAGGACGAACATAATACCCTTAAAATATTTCAAAAGGGGATATTATGTTTGGAAACAGTCGCACAGCTGATTCTGAAGGTTCTATTGTCTTTGGGGACGAAGCGTATCTACGGGGTGTCAGGCGATGCCATTTTACCGCTGATGGATGCCTTTTCGAAGCAGGATGCCATCCGTTTTATCAGCACAGCCCATGAAACAGGCGCAGCCTTTATGGCCTGTGGAGAGGCACGTGTGACAGGAGTGCCCTCTGTATGTGTAGCCACAGAAGGCCCAGGTGCATTGAATTTCGTCAATGGCGTGGCCGATGCCTATCGTGACGGTATTCCCCTTTTAGTGCTGACGGGTCAAGTGGAAACTGGGAAACTATATAGCAATGCGAAGCAATACATCGATCAGCAAGCCCTTTTTCTTCCGATCACCGGGATGACCACTCTGCTTACCCGTCCGGAATCAGTGGTCGATGTCATAAAGGTAGCTTGGCAAAAAGCTTTAGGTGATAATACCCCATGCCATATCTCCCTCCCCAAAGATATCCTGCTCAGCCCCGCCCCGATGGCCGAGGTGCCGACCATCACTCCATTGGCACCTCCGTCCATCGACGGGGATATTTTATCTATCGCCGATCTGTTAACGGCCAGCGAACGACCGATGATTATCGCTGGAAAGGCTGCATGGCCTTTTCGAGAAAAGGTATATCATCTGGCTAAACAGTTAGGTGCTGGAATCATACCCGGACAAGGAGCCCGGGGCGTTTTTTCTGCCCAAGATCAAAGAGTGTTATCAGGATTGGGAGAAGCCCATATTCCGCCGAGTCTCCGGGAAACCGACTGCGTCATCCTTATGGGGGCTAGTCCCTATGAGTACCCGTTCATCCCAAAAGAGGTTCCGGTGATCCAAATCGAGCCGCATTTACAACAGGTGGAACATTCTTTACGTCCCATCTACGCGGTGGGAGACATACAGTCAATCCTAGATAAGCTGATCGAGCGGTCCGGTGGCAAAAATCCCAACCCTGAATGGCAAAAGAAGCTTCAAGCCTCCCACAAAAGCTTTCTAGATATGATTGAGGCTGAGATAGATGACACGGGGAAGGGAACGTCCATCTCTGTCCAGCAGGTTTTTTCATTGTTGAATCATATGCTGCCTCAAGAATCGATCATAGCTTTGGATATCGGTGAATTTACCCATTGGTTCGACCGGGCCTTCCTGAGCCGGGGACAACAAGTGATCATCTCCGAGTTTTGGCGCTCCATGGGATCGGGCCTGCCCTTCGGTTTGGGCGCCCAGTTGGCTTGTCCGGAGAAACGAGTCTTTGTCTTAACCGGGGAAGGCGGTCTTTTAATGACGCTTCAGGAAATGGTGACAGCCGTAAGGTATGCTTTGCCGGTGATCGTGATCATTTTCAATAACGGACAGTATGCTTTAGAAAAGCACAAGATGGAGAAAGCCGCTATGGAGCCTTTTGGTGTGGATGTCTATTCTCCAGATTTTGCAGGTATTGCATCTGCTTGTGGAGCCTTGGGTCTAAGAGTGAAGACACCGGAAGAACTGAGTTTGGCCATGGAGAGGGCTCTCCAAAGTGACCTTTTCACGGTTGTAGATATCCTTGTGGATGAATCGGTGCCTAGTTTTCTATAATGGGCATAGTTTGAATTCGAACGTTATCGTAATTTGTACATGATGAATAAACCGATGAGTAAAGACAAAGATCTTTACTCATCGGTCTTTTTTAAAAATCGGGTAAACCAATTCACAGCTAGGCGAGCTGCTTCTTCGAGGGTACCTGGCTCCTCAAATAGATGAGACGCTCCAGGAACAATCACCAACTCTTTACGCGATTTAAGTTTGTCATAGGCATACTGATTTAATTCAATGACAACATCATCATCTCCACCCACGATCAGCAACGTAGGCGATTGGACCAGACCGAGATCGGGTTCAGCCAAATCGGGGCGCCCTCCTCGAGAGACGACAGCGGCGATGGACTCCCCCAAAGTGCCAGCCGCCTTCAATGCAGCTGCAGCCCCTGTGCTGGCGCCGAAGTAACCAATCGGTAACCCCTTTGTCATCCTTTGATCCTTGAACCAACGGGTCGTTGTACAAAGTCGATGGACAAGAAGTTCGATATCAAAACGGCGTTCATATACAGCGTCTTCCTCTTCGGTTAACAAGTCGATCAGAAGTGTGCCGAGTCCTGCTGACCGCAGTTGCTTTGCTACGAAATTATTTCTTGGGCTGTGACGGCTGCTGCCGCTACCGTGGGCGAAGATCACCAAACCTTGGGCATCATCAGATACACCGAGGGAGCCTTCCAGAGAGACCGAATCGACAGGGACGTAGATGATTTGTTCAGAAAAACCTATGGGCATGAAGGAACCTCCAGTCTATGAACGATCAAAGATAGTGTTCCAGACTACTCCCGGCTCAATACTTTTTGAACTTGATGTCATGCCCTGATACCGTCGAGTAAATTTTATACCGAGCTTAAAATCCGAACGGAATAAGCCAAGCGATGTTTTACGGACCTCCCTTTCCACAGGGAAGAGGGGGTCTTTTTCTTTCATGAAAATAATTGGACGATCAATCCTGAACGTAGTGTAAAAAATTAACAGAAAAAAAGTACTCTTTTTCAAGCAACTTTTTTACGTCTCTTAAATATAGCTTAGTGTATATGTGGAAAAATGAGGGATTGATCTGTGGAAAGAGAACCTTTACTTATCGAAGAGCCCGAAGAATCAACGAGTTCAGGACAAGAGCGAGAGCAAAACCGGTTCAGAAAACTGTTGAAACGGTTTCAACAAATTCAGCCGATTCTTTTGACATTTATGCTCCTGGCGATCGTCGGTCTTTCCGTATTTTTGGTGCACGAAAGGATGACCGTTCAACGGCTGCAAAACAGCAACTCGGATTTTCGAAAACAAATACAGGCCTTGCAAGTACACGACAACCTAGTTATCGAGAAGATGCAACGAATCTACAGGGAAAATGAAAACTTTCAACAAAAGTACGGACCGATTCCCGTCCGTGGAATGAATGCTGAATATCCCTTGAAGCCGAAAACCGTTTATCTTACCTTTGATGACGGCCCCAGTGAAGTCACGCCTGCCATCTTAGAAACACTAGCTCAACATAATGTCAAAGCGACATTCTTTGTTACCGGTAATGAAACTCCCTTTGGCAAAGAAATGTACCGTCGCATTGTCAGGGAAGGCCACGCGATCGGAAACCACACCTTTAGCCATAAATACAGCCTTATCTACGCTTCAGCCGACCGTTTTATGGAAGAAGTGAAGCGCCTCGATGGACTCGTCGCCCAGGAAACAGGAGTACATACGGATATTCTGCGGTTCCCGGGCGGTTCGAACTTCAATGGAAGCTTAGGCATCGACTTTATGCGTCAACTGTCCCGGCGATGTATAGACGAAGGCTATGACTATTTTGACTGGAATGTCGATTCGAAAGACTCTGAGAAACCAGTACAAAGCAAAGAGGTCATCACCAGTTCTGTGAAGGAACAAGTGTCCAATAAAAACACCGCTGTTATCTTGTTTCATGACCTATCTGCCAAAAAAACCACCGTTGAAGCCTTGCCCGAGATCATCGAACATTTGAAATCACAAGGCTATACCTTTGAGGTGCTGCGCAAAGGCGCATACTCTGTGAAATTCATCTAAGAAAATAGAGGGGAGATGGCGCGAATGAAATCGAGTCGTAAAGTCGCTATATTCCTTCTCTTGCTGGGTTTACCTCCACTAACGAGCGCATGTGCTCTGACCACAGATCATCCTTCTCTTCCGGCGGTACAAGAAGCAGGTCAAGTCCGAAAAGAAGTATTCGTTGATGAGAAACTTCCCTTAGAAGGGCGCGAAAATCAATCGAACGCTTCCGGAGAGCCAACATCTAAACAACCTTCTGAGATAACAACCCGACCAATCACTACAATCGATCTGAAAAACGAGTCTATTGCCGGTATTGCACCCAAAATGAGCGAAAAAGAGTTTCAGGAAAAAAGACCCTCGTCAGTACCAAAGGTGGAAAAGGGGATGGAACAGGACCAGTTGGTCCTATACCGTTTTGACGATGGATTGAATGTGGGATTCCGTAAAAAAAAGCCTGACGAGACGGTTACAGTAGAAACGGTATTTATTGAGTCGGGAGCTTATGGGACTGCGAAGGGCATCAAATTGGGAATGACCGAAGCAGAAGTGTTTGCCGCTTATGGTGAACCGGCCGCAAAACAAACCAACTCCGATGGGACCTGGTGGAGTTATTATTCCCAGGATGGTGTACAACTTTCATTTGTGCTGAATTATGGTATGATCAAAAAGATATACCTTCAAACAGGGGCATAGACGATGGAACGTGAAGAAAGCAAGGCTGAGTAACAGGGCCTTGCTTTTTGTTTAGCTAAAATACAAGGGAAGTATAGTGATTGTGTATAGTTAAAAAATTCCCATTGTGTTATAATTATTTTAATAATATATAAGATGATCGGAATAGGGATTTTTAATTTTAGGCTTAGTGGAAATATACATTAACAAATTGGGTTTATGGTAGGTAATTGACTGCACTTAATAACATATACATTGCTGGATCATACTTACATAGCCATAAAACCGGTTTTTCTGCTAGAGTTGTGGGCCATTTGAGCGTAGGCGTCGGACAAAAGGAGGAGAGGGCCCTGTCAGAAATTGAACGAAAGTATAAGTCCCTCTTAGAAAATTCCCATGATCTAGTCTATACCTTATCCCCTGAAGGAGTCATTATTGAAGTATCGCCAAACCTATTTGAACATACAGGCTATCGTTCTTCTGAATTGCTGCATCAACCTGTAGAACGATTGCTTCATCCTTTGGACCGACCGATTTTCCGATCGTTTATGGAAAAGGTGCAAGAAGTCGGCTCCTTTACACAAGGCTTGGACCACCGGATGTCTCTAAAAGACGGCCGTACGAAGTGGTACTCCACTAAATTAGCTCTGGTTGAAAGAGAAGAAGGCCCTTCCATCTTCCTGGGTGTTACAAAAGACATTAGTGAGTTAAAAGAAACGGAATTTCATCTAAAGCATCTGGCGACGCATGATTATCTGACAGGCGTCCCGAATCGATACTTCTTTGAAGGGGCCCTTTCCCGTGCCCGGGAGAAAGTAAAAGAGGGCAGCGAGTACTATTCTCTGTTGCTCGTTGACGTGGACAAGTTCAACCTGGTAAATGATCTGCTTGATCATGACATCGGGGATAAACTGCTCGTGAACTTAGCACGTCTCCTAAAAGGCAATGTTAGCACAAATGATGTGGTAGCTCGGCTCAGTGGGGATGAGTTTGCGATCCTCTTAAAAGGAGTACGGGAGCAAGAGGCAGAACATCTGGCCATTGAACTGTGCAACAAGGTCAAACAAAAAGACTTATGCCCTGTATTAGAAGCTTGCGATCTACGGTTTACCATCAGCATAGGTGTCGTCGAAATTGACGGCTATCATGATGTCCGTCAAATCTTAAGCCGTGCTGGAGCGGCTTTGTATATGGCTAAGTCGGCGGGACGGAGCCAAGTAATTGTGGCCTACGCGAACGAGCGATTGTTTTCTCGCCTGGAGGAAACGAGCCGTCTCATTAAACTGATCAAGGGAGCCGATCGGGAAGGGCGGTTCCAACTTTTCTTCATGCCCGTTGTCCGCAGCAGTGACGGGGAGATCGCTCACTATGAAGCACTGCTTCGTCTTCAAGACGGAGATGGCAAAATTATCTCACCAGCTACCTTCATACCGGTAGCGGAAAGCTTTGGACTCATGGGGGATATTGAACGGTGGGTAGTTTCGGAAGCGGTACGTTTTTTAGAAAAGAATCCACTGTTGAGTATTTTTGTAAACTTGTCCGGTGAAAGCTTAGGCGATCGTGATCTCCTGACATTTATTGAGGAGTCGGTGGAGAACAATCCAGTTGTTCACGGCCGGTTGGGCTTTGAAATCACAGAAACGGCAGCCGTCAATGACCTTTTGTCAGCAGAGCAATGGATCCAAAAACTGCGCAATAAAGGTTGTCGTTTTGCCCTTGATGACTTTGGGAGCGGCTATTCTTCCTTTGCCTACTTGGGCAAACTGCAGGTGGATTACATAAAAATTGACGGTTCCTTTATTCGGGCTATCGATCAGGATCCAACGCGCTGTGCCTTGGTGAAAGGTATAAATGAGCTTGTTCACTCCCTCGGCAAAGTTACGATCAGCGAGTACGTAGAAAACGAGCAGATCTGGAACTTGATCCGAGAAATGGGTGTTGAATACGGACAGGGGTATTTTTTGGGCACACCCTCACCGGTGCCCCAGGAAATGATGAGCCATTCTACGATAAGTGATCTGGTTGGTAATCGGAAATAATTCATACAAACAGGAAAAGCCCTTGGTCAATGGACTAGATATATACGTTGACCAAGGGCTTATCGCATTTTTAATAACGCATTATCGTCGTAATTTACATGGAAAGTGCACTGTGATACCATTGTGTAGAAAAATTTTCCTCTATTAGAGACGGGTGGATGATAAAATTTATTGATGAATGGAGTTTAGCAATGACTCAAAACGATATCGCTGGGTTAATTCTTTCCTATGCTTACGTGGCGTCGTTGATCATCATCGCCACTTTGATTCAAAAGTGGCGGGGTTATCAGACAGAGTTTACTCGCAAAATCATCCATATTGGTGCAGGCATGTGGATCGTCGGGGCGGTAGCGTTTTTTGACCATTGGTATATCGGAATCATACCCATCTCGACATTCATCGTGATGAATTATATTAGCAACCGAAAGCGGATCATCAACGCGATGGATTTAGCCGGAGATACAGCGGGAACGGTATATTTCCCGCTTGCTGTTTCCGTGCTGTTGCTGATTTTCTGGCCTCATGATCAGGTCTACATCGCAGTAGCAGGGACGATGGCCATGACCTGGGGCGATGCTTTCGCAGCGATCATCGGGAAGACCTATGGCAAAAAAAGCTACACTGTCCGAGGGCATCACCGTACTTTTGAGGGCAGCACCGCTATGTTTAGCTTTAGTTTTCTATCGATTGCCTTAACTCTCGTACTGATGAAGTCCGAATTAGGTCTGGGAAAAATCATCCTATCCAGTGTTCTGCTCGCTATCATAGCGGTTGTACTGGAAGCGTTTTCGCTGAAAGGGACGGACAACTTGACCGTTCCCTTTGGAACTAGTTTTTCTCTTTGGGCAATCATAAGCTGGGATGTGAACTTTTCGATGATCTTTTTTGGACTGATCATGAGTGCTCTTATTGGCGCAGTTGCCTATCGGAAAAAGTCTCTCTCTGAGAGCGGTGTCGCCGGAGCGATGTTGGTAGGGACTCTTATCTTCGGTTTTGGCGGATGGGTCTGGGGACTAACCCTGATTGCCTTTTTTGTCTATGGTTCTCTCCTGTCTAAGTATAAAGAAGCTGAGAAAAACCTAGTCGCTGCCGAGAAATTCGATAAAGGAAGCCGCCGAGATTTTGGCCAGGCCCTCGCCAACGGGGGCTTCGGTGCCGTTTTGGCTGTTCTCTTCTTCTTGTACCCGTCACAAGAATGGCTTTTCGCAGCTTTTATCGGAACAATGGCTACCGTAAACGCTGACACATGGGCGACAGAGATAGGCGTGCTCAGCAAACATCCCCCGCGATTCATCCTTAATGGTAAACCGGTACCCCCTGGAACCAGCGGAGGGATTACTCCAATAGGGACCATGGCTACGATCTTGGGCGGGTTGGTGATCGGAGTCACGGTCTGTGTTCTGCAGAGCCTATTTTCCTTGATTAGCGCCGGTTACGTTGATCTCCTATCCCAACTGTGGATGCTCCCCGCTGGCGCGGCTGGTGGTTTGGCGGGCTCGCTTTTTGACAGCCTCTTAGGTGCCACTGTGCAGGCCATGTACATCAATCCGGAAACAGGGAAAGAGACAGAAAAGAAGGTGGCCCGTAACGGGGTGAGAAACCGCTTTAGTCGAGGGCTTCCTTTTATGGATAATGATATGGTTAACTTCGTGAGTTCTATTTTTGGGGCGGCAGTTACGGTTTTGGTATCTGTGCCTGTCATCGGTTAAAAAATACAACTCTAAAATGGATGTAAATATTTTTTTTAGCCATAGCAGACATCTCGACAATACTGAGGAGATGATCCCCGCACATGGTTTATAGCCTATTTTAAAAAGGCCTGTCGATTTATCAAACATCTACCTTTGGAATCTACAACAACTTAGTGTGCTTTTGTAGAAATAAGGTAATTAAAACAAGAACTTATTAAAGCATCTTGTTCAGTAAAAACAGACGTAAAAACTCGATGAATGATAATGATACACAACTCTACCAAAATCGTGTATAGTTGATGTGTGAAAATGGTTACTAATAGCCTTGTTCGTAGTAAAATTGTGGTTAGACCAGAAATTTTGAACCAAGAAAAGGAGCGAAAAAATGTATTTGTCCAATATTAAAGAGGCCCAGTCCATTGTGCTAAACGGACCTGGAATCTTGAATGCCAGAAAACAATCTTTAGTGGGCCCCGAGCAAGGCTGGGACGGCTGGGTCATGCGCCAATTTACCCTTGGTAAGGACGGACAAACACCTAAGCATAGCCATCCATGGCCACACATCAACTATATTATCAGCGGGAAAGGAACCCTTTTTTTAGACGGCAAAGAGCAATCTGTTGAATCGGGTTCGGTAGCATACATACCCGGTGGTGAAGAGCATCAGTTTCGTAACGTTGGGGATGAGGAGTTTGCCTTTATCTGTATTGTTCCTGAGGAAGGGGATAAATAGCAGATTTGTTCGTCAGTTGAATGATTTGAACTTTTTACGGCCGGAGACGAACATCGGGTGATATGTGCAATAAACTCCCTGTTCATCTCGAAAGTGTTTTTCGTAGATGAACTGCATATCTAGCAGTGTTCGACGTTGGTATTGTAAAGGACCGGTACTAGCGTCGCTTGTACCAGTTCTACGAATCGAATATTGAAAATCTTTTACTCCTGCGAAGTGTTGTCTAAGCATTGATTCTTCCAGTGTGATCTCATCAAATCCCGCTTTTTTGCACCAGTTAACCCATAAATCCCCGTCGGCGTAAGTAAGTCCTTTTCGCCGATAGGGGATTCTATTTTTACTAGAAGCCATTATCATCGACTGGTGTAATTCCGTAAGCGTTTGGACACCGAATGTAGAAAATAGCATCCATCGATTGGGTTTAATTAAACCCGATAGATTCTGTAAGGTTTTCGCTGGTTCGTTAAACCATTGAAAAGTGGCGTTAGAGACAACGAGGTCGAAGAGAGGAGGGAATGATGGATTCTCAGAAGGTTGTGAAAAAGGAGATTCAATAATACGGTGAGCCAAATCACTATCTTCGGCATCGGCGACGATAAAATGAACCATTTGTTTTGGGGGACCTTTTTACGGGCTATGGTTATCATTTTTTCGGTTAAATCGAATGCCAATATACGGCTTTGGGGATAAAGGCGATGGAGTTTTTCCGTCAGAAGACCGGTGCCACATCCGATTTCCAGGATTGATGATATCTCTGTAGTCTGAACGGGCAGGTTTTGTATTCGTTGCAGCAACTGCTGCGCCATCCAATTTTGTACTTCGGCGTAATAATCGTAGTGTCGTGCATGTCTTCCGAAGTTTCGCTGAATCAATTGTTTGTTGTTTTCAAGTTGGAGTGGTGAAGTTACCGGGAGAGAAAACTGTTGGCCCACTTTAGACAAGCCTCCTTTTTCGTTAAAAGTGGGTGATGACCGCAACCGGGTATTAAATGAATGTCATCGTCGTTCAGTGTGGGTAGGCTTTTTTTCATCAACTGAATTCCTTCGGGAGGACAAATAGTATCTTCTAACCCGTTAATGATGCATATCTTCGCACTGACTTCAGACAGTTTGTGTCGAACATCGAATTGTTCCAAGTATTTGAGACCAGCAATCAGTGAAGAAAGTGGAAGGCCGGCAAACTCCCGTTGGGCTTGTTCTTCAAACTCAGCATGATAACCTTGGCTTAGTTCCGTTGAAGAAAACATTTCCCTGTAAAAGCCCTTAATTGTTTTAGCGGGATTACGGGAAAGATCCCGTAGCATTTTTCGTAAAAGGGAAGGGGGCATACCGCAGTATTCATCGCCGGAAATAAATTTAGACACAATTTATCGCTGATGATTCGATCCTCTTTTCCGAACAGTGCGGTAATAATGCCTAAGTTGGCCAAAAAAACGCTGCCAAAGATAAGTGCTTTTTCTCTACATTTGAGGGCGGCAATTTGCTGTTCCACTTATTCATAGAGAGGATGATTACCCGCAACTAGTCGTGATGAGGTAGCACCGCAACCATACGGTTCGATACTACAAATCGATAGCAACAGTCCTTTTATCAAAGGTAAAATGGAAGAAAATAATAGTTGCCAAGAGGCTGTTGTTGTGTAATAATAGTCAACGTCGCCGCTGCGATGGGGAAATAACCGAGAGCGGAGACACTGGTCCTTGAAAATCAAACAGTTGTAAGTAAAGCGTGCGAAACCAAAGTCTATTCGGCCCGCGCAAGCGGGACGGACAACTTCTTACGAGTGGATGACTTCTGTTACAAGAAGCCTTACCTCGATAAGAAACTTTATCAATCAGAGCTTGACTCAAGCTTATCTACATTTTATGTGGAGAGTTTGATCCTGGCTCAGGACGAACGCTGGCGGCATGCCTAACACATGCAAGTCGAACGGAGAGCTAAAGTTTCGATGGAGGCTCTTAGTGGCGGACGGGTGAGTAACGCGTGGATAACCTGCCTGAGCGTGGGGGATAACAGCCCGAAAGGGCTGCTAATACCGCATAACGTTCCTGGAGGACATCCTCTGGGAACCAAAGGAGCAATCCGCTCTTGGATGGGTCCGCGTCCGATTAGCTCGTTGGTGAGGTAACAGCTCACCAAGGCGACGATCGGTAGCCGGCCTGAGAGGGTGAACGGCCACACTGGGACTGAGACACGGCCCAGACTCCTACGGGAGGCAGCAGTGGGGAATCTTCCGCAATGGGCGAAAGCCTGACGGAGCAATGCCGCGTGGGGGATGAAGGTCTTCGGATTGTAAACCCTTGTCTTCGGGGAAGAAG